>NZ_JBQCHT010000020.1:0-100154 GCF_051954415.1 Asticcacaulis sp.
TGGTCGAACGCTTCTTCAATAAACTCAAGCAATTCAGAGGTATTGCCACTCGCTACGACAAAAACCCTCTGAATTTTCTGGCAGCCGTAAAGATCGTCGCCACCAGAATCTGGATCAAAGCGTTATGAGTCTACGGCCTAAGGCAGTCCCTTCCAGAAAATCGAGCGGCGCGCATAGCTGCTTGCCAGTTTTTTCCGCCAGATGTCATGCGGCTCGTGGCGGCCGAAGTCGTCGATATGCCGCGCCAGGCTTTCGGCTTCCAGAAAAGGCAGGACGGCGGCTTCGTGCGCCGCTTCACTGAAGGACGCCAGCCGCGCCTCGACGATCTGGCGCTGGAGCAGCAGGGCCGCCAGCGGATAGCGCGACGACAGGCGGTCGGCGGCATAGGTCAGGCGTTCGGCCTCGTTGCCGTCCATCTCGCGCACCCGGTCGATGACCAGGTGCGCCGCCCTATCAAACGACGGCCAGCCGATGAGCAGCGCAAGCGCCACATTGGCGTCGGGCCACCCCATGACCCGATCCAGTTCCGCATCTTCGGCCTCGATATCGTCGAAATCGGGCAGGCGCTTGAGGTAAGCGCGCAGATAATCCGCCTGTAAAGTGCGGCGGAAGCGCTCAAGACGCACATCCTGCGCCTCATCCTTGCGGTCCAGAGCCTCCAGCGCCTCAATCCGGGCATTGATCCACTCGGCCGGCATTTCGAAACGCGGGTTTTGCCGGGCGGCGTCCAGTGCCTTCAGCGCATCGGCCGCGCGACCCGCCTTGAGCAGGCGATGTGCGATCTGCGCGGCAGTGGCCGGCAGGTAGGAGTCGGCCATCAGGGCGATGAAGGCGTCGACATCGCCAAGGGCATCGGCAATCGCCAGCAGGGCGGCCCGCGTACTTTCGGCCCGCGTGCGTTTGCGCAGGGCTTCGGAAGTGGCCAGCACCCGCTTGCGCCACCGCTTCACCGGCCGCGGTCGTGTGGCCGGTGAAACCACCGGCTCCCTGGCGGCGGCCAGTATCGCGGTCCGCAGTTTAATCAAGCCCTCTTCACCGAGAAAAGGCGCCAGCAACGGGATAAGCGCGTCGTTCTGGCCATAGTTGTTGGCTATCTGCGCGGCGGTGATCCGCGTCACCAGATCGTCCACGGCGGGTCTGGCCACGGCTGTAATCGCCGCCGCATCCTGGCAGGCGCTGGCCATGATCTCGCGCACGCCGCCCGAGGCATCGCTGGTGCGTTCGATAACCGCGTCTCCCAGGGCAATGAACTGCCAGATTAGCTCGTAGGCATCCTGCGGCGCGGCGGTCGTCACCTGTTCGGCAATCAGCCGGCGCTGGGTATTCAGGTCGGCGCGGAAGCCCTTCAGTGTCCGCCAGCCGACATTGGTCGTCGCCGAACCTATGGCGGTCAGGCGTTTGCGGATTTCGTTACCGAGCTTCGACGGGCTTTCGCTGCCGGCCAGTTCGAGGCGCAGCCGGCGTTTGGCGTTGGCATTGCCCTCGCTGATCTCGATCAGCAGCCGGGCCAGATGCGCGGCGCCCAGGCTTTCCAGGTTCTGGGCATTGAGGGTTGTCTTGGAGGCCATGCCGCCAAGTTAGGCGCAGAGGCGCAGCTATACAAGCCGCGGCGGACTTCCGGCACATATCGTTACAATTTCCTTACGATTTTCGCGGTCGTTATCACTCTATTAAGGACGTTCTGGCTTTTATAGGCGCTTACCAGCCGGGCGGGAGTGTTGACGAAGCGTGCGTGATCGAGCGCGCGGCGGACACGCTCTTTTTCCGGACAGACTGTGGCCAGAGAACCCTTGGCCATGATGAATTGGAGAGTGCCCATGCCCGCTGTCGTCCGAGGTGGCAGACGTCAAGCCAGCCCCGCCGACACGAAACCGGCGGCGAAGCCTGCGGGACGCGCCGGGGCGAAGCCGCGCGCGGCAGGCCGGTCTTCCGGGCGCAAGGGCGCGCCGGCGGGCAAGGCGAGCGTCATCGGCACCGTCCATATGCCCAACGAACTGACGGCTTGGCTGGCGGTTCTGGTGATCGCCGGCCTGCTTTCCGTCGTGCTTCTGACCGGCCATCGCGCCGAAGCCCTGGGCAGCGCCATCACCAATTTTGCCGATGCGCGACTGGCCTCCATCGGTCTGAAACTGCAAAAAATCCAGCTTGTCAATGTCAGCCCCGAAGCCTCGCCCGATGTGCGCCAGGCGCTCAAGTTCGAGAAGGACCAGCCCTTCGCCCTGATGAATCTCGCCGATGTCCAGAAGGCCGTCGAGAATGTCGGCTGGGTGAAATCCGCCACCGTGCGCCGCCAGTTTCCCGGCGTGCTGATCATAGAGGTGGTCGAGCGGCCGCGCCTGGCCGTCTGGCAGTATAATGGCAAGAATACCGTCATCGATGACGAGGGTAATATTATCCCCGAAGCCGTATCGACGCGCTTTGCCGACCTGCCGTTCGTGGTGGGGGAGGGCGCCAATGAAGCCGCGCCCGCCATTATCGAGCTGATGCGCCAGCGCCCGGCCCTGCTGGAACAGACCTACGCCCTGCAGCGCGTCAATACGCGCCGCTGGAATATCCTGCTGAAGAACGGCGCGGTCATCAAGCTGCCGGCGCTTAACCAGGAACAGGCCATGGCCCGTCTCGATGTCCTGATCGCGCAGCAGCGCGTGCTGGATCAGGGCTTTGCCTCCATCGACCTGCTCGATCCCGATTCCCTCGTCGTGGTGCCGCTTGAAGCGCACCCCGCCTCCCCCCCCGCCGCCGTTGTCCTCCCCTAAGTCTGACAAAGTAGAAACTCATGTCCAGATTTGAAGATCGCCAAAACGCTAAAGCCGCCGCCCTTAATCCCGAGGCGGCAAAAGCCCGTCTCGCGCCCGCCGCGGGCGGAGACACCGCCGGTCGCCCGCCCGCATCGCAGGGGCTGATTGCCTCGCTCGATCTCGGCGCCTCGAAGATCGGCTGCTTCATCATGCGGCCCGAAGGCGCGCGCCAGTCCGACCAGTCGATCCGCGTCGCAGGTGTTGGTTACGTCCAGTCAAAGGGCATCCGCGCCGGTTCGGTCATCGACATGGAGGCGGCCTCGCAGGCCATCGCCCAGGCCGTGGAACGCGCCGAGGCCATGGCCAATGTGTCGATCCAGGGCGTGCGCGTCACGATTCCTGGCGCGCAGACGGCCTCGCACAAGGTCTCTGCCCAGGTGTCGCTGGGCCTCAAGCCGATCTCCGACCAGGATCTCAACCGCGCCATCGCCTCGGCCCTGGCGCAGGTGCGCTTCCCCAACCGCCGCGCCATCCACCTGCTGCCGGTGTCGTGGAGCGTCGACGACCAGTATGGCGTGCGCGATCCGCGCGGCCTGAACGGGCGCAATCTCGGCCTCGAACTGCTGGTCGTGACCATCGACGAAAGCGTCTTCAACAATATCAATACCTGCGTCGGCCTGGCGCACCTGGAAGTCCAGGCCATTGTCTGCGCGCCGCTGGCCGCCGCCGTGGCCGCGCTTGAAGAAGACGAGAAGGAGCTGGGCTGCATCTGCATCGATATGGGCGCCAGCAGCACGACCGCGGCCATCTTCGCCAATGGCACCCTGGTGCATGTCGATTGCCTGAATGTTGGCGGCAGCCATGTCACGGCCGATATCGCCCGTGGGCTTTCCACCACCCTGGCCGGCGCGGAACGCATCAAGACCCTGCATGGCTCGGCCATCGCCTCGGCCCACGAAGACCGCGAAACGGTCGAGGCCCCGCCACGCGGCGATGACCGGGGCGGCGCACCGATCACCGTGCCGCGTTCGATCCTCAAGGGCATTATCGCCCCCCGCGTGGAGGAAACCTTCGAGCTGCTGCGCGAGAAGATCAAGGCGTCCGGCGTCCAGATCGAGCCCGGTGCCGGCATCGTCCTGACCGGCGGTGCTTCGCAACTGGCCGGCGTCCGCGAACTGGCCATCCGCGTCTTCGACCGGCCGTGCCGCCTGGGCCGCCCCATGCGCGTCCCGCACCTGGGTGACGCCGCCGCCGGTCCGTCCTTCGCCGCCACCGCCGGGGTGATCCTGCGCACGCTCTACGGGCCGCGCGACGTCGTGCCGGTCAAAAAGATCATGGCCGCCAAGATCGGTCCGAAGGATGCGCCCAGCGGCGGCAGCGGCAATATCATTGCCCGCGTCATCGACTGGCTGAAAAGCAATCTTTAGGCTTCGTCATTCGCGCAAATCAGTTCACTAGAATGAGCCCTCTGCCGGAAACGGGAGAGGGTTTGTCGTGTCCGTCCTTGCGCTTCCCGGGCGCTGGCAAATCACTAAGCGCTTACCGCCCCTCAAAGCGATGCGTTAACCCTCTGGAAAGGGACGCTCACGCTCCGCGCGAAAAACGCAACCCGCGTGACTCCTTTCTGACTCAATGCCTGTGTAAAAAGTCATACTTCGGTAACTTTGGTTAAAAAATCTTACCAAAACAGGTTCCTTTTTAGCCGACTCAAGTTATCGGGTAACTATTCGTTAAGCATAGTTGTAGTCTCATAAGACCCTGGCATCGGGGATCGGAAAACTCATTCGTTCATCCCGGACGGAGAACCGAATGGGAGAGATCATGAAAGGTTCACTGGATAACATGGCAATTCATCTTTCTGCGCCGCGCGCAACAGAATTGAAGCCGCGTATCGTCGTGTTTGGAGTGGGCGGAGCCGGGGGCAACGCCGTAAACAACATGATCGAAGCCGGCCTCGAGGGTGTGGAGTTCGTCGTCGCCAATACCGACGCGCAGCAGCTTCAGTTTTCGCGCACCGAAGCGCGCATCCAGCTCGGTGTCGGCATCACGCAAGGCTTGGGCGCGGGTGCGCATCCCGAAGTCGGCATGACCGCCGCTGAAGAATCGTCCGACATGATCACCGAGCACCTCGAAGGGGCGCACATGGTGTTCATCACCGCCGGAATGGGCGGCGGCACCGGCACCGGTGCGGCGCCGATCATCGCCAAGTGCGCCCGCGAGCGCGGCATCCTGACGGTCGGCGTGGTTACCAAGCCTTTCACCTTTGAAGGCCGTCACCGGATGCGCCTGGCTGATGCCGGCATCTCCGAGCTGCAACGCTATGTCGATACCCTGATCGTCATCCCGAACCAGAACCTTTTCCGCATCGCCAATGAGCGCACCACCTTTGCCGAAGCCTTCGGCATGGCCGACCAGGTGCTGCACGCCGGCGTCCGCTCTATCACCGATCTCATGGTCCTGCCGGGCCTGATCAACCTCGACTTCGCCGACGTGCGCTCGGTCATGTCCGATATGGGCAAGGCCATGATGGGCACCGGCGAAGCCTCCGGCGAAGACCGCGCGCTCTTGGCCGCTCAAAACGCCATCCAGAACCCGCTGCTCGACGAAACCTCGCTCAAGGGCGCCAAGGCCGTGCTGGTGAACGTCACCGGCGGTCTCGACATGACCCTGCATGAGGTTGATGAAGCGGCCAATGCCATTTCTTCGGAAGTCGATCCGGAAGCCAATATCATTTTCGGCGCCGCTTTCGATCCGAATCTGGAAGGTAAGCTGCGTGTATCCGTCGTTGCCACCGGCATGGACGGTGTGGCCCTGCAAACACCGCTGACCAACGCCCATTCGACGCCGAAAACCACCACGCCGGCCCCGACCTTCGGCCTCGGCTATGGTTCGCGCACCGAAACACCGGCTGCCGCTCCGGTTCCAGCACCCGTTCCGGCCCCTGTGGCGGAAGCCCGTCCCGCACCCGTTGCTTCGGCACCGGTAACGCCTGTCGCTGCCCAGCCCGCAGCCCGTTCCAGCCTGTTTGAAGAGCGCCCGGCCCAGCCGGCCATCACGCCGGCGGCTGCGCCTGTCCAAACCCCGGTTCAGCCCTCTGTCCAGGCGCAGGAACCGCGCGTCATCAGCCGGATCGTCGACCCGATGGTCGAAGACGAGGAAACGCCCGCCGCATCAGCACCGGCCCCCGCGCCGCGTCCTGCCGTTGCCCCGCAGATCCAGCGCCCCAATCCCTACGCCCATACCGCAGCGCCTCGCCCCAGCCAGCCGGCGCCCGCGCCGCGCCTGAATACCGAGGAAGAAGGTCGTGAATCCTTCTGGCGCGGCCTTTTCCCGCAGCGCCAGAGCGCCCCGGCCGCACCTGTGGCCCAATCCGCCCCGATCCAGGACGAGGCCGATCGCTATGTGCCCGGCCAGGCTTCGGCCGCTCAGCCTAAGTCCAGCCTGAACCCGGCCACGCGCTCGGAAGTCCAGCCGTCAATGGATACGGAGGACGATCTGGAAATCCCTTCTTTCTTAAGGCGCCTCGCTAATTAAAAGCTTGTTAAGCAAGGCGTTACAAACGGAAATAGAAGTTCGTTTGTGAACGGGCGCCAAAAATGAGATATCGAATGCGGGCCAGAAATGCGCCCGCATTTTTTTTGCGCCGGATTTATGTACGCGGGGGCGGCAAGAAGGTGAGCGTCATGTTACCTGATCAGAACGAACAGACCCTGGCCCATGCGGCCATCATCGCCGGTATCGGCGTGCATACGGGCGTGCCTGTGCGTATGGTCGTGCGTTCGGCGCCCGCTGGCGCCGGTGTCGTGTTCGTGCGCTCCGATATCACCGACCGCGATAACCGCGTGCCGGCCCTGGCCCATAATGTCACCAAGACGACCCTGGGCACCGTCATCACCAATGCCGCCGGTGTGTCCGTCTCGACCATCGAACACGTCATGGCCGCTTTCGCCGCCCTGAGCATCGATAACGTCATTGTCGAACTGGATGGCCCGGAAGTGCCGATCATGGATGGCTCGGCCCTGCCGTTCGTGCAACTGCTCGATCAGGCCGGTTTCCGCCGCCAGGCCGTGCCGCAGCAGGTCATTGAGATCCTTGCGCCGGTGGAAGTCATCGAAGGCGACAAGCGCGCCGCTTTGCTGCCGGCCGACCAGTTTGAAGTCCGTTTTGAAATTGACTTTCCGGGCACCCCGATCGGCCATCAGGTGGTCGATCTCGCCATTACCGAGCAGTCCTTCCGCGACGAACTGTCGGCGGCGCGCACCTTCGGCTTCCTGGAAGGCGTCGAAGCCCTGCGCAAGGCCGGCCTGGCCCGCGGCGGTTCGCTGGATAATGCCATCGTCATCGATGGCGATGTGATCCTCAATGAAGGCGGCCTGCGCTTCGCCGACGAATTCGTCCGCCACAAGGCGCTCGATGCCATCGGCGACCTGTATGTGCTGGGTATGCCCATTCTTGGCAGGTTTGAAGGAATCCGTGCCGGCCACGGCCTTAATAATGCCTTGGTCCGTGCCCTATTGTCGCGTCCGGATGCCTACCGCATCGTCACCCGCGGCGCGGCTCTGGCGGATGTCGGCTGACTGGTTAATTACGGTTGGCGCGCGCGCTGCGCTCGTGTAGATGTATCCTCGAACAAAGATTTTACGGCCGGTCTAACGGCTGTCATCAAGAGGATGAATAGGTTGAGCGTTGTGGGGCTTCTCAAGAAATCGGCCATAGTTATCCTGCTGGCCAGTGTCTCCGTAGCCGGTCTGACCGCCTGCGCCGGCAAGGGACCGAAAGAGCATCTGGTCTATGAGGAGCGTCCGGTGGAACTGCTCTACCAGACCGGTATGCAGAAGCTGGACGAAAAGAGCTGGTCCGACGCCGTCACCTATTTCGAGGAAGTCCAGCGCCAGCATCCCTATTCCGAATGGTCGCGCCGCGCCATCGTGATGACGATCTACGCCAACTACCAGGCCGATAAATATGTCGAGGCGACCGCCGCCGCCGACCAGTTCATCAAGCTCTATCCGGGCAGCGAACTGACCCCTTATGCCTATTACATGAAGGCGATCTGCGCCTTTGAACAGATCGTCGATGTCGGCCGCGACCAGGGCTATACCGACAGCGCCAAGGCCCTGCTGACCGATGTGGTGCGCCGTTATCCTGACAGCGAATACGCCAAGGACGCACGCATCAAGCTCGACATGGTGCAGGATCAGCTTGCCGGCAAGGAAATGGATGTCGGCCGCTGGTATCTCAACGACAACCAGCCGCTGGCCGCCATTGGCCGCTTCAAGACCGTGGCCAGCGATTACCAGACCACCAGCCACACGCCGGAAGCGCTTTACCGTCTGGTTGAAGCCAATGAAATGATGGGCCTGCACGACGAAGCGACGCGTGACGCCGCTGTGCTGGGCTATAACTATCCGGGCGACCGCTGGTATTCGGCCGCCTACAAGCTCCTGAAGGAAAAGGGCGCCACGCCGGCCGTTGCTCCCGATCCGAAGGGCAAGAAGGGACCGGAAGCGCCGGACCTGAAAAATAAGAAAAGCTGGTTGAGCTTCTGGAAGTTCAATTAATAGAATCTCCTCCCCATTTTGATGGGGAGGGGGACCGCGAAGCGGTGGAGGGGCGCCCCTCCGTCATTTGCTTCGCAAATGCCACCTCCCCACTTCGTAGGGAGGAGATTTCGAGTTCTTGAATTGTTCTCATTTGTGTGATTGTATGGGGCGGCTGCCGGTGAATCGGCAGTCGCCTTCTTGATTCGGTGCCCGATGCTGACACGTTTGACGATTGCCGATGTGGTCCTGGTTGACCGGCTGGAACTGGATATCCGCCAGGGTCTCAGCGTGCTGACCGGAGAGACCGGTGCGGGCAAGTCGATTCTGCTAGACAGCCTGGGCCTTGCCACGGGAGCGCGCGCCGATACCGGCCTGATTCGCGCTGGTGCGCCGCAGGCGTCGGTGACGGCCGAATTCGAGATCGTGGCGACGCATCCGCTGTATGAGTTTCTTGAAGACAAGGGCCTGGCACTCGAACCCGGCGAGGCCCTGCTGCTGCGTCGCGTGGTCGGCCGCGATGGCCGCTCCAAGGCATTCGTCAATGATCAGCCGGTCAGCGTAGCCGTGCTCAAGGCGTTGGGTGACAGCCTGCTGGAGGTCCACGGCCAGCACGAAACGGTGGGCCTGCTCGATGCCCGCTCGCATCTGGGGATGCTGGATAGTTATGGCGCCTGCGGCCCGGAACTGGCGAAGGTTTCCGAAAGCTGGAAGGCGCTGAAGGCGATCCGCGACGAACACCGCGACCTGATGAAGCGGGCCAGTGCCGACAAGGCCGAACTGGAAACCCTGACCCTGCGTTTGCAGGAACTGGACCGGCTTAATCCGCAGCCCGATGAAGAGGCGACACTGGCCTCGGAGCGCGCCCTGCTGGGGGCCGGTGAGCGTGCGCTGGAGGATATCAGCGAGGCGCGTTCAGCCGTCGGTGGCGAGCAGTTGTCGCAGCGCCTGGTCAAGGCGTTCCGCGCGCTCGATCATGCCCGCACACGCGCCATGCAGGCCGGGGCCACCTCGGAAGATCCGGTGCTGGCGCGGCTGACGGCGGCGGCCGATGCGCTCGATCGCACCCTGATCGCCGCCGATGAGGCCCTGGCCCTGATGGATCAGGCGGCCGATAGCCTTGATGTCGAGCCTGGGCAACTGGACCGCGTCGAGGAGCGCCTGTTCGCCCTGCGCGCCATGGCCCGTAAGCTCGGCGTACTGGTCGAAGACCTGCCGAAGGAGCGCACCCGTATCGCCGCCAGTCTGAATCAGATCGAAGACCTGGATGCGCACTTAAGCCGCCTGACCATCGCCATGCACGCGGCGCAGAAGGATTTCCACGCCGCCGTCGAGGCCCTGCGCGCCAGACGCGGGCGGGCCGGCGAAGCACTGGCCGCGGCGGTGATGAGCGAACTGGTGCCGCTCAAGCTCGACAAGGCGCGTTTCCGCGTCGCCCTGCGGCCGCTGGAGCCGGAACGCTATGGCCAGACCGGCGGGGATATCGTCGAATTTGAGGTCAAGACCAATCCGGGCGCAGAGTGGGGGGGCTTGGGCGCCATCGCTTCCGGCGGCGAACTGGCGCGTTTCGCTCTGGCCTTGAAGGCGGCGCTGGCGTCTCGTGGCGGTGAGAATACAACTGGCCCCGTTATGATTTTCGATGAGGTCGACCAGGGCGTCGGCGGCGCGGTGGCCGATGCCGTGGGCCTGCGGCTCAAGCGCCTGGCGCAGAACCAGCAGGTGATCGTGGTTACGCACTCGCCGCAGGTGGCGGCGCGCGGCGATCAGCACCTCAAGGTCTCCAAGGCCGAGCATAATGACAGCGTGCGCTCGACCGTGACCGTTCTGGAACCCGATGCCGCGCTGGAAGAACTGGCGCGGATGCTTTCCGGCGCCGAGATCACGCCGGAGGCCCGCGCGGCCGCCATTCGACTTAAGGCCCCGGAAGGCGTATAATAGCCGAGCTCTTTTGACAGAGCGCCAGGAGGCGGCCATGCTCAGGTTTATCCGCGAGATTATCCTGCTTGTCGTTCATTTTGCCTACAGCGCCTTGCTGACTGTGGGCATCTGCGTTGGCGTCACCCTGCATACCTATGGACTGCAATACCGCTACACGCCGGAATTTGCCGGCAAACTGCACAGCTATATCAATTTCGGCCTGGTGGTTGGGGCGCTCTATTGCCTGATCATCCTCTGCTATCTGCTGACGCGCCGCAGCTTGGAAACACGCGGGGATGAACCGTGGAACAATACTGACAATCTGGGGTGAGTGTGGCAGTAGAAAGGGCGAAACGACCAGAGGCCCTTCATGACTATCGATGACGCCCGCGCCCGCCATACCGAGCTTGCCACACAGATCCGCTATCACCGCGACCTGTATTATAACCAGGAAACGCCGGAGCTGACCGATGCGGACTATGACGCGCTGGAAGCCGAACTGCGGGCGCTGGAAGCCGAATTCCCAGACCTGAAAACGCCGGACAGCCCGACCCAGACCGTTGGGGGCGTGGCCTCGGCCAAGTTCTCGCCGGTTCAGCACGGCGTGCCTATGCTGTCGCTGGATAATGCCTTCGCCGCGGAAGATGTGACCGATTTCGAGGATCGTATTCGCCGCTTCCTGCGCCTGCCGGAAGAGGAGGTGGTTGCCTTCGCCGCCGAGCCAAAGATCGACGGCGTGTCGTGCAGCCTGCTCTATGTGAAGGGCGAACTGGTGCGCGCCGCCACGCGCGGCGATGGCCGCACCGGCGAGGACATCACCGAGAACGCCAAGACGATCAGGGACGTGCCGCACCGTCTGAATGGCGCCGACTTTCCGGACCGCATCGAAATCCGCGGCGAGGTCTATATGCCGCTCAAGGAATTCGCCGAGATGAATGCGAAGGCAGAGGCTGAGGGCACCAAGACCTTCGCCAATCCGCGCAATTCGGCCTCCGGCGCCCTGCGGCAGCTTGATGCCAGCATTACGGCCTCGCGGCCTCTGCGCTTTTTCGCCTATGCCTGGGGTGAGGTCAGTGACGAAAACTTTGTCACCACTCAGTCCGAGGCGCTGGAAAAATTCCGCCAGTGGGGCTTCCAGGTCAATCCGAACTCGCAACGCGTCGAGGGCGCGAAAGGGCTGCTGGAGGTTTATGATCATATAGGTTTGATGCGCTCCGGCCTCGGCTATGATATCGATGGGGTGGTCTATAAGGTCGATCGCCTCGACTGGCAGCGCCGGCTGGGCTTCGTGTCGCGTTCGCCGCGCTGGGCCATCGCCCACAAGTTTCCGGCGCAGCAGGCCCTGACCCGCCTTCAGGCCGTCGATATCCAGGTTGGCCGCATGGGCACGCTGACGCCGGTGGCGCGGCTGGAGCCGATCAATGTCGGCGGGGTGGTGGTCACCAATGTCACCCTGCATAATGCCGACGAGATCGAGCGCAAGGACATCCATATCGGCGACATGGTCCGCGTCCAGCGCGCCGGCGATGTCATTCCGCAGATCGTCGGTGTGGAACTCAGCGAACGGCCGACCGGTGCGCCGAAATATGAGTTTCCGACTGTATGCCCCTGTCCGCTCAAGACAGAGGTTGTGCGCGAAATCAATGCCAAGGGCGAGGAGGGCGTGGCGCGCAAGTGTTCAGGTGATCAGGCCTGCCCGCACCAGCGCATCGAATACCTGAAATATGTCGTCAGCCGCCGCGTGCTCGATATCGAGGGCCTCGGCGAAAGCAATATCGAGATATTCCACCGCGCCGGAATCCTCAGCGAACCCGCCGATATCTTCCGCCTGCATGAGCGCGCCGATCAGGTTCGCGCTGCCGTGCTGGAGGAACGCAAGCGGCAATCGGCCCTGCGCCAGGAGAAGAAGGGCGAGGCCGCCGCCAGGGCCCTGTCCGATTCCGAACGCGCCTTTGCCGGTATCGACAAGCTGTTCGACGCCATCGAGACGCGCCGCGAATTGCCGCTCGATCGCTTTATCGCCGCGCTCGGCATCAAGCATATCGGCGAAACCACCGCTCGCCTGCTGGCGCGCGCCTATGGCAGCGAACGCCATTTCCATGAAGTGATGGTGGCTGCGGCTGAGGGCGATGAAGCGGCGCGCGAGGGTATTTCGCACCAGGACCAGATCGGCCCTGTGGTGGCTGGTGCCCTGGTCAGCTATTTTGCGCATCCTTATCAGCGTGAAATTTACGAGCGCTTTCTGGAGCAGGTGCGGGTGCAGGATGCCGAGGCGGTGGCCGGCGATCACGCCGTCAGCGGCAAAACGGTGGTCTTTACCGGTTCGCTGGAACGCTTCACGCGCGACGAGGCCAAGGCGCAGGCCGAACGGCTGGGCGCCAAGGTGGCCGGTTCGGTTTCGGCCAAGACGGACTATCTGGTCGCCGGTCCTGGCGCCGGTTCCAAGCTGAAAAAGGCCGCCGAACTGGGGGTGACGGTGTTAACCGAAGACGAATGGCTGGCGATGATCTGGATCTGACATGCGCATTCTGGTGGTCGAGGACGATGATCTGCTGGGGACCGCGCTGAAGGCCGGTTTGGCTCAGGCCGGGCACATACCGGACTGGGTGCGAGATGGCGAAAGTGCCCTGGCGGCGGTTCGCACGGATGGCTTCGATGCCATCCTTCTCGATATAAACCTGCCGGGTCTGTCGGGGCTTGATGTCCTGCGCGCGGTCCGGGTGAAGGCAGACCTGCCCGTGATCATCATGACCGCGCGCGACGCCCTGGATGCGCGCATCGAAGGACTCGATCTGGGTGCCGATGATTATATCGTCAAGCCGTTTGCCCTGGCCGAACTCATGGCGCGGCTGCGCGCCGTCGGCCGCCGCAGTCACGGACGGGCAAGACCGACCCTGCGGCGTGGCGATATCGAGATCGACACCGCCGCGCGTTCGGTCCGAAAGTCAGACGATCTGGTCCGGTTGACGGCGCGAGAATACCAGGTGCTGGTCCTGCTGATGGAACGGGCGGGCCGCGTAGTGGGCCGCGCCGATATCGAAGCCGGCATCTATGGCTGGGAGGCCGGCGCCGAAAGCAACACCATCGAGGCCGCCATCTATACCCTGCGGCGCAAGCTGGGCGCCGGGCTTATCGAGACCGTTAGAGGCGTCGGCTATACGGTGCGGTCATGACCCGGCGGCCGCTGCACGTCGAACTGCTGATCGGTATTGGCGCGCCACTGGCCCTTGTGATCGCTTTGATCGGCGTCATCGCCTTTGTTTCGGCCAGGGATGAAATCAACGAGGTCTACGATTCACAACTGATTACCTCGGCCAGCGAACTGTGGCTGCTTAGCCAGTCAGCCGATAATAAAGTTACCGTGACGGGGCAGGGACTTGCTGCCGCCGATCGCGCCGCCTTTGACGATTACGCGCGTTGGCGCAGCTTCCGCGTCTGGCGTGACGGACGCCTGGCCTTGGCGTCCGATAATGCGGCCCTGAGCGTGCCCCTGTCGGAAGGGTTTCATACGGTCATGATGGAGGGCGGCGCCTGGCGCGTCTATACGCGCGTGCTGCCTGAAGGGCGCGGCGTGGTCGAGGTGCGCGAAAAGCTGCGTGCCCGCGATGAAGTGGTAAGGCGCGTCCTGTATGGCCTGCTGCTGCCCTTGTTCCTGGCCCTGCCGGTATCGGCGCTCGTCATCTGGCGCGGCAGCCGCTGGGGCTTGCGCGGCCTTGAGCATTTCGCCAGTGACGTGGCGCAGAGATCACCCGGTGACCTGTCGCCGGTTTCGGCCAGCGGCTTGCCGCACGACCTGATGCCGCTGGCGGACGCGCTCAATGCCCTGTTGGCGAAACTAAACCTCGCCGCGAAGCAGGAGCGCCTCTTTACCGACAATGCGGCTCACGAACTGCGTACCCCGCTGGCGGCGCTGAGCCTCCAGGCCGAGGTGATCGCCGGTGCGCGCACCGCCGCCGAGCGCAAGCAGGCCGTGGATGCTCTGGGGAAGGGCATAAACCGGGTATCGCGTCTGCTGGACCAGTTACTGACCCTGGCGCGAGTCCGGCAGGCGACTGATCAGGATGAAACCTGCGACGTGGACAGGGTTTTAACGGATGTCATCACCGATGTGGCATCCCTGGCCGCCGGGAAGGGCATGACGATTGAGGTGGAGGGCAGTGGTGCCGGCATGATTAAATGTCAGCCTGTGCTGCTATTCCTTATGCTGCGTAACCTGCTCGACAACGCCATCAAATACGCGCCGCCAGACAGTGAGATCCGTATAGAGACTGCTCCCGCCCTTATTACGCTTATCGATCAGGGGCCAGGCATTCCACCGCAGGGGCGTGCGGATGCGTTCCGGCCCTTCCATCGCCTGGATGCGGCCAAGCCGGGCAGCGGGCTTGGCCTGGCAATTGTGCGCACTATCGCGGACAGTCTGGCTGCCGAGGTCGAGCTGTTCACTCCGTCAGGCAGTATTGGCCTTGGCGTACATATTCGGCTGCCTTGATTTCGCCTTAATTCGCTCATCCTGGCTTCAGCTTGCCGCTTTAACGAGGTGTCATGAAATACCATTCCCTGCTCGTTGCGCTGTTGTTCATGCCGGCCACCGCTTTTGCCGGTCCGCCGTTTATTACCGACGATCCGGTGCCGGTCGACCTGCATCATTTCGAGACCTTCTATTTCACGGCGGGTTCGACGACGCGCGATGGCTTCGGCGGTGCATCGGGCATCGATTTCAACTATGGCCTGGCGCACGACCTGCATATCAATATCGCCGTGCCGTATGAATATGAGCATCAGAGCGGCGGCGGGTCTGTTGGTGGCATCGGCAATATCGAACTGGCGGCGAAGTACCGTTTCCTGCATCAGGAAAGCTTTGGCTGGGATGTGGCCGTCTATCCGCGGGTCATCCTGAAAAGCGCCAGCGACAGGGTCGGCGATGATCATTCCGCCTTCTTCCTGCCGGTGTGGATCGGCCGCAGCGGCGACGGCTGGTCGACCTTTGGTGGCGGCGGCTGCCTCTATAATCACGGCGGGGATGCCCGAAACTTCTGCCAGGCCGGCTGGGTGGTGACGCGAGATCTGACGCCCCGCCTGCATGTCGGCGCCGAGATCGTTCACGAAACGGCGGATGCGAAGGGCGGCCGGGCCTCCACCGCGTTAGGTGGCGGCCTGACCTATGACCTGAACGACCACTATCACCTGCTGGCCTATGCCGGCCCAAACCTTCAGAACACGGGCGAAACCGCGCGCTACAACTGGTACGCCGCCCTTCAGACCACCTTTTGATCAGGAGTGAACAGATGCGCCGCGATGAGGTTTTGAGCAAGGTGCCGGCGGTGACGCTTGGCTTCTGGATCATCAAGATACTGGCCACCACGCTGGGCGAAACCGGCGGCGATACCGTCACCATGACGATGAACCTCGGTTATCTCACCGGAACCTTCATCTTCCTGGGGCTGCTGGTCGTGCTGGTCATCGCGCAGATTGTGGCGAAAAAATTCCATCCCTGGCTTTACTGGGCGACGATCATCGCCTCGACAACGGCCGGCACCACCATGGCCGATTTCTTTGATCGGTCGCTGGGCATCGGCTATACCGGCGGCTCGGCCGTGCTTCTGGCCTGCGTGGTGGCCGTTCTGGCCATCTGGTATGCCGTGGAAAAATCGATCTCGGTCGATACGGTCAATACGCCGCGGGTCGAAGCCTTTTACTGGCTGGCCATCACCTTTTCGCAAACCCTGGGGACGGCCCTGGGCGACTGGATGGCCGATGACACCGGCCTTGGCTTCCTGGGCGGCGCGGCTGTTTTTGCCGCGGCCCTGGCCGTGGTGGCTATCCTCTATTTCCGCACGCAGGTGTCACAGGTGCTGCTGTTCTGGGCAGCCTTTATCCTGACGCGTCCGCTCGGCGCCACGGTCGGCGATTTTCTGGATAAGCCGCTGAATCACGGCGGGCTCAACCTCAGCCGGCCGATTGCCTCAGCGGTGTTGGGTCTTGCCATTATTGCGCTGATAGCCTTTTTGCCGCAACGCGCGGGTCGTCATCCCGGCAAGGAAAGCTCAACAGTCTGAAGGACAGCCGTTATGAGTAATGAGATATCTCAGATTTTTAGCACCGGAATAGCGCTCATAGGCGGTCTGGGTTTAGGCTCATTGCTGACAACCTATCTGAAGGATAGATTTGATCGTAAGCATTTCAAATATAGGGAAAAGTTGAGCGTCTATGCCGGATATCTGGAGGCGTTACAGAATAGCGTCATCAATACCAATGAGGAGGCCAAGCAGAAGGTTGTCTATTGGCAATTGAGAATGAGGCTGATTTCTCCAAGGAAAATTGATGAAATTGCCTACGAATTTTATAAAAAGGATCGTGTGCAGGATTTCACGTCATTGCGTGACGAGATAGTGCATGAAATGAAGCGTGATCTGGATCGTTCAATCTAAAATTTGCGCTACAGCCCCCTCTCCCTGCGAAAGCGGAGAGAGTACGGGAGCCGAGCGAAGCGAAGGCGATCGGGTGAGGGGCATAGGGCTGTCAGAAGCAGGCCCCTCACCCGACATTCTACGGCTAAGGCTTGCGCCTTCGCCTTGCCTGTTGTCCTCTCCCCGCTACGCAGGGAGAGGGGATAATATTACAGCGGGGCGCAGACCTGCATCAGCCAGCCACGCACTTCGTCGGAGATCAGCGGGCTGAGCAGCTCCACGCAGCGCGCATGGTAGCGGTCCATATAGGAGCGTTCAGCCGGGGTGAGGAGGGACACGTCGATCAGATTGCGGTCGATGGGCGCCCAGGTCAGGTTTTCGAAGCGGTGCATAAGGCGCTCGCCGCCGGCGGGGATTTCCGCTTCGGTGACATATTGCAGGTTCTCGATGCGGATGCCGTATTCACCGGCCTTATAAAATCCCGGCTCGTTGGAAACGATCATGCCGGTTTGCAGGGCGTAGCGGTTGAGGGCCTTGGCGATGCGTTGCGGGCCTTCGTGGACGCCGAGATAGACGCCGACGCCGTGACCGGTGCCGTGATCGTAGTCGAAGCCCTCGGCCCACAGGAACTGTCGTGCCAGGGCATCGAGATGCGTGCCGGTGGTGCCAGCGGGGAATTTCACGGTGGCCAGGGCAATATGGCCCTTGAGCACCAGGGTGAACATGCGCCTGTGTTCGGCCGTTGGCTCGCCCATGGCCACGGTGCGGGTGACATCGGTGGTGCCGTCAAGGAACTGGGCGCCGGAATCGACCAGCAGCAGATTGCCCTTCGCCGTCTTCAGATCGCTCGACACATTGACCTTGTAATGCGGCAGGGCGCCATGCGGGCCGAAGCCTGAAATGGTGTCGAATGACAGGTCGCGGATATCGCTTCCGGATTTACGGATGCTCTCCAGTTTCCTCGCCACCTCGATCTCGGTCGGCAGGGTTTCCTGCGCTTCCGTGGCCAGCCAGTGCAGGAAGGTGGTCAGGAGCGCGCCGTCGCGGATATGGGCGGCGGTGGTGCCGGCCAGTTCGACATCGTTCTTGCAGGCGCGCGGCAGAAGGCAGGGATCATCGGCGGTCAGTGGCGTGGCACCGGCGGCCTTTATAGCCTCCAGCCAGTAGGCCGAGGACAGATTGGCGTCGATCAGAACGCTTTGACCGGTGAAGGCTTTCAGCGCCGGGACAACAGCGCCGGGGCCGGCCACGGTGACCTCATTGCCCAGCCATTCCAGCAGGCCGTCGCTGATCTTGGCCGGTTCGATGAACAGGTCTGCCGAGCCGTCGCTTTTCAGGATCGCCTGGCCGAGCGGCAGGGGCGAACGGATCACGTCGCCGCCACGGATATTGAACAGCCAGGCCAGCGAAGACGGCGCGGTGATCAGGGCGGCGGCGATGTTGTTCGCCTTCAGCGTGGCGGCCAGGTGCGCGCGCTTGTCGGCCGAGGCGACGCCGGCATATTCCAGCGGTTGCGGCACGATCAGGGCCATAGGCTGGGCCGGACGTGCGTTACCCCAGGCGAGGTCGAGCGGATTGGGCGAGACGGATTTCAGCGTCACGCCCGCGCTATCAGCGGCGGTCAGCAAGGCATTCAGGCCGAACGGGCTGATCAGGGCGGCGTCATAGCCGATCACCGATCCGCGTGGCGCTTTCGCCACCGTATCGGCCAGCGAACTGGCGTTGAAATCCTCGACCGAAAAGACCGACGGATCGGTCTGTTCGCGCGATTGCAGGGTGTAGCGGCCATCGGCGAAAAGGATGGCGCGGTCCATGAAGATGATCGCCGCCCCGGCCGAACCGGTAAAACCGGACACCCAGGCCAGGCGCTCATTGGCATCCGGCAGGTATTCGTTCTGGTGCTCGTCTTCGTGCGGAACGATAAAGCCATCCAGCCCCAGTTTCTTCATTTCAGCGCGCAGGGCAGCCACATTGGTCACGCCCTGCGACGGCTGGGTGGTGACATCGAAATGCTGGAAGTGTGCGCTGTCGGCAGTCATGGGAAGCCTCTTGATTGATGTTCCTTTATAGACCGCCGACCGCTCGTTTCAAATCAAACTTGATATTTCGAAATTAGAGCTAGTACCCAATGGCGCTGTATTCGTAACGTTGATTCCATTGATATTGTCCTTCAGGTCCAATTCCATGGCGCAGTAAAAGTCTAGCTTCAGCGCCTGCTGGGTCTGTTGTTCTCATAACCCTATAATAGATGTTGTGCCTTGAAGAGAGGAGCTTCTCTATCAAGAAGCGGTTGTGGCATTTCTCTATACTAAGATAGCTACCAAGGCGTCGATGAAGACAATTTGTTTGTGTGACAGCCCTTCCTATATATTTAGGAACGAAATACCCTGATCTGTAGGTGCCTAACTCATAGACGCCTGTATAACCTTTCAAATAATCATAATCATAAGAAAGCTCAGTGAGCTTTAAAGGGGCAGACCATCTTGGCATATTAACCTCCCAGCAATAATTTCCATTTGGGAAGCTATTTCGGGATTTCAAGAACTGGCCTACTCGAGCTGAATCTTGGTGATGTAGTAGGGCTTGTAGGCATCGGCGCCGCCCTGGATGAAGATATCCTCGATCATCTTGTCGTCGGCGCCGATATCCTTCAACGGCACCTCGGCGACTTCCCAGGTCTTGACCTTGGGCGCGATGGCATAGTTGGACTCGATCGCCACACCGCCGGGGGCTTTCACCTTGACCATCAGTTGCTGGCCGCCGTCGGTGCCGCCGTTGATATAGAAGGTCAGCTTAGTATAGCCCTTGGTAGATATCGCCGAATGGTGCAGGTCAAGCGCCGACCACGGCGTCCCTTCGACCTTGATCGGCTTGACCTGACCGGCCGGCACGGACATTTGCAAGGTGACGCCCCAGCTCCAGTTCTGCCAGTCGTTTTTCAGTTCATCGTCATAGATGACCATGGGCGCCGGCTTTGCCTCCTGCGCCAGGGCGGGGACAACCGCCAGCAGGGCGGCGGACGCAAGTGTGGCGGTGATGATTTTTTGCATGAACATTGGCGCTCTCCCGGTGAAACCCATTTGGCGGGTTTCTTTTATTTGATTTATTTATTTTGCCGGAAAATCATACAATTTCAAGCGTGGTAGGAAACGGCGGTCTAAATTATCCGTGGGCTGTGGTTTTTTGGCAATTGATGCTCTCCTGTTAGCGGAGGAGAGGGGGCGCCTAAGGCTGTTACGGAGAAACTTGAGCGATCGGTTTGCCCCCTCCGTCAGCGACACCAGCCCTAAAGGGCTTCGCGCTGCCACCTCCCCCGCTGCGCAGGGGAGGAGAAGGGCTGTTCTCCAAAAGGCGGCCAGCCTTTTGGCAAGGGCGACCATCCGTCGCGCACGTTTGCGCGTCTCCGCTAAGAAAAATGGAAAAAGTCCTTTAGACCTTTTCCATCACCAGTGTGCACCAGGCATCACGGTGGATGCGGCGGACAGTGCGGAAGCCCTTGCTGTGATAGGCCGCCTTCACGAAGCGCTCCTGGGTGCGCAGCAGGCCGGAGAGGATCACCAGGCCCTTCGGTTTAAGCGCGCCGCGGATCGACATGGACAGGCCGACCAGCGGACGCGCCAGAATGTTGGCGAACACCAGGTCATAGGGGGCATCCTGACGCACCAGGCGGTGATCGAGGCCATTGGCATAGACAAAGCGCGCATGGCACTTATTGAGCTTGGCGTTCTCGTTGGAGATGCGCACGCTTACCGGATCGATATCGGTGCCGACGGCGACCCGTGTGCCGGTCTTGGCGGCGGCGATGGCCAGAACGCCGGTGCCGGCGCCGACATCGAGCACGCGATTAAAGCGCTTCGATTTCAGCAGGTCGTTATAGGCGATCAGGCAGCCAACCGTGGTGCCGTGGTGGCCGGTGCCGAAGGCCGCACCCGCCTCGATGCGCAGGTTGACGGTGTTATCCGGTGCGCGGCCGCGATCATGGATGCCGTAGACAAAGAAACGCCCGGCGCGTACCGGCGGCAGGCCCGAAAGCGCCATGGCCAGCCAGTCGGCATCGGCCAGTTGATCGGCGGTGACAGTCAGTTCTGGAAAACCGCCGAGGATTTCCTGAAGCCGCGTATCTTCTTCCTCGGTCGTCGGGAAGGCGTCTATGCGCCAGATATTCTTGTCTTCGTCCTCTTCCAGGATCGAATAGGTGGCGCCTTCCAGCAAAAAGTCGCCATCAATGGCTTCGGCGGCGCTTTCCGAGACTAGACGGGGGCCACGGGCGATGATTTGCTGCGGATTGTAGGTCATATTGCTCTGCGATAAGATTAAGAATAGGCTCTATTTGATTTGATCGGCCGATTCGGGTAACTTCACTTCAATGCGCGGTGGTTGCGCACTCCTGAACGGGGCATTTAAGGACAGACGATGGCGAGAGCTACCACAAAATCAACGACTGGTGAAAATAAAGACATCCCGGCCGATGCCGGTGTGAAAAAGACCCTGGCGCGCAAGGCGCCGGTCGAAAAGGCTGTAGCTGCTGCGAAGCCGGCCGCCAAGAAGGCCGTTAGCGCCGCGAAAGCCGCGCCGGCCAAGGCCGCGGCCGCCACCAAGAGCGCGGCGACCAAAACCGCCGCCGCCGTCAAGGCCGCGCCGAAGAAGGCCGCTGCCGCCAGCAAGTCGATGGTTGCCGATATCAAGAAGCCCGTCGTTGCCGAATCCAAGAAGGTCGAGAAGAAGGCTGAAGCCGCCGTCAAGGCCGTGAAGACCGCTGCCGCCGCCACCAAGGCCAAGGCCACCAAGGCGGTTGCCGCGCCTGCCGCCAAGGCCGCTGCGGCGAAGAAGCCGGCTGCCAAAAAGGCCGTGACCGAAGCCAAGGCCAAGGTGACCAAGGCTGTTGAAACCGTGAAGGCCGCTGCCGCCGAAGCCAAGGCCGATGTGGCTGAAAAGGTCGCCGATCTCAAGGCGGCCGCCGAACCGGCCGTCAAGGACGCGGCCGCCAAGGTCGAAGCTGCTGTCGATGCCGCCAAGGACAAGATCGATGATGCTGTTGAAGCCGCAAAGCCGGTGATCGACGATCTCGCCAAGAAGGCCGATGACGTCACCGCCAGCGTCACGCAAAAGGCCAGCGATTTTGCCAGCAGCACGGCGACCGCCGCCAAGAAGAAGCCCGGCTTCTGGGCCCGCCTCTTCGGCGCAAAGTAAGGTTCGCAGGGACAAGTCCCTGCACCCGCAAGTTTGAAGTTGCCCCGTCGGTGTATCATCGGCGGGGTTTCTTTTTGCCTGAGGTAAGCGCATATGCAGGGCATGTCCCTGATCAATGCCCTCTACAGCCGCTTCGAGCGGATGATCGATCCGTTCGGTCCGCATGAAGACGGCCCGCCGCCCGATAAGCTGCTGCCCTTCTTCTGGCAGTTTCTCAAACAGGCCTGGCCGCTCTTTCTGGCCATCCTGATCGCCGGGTTTCTCTATACCATCACCGAGGTGGCCGTGTTCCGCTTCATGGCGGATATTGTCGATTACCTGACCCACACGAAGCCCGCCGATCTCTGGCGCGCGCATGGCCATGATTTCATCCGCATGGCGGTGATCATCGGCATCGCCTGGCCGCTGATCGGCTTTATCCATTCTTTGTTCCTGCGCCAGGCCATCACCAGCAACTTCCCCAACCTGATCCGCTGGCAATCGCACCGCCATGTCGTGCGGCAATCGATCGGTTTCTTCACCAATGACTATGCCGGCCGCGTGGCCTCGAAGGTGGTCGAAACGGCCTCGGCCGTGCGCAACACCCTGACCACCCTGTGCGACACTCTGCTGTATGTCGTCATCTATTTCGGCAGCGCCATCGTGCTGTTCTTCCAGGCCGACTGGCGACTGGTGATCCCGCTGGTGGTCTGGAGTATCGTCTACGGCCTGGTCTGCGCGTTTTTCGTGCCGAAGCTGGGCGTCGCGGCCAGCGAAGGCGCGGAGGCGCGTTCGGCGCTGGTCGGGCGCATTGTCGATACCTACACCAATATCCAGACGGTCAAGCTCTTCGCCGGCACGCGTCATGAGGACGACTATGTGCGCGAAGGTCTGCTGATCAACAGCCGCAAGTGGCAGGTGCAGGAACGCCTGATCACCGGGCTGGACAACAGCACCGCGGTCATCAATGCCCTGCTGCTGATCATCATGGCGGCGCTGGCCATCTGGCTGTGGAGCCAGGGGCTGATCACGGTCGGCGCCATCGCCCTGATCGGCGCCCTGACGCAGCGGCTGATCAGCATGTCGAACTGGGTGATGTTCCAGGTGACCAGCCTGTTCGAGAATATCGGCTCGGTGCAGAACGGGATCGAGACCATTTCGCGTCCGCATACGGTGGTGGATGTGGCCGAGGCGCCGGCGCTGGAAGTGCGGCGTGGCGAAATCCGCTTCGATCATGTCGGCTTTTCTTACGGCGACCTGCCGGCGATTGCGGATTTTAGCCTGACCATTGCGCCGGGGGAAAAGATCGGTCTGGTCGGGCCTTCCGGCGCCGGCAAGTCGACGCTCGTCAACCTGTTCCTGCGGCTGTACGATCTGAAAAGCGGGCATATCCGCATCGATGGCCAGGATATCGCCCATGTTGGCCAGGAATCGCTGCGCGCCCATATCGGCATGGTGACGCAGGATACCTCGCTGCTGCATCGCTCGATCCGCGACAATATCGCCTATGGTTCGCCGGGCGCGTCTCAGGCCGAGATCGACCGGGCGGCGGCGCGCGCCCATGCGGCGGGCTTTATCCCGGACCTTAATGACGGCCAAGGGCGCACTGGCTATGACGCCCATGTCGGCGAACGTGGCGTCAAGCTTTCCGGCGGCCAGCGCCAGCGCATCGCTATCGCCCGCGTGCTGCTAAAGAACGCGCCGATACTGGTGCTGGATGAAGCCACCTCGGCGCTCGATTCCGAGGTCGAGGCGGCGATCCAGGAAAGCCTGCTGGAGCTGATGCAGGGCAAGACGGTCATCGCCATCGCGCACCGGCTCTCGACCATCGCCCGCATGGACCGGCTGGTGGTGATCGACGGCGGCCGCATTATCGAGACCGGCACGCATGAGGAACTGATCCGTTCCGGCGGGCTCTATGCGCGGCTATGGGCACGGCAGACGGGTGGCTTCCTGGCGGAGAGGGTGGGGTGACGTCAGGTTCGAGACCAGCTATCGTTTAGACTTTAAAAGGGGGAAAAGATGTTCATAGCTATTATGATGGCCGCAGCGCTTTCGGGAAATGAGATGGTACCTGAGCCGCTACCTGCGGATACTCCAGCGAATGCTGTCTTCTATAGCCAGGAAGAGGCGCGGAAAATGCGCATGAGGATAAATTACTACCCACCAAAAGATTCCAAGGCGCATGTCGATGGCTCGGCGGTAATAAATTGCCAGGTTCAGGCGGACGGTACGCTCAGCCGTTGTGCGGTTCTTGAAGAAACGCCGCCTGACATGGAGTTCGGCAAGGCCACAGCCATCTTATTTCTCAAGAACGCCAAGGTTAAGCCTGAAGAGCTGAATAGTCAGTTACCCGAAGGTAAATGGAAGAAGTTCAAGTATATTTGGGTATATAAGCCTTTGGTTGACCGGTAACATTCTCTTGTACCTCCCCGGCTGTGCCGGGGAGGGGGACCGCGCTTCTCTTGAGGCGTGGTGGTGGGGTATCTTGCCTTCTTGGTGGGTTTATCAGGAAGGCTATAGTTTAAGTAAGAAACCCCACCACCATTTCGCTTCGCTCATGGTCCCCCTCCCCACCAGAGGTGGGGAGGTATAAGTATAAATTCTCGTCGCGTCCGGCATAAATTCATTGCGCTTTGACCCTTGCGGACCTAACGGATAGGCGCACGTTTTTTGCCGGTTATGGAGGGCGTTATGGCGTTGTTAGACTGGTTGTCCGGTTCGAAGAAAAAGCGACGGATCACCGCCACCAGTTTCACACCGGAGTTGGAAACCACCTCCGCCATTCAAGCCGGCCCATCCGATCCGATACCTCCCACGGAGACTCCCAAGATGACTAAAAATACCCGCACCGAAACCGATACCTTTGGCCCGATCGAGGTCGATAACTCGAAGTATTGGGGCGCCCAGGCCCAGCGTTCGCTCGGCAATTTCAAGATCGGCTGGGAAAAGCAGCCCCTGCCGGTGGTCCGGGCGCTCGGCATCGTCAAGCGCGCCGCCGCCGAAACCAATATGGCACTCGGCAAGCTGGATCCGGCTATCGGCGCCGCCATCATCCAGGCCGCCAATGAGGTCATGGAAGGCAAGCTCGACGAACACTTCCCGCTGGTCGTCTGGCAAACCGGTTCCGGCACCCAGTCGAATATGAACGCCAACGAGGTCATTTCCAACCGCGCCATCGAGATCCTGGGCGGTGAGATGGGCACCAAGAAGCCGGTCCACCCCAATGACCACGTCAACATGTCGCAGTCGTCGAACGACACCTACCCGACCGCCATGCACGTGGCCTGCGCCGAGGAGATCGTCCACCGCCTGCTGCCGGCGCTGCAAACCCTGCGCAACGCCCTGAACGACAAGGCCGAGGCGTGGAAGGACATCATCAAGATCGGCCGCACCCATACGCAGGACGCGACTCCGCTGACGCTCGGCCAGGAATTCGGCGGCTATACCCAGCAACTGACCAACGGCATCGAGCGCATCCAGCAGACCCTCCCCAAACTGATGCAACTGGCGCAGGGCGGCACCGCGGTTGGCACCGGCCTCAATGCCCCCATTGGCTTTGCGGAAGGCGTGGCCGAGAAGATCGCCGCGATCACCGGCCTGGGCTTCACCACGGCGCCGAACAAGTTCGAGGCCCTGGCCGCCCATGATGCCATGGTGTTCAGCCACGGCGCCATCAATACGGTGGCCGCCTCGCTGTTCAAGATCGCCAACGATATCCGTTTCTTAGGCTCCGGCCCGCGGTCTGGCCTGGGTGAACTGGCCCTGCCGGAAAACGAGCCGGGCTCATCGATCATGCCGGGCAAGGTCAATCCGACCCAGTGTGAGGCGATGACGCAGGTCTGCGTGCAGATCTTCGGCAACAATGCCGCGCTTACTTTTGCCGGTTCACAAGGCCATTTCGAGCTGAACGTCTTCAATCCGGTCATGGCCTATAACTTCCTGCAGAGCGTGCGCCTGCTGGCCGATGCGGCGGTCTCGTTTACCGATAACTGCGTGGTCGGTATCGAGCCGCGCCTCGACAATATCAAGCGCGGCCTGGAAAACTCACTGATGCTGGTGACGGCGCTCAACGGCCGCCTGGGCTATGACGCCTGCGCCAAGATCGCCAAGACCGCCCACAAGAACGGCACGACCCTGCGTGAGGAGGCCGTTGGTGGCGGTTACCTGACCAATGAGGAGTTCGACCAGTTTGTCCGTCCGGAAAACATGGTCCATCCGGGCTGATTAAAGCTCTGATACAGATATGAAAAAGCCCCGTTCAATGCTGAACGGGGCTTTTTCATTAAGCCCGCAAGGCTTGTGTGCGAGGACTTGCTTCAAAGCCGGTCACCATCGGCAGGGCCTCGACCTGCGGTTTGGCGAAATGGTAGCCCTGGAACAGCGACACGCCGGCGGCGCGCAGGGTGGTTAGTTCGGCTTCGGATTCGATACCCTCGGCGATGACCTGGATATCCAGGGCGCGGGCGATCGACATAATCCCGGCCACAATCGCCTGACGCACGCGGTCCGTGTTGATATCGCGGATCAGGTCCATATCGATCTTGATCAGGTCGGTCTGGAGATTGGCGAGCAGATTCAGACCGGCATAGCCGGAGCCAAAATCATCGAGCGCCGTCATGAAGCCCTGGCGCTTGTATTCCGCGACGATCTTCGAGATGTGGGCCGTATCGGTGACATGCTCCTGCTCGGTAAATTCGAACATCAGGCGTTTGGGATTGAGGCCGACGCGGGCCGCGGCGCCCAGCGAAGCCCGGATGCAGGCGGAGGGCTCATAGACGGCATTGGGCATGAAATTGATCGACAGGCGCGTGTCATCCTGGGGGGACAGGCGGCCAAACAGCTCTATGGCGCGCACCCGGCAGGCCTGGTCGAATTTGTACATGATCTCTGGCGTGACCTGGCTCAGCACCGTGCCGGCGCCCTGGCCCTCCGGTCCGCGCACCAAGGCCTCATAGCCCCACACGCGCCCCTGCGATACATCGAGAATAGGCTGGAAGGCCATGGTGAAGGCAAAGGGGAGTTCGGCGCCATCACGGCAGCCTTGACAGGTTACTCTGGTATTCATCAGCACATGCTCCGGCGGGTTCGCTTCGGAGCCTAGCTTAAAAAGCTCAAGGCGGCGTTAAGCCAAAGAAATAGGCGCGGGAGCGTTCCAGGATTTCTGGGCTCTCCGCGCCTTATTTACGCTTACGCGAGGTTGGGGACTGATTGGCCTAGATGTGGCCGAGGCTCAAAAGGGCGGCCAGCATGAAAAGGGTAAAGGCGGCCAGGCCGGAGACGGCGGGGATGGAGAGGGACATGATCTGTTTCCTTTTCTGAGGGAGGGGACTTACAGGCCGACCGTGGCCAGGGCGATCACCATGAACAGGGTGAAGGCGGCGAGGGCGGAAACGGCGGCGACGGGCATGTAGGTGTTGGTCATGGGAGTGATCCTTTCGGGGGAGGGTTAGAACTGGCCGATGGTGAGCAGGGCGGCGATCATGAAGAGCGTGCCGGCGGCAAGGGCGGTGGCGGTGTAGAGTTGGGCAGTCATCGCTAAAATCTCCTGTGTGTTTGCTGCGATGACCCTCATATGCGCCTTCAACGTGCATAGTTCAAATTAATACCATGTCATGAATGAGATGTAATAATCGAACAAATTCAATAAGTTAAAATTACAAAACGTTAATATTTGAAATTCTTTGTGCGCCGCAACAAGAGTTATGCGTGTGGTTGCGCGGGTTGGGAAAATTTCCGAAAATCGAGCGGTAATTTCGGATGAAATGTGTGCGGCAGGCTGTCGCACCTGGTTGCATTTATGAGTGTGGTCGGGGCTGATTTTCTTTGGCCGGGGGCGCAACATATGACGGACGTATCCTTTGGAACGCATTTTCGCAGGCAGACGCTCATGCCCTCACCCGGTCGCCTTCACTTCGTTCGGCTCCCGTCTTCTCCCCATCGCCATGGGGAGGGGGAAAGGAACCGGTTTCGCCGCGGATAAGGGGGCATCCGTGCGGACGTGGCGCTCCTGCGCGGCCTGCAGCCGTCGCTGGTGGCGGTTTAGCGGTGGTGGGGTGGCTATGTCAGGCGTGGGGTTGTCATCCCGCACGGTTGGCGCCACGTCCACGGGGGCGGCCATTGGCGGTCGTCCGGATTTGGCGGTTGGCGTCGCCCATAGCTGGCTGAGCAGGCGGTCAATCACCATCAGGGTGCGGGCGGCGCGCATGATGTCAGACAGAGTCTGCGGCGCGGGCGTGGCGTCAAGCGCGGCGATCAGGCGTTCGGCGCGGCGGCGCAGGTCGGGGCGGTGAGGGTGCATCTGTGTCATGGGCATAGCCTATCCCGTGGTGGGGCTGTGGGGATAAGTTGCCTGAGTGTGGGGCTTGCGGCCTAAGGAAGAAGTGAGGCCACAGATTGCACAGATGAACACAGATGAAGACAGGAAGGCGATTGGTTTGTGCCAGGTTTTCCGGATGTGCCAGGGCCGGCCTGTTTTGAGCGCTTTGTGCTCTCTAAGCGGCTGAGCATAAGCACGGACTTCGGGGAAAATTCCGGCTTCCTTAATCTGTGTTCATCTATGCAATCTGTGGCTTCCCCGTCTTAAATAAACCTTGCCACAGACTGCCAATCGCCGGCCGGGGATAAATTCAATGCCCTATGTGCATTTCGCCGGAGCCGACCACCTTGGTGACGACCGCGCCGGTGGCCTTCATGATGCTGACATCGCCTGAGCCGTTGGTATCGACATTGACGGTGTTGGTGATGCCGCCATAGCTGACATCGCCGGAGCCCGAGCCGCGCAGCACAAAGGCCGGTATCTGTCCGCCAGCGATCGAGACATCGCCCGAGCCGGAAATATCGAGATTGACCGGGCCGCCGACGCGCTGGACGGCGATGTCGCTGGAGCCGTTATTGACGACGCTCAAGCCGCCCATGATGTCACCGAGGGTCAGATCGCCAGAGCCGTTGAGCTGGACCTTCAGAGCGCCGCTGCGCTTGATGCTGACATCGCCGGCGCCCTGGTTTTGCAGGGCGGTCGTGCTGCTCTGCTCGACATTGAAATTGCCGGACCCGGTCAGGACGGCCTGGAGATTGCGCACCGTGCCGAGATTGATGTCGCCGGAGCCCATATTGTCGACAATGCTGTCACCGGCGCTGGCGACCGAGATCCGGCCGGGGCCGCTGTTGATGATGTTGAGCGGGCCGGCCACGGGCTCGATGGCCCATTCGCCACCGCCGTTCATGATGAAGTCCAGGCTCTTGCTGGGCGAGACGCGGCCGAAGGTATAGGCGGAGTCCTTGACCACCGCATTGGCCGGCACGCGGACATAGACCAGCGGCAGGTCGGAGACATTGACCAGGCCGATGCCGGCGATATGGACCTTGCCGTTGCGGCTCGATACCTGATCATCGTCATTGACATTGATGCGGAAGCTGAAATTCGGCTGGCGACCTGAGCTTAAGTGGCCATTCAGCACGGTGGTGGAACCGCGCTGCGAAACCATCAGGGTCGGCACCTTCACGCTGCCGTAACGGACGCGGATATCGATATCGCTGCGGTCTTCCGGCGTGACGACGACGCGGGCGACCATGTCGCGCAGTTCGATCTGCGGGCCGTCGCTCAGCATACGCAACTGGGCAGCGGCGCCGGTGGCGACCAGCAGGGCCATGAGACTGGCCGCGCCAATGGCCGGATAAATGATTTGGGTACGCATACTATAACCTCCAAAGGCTGCGGCATTTGTCCTGCTCACTGTCGCGGTTACGGGAAACGCGCCGGAGCAGGGGAGTGTGTTGAGCCGAAGCCGGAAAACATCGATCTGTAGCGATCGAACTTGACGCTAAAGTGAAGGAAGCCCCCCCTGAAATCAAATTAAAAGGGGTTCATGAATGAGATGTAACCGTCGAAGCGACATTTTTGCGTGCGCTCAGGCGCCGCGCGGGCTTACGCGCAAACGTGCGCGGCGGGCAGTCGCCCTTGCCAAATTTCAGAAGAAATTTGGAACAAAAAATGCTGAAGCGCCGCGCGGGCTTGCCTCGCATCAGCTCGGGCGCGCAGTCCCGCTTGCCAAATTTCTTGAAGAAATTTGGAGGTTCCTGTCAGGAGAGCCTGTGTTAAATGCCCTGTATCCGCCGGTAAATCGTGCTGCGATGGATGCCGAGGTGGCGGGCGGCGGCGCTGACATTACCGCCGTGGGCTTCCAGCGCCTGACGGATGCTGGAAAGCTCGATATCTTCCAGGCTCTGCTGCGGGGCCGTGCTTAAGATGGGGCCGATGCTTTCGCCTTCGAACTGGGCGAAGAACTCGCGGCCATCCTGCCCTTTCAGCCGGCCGGAAGCCAGATGCGCGGCGCGGGTGTCGAAAATCTCCTCGACATGAAGCTGGTCCAGGCCCTCCCAGGTGCGGCCCACCAGAGACAGACCGCGCCGGTTGGCGGCCACCACTATGCCGTCCTTCAGCACCAGTATGCCCTCGCGGGCGGCGCCGAGCAGGTTGGGGTCGGTCTGGAAGCGCAGGGTGCGGCAGCCGTCGAAGCCGTTGCGGAAAAGCCGGTGCTCGATCTGCTCAACCGCCATGCGCACCATGCCGAGCACATGGCCGCTTGGCTGGCTGGCCGGCACCGAGATATCGAGCACGCCGATCGTGGCGCCGCGCGGATCGATGATCGGCGTGGCCGAACACGTCAGGACCTGGTGGCTCTGAAAATAGTGCTCGCCGCCATTGACCACGACCGAGCGGCGTTCGGCCAGGGCGGTGCCGATGGCATTGGTGCCGGTGCCGTCTTCGCTCCATAATATGCCCGGACGCAGGGCCACCTGGGCGGCCTTGTCGGCGAAGCCGGGATCGCCGACGGCATCCAGAATCTCTCCCTTGGCATTGGTCAGGATGACGATGCCGGAGATTTCGCGCGCCTCGGAATAGAGGGCGTCCAGTTCCGGGCGCGAAATGCGGCGCAGGGCCTCGTGCTTTTCATGCAGCAGGCGGATTTCGGAGGCGGTCGGCGCATCGATGGCAGGCATGGCGCGTTCGTCCAGTCCCATATCGGCGCAGCGTATCCACGAGCGCAGGATGGAGTGGCCGATCTGGTCGACAGGCAGGCCCTTACGCGCGAAGAAGACCTCGCGGGCTTTCTGGATTTGCGATGGATCGGCAGCGCTCAACTCTACTCCCTGTCTTTAGGGAAAGAGAAAACCCTTAACCGTTCCGATGCAAGTGTAAACGATGTTTTCACGCCCGTTTTGATCCGAAACGCGCCGGCGGTGTCGCAATCTGCGACAGACGGCAAAATCCTGTCGTGCGGCGCGACAGGCGGACGGAAAAGCGCCTCAAAACGCGGCCTATGCGGGTGCTGAGGGGGCGATGGCGCTTGTTGCTGCACCGCACAGACGCGCAGCCTTGTCTCAACCAATCCAACAGGCAAGGAGACGAACATGACCAAATTCGAACGCATTATCGAGGCCGGCGCGCCTTTCAAGACCCGCTACGGCAACTATATCGGCGGCCAGTGGATCGAGCCGGTCAAGGGCCGCTACATGGATAATACCTCGCCGGTCAATGGCCGCAAGATCTGCGAAGTGCCGCGCTCTTCGGCGGAGGACATCGAACTGGCGCTCGATGCCGCGCATCGCGCCCGCGAAGGCTGGGGCCGCACCTCGGTGACCGAACGCTCCAATATCCTGCTGCAGATCGCCCAGCGCATCGAGGACAACCTGGCCCTGATTGCCGAGGCCGAAACCTGGGACAATGGCAAGCCGCTGCGCGAAACCACGGCGGCCGATATCCCGCTGGCCATCGACCATTTCCGTTATTTTGCCGGCTGCATCCGGGCTCAGGAAGGCTCGATCGGCGAACTGGACAACGACACCGTCGCCTACCATTTCCATGAGCCGTTGGGCGTGGTCGGCCAGATCATCCCGTGGAACTTCCCGATCCTGATGGCCGCCTGGAAGCTGGCGCCCGCGCTTGCCGCCGGCAACTGCGTGGTGCTCAAGCCCGCCGAACAGACCCCGGCCTCGATCCTCGTCGTTGCCGAATTGATCCACGACCTGCTGCCGCCGGGCGTACTCAATATCGTCTCCGGCACCGGCATAGAGGCCGGGGCGCCGCTGGCGCGCAGCCCGCGCATCGCCAAGATCGCCTTTACCGGCTCGACCGCCGTTGGCAAGGAGATCATGCGTTATGCCGCCGATAACGTCACCAACATCACGCTGGAGCTGGGCGGCAAGTCACCGAACATCTTCTTCGCCGACGTCATGGCGGAGGATGACGCCTTCCTCGACAAGGCCATGGAGGGCTTCGCCTTCTTCGCGCTGAACCAGGGCGAGGTCTGTACCTGTCCGTCGCGGGCGCTGGTGCAGGAATCGATCTATGACCGCTTCATGGAGCGCGCCATCAAGCGGGTCGAGGCCATTGCCCAGGGTGACCCGCTCGATACCGGCACCATGATCGGCGCGCAGGCTTCGCAGGAACAATATGACAAGATACTGAAATATCTGGAGATCGGTCGCAACGAAGGCGCGAAGGTGCTGACCGGTGGCGAGGCCAGCCGTCTGGGTGGCGATCTCGATAACGGCTTCTATATCAAGCCGACCGTCTTCGAAGGCCACAACAAGATGCGCGTCTTCCAGGAGGAAATCTTCGGGCCGGTGGTTTCGGTCACCACCTTCAAGACGGTGGAAGAAGCCATCGAGATCGCCAATGACACGGTCTATGGCCTGGGCGCCGGTGTCTGGTCGCGTGACATGAACACGGCCTATCGCGCCGGCCGCGGCATTCAAGCCGGTCGAGTCTGGACCAACTGCTACCATGCCTATCCGGCGGGGGCGGCCTTTGGCGGCTACAAGCAATCCGGCATCGGCCGCGAAACCCACAAGATGATGCTGGACCACTATCAGCAGACCAAGAACCTGCTGGTCTCCTACGCACCGGGCAAGCTTGGTTTCTTCTGATCAGACGGTGAGCCAAACGAAAACGCCTGCCTCTGATACCGGAGGCAGGCGTTTTTTGCTGCAAACATTGCCGGTTACGGCAGTTTGGCACTGTCCATAATGGCGGTCACGCTGGCCAGGCTGGCGGCATAATAGTGCTCTTCCGGCGCCAGATAGACGATGTAGTAGCTCTTGCCGTCCTTCGCCGCCGCCTGGGCCAGTCCGTGCATGTGCAGGCCCTCGGGCGTGCTGGCGGTCAGTTCAAAGCGCACCCCCTTGACGCTGCCGACAGTCACCGGCTGAGGATTGCGGGTCTCGACCTTGTGGTAATCGAGCGCCGCCACGGATTGGGAAACAAATTCCATCTGTTCGGAGAGCGACATGTCGCTCTTGCCGCGCAGGGTAGGCGTCGTCTTGGTATCGGGGCGCGCCGGATTGGCGATCAGCGGATCGTCGGGCGTCAGGCCCTCGGATATGTATAGGCGGTTTAGTTGCAGGCCGTCGATGCTCAGCAGGCGGACCTTGGGGGCCGTGCTGCTCTTGAAGAGGGTCGCCTGCGAGAGGTCGGACCAGTTGCGGTCCAGCTTGACCGAATAGCTGGGCGCCACCGTATAGGCGCCGGTGGGCGCCAGGACCGGTGCGGTGGTGCAGGCGGTCAGGCTCAGGGTGGCGATGATGCCGGCCAGGGCCGGTCTGATCAGTGGGTTGATGGTCATGTGGTGGCTCCCCCGTTGGATGGTGCGGCTTCGGGCGCGGGTGTTGCGCCAGATGCCGATGCTGGCGTTTCGGCCGGCGTGGTCTTGGCTATGGTGTCGATTTCGTCCTGGATCATCCAGGCGTCGCTGGCCGTGGGCGCGGCGGCCAGATAGGCCCTGTAGGCATCCTGCGCCTCAGCCGTCTGGCCGGCATGGCGGTAAACATCGCCCAACTGGCGCCAGGTCTCGACCGGTGCGTCCGGGCTCTTGAGCGCCGCTTTGTAGGCAGCCAGCGCCTGGGGCAGGTCGTCGGTATGGCCGCGCAGGCGCAGGGCCTCGCCGCGATAGAAGTTCAGCAGGCCGGCATCTTCGCCATCAGCGCTCAGATGGTCGATCAGGTACAAGGTCTGGCCGTAATCCTGGCGGCGCAGGTCGTCCTTCAGCCAGCGGCCGAGATAGGGGCGGACATGGGCGCGGTAGGCGGCGCGCGCCGCTTTCGCTTCCGCCGCGTCGCGGGTGGCCAGGGCGCCGCCGTGAAGCTGCCGGTCGAGCGCGTTCAACAGGGTGATGCGATCGCTTTCCAGCGGATGGCTGCCGAAGACATTGGTGCGGGTGGGCAGCCGGCGCACCTTTTCATAGTCCGACGCCTGGGTTTCCTCGATCATCCGGGTCCACAGAGCGGCGCCGGAACCGGTGAAATAGCCGGCCTTATTTTCATAGATCAGGCCATAGGCATCGGCCTGGGCTTCGGTATCACGCGAATAGCCCATCAGCACGGCGATGGTGCCGAGATAGGTGAGGTCGATCAGGGTGCCTGAGTAGCCGCCTACCGGCCGATAGGTTGTGCCGGCAGGCGCGGAGGCCGCGGCAGAGGCGGCCGCCGCGACGCCGATCACCAGCATGGCCACCATGGCGGTGTTTGAGCCGGCCTTGACCTCCTGATAGCGTTTCAGGCCGTGCGAATGGCGAAAGTGCCCGGTTTCATGGCCGAGGACAAAGGCCAGTTCGTCCTCGGTTTCGCAGCGCAGCAGCAGGCCCGACCATACTTCGCCATAGCCATTGGGGCTGACGCTGGCATTGAAGAAAGGCCGGTCCATGACATACATGCGGATATCACCGGCGAAGGGGCCGGCGACCTTTGCTTCGACGCCGGAGACATAGGCTTCCAGCGCCGGATCGGTGTCGCGCTCACCGGAGGTTCTGGCCTGGCGCTCGGCCTTGGCGGCATCGGCCCAGATGCCGCCTTCAAGCGACTTCGGATCGGGTTGTGCGCCGGGAATGCGTTCGGGCATGTCCCGATCGAGATTGGCGGCCTGCGCCTCCTGCGCCCTAGCCGGCAGGCTGAGCGCCGGTATGGCGGCGGCGGCCAGCAGGCTGGCCTGCACCAGGGCGATGGCGGCCCGGTGCCCCCAGGGGCGCCGGCGGGATGGAGTCATGAGCATGGGCGCACGCTTACAGCGGCAGGGACTTGAACAGGGTATCGACCGCCGTGGCGGCGCCTTCCGGCGTGCGGATATCGGTGCCCATGCCGACCATGTTGAACTGATACCACACCACCTGGCCGGTTTTCAGGTCCACCAGGGTGGCGGTGATGAACTGGCCGCCCATGGGGATGGCCGCGCCGAACGCGGCGGCGGCGAGGAAGGCGGCGCCTCGGCCGCCGGAAGACCAGCTTCCCTTGCAGCGCACAAAGAGGGCATAGGCCGGCGGCGTGGTCGAATCCGCCGGCACCAGTCCGGTGGCGCCGTCGCCCAGGGTCCAGTCGAAGCTGGTCTTGGTCGGCAGGGCCATGAGGCCGATATTCTGTGCAATCGAGTCGGTCACGGCGTCGTTGAGCTTCAGCATCTGCTGATCCTGCGAGTCCTCGTAGGCCGCCAGGTCGGTCGAGGCCGTCGCGTATTTTTTGCCCTGCAACGCCTTGGCCAGGTTGTCATTCAGGTACTTGCGCGTATTTTGCGACCACTCTTCCTTCGGCTCGACCGTGCCGCCAGCCGTCAGCATTCCCAGCGAGACCTCAGGCATGACGATCAGGATCGGCGTCCCTTCGGCCGGCCTGGTGATTTCCACGCGGTTGGCATAAACGGCCGCCTGGGCCAGGTGCGGCGCAGCGCTCATGGCGAGGCCGAGCGACAGGAGTGCCGCGGTCATCAAACGACGCATATCAGGATTTCCCCCTCAAAGATCAGGCACCGCCCCCGGCGCCATATGAGGTCAGACTAGATCGGTTCCGAGCTCGCCGCAAGATAAATTTCAAGGATGAAACATTTGAAAGTCGTAACAAATCAAACGGTTTTTCAGATATGCTGACGTAACAAGGCCCGCCTTTCGAACGGGGGCGGGCCTGTTATCTCTGTTCCTTGTGAGCAACTATTCCTTGAAGGCGTCGATCTTGTCCTTGTGCGCCTGGAGAGTCGGCAGGGTGTTGGTGGCGAAGGTCTGCAGGGCGGCGTCCTTGCCGTTCTTCGCATAGTCATCGAACAGGTTGACCGCTTCAGAATGGGCGCTCTGCTGGATATCGACATAGGCCTTGTCGAAGTCGGTGCCGGTCTTGGTGGCCAGGTCGTCCAGCTTCTTCTGGTGATCATCATCGAGCGCGGCCGGCGGGGTCAGGCCGGAGGTGGCGGCGACGGCGGTCTTGAACTTGTCGCCGGCGGCGGTGTGGTCCTTGATCATCATTTTGGCAAAGGCCAGGACATCGGCGTTCTTGGAGGTCTTGACCGCCAGTTCGCTGGTCTTGATCTCGAACATATTGGCGATGGCCGCCTTGGTAACGAAATCCTGCGTCTTGTTGGCGTCCATATCGGCGCCGATGCTGCTGACAGCCGCCGAGGCATCGGACACAACACTGGTCGTGGTTTCCTCGACCTTGTCGGTGGTGGTCTTGCTGCAGGCGGCCAGACCGCTTATGGACAGGACGAAGATGGCGCCACAGGCGGCGGCGGCACGAAGATGGCTAGAACGGGACATGATGGAGTTCCTCAGCTTGGGTTTGGATGTCCGGAAGCTAGGGCAGGGCGCATAAATTTGCCCCGCGACTTCACGGGTCTGTGACAAAAATTCGATAAGGATGATTTTGTTCGCTTATCTCTTCCCCTGAGCGTCCGGTGCGCCTATATTGAAGCCGTCGGGTTTCGGCCCGACTATGGGGATAAACGCCCACGTAATAAGCGAACTGGACCCGGGTGCGATTCCCGGCGGCTCCACCATTGATCTCAGGCTTAGAGATTATGGGGCCGATCAGCATCGACAGGCGTGTAAAGGTGAAGCTTTCCCTCAGTGTGAGGCTCTGTGATCGCCTCATTTTATAACTGCGAACGATAACTTCGCTTCGGATCAAGCTCTTGCTGCGTAATGCGGCGGATCTAATCCACCTAAACTCCTAGGAACTAAGCCTCCTGGGCGGGGCCCGCTGGCCGCCTTGCAACAGAAGGCCAGCACTCTTCTTTGAAAAATAAAAAATACGCGCAAATGTGCGCGGCGCGCCGCCCCCGCGGAGGCGCCTCGCGCCGTGAGCGATATCAAGACGCCCGCAGGGTGATGAAGAACTGCTCGGCGTGGCGGGTCAGTTCGCCGGACTGCGCCGCCAGGGACTGAGCGGATTCATCCACTGATTCCGTTGCCATCTGAGTCTGTTTTACGGCGCTGTTCAGGCTAACAATGTGCTCTGACAGGCTGGACGAGGCGTCCGACACATGCTGGATGCTGGTGGCGATCTCGTTGGTGGCGGTGCTCTGTTCCTCGACGGCGGCGGCGATCGAGGTATTCGACGCTTCGACCTCGGTGATCGCATTGACAATATCGCCGATCGAAGCGACGGCGCGGTCCGTCGAGCCTCTGATCTCCTTGATATGCTGAGAGATTTCGGTGGTGGCGCGGGCGGTCTGGTCGGCCAGGGCCTTGACCTCGGTGGCGACCACGGCAAAGCCCTTGCCGGCATCACCGGCGCGGGCGGCCTCGATGGTGGCGTTAAGCGCCAGCAGATTGGTCTGGGCGGCAATGCCCTGGATCATGCCCAGGATATCGCCGATCTTGTCGACCGCGCCGGAAAGCTGGCTGACCTCGGCGCTGGAGGTTTCGGCCATTGAGACGACCGAGCGGATGCCGGTCGAGGCGCCGCTGATCTGGCTGCTGATTTCCTGGATCGACTTGGTCAGTTCCTCGGCAGCGGCGGCCACGGACTGGGAATCCATCGAGGCGCGGTTGGCGACATCGGCCACGGTCTCGGAGGTCGATTGAGCGCTGTCGGCCACCTGGCCCAGGTCGCGCGAAGTCGATTGCAGACTGGCTGACCGCTCGGAGACCTGACCGACAATGGTTTCGAATTCACCACGGAACTGATCGATCGCGGTTTCCGTTTTGCGCGCCTTTTCTATGATGGCGCCTTCGCTGGCCGCCTGGTAGGTGGAGATGGCAATATCGAGATCGAGAAACACCGCCTTGTTGACGGCGATGAGCGCTCTGGTCAGGGTTTTCGGCTTGAAACGGTAGGCGGCGGTCAGGGTCGCCGTCAGTTCATCGAGCACGAACTGGTAGCCGGCAATGTACCATTTGGGCTCCAGACCGATGCGGTGATGCGTCTGGCCGATGCGCAGGGCGTTGTCGAAATAATCCTGGCTGAAACCGCTGGTGAACAGCATGTTCCAGTGGCGGCTCTGCGCGCCCTGCAGGCGGCTTTCGTGGGCGCCGATCATGGCGGCCAGGTGCGGTTCGCGCGTAATGTGGGCATAGAAGGCGGTCAGGATACGGGGCAGGGCAGGCGCGATGCGGGGCCAGACCTGTCGCAGCAGGGCGGTGTCCTCAGGCGTGATCCGAGCGAAATCAAGACGGTGCTGATAGGTGTCGCTGTTGGTCATTTGAGGTACTCCTTACTCTTACGTTTTTTATAAAAACGCTGATATCTGAGTTGCATTTACTCAACCAATGGTTAACCAAAGGTTGTGAAGAGCCAAAATCCGTATCAAATATGTGGATATGGCTTTTTTGCTGCTTCACGGCAATTTGCGGTTTCGTTTTCAGACGGTCATGCTAAGTCTGAACGCACCGCACAAGACGAGTTTTGCAGAGGCCCCGAACGCATGTCCGAAGATCAGATGATCATCGACCAGATGGATTACGCTAACCTGACCCAGAACGCCCTGCGCGGCGTCATCAAGCAGGGGCTGCTGCGGGCCGCCTCGGTAGAAGGTCTGCCGGGCGAGCATCACTTCTACATCACCTTCCTGACCAAGGCGCCCGGCGTTTCGATCCCCGCCGATCTGCTGGCGCGCTATCCGTACGACATCACCATCGTATTGCAGCACCAGTTCCGCGACCTGCGCGTTACCGACGATTTCTTCCGCGTCACCCTGACCTTCGGTGGCGCGCCCAAAATCCTGACCGTGCCCTATAATGCCATCACCCGTTTCCATGATCCGCACGCCCAGTTCATGCTGGAATTCGAGGTCGATGATCCGGCGGCCCTGTCTCAGGATCTGGGGCAGGATCTCGACGCGGGCGAGGAAATCGGCGATATCGTCACCGAACTGGCGCCGCCGGCGGACCGGCCCAAAAAGGACGCCGCAGCCCCCGAACCCGATGGCGACGAGCCCAAGATCGTCTCGCTGGACCAGTTCCGCAAGAAATAAGCGCGACAACCGAAAAAGACGCTACGCCTGTCACCAGAATCGCCTAAATTCGCATAACAGACGAATGCGCGTTCCGGGATTGAATCGAAGATGGCTTTTCGGGGTTTCGTTCACAGATTTGGACCAAAGAGCAAAGCGGCGGCCCTGCTGCTGGCCCTGGGTTTGATCTCTGGCGTGGCCGGCCCGGCGGTCACCCAGTCCACGCCGCCCACCGCTGATGCGTCGTCTGCCGCCTCGCCGCCTGCCAGTGCTTCAGCCAGCCCGCCGGGGCTTGACCTCAAACCCTATATCCCTACCCCGGCTTCCGAGGCGGCTTCTTCCAGCGTCTCGACGCCGGTAAAACCGCGTCCGAAGCCAAAGCCTGTAACGCCTCCGGTTTTGCCCGCGCCCGCGCCGGTGGTTCCGGCGAGTGGCCCGATCGGTTACCAGACAAGTCTGCCCGGCGCCGTCATGAAACCGGCCGCGCCGATGGTGGTCGCTTCCACCCTGCCGCCGCGCACGGCCGCCACGCCGATCAGCGCAGAGGATATCGAAACCTTCACCGACTCGGTGGTGCGCACCCTGATGCAGCGCGATCATGTGCTGGGCGTCACGGTCGCCGTCGTGCAGGGCAATACGCCGTTGCTGCTTAAAGGCTATGGCTATGACCGACTGGCCCCCTTGCGCCGCGTCGATCCCAACAGTTCGCTGTTCCGCATCGGCTCTGTGACCAAGACCTTTACCTGGATCGTCGCCCGCCAGGAACTGGAAGCCGGTCGCATCCAGATGGATTCATCGATCGGCAATTACCTGCCGGCCGATCTCTACAGCGAGGACCGCCGGTTCAAGCCGATCACCCTGCGCGAACTGATGGATCACACCAGCGGCTATGAGGATACCAGCCTCGGCCACCTGTTCCAGCTCAATGGCTCGCGTCTGATCGGCGCTGACAGCTATTTCCGTGTTCACCGCCCGAAACGCGTGCGCCAGCCGGGTGAATTTTCCGCCTATTCCAATTTCGGCGCGGCCCTGGCGGCGCGCGCGCTGCAACAGACGGCACGGGCGAAGGATGTGCCGACCCTGATGGAAACCCGCATCTTCCAGCCGCTCGGCATGACCCATACGAGCTTGCGCGAACCCTACAGCCCGCAAGGGCTCGATCTGGAAGATTTGCCGGCGCCGCTCTCGACCGAACTGACGCAGGATTTGTCGGACGGTTTTGTCTGGGATGGCGCCACCTATGAGGCGCAACCCTTCGAGCACGCCATTCCGCTCTCCGGTGCGCTCGGCGCCTCCTCAACCGCCCAGGACATGGCGCGGCTGATGGCGATGATGCTCGGCAATGGCCAGATCGACGGCATACAGCTCTTCAATGCCGATTCCGCCAGTGCCTTCCGCCAGCCCCTGCTGAAGATGCCGGAAGGCTATAATGGCTGGGCGTCGGGCCTGATGATACGCCAGGCACCGGCGGATTTCACCACCTATGGCCATGGCGGCGCCACCCTTTGGTTCAACGCCAATATGGTCATCGTGCCGGAAATGAACCTCGGCATATTTATCGGTGCCAACACCCAGACCGGTGCCGCCCTGACCGCCAGCTATCCGAACCTGCTGCTCGATCATCTGAGCGGCGATACGGTCAAGCCGCCGCTGATGCCGTCACCGGCCAATGCCTATGCCCAGCATCGTGACTATTACCGGGCGATCGCCGGCCAGTATGTCTCGACCCGACGCGCCTATGGCGGGCTTGAAGGGGCGGTGACCCGTCTGCTCAATACGGTCGATATTACGGTCGATAGCGATGGCCGCCTGATCCTGAGTACGCCGAACGGCCTGTCGGCCTTCGTGCCGGCCTCGGCCACGGGATTTTTCACGCCGCAGGATACGGAGGATTCCGGTCCGGCTTCGGCGACCGGCGGACTGCATTTTCTCTTCAATGCCAATGGCACGCATGTCTCCGGCTTCGAGACCGCCAGCAATGTGGCGCGCTATGAACGGGTTGGCTGGTGGTATAATCCGTCCGTCGTGACCCTGCTGACAGCGCTCATGATCGCCACCTGCATCTTTGTCTGGATCATGCTGGCCAAGGGGCCGGGGCGCAATGAGCACCCGACCGAGGAACAGGGCCGCGCCACGGTTATTTCCGCCTGCCTGTCGCTGCTGTGGCTGGCGGCCATCTTCATCTTCCATACCTGGCATGAGGCCCTGGCCGATAACCCCGGCAGCCTGTTCACCCACTGGCCGGCGGGGCAGGTGCGCCTGGCCTCGGCGCTGGCCTTCGTGGCCATGCTCGGCACCTTTTATCAGGTAGCGACCTATTACCTCGTCTACAGCGGCCGCGGCCGTTATGGCGATGACTGGCCGACCTGGCAAAAGGTGGCGCATGGCCTGATGCTGCTCTACTGGCTGTTCTATATCTTCATCCTGACCATCTGGGGGGCGCTGGAGCCCTGGAGCTGGTAGTAGTCATAATTGAAATCTGATGGTGGTGGTCCGATGCTGACGGTATGGACGGAAGCCTGACAGACAAGCCGAAACGGTCGCCGGAAGAACGGCGGTCGAGAAAAGCCGAACGCCGGGCGAAGCAGCGCGCCGCCAACGCCATGCGCGCGGAAAAGATGCACAAGGCCCGACTGGAAGCCCGGATGGCGGATACGAAGACCAAGCCCATTTTGTCCAACCCGCCGGCTGTGAATATCGCCTGTTCCGGCTGGTTTTACTGGGACTGGCGCGGCAAGTTCTATCCGACCCAGATGCCGACGAAAGACTGGTTTCCCTGCTACATGGACCATTTCGACACGGTCGAGCTGAACGCGCCCTTTTATGCCTGGCCGACGGTCAATACGGTCAAAAACTGGCTCCGACAGGCCGAAGGACGGGACTTTGTGTACACCGTCAAGGTGTGCGACCTGATCACCCATATCCGCCGGTTCGAGGATGTGCAGGGCCTTATCGAGGACTTCGGCTACATCGCCGATGTCCTGGGCGAACGCATGGGCTGCTTCCTGTTCCAGTTTCCGGCCAGCTTCCACTATGCGCCGGACAGGCTGGAGCGGATTGTGTCTCAGCTCGATCACAGCCGGCGCAATGTCGTCGAGTTCCGCCATGAAAGCTGGTGGAACGAAGCGGTCTATGCCGCCTTTCGCGCCAATGGCATCATCTTCTGTTCGTGCAGCGGGCCGAAACTGCCGGACGACATGATCCGCACGGCCGATGACGTCTATATCCGGTTTCATGGCCCGGAAAAATGGTATCGCTATGACTATTCCGACGTCGAACTGGCCGATTGGGCCAGGCGCATCAAGGCCAGTGGCGCGAAGCGCATCTGGGTTTATTTCAACAACGACTATGGCGCCAATGCGATCCGCAATGCGCAGACCCTGACGCGGCTGCTTAAGGCGGAAGATATGTAATTGAAGTCATATCCAAAAATCCTCCCCACTGGAGGGGAGGGGGACCGCGAAGCGGTGGAGGGGTAGTAACCTGAGTTGGCCTTCGTGCCCTTACCCCTCCGCCGCGGACTTCGCCGCGTCACCTCCCCTCCAAGAGGGGAGGATTTTAGTAATGTCGTCAGGCCTGATGCTTAAGCGCGTACACCCGGATATGGATCTGCTCGCGGTCTCCGGGATGACGCTCGACCAGCAGGCGGGCCACCTGGCTGTCATCATGAAAGACAAAGCCCTTGATGGCATCGAGCAGGGCCTTGGCGAGGTTGTCGAGGTCCATCCACGGCGGATCGCCGATATGTTCCATACGGATTTCGACGGCGTAATCGCCCCAGGCGGCGCGTGAGCCGCGCCATTCCTTGCGGAAGAACTCATAGACCAGGGGCTTGTAATATTTGGCCTGGGTGGTCAGGCCGTCGATCATGATCTCGATGCCGTCGGGTGTTTCCCGCGCCCGGACCTTGCCCGCGGTAATCCACTCCGTCACGGGATCACCCGCACCGGTACAGTGAGGTCGCAGATGGAAAAATCGGCGCCTTTCGCCGCGCGCACCTGATCGGCCAGGGATTTGAAAGCTGCACTGTCGGTTTTCAGGATGTCGATGCGCGGGGCTTTGGGCATATCCGCCAGCACCCGGACATAGAGCATCGAATCCGGATGCGCGGGCGGCTCGCCGGCGGCCAGGGATTGCAGCACATCGCCACCAGCGATCACCTGACCGAAAAGGGTGTATTCGTGATCGAGCCGCTGGGTGGGCGCCAGCATGAAATAGATTTCTGAATTGGCCGAATCGACGGGCATGTCATCACGGCCCATGCCCATCGTGCCGGTGCAATGCGTCGCCCAGGCATGTACCGCCTGGTCAGGATTGGCGTCCATGCGCGTTTCATCGACCGAGACATAGGGCAGGGCGCCCATGAAGCCCTCATTGAGACCCGCCGGCCGCGCCACCACGGTATGCGGCATGGCGGCGTTCAGGCGGAAGCGGAATTCCGGCTTCAGGTTGGGCAGTTCCGTCTTGCCGCTGTCGTGATTGTTCGGATTGCCGGTCTGGGCCACGAAGCCGGGAATGACGCGATGGAACTTCAGTCCGTCATAGGTGCCGCGCCGCGCCAGCAGCTTGACCCGCTCGACCGCATTGGGCGCGATTTCCGGATGCAGTTCGACGTACAGCCGACCCTTTTCGGTATCGATGACCAGGACATTCTGCGGATCGGCCGCGCGCCAGTCGGATTCCGCCGCCTGAAGCGGGGACGCCAGCAGGGCGGTTGTCAGCAGAAGGGCCGCGCGGATCATGCCGTGAGGACGTCCAGCTTCGCCAGGCCGCGAACGCCGGGAACGACGCGCCAGTCGGGCGGGCTGTCATCGGCCTTGCGCATGTTGGGGAAGCGTTGCAGCAGCTTCAATATCGCCGTCTGGCCTTCGATGCGGGCCAGCGGCGCGCCGACGCAGATATGGGCGCCGGCGCCGAACGACAGGTGCGGATTGGGCCGGCGGGAGATGTCGAAACGGTGCGGATCGTCGATGCGGTCTTCGTCACGGTTGGCTGAGATCAGGCTGACCACCAGGGCGTCGCCCTTGTGATAGGGGCAGCCCCCGGCTTTGCCATCCGCCTTGGCGAAGCGCGCCGAGAACGAGATCGGCGGCTCGTAACGCAGGATTTCCTCGATCGCGCCATTGATCAGCTTCGGATCGGCGAGGATGGCCCTCCGGGCCTCATCGTGAGTCAGCAGCAGGTAGATGCCATTGCCGATCAGGTCGGCCGTGGTCAGGTGGCCGGCCACCAGCAGGGCGAAGAGGTTGAACAGGATCTCATTGTCATCGATCGGCGCGCCGGCGGCCTGCGCCGCCAGCAGGTCGCTGACCAGGTCGTCCTGGGGCTCGACGCGGCGCGCCTCCATCAGTTCCTTGAAATGGCTCAGGATTCCGCGGCGTCCATCAAGCGCCAGCTTTTCCTGTTCGGCCGACTTGGTAGGGTCGAAGGCCAGTTGGCCGGCCTCGGTCCAGACCTTCAGCGACTCGAACATTTCCGGCGGTGAGCCCAGGATCGTGCCCAGCACCTGGATGGGGATGCGGGCGGCATAATCATTGACGGCATCGAAGCTGTCACGACCGGCCAAGGTATCTATCTGCGCGTCGATGATGCGGGCCACCAGCCCTTGCGCCCCGGCGGCGCGCTTCAGGAAGGCTTCGGCGACAATGCCGCGCACCCGGCCGTGGTCCGGATCATCGAGGGTCAGCATGGAGTCGTGCTTGCCGAATTCGGCGGCCATGGCGGCATTCAGACGGCGGACATTGGCGATGACCGGATTTTCCGGCGCGGCGTCGTCGAAATTACGCGACAGCGAGCGGTCCATCAGGCTTTCGCGGCCCACGCCATAGGCGCTGATCAGCATGGCGGGAATCATGCCATCGTGCTCGACCGGCCGCTCGCGGCGCTGCGGGTCGAAAAGCGCGTGCGGATCGGCGCGCATGGCCGGGTTCAGTTCGGAATATTCAAACAGCAGGAAGCGGGGAGGGGCAGGTTGTCTCGCGCCAGGATCTTGTGAATCGGGCATCAGGTTCTCCGTTGCCTCCGCGAGCGACGTACCCCCCGGTACCGTCTTCGCAGGTGCAAACCTCTTCCTTATGCCCGCTCAACGAAGCTGTCTATGACCTTTTTATCACCCGAGGTCTCAAAATTAACGATAAGCTTGTTGCCTTCGATCTCGACAATCAGGCCATAGCCGAACTTCATATGGAAGACGCGCTCGCCCAGTTTGAAATTCTTGGCGGAGGGCTTGACCGGCGCTGGTTGGCGGTGCGGGGTCGGGCGCGCCTTCGTCTCCAGCCGGCTCATATCGACACCGCTGAGGTCACCGCCATAGGCGGGGGCTGCCGCTTTCTTGGTGTAGTTGGGCTCATAGCCCGCGCGGTCCCAGCGGCTTTGCTGCGATTGCCAGCCTTGCGAGGCATAGCCGGTCTGCGAGGTGGCCTCGACATGATCGATCGGCAGTTCATCGACGAAGCGCGACGGAATCTGGTTGGTCCAGCGGCCATAGACCTGGCGGTTGGCGACAAAGCTGATGCGGGCCTGTTCGCGGGCGCGGGTAATGCCGACATAGGCCAGGCGGCGTTCCTCCTCCAGCGACTTCAGCCCGCCTTCATCCATGGAACGCTGCGAAGGGAAGATGCCTTCCTCCCAGCCCGGCAGGTAGACAACGGGGAATTCCAGCCCCTTGGCGGCGTGGAGGGTCATCAGGCGGACGCTGTCGCCGCCATTGTCGCGCTCCAGGTCCATGACGAGCGAGACATGCTCCAGGAAGGCCGCCAGATCATCGAAGGCGGCCATCGAGTCGCCCAGTTCTTTGAGGTTATCGAGCCGGGTCTGGCCGGAGGTCTTGTCGGCACGCTGCATGTCGTAATATCCGCTGTCGGTCAGGATGGTGTCGAGCAGGACATTGGCCTGCATGTCTCGGCTTAAGTCCAGCCAGCGGGTGAAATCGCGCATGAAGCCGACCAGTGGCGTCTTGGCGCGGGCGGGCAGTTCGTCGGTCTGGATCAGGTCGCGCACGGCGGTCATGACGCTGACGCCGGCCAGGCGCGCCTGTTGCAGCAGTTTTTGCACGGTGGCGTCGCCGATGCCGCGCTTGGGCACATTGATGATGCGCTCGAAGGCCAGGTCGTCGTCGGGCGACTGGATCAGGCGGAGGTAGGCGATGGCGTCGCGGATTTCGGCACGTTCGAAGAAGCGCGGGCCGCCGACCACCGTGTAGGGGATTTGCAGCATGACGAAGCGCTCTTCAAAGGCGCGCATCTGGAAGGAGGCGCGCACCAGCACCGCCATGTCCGACCACTTGCGCGGATCGGAATCACGGGTGCCCTTGTGGAGGCGCTCCATGTCTTCGGCCACAAACTGCGCTTCGGCCGCGCCATCCCACAGGCCCTGGACCTGGACCTTGTCGCCGCCTTTTTGATCGGTAAAAAGCGTCTTGCCAAGACGGGCGGTATTGGCCTTGATCAGGCCCGCGGCCGCGGCCAGGATATGTTGCGTTGATCGGTAATTGCGCTCCAGCCGGATGACCTTGGCGCCGGGATAGTCGCGCTCGAACTTGAGAATATTATCGACCTCGGCGCCGCGCCAGCCATAGATCGACTGGTCGTCGTCACCGACGCAGCACAGGTTGCGGTCGGCATTGGTCAGCAGGCGCAGCCAGAGATACTGCGCAACATTGGTATCCTGGTACTCGTCCACGAGCACATATCTGAACTTGCGGTGATAGGTCTCCAGGATGTCCGGGTGTTTGGTCAGGATTTCGAGATTGTGCAGCAACAGGTCGCCGAAATCGCAGGCATTGAGGATGCGCAGGCGGTCCTGGTACATCTGGTAGAGCTTGACGCCGCGGTTGCCGGCGAACTCGCTGCCTTCCCCACCTTTCACCTTGTCCGGCGTCAGGCCCTTGTTCTTCCACTGGTCGATATGCCAGGCGAAAGACTTGGGCGTATAGCGCTTCTGATCGATGTTTTCCTGCTCGAAGATCGCCTTCAGCAGGCGCACCTGATCGTCGTCATCGAGGATATTGAAGCTCGATTTCAGCCCGACCAGTTCGGCATGGCGGCGCAGTATTTGCGCCGCGATCGAATGGAAGGTGCCGAGATTTTGCAGACCCTCGGCCGAGGCGCCGATCAGCTTCTGCGCCCGCTCGCGCATTTCGCGCGCCGCCTTATTGGTGAAGGTAACGCAGAGGATTTCCCACGGCCGGGCCAGCCCCTGCGCCAGAATATGGGCGATGCGGGTGGTGAGCACGCGCGTCTTGCCGGTGCCGGCGCCGGCCAGCACGAGCACCGGTCCCTGCACGGTACGGACAGCCGACTCCTGCTCCGGATTGAGGCCGGTGAAAAAGTCGGGACGGGCGGCAGCCATCTGGCTTATGGAGGGCGATGTGGTCATGCCCCTCAGTTAATCGCAGTTGCGGGCCGCGCCAAGTGCGAAATGGCCGTGATCACCGGAATTAGCACAAAAAGTGAACGCGCATTCAGCAATCCCATAGCCCGGCCCTGACATATCCGGGCTGCGGATGCCTCATTTAGCGTAACTGTGTTATTCACCGGAGTTTAAAAATACCGCCGTTCTCAACCTTTCCGCGATACGGAAGTGAGGTTCGGCGGTTTCTCAGCCTTCGGAAGATTTTTTGCGCCGGACCGCGCCGCCCTTGTTTTGCACATAGGCCAGGGCCGACAAACGGCAGAATGAGGCCAGCAGGCTCGCCCCGCGTTTTGAGTCAAGCTCGGCTATCAGGGCGGCCAGGCTGATTCGACGGTCCTTCGAGATCGTTTCCAGAACCGCCCAGAATTCGGGCTCCAGGGCGACCGATGTGGCGTGGCCGGCGAGGTTTACGGAACGTTTTTTTAGACCAGGCATTGTTTTCCTCCGATTTCATGAAGACATGCCTCCGCTTGGTGTGAAACGCCTGATGAGCCTCCGGCTTTCACTGGGGTCAGTTTATTCATGATGACCTCTGGTATTATTTAACCTCACGTCAGTGAGTGAAGTTAATCTGGGGTCTTTTATTGAATGTCGTCAACCTTTTTTATTGTCAGCCTCGGTTGTGAGGCGTTTCTGTCCAAGTTTTTGCGCATCTCTTTTTTGCCTTAGCTTTTCCTGTTTTCTAACAGTGGTTGAAATGCCGTAGACAATACGATTTTCCTCGGCTTTGCTTTTTTCATCTTGTTTTTTCTTGGCTTTTCTAACCTTGTTGAGGTTGATCAGGTCGGCCATAGGCAGGGGGCTCCGGTAAAGACATGTTAAAATCCGGCTCTCGGATATCTCCAATTACCGTACCGTACTGTTCGGTTACTTGAGACTTTAATTCGCAAACTCAAGTAAACGAGGTGGGCGGGCTATAGTCTTCGCGCGCAGTTTGAAGCGTTTTCAAGGTTTTCGCCCTGCGGGTGCGAAGGCTGGTAGTCTCCTTTAAGTATATGCCTCATCAGGTGCGGAGTCCATCGCACGGTTCTGTGATCACAGGTAACCGGGTCCGCGCGGATGGCGCGCCGTCGCAGTCTCATAAGTGACGGAAAATTAAGATGACGTTCGCGCGGGGACGGGCATACTGCACCCGTTACTTTTCCAGTCCGGAGGCGCTTTCGTGACGCTGCTGCTCAACATCCTGTGGTTCATTTTCGGCGGCTTTATTTCGGGCTGCCTGTGGCTTTTCGGCGGGCTGATCCTGGCCTGCACCATAGTGGGCCTGCCCTGGGCTTTCGCCGCCTGGCGGATCGCCGGGTTCGTTTTCTGGCCCTTCGGGCGTCAGATTGTCGACCGGGAAGCCCATACCGGCGAAAGCGATCTTGGCACGGGCTGCCTGGGCGTTTTCCTGAATGTTATCTGGTTCGTGTTCGCCGGCTGGTATATCGCCCTGTCGCATGTGCTGGTGGCCATTGCCGAGGCGGTGACCATCATCGGCATTCCGTTCGCCTTCAAGGACATCCAACTGGCGCAACTGGCCCTGGCGCCGATCGGCAAGATGGTGGTCGATAAGCCTTAGGCCAGGCTAATCCAGAAGGATTTCTCTAAGCTTGAGTTCTTTCTCATGCTCTTCCGCAGCCTTGGCGGCGGCCAGGCGCTCGGCCTCCTGGGCGCGTTCCTTGAGCACGGCCAGGGCGCGCCAGACGGATGAGACCTCGTCCTGGCCATCGGTTTCCTCGATGACCTGATCATATTCTCCCTTGGAGGTCCGGATGATGGCCGAAGCCAGGTTGCGCAACGGATCGGTGATGAAGTGCGACACGATCCACAGAGAGATCGCCATGATGATGGCAATGCCGATCAGGGCGGTGAGCAGGAAATCGCTGGCGCGGCGCTTGTTGAAATGGTCGGCTTCGGCCTTTGCGGCGGCCAGATCCTTGCGGGTCTTCTGCACCAGGTTCTCGACCTGGACCTGGAAGCCGATGCGGTCATCCCGATTGCTTGTGCTCAGGGCTTCGGCGCCGGCGATATCGCCGCTCCTGGCCAGTTCGATGACATGCCGGCGCAGGCTGATAAAGCCCGTTGCCTGGGCGGCCAGGGAATCGATCTGCGGTTTTTCGGCCGGCGCAGCGTCGACCTGCCACTTATGGATGAAGCTTTCCATCTCGTTAAGATCGGCGGCCATATTGCTGAGGAAGCCGTCGCGCTGCTTGTCATCGACCGCGATATAGATGCCGCGCGTTTCCATGACGACATTGCTGATCAGGTGGTTGAAGCGTTCGCCGCGCCAGGTGCTGTCATAGGCGTGGTCGTAGTCCTTCATCATGCGATTGTAATCGCTGATGGTCAGGAGGCCGAGGCCGGTAACGGTAAACGCCATCAGGGCGAAACAGCCGACCAGGATCAGAATCCGCGCGCGAATAGACACGACATACCCCTCCGTAATCTGCCGCTTTTCGCGGCCTTGTCAGGGGATGCCACAAGCGCCGCCGGCCTGAGACTCTCCCCTGAACCTAAAGGAATACACAGATTTTAAAGAAGCGCTACTGATTATAAAAGTGCTATTGGCCAATTGTTTGGTTGCGCTTTAGCTTGGGGCTCAGGAGGTGAACGACGCCAAAAGCCACCAGATAGGTGAAGGCGGCAATCATGAAGATGATGGAATAGTTGTGCGTCTTGTCGAGGATATAGCCGACGAATTTCGACATGAACATACCGCCGACGGCGCCGGCCATGCCGCCGATGCCGATGACGGAGGCAACGGCGGAGCGCGGCAGAAGGTCGGACGGCAGGGTGTAGAGATTGGCCGAAAACGCCTGGTGGGCGGCGGCCGCCACGCCGATGATAAGCACGGCGAGCCACAGATTGCTGGTGCCCTGGGCCAGCAACACCGGCAGGACGCACAAGGCACAGATCAGGAGCGTTACCTTGCGTGCCATATTGACCGATATGCCGCGCTTGATCAGGTTCGAGGACAGCCAGCCGCCAGCCACGCTGCCGACATCGGACAGCAGGTAAACGGCAATAACCGGCGGGCCGAAAGATTTCAGGTCGAGCCCGTAGTTTTTCTGGAAAAAATCCGGCAGCCAGAACAGCCACAGCCACCAGATTGGGTCGATGAAGAACTTGCCAAGCGCAAAGACCCAGGTTTCCTTTACGAACAGCAGTTTGAACCACGGCACCTTGTCGACATGGTCGGCGGGATCGCTCTGGATCAGGGCCAGTTCGGCGGCATTGACACGGGCGTGTTCGGTCGGGCGGCGGTACATGACCCACCAGACCACGGCCCAGATCAGGCTGAGGGCGCCGGTGACATAGAAGGCGCCGCGCCAGCCCCAGTCGAGGCCCGGCAGATTGATGGGACCGAAACCGAAATTGAGGCTGACGGCGCCGAGCGCAATCATCGGCACGATCAGCGGCGCGATGATAGCGCCGATATTGGAGCCGGCATTGAAGATGCCGGTGGCCAGGGCCCGTTCACGCTGCGGGAACCATTCGGTCACCGCCTTGAGACTGGACGGGAAACTGCCCGATTCCCCGATACCGAGCGCGACGCGCGCCAGGGTAAATTGCAGGCCGGAGGTCACCGCGCCGGTGAACATATGGGCCAAGGTCCAGACCGAGAAGGCGAGGGTATAGCCGATGCGCGCGCCGATCTTATCGAGGATGCGTCCCCAGGCCAGGAAGCCCAGGGCATAGGCGGCCTGGAACCAGAAAACAACGTCGGCATAACCTTCTTCGGTCCAGCCCATTTCGGCGGAAAGCGGTCCTTTCAGGACGCCGATCATCTGGCGGTGGACATAGTTGATGGCGATGGCCGCCAGCAGCAGGCCGCATATTGTCCAGCGGTAGTGGCTGGGTTTCTGAGTGCCGGATGAGGGCGGAGCGCTGGCAGGCGTCATGACGTATCCCTGTTTTCTGTTATCCCGCCAATAGGCTTGAATGTGACACCGGTGTCAATATGTGCGCCGAATAAAATAAGGCGCGCCGGTCGCTTAAGCCTTTTTCGTCACTGGCCCTGGCTTGCGAAAATGGCGGAAAGTTTATATGATTTGTACATAAACCATATATGGATCGTGTGATGGGCATTCTGAAGATCGATGATGATCTCCACGAGGAGGTGCGCAAGGCCGGCAGCGTCATGTGCCGGTCGATCAATGCGCAGGCGGAATTTTGGATGCGTATCGGCATGATTGCCGAGGCCAATCCGGGCCTGACCTTCAATGAGATTGTCCGCCAGCAGTTTCGCAGCGCCGGCGTTCGCATAGATGGGCTTCACGCCGCAGGATTGGCGCATGATCAAGACGCCTGATGATCTGCGCCTGATGGCGCAAAGCGGGAAGCTGCTGGCCGAGGTGTTTCATATGCTTGACCGGCAAACCCTGATCGGCCGTTCGACGCTCGATATCAACGACCAGGTCGAACGCTTCATTGTCGAGGACCTGAAGGCGCGGCCGGCCAGTAAGGGGCAGTACGGCTTTGCCTATGTGCTCAACAGTTCGATCAATCAGGTCATCTGCCATGGCGTGCCGTCGGCCAGGGACGTGCTGAAGGATGGTGATATCGTCAATCTCGATATCACCCTGGAAAAGGACGGCTTTATCGCCGATTCCAGCAAGACTTATCTGATCGGCAATGTCCCGGCGGCGGCGAAGCGGCTGGTCCGTGTAACGCAGGAAGCCATGTGGAAGGGCATCCGCGCTGTGCGCCCTGGGGCGACCCTGGGCGACATCGGCCATGCCATTGAAAAGCACGCCAAGGCGCATGGCTACAGCGTGGTGCGGGATTTCTGCGGTCATGGCATCGGCCGGGAGATGCACGAGGAACCGAGCATCCTGCATTTCGGCCGCGCCGGCACCGGCCAGACCCTGAAAGAGGGGATGACCTTCACCATCGAGCCTATGCTCAACCAGGGCAGCGCCAAAACCATGACGCTGGACGACGAATGGACGGTGGTGACGCGCGATGGCAAGCTGTCGGCGCAGTGGGAGCATACAGTGGCGGTGACCGCGACAGGTGTGCAGGTGCTGACCCTGCGGCAGGATGAGACGGCTTAAGACGCCATTGCTTTCCGGCGGCGGTGATCTTACCCCTCCGTCTCGACGCGCTTCGCCTGACGGCCTCGCTTGCTCGCCACCTCCCCTCCAAGAGGGGAGGAGCTTTTGCTTTAAGACGCCGGTTTCAGCACCAGCAGGGTGACCCCCTGGCGCGGCAGGTCAAAGGTCAGGTGGCCGTCCTTTACGACCACAGGCGCGTCTGGCTTGAGTTCGGCGGCGCTTTTCAGAGCAGCATATTGCGCGTTATCCGGCGCCAGCGGCGAGCCCATGGCCTGGTAGGCAGCAAAGCTGTTGGCGTGATCCTTGTCGACGCGATAGCGGGTCATGATCGCGCCGTTGCGGAAGACCGCCGGCAGATGATCGAGCGCCAGTGAGACCGCCGCGTCAGGGCCGGCGACGGCGTCATCATGATAATGCCAGACAAGCACGGTTATAGTGTCGCCATCACGCGCTGCCGTCACCCCCACATCGGCATCCCCGCGCACACCGCCGGAGAGAACGGCGTCGAGTGGGGTTTCGTGATCTGATGTGGCCGCCAGATGCTGGCCCTTCATCTGGGCAAACAGGCGGAAAACATTGAGCACCGGCATGTCGATGCCATTGCTGGCCAGTTGGCGGAAACCGGCGAAATAGCGCTGGTCCTCGAATTCGAAGGCCCAACTGAGCGCGCCTTTCAGCTTGACGCCGCGCCGCTGCGCCAGTTCAGCGACGCGCGGGAAGGTGGCCGCGGTATAGCTCGAATACATGGTGCCATTGCGATAGGCATTGGCCGGGCCCTGGCAGGCGGCGCAGCCTTCCGGATCGAACTCCCCGATGATGATCGGCTTGTCCCTGAAGTCCGGCCGCGCGGCGATGGTGGCGAAGGCGTTGTCGGCCCCTTTTAGCTGCTGGGCGATGCCCATGCGGACATGACCGCCATTTGGTCCGTCGACGAACTCCGGCGCGCCCTTGGCATGGAAGGACAGGAAGTCGGTCGGTGTCTGCGTCTGCGCCATATGGTCCATGAAGCCGGTGAGGAAACTCTTGTCGGAGCCGGCCATGTCTGGCCCGCCGACGCGGGCGTCGGGCAGGGCGCGGCGCACGGCCTTGACGGTGACTTCATGCAGCCTGAAGAATTCCTCGCGCGTGCCGCCCCAGTAGAAATCGAGATTGGCCTCGTTCCATGTTTCCCAGTACCAGCTTGCCACCTCGTCATGGCCATAGCGTTCGACGCAGTGCTTCACCCACTGATAGACCAGTTGCTCCCACTTGCCGTAATCCTTCGGCGGATAGGCCCAGCCAGTTTTGATGTCGCGGTAGTCGAGGCCGGGGCGCCATGAATGCTGATAGGGTTCGGGATTAGTGGAGAGCGCCTCCGGCATGAAACCGACCTCGACATAGGGCTTCACGCCGCGCGCCAGATAGGTGTCGAAGATATGGTCGATGATCGTCCAGTTATAGACCGGATGGCCCTGCGCATCTTCCGTATAGGCATTGGTGCTGCCCCACTTGAAGGCCGGGGTGCCGTCGCCGGTACTGAGCAGGTTATGGGCGCGAAAATAGACATGACCGGGAGCGAGCGCGCCCAGTTCGCCGATCAGTTGGCGACCGTCTTTCATGGTGGCGTAGTTGGGCTCGTCGGCGCCAAAGAAGCGCCAGATCGGCTCGACGGGGGCGGTGGTCTTCGCGGCATCCACCTCGATCTTCACCGGAAAACTGCCGGCGGATGCGGAAACGGCCGCGCTCATGAAAAGCGCGACCGTCAGCAAGGCGGTTTTGAAAAGCGGCATCGGCGTTTCTCCTTGCAGGGCGCCGCAGCGCATAACGCGTTCCGCTGTGGCGAAAAGTGTTGGCCGGTGAGAAACGTACCGCCGTAAGCGGGCCTCAGACGTACTCTTGTACGTGAGGAACGTATCGCAGCCGGATGAGACTTTGCAGACCAGCGGGGCGCGTTAGGCTAGTGGTTGTCGCGCGGCAGGCCCTTTGTCTGGGCAATGCGCTGGAAGGGGACAGCGTCTTCCAGGCAGGCGCCGGTGCCCATCTGGCCGACGATCGAGCGCTGGATGGCCTGCCACGGGGTCTGGCTGGCGGGGTATTTGTAACCGCCGGCGGCTTCGAGGGCGGAGCGGCGCTCGGCCAGTTCCTCGTCGCTGATCTGGACGTTGACAGTGCCTTTCAGCAGGTCGACACGGACCATGTCGCCGTTGCGCAGCAGGGCGAGATTGCCGCCCGCCGCCGCTTCCGGAGAGGCGTTTAGGATCGAAGGCGAACCGGAGGTGCCCGACTGGCGGCCATCGCCGATACAGGCCAGCGAGTGGATGCCGCGCTTGATCAGGTAATCCGGCGCCCGCATATTGACGACCTCGGCCGCGCCCGGAAAACCGATCGGGCCCGCGCCACGCATGAACAGGATGCAGTGTTCGTCGATGTTTTCCGATTCATCGTCGATGCGGTGGTGATAGTCTTCCGGACCGTCAAAGACGACGGCTCGGCCGACAAAGGCTTCCGGATCGGCGGGGTTCGACAGGTAACGTTCACGGAATTCCTGGCTGACGACCGATACCTTCATCACGGCGGAATCGAACAGGTTGCCGGACAGCACGCGGAAGCCGGCGCGTTCCTTCAGCGGCTGCTCGAAGGTCTTGATGACATTCGGATCTTCGATCACTGCGTTACGGCAGTTTTCGCCCATCGTCTTGCCATTGGCGGTCATGGCGTTTTCATGGATGAGGCCGTGCTTCATCAACTGGTTGACGACCGCCGGCACGCCGCCGGCATGGTGGTAGTCCTCGCCGAGATACTCGCCGGCGGGCTGGAGATTGACCAGCAGCGGCACTTCTTCACCATAGGTCTGCCATTCCTCGACCTTGAGATCGACGCCGATATGGCGCGCCAGGGCATTGAGGTGGATCGGCGCATTGGTGGAGCCGCCGATGGCCGAGTTGACGCGGATGGCGTTGATAAAGGCTTCCTTGGTCAGGATGTCCGAAGGCTTCAGATCTTCCTTGACCATGTCGACGATACGCAGGCCGGTACGCCAGGCACATTCCGAACGGTCGCGGTGCGGCGCGGGAATGGCAGCGGCGTAGGGCAGTTGCATACCAAGGGCTTCGGCCAGGGAGTTCATGGTCGTGGCCGTACCCATGGTGTTGCAGAAGCCGGGCGATGGGGTCGAGGAGGCCACCATCTTGATGAAGCCCTGGTAGTCGATCTCGCCGGCCGCCATCATTTCACGGGCCTTCCAGACGATCGTGCCCGAACCGGTACGCTCGCCCTTATACCAGCCATTGAGCATGGGGCCGACCGAGAGGGCGATGGCCGGAATGTTGACCGTGGCGGCGGCCATCAGGCAGGCCGGGGTGGTCTTGTCGCAGCCGATGGTGAGGACGACGCCGTCAAGCGGATAGCCGTACAGCGTTTCGACCAGGCTGAGATAGGCCAGGTTGCGGTCAAGGCCCGCCGTCGGGCGCTTGCCGGTTTCCTGGATCGGGTGGACCGGGAACTCGATGGCGATACCGCCGGCTTCCCGGATACCTTCACGGATGCGCTGGGCCAACTGAATATGCTGGCGATTACAGGGGCTGAGGTCCGACCCCGTCTGGGCAATGCCGATGATCGGCTTGCCGGACTGCAGTTCATCGAGCGACAGCCCGTAATTCATATACCAGCTGGCATAAAGCGCCGTCATGTCGGGCTTTTCCGGATTATCGAACCAGGCACGGGAACGCAGTTTGGGTTTTGAGGAGTCGGACATCAGGATTTTACTTTGTGGTTATTTCAGGGTGTAGAAGTGTTGAACGGTAGTCTGGGTATAGGTCTGGCCCGGATCGAGACGCGTCGTCGGGAAGGCCGGATGGTTGGGGCTGTCCGGGTAGCGCTGGGCTTCAAAGGCGATGGCCTGATATTTCACCAGCGACTGGCCGCCCTTGCCGACGATCTTGCCGTCGAGGAAGTTGCCCGTATACATCTGGATGCCTGGCTCGGTGGTTGAGATGGTCATGCCACGGCCGGAAGTCTTGTCTTCCAGGGTGACGGCCAGTTTCGGGGTCGGGGTCACGCCGCCACGAATGATGTAATTGTGGTCGATTCCGCCATTGGCCAGGGTGATCTGCGGATTGGACATCTTGACGCGATCGGTGACCAGGGCCGGCGCGGTGAAGTCGAACGGCGTGCCCTTGACCGGCAGTTCCTTGCCCGTCGGGATCAGCGCCTTGTCAACGGGCAGGATGGCGTCGGATTCGATCTTCAGTTCGGCATCAGTGGCCAGGCGGGTGGCGGGGATGCCGCCCAGATTATAGAGGCCGTGGTTGGTCAGGTTGATGACGGTCGGCTTGTCGGTCGTGGCCTTGTAGGAGATGGCGACGTCATTGTTTTCATTCAGGGTATAGGTGACTTCGGCGATCACGTTGCCGGGGAAGCCTTCGTCGCCGTCCGGCGAGGTCAGGGTGAAGGTGACCGAGGCGGAATCAGCGCCCTGCTGGACGTCCTTGATGGCCCAGACGTGCTTGTCCCAGCCCTTGGGGCCGCCGTGCAGGGTGTTGGTCTTGTCGTTGAGCGGCAGGGTGTAGGTCTTGCCGTCGAGGGTGAACTTGCCGCCGGCGATGCGGTTGGCGTAACGGCCGACCGTGACATTGGTGTAGTTCGGGGTCTTTTCGTAGCCTTCGATCGAATCATAGCCGATGATGATGTCAGCAGGCGTGCCGGCCTTGTCAGGCACCATCAGGCTTTGCATGGCGGCGCCGTAGGTGATCAGCTTGAGGGTGATGCCCTTGGTGTTCTTCAGGGTGACGCTTTCGATGGCCGTGCCGTCAGACAGCTTGCCAAAATCGCCGCGGACCGCGGTGACGCCGGTCGTGGCCGTGGTGGCGCCGCCCTTATCGGCAGGCTTGCTGCACGCGTTCAGGCTGAGCATGGCGCCCAGGCTAAGGGCGCTCAGGCTGGCGACCAGCACCATTTTTTTCGTAACTGACATTCGGGACATCCTCTCTGAAACCGTTTGTGACGCCCTTGGGCGCCGGTTGTTCATTCCTGCACGGCGGGCGTCCTTTACGGACGTGCGCTTATGATTGTCGTGACCTGTCATACCGCGCGGGCATTAGTCGGACAATAAAAAAAGCATATATCGTACAAAATTAAGCGCAAAAACCATCAAATCCACTGTGCAGACGGATGGATTGGGCGCACGATCACTCTATTTTTAAGGGTGAAACGTTTTTTGTGTGTCTTCGTGTGCCATGCGGATCAGTGATTCCATGCACCAGCGCGCACCGCCCGCATCACGGCGCTCGATCGCCTCGAAAACGCGTTCGTGATCGGGCACGGGGTCACGGGTCAGGGCGTTGTGGCGGGCCTTGTAACGCGTGGTCCAGGAAACGGCGGCTTCAATGGAACTGGACAGCGAGGCCAGAGCCTCATTGCCGGTGGCCTGGATCAGGGCGTGGTGGAATTCGAGATCGGCCCGGCGGCCGGTTTCGGTTTGCAGGGTGTCGCGCTTCATGATTTCCAGCGCCGACCGCATGGTCTCGACCTGTTCGTCGGTGCGGCGGATGGCGGCCAGTTCGGCGGCGGCCGGTTCGGTGATCAGGCGCAACTCGAAGAGGGATTTGATAAAGTCCTGGCTGGGTTCGGTCTCGAACATCCAGCCGAGCACTTCAGGGTCGAGCAGGTTCCAGCGCTCGCGTTCGGTGACGCGGGTGCCGGTCTTGGGACGGCTTTCCACCATGCCCTTGGCCGCCAGGATGCGAATCGCCTCGCGGTAGGCCGAACGCGAGATGTCGAGCTTGGAACTCGATTCGATTTCATTGGGCAGGATCTCGCCGGACTTGAACGTGCCGCGCAGGATATCGACGCCCAGCCGATGCGCCAGGGCGCCGTGCAGACGGCCCTGATACATGGTATGGCCGTGAGTGGCGGCGTTATGGGGTTCACCGCGCAGGGGGCGGGGGTTGCTGATCTTCAACCGGTTGCCTGTAGACCGCTCGTCCTGGGGCATATTCGATATAGGTTTCCTCATAGTCCACACATGACATTGAATTGTCTGTTTGACAAAGTGAATTTACAAGTTAAAGAGCGGCTGTTATAGCCATTTGTCTGAGTTAATGGTGGGCGAAAGAAGCCATGCCCGCAAAAAGAGGAAAACCGTCATGACCTTGCGCCTTATACAGATTGTTACCCAAGAAGGCGAACGCCGCGTTCTGGCGGGCCAGGACGATGGTTCCGCGCGCGCCATCAATGGCGTCAGTTCCACCTATGAACTGGCGCGCAAGGCCATCGCCGCCGGCAAGTCTCTTGACGCGCAGGTCGCGGTTCAGGGGCTTGGCGAGGACGTCGATGTCGCCCTGGCGCTTTCCGAAGGCCGCGTGCTGGCGCCGATCGATCATCCGGACGCAGCCCACCTGCACGTCACCGGCACCGGCCTGACCCACCTGGGTTCCGCCGAAGGCCGCGACAAGATGCACAAGGCTGCGGCCGCGGCTGAAACCCAGACCGATTCCATGCGCATGTTCCTGATGGGTGTGAAGGACGGCAAGCCGGAAGCCGGCAAGGTCGGCGCTCAACCGGAATGGTTCTACAAGGGCAACGGCACGCAACTGGTCGGCCCCGGTGCCGAACTGCAGTCGCCCTCCTTCGCCGAAGACGGCGGCGAGGAGCCGGAAATGGCCGGCATTTACGTTATCGGCGATGACGGCGCGCCGTACCGGATCGGCTATGCCCTGGCCAACGAGTTTTCCGACCATGTTACCGAAAAGCAGAACTATCTGTGGCTGGCCCATTCCAAGCTGCGCCCGGCCTCGCTCGGCGTCGAGATCCTGACCGGGGAACTGCCCAAGGACGTGCGCGGCACCTCGCGCATCTGGCGCGAGCATTCAGGTTCTTGGGAGGTCATCTGGGAAAAGCCGTTCATCTCGGGCGAGGATAATATGTCCCACACCTTCGCCAACCTGGAGCATCACCACTTCAAATATGACCTGTTCCGCCAGCCGGGCGATGTCCATGTCCACTGCTTCGGCACGGCCACGGCCTCCTTCGCCGATGGCGTCCAGACCAAGGACGGCGACGTATTCGAGATCACCGCCGCGCCCTATGCCTACGGCCTGCGCAATCCGCTGATCACGCGCGCCGAAGAAAAGGTCGCCGTGAACGTGCTGTAAAGGCGCTTCATCTCAATGAAAAAGCCGCCGGAACGATCCGGCGGCTTTTTTGTTATGTGGGTGGATTATATTTTTCGATGAAGGCAATAATCGTCTTGTACATATCAGTCCGCGCGGCTTCGTTGGTCTGCCAGTGGTCCTCATGCTCATAAGGCTGGAAGGTTACATCCTTGCCAGCGGCTTTCAGGGCTTTTGCCATATTGGCGCTTTGTGAAAACTCGACCACAGTGTCGTCCTTGCCGTGGACGATCAGCACCGGGATATTGCATTTATCGACATGCTTGATCGGCGAAATGTCATCGAGCGTTTTTTCGTCGCCGAGAAAACGTTGCAGGTAACGATAGGAGGCCGGTACATACATGGCGTCGGCAGGACGCTCGCGGTCGAGGAATTGGCGAATATCGGAGATGCCGGCGACATCGACGGCACAATTATAGATGCCGGTGTCAAGCGTGGCGCCTGCCAGGGCTGCATAGCCGCCATAAGAGGCACCGCTGATACAAACACGTTTTGGATCAACGATTCCCTGGCTGGCAAGATAACGAACGCCGTCTGATAGATCAGTCTGCATCTTGCGCCCCCACTGGCCGTAACCCGCTTCGGTAAACTTGACGCCGTAGCCTTCCGATCCTCTGAAATTGGGCTGCAAAACGGCATAGCCACATGAGGCATAGGCCTGAACTTCTGAGTCGAAACCTACTCCATCCCGTGCCTGTGGGCCGCCATGCGGATGAACGACCAGAGGCAGATTTTTAGCCTCCCGATTAGGAGGCAGGGTGAGATAGGCTTCTATCTGAGTGCCATCAGCGGCTTTATAAGTAATAACCGACTTGCTGGTTATCCACTCGACTGGAATGTCCGGATAGGCATAGCCGATCGTCACCACTTCGCCGGTGCGAAAATCAATGTAATAGTAGGTGCCGGCGTCGTCTGATCCTTCACTATACACAATCACCTGTAGGGGGTTGATCCCCCGTTCAATGATGGCGAACCGATAGCCCTCCATGGCCTTTTCGGTCTTTTTGACAATATCCTGATCAACGGCGGCGAAGTAGCTATAATGAGACCAGCCATCATATGTCCGGATGCCGTTCAGGCAGAAGGTTATGGGGTCAAAGGTAGGGGTTTCGTTAATAGCACTCTTCACCAATGGCGCCGAAAGTTTGCCATCGGGCGCCATTTCATAATACATGCCTTCGCCGTCCTCGGTTGGCATAAAGACGACCAGTGACTTGCCGTCCCGGCCCAGACCAGCAACATAGGGGCGGTCGATGTCGCACTTTAGGCTGTATATTTCTTTCCAGCCACCAGAATTGTATTCAATGCTGTAGGTTTTCGACTTGTCGGAATAAATCGTGCGGGCGACGAGATCGCCCTGCGGTGTCATAATCCAGCTTCGGGTGCCAATAGGCGCCCTATCCATTACAGAGGCGCCGCTGCCATCGAGACTAAAACGATAGAGAAAATGGGCCTCGTCTTCAAAGCCTGTTTTGTAACTCGACGCCGTAATTTGCGCCTTCCCCTTGTAGTTTATGACGTTAACATTGCCGGTTACAAAACTTTCGAATCCGGCCAAATCTGCGAAAAGGGTGTTAATCGCTGGGGAGGCGATATTATAAACGCTGACTATGGTGAAGGTCTGCCGTCCGCCGGCGAAGCGTTCGATCTTTCCAGTAGCGAAGGTTGATACAGCTAAATGGCTGTCGTCCACCCATGCAAGTGAAGAGACCTTGGCCACGCCGATGTTGAAGGTTTGTCCCTGCTTGGTATCCAGATCATGCGTGATGATAAATTTGACGCCTTCCTTTTCCTGCAAATAGGCAATCTTGCGGCCGCTGGGAGACAGGCAGACATTGCGAATGCTTTCCGCCTTGGCCCAGTCTTCCGGTTTGGGGGCAGGCGGAAGAGTGGGCGCCTGCGCAAGGGCTTTCGCTCCAACAATCGTCGTAAGAGCTGCGGCACCGGCGCCAGTCATCAGATGCCGGCGGTTGAATGAAATGGTCATGGCTGCCTCCAGTCAAGTTGCCGGGTTATATTTTTCGATAAAGGCCAGGGCGGCCTTCATCATTTCGATGCGTGACGAGCCGACGGTTTCCCAGTGGTCCTGGCCCTTGTAGGTGACGAATTCAACCGGCTTGCCGGCGTGTTTCAGAGCGCTTTCCATGCGCCGGCTCTGGTCGATCGGCACCACGGTGTCGTCCGTGCCGTGGATCAGCAGGACCGGGCAGGCGGCCCGGGCGGCCTGCTTGACCGGCGAGATGTCATCGTAAGTATTCGGATCGCCCATGAACTGCTTCCAGTAGAGGACGCTCGAACTGCTGCGGCTGTCGGTCTTTTCGGCCACAAAGCTGATAAAGCTTTTCGGGTCGCTGACGCCGGCGATCGATACGGCACAATTATAGATGCCGGGATCTAGCGTGGCACCGGCCAGGGCCGCATAGCCACCATATGAGGCGCCCATGATCGCCACACGCTTCGGATCGACCATGCCTTTCTTGACCAGGTAGCGCACGCCATCGCTGAGATCGGTCTGCATCTTGCGGCCGAATTCACCATGGCCGGCGATGGCGAAGCCGCTGCTGTAGCCGCCGGAGCCGCGGAAATTGGGCTGCAGCACCGCATAGCCGCGCGAAGCCAGGGCCTCCGTCTGCCAGTCGAAGCTGATCGTGTCGCGCACCTGTGGTCCGCCATGCGGCAGGACAATCAGCGGCAGGTTCTCCGCCGCCTTGCCATGCGGCAGGGTCAGGTAGCCGGGGATTTCCATCCCATCGGCCGCCTTGTAGGTGATGGCGGTCTTTTCAGTGATCCATTCGACGGGCAGATCTTCGTAGTTCTGGCTCAGCACCTGAAGCGCGCCGGTAGAGAGATCGGCGAAATAATAGGTGCCGGCATCCTCGGCGTTTTCGCCGTAGAGAATCATCTTGCGCGGGTCTTCGGCAAATTCGATGATGGCCGTGCGATAATCGGCGCCCATCAGTTCCGGCAGGGCGTCGGCTATCTTCTTCAGGAGCGGATCGGTGTAATCATAGCCTACCCAGTCGTCATGATGGGAGAAGCCGGCCAGGCGGCGGGTCACCGGATGGTAGAGGGGCGAGGTGCTGATATAGTCGCTGGTATCGAGCGAAGGCCCCAGCACCCCGTCGGCGGAAATCTCGTGATATTCGCCCTTGGCCTCGCCCTTGCTGAAATAGACGACCACAGAGGCGCCATCGCGGCCGAGGCCCTCCAGCGACGGATAGTCGAGCGCCTCCTTCATCCGGTGGATGACCTTGAAGTTCTCCATCTTACCGCGCGGCGCCATATTGTAATAGAGCCGCCATTCCTTGCGCATCTCGTCGAATTCGGAATAGGCAACCAGATAGCCATCGGGCGCCACGACGAAACCCTCGGTATCGCGTGACGATTCATAGGCCAGCTTGCCGCGCCCGCTATCCAGCGGGAACTGATAGAGGCAGTAATTATACTCGCCCTGCATCCGGTAGTTCGCTGCCATCAGTTGATAGGCGCCGTCTATCCTGACGCGATAGACCGGCCCCATGACGATGCCGTAAAAATCCTCCTCCTTGTCAAACAGGGTGCGCAGCTTGACCGTGCGCAGGTCGAGCACGCGCGCCAGGCTCAGTTCCTGTTTGCTGCCGGTGAACTGGGGCAGGGAGGTGGTCTGCGAATCGACGATGACGACGTGGTCGTTACTGCCCCAGAAGAGGTTGCGGATCTTCGCCGGGCCTAAGCGAATGCTTTTGGCGGTGGGTTCGGCGACATCGAAATAGATCAGCATCTTGTCATCGCCTTTCTGGCTGATGACGGCGACGCGCTTGCCATCGGGCGACAGGGCGATGTTATCGACCTGTGGCGTGGCGGCATAGATTTCGATCGGCGGCGGACCACTGGAAGCCGTCGCGGTCTTGTCGTCCGCCCGCGCGGCCTGAGGCAGAAAGCCGAGCGCGGATACGGCGCCGGAAAGCCGTAACAGGGAACGGCGGTCTAGTTTCAATGTCATGGAACCCCCCACAGGTTTGCTCCGGGAAAAGGTATCTCTTTCCCGTCAGGGGCGCAAGCGGGGCTGAAGACTTATCCCGGTTGTTTGAACTGGTTACGGAACCAGGTCGATTGTCGCTTGGCGTAGTTGCGTGTTTTTTGCCGGGCCAGGGTCAGGGCGTCCTCCAGCGTGGTTTCGCTTTTCAGATAAGCGACGAATTCGCCAAGGCCCAGAACGCGCATGATCGGCCAGTCGGGCTCAAGTCCCTTGTTCATCAGGGCGCGGACCTCATCGAGCGCGCCATGATCGAGCATGATCTGGAGGCGGCGGTCGCAGCGTTCGTAAAGCCAGGCGCGATCGGGATGGAGGATGTCGAGTGTGTAGGTTTCCGGCGCCAGTTCCGGAACGGTATGGGTTTGCCACCAGGTCAGGGCCCGGCCGGTTTGCAGCCAGACCTCGTAAGCGCGTGAGAGGCGCTGCTGGTCATTGGGCATGATGCGCGCCTCGGCTTCCGGATCGTGCTGCTTTAATTGCGCGCGCAGGGCCTCTTCGCCCATCTCGTCATAGGCCGCCCGCGCCTGAGCTCGTACGGTGTCTTCGATATCGGGGATTTCCGCCAGGCCGTGGACAAGGGCATTGAAATAAAGACCGGTGCCGCCGACGATGCACAGGGGCGGCCCGCCTTGCAGCGCCTCGGCAATAAAGGGGCGGGCGGCGCGCAGCCAGTCGCCGGTCGACCACAGTGTCCGGCCATCAAGATGTCCGTAAAGCCGGTGCGGCGCGCGGGCGGTCTCGGTCGCGTCGGGCCGGGCGGTGAGTGTCGGCACATCGGCATAGAGCTGCATGGAGTCGGCATTGAGGATCACGCCGCCGGTTTTTTCGGCCCATTCGAGCGCCCTTGCCGACTTGCCCGAAGCGGTCGGGCCGGCCAGCAGGTAAAGAGGCGCGTCATTTTGCATCATGCAGGCTTTTGGACTTTAACTGGCGGCGCTTAGAGCCTATGTGGAACGCGATTTCTACAACCAAGCCTTCCCGAAAGATAGTCCATGACTGATAAGGAAACCGTCCTGGCCGCGCTGAATACCGTCATCGATCCGGTGAGCGGGCAGGGCTTAAGCGATGCCGGCCTGGTACGCGCCCTGATCGTATCAAAGGAACGCGTCGGTTTCATGCTGGAAGTGCCGCAGGATCTGGTGACGCAATATGGGCCGGTGCGGCTGGCGGCTGAAAAATGCCTGGCTGGCCTTGAGGGCGTGACCAAGGCGCAGGTGGTGCTGACCGCCGAACTGGCGCCCAATCCGCAGCCGCAAAAGCAGCCTTCCGCCAAGCTCTCCGAACGCGCCGTGGAAGACAGCCGCCCCAAGGCGCCGGTGGCCAGTGTGCGGCCGCATCATGTGAAGAAGGTGATCGTGGTCGGTTCCGGAAAGGGTGGGGTTGGCAAGTCGACCGTATCGCTCGGCTTGGCGATCGGCTTGTCGCAGCTTGGCTTACGCGTCGGCTATCTCGACGCCGATATCTATGGCCCTTCGGCGCCGGTCATGCTGGGCCTGCGCACACCCCCAGAATTTGGGGCCGACAAGCTGATGGTGCCGCCGGAAGCCTTTGGCCTGAAGGTCAATTCGGTCGGTTTCCTGGTTGATCCTGATCAGGCGATGATCTGGCGCGGGCCGATGGCCTCGCAGGCCCTGACGCAATTGCTGACGCAGAGCCGCTGGGGCACGGCGGAATACCCGCTCGATGTGCTGGTGGTCGACCTGCCGCCGGGCACGGGCGATGTGCAACTGACCCTGACCCAGAAGACCCTGATCGATGGGGCGGTGGTGGTCTCCACACCGCAGGAAATGGCCCTGGCCGATGCCCGTCGCGCCGTCACCCTGTTCGGCAAGACGGCCATTCCGGTGCTCGGCGTGGTCGAGAACATGGCCTATATGATGGCGCCGGATGGCAGCGAGATGGAGATTTTCGGCCGCGGCGGCGCGGTGCGGATGGCCGAGGCGCTGAACGTGCCGTTTCTTGGCGAGGTGCCTCTTGATTCGGCGATGCGCAAGGGGTGCGATGAAGGCCGGCCGGTCACCGCGCTGGCGCCGGATGGGGAAATGGCGGCGCGTTTCAAGGTCATGGCCGAACGGATTATGACCCGGCTGGCGACGTGAGCGCGCGAACCGGAAACGGCCGCCGGATAATCCCTGAATTGCTTAAATTTCTTTGATAGCGAGTGCTTTTATGAGTGAAATACCGCCCTGCCCCAAATGCCAGTCCACCTATGTATACGAAGATGGGGCGCTTCTGATCTGCCCCGAATGCGCCCATGAATGGCCGCAGGGGGCTGCCGGTACCGCAGAAGCTGGAGACGATGCCGGTTTTGTCGTGCGCGATGCGAATGGTGCGGTGCTGCAGGATGGCGATACCGTCACCCTCATCAAGGATCTGAAACTGAAAGGCTCCTCGGATGTCGTCAAGGTCGGCACCAAGGTCAGGAATATCCGTCTGGTCGACAGCGACCATAATATTGATTGCAAGGTGCCCGGTATTGGCGCGATGGGATTGAAGTCGGAATTCGTAAAGAAGGTCTCGGATTAGGCGCAGGGCGCCGCGCATTCTTGAGCCCTGTGACCTTGCACTGCAGCATACCGTAACCATATCAGCAACTGATACGCTTACGGAGTCGCCACATGTCCCTCAATACCCTGTTTTCGCCCTTTGCCCTGAAGAACCTGACCCTGCAAAACCGCATCGTCATGGCGCCGATGACGCGGAACTTCTCTCCGGGGGGCATCCCCAACCAGGCGGTGGCCGACTATTATGAGCGCCGCGCGGAAAACAATGTCGGGCTGATCCTGACGGAGGGCACCGTGATCGAACGTCCGGCCTCCAAGAATGAAGCCAATATCCCCAATATCTACGGCGAGGCCCTGAACGGCTGGGCCAAGGTGGTCGAGACCGTTCATGCCAGGGGCGGCAAGATTGCGCCGCAGATCTGGCATACCGGCTCGGCCTTCGGCAACAACCCGGACTATCGCCCGACGCCGATGGATTCGCCTTCCGGCATCGGTGTAAATGGCGGGACGGTTGGCGCGCCGATGAGCGAAGCCGACATTGCCGATACGATTGCCGCCTTCGGGCGTGCGGCGGGCGATGCCAAGCGGATCGGCTTCGACGCCATCGAACTGCATGGCGCGCATGGCTACCTGATCGATGAATTTTTCTGGGACGGCACCAATAAGCGCAGCGATAAATGGGGCGGCGCCACGATCGGTGAACGCACGCGATTTGCCGTCGAGGTGGTCAAGGCGGCGCGGGCCGCGGTCGGTCCGGAGTTCCCGGTCATCATTCGTTTGTCGCAGTTCAAGTCGCCGGTCTATGACGCCAAGGTCGCCAAAACGCCTGACGAGATGGAACAATGGCTGACGCCGCTGCTCGATGCCGGCGTCGATATCCTGCACTGCTCGCAGCGCCGCTTCTGGGAGCCGGAATTCGAGGGCTCGGACCTGAATTTCGCCGGCTGGGCCAAGAAGATCACCGGCGCGCCGACGATTACGGTCGGTTCTGTAGGGCTGTCAGGCGAATTCATCGCCGCGTTCGGCGGCGAGGTGTCGCAACCGGCCTCGATCGACGGCCTGCTCAGGCGTCTCGATGCCGGCGAATTCGACCTTGTGGCGGTGGGCCGTGCCCTGCTGGCCGATCCGGAATGGGTGGAAAAAATCCGCGCCGGCCGGGGCACGGAAGCCAAGGGTTTTGAACGCGCACTTCTCGGATCGCTCGTCTAACGGCGTTCTTATACATTGCCAGCCGCGCCGATCCGGCGTATCCAGTCTGCGATAATTCTCTCAAATTGCGAACTGGAAATGCCGATCGGCGCGGAGGTGGCTATGCGTTCAGTAAAGCGTCTGTCAGTTTTATGCGTAATTGCCGGGGCAAGCGTGATGCTTAGCCCGGTTGAGGCGGCGGCACCCGTCAAGCAGGTGGTCACTGGTCCGGTGGCGCGCTACTGGGTGGATACCGCCACCACCAGCGGGATGAGCCTGGGCGGCGGCAAGCCTTCCATGAGTTCGATCATGGGCATGATGGGCGGCGGCGATAATGTTCACCACAGCCTGTATCTGCGCCTGGGTTCCAGTCAGGCGGCCAGCGGTGCTGCGGCAGCCGATCACCTGCCGCCGGCGGGGCTTGGCACCGGGAATTTGCCGCTGCAATATACGCCCGGCACGCCGGTCAAGCGCGACTATACGCCGGGCGAGACGACCGATCATGAAACACCGAAGGGCAAGATCCTGATCTTCTGGGGCTGTGGCGCTCATGCGCCGGCCGGCCAGCCACTGGTGATCGATCTGGCGAAGATTGCCGATCCGGCCCAGCGTCAGACCATGGCGCTGTCGATGTTCAAGCCGATCGCCCTCGATGCCGTGCATCCGCCGTCGCCAACGACTGCCAAGACCTATGGCGAATGGCCGAACAGCCAAAGCGCGAAGGATATCAAGGGTTCGCTCGCCGGCGCCCATACGGTGAAGGGCAATTACAGCCCGCAGATCGATTTCACCCTGTCACAGGCCCAGGATTTCATGGACCCGATCGACGTCACCGGCAATGCGACCGATGCCAGCGGGGCCACGCGCCTGACCTGGACCGCTATTCCCGGTGCGAAGGGGATCGTCGCCACGGCCATGGGCGGCGGTCAGCAGAACGGCGAGACGGTGATGGTGATGTGGACCTCGGCCCAGGTGCAGACCGGCTGGATGGGTATGGCGCCGGACTATCTGACGCCGAACGATATCGACCGCCTGCTGGGCAATAAGGCGCTGTTGCCCGGTGAGACGACCACCTGCACCGTGCCGGCCGAGGTGGGCCAGAACGTGCAGGGGGCGATCTACGGCATTACCGCCTATGGCGGCGAGGCTAATTTCAGCTATCCGCCGCGCCCGGCCGATCCGAAGACGCCGTGGAACATCGCCTGGGAAACCAAGGTGCGTTACAAGACCTCGACCGGCGGAATGCTGGGTCAGGACATGGCCGGTATGATGGGCGGGCGGCAAGGTGACAGCTCCCAACCGCAGGACGGCAAAAAGAAGAAAAAGGGCTTTGGCCTCGGTGATATGATCAAGTCAGGTGCCGGGCTTATACCTTAAGCAAGAACCCCCACCACCGCATCTAGCGCTGCGCGCGTCGTGCGGTCCCCCTCCCCGACAAGTCGGGGAGGTATAAGAAATTTCCACACTTGTACCTCCCCAGTTTACTGGGGAGGGGGACCGCGCCCGTCTTCGGGCGTGGTGGTGGGGGTTCTTACTTTTTTATTCGGTCATACACACGCAAAGTAAAATCGTGGTCGTCGTTTTCGGTTTTCGTGAACGACTCTTCCGAGGTCACCTGCCACACTGCCGGATCAATCGCCGGGAAATGTGCGTCGCCTTCGACATCGGCGTGAACGTGGCTGACATATAGGCGATCGGCTTTTGGCAGGGTCTGTTCATAGACATTGGCGCCGCCGATGACGCAGATTTCGTCGGCGCCATCATCCGCCGCGTGTTCGCGGGCGATATCGAGCGCTTCCATCAAGGTCGTGCAGATAATGCCGCCCTCGGCTTCCATGCGCGGATCGCGGCTGAGGACGATATTCAGCCGGCCGGGCAGGGGCTTCTTCGGCAGTGAGTCCCAGGTGGTCGAGCCCATGATGATCGGCTTGAACTGGGTGATTTCCTTGAAGCGCTTCAGGTCGGAACGCAGGTGCCACGGCAGGCCGCCGTCACGCCCGATCACGCCGTTGTCGCTCATGGCAACGACAAGCGACAGTCTGACTTTTTTGATCATACGGCTACCTTGGCCTTGAGCGCGCCGTGGGACTCGTAGTTCTCGATGGCGAAATCGGCATAGTCAAAGCCGAACAGGTCGGTTTTCGGGGCCCCATTCTTTTCAGGCAAAATGACCAGCTTCGGGAAGTCGAACGGCGTGCGCTCAAGCTGGGTCTTCGCCTGTTCCATATGGTTGGTATAGAGATGGACATCGCCGAAGCTATGGACGAAATCACCCGTCTCCAGGCCGACCGCCTGCGCCACCATATGGGTCAGCAGGGCATAGGAGGCGATATTGAACGGCACGCCCAGGAATATATCCGCCGAACGCTGGTAAAGCTGGCAGGACAGCTTGCCCTCAGCCACGAAGAACTGGAACAGGCAGTGACAGGGCGGCAGGGCCATGTCATCGACCTCGGCCGGATTCCAGGCGGAAATGACATGGCGGCGCGAATAGGGATTGGTTTTGAGGTTTTCGACGAGGTTCTTCATCTGGTCGATGACGCGGCCATCGGGCGCTGCCCAACTGCGCCACTGCTTGCCATAGACCGGGCCTAAGTCGCCGTTGTCGTCCGCCCATTCATCCCAGATGGTGACGCCGTGATCGTGCAGGTATTTGACATTGGTATCGCCGCGCAGGAACCACAGCAGTTCGACCGCGATCGATTTGAAATGCACCTTCTTGGTGGTCAGGAGTGGAAAGCCTTTGGAGAGATCGAAGCGGATTTGCCGACCGAACAGCCCCAGTGTCCCGGTGCCGGTGCGGTCCGCCCGCGCCACGCCGTTATCCATGATATCACGGACAAGATTGAGATACTGGTATTCGGGGTGATCAAACATGGTAGCATCCGACTGCGAAGCGCCCCTCCGTCACACCGCTTCGCGCTGTGCCACCTCCCCATCGCTTCGCGCTAGGGAGGAGGGTGACGATCCTGCCTCTCCTCCCTAAACCGCAGGTTTGGGGAGGGGACCACGAAGTGGTGGAGGGGCGTACCTTAATAGCCTAAAACAAGCATCCTTGTACGATTCTTTTGCGAGTTTCCCCATGCCGCTGCCCGTTTATCACGATCGTGACTGCGACCTCTCCGTCATTCGCGCGCGCAAGGTGCTGGTGATCGGTTATGGCAGCCAGGGTCGCACCCAGGCGCTGAATGCCCGCGATTCCGGTGTGACGCAGATCAAGGTGGCGCTGAAACCGAAATCGAAAACCCGCGCCAGGGCCGAGGCCGATGGCTTCGAGGTGGTGACGGTAGCGGAAGGCGTACAATGGGCAGATGTGCTGGTCATCCTGACTTCGGACGAGGCGCACCAGAAACTCTTTGCCGAGGAGATCAATCCACACCTCCGCGCCGGTCAGGCGCTGATATTCGCGCATGGGCTTTCCTGTAATTTCGGACTGGTGACGCCGCCGGCCGATGTCGATGTGCTGCTGGTCTCGCCCAAGGGCATAGGGCCGCGCATCCGTGATATCTATGTGGCCGGCGAGGGGGTGTTCTGCCTGTTCGCCGTGCAGCAGGATGCGACCGGCAACGCAAAGGCGCTGGGCCTGTCGTTCGCGGCGGCTCTAGGGTGCGGCCGCAAGGGTATTTTAGAGACCACCATGAAGGATGAGTGCGAAAGCGATCTCTTCGGTGAGCAGGTCGTGTTGTGCGGCGGCACGCGCAACCTGGTGACCGAAGGCTTTCAGACTTTGGTGGATGCCGGTTATCCGCCGGAGGTGGCGTGGTTCGAGACCTGCTATGAACTGAAGCTGGTGGTCGACCTTTTGTGGGAACTGGGCATGTCCGGCGGCTTCGAGAAGATCAGCAATACGGCGGAATACGGCGCCTATCTGACTGGTCCGCGGATCATCAACGCCGCCAGCCAACAGGCCATGCAGGCTGTGCTGAAGGACGTGCAGTCGGGCGATTTCGTGCGGCAACTGATGGTGGATTACAATGCCGGCAGCCCGGATTTGCTTGGCCGTCGTGCCGGCTTGAAAGACAACCGGCTGGATGCGACCAAGCGCTATCTCGATGGCGTGGCGAAGGCGGCGAATGACGCCTGACGCGCACATAAAACGCGCCGATATCCAGGGGTTGCGCGGCATTGCCGTGCTGGCCGTGGTGCTGTTTCATGTCAGCCATGCCGCCTTGCCGGGCGGGTTTGCCGGCGTCGATATCTTCTTCGTTATTTCGGGATATCTGATCACGCAGATTCTGTTGCGCGATATGGAGTCGGGCACCTTTCGCCTGCGCGATTTCTACCAAAGGCGCGTGCGGCGGCTGTTTCCGGCCCTGTTCACGGTGCTGGCGTTCACTCTGGTGGCCGGATTGGCGATTCTGCCGCCGAAGCTGCTGAGTGAACTGGTCTACAGCCAGTTTTTCACCACTCTGTTCCTGTCGAACTTCGCCTTTGCCCGGCTGGCGGATTATTTCGATACGACCTCGAACCTGAAACCGTTGCTGCATACCTGGTCGCTGGGCGTCGAAGAGCAGTTTTATCTCGTTTTTCCTTTGCTTTTATTGCTCTTGCGCCGATTCGCGGGTCGTTTTCTGTGGCCGATTCTGGCCGGGGTGGCGGTTGTGTCGCTCGTCGCCGCTCAAATCACCATTCGCCCGGAAGCCGCCTTTTACCTGCCAACGACCCGCGCCTTCGAACTGCTGATCGGGGCACTGACCGTTTGGGCGCAAGGCCGCATTACATTGAGCGACAAAGCCAGGCGCCTTTTGTCAGTGCTCGGTGTCGGTCTGCTTACTGCCAGCCTGATCATTATGAGTGATCGCGTGCCGTTTCCCGGTCTCTGGGCCTTGCCGCCTTGCCTTGGGGCAGCGTTGTTGCTGATCAGCAAAGATGGATGGGGCAATAAGCTGATCAGTGCGCCGCCGCTGGTCTGGACCGGCGATATCTCCTATTCGCTTTATCTTTGGCACTGGCCATTGCTGGTCCTTGCGCGGCTCGTCCTTGGTGAGGCGTGGTGGATCGCGCTTGTTGTCGTGATCGCGGCCTTCATTATAGCGGCCTTGTCTCGCCGCTATATCGAGCAACCGTTTCTGCAAAAGCGCCCGCGTTGGCTGTGGCTATGGACGGGCGGCGTCATGACGCTTTCCATCATCAGCGCCCTGCTGGTTTTTGGCGCCAAGGGTTTGCCGCAGCGCTTCAATGCCGCCGAACAGGCCGCTTTTGCCGCCACGGACGATTTCAGCCCGGATCGCAAGCGCTGCCACATCGCCCAGAATGCCCGCCGCGATTACCGCGACACCTGTGTCCTCAGCCCTTCGCCATCGGTGGCGATCTGGGGCGACAGCGAGGGCGTGGAGCTGGCAAAAGCGCTGGCGGATCAGGGCGAGGGGGTGCGCCAGATTACCGCCTCGGCCTGTCCGCCGAGTGTGGGCTTTACCATCGCTTATAACAATGCCTGCCGTGCGCATAATGCCGATATGCTGCTGCATCTGAAGACTGATCCGGAGATCAGGACGGTGATCCTGGCGGTGAATTACCGCCGATATGAAGATGAAAACAGTGCCGCCATGATGGGCGGGCTTGAACTGAGCGCGCTCGATCTTCAGGCGGCAGGTAAGCAGGTCGTGCTGCTCTATCCGGTGCCTGTCTATGACTTCGATCCGCCGTCACAGGTGGGCCTGGCCATGCGGTTGGCCAAGAGCTTGGGACGCGATCCTTTAAGCGTTGGCATGTCAAGGGCGCAGTTCGACAGCGAAAATGGCCAGACGATTGCCGCGTTGGATGATTTCGCCCGCAGCCACAAACTGGCGGTCCTGCGACCTTCGGATGTGCTGTGTGATACGCAGCGTTGCCGGGTGTACGATCCGGCATCAGGTGTGCTCTATTTCAATGGCCAGCATTTGAGCATGGCTGGGGCCAGACGGCTTACCAGTTTAATTCCGCTTCCCCGCGCAGAATAGATTCGACCTCCGTCGTGTGCTTACGCGCGCCATTGTCGTGCAGGATCAGCGGCGGCAGCAGGCGCAGAGGGGCCTTGCCCAGCCGTTGCGCGCGCACCAGAACGCGTTTGGCTTCCCTGTCGGCGAAGGGCTGGATCGGTCGGATAACGAACGATCCGCATTTTTTCGACAGACCGCTCAGGATATCCGCCAGACGGTCGGCGCGATGAATAAAGACGATATGGCCCTGATCGACGACGGCGCTTTGGGCAAAATCGAGCCAGGCGTCCAGGCCGTCATCGGCGATCCAGGCCGGACGCTTGGCCTCATGCGGGGCACGCAAGGTATCGGGATCGTCGAAATAGGGGGGATTGGAGAAGACGAGATCGAAGCGGTGGAGAGGTTTGGCCCCCTCCGGCGGGACTTCGCCCGCCACCTCCCTCGGAACGAAGGTTCCCGCTAACGCAGGGGAGGATAAGAGGGTTTTGTACCCCTGACCTATATCGCCTTCGATGATCGTTACGCCGGAGAGATTGTTCAGCCGGATGTTTTCGCGGGCCAGGGCGGCGTAGTCCGGCTCGCGTTCGATGCCGGTCAGGGCCAGCGCCGGGCGGCGCATTTTCAGCGACAAAAGCGCGCCGCCGACGCCGCAGCCCAGTTCCAGCGCGGTCTTGACCTTCGACAGGCTGGCGCAGGCCGCCGCCAGCAGGGCGCCATCCATGCCGATACGATAACCGGTCTTCGGCTGCATCAATTTGACGCGGCCATCGAGCAGGTGGGTCGCGGTCGTTTTTATGTCGGATTGCAGGCTTATCTCTGCTAAGTTCCCAGCTAAGTTCCTAGTCATATACCGGCCATATTCCAGATCGTTTTCGGGCCACAGTCGCGCAAACTGTCACACGGAAAGTGGCTAAATAGTATCACGGCCCATTGCCTGCGCGGTCAAGGCGGTTTATGGCCTAAAGGTTAAAGTTCAGGAGTATCAGCTTTGGATTCGGCCAATATCGACACTGTGCGCCCCGCACCGGAGGCGGTTCAGACCACGGCAAAACCGGACGTGAAAGCGCTGGTCAGCCTGTGCGATCCGGACATGGTCGATATCAATGCCCTGATTACCGAGCGGATGCAGTCCGAAGTGGCGGTGATCCCGGCCCTGGCCGCGCACCTGATCGCCGCCGGCGGCAAGCGCCTGCGTCCGCTTCTGTGCGTTGCGGCGGCGCGCCTGTGTGGCACCGGCAATACCCATCACCATAATCTGTCCGCGGCGGTCGAGTTCATCCATACCGCCACCCTCCTGCATGACGATGTGGTCGATTCCTCGCAACTGCGCCGCGGCAAGGTGGCTGCGCACCTGATCTGGGGGGCGCCGTCCTCGGTTCTGGTCGGTGATTTCCTCTTCGCCCGCGCTTTCGAGCTGATGGTCGAAACCGGTTCCCTGCGCGCGCTGGATATCCTGTCGAAAGCCTCGGCGGTCATCACCCAGGGCGAAGTGCTGCAACTGATGAAGGCGTTCGACCTCAATCTCAGCCAGGCCGACTATATCGAGATCATTTCGTCGAAGACGGCCGCGCTTTTCGCCGCCGCTTCGGAAAGCGGCGCGGTCGCTTCGGGCACTTCGGAAGAGAAGATCCAGGCGCTTTATGATTACGGCATGAACCTCGGCCTCGCCTTCCAGATCCAGGATGATATCCTCGATTACCAGGGCTCGGCCGCCGATCTCGGCAAGAATGCCGGTGATGATTTCGCCGAGGGCAAGGCCACCCTGCCGCTGATCCTGGCGATGCAGGCCACGCCCGATGAGACGGCCTTCTGGGATCGCGTCATCGGCAAGCGCGAGCAAAAAGACGGCGATTTCAGCCATGCGCAGGATTTGATGATCTCTTCCGGTGCGCTGGAAGCGGCCCGCTCGGTGGCGCGCACCTATGCCGAAAAGGCCCGCGCATCGCTTGAGATATTCGAGACGGGGCCGTGGCGGAGCGCTCTGGAAAACCTCGCTGTCTACAGCGTCGAACGCCAGACCTGAGTTTTGTCACAGCCGCCGCTCCATCCGCATAAAGCCCGCTTTTACGAGCTGGATATCCTGCGCGGTGTAGCGGCCTTGGTGGTGGTGTTTTTTCATTACAAGCATTTCCTGCTGATCAGTGATGCGGCGGGCTTCGACTATGCCCACATGCCGCTGAGCGGGCTCCTGATGCCGCTCTATCTCTATGGCCAGTTCTTTGTGGAGCTGTTCTTCGCCATATCGGGCTATGTTTTCTTCTGGCTCTATGCCGAGGCGATTGCCAGCCGCCATACCGGGCCGTGGGCCTTTTTCGTGGCGCGGTTCAGCCGGCTCTATCCGCTCTATATCGTGACCCTGCTGGTCGTGGTGGCGCTCCAGGCGCTCTATCCGGGGGATGACTTCATCTATCGCCAGGATACGCCGCTCAACTTTATCCTGAACCTCTTCATGGTGCAGCAATGGGTGCCCTATGCGGTGCAGTCCTTCAATGGCCCCGCCTGGTCGATCTCGGTCGAGGTCTTTCTCTATGCGCTGTTTTTCCTCATCTGCTTTTTCGGCTGGAACCGGCCTTGGGTGCTGGCGGCGCTGTTTGTGGCTGGGGCGACCTTGCGGCTGATGAGCGATCCGACGGTCGATTTCGTGCGCGGTGTGCCGAGCTTCTTTCAGGGCGGGCTGATCTACTATGCGGTTCAGGCGCTGCGCCGGCATGAGGTCTGGCGCCGGCGGGTGATGCTGTGGCTGTGCGTGATCCTGCCGCTGGCCTGGATCGTCAGCTATGCGCGCGGTTTCCGTTCGGTCAATGTGCTGATGGAACCGGGGCTGGCGGGCACCTGGCTGAGCGTGCCGGTATTTCTTTATGTCGTCCTGCCCTTCAGCCTGCTGGCCCTGGGGCTGATGCAGGGGCGCTGGCGGGTGAACTGGCTGAGCCGGGAGAGCCTGCACCGCGTCGCCTGGATCGGGGATATCAGCTATTCGGTCTATCTGATCCATTTTCCGCTGCAACTGGCGATCATGCTGGGGCTGTCGGGCCTGTCTCCGGCTTTGCGGCTGGCGCTCTTCGGTTCGCCCCTGAGCCTGCTGGCCTTCATGGCGCTGGCCAGCGGACTGGGCTGGCTCAGTTTTCACTATCTCGAAATGCCGGCGCGGCGATATCTGACAAAACGCCTGCGGCCCTTACTGGCGCCGGCGCCGGCAGTGCGCTAAAAACAGATCATCTTATACAGGAGCAAGATCATGGCGGATTCTACAGGCGCTTTTGTCGGGCAGGCCACCCAGCCGGAAATATTGCTCTATGGCCGCGCCAACCGGCATGGCATCGTGGCCGGCGCCACTGGCACGGGCAAGACGATCACGCTCCAGATCCTGGCCCAGGCTTTTTCCGATGCCGGGGTGCCGGTCTTCGCCGCCGATATCAAGGGCGATCTGTCGGGCATTTCGCAGCCGGGGCAGTTTAATGACAAGGTGCTGGATCGCGCCAAGTCTATGGGGCTGGATCTCCAGCCGGCCGCCGCGCCGGTCATCTTCTGGGATCTGTATGGCGAGAAGGGCCATCCGATCCGCGCCACCATTTCCGAGATGGGACCGCTTTTGCTGGCGCGTCTGCTGGAGCTGAACGATGTGCAGGAAGGCGTCCTCAATATCGCCTTCGCCGTGGCGGATAAGGAAGGGCTGCTCCTCCTCGATCTCAACGATCTGCGCGCCATGCTGAACCATATTTCGGATAATGCGAAGGACCTCAGCCAGACCTACGGCCAGATTTCGCCGACGACGGTGGCCACCATCCTGCGCAATCTGCTGACCCTGGAAAACCAGGGCGCGGCGCATTTCTTCGGCGAACCGGCTCTGCGGCTGGAAGACCTGATGCGCACCAATATTTCCGGCAAGGGCTATGTCAATATCCTGGCCTCTGACCGGTTGATGCAGAACCCGAAACTCTATTCAACCTTCCTGTTGTGGCTGATGTCGGAACTGTTCGAGGAACTGCCGGAAGTCGGCGATCCGGAAAAGCCGCGTCTCGTCTTCTTCTTCGATGAAGCGCATCTGCTGTTTAATGAGGCGTCGCCCGCCCTGCTGCAAAAGATCGAGCAGGTGGTGCGCCTGATCCGTTCCAAGGGCGTCGGCATCTATTTCATCACCCAGAATCCGGCCGATATCCCCGATACGGTGCTGGGCCAGCTCGGCAACCGCGTGCAGCACGCCCTGCGCGCCTATACGCCTTCGGAACAGAAAGGGCTGAAGGCGGCGGCGGATTCCTTCCGCGAAAATCCGGCCTTCAAGACGATCGAGGTTCTCCAGCAACTGGGCACGGGCGAGGCGCTGGTCTCGCTGCTCGACATCAAGGGCATTCCCAATATCTGCGACCGGGCGATGATCCGTCCGCCGGCCTCGCGCATGGGACCGGTGACCGATCAGGAACGCGCCGATATCATGGCGAAGTCGCCGGTGGCGGGCGTTTACGATACGCTGAAGGACCGTGAATCGGCCTATGAAATCCTGAGCGCCAAACTTGCCCAGGCGCAGGCCGATGCGCCGCCTCCGCCGCCTTCTGCTGCCGAAAAGGAAGCCGCCAAGGCCGCCGCTCAGCAGGCGAAACTGGAAGAGCGTGAGCGCCTGGCCGAACAGAAGGCCAAGGAAAAGGCGGCGGCCCAGATGACCAAGACGGTAACTTCGGTCGCGGTGCCAATTATCCGCTCGATCGGCATTGCCATCGCCGGATCGCTGATCCGCGGCATGATGGGCAATGCCAAGCGGCGGTAGGGGCGGTTTAGGTTATCTTTCCAATCCGAGCAACCCAAGCTAACATCACGGAAATTAAGAATGAAGCTTCCAATCCGCAATTACCTCTTGAAACCTCTTACGGTGTTCATTGAGCCTTATTGTGAAGAATATGAAGTTCCCATTGCTGGACAGGCAACCATCACGCTTCAGGACGGCAAACCTCATTCTATTGATATTCACCCGGATCAATTCATTTCGATTTGGGATGAGGGCAGTGAACAAGCGAGCGTCGAAGTATTTCCAACCCATCAGTATTAGATGTTTGCAAAGTATATAATGATCAAATGTTTTTGAGAGGCTGACCTTGCTAACTCAGTCTCTTAAACATCAAACATATCCAGCGTTTTCCAGTTCAGGTGCTGGCCGGAATCAACGCAGATCATCTGGCCGGTGACGCTGGGGGCGTTCAGCAGATAAATCACCGCCGTCGCCACCTCTTCGGGCGAGGTCGGTTTTTGCAGCAGGGTGGACCGGGCTTCGCGGGCGAAGTCGGCCTCGCTCTGGTGGATCGATTTGAGCGTCGGGCCCGGCCCCACCGCGTTGACGCGGATGTTAGGCGCCAGGGCCTGGGCGAGGGTGCGCGTGGCGTGCCACAGACCGGCCTTGGACATGCTGTAGCTGAAGAAGGGCGGGGACGGTTTCAAAACACGCTGGTCGATCATATTGATGATCGAGGCGCCTTTGCGGATATCGCTTTGCGCGGCAAACGCCTGGGAGAGCAGGACGGGCGCCAGAAGATTGGTGTCCATGTGCATCTGCCAGCTATCGATGGTCAGGTTGCGGGCACGGTCATCAGCGAAGACGGAGGCGTTATTGACGAGGACATCGATGGGACCGAGCGCTTCACGCGCCCTGGTGATCAGGCCGGCGACATTGGCCACATCACTGAGATCGCCCTGAATGGCATGGGCCTTTACGCCCAGTGTTTCCAGTTCACGGACAAGCGCCAACGCATCATCACGCGATTGGCCATAATGGACACCGATATTGTAACCGGCATTGGCCAGGGCGATGGCGATGGCGCGGCCGATCCGCTTGGCGGCGCCGGTGACTAAAGCAGTCTTAGTCAACGCGACCGAAGTCGATAATGTTCATGACGGCCATGAAAATGAGGAACAGACCGAGGATGGAAATGGCGAGCATGGACAGACTCCGCAAATGAATGGTTTTTGATAACCGGCTTGCGCGGAGGAGACAAGGGGGAAGAGGTCGCTGTTCACATTTATAGCGCATCCCAAAAAGTGTGATGCACTTTTTGGATTAAGATGCGCGGTAAAACAAAAACTTAGAGCGTGTTCCGACCTGGCGCAACCAGACCGGAACACGCTCTAATCACGGCGACATAAACGATATTTAATCGGACAGAGTGTCGTTCCGGCCTTGCATCGGTGCCCTGATGCCGCCATCGTATATTCATGGAAGACTGGAAACGCGTTGTAGAACCCTATTCACGCCCGCTATTCTTCGCCTATTCGCGGGCGACGCGGGGCAAGACGCTGGGTGTGCGCGGTCTGGTGGTCAGTCCGAAGGGCGAGGTGCTTTTGATCGAGCACACCTATCTCGAAGGCTGGTGGCTGCCGGGCGGCGGGGTCGATGCCGGCGAAACGGCGCATCAGGCTGTGGCGCGCGAACTGCGCGAGGAGGCCGGTGTTAATCCGCTGGAACAGCCTAAGCTGCTGTCGGTTCACAGCAATGAGCGGTTCTTTCCCGGCGATCATGTCCTGCTGTTTCGCGTCGATCAGTATGAGGCGGTGCCGATGACGTCGCACGGCGAGATCAAGAATGTCGGCTTCTTCGCGCTCGACGCCCTGCCGGTTAATATCAACGAGGGCTCGCTGCGCAGGATTCAGGAAGCGCTGATGGGCTTTCCACCCGATCCGATCTGGTGACTATTCCGCCGGCGTGGTGGGGCGCACCGTGACCGAGCGCACATAGTTTGCAAGCTTCACATAGTTGGCGCGGCTGAAGACCGGGGAGTGATTTTCCAGCGTCTTTATCAGGTTACGCGCCCAGGCGCGTGACGGCTTCTCATAATAGTAGTGTGCCAGCGCGGCGATGCCGAGCGATATGGCCACCGAGACGAACACCCAGGTCATTTTCGACAGGCCGAGATCGACGCCCCAGGCCGGGAAGGACTTGAGGATGATCTTCTGCACCAGGTCATGCACCAGATAGAGAGCAAAGGACACCAGGCCCAGCCAGTATACGACACGGTTTTGCAGCAGGCGGGCGATCACGCCTTCATCATGGCTCAGGCTCATGATCAGGCCGGCGAAAACGGCGACCAGCCAGACATCGTTCGACTTGTAGCATAGCAGGAACAGGGCCAGCGGCAGGAACAGACCGGCGGCGCGCGCCGGCACCAGATCCTTGAAGCGGAAGGCGACGAGGCCGATATAGAAACCGGCCAGACAGCGGAGGGTGGTGCCCGGCGCATAGGAGTGGACGACATCCAACTTGCCGATACCCTTGTACGGATGGTGCGTCAGCCACTGCGGGCCATAGGCCACGGCGATCAGGATGCCGAACGCGGCCACGACGCCCAGCAGGGCATAACGGCGCGGCAGCCACAAGGCCAGGAGGATACTGACGGGAAACAGCAGATAGGCCGCCCATTCGGTGCTGATCGACCAGGAGGGCGGCACGATCGAATAGGCCAGGCCCCAGACGTGGCTCATGGTGATATTGAAGGGCAGGGCGCGCAGGACATTATCGTCGAAGCGATAGGTATCGCTCAGCACGGTGGTGATCATAATGGCGGTGATGACCGTCATCAGGATATAGAGCGGATAGATGCGCGCTAGGCGCAGCAGCAGGAATTTTTTGAAATTCTTGAGGTCGAAGCCGTTCTCGAACAGGCCACCATAGGTCATGGCCATGACGAAGCCGCTGAGGATAAAGAACAGGTCGACCGCCATATAGCCGTGGCTGACAAAGGGGCGCACGGCCATCGGGAAGGCATGCAGGCCGTTGGCATGGAAGAAGACCACATACAGGGCCGCGATTCCGCGCAGGCCCGTGAGGGCGCGGATTTCGGCCGGCTTTTTCGGCGCAGGCGTCAGGGAAGCGGCGGGCGTCATTGAGTCTCGATGGCGGAGGTGATGCCTCCATATAGGGCAATGCGCGTCATACACCAAATCACAATCACGGACGCGTGATGAAGGATTGTAACAGTTGCGGCCTCTGCTGCCGGAAACCTGTGTGATTTTGCGTCAGGCTTCCCATATACAAGCCCCGATTCATGCTAATAAGCCCGTAATGACCCCAGACGCCGAAGACCCCGAAATCACCATTGAAGCCCCAGAGCCCCGGCTGATCGGCGCGGCCCTGATCCGGCGCGAGGCGGCGCTGGCGCCCGATAAGCCCGGCGTCTACCGGATGCTGGGGCATGATGGCGAAGTCCTCTATGTCGGCAAGGCGAAAAGCCTGAAAAAGCGCGTGCTGCAATATGCGCAGGGCCGTTTCCATACCCAGCGCATTGCCCGCATGGTGGCGCTCACCCATGAAATGGTCCTGCTGCGCACCGATACAGAAGGCGAGGCCCTGCTGCTTGAAGCAAGGCTTATCAAGGCCCTGAAGCCGCGCTATAATGTGTTGCTGCGCGACGACAAGATGTTCGCTGAAATACTGGTGCGCAAGGATCATGAGGCGGCGCAGATCACCAAGCACCGCGGCGCCCATACCATTCCTGGTGATTATTACGGCCCGTTTGCCTCAACCCAGGCGGTGAACCGCACGCTCGATACGCTGCAAAAAGCCTTCCTGCTGCGCACCTGCACCGACAGCGTCTACGCCTCGCGTACCCGGCCCTGCATGTTGCACCAGATCAAGCGGTGTTCGGCGCCCTGCACCGGCGTCATCAGTCTGGCCGATTACAGCGACCTGGCGAAACAGGCGCATGACTTCCTGAAAGGCAAGAGCCGGGCGGTGATCGACCGCCTGTCGAAGGAGATGATGCAAGCCTCGGACGAGATGGATTTCGAGCGCGCCGCCCATCTGCGCGACCGGGTGCGGGCGCTGAACCATGTTTCGCTGTCGGCCTCGGTCGATCTGCGCGAGGAAGAGGCCGATGTCTTCGCCGTGTTCAACGAAGGCGGCACGGCCTGCGTGCAGGTGGTCTTCTATCGCGCCGGCCAGAACTGGGGCGACCGCGCCTATTTCCCACGTGTCGATCAGGAAGACGATGCCGGCAGCATTCTCGATGCGTTTCTGGGGCAGTTCTATCAGGACCGGCAGGTGCCGCGCCTGATCCTGGTGTCGCACGATCTGCATGAGGCCGATCTGATGATGGAGGCCCTCAGCCTGAAGGCCGAGCGCAAGGTGCAGGTGCTGCGGCCCCAGCGCGGCGACAAGTGCGAGGTGGTGCAGCACGCGCTGAATAATGCCCGTGCAGCCCTTGGCCGCAAGCTGGCGGAAAGCAGTGCGCAGTCGAAACTGTTGCAGGGGGTGTGCGAAGCCTTCGGGCTGGATGCGCCGCCGACGCGGATCGAAGTCTATGACAATTCGCACCTCGGCGGCACCCATGCGGTCGGCGGCATGGTGGTGGCCGGGCCGGAAGGGTTTCTGAAGGGGCAGTACCGCAAGTTCACCATCCGCGATCTCGATACCAGGCCGGGCGATGACTACGCCATGATGGCGGAAGTCTTCCGCCGGCGTTTCATGCGGCTGATCAGGGAAAAGGACCTGCCTGAAGGTGAGAAGAATTTCGGACGTCCGGACCTGGTGCTGGTCGATGGCGGGCAGGGACAACTCGATGCGGTTCTGGCCGTGATGAGCGAACTCGGGCTGGAGGATATCCCGATCGTCGGCGTGGCCAAGGGGCCGGACCGCGACGCCGGCATGGAGCGCTTCTTCATGCCAGGCCGGCTGCCCTTCATGATGGAGCCGAAGTCGCCGGTGCTCTATTATCTGCAGAGACTGCGTGACGAGGCGCACCGCTATGCCATCGGCGCCAACCGCCAGAAGCGCGACGCCGCCATCACCAAAAATCCGCTCGACGAAATCGAGGGCATCGGCCCGCGCAAGAAGCGCGCCCTGCTGGCGGCCTTCGGCTCAGGCCGCGAGGTTGGCCGCGCCACGGTCGATGAACTGATGAAGATCGAAGGCATCAGCGCTGCCCTGGCGCAGAAGATATATGACTTCTTTCATGGCGGGTGAATTAGGCGCATGATCTGTCCCGCAGGCAGGAGACAGTATTCGGTAGTATGTGCCTGTTTTTGCGGCGTAACAAATTACCGACCACCCATAGTTCAGGCGAATCGCTCCGACAGACAAAAGTCAAAAAATCGCCCTTAATTGTAGTATCAATATATTCAATAATATTACAATTAATAGCTGTGGCTGTGTTTCGGGCGTCGGTATTGTTGCATAATTGCAAATCACACATAAAAATGTGCATTGGGCTTTTTCCATAATTGACGGTTTCGAGGCTGAGTGTTACCGCTAACGTACCAAAACCGGACCGGAGTGGGAAAACCATGCCCGGAAAGGGAATGAGGCGGACCGCGGCCATAAAAAACAGTCGCGGCGATAATGATAGGTTTGGAGAAGGAAGCGCCGGAATTTTCATTGCGGCATAAATGCGTCTATAGCGTTTGGCGATCGAATTTGATACTGACAACGTTGTCGGGAAGTTCGGACTGGTCTCACGGGGCTTAACATTGAGGCTCGTGTCCGGTCCCGATCAGTAAGCGTTAGTAGAATGGGTGGGCGTGTCCGTTGTGGGCATGGCTTTCCGCAAAAACTTCAACCGGATGCCGGATTGACCGGTGTTGCGGAACGGAGAACTGCGTCTGTTTGGCGGGTGCTCGTTTGCGAACGAAGTCCGACGGACTGGCGCGATGTCTGTCATAAAAACCAAAGTTGGGAGGACTACATGACAAGTAGAGTAAATGGGAAACGCGCCGGTGGTGTGTTGCGTACAGCGTTCCTGGGTGGCGTTTCGACGCTGGCCATTTGCGCCATCGCCGCACCTTCGTTCGCGCAGGACGCGGCTCAGGATACCGCTCCGGCGGCAGCGCCGGCGGACGACGGCACGGTGATTATCGTTACCGGTATCCGGGGTTCGTTGCAGCGTTCGATGAACATCAAGAAGAACGCCGACGGTGTGGTCGACGGTATCTCGGCCGAAGACGTCGGCAAGTATCCGGACACCAACCTGGCTGACTCGCTGCAACGCGTCACAGGTGTGTCGATCAACCGTGTCAACGGCGAAGGCCAGCAGATCACGGTTCGCGGTTTCGGTCCGGGCTACAACATGACGACCGTTGACGGCCGCATCATGCCGGCTTCGACCATCGGTGTCATCGGCGGCGGTCAGGGCGCTGACAGCAATCAGGGCAATACCCGTGCGTTCGATTTCAGCAATATCGCATCGGATGGTGTTTCGGCCGTTCAGGTCTACAAGACCGGCCGCGCCGACCTCAATTCCGGCGGCATCGGCGCCACCATTAATATCGCTACCCTGCAGCCGCTCGCCCATTCGGGCTCGAAGGGTAGCTTCACGGTCAAGGCCCTGACCACCGACAATCCGGGCCTCGGCACCGTTTTGAAGAAGAAGAGCGTCACGCCGGAAATCTCGGGCGCCTATCAGTGGACCAACGATTCCAGCAATTTCGGCGTCGCCCTGTTTGGTTCCTATCAGGAAAAGACCGGTTCGACCCGTTCGGACACCGTCAACTCCTGGAACGTCCAGACCTACGCCAAGTGGCTGACGACCGGCCAGGCGCCTGCGGCGGCGAACATCACCAACGCGCCGACCGACATGAATCAGTTGATCGCTGTGCCGACCGACAGCCGCCTTACATATGCGGAAAATTCGCTGAAGCGTTCCAACGCCGCCGTCACCTTGCGCTGGAATCCGACCGAGGATCTGACCGTCACGGCCAACAGCTTCTACACGCATGTGGAAGCAGAGGAAGCGCGCTCCGAACTGACCAACTGGTTTTCGCGCAGCCCTTACGCAGCCATCACGTTTGACGATAATCCGATTATCAAGTCGGCAATTTCCGCCACCGACACGATCCCGACCGGTAAGGACCAAGGTTACGAAAACGAACTGCGCGCCGTGGAATCCACGATCCAGTCGACGGGCCTGAATGTCAAATATCACCCGAATGACAACTGGACCCTGTCGGCCGATCTGTCGACCTCCAAGTCCAGCTCGGGCGGCAACAATCCGGATGGCTCTTCTTCGGACACGGTCAGCTCGGCCCAGACCTATGTGAAGTCGAACACCACCACCTTTGGTGAACTGGCTGCGCCGATTCAAAATGTTGTGCTCGATCCGACCAAGTCGGTGACAGGCAAGCAGGACATCGCTTCGCTCGCTTCGGGCTACAGCAATCAGTACTTCTCGCAGCAGACCGACGAGCTTCAGCAGGCCAAGTTTGACGCCACCTATCAGGTTGATGAAAACAGCAAGCTGAGCTTTGGTCTTGACGCCTACAAGAATGTCAACGAATCCGAATTCACCGGCTATCAGGCGCAGTTCGGTGACTGGGGCGGTCTCAACCCCGGCGATCTGCAAAAGTATGGCACCCAGGATATCAAGACCTTCTGCATGAGCTGCCAATTCACCTCGGTCGACATGCCGTCGGCTGACGGTACGGCTTACCGCTATAATGCGGTGGACGCTTACAACGGTCTGAAGGCCTATTACGGCAGCCCGACCTTTGCGAACGTTCTGCCTTCAGGCGGTGCCAAGGCCAACACACCTAAACTCAACGGCTTCGCCCATAACGAAGTTGACGAGCAGGTGACGGCCGCTTACGCCCAGTTCTCCATGAAGTCTGAGCTCGTTGGCCGTCCGGTCAAAATTCTGGCCGGTGTGCGCTATGAAAATACGGATGTCACGGTTACCGCCTATCAGAACATCCCGACCGGTCTGCGCTGGGATCAGAAGAACAACTTCTCGGTTGTTCAGGGCACGGACGTTCAGCCCTATGCTGTGAAGTCTCACTACAGCAACCTGCTGCCCAGCCTGGATATGGCTATGAACATCACGGACGATTTGATCGGCCGTATGTCATTCTCGGTGACGAATGCGCGTCCGCAATACAGCCAGATGTATGCCACTACCAGCGTCGGCGCACCGGGTGATGCCAGCTATAATGGCGGCATTTACCGGGCCTCATCGGGTAACCCGGCCCTGAAGCCGCTGGTTTCGGAAAACTTCGATCTGTCGGCTGAATGGTATTACGGCAAGAACAGCTATGTTTCGCTCGGCTATTATCGTAAGGCCGTGCAGAACTTCGTCGGCAACGGGACAACCAATACCACGTTGTTCGGCATAACCGATCCGGCCTCCGGCAAGGCAGGCACGCGTTCGGGGGCCGCGGTGGCCGCCCTTCAGAGCATCGGCGCCTCCACCAACACCAATAACCTGTCCGCTATGACGATCCTCATCGATCAGGCTGGCGGGGATGTGGCGACGGCGTTGAACGAATGGAACACCAATACCGCGCCGGACGGACACGTCTCTGCGGATACGGATGCCCTTTCGGTCTACCTGTGGGGCAACCCCAACTGGAAGGTCGTCAGCAACAGCGCTGATCCCCTGGCGACATTCGTCCTTTCGCAACCGGTCAATAACCATACGGCTAATATTGACGGGTTCGAATTCGCCATCCAGCACTTCTTCGGCGACACCGGCTTCGGCATCGCCGCCAGCGGCACCACGGTCAACGGTGACGTGGCTCTGGACGACGGCGCCGATCCGCTCGGCAGCAACCAGTTCGCCCTGGAAGGTCTCAGCAATACCTACAACATCACGGGTATCTACGAGAAGTATGGCTTTGAAGGCCGGATCGTCTACAACTGGCGCGACAAGTATCTGGCCCAGGCCAATGCCTCGCAAAACGGCGGTCGTTATGTCGCGGCCTTCGGCCAGTGGGATGCGACTCTGAACTACGAACTGCGTCCGAACCTCATGCTGACGTTCGAGGCCCTGAACATCAACCGCGAACATGTGGTGCAGTATATCCGCGTGCCGACCGATGTTGTCATGTATCAGGAACTCGATACACGTTACGATGTGGGTATTCGTTACAAGTTCTAAACCAGATAACGGTTTAACTTGACGGGAAGGCCGCATAACAATGCGGCCTTCCTTTTTTATAGACGGTCGAGTGAACAGGAACAGGCGGATGAATGCACAGGTCATAAAAAAGGTAGTGATCGCCGGCGGTGGGACCGCGGGCTGGTGCGCGGCCGCTGCTCTGTCGCGTCTGCTCGGAGCCGTGCTGGATATCACCCTGATTGAATCGGCCGATATCGGTATTGTGGGCGTCGGTGAATCGACGATCCCTACCGTGCGGGCGTTTCACCATCTGATCAGTGTCGACGAACAGGCGTTCATGCGTGAGACAGGGGCGACCTTTAAACTCGGCATCGATTTTGAAAACTGGGCGCGAGAGGGCGACCGATATTTTCACTCTTTCGGCACGCTTGGGAAATCGCCCTGGATGGGGCATTTTTACAATATCTGGCTGGAAGCCCGCTCAAAGGGACTTGGCGGCTCGCTGGATGACTACAGCCTGGAAACGAAAGCGGCGATGGCCGGAAAGTTTCAGCTCCATAAGAACCTGTCCATCAATTACGCCTATCATCTGGATGCGGTGCTCTACGGCCAATATCTGCGCAAGCTGAGCGAAGAGGCCGGTGTCAGGCGGCAGGAAGGCCAGATTGTCAGTGTTCAGCAGGACGCCGGAAATGGTTTTATCACATCTGTCACCCTGGCCTCCGGGGAAGTCATCGAGGGTGATCTGTTCATTGACTGCACCGGCTTCCGCGGCCTGCTGATTGAGGAGACGCTGAAAACCGGCTATGAGGACTGGAGCCACTGGATCCGCACGGACCGCGCTCTGGCGGTACAGACCGAGTCCGCCGGCCCACCTTTGCCCTATACCAAAGTCGTGGCCCACACCGCCGGCTGGCGCTGGCGTATTCCGCTGCAGAATCGCGTTGGCAACGGCCTGGTCTATTCCGGCGCTCATATGTCGGACGATGAGGCGCACATGCTGTTAACGAAGAGCGTGGATGCGCCGATGGTGAACACCCCTCGCGTGATCAAATATAAAACCGGCCGGCGCCGGAAAATCTGGAACAAGAACTGCGTGGCCATGGGGCTGTCCAGTGGCTTTATCGAGCCATTGGAATCGACCAGCATCCATCTGTTCCAGAAGTCCGTCCTGAACCTGATCCAGAATTTTCCGTTCTTCGGCATCAATGATGCGCTTGTGGCGCGCTATAATGAGATGTCCGATCGGGAAGCCGAATATGCCCGGGACTTTGTCATCCTGCATTACAAGCTGACCGAGCGTACCGACACATCATTCTGGTCGGACAACGCGGTGATGGACGTGCCGGACTCCCTGCAGGCCCGGATCGACCTGTTCCGGGAGTCGGGCATAGCCTATCAGGAACCAGGAGAGCTGTTCCGGACGGATTCGTGGGCGCAGGTCATGCTGGGGCAGCGGCTGGAGCCGCAAGGCTGGCATCGACTGGGCGCGCTCATGAACGAGACCGAGATGAAACAGGTGTTTGACGGCTTGAAGGCGACGGTTGATAACACCGTGGCCAATATGATGCCGCAAGACGCCTTCCTGAAACAGTATTGCCCGACCGCTATAGCTTAAACGGACCTGATGAATATGGAAAAAAGTAAACCCGTGCTTCTCGACAATATCGAGCATCACGACCTGCGTGTCATGACCGGTCATGACGCCGGCTTTGGTGACGCCATTAACCAGGTCCGCGTGTATCCGAACGAGTTTGCCGAGGTTCAACGTGAATATCCCATCTTCTTCCGCCGTGATGCGGAAGGGGCTTTTTACGCCATCGCCCTGCTGGGTTTTGACCGCAATGAAAACCTGTTTCTCGACGGCAATGGCTGGAATGCCCGTTATGTGCCGGCCGAGCAGGCGCGCGGACCTTTCCTGCTGGGGTTCCGCGACGGGAGCGATGGTGAAGGGCCGATGATGCTGATGGAGCCTGCGCATCCCCGTCTCAGCCGCAGCGAGGGGGAGCCCCTATTCAAACCGCACGGCGGCAATGCGCCGGTTCTGGAGCACTATCTTCAGGTTCTGCGCGCGATTCATGGCGGGCTGGGCCTCAACGACGACGTTTTTGCCGCCTGGCTTGAGGCCGGTCTTGTGGCGTCGGTCAAGGTCGATATCCGTATCAATGAAGAGCTGGGCTACGATATTCCCGACCTGTTCTCGATCAATGGTGAAGCGCTGGCGGGGCTGGATGGCGCCGTACTGGCCAGTCTCAATGCGCGTGGTTATCTGGCCATGGCTTTTTACGTGCTGACCTCGCTTGGCAATGTGCCGCACCTGATCGCGCTCAAGAGCCGCAAGTTACAGGGAGCCTGACGATATGTCGGGCGTTACGGCCACAACCCGTGTACTCACCGGCATCTCGCCGGACCGAATTCCTTATGATGACCTGATGGCGGTCCAGGCGCCGGTCATCATGAAGGGCGTGGCGCGGGACTGGCCGCTGGTGCAGGCCGGACTCACGTCTCCACAGGCCGCCATGGACTACCTCAAGGGTTTCTACCAGGGGCGGCCGGTGACGTTGTTTGTCGCCGAACCGGAACAGGCGGGGCGCTTTGCCTACAATGAGGATGTCACCGGCTTTAATTTCCAGGGCGGGCGAACGGATCTCAATGAGGCGCTTGATCGGATCGCCGAAAATATCAACGATCCGAACCCGCCGTCCTTTTATATCGGCTCGACTGATCTCGATCTGTTCCTGCCGGGTCTGCGGGCGCATGACGAACTGGTGCTCAACCACCCTATGTTCGCCGCCAATCCGCTGTTGGCCAGTATCTGGATCGGCAACCGCACCACAGCCACGGCGCATTACGACATGTCGCACAATCTGGCGGTCTGCGTTGCGGGTAAGCGGCGTTTCACGTTGTTTCCGCCGGACCAGGTGGCCAATCTCTATCCCGGTCCGCTGGAGCCGACGCCCGGCGGGCAGGTGATCAGCATGGTCGATTTCAATAATCCGGATTTCGAGCGCTATCCACGCTTTCGGGAGGCGGTCGCGGCCGGGCAGGTGGCGGAACTGGAACCCGGCGATGTGCTGTTCTATCCGGCCCTGTGGTGGCATCATGTCGAGGCGCTGGAACCATTCAATATCCTGATCAATTACTGGTGGAACACCTCGCCGGCTTTCATGGATACGCCGCAAAATACACTGCTGCACGCGCTGCTCTCTCTGCGCGACCGGCCGCAGGCGGAGAAGGACGCCTGGCGCGACCTGTTCGACTACTATGTGTTCGGCCCGGCCGAGCGCGCCGGCGCGCATCTGCCTGAACAGGCCCGCGGCAATCTGGGGCCGATGGACGAGATGAAGGCCCGCCGTCTGAGGGCCCTGCTGCTTAACAAACTGAACCGGTAAAGGGCTGGGCTAGCTGGTTGACAGTCTCGCCTGAAGGGATATGTTACCGCTATCATAAAAACAGACAGGGAAATATCATGCGTTATCTGAACAGGCTTATGCTGACGGTCGCCACCGGTGTCATGTTATCGGTGGCCGCACAGGCCGAACCCTTGCATCTGAACAACAAAGGCTATTTCGAGACGCGCGGCGTCAATGTGCTGGTCTTCGCCAATGGCGCCAACAGCCTGTTTAATGACGCCAAGATCGCCGGTGTCGAACTGATCCAGCAGGGGGTGCGCACGGCTACCAATGGCGATGTCCGCCTTATGCCGACGCCGGGCCAGTGGGACGAGATGGGGCTGGTGAAGGATCGCCAGGTGGATCAGGCGTCTGGAGTCGTCACCACAACGATCAGCTATCCGAAATATGATTTCACCTATCAGGTACGCGTGGCGCCGAAAGGCGAGGGGGTGGCCTTAAGCGTGATCCTCGACAAGCCGCTGCCGGAAGCACTGGCGGGCAAGGCCGGTCTGAATATGGAATTCCTGCCGGCGGCCTATTTCCACAAGAGCTATCTCGCCGATGGCGTGGCGGGGACATTCCCGCTCTATCCATCGGGGCCAATGAAAAGCCTCGGCGAAGGCGTGCCGATGTCGCGCGTGTTGCCGCAGACCGAGCCGCTGCCGTTGGCGCACGGCAAGACCTTCGTGCTGGCGCCGGAAGATCCGGCGCGCCGGGTGACGCTAGCGTCTGAAAGCGATATTGCCCTCTATGACGGCCGCAACCAGGCGCAGAACGGCTGGTATGTGGTGCGCTCGCTGCTGCCCGCGGCTAAGACCGGCGAGGTCGTTTCCTGGACCCTGACAGCCAATTCGGTGGCCGACTGGGTGCGGCCGCCGATGATCGCCCATTCGCAGCTTGGCTATGCGCCGCAGCAGGTCAAGAAGGCGGTGATCGAGCTCGATCCGAACGATAAGCCTGCCGCCGAGGCGCGTCTGCTGGAGGTGGGCGCCGATGGCAGCTTCACCCCGGTGCTGACTGGTGAAGCCAAGCCGTGGGGCCACTATCTGCGCTACGATTATCGGACTTTTGATTTCTCAGGCGTCACCAAACCGGGCCTCTATGTCATTGAATATGAAGGCCAGCGGACGAGTCCGTTCCGTATCGCGCCGGATATCTATGCCACGGCCTGGGAGCCGACGCTTGATGTCTATCTGCCGGTGGCGATGGACCATATGAAGGTCAATGAAGCCTATCGGGTCTGGCACGGTGACAGCCACCGTGACGACGCCATGCAGGCGCCGCCGGGCGATGACCATATCGATCTCTATGCCTCCAAGCCGGGAAGCACGGACACAAAATACAAGCCCTATGAGCATATTCCGGGGCTGAATGTCGGCGGCTGGTTCGATGCCGGCGATTTCGATATCCGCACCCAGACGCACTATGCCGTGGTGCGCTCGCTAGTGCAGAGCTGGGAAAAATTTGGCCTGACGCGCGACGACACCTTGATCGATCAGCAGCGCCGCTATGTCGATATCCATGTGCCGGATGGCAAGCCCGACCTGTTGCAGCAGATCCAGCACGGTACGCTTCAGCTTGTGGCGCAGTTCGATGCCGTGGGCCACGCCATCAATGGCATTGTCGAGCCGGACGTGGCGGAATATCCGCACCTCGGCGATGCCGTGACCAAGACCGACGGCCTGATCTATGATCCGTCACTGGGGCGCGATGAGGTGAAGGATGGCAAGAGCGGGATGCCCGATGATCGCTGGGCATTCACCAATACCACCTCGGCGCTGAACTATGGCTCGATCGCGGCGCTTGCCGCCGCCAGCCGCGCGCTGAAAGGCTTTGATGATCCACTGGCTGACAAGTCACTGGACATCGCAAAAAAGACCTGGGCCGAGGAACACAGTCACGCGCCCAATCTTTATCACCACGGTAATACCACTGGCGGCGACCTGGTGGAGGAAGAGCTTTCCGCCGCCGTCGAACTGCTGATCACCACCAAGGATCCGCAATATGCCAAACGGATAGACGCCCTGTGGCCGGAAGTCAGCAAGACCTTCGCCGCCAATGCCGCCACGCTGGCCCAGGCGCTGCCCCTGATGCCGAAAGACTTCAAGGCCAGGGTTCGCCCGGCCGTGGTGGCCTGGCAGGCCGGGGCGAATAAGCTGGCCACGGCCAATCCGTTCGGTGTGCCGATCACCGAAGGCGGCTGGGCCGGCGATGGCACGGTGGTCGAATACGGCCTGACCGCAGCAGCGCTGAACCAGGAATTTCCGGATATCGTCGGCACGGACGCCGTTTATCAGGCGCTGGACTATATCTACGGCACGCATCCGGGTTCGAATGTGTCGTTCGTGTCGGGTGTCGGCACGGTTTCCAAGGAAGTGGCCTATGGCAATAACCGCGCCGATTTCAGCTTCATCGCCGGCGGGGTGGTGCCGGGTGTGCTGGTGCTCAAGCCAGACTTCCCCGAAAACAAGGAGGACTGGCCGTTCTTCTGGGGCGAAAACGAATATGTCATCAATGTCGGCGCCGCCTATATCGAACTGGTCAATGAGGCCAATGCGCGGGTGAAGCGGTGACTTTCGCCGGTAAAATAGTACTTATTTCGGCGGGTGCGGCAATATTTCGGCGATGTGATTGAAAAGTCACATTTCGCGCTTCAATCCCGGATATTGAAATGAAAGGGCCGCTTTACAGCGATCACGGCCTTTTTGATCCCACTATTCGGGAGTGAGGAACGACGAAATCTCATTATCTGGGAAGCTTTGCCAGGCAAAGCGTTGCGTGTGATGGCGCGTCCAGGTCGGGCAGTTGATTTGCCGAAAACAGGCGCGTACCTTGTGATGGCAACAGGCGCTTCGACGTGTGTTGCGAGATGTTAGCGTTATCAAATAAATTGACACCGGTGTCACAATGAGGACGCCGGGCAAAAGCGGGTTTATCAAAACGAAAGAGCTGCGCCGGTTCATGCCGGTGATCGCAGCCCGATAAAACAGGGTCACACTCAGGATATGGGCGCAAACCGCCCTGCCTCAAACCCTTGAATCAACGTGTCGTGCCGGAGCCATGGTCCGTGCCGAGCCGGGTGGCCTGTGCCATCCGAAGAGGGATGGTCTGTGTCCGGAGCGACCGGCGCGGGCGGTAAAAAAGACAACTGGAAGGAAGTTAGAGATTATGAAAAAGTGCAACAGATCAGGGAAGTTACGGCCGGTGCTGGCGGCATCCATATCGATGCTGGCTCTGGGCGCGGGGCTGAATGCCCTGCCGGCCATGGCCCAGGATGCCGCCGCCGCCACGGATGCTGCGGCGCCCGCGCCGGATGAAACCGTGGTGGTCGTCACCGGTTCGCGCCTGTCCAACCGCGGTTTCAAGGCGCCGACGCCGGTCACCGTGCTCGACCAGCAGGAACTGAAGCTCTCTGGCACGCAGAACGTCGATGTCATGCTGTCCGACACGCCGCAATTTACCGGCTCGCAGCTCAACAGCCCCACGGCCAATACGGTCCAGGCCGGCCAGCCGGTCGGCACCGCCACGCTGAACCTGCGCAATTTCGGCCCGACGCGCAACCTGGTGCTGGTCAATGGCCGCCGCTTTGCCATCACCGGTCCGGATTTCACCACCGACATCAACACCATTCCCGCGGCCCTGATCAAACGCGTCGAAGTCGTCACCGGCGGCTCCTCGGCGGTCTACGGCTCGGACGCCATCACCGGCGTGGTCAACTTCGTCATGCGCGATGATTTCCAGGGTGTGGAAACGAGCGTGCAGAGAACGTGGGACGAGCATACCGGTACGCCGACCTACAGCGTTGATATCACCGCTGGCGGTAATTTCGCCGATGGCCGCGGCAATATCGTCGCTTCGGTCAACTATATGAACCGTGGCGGTTATACGCGCGGCGATCGTGGCGGCTGGGCCATGCCATCACTTTCGGATGGCTGCGTCACCGCTGATTCCTGGAGCAAGGATAGTGCGGGCACGCCCAATGGCGCAGGCAACGGCCAGGCCTGTCTGGATTCCGGCGGCCGCATGGGCCTGGTTTACAGCGGTTCCTCGAACGTCCCCAATGGCCGTTTCGGCATAGGCAACCTGCCGGTTTACGGGTCGTCCAGTTCCAATGCCGGTCTGGATGCGGCCCTGGCGGCGGCCGGCCTCCAGAACATGGACTCCGGCGGCGCCATCCTCAGCGACGATGGCAAGACGGTGCGTCCCTATGCCGGGGCGGCGGACAGCTACGACCTGGGCGGCATGTCGAACATCATCACCCCGCAGACGCGCTGGATGGGCAATATTTTCGCCCACTATGATTTCAACGACAAGGCGACGGGCTACATGGAAATGCACTACAGCGACAATGTCGCCGATGTGCAGATCGCCCCGACCAATTACGGCGGCAACCTGCTGCTCGATGTCAATAACCCCTATCTCGGCGCGCCGATGCAGGACGTCCTGCGCCAGCTCGACCTGAAGGAAACCGGCACGACCACGGTTACCAACGGTACACTGAGCCTGAGCAATGCGCCGGGCGACGGCCGCGCGGTGATCAACTTCAACCGCCGCCTGTCGGATATCGGACCGCGCTACACCACCTCGGACCACGCGGTCTTCCGCACGGCGCTGGGCGTGCGCGGCAATCTCGGCGATGTGTCGTCGAAGGCCCTGCGCGATCTGAAATACGATGTCTACTACACCTATGCCCGCACGACCGAATCCGACACCCAGACGGGTTCGATCTCGCTCAGCCACTTCCAGCAGGCCGTGCTGTCGCAGGGCGGAGCGGCACCGGTGCTCAATCCCTTCGGTCAGAACATGACCGATGCCGGCAAGGCGGCCATCATCATCAACGCCAATGCCGGCCTGCGCGCCGAGCAGCAGGTCTTCGCCGGCAACCTGACCGGTGAAGCCTTCGACCTGCCGGCCGGTCCGGTCGATTTCTCGACCGGTTTCGAATGGCGCTACAGCAAGGCGGAATATATTCCCGATACCTACCTGGCCTCGGGTGATGTCTCCGGCTGGAACGCCGCCAAGGCCACCAAGGGCTCGACCACGGTCAAGGAAATCTACGGCGAATTCCGCGCCCCGATCCTGGCTGACCTGCCGCTGGCCAAACGTCTCAGCCTGAACAGCGCCTTCCGCTATTCCGACTATGACCTGAAGGGCGTCGGCGGTGTCTGGACCTATTCGATCGGTTCGGAATGGGCGCTCAACAGCGACATTGCCTTCCGCGCCCAGTACCAGCACGCCATCCGCGCGCCGAACGTCGGCGAACTGTTCGGCGGCGCCGGCACCAATGGGCCGATGGCGAACGATCCGTGTTCCGACCGGACGCCTGTCGCCAACCAGACGGCCGAGCTCAAGGCCCTCTGCCTGGCCACCGGCGTGCCCACTGCGACGGTCTTCACCTCGGCGGTTCAGCCGACGGCCTTCGTCTATCAGACGACCGGCGGCAATCCGAACCTGAGCCCGGAAACCTCCAACACCACCACGGTTGGCCTGGTGTGGACGCCCAGCTATGTGCGCGGTTTGCAGGTCAGCGTCGATTACTACAAGATCACGCTGGATGACGCTATCTCCACCCTTGGCGGCGGCGGCGTGCAGTCGGTGCTTGACCTGTGCTACAAGACGATCATGGACGCCAGCAGCGTCTTCTGTCAGGCCATCCACCGCGATCCGTCCTCCGGTCAGGTCACCGCGCCGGATTACGTCTCGACCACCAACGCCAATGTCGGTCGCCTGGCGACCGCCGGCGTCGATGTCGAAGGCCATTACGGCTTCGGCACCGACTGGGGCCTGATGGGGGGCAGCCGCTGGGATGTCTCGGCCAATATCAACTATGTCAGCGAGTTTGTCGGTACGCCGATCCAGGACCAGCCGAACGTCAAGAACGACTGCCTGGGCGCCTTCGGCGGCACCTGCGGCCAGCCGATTCCGAAATGGAAGGGTTCCGGCCGCGTGACCTGGAAGACCGGCCCGCTGACCCTTTCGGCCCGCGCCCGCTATATCGGCAAGGTGACGGTTGACACCTACATGCTGCCGCTTTCCAAGGGGCTGACGCCGCCGGCGCTCAACACCCTGACCAATCCGGTCATCGACGCCCAGACCTATATCGACCTGACGGCGGCCTATGACCTGACGTCAAAGATCCAGGTGTCGGTCGGCGCCCGTAACCTTTTCGACAAGAACCCGCCGATCCTCGGCTCCTCGCAGTTGCCTTCGGATAACACCATCCCGGCGACCTACGATGTCCAGGGCCGCGTCTTCTTCGTCAGCGTCGACGCGAAGTTCTAGGCTTCTCCGATTGGCGGGCGCGGCGTTTCCTCCCCAGGCCTGCGCCCGCCATAACCACCAGAACCTGCTTTATTCCCCGGTTCTGCCACTCAAGCCCGGCCGGTCTCCCTGCCGGGCTTCTTTTTCTTCTGATACAGTGCTTTGATGCAAAACCGCCGGAAGAAGCGGAGACTTGTTTGACGCGTATCTTAACCCAAAAAGGGCGTTACACTTTTTGGGATGCGCTCCATGGAAAGGAAACCGATGCCCTATTCACTGTCACGCCGCCAGCTTGGCGCGGGCCTCGCCACATTGGGCTTCGCTGCCACTTTCGGTAATGCGAAGGCCGAAACCTGCGCCTTGCCCGACTGGGTCGCGCCGCTGCGCACCGACCTGGAGGCCATGGCGAAAAAACTGACCGCCACCCTGAAGCCGTGGAACGGCCCTAAGCGCATCCTTACGCCGGAGCAATTCGGCTATGCAGGCGGGGGACTTGCGACCGGCTTTATCCAGCAGGCCATAGATGCAGCGGCCAAGGGCGGCGGCACAGTACGGCTTTCCAGGGGCGATTATGTCAGCGGCACGCTTGATCTGCGCAGTCACGTCCGGCTGGAGGTGGCCAAGGGCGCGCGGCTGCTGGCCTCGCTCGACCTGAAAGATTTTCCGGAACGCGTGGCGAAGCGCCGCACGGTTCAGGACACCAATATGGGCATGAATCAGTCGCTGATCTTCGCCGAAGGACTTGAGGATATTTCGATCTGCGGCGAGGGCATCATCGATGGGCGCGGGGCGAATTTCCACGGCGAGGAAGGTATCCACGGCACGCCGGGGCGGCCGTTTGTCATCCGGGTGATCGACTGCCGGCGCATCCATATCCACGGCATCACGCTGAAGGATTCGCCGTGCTGGATGCAGAACTACCTCAATTGCGACGACCTGCTGGTCGAGCACATGACGGTCGAGAATCAGGCCAATTTCAACAACGATGGCATCGATATCGACGGCTGCCGCAATGTCATTGTGCGCAAATCTTACATCAGCTCTGGCGACGATTCCCTGTGTTTCAAGGGTGCGGCCCAGGCCCCGACTGAAAACGTGCTGGTCGAGGACTGCACCTTTTTCAGTTCGTGCAATGCGGTGAAGCTGGGCACCGACAGCCAGAGCGTTTTCCGCAATGTGCTGGTGCGGCGCTGCGAGATCGGCGGGGTGTCCGAAACCATGCAGCACGTCAAGCCGGTGGGCTCCGATTCTGGCATTTCGTGGGAAGTGGTCGATGGCGGCACGGCGGAGAATATCCTCGCCACCGATATCCATATCGTGCGGGCGCGCAGTCCGTTTTTCATGAGGCTGGAGGATCGCGGCCGCGTGCAGCCGGATCAGCCCAAGCCACCGGTGGGCAGCTTGCGGCGGGTGGTTTTCGAGCGCATTACCGGCACGGATAACGGGTCGCGCGGCTCTTACTTCATCGGTATTCCGGAAAAGCATATCGAGGACGTGGTGCTGCACGATATCAAAATCGGCGTGGCCGCCGCGAACCACTGGCTGAAAGAAGACCAGATTCCGGAGATGCGTGGCGTCTATCCCGATGCGCATATGCTGGATGAAGTGGCGCCGGGCAAACCGCACAATGGCCCGGCCTATGGCCTGTGGGCGCGGCATGTCACGCGCCTGACCGTCGTCAAGGTGCAATTCCTGCCGGCGGCGCCCGATCCGCGGCCGGAGTTCCTGATGAAGACCGATACGGAGGCATGTGAAGCATGATCGACCGGCGCATGTTCATGGCGGGCACGGCCGCGGCGATGGCCGTGCCGGCTTTCGCGGAAACGACAAGTCAGCCGCAGTTCACGACCGCCAATGCCAGGTGGCAGGCCGCCTATGACAAGGCCCTGGCGGTGCTGGCGGCCAATGTGCAGGTGGTGCCGCGCTATGCCGGGCCGGTGCTGATCGAGGGCGCCGATTATGCCGGCATCTGGATGGAATGCGGGCCGCACGAGGCGCTGATCTATCGCAAATTCCGGCCGGACGTGGCCCGCAATGCCCATATGACCTTCTTTGACCTGCAACGCATGGACGGGCAATTGCCATGCAATAACAAGGTGACCGAGACCGGCTTCGGCCAGATCCAGATGGTGGTGCCGATCGCCGCCACGGCCTGGGAAGTGGCGCGGGCGACCGGCGATGAAAGCCTGCTCGCCTCGGCCTATACCGCCTGTTCGGCCTGGGATGCGTGGCTGTTGAAATATCGCAATACCCGTGGCACCGGCCTGACCGAAGGCTTCTGCACCTACGATACCGGCCACGACAATTCGCCGCGCTGGGCAGGGATTCCGCCGCAGTGTCCGAACAAGGACGCCAAGTATTTTCCGGCCGGATTTGCCTTGCCGCGCCTGTGTCCCGATCTTTCGGCCACCACCTACGGCGCGCGCCTCGCCTTGAGCGAGATGGCGAAAGCGCTTGGCAAGACTACCGAGGCCGATCGTTGGTCGGAAAGCGCCGATCAGATGCGCCGGCTGATTCTGGAAAAGCTCTATGTGGCTGAGGATGCCGCTTTCTATGATCTGGACGCCAATAATGCGTTTGTGCGCGTGCGTTCGGATATCCTCAGCCGGGTTTGCGGTGAGCATGTCGTCGATCAGGCGCTGTTCGATGAACTGTGGACGCGGCAGATTCATAATCCGAAAGCCTTCTGGACCAACCACCCCATGCCATCCGTAGCGCTGGATGATCCGCAGTTCGTCAGGCCGTTGCCGAAGAATAGCTGGGGCGGGCCGTCACAGGCCCTGACTGCCCTGCGCGCGCCGCGCTGGATGGAACACTATGGTCGCGCTGCTGAGTTCAGCTTCATGATGACGCGATGGTGCGAAGGGCTGATGGCCGACATGACCTTCCGCCAGCAGATGGACCCGGAAACCGGTAAATTCACGCAGGAAGATTTGCCGAACTATTCGCCGGCGGCGCTGGTGATGATGGACTACACCTGGCGGCTGGCGGGCGTGGTGGAAGAGGCCGAGGCCCTGCACTGGAATGTCCGGCCCGGCCATGCGGCGGCGCAAAGCGCGCGGTTCAGTCTGCCGACCGATGGCGGTGCGGCGGCGATCATGACCTATGACGGTAAGGGGGCTGATCTGTCTCTGGCCGGCAAGCCGCTGGGACACATCGATGGGGTGGCACGGCTCGTCACCGGCAAGTCTGGGACGCCGCAAAGTCTGCTGGGTATTTCCGAAAAACCGGAGAAAATTACCCTGAGACTGTCGGGTCGGACCACACGCAAATTGACGATCAGGCCGAACGAAAGGATTGCGTTGTGAACATCTTTAAACAAATTCCGGCCACCTTCCCCTCTCCTTGCTTGCGGGGAGAGGGTGGCTCGAAGGGCCGGGTGAGGGGCTTATGGTCGGTGGAACTGGGGGGGGCCCCCCCCCCCCCCCCCCCCACCACGGCTGCGGGGGGGAGCAAGCACGAGGGGGGGGGTGTAGCGCGCGGGGTGGTGTAAGC
>NZ_JBQCHT010000021.1:0-77196 GCF_051954415.1 Asticcacaulis sp.
GTAGAAGACCGACGGCACCAGGAAGGCTTCGACATCGCTCAAGGAAAAGGCCAGCTTGGAGAAGGTGATCAGCGGGCCGTTCAGCCAGGTGACGAAGCCGAAGATGGCGAACAGGCCGCAGAACATCAGCACCGCCCCCCAAGGCGTTTTATCAGGTGCGTTCGCGGCAGTTACGGGTCCAGGTGTCGGCATGATGTTGTTTCCCCTATAATACCAATTCCTTTAAGTGGTATGGCTGAATTGAATCCAAAATGCAATCGGTCTTCGTAAAAATTTGCCGTACATCGTAAATTATAGGGAAAATATACCACTTTTCACAAATTATCATACAAAATATGCGATAAATTTGTAACATTTCCGACGCAAGCGTAGCCCAATTTAATATCTGTGCGATTCTAAGTTGACAGTTTTGCGAGACCGGAGATAGCACTTATGCAGCGTCAGGTATTTTATTGGTGTCATTTGGTATTGTAATGGCTTCCAATTCGGGCCTGTCCAATGAGAAATGCGGCAGTATCAGGATTTAGGGGTTCGCCCTGCCGCGGGCGGCACACTGCATAATAGGGAAGCTACACAGATGAAATTCAAACGTCATATTCTCATGACCAGCGCGGCGGCCACGCTGGCGCTGGGCCTTTCGATGGGCGTCCATGCCTATGCCCAGGACGCGGCGGAGGGCGCCGCGCCGGCCGATGACACAACCGTTGTCGTCACCGGTATCCGCAAGTCGCTGCAATCGGCGCTGAAGCAAAAGCGCAATGCCGACCGCGTCGAGGAAGTCATCACCGCCGAAGATATCGGCAAGTTCCCCGACAAGAACGTTGCCGACTCACTGGCACGCGCTACTGGCGTTAATGTCGTTACTGGCTCAGCCAATGCCGGCGGTTTCGGTGAGAATGAACGTATCTCGATCCGCGGCACCGATCCGAACCTCAACCTGACCTTGATGGACGGTCACAACATGGCGACTGGCGACTGGTTCGTGCTCGATCAGACCAATGCTGGACGTTCATTCAACTATACCATGCTGCCTTCGGAAGTTGTTGGCTCTGTAGAAGTCATAAAGGCGTCTTCTGCTGACCTGCCGGAAGGTGGTGTTGGCGGAACAGTCGACGTTCATGTGCGCAAGCCGCTTGATATGCCCGCCAACAGCTTTGCGCTGTCGGCTCAAGGCATGTATGCGACACTCGCCGATAAGTGGGAACCTAATATCTCTGGCATGTATAGCTGGAAAAATGACGCTCATACTCTCGGCATTTTGGTTGGTGCTTATTATGAAGCGCGTGAATTCCGCCGCGATGGCCAGGAAGTCCTGGGTTATAATGACGTGGCCAACTTCGCCGGAAGCGGTCAGACCATGGCTGTTCCTTCTCTGATCGGATCCGCATACTTCACCCAGAAGCGCGTCCGCGAAGGCGGTAACTTCATGGTGCAGTGGAAACCGTCAGACACGCTCGAATTTGATTTCTCTGGTCTCTATACCCACCTGGAGGCCAATAATGAGAACCATAATTTTATGCTGTGGGGCTCCAAGCTTTCGGCCACAACGCCGACCGCCTACACCACGGCTACCAATGCTGCGGATAGCGGCAAGACGTATGTAACGTCAGCCAGTTGGGATGCGTCGCCGACGACCAGTTCCATTGTCCAGGACGATATCTTCCGTCAGGCTCATTCTGATTCCTATGACCTGAACATCGATATGACATGGCGCCCAACCGACAAATGGGCGATCAAGGGCCAACTGGGCTTCACTTCCGGTAATGGTGTTACCGACGACACGGCCGCCTGGGAAACCTACTGGAACAATGTCGGCGCCAGCTATGACCTCGGCAAGGTCACGCAGGTTGCCTTTAATGGTTTGCCCAGCGACCCGACTTCAGCGGCTTACCTGAACAATAACTTCAGTTGGTCCTGGGGCGGCACCATCAAGGCGCCAGACCGTGAAGCCTATGCCAAGATCGATGTGGCTTATGACCTGGGTGACGACCTCGTCCGCCAAATCAAGTTCGGTGCCCGTGCGACTGATCACTTCCATGGGCTGGACTATCTGGCCTATTCGTGGGGGGGCAACGGCGCCTACAGCGGTACAAATACGGTCGGCCTCGGCACTGTCTTCACGGGCGACGTGACCCCGAGCGACTACGGTGACGGACTGCCGGGCTCGATTCCGGGTTACTCCTTCGCCAATGGCGATGCCGTCTACAAGTTCCTGGATGAAAACAATGGTGGCCGCAAGTTCGGTTTCTACGCGCCGGCCTCGTTTGCCGTCCGTGAAAAGTCCGAAGCTTATTACGTAATGGCTAAATTGGGCGGCGATAAATGGCGTGGCGACGTCGGTCTGCGTGCCGTACATACGGACACCACGGCGATCCAGTACACCACCAACGTTCCCGCCGGCACGCCGACAACTCCGAGTGTTTTCGGCGCCTATGCCGAGATCGACACGGAGAATAAGTACTGGGATATCCTCCCCAGCGCTAACTTCACCTATAGGCCTTCGGACACCTTGGTGTTCCGTGCTGGTGCTGCAAGCGTCATGAGCCGTCCGGGTTATGCTCAACTGGCTGGTGCCTTCACAGTCGACAGCACCAACTTCAAGGGTACGGCAGGTGGTAACCCTACGCTCATGCCGTTCCGCGCCTGGCAATATAATGCTGGTGTTGAATATTACTATGGGCCGGAAGCCCTGGTGTCCTTCACGCTGTTTGACCTCCAGATTTCGAACTTCACCACCCAGGAAAAGTTCTACCAATATCTGATCACGCAGCAGACCCAACTGAACCACGACAACGATCCGGTTGCTTATCCCGATCCTGGCGCGGTATTTGAAATGACCGGGCCAACTAACGGTGGTGGTGCCAAGGATGCGGGTTTCGAATTTAACCTGCAACAACCGCTCGCCTACGGCTTCGGCTTCATTTTCAACTACACCTATTCCAATGCCAGGAAAAATGATGGTTCGGCCCTGGACGGCAATTCTGAGAACACGGCCAACCTGACCGGCTACTTCGAGAATGAAAAGATCAGCACGCGTCTGGCTTATAATTACCGCTCCAAGTTCGTCTCCGGTCTCGATCGGGGTGCGGCCATGTGGCAAGATAATTATGGAACGCTGGATGGTTCGTTCAGCTATAACCTGAGTGACCACATCGCCCTGACCCTGGACGCGCAGAACCTTCTGCACGAGAAGCTCTACTACTTTGTGGGATCGCCGCAGTTTCCGCGCGCCATTTATGACAACGGCCAATCCTTCTATCTGGGGGCGCGCTTTAAGTACTAAAGCATCCAGCGGGAGCGGTTAACGCCGTTTCCGCACCTGTTTCCTCTCCTCAGAGCAAGCTTCCTTAGCGGGGCTTGCTCTTTTTTATGAAGCAGGCAACCTGCGCGTTATAACAGGAGACACCCATGGCATTCGCTTTTCACAAGGGACTGATCATTTCGGCCTGTGTCGCGGCTTTTTCCGTCATTCCCGCCTTGGCGGCACCAGCACCGGCCCTGACGCCGATGCCGGCGCAGATGACCCTGGGGGATGGGGCTTTTTCGCTCAGCGATGCCACGAAAATCCATGTCCCGGCGGGTGATGCCGAACTGATGAGTGTCGCCACCTGGCTGCGCGATACCCTGAAAACGACGCGCGGGCTGACACTGGAAATCAGTGAGGCCGCGCCGGTCGAGGGTGAGAAAGCCGTCCGGTTCAACCGCATTCAGACCCTGGTGGCTGAAGACCATGAAGCCTATCATCTGAGCGTCTCAAGTGATGGCGTGACCATCGGCGCCGTCAGCCGCGCCGGCGCCTTTTATGGCGCGGTGACCCTGTGGCAACTGGCGACGCCGGATGCGGCAAAAGGGGCGGTGGACCTGCCGGCGGTGAGCATTTTCGACACGCCGCGGTTCAAGTGGCGCGGCCTGATGATCGATTCTGTCCGTCATTTTCAGTCACCCGAAGAGATCAAGCGTCTTATCGACGGCATGGCGTCGCAAAAGCTCAATGTCCTGCAATGGCACCTGACGGACGACCAGGGCTGGCGGCTGGAGATCAAGGCTTATCCCGACCTCACCGCCAAGACGGCTTTCAGGCAGGAAGCCGGTGCCGCAGGTGTGGACGGCCAAGGCAAGCCCGTGATGTATGGCGGGTTTTATACGCAGGCCGAGGCGCGCGATATCGTCGCCTACGCCGCGGCCCGCAATATCACCGTTGTGCCGGAAATCGATGTGCCGGGTCATGCCACGGCCGCCATCACAGCCTATCCGGAGCTGGGGACGGAAGGCACGCCGCCGAAGCAGGGGCTATCGGACTGGGGTGTTTATCCCAACCTCTATAATGTCAGGGACGGCACCTTTACCTTTATTGATACGGTGCTCGATGAGGTGATGGATATCTTCCCCAGCCAATATATACATGTCGGCGGCGACGAGGCGATCAAGCCGCAATGGGAAGCCAGTCCCGAAATTCAGGCGAAGATGAAAGAACTGGGCCTGAAGAACGAGATGGAACTGCAAAGCTGGTTTATCGACCGTGTCGGCCAGCACCTGACGGAAAAGGGCCGCCGTCTGATTGGCTGGGATGAGATCCTCGAAGGCGGTATCGCGCCCGACGCCACTGTCATGAGCTGGCGCGGCATCGATGGCGCCGTGGCGGCGGCGAAACTGGGCCACGATACGGTGCTGTCACCGGCCCCGGTGCTCTATCTCAATCACCGGCAAAGTGGTGCTCCCGACGAGCCGCCGGGCCGTGGTCAGATCATTACCCTGAAGGACGCCTATGCGTTCAATCCGGCGCCCGACGAGATTGCGCCGGAGGCCCGCAAGCATATCCTGGGGCTTCAGGGCAATATCTGGACGGAACATGCCCGCACCGATGAGCGCGTCGAACGCCAGGTCTTTCCGCGCATGGTGGCCTTTGCTGAAATCGGCTGGAGTGCGCCTGATGTGCGATCGTGGCAGGGCTTTACCGAACGCCTGCCGGCTGATCTCAATCGCCTGAGCGCGCTCGGCATTCGCTATGACCAGGCGCCATTCGATGCGCAATTGTCGCTGGCCCCGGCAGGCGCGGCCAGGGTTATGGCCACCTTGAGCAAGGATCTGGAACTGGGCGAGGTGCATTATGCCACTGGTGGTTCTTTGCCTACGGCCAAGTCGCCGGCTTATACTGAGCCGCTCACCCTGCCGCTCGGCACAAAACTGACAACCCAGACCTTTCTGAACGGCCAGCCGCTGGGAAAACCAAAAAGCTATCTCCTCACCCGGCCGCTGTTGGAAACGCGCGTCAGCCAGCAACTGGAAACCTGCGCCGGCAAGCTGGTGCTCAACCTCGAAGACGACAGCACGGATTTCAAGGGTGCCCGCGCGGTGATCCTGATGGATATCCTCAATCCCTGCTGGATATGGCGCAAGGCCGACACGTCAAAAGGCTTTGATGTCACGGTCCATATCGCCGACTTCCCGTTCAACTTCCAGCTCGGCAATCACCCCGATCCGGTCAAGGTCGATACGCCGACGACGCCGGAGGGTGAGTTCAATATCCATCTCGATCGTTGCGACGGCCCGCTTGTCACCGCCCTGCCGATCGGAAAGGCGGTCAGGCGTGGTGGTGTGAACGAACTGCGCGGACAGATACCGGCTGCGGCGGGTTCGCATGACCTTTGCCTGACCTTCGCGCAAAAAGCGCCGCCGGTGCAGTGGGCGCTGAAGGATATCCGCCTCAGTCCGAAATAGGCGCCTCATATCCCAGTGTTTCGATCACAGGTCCGATCCGATCCATGTAGGGCGCAAAGAAACGGGCATAGGGCTTCCAGCGTCCGATCGAGCGGTCGTTTATCGGCTTCGATACCTGCGCATAGGAAGGGGTGGGGGCGTGGCGCGGATTGGTATGGAACCGCAGGCAGGCTTCGTGAAAGCCCAGTCCGATATGACCCAGCACGCGCATGGTATGGCCCTTTTGCTCCGCCACGAACTGTTCATATTTAAGGTCCAGCGCCGGATGGCCGAGCGCCGCGTCATAATGGCTGTTGAGATCATGCATCGCCACCATATGGGCGATGATGGTCTCCAGCCGGTAGCCTGAATTATAGCCATGCGTCAGGTTATGCGAGAGCATGGAGATGGCGACATCGAGCGGGTGGCGGATCATGCGGATGACCGCAGCCTCGGGAAAGGCCAGGCGGATCAGCGGCAGGTGGACGTCATTTAGCGGCATCTTGTCGGTGAAGAAACGCTTGTTTTCGCCCAGGAGGCCATAGGTTTCGGCGCGGCCGAGATAATAGTCACGCAGCAGGCCGGGAATATGGCGGTAATCCGCGGCCTGGCTCTGAGCCAGCCGTTGCGGAAAAGGCTGGTCGCCGGGCAGGAGGTCATCGATCAGTTTTTGCCATTCATGGACGAAAGGCAGTTCTCCGCCGGCACTGACATCAGGATGGCTGCTGAGCATCTGCTCGATCAGGGTGGTGCCCGAGCGCGGAAAGCCCAGGATGAAGATCGGCTGCGGCGTATCCCGGCGGATACCGGCTTTTGGCAGGTGCGCCAGGTTTTGCACTGTAAAGACGGCTTTAAGCGCGGCAAATTCAGCCGTCACTTTCGCCGCGTCGTAACGCACGCCCATATCGCTGGCCAGGCGTGCCTTGGCAGTGACAAAGCTCTGCATGGCCTCGTCATGACGGCCCAGTTTATCGAGTAAAACCGCGCGTTCGAGCAGGGCGGGGGCGCCCGGTGCATCCTTCGATTGGTCGATTAGTTCCAGGGCCTGCTTCGGCTGGCCGGCATGACGCAGATAAAGGGCGCGCAAAAGGGTGAAGTCCTCACCGGTCCGCTTTCCTAGCGCTTCCGCGCGTTCCAGCCAGATATAGGCATCCGCCATGTCGCGTTTGGCCTCATATGCGCGGGAAATATGCGCCATGATCTGCGCCGAATCCGGCTGCATGCGATGGGCCTCCATGAGTGCCGGCAGGGCGTCGTCAACCCGGCCCTGATTATAAAGCGTCAGGCCGAGATTGACTAGGATCTGCGGATGCGGTCCGGCCAGTTCGAGGGCGCGGCGGTTATGAAATTCTGCCGCCGGCAGGTCGTCCTTTTCACCGAGAATAACGGCCAGTTGCAGGTGTGCCTGTGGATCTTCAGGCCGGGCGATCAGGGCCGCGCGGGCGGCGGCTTCCGCGGCTGCCTTATGACCTTGAGAATGCAGCAGTTGCGTCAGGTCATTCAGTGCCCAGTCACTGGATGGATTGTAAGCAATGGCCTGTCGCATGGTGGTTTCAGCGGCGCGAAAATCCTTGCGGGCGGACTGGATAACCGCCTTTAGCTCCAGTGCGTCGCCATCGTCTGGCGCTTCATTCAGCCGCATTCCGCACAGACTGAGCGCACCGGAAAAATCACCGGCCTGAAATGCCTGTCGGCCCTTGAGAACAAGCAGGTGGGGCGGTGCAGTCAAGAGAACTCCATGCGGCACTAATATACAAGATGTAGGCAGATTCTCCTTTTTCCTCAAGAGAAGCCCGGCTCAGCTAAACTGAAACGATGGTGGCCGGTCGGTGATATCGAAACCGAAGGCCGGATTGGGTTTATCCGACATCACGAACACCAGTTCGCCGCCCTGCATCAGGTCGGCGTGGCTGATCCATGAGCGTGTCCAGAGGCGGCCCTGCCAGGTGACGCCTGAGATATAGGGCTTCGTTTCCGCGCCCTCTGCACGAATGGTCAGTGTGCGGCCTTCAGGCAGGTGAATACGCGCCTCCGGGAACAGGGGGGAGCCGAAGACATAGATGCCGCCTACCGGATCGACCGGATAAAAGCCGAGCGCCGAAAGGATGTACCAGGCGCTCATCTGGCCGCAGTCCTCATTGCCCGCCATGCCGTCCGGCGCCGCGCGATACTGGGTTTTCAGGATGTCGCGGATGCGCGCCTGGGTTTTGTAATGCGCGCCACAATAAGCATAGAGATAGGCGATATGGTGACTCGGTTCATTACCGTGAACATATTGCCCGATCATCCCAGTCATATCCGGCGGAGCGTCCGGCGGCAGGTCGGAAGGCGCGTTGAACAGGGCATCCAGCTTGGCCTCGAAGGCCGCATCTCCGCCGAACAGGCCGATATGGCCATAAAGATCGTGCTGGTTCAGGAAGGTGGCCTGCCAGGCATTGCTCTCGGTATAGTCCCACCATCTTTTCGAGTCATATCCCATGCTGCGCGGATCGAAGGGCAGGGCCCACTGGCCACTCATCAGGCGCGGCCGACAGAATTGAATGACGCCATCGAAGACATTACGGTAATTGCGCGAGCGTTCTCTGAGCAAGGCTGCGCTCATATAATCGCCGGCAGCCTGGGCAATATGCGACATCGCCCAGTCGTCATAGGCATATTCCAGCGTCTTGGAGACGGATTCACCTTCCAGGTCGCACGGGATAAAGCCAAAACCGCGATAGGCGTTCAGGCCCGGCGTATTGCGGCCAAAGGCCAACTGGCGATAGAGCGCCCAGGCGCGTTTGGCATCGACGGGCAGGCCCTTATGGATGGCTTCGGCGATGACCACGGCGGAGTGCCAGCCGATCATGCAGAAGGTCTCTACGCCTTGCAGTGGCCAGATCACCGGCCCGGAAGGGCTTTGTTCGCCCTGTTCGATCAGGTTCTGCGCGAAGGCGGCGGCGCGTGGCGGATCGATGATCGTCAGCAGGGGATGCAGGGCGCGGTAAGTGTCCCACAGGCTGTAGGTGCTGTAATTGGCCTTGCCCGGTTCAAGCTGATGCACCTGCTTGTCCATGCCGCGGTAACGGCCATCGGAGTCGCAGAACAGGGTGGGGGCCAGTTGGGCATGATAGAGGGCTGTGTAAAATATGGCGCGCTGGTCGGCATTATCGGTAGTGATTTCAATGGGTGACAGGTGCGTATCCCATTGCGCGGCGGCCTGGCCGGACATGGCCTCGAAGTCGAAGCCCAGTCCATCTTCCTCCAGATTTTTCAGGGCGCCGGCGATGTCGACCGCCGACAGGCCCACCTTGACCAGCAAAGGGCCATTCAGCGCCTGGCCAAAATGCAGAGCCACCTTCAGCGACTGGCCCTGATAGGTGGTCGCGCCGGTGATTTCGGTATCGTCCTTGTAAAAGGTCATCGACGCCGCCGGCTGCGACAGCTTCATGGCGAAATGGATATAGCGCCCCTGCGCCCACTGCCGCACCTGGCGCGAGCCGACCAGCACCTGTTCATCGCGCAGTTCGATAGACGAAGCGATGATCCTTGTGGCGCTGCCGTCGTAATTGCGGAAGCCGTGCGCCCAGTCGATCAGCAGGTGCGCATACTTGCCTTCCGGAAAAGTATAGCGATGCAGGCCGGCGCGGGCCGAAGCCGTCAGTTCGGCGCGGATGTCGCTTTCCGGCAGGGCAAGGCTGTAATAACCCGGACGGGATTGCTCCTGAGCATGGCTCATCGCCGTGCGATAACTGCCCTGCGGATCGGCCAATGTCCCCGGCTTGATGCGCACCTCGCCAATGGCCGGCACCACCAGCAGGTCGAGCATGTCAGACGCACCAGTGCCGGAGAGATGGGTGTGCGAAAAACCCAGCAGGGTCTTGTCGTCATAATAAAAGCCCGAGCAGGCGTCCCAGCGGGCATTGTCGGTATCGGGCGATAACTGGATCATGCCGAAGGGCACGCTGGCGCCGGGATAGACATGGCCATGGCCGCCAGTGCCGATCATTGGATCAACAAAACGGCCGAAGCCGGTTGTTTGCGCGGCAGCCAGGCGAGGCAGGGCAGCGGCAATGCCGGCAGCGGCGCTGGAAGCCAGTAATGAACGACGCGACAGCATTAGTCCCCCACGCAACAGACTACATCAGTTTCGACTTGCGGCGGTTAATGTCAAGCACCAGCTCGCCGAACAGCGACATCGGGGCCAGATAATATCCAGACCGATATGCGGTCCGCCTATGACTTCCGCGGCCGTACCCTTTAAGAAGTAAGGATTGGCGTCGCTCCAGACGGCGGTGTGTGTGGCCTGATAGGGTGGATCGGTGGTCTCGCAGATATCGAGATAGGGCGGGCTAGCACGTTCGGCACATTGGCGTCGTCCATGAAGAGCGTATTGCCGAAACCGTCGGCCTCATAGGCCCAAACCGTGGTGCCATCCGGCAGGCGATGTTTACCATATTGCGCGGCGGCCGTGCCTATTTCGTCGGCGAGGTCGGTGCGGAAGGCAGCATCGAAACCGAGGCCGGAAGCCGGAATGGATTGACCTTTTTGGTCGGCGCGCTGTGGCCGCTCAGCGGCATCATTTCGTTCGAGGAGGTCGCTTTGCGCATAAGCGATAAGTGCGGGGTCAGTTTTGCGCTGCTGGGTCCGGAAGGTCATGACCACGGTCTCATCGCCTGGTGCCATTCGGCATCGAAGGGCGTGGTGTCGCCGGTAGTTTCCTGTAACGGTGCGACAGCCGGATAGATAAACACAGGGCTGCATGTATTTTTTACCTGCCGGGCAGATGAAATGGCCTGAAGTCGGCAATGCGGGCGGTGGTAACCTCACGACGCTCAGGAATCCGCCAGCACAATGCGTTCCGGATGGGTGAAGACCTCGAAGCCATTGTGACGGGCGACGGCGATCACGGTCAGGCCGGCGGCCTCTGCCGTGCGCAGGGCCAGGGCCGTGGGGGCCGAGATGGCGATCAGGACCGGCGCGCCGATCGCCGCAGCCTTCTGCACCATCTCGACCGATATACGGCTGGTCAGGACGATGGCGCCGGTTTCGCCCCTGACGCCGGTGCGGGCCAGGGCGCCGGCCAGCTTATCGAGCGCATTGTGCCGGCCGACATCTTCCCGCACCGCGACAAGTCCCTCGCGGGGCATCCAGAAGCCAGCGGCATGGACGGCCCGTGTCTGGTCGCCGAGCGGCTGCCGGGTCTCAAGCGATGTCACGGCTGCCATGATATCGGACGCGGTCAGGCGCAGGGCGGACGGCCGGATCGGTGTGCGTAACCGCAAAACCTCTTCCAGGCTGTCCAGGCCGCACAGCCCGCAACCCGTGGGGCCGGTGCGGCTGCGGCGGCGCGCGGTCATCGCCTGGCTGTGTGCCGGCGTCAGCCACATCCGGGCTTCGATGCCGTTTGGACCGGGTACGATGTCCAGACGCCGGATGTCTTCCATCTGCGAGATCAGGCCCTCATTGAGGCTGAACCCATAGGCGAAATCTTCGAGATCGGCCGGGGTCGCCATCATGACAGCCTCGGTCGAGGCGTCGTAAACCAGGGCCACCGGCACTTCCTCGGCGACATGGCGCTGGCCGGCATTGGCTGAACCGGTCCAGATGATGGGGGTGACGCGGGAGACCGGCGCGGGGAGGGAGGCCATCAGGCGGTTGCCGCGCGCGATATCCGTACCGGAACGGACTTGTACGACGGCGTGCCGCTGGCCTTGTCGTGGCGCGACAGCGGGATCAGCACATTGGCCTCAGGGTAGTAGGCGGCGGCGCAGCCGCGCGGGATATTGTAACTGACGACCGAATAGCCGGCCAGGACAGCATCCGAAATTGCCGAGGATACATCCACCACATCGCCGGTGACGAGGCCGCGCGCCGCCAGGTCGTCCGGGTTCATGAACACGACATCACGGCGGCCGAAAACACCGCGATAGCGGTCGTCAAGGCCGTAGATGGTGGTGTTGTACTGGTCGTGGCTGCGCAGGGTCGTCAAGGTCAGCACATCCGGATCGGGATTGACGGCCTCGGCGTGCAGGCCCGGGAAGACACGGAACTCCGCCTTGCCGGACGGGGTTTTCCAAAGACGCTCGGACGGGCCGACCGGCAGCCGGAATCCGCCCGGCGTGCGGATACGCTCGTTATAGTCACGGAAGGCCGGCAACACCTGCGCGATGGCGTCGCGGATCAGGCTGTAATCATCGGCATAGGCTTCCCAGGGGATGGCGAAGCGATCGCCAAGGACCGCGCGCGCCAGGTTCGCCACGATCCACGGTTCCGAACGGACATGTTCGGAAGGCGGCGGCAGCTTGCCGGTGGAGGCGTGGACCATCGACATGGTGTCCTCGACCGTTACCGATTGCGGGCCGGATGCCTGCATGTCCAGTTCGGTGCGGCCGAGGCAGGGCAGGAGGATGTTTTCCTTCGCCAGCAACAGATGCGAACGGTTGAGCTTGGTGGCGACATGCACAGCGAGATCGAGCCCGCGCACCGCCGCGAAACTGCGCGCCGGGTCCGACATGGCGACGGCCAGATTGCCGCCGAGGCAGACCATGACCTTGGAACGCCCCTCCGCCATGGCCTGCATGGCCGCTACGGCATCATGACCATGCGCCACCGGCGGCTCGAAGCCATAGACACGCCTGATGCCTTCGCGCAAATGGGCGGGCGCCTTTTCATCTATACCGACGGTGCGGTCGCCCTGCACATTGGAATGCCCGCGCAGGGGACAGATGCCGGCGCCGGGGCGGCCGTAATTGCCACGCAAAAGCAGCAGGTTGGAAATCTGCTGCACGGCGGCGGTGCCGTGGCTGTGCTGGGTGACACCCATGCCGTAACAGACGATAACGGATTTAGCTTTCGCGTAGATCTGACCGGCATGTTCAAGCTGGGCACGGGTCAGTCCGGATGCGGCCTCGATATCTTCCCACAAACAGGCGCGCAGATCGGCGATGATTGCCTCGATGCCGACCGTATGTTCGGCCAGGAATTTGCGGTCGAGCACGCCGTCGCCGCCGGCGGCCAGATCGGCGTCATCGAGCGCGATGACCGCCTTCATGACGCCTTTCAGGGCCGCGATATCGCCGCCGATCTTCAGTTGCAGATAATCGCTGGCGATCGGCGTCGCGGTCAGGGTCGCCATTTCGACAGGCGATTGCGGCGAGGCGAAGCGCTCAAGGGCGCGCTCCTTCAGTGGATTGAACACCACGATCGGCGCGCCGCGCTTGGAGACTTCGCGCAGGGTGGCCATCATGCGCGGATGGTTGGTGCCGGGATTGTGGCCGATGGAGAAGATGGCGTCGGCATGGTCGAAGTCTTCCAGCGTCACCGACGCCTTGCCGAGCCCGATGACCTGCGCCAGTCCGACGCTGGTGGCCTCATGGCACATGTTCGAGCAGTCGGGGAAGTTATTGGTGCCGTAGGCGCGCACGAAAAGCTGAAAGAGAAAGGCCGCTTCGTTGGAGGCGCGGCCGGACGTATAGAACTCCGCCATGTTCGGGTCGGGCAGGGCGTTCAGGGCCGTGGCGATGCGCTGGAACGCCTCAGTCCAGGCGATTTCGACATAGCGGTCGCTGGCCGGATCATAGATCATCGGGTGGGTGAGCCGGCCCAGGTCCTCGATATCGTGATCATGCCAGGTGAGCAGTTCGCGCACGCTGTGTTGCGCCAGAACCTCGGGCGTAGCGCGTTTTCTGGTTGCTTCCCAGGTGACGGCCTTTGCGCCGTTCTCGCAGAATTCAAACGCCGAGGTGTGTTTCGGATCGGGCCAGGCGCAGCCGGGACAGTCAAAGCCGTGCGGCTGGTTGTTGCGCATCAGGGTTTGCGAGCCGGCCACGATATCCATCTGGCTGCGCAGGGTCCGCGCCACGGCCCTGAGCGCGCCCCAGCCGCCGGCCGGGGCATGAAATTCGCGGATACCTTCGTCTGACATGGCGACTCCTGCCTGCTGGAGAGACCTTGTATCACCCCTCGAAGGCAGGTTCCAATAGCCTTGTCAGGTGTTTATGGTCGCCAGACATAGGGCGCGGTCGAGGTCACTTCCGGCACTGGGGCGGTCAGGTCGGCGCCCTGTTTCGGATCGGTCTGTGATGACTGATCGACAAAGCCGCTGTAGACGCCCTTGCTGAGCTTGGGGCCGCCGCGCACCTCGGCATCGCCCAGGATTTCGGCGGTACCGGACAGTTCGGTGCCTGGCTCGAAACCGCCGATACCGAGGAAGGTGGTCTCGACCTTGGCGTTATCGGTAACGGTCACGCCATCGTCGATGATACTCATGGCGCCGATGACCGCATGGCCGGAGACCGTGCCGCCACGCACCAGGGCGTGGTCCTCGATGCGGGCATTGCCTTTGACCGTGCCGCCGGTGACGCGAGCATAGGGGCCGACATAGACCGAGGCGTCGACATGGGCGGCATTGCTGACCCAGCCGCCGCCATTGGCCTGGATATGGCCGCCTGTGCCCGGCGTATAACCCGGCTCATACCCTTGCGGCAGGGCGCCGGTCAGTTGCACCATCCATGGGTAACGATAAATGGAATAGTACGCCTGGTCCCACTGGATCTTCTGCTGGCTGGAGGGCGTGCCGACCACGACCATATAGACCGCCTGATCGCCGGCCTTGAGATCGAACGACAGGTCGCCATCGGCACCGCCCATCAGCGGACCATAGCGCGGCGTGCCGTCGGCCTGGATGGCGACCACGCCCCAGCGCCAGTCGGAATCGGGCTGCGGAATCGAGGTTGGGGCATTGGTAAAGCCGGGCAGGGTGGTCGTGGCCGGCGCCGTCTGCACCACACCGCGGAATTTGACGGTGATCTTGGTGGCGCCGGCATCAGGCATCAGGCGCACGACATTATAGCCCCAGCGTTGTGGCGCCCACGCATTGGGCACGGCAAAGCGGCGCTGGCCGAGGTCCATCGGATCGAGCGACGTGACCCGCAGGGCCCGCTGGCCGTCGCGCTGGTCATAGGAACCATATTTGGCGCGGTAGGTCGGGCCCTGGTCATTGCCGTCATGGTCGACATAGTCCCAGGTGATGTTGCGCAGCGCCCATTCGCCGAACTCGTCATTGAGGTCGGCGACCGACCATTTCTGATTGCGCATCAGGGTGCTGAACGGATCTTCCTCCAGATAACCAGCCTGGTCGGGCTTCAGGCCATTGGCCCAGATGTCGTTGACAGCCGCATAACCGTATTTGTCTTTCAGGTATTCGAGGAACTGCCAGTTGCAGTAGCGATCGCGGGTCGAGCCGTAATAGAGGTGCGGGAAATTGACCAGCAGTTCGGAACAGTGGACCTCGTTGCGGTATTCCGGCATCTGGTGGGCCATCCAGTTGGCATGGCTTTCCCACAGCCAGCCGACATATTTGCCATCGCGGAAACTGCGCGTCGAGCCTTGCAGCGCATGGGTGAATTCGTGCGCCAGGCCCCAGTGATCCTTGAGCGCCAGTGGCCCGATCCACATGCCCATGTCGCGGTCGCCGGTCGGGCCGCCGGTCAGGCCAAAGGTCGGATCGAGATTGATATTGGCCTTGTGCTTGTTGGCGGTGTCGCAATAGGGCTCCGGGAACTTGATCTGGCCGATAAAGGTGGTCCAGACGGTCTCCAGATAGTCTCCGGCCGAGACGGCATCAGCCTTGTTGACGTCGCCATCCTTCCAGCGGAAGGCGAAATGCGCGGTTTCGTACTGCACGGTCTGTTCGTCGGGCGTGCCGGAAACCACGGTCCAGGTGCCGGCCGCGCAGGCACCGGTGACGGGCGGTGTGACAGGCGGCGTCACGGGCGGGGTTTGCGCCGAGGCTGAACTGCCGCCGCCGCATCCCGTGAGGAGCGCGCAAACCGGCAGCAAGGCAAGGAGGGATACGCGGGCACTCAAGGGATGGCGGAGCATGGACGGGCTTTCTTATATTTATGCAGCGGTGCCGGCGGGCGCGGCGGTGAAGAGCAGGATGTCGAACACCATGGCGGTGGAGCGGCCTTCCTTCGGAACCAACTTGACGGTGACCGAGGTCTTGCCCTGGGTCAGGGCTTCCGGCACCGGATACTGCTCATCGAAGAACTCACCCGGCTTCATCGGCGTCTTGTGCGAAACATTGGTCAGCAACTGGCCGTCGATCAGGATATCGAAATCGCAGCGGTCATCGCCCCAATAGGTCGCCTGCATCACCAGCGGGCCGGGTTTGACGGCCATGGTGAAGGACATAAAGCCGCCGGAGCGGGCGTCACGGCCATTGCGGCCGCGATAGGTGCCGGGCCAGGAAACATCGGATTCGAGATTGTGGTCGCGCTCGGCCTGCATTTCGCCGAGGTGCATAACATCGACCGAACGGGCGGCCAGATCGCGCTGGCGGGCCTGTTCGGTGAGGAAGGCGGCTTCTTCCACCTTCCAGGCGGCGTCGTCGAACGCCTTGAAATAGACGGCGCTGCGACGTTCCCACTGGCTGTAGAAGGGGACGATCTTCAGTTCGCCCGGACGGCCGATTCCCACGGTCTTGAACTCGGCTTTTTCGATGGCCACCGGCGCGAAACCGGCCAGCAGGTCATTGCCCACCAGGGCCGGATCGGTGGCCTTGTAATCCTCATCGACCGAGGCAAGGTCGGCCGCCATGACCATAGGCCCGCGCAGGATCGCCACCACGCCGGGATTATCCGAGGTCGGCTCGATGTGCAGTTCCATCGGCAGGTCGAGCGCCAGGCTGTCACCCGCCTGCCAGACGCGATCGACGATCAGGTAGCCGTTGTTGCGCGCGGCTTCGACCGGCTTGCCATTGAGCTTTAGCGCGGCGGTGCGCGCCCAACCGGGCACGCGCAGGGCCAGCTTGAAGCGGGCCGGACGGCGCAGGTTGGTCAGGCTCAGCTTGACCGCGCCGTCATAGGGGTAGCCGGTATCGAGGCGCACGCTGGCGCCCTTGCCGGCCCACTTGGCGGTCGAGGGGATATAGAGATTGACGAACAGGGTATCTGTGGTCTGCCAGTAGATCGACTCGGCGTGTTTGGCGTGACTTTCCATACCGGTGCCGTGGCAGCAGGTCCAGTTATCGATCGGATCGGAGAAGCCGCGGGCCGCCCCCGTGAACAGCGGCGTCATGTAGGAGAACATGCCGGTCTTGGGGTTCTGCTGCGCCATGACGTGATTGAGGTGGGCGCGCTCGAAATAGTCAAAATATGAAGCATAGGGTGACCAGCGGTACAGGTCGCGGGTCAGCTTCATCATGTTGTAGGTGGCGCAGTGTTCGCAGGTCGCCTCGGTGATGTGCTTCGAAATTGTGTCCGGTTCGAAGAAGTACTCGCGGTCGCCATTGCCGCCGATGACGAACGAATGGTGCTTGGTGACGCGCTCCCAGAAAAAGGCCGAGGCGGTGTGGTAATCAGCCTTACCGGTGACATCATAAAGACGTGCCAGGCCCAGGACTTTCGGGATATTGGTGTTGGAGTGGATATTGGCCAGCTTGTCCTGCTGGGCCACCAGTGAATCGAGCACCTTGTGGTGATAGAGGCGCTCCGAAAGCCTGAGCCAGCGCGGGTCATTTGTGCGCTGGTAAAGCTCGGCGAAGCTGTCATTGATGCCGCCGTGCTCGCAGTTCAGTACCTCCTGCACCTGGGCGTCGGTGAGGGCGGCGAAGACCTTGTCGATATAGCCGCCGAGATTGACCGCGACCGGGATGGCCTTGTCGAGACCACATAGCGCCTGAACATCGAACAGGCCGCTATAGAGCTTGTGCCAGTTGTAGAAGGGCACCCAGCAGCCATTAAGGTCGAAGCCCGCAGAGCGGATATTACCGGCCATTATCTCCGGGAAGATCTCCTTGCCATCGACGATGGTGCCGTCCTTGCGCTTGCGCAGGAAGCCGGCGACATAGTCATCGCCCTGGGCGCCCTGGATCAGGGCCAGTTCGTCAATGACATAGGCGGCGCGTTGTTTCAGCACCGGATCACCCGTCTGGGCGTACATCAGCGCGATGGCGGAGAGATAGTGACCCAGGCTGTGGCCGGCGATGGTGTCGTTTTCCCAGCCGCCATAGGCTTCGGCCTTGGGCTTGAGACCCGCACCCTTGCGGAAATTATGCAGAAAGCGATCAGGCTCCAGCGTCAGCAGATAGGTGTGGTTGACATCGAGCGCGGTCTTGTAGAGCGAGGGCAGGAGACGCACATCAGACAGCGGCAGGCTGCTGATTTTTTGCGGTGTCATATTGCCGGCAAAACTGCGGCTTGAAAACAGGCCAAACCCTGCGAAGGCCGCCGTTGCAGTTAAGATTTGGCGACGATTGCCCGTCAGATTGGCCATTTTTACCTCCAGTTGTCGGACAATTTGGTATACAATATACGCTGAATTGCAAGCCTTAAAGCGCAAACTTACTGTAATTCGGTGGCGTTTCGGCCCGAAAAATATTTACTTTTGACAGGATTTCGTCCGGAGAGCGTATGAAAATCGTCGATGTTTTTGTATTACCTGCCGGTAAGGGTTGCAATTTTATGATTTAATACAATGTATTATCAGTGATTTCAGGTTGCGTTCCTGTAAATGGAATGCGGGTAGGTCCTACCCTTAACCTGTTGCATATTCGCTACATTAAATTGTCATGTTATTAGATTTGTCACGATATTGCCGTATATCGTATAAAATATTTTGACGATCTTCGATTTTCATGTCCACATCGTGTCATCAGTTTATCAACGGGGAATACAAATGTTGACGACACGAGTGAGTAAGAGCGTATTGCTGGCCGCCACCGGTCTGGCCGCGGCCATGATCTGCGCGCCGGCCCTGGCGCAGGACGCCACAGGGGCGCCGGAGCCGACCGCCGCCGAAAAGGCCGCTACCGCCCAGGCCGAGGCCCAGAGCGATGAGGTCATCATCGTCAAGGGGCTGCGCAAGAGCCTGAAGACGGCGGTAGATCGCAAGCGCAATTCAAAGCAGATCGTTGATTCGATCGATGCCGAAGACGCCGGCAAGCTGCCTGACAACAACGTTGTTGAAGCCCTGGCGCACGTCACCGGTGTTCAGATCACGCGTGCGCGCGGTGAAGGTGACAGCATCATGATCCGTGGTCAGGGCGATATCCAGACTACACTCAACGGCGCTCCGAACGCCTCCGGCGCCGGTCGTACCGCCTCGCTCAACGATATTCCTGCCGAACTGCTGAAATCGGTGCAAGTCTACAAAACCCGCAGCGCCGATCAGGTTGAGGGCGGTATCGGCGGCACGGTCAACGTCGATCTGCGTCGTCCCCTGGACCTCAAGAAGGGCTGGACCTTCGCCGGCAGCGTTCGCAACGTCTATGGAAGTATTGGTGACACTGAAAGCCCCTATGCTTCGGCTCTGATCGCCAAGCGTTTTGATACGCCAGTCGGTGAAATGGGTTTCCTGGTTAATCTGTCTTATCAAGAAAACAACTATAACGAACAGTATGTCACGAGCGAAACGCCGCAAACATTCTGGGGTGATCAACTGACAAGCTTGCCAGCCGATCACAAGGACGCTATCGGCATGTACCGTGCTCAGTACGGTGTCGAAAGCGGCAAAGTCCGCCGGCCAGCACTGAACGCCTCCTATCAGTGGCGAGTAAATGACCAACTCGATGTTGTTCTGGAAGCATCTTCATTTAATTCCAAAGAAAATCGCGCCTACAGCGCTCTAAACACGCGCTTCAAAGACGGACCTGGCGTGCTGTCCAATATCGTGTATGGCCCGGACGGCAAAACTATTCTGTCGATGACCGAAACAGATCCGAACCCGACGGACGGAAACATTCTGCCGGTCGGCCCCACATCACGTGATGATTTTAACAAGGCGACAAATAATCGGGTGAATTTTGAAGCCCATTGGCATAATGACCGCGCGACGGTTAACTTTGCCGTTTATCGTGACGAGAATACTTTTGATAATCAATGGGTCACGCAGACACTTCGCTTAAATGGTCTGACCGGATTGAATGTTGATTTCAATTCGAACCAAATTGAAGGCGGCGGCCCTTACGTTGAATACATCGGCGCTAACCCGGCTGACCCAAATGCCTATGGCGTCAAGGAATGGGAAGATGGCAAGGGTTTTGAAAACAGCGATGAAACAGTTTGGTCTACTGACCTGACCTATCGTCTGAGCGACGACAAGTTCTTCCGTTCGTTCCAGATGGGCGTTCGTCATAGTGATCGTAATGTCGATCGTGCCTATGGCTATCGGTATGCCGGTTTCAATACGCCGGTGGACGTGGTTGATTTCGCTGGTGGTCTTGATCTGGAGCAGGTGCAGAGCGACACCGGTAGCGCAAACGAACCAAGTTGGTTCCGTATTTCACGCGAAAGCCTGCTGGCTAATTATGACACGATCCGCAACTATCTCTTTACTGAACGCGATTATCATGGCGGCTCCGGTGATTGGGATGATGAAATCGTCGATACCGAATTGATGCAGGGCAGCTTCAGTTCGGTAGAGAAGACGGCGGCAATCTACGGTATTTTGAATTACGGGTTCAAAGCCTGGGATATACCGGTGGATGGTCAGATTGGTGTCCGTTCTGTCCATACCTGGGGACAGAGCGTAACGACTAATCAACTCGTCGATAATACCTCGCCAACGGGTCTTCGCCCTAACCCTGTAACGACAGCGGGCGACGGTACTGACGTCATGCCAAATGCAACGGCAATGATCCATTTTACGCCGAAACTACAATTGCGATTGGCCTATACGGTCAATATCCAGCGTCCGAATTTTATTGATGCCAGTTCCTTCGTGTTCTTTGACACAAACGGTTGTAACTGTGGCTGGGGCGGTAACCCGGACCTGCGTCCCAACAAGGAAACCAGTTACGATGCTTCGCTCGAATATTACTTCGGTCGTGGCGGCGTCCTGTCGGCGGCGGTATACAACAAGAAGCCGGATGGGTTTATCATCTACGGAACAACCAAGCAGATGCAGGATGGCATTGAATACACTATCAGCCGTCCAATTAATTCCGATGGTGGTGAATTCCAGGGCATTGAACTGAATGCTCAAGGTTTCTTCGATTTTCTTCCATCGCCGTGGAATAACTTCGGTGGTCAGGCAAACTTTACCTATAACTCCAAGGCCAATATATATTATTCATACTATAATGGACAGTTGATCGATCAGGCTTTGATTGACACTATTCCGGGTATTTATGATGCGCCGAACAACTCAAAGTCTACGTATAACTTGACGCTGTACTATGAGACCCCGAAGTTCAGCGCCCGGGTCGCCTATAACTATCGAGATAGCTGGCGTACGGCTCTCGACGGGTACTCGGCGCTTGGGTACAGCACTTACTTCGGGCCGACGTCTCGACTGGATGCGGCATTCGATTATACGCCGGTTAAATGGATGACTATTGCGCTGGAAGGCACCAATCTTCTGGAAGACAATTCCAATACCTATTACGGTGCGAACCATCTGATCCCGGCCGGCGTCCGCGTTGCGGCCCGCACAGTACAGCTCAGCGCGCGCTTCCGCTACTGATCCTGATAGTTGCTTAAAGCAAAACCCCCGCCGGGCGACCGGCGGGGGTTTTTGTTTGGCTGTCAATAAATCAGATAGTGACCAGGGCCGGCGAGGGGCAGGCCCTGGCGACATAGTCGTCGTGCAGCGGCATGGCATTGGCCAGGCCCGCCGTGCCTTCGCGGACGCGGTCCATGCGCCAGCGGAATTCATCCTCAGGCATCAGGTCGGCGACCGGGTGATAGGATTTCGGCGTCAGGCCCTGTCCGATCAGCACGGCGAACCAGCTTGCTTCCTTGAACAGTTCATCCGGTTTCACCAGCGAGATATTGTGCTGCGTGAAGCTTTCCAGCCGGGCTTTCAGGCTGTCGGGGATGTCCATATGCTTGCAATAGGCCCAGAAAGGCGTGTCCTCGCGCTGGGTGATCTTGTAGTGCGCGATCAGGAAGTCCTTCACATCGTCATAGGCGAACAGCATCTCGGCATTGAAGCTGTTGCGCAAGGAATCGGTGATCCGGTCGCGCGGGAAAAAACGGATCAGCTTCATGATCGCTTCCTGCACCAGATGAATCGAGGTCGATTCCAGCGGTTCGAGAAAGCCGCTGGCCAGGCCGATGGCGACGACATTGCGGTTCCATTGCAGCTTGCGATGGCCGGTGGTGAAGCGGATGATGCGCGGATCGGCCTGGGGTTTGCCGTCCAGCCGTTGCAGCAGAAGCTCGGCAGCCTTGTCTTCGGACAGGTAGTTTTCGCAGAAAACATAGCCGTTACCAGTGCGGTGCTGGAGGGCGATGCGCCATTGCCAGCCGGCTTCGCGGGCGGTCAGTTGGGTGTAGGGCGTGACAGGCTTTACCTTATCACAGGGTACGGCGGCGGCGCGGTTGCACGGCAGCCAGTGGCTCCAGTCGGTATAGCCGGTCTTGAGGGTTTGCTCGATCAGCAGGCCGCGGAAGCCGGAGCAATCGATAAACAGGTCGCCCGTGATGGTCTGGCCGCTTTCCAGCGTGACCGAGGCGATATCGCCCGTTTCCGGATGCTGCGTGACGGTGGTGATCCGGCCTTCCTGGCGGACCACGCCGCGCGCCTCTGAGTAGCGGCGCAGGAATTTGGCATAGAGCGAAGCGTCGAAATGGAAGGCGTAATTGACGTTCGGCGCCTTCGGATTGATCTCGCTCATGCGGCCGAAGCGTCCCATGCGCGCGGCAACGGTCTGCGGATTGAACAGGCCGAAATCGGCTGATCCGCCAGCCAGGCGATAACGCATCCAGTAATGGGTGAAGTTGACGTTCATATCGACGCCATAGGTGCCGAAGGGATGGAAATACTCGCTGCCGATAGCCGACCAGTCGAGGAAGCGCAGGCCCAGCTTGAAGGTGGCATTGGTCTCCTTCATGAAGCGGTTTTCGTCGAGTTCGATAAGCTTGTTGAATTCCTGGATGGTCGGGATGGTGGCTTCGCCGACCCCGACCGTGCCGATTTCATCCGACTCGATCAGGGTGACGCTGTACTTTTGCGTGCCGAAGACTTTCGAGAGCGCCGAGGCGGCCATCCATCCGGACGTGCCGCCGCCCACAACCACGATCTTACGAATAGTCTCTGTCATTTGCACGCCTTAAGAAAATGTCCGGAATGATTATGACCAGCGCGGTGATGATGTCAATTCAGCGGTATATCGTATAAAATATTTGACAGTTTCGGGAAACCGTGCGGAATAAAGTCTGACAAAATATACTGGGGGTTTTGACATGCGGATAGCGAAACTTTTTGCCTTGTGCGCGGGCGTAGCACTGGCGGGCATCGCCCACACGGCTGGGGCCGAAACGGTTACGGTCAAGGTGCCGGGCACGTCCATGCCGTGGATTATCAAGAAGAAAAATCCGGACCTGCCGTATGGCAAGGCCGATGGCACGGCGCCGGCGGTGGCGCCACTCAAACTGACGCCCGGCATGTCATTACAGATGATGGCCACGGGCTCGACCACGACGGTGGCCGGTGGCGGCAGTTTCGATCCGGGCGGCCAGGCCGAGTTCGTCTGTGACGATCACCTGGGCGGCTCCGGTATGCCGTTCCCCAGCATGTACATGTCTCACGGCTTCTACCCGGTGCATCTCAATGAGCTGGTGGCGATTTTCACCGATGGCAAAGGCAAGATGGTCAAGTCGCCGTTCCCGGTTGGCACCGGCCTGACCATTACAGTGCCGGAAGGCGCGGAGGCGATTCAGTTCGGCCTCAATGACGATATCTATGCCGATAATTCCGGCGAGATCGACGTCACTATCACCCCGGCGGCGGCCCAATAATTCAGACCAATAACTAATAAACGGCGAGATTTCTCCATGCGTCCCTTGTCCTATGCTCTTGCCGGCGGCCTTTCGCTGCTGGCCCTGTCCACCATTGCCCACGCGGAAATCGCGCCGATCGCCGAGCGTTACGCCATCGCTCAGGATTACCTGGCCGGCAAGACTGGTGAACTGGTCACTGACCTCGACCTGCGCGCCCGCTTCGTGGCCGGCGGAACAAAGGTGCTGTATCGCCATGGGGCGAAAGGGCAGGGGGTGATTGCGCTGGCCGATGCCGCCACGGGGCAGGTGACTGACCTGACCACCGAAGCCGCCCTCCAGCCGTTGCTGGCGCCGGTGATGGGGGCGGACGCCAAAGGCCCATTCGATGTGTCGCCGGAGGATTATGACGCCGAAAAGCGCCTCCTGACGCTCAATTCCGGCGGCAAAAAGCTGATCCTTGATATGGCGGCCAATACGGTCACCGCTGCACCGATCGAGACGAAGGCTGCCGATGACGGCGTGGTCTCGCCAGATGGTCTCTACAAGGTGATCCACAAGGGCTATGATCTGGCCCTGGTAGAGATTGCTACGGGTAAGGAAACGGCACTGACCGCCAATGGCAGCTATGATCAGCGCTATGGTATGAACTACCCGATGTTCGCCGACATGGTTGAGGCCAATACCGAGACTCCGCCGATGCCGGTCAGCGTGCAGTGGTCGCCGGATTCGAAGCAGATCCTGACCTATCGCCTGGATCGCAACGGCAGCTATATCTGGCACGGCGTCCAGCCCAATCCGCCGGGCAGCCAGATGCCGCGCCATTTCGACTATGTCTATCCGACCGCCGGCGCTGAAAAAGTACCGCAGTTCGTGCCGGTGGTGATTGATGTGGCGGCTTCGCTGAAAGGCATCGTAGCGCCCAAGGTGCTCAATGTGCCGTCGGATTCCATGCTGTGGCCCGGCGATCCCAATATCGGCTGGAACAAGGACAAGGTCGTCTATCAGTGGACGAAGCGCGGCTATGGTGAACTGGTGCAGTATGAAATCGATCCGGCCAGCAATGTGGCGACGGTCAAGGTGCGCGAGGCGGTCAAGCCGCTGGTAACGGTAACCTCGTCGTCGATCCGCGCGGTGCCGGAACTTGAGGGCAGCCTGGTCATTTCCGAGCGCACCGGCTGGGCGCAGCTTTATTTTGTCGGTAAGGGCGACAAGCCCGAAGGCGGCAAGGCCCTGACCAGGGGCAACTGGGAAGTCACCGATATTGTCCGCATCGATGACAAGGCGAAATCGCTGCTTATCACTGGCATCGGCCGCGAGGCCGGCGTCAATCCCTACTTCTCCAGCCTGTACAGCCTGACGCTTGACGGCGCGATCCGTAACCTGACGCCGGAGCCGCTCGATCACGATGTCAGCGTGTCGGAAGACGGCAAGACCTTCATCGACCGCCTGTCGAGCCCGACCACGCCGACCCGCACCCTGCTGCGCAGCGCCACAGACGGCCATATCATCGCCGAACTGGGCAAGGCCGATCCGTCGGCGCTGCTGGCCAGCGGCTTCACCCCGCCGGAACCGTTCAGCACCCTGGCCGATGACGGCAAGACCATGCTCTACGGCATGATCTTCCGGCCGAAGAATTTCGATCCGTCGCACAGCTATCCGGTGATCGAATATGTCTATACCGGCCCGACCACCCATGTGATCGATGAGACCTATGGCCGTAATATCCGCAATCCGGCCGAGGGCATGGCGCAGATCGGCGCCATCGTGGTCGAGATCGATGCCCGCGGCACCTCGCAGCGCGGTCAGGCCTTCCGCCTGCCGGCCTATCAGAACCTGGGAGAGGTCGGGCTGGACGACCATATCTGGGTGCTGAAGGCGATGAAGGCGAAATACAGCTATTTCGATCTGGATCGTGTTGGCGTATTCGGCCATTCGGCCGGCGGTTATGACGCGGCGCGCTTTATTCTGCGCCGTCCGGACTTTTACAAGGTGGCCGTGGCCAATTCAGGTAATCAGGATGAGCGCCTCGACAAGGCGTGGTGGCCGGAAGTCTCCATGGGCATCGCCGACGACGCGACCTGGGAGAAGAACTCGAATATCTCTGTCGCGGGCAATCTCAAAGGTCATTTGATGCTGACCCATGGCGACATTGACGACAATGTGCCGGTGGCGGCGACCCTGCGGCTGGATGCGGCCCTCGTGGCGGCCAACAAGCCGCACGAACTGGTCATCTTCGCCAACCGCACGCATAACTCGGTGGGCCCCTACTACTGGCGCAAGCATATGGACTTCTTCACCCAGCACCTGCTGAACGAGACCCCGCCGGCGTTCTGAACGCCGGCGCCAGGTGTCAGTAGTCCTGAACCGTAGGGCGGAACAGGATCTCGTTGATATCGACATCCTCAGGCTGGCTGATGGCGAAGGCCACGCATCGGGCAAACGAATCGGCCGGAATGGCCCATTTGTCGTAACGGCCGCGGACCGCGGCGGCCATGTCCGGTTCAGTGCTGGTGGCTGGCAGTTCGGTATCCACCGCGCCCGGTGATATGATGGTCGAGCGGATATTGTAGGGCTTCACCTCCTGGCGCAGGCCTTCGGAGATGGCGCGCACCGCGTGCTTGGTGGCGGCATAGACCACGCCGCCGGGGCCGACCTTATGGCCGGCCACCGAAGACACATTGATGATCTGGCCGCTTTTCTGCGCCTGCATGTGGGGCAGGGCGGCGGCGATGCCATAGAGGACGCCCTTGATATTGACGTCGATCATCTGGTCCCACTCGCCGATCTTCAGGCGTTCGAGCAGGGATTGCGGCATGATGCCGGCATTGTTGATGATCACATCGATGCGGCCATGCAGTTCTATCGCCCGGTCGACCAGGGCCTGGACCTGATCGGCCCGTGCCACATCGGTCTGGACGACGGCGCCTTCCGGCAGGCCAAGCTCCGCGGCAAGGGCCTGCAAGCGGCCGAGGCGGCGCGCACCGAGCACGACCCTGGCGCCCTGTTCGCTGAGCAGCCGAGCGGTGGCTTCGCCGAGGCCGCTTGAGGCGCCGGTAATGACGACGACCTTGTTGATGATGCCTTGTGTCATGGGGAAACCTTTCGTTATTGAGGGGCGAGTTCGCCGTAAAAATAGGATGCCGTGACCCCGCCATCTATCAGAAAATCGCTGCCGATGATGAAGGCGCCTTCCGGCCCCATCAGCAATGCAGCCAGGGTAGCGATCTCGTCGGGTGTGCCGGCGCGGCTGGCGGGGGAGAGGCTTAGCATTCGTCGGTAGACTTCGCCGCGCGGTCCGGTCAGTTCGTCACGGGCCAGCGGCGTCATGATAATGCCGGGGCTGATCGTATTGATCCGCGCCCCGCGTTTATTCCAACGCACGGCCTCGGCCATGACACGCAAACTATTACCGCGTTTGGAAAGCTGATAGGCGTTTAGCGAATCCGTCACGTTTTGCAGGAAGGACAGGGCCAGCAGGTCTTCGACAGGTGTGGTCGCCAGCGCCATGTTCTGTTCCGGCGTCAGTGCACCGAGGCGATGACCGGATTGCGAGGCGATAACCACGCCGGCGCCGCCCTTTGCGATGACGTTACCAAACAGTTCCAGCACCAGGGCTGTGCCGTAGAGGTCGACCTTGAGGATGGTTTCCGGTGAAGCCTGGGACGGTGAGACGCCGGCCGCCTGGATTAGACCGGTAATATCCCCGATGGCGGTCGCGGTCGAAACCAGTGTTTCGACGGAGGCGCGTGACGTTATGTCGACGCTCGCCGCAGTGACCTCGAAGCCGGCCTCAAGCAAAGCCCTCGCGGCGGCTTCGGCGTTTTCAAGGCGCAGGTCGGCCAGAATGATATGTTTGCCGGCACTGATCCGACGGGCGATTGCGACGCCAATCGATCCGGCACCAATAAGTACAGTGACATTTGTCATGATTTAATCCTCTCCTGCGGGGGCGAGATAATCGGCGTCGCTGACCGGCTCCAGCCAGTTCACGGGCGAGCCGTCGAGCGCTTCGGTAATGGCAATATGGCTCATGGGTTCCGTGGCGGTGGCGCCGTGCCAGTGACGCCGGCCGCAGGGGCATGAGACGACATCGCCGGTGCGGATTTCTGTCTTCGGACCGCCTTCGCATTGTGTCCAGCCGACGCCGGACATGACGATCAGGTTCTGACCGAGCGGGTGGGTGTGCCAGGCCGTGCGGGCGCCGGGCTGGAAGGCTACCAGCGCGCCGGTGACGCGGGCGCCTTCCAGTGCAGGAAACAAGGGCTCTATCCGGACCGCGCCGGTAAACCAGTCCGGCGGTCCCGGCTGTGAGGTGCGCGCAGCGGCGCGTCTGATGATCTGCATGAAAAACGCCTTTCGTGCCGCCAATATAGGGCATGGCGATTTCCGGTATTAGATGGCAATATCGGCATGGACTTATGAGGGCGGTTCATCAATGGTGCGCGACAATCTGAACGACCTGCTGGCCTTTATCGCCGTGGCGCGCGAGGGCAGCTTCACAAAGGCGGCGGCGAAACTGGGCGTGTCGCAATCGGCGCTCAGCCATACCCTGCGGGCGCTGGAGACGCGGCTGGGCGTGCGCCTGCTGGCCCGGACGACCCGCAGCGTGTCGCCGACCGAGGCAGGGGCGCGCCTTCTGCACAGTATTGGTCCCCGGCTGGACGAGATCGACGCGGAGCTTTCCGCCCTGAGCGAACTGCGCGACAGGCCCTCCGGCACGATACGCATCACCAGCGGCGAACATTCGGCGGAGACGATCCTGTGGCCGGCTGTGGCCCGGTTATTGCCGGATTATCCGGATATCCGCGTCGAGGTGGTTATCGATTACGGCCTGACCGATATCGTGGCCGAGCGCTATGATGCCGGTATCCGGCTTGGCGAACAGGTGGCGAAGGACATGATCGCGGTGCGCATCGGGCCGGACATGCGTATGGCGGTGGTGGGCGCACCCGGTTATTTCACCGGCCGCGCCAGACCGGTCGTACCACAGGACCTGACCGGCCATAACTGCATCAACCTGCGCCTGCCGACACTGGGCGGGCTGTATGCCTGGGAGTTCGAGCGCGGCAACCGGGAACTGAAGGTGCGCGTCGATGGCCAACTGGTCTTTAATTCGACACCTCTGATCCTGAAGGCGGCGCTGGATGGCCTGGGCCTTGCCTATCTGCCGGAGGACCGGGTGCGGCCCTTCCTGGAAGACGGCCGGCTGGTGCGGGTGCTGGCGGACTGGTGCCCGCCCTTTTCAGGTTACCATCTCTATTACCCAAGCCGCCGCCAGCAATCGCCCGCTTTTACCCTGCTGGTTGACGCCTTGAGATACCGGCCATAGGTTACAGCCTCCAACGGGAGGTACTCATGTTCAAGCGTCTGTTGTCTGTGCTCACAGCCAGTCTGATCCTGATCGGCTGGAGCAGTATCGCCCACGCGGCGGGTTGCGGGATTGGCGCGGCGGGGACGACGCAGAGCGTGACCATCGGCCACACCGCGCGGTCGATGCTGGTCCATATCCCGGCGGATGCGCAGGGTGGCCCCATGCCGTTGTTGTTTCTGTTTCATGGCAGCACCGGCACGGGGGCGGGGATGCTGCGTAACTCGCATCTGGAGGAGACCGCCGATCGCCACGGTTTTATTCTGGTGGCGCCCGATGGCGGTATACCGGTGGAGGGCGGCGGTTTTGTCTGGAACATTCCTGGCGTGCCAACCGTGACAGGCCAGATTCCGACGAAAGACGATGCCGATGATGTTGCCTTTGTCGGGCAGGCGATCGACTGGCTGGTGGGGCAGGGCTGCGTCGATGCTGCCCGTGTTTACGCCACGGGGCTTTCGGGGGGCGGGCGGATGACATCCTGGCTTGGATGCGTCGATGCCGACCGCTTCGCCGCCATCGCGCCGGTGGTTGGGCTCCGCGCCGGCAATCCTTTGAAGAGCGATCCGCAAATGCCCGATCCGGCCACCTGTAAGCCCTCACGGCCCATGCCGGTTATCGCCTTTGCCGGCGACAAGGATACCACTAATCCAATCGAGGGCGGTGGCGCGGGCTACTGGCAATATACCATGCAGGCCGCCGAACAGAGATGGGCGCAGCTCAACGGCTGCACAGCGGCCCCAACTTCGCAGTGGGTGGCCGCCGGGGTCTATGAAGAGCGTTACACCGGCTGCCGCGAGGGCGCCGATGTGGCGGGCCGGATCACGGTTGGTGGCACGCACACCTGGCTGGCCGACAATGAGGCGATGTGGGCGTTTCTGTCCCGCTATCATCGTCAGGATTGACTTCCGGCTTTACAGGGCAATATCGTATACGGTATCCGTGATTAATCTCCAATCACAAGGTCTTTGCCATGCGCCGTTCCCTGCTGTTGCTTCCGTTGTTGATGATGGCCGGTGCTGCACAGGCCGAAACCTGGCAGACGGCGTCTCCGGATGGACAGGTGATTGTGACGATCGATAAGGCTGATGGGGCCTTGCCGAAATACAGTGTCAGCTTCCATGGCCAGACGGTGATCGCGCCGTCTGAACTGGGCCTGCGGACTGATCTTGCCGGTTTTGGTGCGAAAGGCTTTGACGCGCCAGTGGTGACCACGCGCGAGGTCAATGACACCTACAAGATTGTGGCCGGGAAGGCCGCGACCGCGCCAGACCATTATAACGAACAGACCCTGACCTTTCACGAAATCGGTGGCAGCCGCGACCTGACCCTGATCTTCCGTGTCTACGATACGGGCGTCGCTTTTCGCTATGTCCTGCCGGCGCAGGGGGGGGCATACGGCCTCTATGGCGAAAGGACCGAGTTCGCCTTTGCTGCTGATTACGACTGCTGGGGGCTTAATCTCGGCAAGTTCCACAATGCCCACGAAGGCGAGTTCGATCCGGTCAAGGCATCGCTGATCCGCGACCACAGCCTGTTCGATTCACCGTTGGTCTGTAAGACCGGCCAAAAGAATGAAAAAGGCGGGGAGGGCGCCTTTGCGCTCGCCGAATCCGACATCGATCACTATCCGGCCACCTATTATTCGCGCGCTGGTGACAATAAGCTCGGCGTCGCCGTCCACCTGCCGCCGCGCACCGATGCCGACGACATCAAGCCCTATGTGGCGAAGTTCACGGGCGATGCCGAGATGAAGACGCCGTGGCGGGTGATCATGCTGGGGGACAGCCCGCGCGCCCTGGTCGAATCGACGCTGATCGCCACGCTGGGCGCACCCTCGCAGATCAAGGACACCTCATGGATCAAACCCGGCAAGAGCGCCTGGGACTGGTGGAACGGCTTCCGTGCGCCGGTGGCCCATCCAGGCATCAATACCGAGACCTATAAAGCCTATGTCGATTTCGCCCACGAGATGGGGCTGGACTACATCCTTATCGACGAGGGCTGGTATACCGGCTCCTCGACCCGTCCGAAGTCGGGCGCCGATGTGACGAAGCCGATCGCCGTCGTCGACATGCCGGCGATCATCAAATACGCGAAAGCGCGTAATGTCCGTGTCATGGTGTGGCTGCAATGGCAGCAGCTCGACTGGCAACTGGACGAGGCACTGGCGGCCTACGAAAAATGGGGACTGGCCGGGATCAAGGTCGACTTCATGGACCGCTCCGATCAGGATATCACTGACTATTATCACCGCGTCCTGTCAAAGGCGGCCGATCACCACCTGCTGGTCGATCTGCACGGCGCCTACACCCCGTCCGGCCTGCTGCGGACATATCCGAACTACATCACCCAGGAAGGCGTGTTGGGCGCGGAATATAACAAGTGGACGACGCGTATTACTGCCACGCATAATGTCACCCTGCCGTTCACCCGCATGATCCTGGGGCCGATCGACTATACGCCGGGCGGTTTCGGCAACCGGACGCCGCAGACCTTCGAGATCCACGAGGATCACCCGCTGACCCAGACAACACGCGGCCAGGCCATCGCCATGTATGTCGTCTATGACAGCCCGCTGGTCATGGTTGCCGATGCGCCGCAAGCCTATAAAAAAGCGGACGGCAGTTGGGAGGATGGCGTCGATTTTATCCGTGCCGTGCCGACGACCTGGGACGAGACACGCGTGCTTCAGGGCGATATCGGGCAATATATCGTCACGGCCCGCCGCAAGGGCGACATCTGGTATATCGGCGCCATGACCAACGAGCAGGGCCGCGAAGTGACGATCCCCTTAAGCTTCCTGGGGGCAGGGGGCTATGAGGCGACCCTCTGGCAGGATGGCGCCGCACCGACCGCGCTTGTCCGCACCACGCGGGCGGTGAGCGCCGGCGACAGCCTGACCTTGAAACTAGCCGAATCAGGCGGTGGGAGCGCTATCATCCGCCCCGAAAAGTCATTGAAAAAGAAGAAATAACCATCACGCTTTCGTAATCGTATAATTTATATTTGACGGGCGGCGCGAACAGTGGTTTAAATTACTCAGTCAATTAGCCTCCACCATTCCTCCCTGGAAAGGCGCGCTGTTGGCGAACGTCTTTGCGTCGTTCTGTATGGATGAATTGAATTTCGTCCGGCCTGCCAGAGGTTCTCCGGCCTTTGTGCGCAGGTATCAGTTCGACGCCTTTGACGTCTCTGATCTGGTTCCGGATCGCCCTTTCCGATGTCCGCCCCGGTCTCACTCCCGTGACCGGCCTCGCGCATCGGGACAAACTTTCAGACGCCTGTCGCTACGGTCCCCCCCTTCGCGACAGGCGTTTTTTTATGCGCTTTTCGCCGTCTTTTCCATTTCGAACTGCTTGCGCAGGTCATCCAGCGTCATGGCGATATGCTGACGCATCAGAGCCGAGACCTCATGCGACTTGCCGGCGGACCAAAGCTCCAGCAGGGCGGAATGTTCATTGTGGGCGCGGTCATCGCGGCCGGCCGGTTCCAGATGCTTGCCCACATAGCGTTCGCAGATGATGTTCAGGCGCTCGATGATCTGGATGGTGACCTGACGGTGCAGCGGGCGGATCAGCGCCATGTGGAAGGCGCGGTTGAGCCGGCCCACCTGGGTCTTGTCGCCGCTGACCGCCACATCGAGTTCGTCGAGCGCGGCGCGGGCCGCCTTCCTGTCTGCATCCGTTGCCACCTTGGCGGCTTCGCCCACGGCATCGGGTTCGAGCTTGAGGCGCAGGGCATAGACCTCCTCGACCTCGTCGGCATTCAGCGGGCGGACGAAAAAGCCGCGATTGGCCTGGGAGATGAGAAGCCCTTCCTGTTCCAGGCGGGCGAGGGCCTCGCGCAGCGGAATCTTGCTGACCCCCAACTCTGCAGCCAGCGCATCCTGGCGGATCGCGGCGTCCACCGGGATCCGGCCGGAGATGATGCGGTCGCGGACGAGAGAGAAGATCTGCTCGGAGAGGGTTTGAACCACGATGGACATGAGAGGCGCCCCGAATCTTTGCGTTTATAAGTTATACCGGCAGTAAGGCACTCCTTTCAGCGCCTGACAAGTCCATCCAGGGTTGTTTGGCTTTATTTCACAGCCATCAGGGTGGCGTTTTGATCATTTATTGCTATTGTCAGACTATTGTATACCGTATAACACTTATGCGGACGAATAATCTGACAAAAGAGGCCATTCATGACCCGGAATTCTGCCAATCTTAAACGTGTCCTCGCTTCCCTGGGCGGCGCCCTGCCGCTGCTGATGGCCTGTGTGCATGGTCAGGCTTTGGCCGAGGATGGCTGGCAGACCATCCACTCCGCCGGCAACCCGATCATCTCCGACGGCCAGAATTATACCACTGATCCGGCACCGCTGGTGGCCGACGGCAAGCTCTATATCCTGACCGGCCGTGATACCGCGGCACCCGGCGTCAACGACTTCATCATGCCGGAATGGCAGATGCTGGAGACGGAAGACCCGGCCTCGAAAACCTGGCAGTACAATCCGCATTTTGTCCGTCCGGAGGCCGTGTTCAAATGGGCGACGCCCGCGCGCGCCTATGCCGGCCAGATCGTGCAGGGGCCGGACAAGCGCTACTACATGTATGCGCCGATCATAGAGGCGGGCAGTAAAAATCAAGACCCGTTTGCCATCGGCGTGGCGGTCTCCGATACCCCGACGGGTCCGTGGACCGACGCGCATCCCTCAGGCCCGATCGTGTCGCAATCCTACCCGGTGAAGAATTACGTCGAGAATATCGACCCGACCGTGCTGGTCGATGACGATGGCCGCGTCTATCTCTACTGGGGCACGTTCGGCCGCCTGAAGGGCGTCGAACTGGAACAGGATATGGTCACCTTCAAGGGCAGGCCGGTCGATATCACCGGCCTGAAGGGCTTCTTCGAGGCGCCCTGGCTCTTCAAGCGCAACGGCACCTATTACCTGATGTATGCCGGCAATTCCGCCGGGCCGGACTCCGACTGCACCGAGGCGGTCTATTATGCCTGCCAGGCTTACGGCACGGCCAAGTCACCGCTCGGTCCGTGGACCTATCAGGGCGTACTGCTTGATCCGGTATCATCGACCACCTCGCACGGCGGCATCGTCGAGTATAAAGGCAAGTGGTACCTCGCCTATCACAATGCCGATTCCCCTGGTGGCGACCATTTCCGCCGCAGCGTATCAATCGACGAGGTGACGTGGGACGATAGCGTCACGCCGGCCCTGATCGACAAGGTGATCCCGACCCATCCGCCGGCACCGCCGCCTGCGCCCACGCGCAATATCGCGCCGGCGGCGCGCATCGTCGCCTCCAATTCGCCGGTGCCGGTCCAGTACTGGATCAAGGCGCTGAACGACGGCAAGGTGCATGAAAATCCGCTGCCGCCCGATACCTGGGGCACCTGGTCGCCGAACAATCCGGCGCAGCAGTGGGTGGTCTATCAGTGGGAGCAACCCCTGAAGTTCAACGGTTCGCGCATCCGTTTCTGGAACGACCAGCCGGTCGGTTCCGGCGTTGGCGTGGCCGCGCCCAGGGCCTGGCACCTCGAATACTGGAACGAGCAAAAATGGTTGCCGGTGCCCAATGCCAGCGGCTACGGCACCTCGACCGAAGCTTTTAACGAGGTGACCTTCGATACGGTGGAGACGCGCTGCCTGCGCGCCGTCTTCGACGCTTCGACCGATGGCAAGACCTACGCCGCTGTTGCCGCGCAGGAATGGGAGGCGCTGTACCCGAAGCCTGTTCTGGTCGAACCGGCGGATACGGATATTCCGGCATCCCCGGTCTGCGCCGCCGAATAACTGTTCAGAACAATCAAAAAGAAGAAATGCCAATGTCCAGGAAATTTATCGCCGAAACCCATTTCTGCCAGGCCGACTGCGGCTGCAATGCCGTCAGCCGCCGCAGCGTATTCGCCGGCGCGGCGGGCGCCTTAGCTGTAGGGGCCTCCGGCTTCGTCTTTACGGCGCGCGCCGACGAAACATCGGTCAACCTGGCGAAAGTCGCCACGCCCTCAACCTCGTATAATTCGGGCGATACCCGCGTGGCGGCCCTGAACGACGGCGCCGTGCCGGCCAATTCCGCCGACGCTGAAAAAGGCATGTACGGTAACTGGCCGAAGACGGGCACCGAATGGGTGCAGTATGACTGGAGCCAGCCGGTCAGCCTTAACAGGATCGCCGTCTACTGGTGGGTGGACGGGCAGGGCGTTGGCGCGCCTGCCGCTTGCCGTTTGCTCTACTGGGATGGCAAGGCGTTCGTGCCGGTCACCAACGCCAATGGTCTGGGCGTGGTGAAGGACAGCTTCAACACCACGACTTTCGATACGGTGAAGACCGACAGGCTGCGGCTGGAAATCGTTTCGGATGGCACTCTGTCCACCGGTATTCTGGAATGGCAGGCATGGAGCGTCGGGCCGGTGCCGGCCTTTGCCCCGGTCGTGGCGGCGGGCATCGACCGCACCGTCGTGATGGGCGGCAAGACATACCTGATGGGTAAGACGGATACATTGACCGCTGGCGACACGGGCAGCCTGTGGCGCAAGGTCTCCGGCCCCGGCGATGTCACCTTCGCCGATGCCCTGTCGCCGGAAACCACGGCCACAGTCTCGGCGCCCGGCACCTATGTGCTGGAACTGACCGCCCACGCCGGCGGCCAGGTGTCGAGCTCACGCCTGCGCCTGAACGCCCAGGCGGCCCCGCCGCCGCAACGCCTTGATGTCGTCTACACGAAAAAGTACAGCATCGACAGCCCGCTGTGGAACGCCCGCGCGCGCGCGCTGATCGTCAACTGGATTCCACACGTCATCGACTATTGCGAACGGACCGACCTGAAGATCGGCAATGGCGGCATCGACAACTTCATCGAAGCTGGCAAGGCCAATCGCGGTGAGCCACACGGCCCACACAAGGGCTATGTCTTCTCCAATGCCTGGGTGGTCGAAAACGTCGAGGCCATGTGCATTGCCCTTATGGTCGATCCCAAGGGCGATCCGGAAATGATCGCCGCGCAGGACAAGATGCGCGCCACGCTCGAACGCTGGATTCCGATCATCCTGGCGGCGCAGGAAAGCGATGGCTACCTGCAAACCGCCAAGACCCTGGCCGCGCCTGGCGAATGGGATGAGCGTTGGTCGCCGGATCATCGTGGCAACCATGAAGGCTATATCGCCGGCTATTTCATCGAATCGGCGATCAACCACTATACCCTGACCAATGGCCAGGACCTGCGCCTCTATAACGCGGCCAAGAAGCTGGCTGATTGCTGGGTGGCTAATATCGGACCGGGCAAGAAGGAATGGTTCGACGGCCACCAGGAAATGGAACAGGCGTTGGTGCGCTTCGGCCGCTTCGTCAATGACGAAGAGGGGAATGGTCGTGGCGACTCCTACATCGCGCTCGCCCGCTTCCTGCTCGAATCGCGCCGCGGCGGCCAGGAGTACGACCAGAGCCATCTGCCGCCGGTCAAACAATATGAGGCCGTCGGCCACGCCGTGCGTGCTGTCTACTTCTATTCCGGCATGGCCGACATCGCCGCCGAAACCGGCGATGTCGATTACCAGAGCGCGGTCGCCTCGCTGTGGGACAATATGGTCAACCGCAAATATTACGTCACCGGCGGAATCGGATCGGGTGAGACCTCGGAAGGTTTCGGGCCGGACTACTCTTTGCGTAACGGTGCCTATTGCGAATCCTGCTCAAGCTGCGGCCTGATCTTCTTCCAATACAAGATGAACCTGGCTTATCATGACGCCAAATATGCCGACCTCTACGAGCAGACCATGTATAATGCCCTGCTCGGCGGCATTGACCTCGACGGCAAGAGCTTCTGCTACACCAATCCGCTCGTCAATACCGAGCGGACCCTGTGGCACGTCTGTCCGTGCTGCGTCGCCAATATCCCGCGCACCCTGCTGATGATCCCGACCTGGACCTATGTGAAGGACGCGGAAGGATTATACGTCAATATGTTCGTAGGATCGACCATCACGGTCAAGAAGGTGGCCGGCACCGATGTCGAGATGGTGCAGAAAACCGACTATCCCTGGAACGGCAAGGTGACGATCACCGTCAATCCGAAGGAGACCAAAACCTTCGCCCTGCGTGTCCGCATCCCCGACCGTACCACCAGTGAACTCTATACCACCGTGCCGGTGGTCAAGGGCGTCAAGGTCTTCAAGGTCAACGGCAAGGCGGTGGCGCCGCGGATCGTCAAGGGCTATGCCGTCGTTGAACGCGAATGGAAGGCGGGGGACACCATCGAGCTGGAACTGCCGATGGCGCCGCAGCGCATCTATGCCGATCCGAAGATCGAGGCCGACCGCGGCCTTGTGGCGCTGGGCTATGGTCCGCTGGTCTATAATATCGAACTGGCCGACCAGAAATCGATCACCCAGCCGCTCGGCAAGGCGCCTCTGAAAGCCGAATGGAGGCCGGACCTGCTGGGCGGCGTCATGGCGCTGAGCGGCAAATGGGCGGATGGTTCGGCCATGCTGGCCGTACCCAACTATGCCCGCATGAACCGCATCGGCGGTCCGGAAGAAATCGGCACCGGTGATGTCGATTACGCACCGGGCACGGAACAGGCGTCACTCGCCGAGGTCGGCCCGCGCCGGCACTTCACCGGATTGCAGTCGCAGGTATGGATCAGGCAGGCGTAAGTCTGGCTGATCACCTCGCGTCGTTGCATGGCATTCAGCTACCGCCGAATGTGGCGATAACGTGACAGTGTGTCAAACTTTGCATTTTGTGTATCGTATACGGTAGTAAATATACTTGACCTGTTATAGCCTCGGCCCACAAACTTAAAAAAGAGGGTCAGGTTATGAAACTATCGTCGCTTCGCGGCTCACTTACCTATTGCTCGGTGCTGGCACTGAGCATGGCGGCCTTTACCGCCGCCGGCGCTTTCGCACAGGAGACGTCCGACAAGGACAAGGCCAGTGATGACAAGGCGCCCGAGACCACCGAAGTGGTGGTCACCGGTTCGCGCATCCGCCACAAGGGGGCGGCCAGCGCCACGCCGACCACGGTCATCAATGCCGAATCCATCCGCAAGTCCGGCACACGCCAGGTGGCTGACCTCGTCAATCAGATGCCCGCCCTGGTGATCAGCCAGAGCGACCAGACCTCCAATGCCAACCGCGACAAGGATTCCATGGATCAGGGGCATCCGGGCCTGAACGCGCTCGACCTGCGCGGTCTTGGCACCAAGCGCACCCTCGTGCTGGTCAATGGCCGCCGCCATGTGCCCGGCGCGCCCGGCACCTCGGCGGTCGATATCAGCACCATTCCCGGCGGCCTGATCGAGCGCGTCGAAATCATCACCGGCGGCGCCTCGGCGCAATATGGCGCCGATGCTGTGGCCGGCGTCGCCAACTTCATCCTGAAGAAGAACTATCAGGGGCTGGACGCCAATATCCGTTATGGCAACTCGACCTATGGCGACATGCCGAGCTATGACGCCGATATCCTGTGGGGCAAGAATTTTGCCGGCGGCAAGGCCAATATCACGCTCTTCGGCACCTATGGCCAGTCGAATGGCGTTGTGGCGGGGCAGGACCGTCCGTCGACCTCGCGCGGCAATCCGTGGTGGTATCGCCCGAATTCGTCAGTGCCCTATACGGTGCTCGACGATCAGCACCTGCTGCAATATTCGCCGCGCGCCGTGGTGCTGCTGGGCTCCAAGCCCTACGTCTTCAATGATGACGGCACCATGCGCGATCCGATTCTCGGTACGGCTGGCCTTTACCCAACTACAGCGGACCTGAGCCTCAATTCCAGCGTCGCCTCGCTGATCACCAACAGCGGTGGCGAATTCGACGGCCGTTATGACAACTGGCTGCTGTCGGTGCCGAGCGACCGCTTCATCACTCACGGTACCTTCGGTTATCAGTTCAACGACAATATGCGTTATTTCCTCGAACTGGACTACGCCACCAACAAGTCGCACGGCGAATACGGTCTGTGGTGGGAAGGCGGCACCAACAAGCTGTGGGACGGCAACCCGTTCATCACGCCGGAAATCATCGCCGCCAATGGTGGCCAGGGTTTCCCGGACGGCCTGTCCTTCGTGCGTAATTTCCCGGAATTCGGCAAGTCGCGCTCCAATTACCGCCGCGAACTCAAGCAGGTGGTGACCGGCTTCGAGGGCGAACTGCCGGCCCTGTTCCGCGAGCATGACTGGGCGTGGTCGACCTATATCTCCTACGGCAAGACCGAGGAGACCGTCCAGGACTTCAACAACACCTCCAACGAGCGCTACATGCGCGCTCTGGACGCGGTCAGCGGTCCGGGCGGCACGCCGATCTGCTGGGTCAATTCCGACGCCGATACCTCGAACGACGATCCGGCCTGCGTGCCGCTCAATCCGTTCAAGCCGGCGACGCAGGATGTCATCAATTACCTGCAGTTCGATTCCAGCCCGATGACCACCTCGCTCGAACAGTATGTCTGGTCGGGCTATGTCACCGGCGGCCTGTTCAATCTGCCGGCCGGTGAGGTCCAGGTGGCGCTCGGTGCCGAATACCGCCGCGAGGCCAACAATATCGGCGCGCGTGACGAATATAACCCCGACAGCCCGAACTATGTGCCGGATTACGGGGTGGTCGAAACGCCTCTGAAGGGCGAATTCGACGTCAAGGAAGTGTTCGCCGAACTGAGCGTGCCGATCCTGAAAGACCTGCCCTTCGCCTACCGCCTGACCGCCGACGCCGCCGTCCGCACCGCCGATTACTCGACCGCCGGCAAGACGACGGCCGAGAAATACGGCCTGCAATGGGCGCCGATCCGGGATGTCCGTTTCCGCACCACCTACGGCAAGGCCGTCCGCGCGCCGAATATCAGCGAGGTCTTCACCGCCTCGTCGATCAGCGGCCAGTGGCTCAGCGACCCCTGTAACTACTGGAACCTGCCCAACCGCGCCGACAAGACGCAATACACCGCCGCCAACTGCGCCGCGGTCATGCCGGCCAACAAGAACGACTACTGGCTGTGGCTGGACGTCATCAAGAAGGGCAATCCGGACCTGAAGGTCGAGACGGCCAAGACCCTGACGCTCGGCGTGGTGCTGCAACCGCGCTTCATGAAGAATTTCAGCGCCACGGTCGATTATTATGACATCGACATGAGCAATGTCATTTCGTCGGTCGAGCCGCAGACCATCATCAATAAGTGCATGGATGCGCCGACGCTGGATAACAACTACTGCGATCTGGTTGTCCGCGATCCGGTGACCAACAACCTGGTCTCGGTTATCAAGCAGAATATCAACCTTGCGCGCCGCAAGACCAGCGGCATCGATACCGAAATCGACTATTCGGTCAATCTCGCCTCGTGGGGCTGGGGCAGCAATGCCGGCACCCTGTCGGTCAACAGCATCTGGACGCGCCTGTTCGAGAACAAGTACACGCCCGATCCGGATAACCCCGACAGCGTCACCGATACGGTCGGCATTTTCGGCTTCCCGAAGCTGAAGGGCCGGACCTCGTTCAACTACAGCCGTGACAAGCTGTCCTTCGGCTGGACCTCGCGTTTCTATTCGGGGATGCGCCAGACGGTGACCATCACGCCGGAATCCTATGCACCTTACAAGACCAAGCCGATCGCCTATGACGATCTCTACGTGTCGTACTGGCTGAAGCCGAACATGAACCTCAGCGCCGGTCTTTCCAACGCGCTGAACAAGCAGCCCCCCCGTTATCCGGGCGCGGAAGCCGGGGGCGCCTATTTCGGTGACGAAGGCTGGCAGGCCGGGGTCTATGACGTGATCGGCCGCACCGGCTGGATCAATCTGCGCTTCACGCGCTGATGACAAAACACGCTAACAATAAATCCCCGGCATCCAGGATGCCGGGGATTTTTGCTATTTGGGCGGGCGGGCATGGGCCAGGCAGGGGGTGGGCCTGGCCGGATGATCCGCCTGGCAGGCCTTTTCCGCCCGGTAGGCGAAAAAGGCGCTCAGCAGCCACCACCAGATGGCGATGCACACGGCAATACTTGCCAAAAAGACCCAGCCTCGAAAAGAAATGCGTGCGGTCATTGCACCTGGAATCCCTATGTTTTGGCAAACAGGTCGGTTTCTGAAAGAGATGTTATTGCGCCTTTGAGGGGATAAGGAAGATGATTAATACTTCCTTTAACGCCTCAATGGGGAATAAGTCACATCATGCTGTATGTGCGTCAATAGAGATAAGATGGTTAACTGTGAAAAGTGGCCCTGCTTGATCTAAATGCTGTTGAAATTAACTATAGTCGGCCATATCTGGGTTTCGATCTGGTCAGTATCTGTGCATTAAAGTGTCTTTTGCATGACAATGTGCGCGATCGTCACTTCCTCAAAAATCTCCCCTACGGGCGCATAGCCGTTCCGGGCGTAAAAGGGCTGCGCGCTGACACGGGCGGCCAGACTGATGCGTGATTTGCCGGCGGCGCGCGTCTCGGTTTCGGCGGCGGCGAGCAGGGCGGCGCCCACGCCCTGGCCCTGGCTGTCGGGATCGACCGCCATCTGGCGCAGCCTGAGCGTCGCATCATCGTGGATGGTCAGAAGCAGTGTGCCGATCAGGTCTTCGTCTTCAAAGGCGGCGAGGTGTATGTCCCCGGCCTCGGCGGCCAGTTGCGCCGAGGTGAAATCCAGGCCCAGCGGCGTGCGCAGCACGGCGCGGCGCAGGTTGACGGCGGCGGCATAATCGGCTGAGCCATGGGGAATGCGGCGAACGGTAAGAGACATGCGGAAATCCTGTAACGATAGCGACTGTAATGATCGGCAATTTATAAAATACGGGGCGGCCCGGCATGGTTTTATATATATTCCATCCCTAATGCTCCCCATATTGATGACGACATGCGCCGCCAGCGGAGAAAATCCATGCGAAACCTCGCCAAACTGACCAGCCTGACAACCGTTTCGGCGCTCATTCTCCTTTGCGCCTGTTCGCCGAAGCCGGATGCCGATGCCGTCGCGGCCTCACAAGCCTCCGAATCGGCGGCCATGTCGATCACGGCAGCCGAGGCGGCGTCCCAGGCGGTGGCTGAGGCCATGACCAGCGTGGACGCCACGGGCTATGTCGGCAAATGGACCGGCCCGGAAGGCACCGCCATGACCATTACCCCGGCCGGCAGCCAATATGAGGTGGTAATTACCAACCTCGATGGTCCGCGCACCTTTACCGGTACGCTTGAAGGCAACGGCATCCATATCACCCGCGACGCCACGCCCCTGGTCATTCACAAGGGCGACGGCCAGGCCACGGGCATGAAGTGGCTGGCTGACAAGCATGACTGTCTCGTGGTCGCGGCCAATGAAGGATTCTGCAAGGATTAGTCATTTGCAGCAAAGGCCGGCTTAGGCTAGGCGGACAGGGGCAGTATGGGATTCGTCAAGAAGGCGTAAGGGGCAATGAAGCGTCGCGTGCAATCGATCGTAGTCCTGGCGCTGGCCGTCGCCCAGATTGCGACTGCGCGCCTGATGGTGGCCCTGGGTATCGGTGAACCGGTCGAGGTGCAGTCGGCTCTGGTCAGTCATCCGCTCGTGCCCTACAAGACGGCCTTTGTCATCTGGGGCCTGATCTATGCCTATGCCCTGGTGGCCGCCATCTGGCAGGTCATGCCGCGTCAGAAGGAAAGCGCGGCCCTGGAAACGGTGGACTGGAATGTCATAGTCGTCTGGTTGGTCAATTCGCTGTGGCAGCTCTGGGTGCCTTTGATTGGCCTGGAATGGATCAGCTTTTGCCTGATCGCCGTGGCGGTCTTTGCCGGATTGAACGGCCTGCTCAAGCTGCGCAACGAACTGAAACTGTCGCGGAAGGAAAAGCTGCTGGTGGCCGGGCCGCTGGCCCTGGTGACCGGCTGGCTGACGGCTGCCTGTGTCGTCAACTTTACCTCCGCCATGATCTGGACCGGCTTTGGCCTCGATGCCGGCAATGCCGCCGTTTCTGCCGTTTTCCTGATCGTCCTGATCGCTTTCGGCGGCTGGATGGTCTACCGCACTGGCAACAGCCTCTATGCGGCGGGGCTGGCCTGGGCGCTGTTCTGGGTCTTGATCGCCAATCAGAGCCGCGATCACGAACCGGCCATGGTAGCCATAGCCGCCATTGGACTGGCTCTGGTGGCGGGAGTGCGGCTCTATCTGCTGTGGCGCAAGCCGCAGGCACTGGCGGTCTGACCATGCAGGTTTTGCCGGCGACCGACCAAGACAAGGCGGAATGGCTGCCTTTGTGGCGGGCCTATCTCGATTTCTATAAGCACGCCCTTGAGGATGAGATCACCGACCTGACCTTTGCGCGGGCGCTGGAAGAAGGGGAAGCTCTGAACCTGCTCGTGGCCAAAAGCGAGGGCCGGATCGTCGGGTTCGCCACCTATGTGCTCCACCGCTCAAGCTGGGCACGTGACTGGTATTGCTACCTCGAAGACCTGTTCGTGGCGGAAGGCCAGCGCGGAAAAGGCGTGGCGCGGACCCTGATCGCCGCCGTGGCCGAAGCCGGCAAGGCGAAAGGCGCCGAACGGCTTTACTGGGTCACGGATGAGGCCAATAAAACCGCTCAGGCGCTATATGAAAAGCTGGCGACGAAGACCGATTTCATCCAGTTTCGCCGCGATTTGTAATCATTTCAGGACGGATTCGAGCGTCGACTGAAAGGCCGCCGGCTGATCGAGCATGATGAAGTGCCGGCTGTTGTCGATGCCGTAGAAAGTCATGTTCGGCTTGCTGGCGTAACTGCTTTTGTAGGTCGCTTCGGTGGCGGTGGCGTCCTCGCCGGGGGCGACCGGATAGATAAGCGTGGTCGGCGTGGCGATGCCTGCCAGATCCGGGAGCAGGTCAATGGTCATGTCTTCGTAAAAGCTTTGCGCCAGGACGCGGCGGTCGGAGGTCATCGACCAGTCGAGAAGCTTCGCCTGGTTGACGGGAGCGGTTACCAGTCGGGCCGTGCCTGCGGCCTGCTGCGCTTTAAAGGCATCGGCGGGCGCGGCGATTATGCCGTCGCGCAGGGCGGCGGCCTGGGGTTTGACCATATCGACCGTCGCGGTCGGGCTGAAAATGACGCCGACATAGGGCAGGGCGTCGACGATGATCAGTTTCCCGGCATCTTCCGGATGGGCTTTCGCCAGCATCAGGGCCATCAGTCCGCCGAGCGAATGGCCGACCACGACCGGCTTTTGCAGATGACTGGCCTTGATATAGCCATCGATGGCCTCAACTGACGGCGCGAGAATATCGCCTTCGGCATTGGCGCCGGCCGGTTCACCGGCGAAACCGGCCAGATTGAGCACATGCAGGCGATAATGGCTCTCCAGATGCGCCACTGTATCGTCCCAGACTGCGCCGGAAGAGGCGAGACCGGGGATCAGGATGACGTCCGGGCCTTGGCCGCTGACGGCCACCGAAAAGCGGGCCGTGGCGGCATCCGGAAATGGTGTAGCGGCTTTGGAATGGCCGGCGGTTATTGCGGCGACAATGCCAATGATAATGGCGATGTGTGCCGCGGGGCGATTGAAAATGCTGCTCTTGCGGCGATCGGGACAGTTGAAGCCGGACATGGGGTTACCTCAGGATGGCGTTGAAGAGGACGGTGAAAAGCGACATGGCGAACTGAACCAGATGGTGCCCCGGTTCGAGCAGGAGGACGGCGTAGACGCCCGTGCCAAGGATGACGGTGGCGACCTGGAGGCGGTACAGGTTACGGGCAAGGGGGGAGCGTGTACGCTCCGAAGGGATGCGCAGGGACATGGGAAATGCCTTTATTGGTTGTGGTTTAGCGGTAGGGGTTCTGGAAGATCGCCTCGACCGGCAGGTCGAACACGGCGGAAATCTTGTAGGCGAGGTCGAGCGAGGGCGAGTGCTTGTCAGTTTCCAGGGCGATGACCGCCTGGCGGGAGACGCCCAGTTGAGTGGCGAGATCGGCCTGGGTCAGCCCCTTCTCGGTACGCAGTTCACGCAGGTTTTGTTTCATGAGGCTTTCCTCAGGATGAGGCTAGTGGCGCCGAAAAGCCCCCAGAACAGCGGATAGACAAGATAGAGCGAGAAGTGGTGCGCGCCGGCATTGTTTTCGAGAAAACCCCAGGCGGTGCAGATAAACAGGGTCAGGCCGGTGGCGATGATGAAGCGCCTGACGAGCACCGCCCGCAGGTATTCATCCACCCGTTCGATATAGGCCAGAAAGGCCAGGATGGTGCCGCCGATCGGCAGGGCGGGCAGCACAGCCAGGGCATAAAGCAGCGCTCCGGTCGGCGCCTGGGATTTTATCAGGGTGATCGAACCAAACAGGGCGGCGGCATAGAGCACCATCCAGACGGCCATGCCGGTGGAGTAGCGGGCGGCGGGAGATTTCAGGTTCATGGGTCAGGTTCCAGATAGAGTAAGTGGCATCACCGGTGTAAGGCTGACCTTACATCATGCGAATGTAATGTCAACCTGACATCATGAAAAAATGTCAGGCTGGCCTTACATTTTTATTGGTGCCTTATTGGTCTCTATGTGGATAGAACCAGGCGGGGCTTGGCAGGGGCGGCAAGCTGTGAGACTGTATTTCAAAATAACAACAGGGGGCGCAGGTGGCAGCCGAGATACTCAAGTTTGAAAAGCGGGAACAGCCGAAGGTCGCGGCGCCAAAGGCGAAGCGCTTCGAGGCGCTGGATATCCTGCGCGGCCTGTTCATCATCGGCATGTTGCTGGCTAATAATGCCGGCGACTGGTCGCATATCTGGCCGCCGTTCGATCATGCCGAATGGCACGGCTTTACCATGACCGACCTGGTGTTTCCCGGCTTCATGGTCTGCGTCGGGATTTCGATGACCCTGTCGATGAGCCGGCGGATCGGTGAGGGCGGTAAGGGTGAAATGGCGGTCCATGTGGTCCGCCGCGCCGTTATCCTGATCGCTATCGGCCTGTTTCTCAACCTGTTGCCGGCGTTTGATTTCGCCCATTGGCGTTATCCGGGCGTGCTGCAGCGAATCGGCCTGTGTTACGGGCTCGCTTCGGGCCTGGTCTTGCTACATAGTCATATCGAAGGCGGCAGGCTGGTGCTCCATGCCCGGCCGCTGGCCATCTGGGCGGCGGGGCTGATCCTGGGCTATGCCATATTGCTTAAGTTCGTGCCTGTGCCGGGCTATGGTCTCGGCGATTCCTTCGGGCCGGAAGGCTCGTGGCCGGCCTATATCGACCGTATCATCCCCGGCATCCAGCACATCTATCAGGGCGGCACCAATGAGGCGGGGCAGGTGGTCTACGATCCGGAGGGGCTGCTTTCCACCTTTCCGGCGATCTTCAATATCCTGGCGGGGCTACTGATCGGTCTGCTGATCCAGAAACAGACCCCGGCGCAAGCGGTAGGTAGCGTGGCCCTGGCCGGGCTGATGCTGGTGATTGCCGCCCTGGCGATGGACAGCCAGATTCCGATCATCAAGAAGCTGTGGACCTCGTCTTTCGCGCTTCTGACCAGCGGACTGGCCATGATGATCCTCTCCGGGCTGATGCTGGTCATGGACCGGATGGGCCATACGAAATGGGCCATGCCGATCCGCGTCTTCGGCACCAATGCGATCCTGGCCTATGTCTTCGCCTGGCTGTTTTCGGTCTTTCTCGATGTCACCGGCCTGGCGGGGATAACCACACGCTGGATGCACAGTGTCATCGTCGACCCTTACGCCATGTCCTTCCTGTTCGCGCTGGGCGTGCTCGTCATCTGCTGGCTGTTCGTCCTGCCGTTTTATCTGAAGAAGGTTTTCCTGAAGATCTGAGGCGCCAACCCGGCAGGTTCAGGCTTGTCGGGTTTTCCATTTTCAATTATAGTACTGACTGGTCAGTACTATAAAGAAGCTGTCAATGGAAAAAACCGTCAGACGCAGGGCCGCGCCGGAAGTGCGCCAGGCCGATATTCTCGATGCCGCGCTGGAGGAGTTTGCCCGGCACGGCTTCGAGGGCGCGCGGATGGAGGACGTGGCGCGGGCGGCCAGGGTGAGCAAGGGGACAGTCTATCTCTATTACCCGACCAAGCAGGCCCTGTTCGAGGCGCTGGTAATGCGCGATATCGCGCCGCGCGTGGAACTGGCCTCGACCTTTCTCAAGGGCTATGATGGCCCGCTGGAGCCCGCCCTGATGCGGATGGTCGAAATGGCGGCCATGGCGATCGAAGCGGGTAAGCTGCCGGTATACCCCAAACTTCTCATCGCCGAGGCCGGGCGCTTTCCCGAACTGGCCGCCTTTTATCGCCGCGAGGTCGTACAGAAGATGCTGGCAGCACTCACCGGTCTCTTTCAGCGGGCACTCGATCGCGGCGAAATATCCGGTATCGAGGCCGGAATGGCCGCGCACCTGGTGATCGCGCCGGTGCTGAAATCCGCGCTGTGGACGCTGATTTTTGCCGATGGCGAGGAGACGCCGTTTCCGCCTTTGCCTTACCTGCAAACCCATGTGCGTGTCTTTTTGAAAGGTCTCGGTCATGCGTAATCTTTTGCTTTTGAGTACCTGTTTCGTGCTCGCCGCCTGCCAATCGAAACCCGCCGACAGCTACAGCGGCTATGTCGAGAGCCAGGCTGTCAGCATAAATGCGCCGCAATCGGGCTGGCTGGCGGCGGTCAATGTTGATCGTGGTGATGCGGTCACGGAAGGTGAAGCCCTGTTCCGGCTCGATGCCACACAAGCCGAACATGCCCTAAGCGGTGCCGAGAACCGGGCGGAAGCCGCTCAGGCGCAGGCGGCTGATCTGGCGAAGGGCGCGCGTGAGGCCGATATCGCGCCGCTTCTGGCCCAGCGCATCCAGGCGCAAAGCCAGCTCGATCTCGCCCGCGCCAACGAGGCGCGCTATGCGCAACTGGAGCCCAAGGGTTATGTCTCGGCGGCTCAGATGGATAGCTTGCGGGCCGCGACGAAATCGGCCCAGGCGCAATTGGTCAATATTGATAAACTGATCGCCGAGAAGCGCCTGGCCTCGCGCGAGGATCAACAGCGCGCCGCCCAGGCCCAGGCGGCGGCGGCCAGTGCCGATGTCGCCGGGGCGCAATATATGGTCGATGATCGTGACGTGAAGGCGCGCCTGACCGGACAGGTGGATGAGCGCCTGCGTGAGCCCGGCGAGTTCGTGGCGGCGGGCGCGGCGGTGCTGACCGTGCGGCCAAAAGGGCGGGAGTTCGTGCGGTTTTATGTGCCGCAGGCGGATTTGGCCCGGTTCCGTGTGGGAGCGGTGGTGCATGTCGGCTGCGATGGCTGTCAGGGGCAAACGGCCAAGGTGCGGTTTATTTCGCCGGAAGCCGAGTTTACCCCGCCTGTGATCTACAGTGTGAAGGAGCGGCAAAAGCTGATGTTCCTGGTCGAGGCGACGCCTGAAAAGCCCGAGGCGTTACACGCGGGGCAGCCTGTGGATGTCAAGCTGTGAGGGGCGGGGAAGCAAGAAACCCCACCACCATTGCTTCGCAATGGTTCCCCTCCCCAACAAGTTGGGGAGGTATACTAACTTGTACCTCCCCGGCTATGCCGGGGAGGGGGACCGCGCCTGAAAGGCGTGGTGGTGGGGTTTCTTGCTTCCTAAAGGCGACGTCATGATCGACCTCGCCATCAATGTCACCGGCCTGACAAAGTCCTTCGGCAAGCTCAAGGTGGTCAACAGCGTCGATATCCAGATGCCGCGCGGCCAGGTCTGGGGCTTTCTGGGGCCCAACGGCTCCGGCAAGACCACGACCATCCGTATGCTCTGCGGCCTGCTGAAACCCGATGCTGGCGAAGGCACCTGCCTCGGCTTCGATATCCTCAAGGAAAGCCGCGAGATCAAGAACCGCGTCGGCTACATGACGCAGAAGTTTTCCTACTGGGAAGACCTGTCGATCCGCGAAAACCTGGAGTTCGTCGCCAATCTCTACGACCTGAAGAAAAAGAAACAGGTCGTTGATAAAACTCTGGAAACGCTTGGTTTAACTTCGCGTCAAAAGCAACTGGCCGGCACGCTGTCCGGCGGCTGGAAACAGCGTCTGGCCCTGGCCGCCTGCACCTTGCACAATCCGAAAATGCTGATGCTCGATGAGCCGACCGCCGGCGTCGATCCGCAGGCGCGGCGCGATTTCTGGGACCAGATTCACCGGTTGTCTTCCGAAGGCATGACCGTGCTGGTCTCGACCCACTACATGGACGAAGCCGAGCGCTGCGACCAGATCGCCTATATCGCCTATGGCGACCTGATGGCGCAGGGCAGGGTGGAGGATATCATCGATCAGTCGGGCCTCTATACCTTCATCGCCGAAGGGGTTGGCGTGCGCGACCTTATGGAGCGTCTGCGCGGCCAGCCCGGTGCCGATCATGTCGCCTATTTCGGCAATGCCCTGCATGTCAGCGGCGGCGATGCCGCCGCGCTGAAACGGCTGGTTGCCGCGCACCAGATCGACGGTATCAAGTGGCGGCAGGAAAGGCCCAACCTGGAGGATGTCTTCATCCACCTGATGGGGCAAAGCAAAGATAACTCGATGGCGGTGTAATATGAGCGCATTGCGGCGCATTGGCGCCATACTGACCAAGGAATTCATCCAGATGCGGCGCGACCGGCTGACCTCGGCCATCATGGTCGTCATGCCGATCATGCAACTGATCCTGTTTGGCTTCGCCATCAATTCCGACCCGCGTCACCTGCCGACCCTGCTGTATCTGGAGGACCGTTCGGCCATTGTGAGGTCGCTGACAGCGGGCCTGCAAAACTCCAGCTATTTCGACATCCAGGGTGAGGTGCAGAGCGCCGACGCCGGCACAAAGGCCCTGCAATCGGGCGAGGCGGCCTTTGTCATTACCGTGCCCGCCGGCTTCACGCGTGACATGCTGCGCGGCGACCGGCCGCAATTGCTGATCGAGGCCGATGCTTCCGATCCGTCTGCGGCCAGCAATGCCGTGGGCATGATCCAGCAGATCACAGCATCGGCGTTGAAGCAGGATCTGAAGGGCGAATGGGCTTCGCTGGCTCAAGGGCCGCAGCCGGTCGATATCGTCATCCACCGCATGTATAATCCGGAAGGCATCTCGCAGTATAATATCGTGCCGGGTCTGCTGGGCGTCATCCTGACCATGACCATGGTGATGATCACCTCCATTGCCATGACGCGCGAAACCGAGCGCGGCAATATGGAAAACCTGCTGGCCATGCCGGCGCGGCCGTGGGAGGTGATGGCCGGCAAGATCGTGCCCTATATCGGCGTCGGTATCGTCCAGACCGCCATCGTGCTGCTGGCATCAACCTTCGTGTTCGGCGTGCCTTTTCTTGGGTCGATCTGGCTGCTGTCGCTGGGCGTCGGCCTGTTTATCATCGCCAACCTGGCCGTGGGCTTCACCTTTTCCACCGTGGCGCGCTCGCAGATGCAGGCCATGCAGATGACCTTCTTTTTCTTCCTGCCGTCGATCATGCTGTCGGGCTTCATGTTCCCCTTCCGCGGGATGCCGGCCTGGGCGCAGGGGATCGGCCAGGTTTTCCCGCTGACCCATTTCCTGCGTGTGGTGCGCGGCGTGATGCTGAAGGGGTCGGACTTCGCCGCCATGTGGCCGAATATCTGGCCGATGCTGATCTTTATCGCCGTGGCGACGGCGGTGGCGATGGCAAGATATCGCTCCACATTGGACTGAGACTTATCCACGGGCGGCGGCTTGACTCTTCCATTGCGCGGGAACAAAATAAGAACATTGATGATCGGAGATATGCCCATGTCATGGTTCTGCGAAACGCAGTTGAGAGATTTGCCGGCCGGCTGCCGGATCATGATCACCTGTGAGAAATGCGGTGGCCAGCGCGAGGAATCGGTGCGGCAACTGGTCAATGAGGCACGCGTGGGCGCCATTTATCTCGACCTGATCGAATGGGCTTTCAGTTGCGCCGATTTCCATTGCGGCGGCAGTGTATCGTTCGGCATTTTTACGCCGGTGGAGATCGCGGCGGCGCCGGTACGACTTCGGGCCTGATCGCAGTAAGGGGCTCAATTGGTCACTGTATTAACGGGTCTGTTAACCATTTTGCGGCAGATCGGTTCCTGCTTGTCCACAGCTTTGCGATTCGGAGTGCCGCATGTCCAGGATCAATCCCCGCCGCGACGGTCTTCTGGCCGGCCTGCTCATTCTCTGCGTGGCCGTGGCGGCCAGCGTGGCGGTTTATTTCGCGGCTGAAAAAGCCATGAAGCAGGAAATCGGTTCGAGCCTGCTCGGCTTCACGCAATCGGCCGGCAATCTGGTTGATCCTGCGGCGCAGACTGAACTGAAGGCTCCAGATCAAAAGGGCGGTGACACCTTCAATCGTATCCTGACGCCCTTCAAGGGGCTGATCGCGGGCAATGCCGATATCTCCGATATCTACACAATGATGATCGATGACGCCGGCAAGATTCATTTCGTAGTGGATACACAGGTGGGCGACGGTGAAGAGCCGGCGGCGATCATGGAGGTCTATGACGAAGCCTCGCCCGTTCTGGTCAGGGCTTTTGCCGGCAAGGTCGCTCTGGTGGAAGACAAGCCCTATACCGACAAGTGGGGCACGGTGCTCAGCGCCTATGCGCCGCTCTATGATGCCGGCCATAACTTCATCGGTATGATCGGTGTGGACATGCACGTCGATAAATACCAGGCGCGGCTCAACAGCATCCGCATGGCCCTGGGCCTGGGCCTGCTGATCGCGCTTGTCTGCTCTGTCGCCTGTGGCCTGGGCGTGTTCCGGATGCGCCGGATGATGATGCTGGCCGAGCAACGCGCCGCCGCGCAGGCCGCTGAGTTGGCCGGGATGGAAGCCCGACGCCTTGAGGCCGAAAAGGCCGCCGGGCAAAACACCGCTGCCGCCCGCAAGGCGGCCATGCAGGACCTGGCGCAGAATTTCGAAGCCTCGGTGCAGGGTGTACTCAATGAAGTGCTTTCCGCCGCTGACCTGTTGCAGGGCGAGGCTGAAAAGGTTTCCGCCATCGCCGGCGAAACGCGGGAGCGTTCGCAGGCCGTCTCGCGTATCTCCACGGACGCTGCCCAGACCTCTTCGCAGGTGGCGGCGGCTTCGGAAGAACTGACCGCCTCGATCGGCGAAATCCGTTCGCAGACCGAACGTTCCGACCAGGTGGTGCGTGCCGCCGCTGACAAGGGCGCTGTAGCCAAGGAGGTCATCGAGCGGCTGGCGGTCTCGTCCGGTAAGATCGGCGAGGTGGTGAACGTGATCAACGATATCGCCGGCCAGATCAATCTGCTGGCGCTCAACGCCACAATCGAATCCGCTCGCGCCGGGGAAGCGGGCAAGGGCTTTGCCGTGGTCGCCAATGAGGTCAAGGGGCTGTCCGGGCAGGTCTCCAGGGCGCTGGGCGAGATTTCGGCACAGATCAACGGTATACAGGCAGAGACGAAGATGTCGGTCGACTCGATGAACGAAATCCTGGAGATTATTGGCGAGATTTCGAGCGGTTCGGTGGTGGTCGCCTCGGCGGTCAGCCAGCAATCCATGGTGACGTCGGAAATCTCGCAGAACATCCACGCCACGGCGCACGGCGCCCGCGAGATCGCCGATACCATGGTCGATGTCACCATGTCGGCTGACGAGACCGGCGTCACCGCCCAGCGCGTGCGCGAGGCAACCGCGCGCCTGCAAACCCAGTCACAGGATCTCAACCGCGAGGTCGAGGCGTTTTTGAAACGCGTAAGGGCTTAACGCTCTACCGGCAGTCCGGCCATCGCCCAGGCGCGCAGGCCGCCGGCGAGGTGGTCATGGATATCGATCCCGGCCGCCTGGCATTGCAGGGCGGCATTCACCGAGCGGACGCCGCCGGCACAGGACAGCACCACATATTTCCCTTCCGCCGAGGGCAGGGCGGTTGGATCAAGTGTTGACAGAGGATAGTTGACGGCGCCTTCGATGCGGGCATCGGCAAACTCGTGCGGTTCGCGCACATCGACCAGCAGGATTTCATCGGCGGCCAGGGCGGCGCTGACCTCTTCGGGCGTCATATTGCGGATCGGTGTGGGCATGGTCGTGGCCTTTCATCAGATTTTCGACGCCTTATGGCAGTTTCAGTGCGCTGGCGGAAGGTGCCTTGAAGCGCAGGGGAAAACTGGTTACATTTAGCTTATTAGCGAATTATGAGTCACAGATGAAGCCTATGGTAAAAACCTTCGAAGCCCTGGCTTCGGAGCCGAGATTGAAGATACTGGCTTATCTTTCCAAGGCCACGATGACGGCGGGTGAGATCGCCGAGCGCTTCGACATTGCCAAGCCGTCGGTCTCAAAGCACCTCAGCATCCTTGAAAACGCCGGCCTGATTTCCAGCGTTAAGAAGGGCAAGTACATCCATTACAGCATCGTCCAGGACCATATCGTCAATTCGCTGGATGGATATCTTCAGGAGGTTTGTCCGACGCGCAAGCCGCTGCGCGAAGAAAGCGCCGCCAAGGCGAAGGGCCTGGAAGACATCTAATTCAGGTTCGACATCAGTGTCACGATACAGGTCAGAAACAGACCAATCGAGACGGCCGGCAACCAATAAGCCCCCTTTCGGTTCCTGAAAATAAAAAGAACCAATGAGAGGCCCTGCGCGATAAGAATTGCAGGAATGCCGGCCCAATATGATGCCTGATAAAGATGTTCGAGTACATCGCGGTTAGCTTCGGGCCAGCTTTTAAAACCGAGGCCGAGTGGGGACAAATACCAGACGACAGCTAAGCACCCGGTCACAACCGATGTGGCTACGAAGTAAAGGGCATAGGCCACGCGCTGATCGGTCTTTGTCATAACGTCAGGATAACATATTTTGTAGATTTGTACGCCTGCGACAGCCTGACGCGCGGCAGGATGCGCAGTTTACCCATAGAAAAATTGTGGATATACGGGGCGCCATCACCTCAGCAAGAAGGAAGATGGCTGTCATGACACATATTCTCAAATCTATCGCCGCTGTAAGCGCACTCGCCCTGGTCGCCACTGCCGGCGTTACCCACGCGGCCGATTTCAAACCGAAGCAGAAGGGCACCTTTATCGTCGCCGCTCGCGTGACCACGGTGGCGCCCGATGAAAGCGGCGATATCAAGACAGCCGCGGGCGCGGATTCCGGCCTCAATGTCGATGTCAACAACAGCACCGTACCGACGCTTGGCTTTACCTACTTCTTCACTGACCATGTGGCGGTCGAGGGCATTCTGGGCACTTCTAAGCACCAGATCAAGGCCGTGGGGCCTTCGACCGATGTCGACGTCCACGAAACCTGGGTGCTGCCGCCGGTAGTCACCCTGCAATATCACTTCAATCCGGCCGGTAAGGTCAGCCCCTACGTCGGCGCCGGCGTCAACTATATGGACTGGTATGGCGGCAAGGACCAGAACGGCTTCAAGGTGCGGCTGAAGAGCGGTGCGGGTACGGCGCTCCAGGCCGGCGTCGATGTGGCGCTGCAAGGCCCGTGGTCGCTCAATCTCGACGTCAAGAAGGTCTTCTACAAGACTGACGCGAAGATCAATGACGGCGCGCTGGTCTCCAAGGTCAAGCTTGATCCCGTGGTCGCTTCCGTGGGTATTGCCTACCGCTTCTGATCCATTCCCGGAGTGTCCCCCGACTGCGGCGGTCCTGTTCGAGCAGGCTGCCGCTTTTTTATGGATAAAGCGAAATTCATCTGACAAAACATCATGGATAGCGCTAACATGATGTCGAACCATAATAATCAGGAGCAGGAAATGACGGGCAAACGTCTTTGGGCGGCGGTTCTGGCGGGCGCCATGGTTGCGACGGGAGGTTTAGCGCGGGCCGAATTTTATGACTGGAAGACCATCCCCTTCGAGGGCGGCGGTTTTGTCGATGGCTTCCTGTATCACCCGAAAACGCCAGGCATTCTCTATGCCCGCACCGATGTCGGCGGCATGTATCGCTTTGATTACGCGGCGCGGCGCTGGATTCCCCTGATGGACGGCTTTGGCCGGGACGACTGGGACTGTTTCGGCATTATGACCATGGCGGTCGATCCGAATAACCCCGACCGGCTCTATGCCACCTGCGGGCTCTATCTCAGCGATCGGGTGCCGGATGGCGCGGTGGTGCGTTCGGAGGATCGCGGCGCGACGTGGCAGGTCACGCGCCTGCCGGGCATCAAGCTCGGCGGCAATGCCATGGGGCGGGGCACCGGCGAACGCCTCCAGGTCGATCCGGCGGATGGCAATACCCTGTGGCTCGGCACCAACCAGGACGGCCTGTGGGTCAGCCATGATCGCGGTCGGAGCTTTGCGCGCTCGGCTTATGGTCAAAAGTCGGTGACGGCGGTGCTGATCAACGGGCAGACTATCTATGCCGGCTCCGGTGAGGTGGGGGAAGGGCTGTTCCGTAGCGCCGATGGCGGCAAAACCTTCGCCGCCGTGCCGGGCTCGCCAAAGCTGATCCCGCACCAGATGGCAATGGGGCAGGACGGTACGCTCTATGTCACCTTCAGCGATAATCTCGGCCCGCATGGTGTGACCGATGGCGCGGTCTGGAAGCTGAAGGGCGCCGTCTGGACCGACATTACCCCGGCCAAGCCTTCCAAAGAGACGCCCTTCGGCTATTCCGGCCTCGATCTGCAAAAGGACTGGTTGGTGGTCTCGACCTCGGATCGTTACAGCGGCAGCGGTGATGACCTCTATGTCAGCCGCGATGGCGGCGGACACTGGACGCCGGTCGGGCCACAGGCGTCGCATGACGTGGCGGGGCATCCGTGGCTGATCGACTATATGGGCGGTAACGATAAGGACGCCGTGGCCCGCAAACATATGGGCCACTGGATGGACGCGGTGAAGATCAATCCGTTCAATCCGAAGGAACTGCTCTACGGCACCGGTTACGGCGTCTGGATGACGGAAAATCTCGATGCACTGGGCGGTGAGCAGAAGATTGAATTCGCCTTTGAAAACAATAATCTCGAAGAAACGGTTATATTGGGACTTGAGAGCCCGCCCGCAGGACCGAAGGTGTTGATGGCGGCGGGCGATGTCGCCGGCTCGGCTTTCACCGACCTGACAAAGACGCCGTCACACGGCCTGTTTTCGCCAACCAACAAGACCAACCAGAGTGTGGCCTTTGCCGCGCGGAAACCCAACATTATCGTCCGCAGCGTCGATGCTGAGGATGTGCACGGCTACATCTCGACCGATGGCGCCGAAAGCTGGGCGGCGCTTAATCCACCGCCGCCCTTGGCCACGACCGACTGGCATAATCACCGCGCCGGCAAGCTGGTAATTTCAGCCGAAGGCAGCACGCTGGTCTGGGTGCCGGAGAACGAGGGCGCCTGGTATTCGGGTGATCTCGGCAAGACCTGGACGCTGTCGACGGGCTGGCCGAAGGCGGAACGCGGCCAGGAAGCCATCGCCGATCCTTTCAATGACGCGGTGTTTTACGCATTCGACCGCCATACGAGCCGGGTGCTGGTCAGCCGTGACAACGGCGCGTCATTCGCGCCGCTTTACACGCTGGCGGCAGGCGAGGGGCAGTTGCGCGCCGTGCCTGGCCGCGAAGGCGATCTGTGGCTGGCGGCGGGTACTGTGCTCTATCACGGAGAGGCGGCGATATCCGGCGTCGATGCCGCCTGGCAGGTGACTTTTGGCAAGCCAGCGCCGGGGCATGACTATCCGGCGGTCTTCCTGTGGGGCCAGGTGAAAGGCGTAGAGGGCCTGTGGCGCTCGGATGATACGGGCGCCAACTGGACGCGCATCAATGATGACGCGCATCGGTTTGGCCGGATGCGCGCCATTGCCGGCGATCCGCGTGAATACGGTACGCTGTACATATCGCCGGACGGACGCGGGACCATCGTGGGCCGGATGAAATAATTACGCCATACTCATATTGAGGATGAAGGCGGGGCCGAGATAGATGGTCTGCTTGCCGGTATTGAGATGGATGGTCATGGCGGCGGTTTTCGGCGCATGGTCCTCGGTGGCGGTAAATTCCAGGGTCTGCATTTGCCAGTCCGTACCAACGCTGATCGATTTTTCGCCGAAGGAATTGTAGGGCGGTGAACTGACCTGCATCCGCATATTGAGATTGACCGGCGCATTGTCGGCCGTTTTCGCGCGCACCCATACGGCGGCGACGATCTTATCGCCCTTGGTGATCTTGCCGGTGATCGGACTTTCAGCCGCCGCGTCCCACGGATTGCCGCCGGTGCCGGCGATCTTGATTTCCATGGCCTGACCACCCTGAACCTTGTCGTCCTTGACACGTTTATTGGTCTGGGCCGCGCCGTAGATGTTCCAGGCACCCGGTTCGTTGATGAGCTTTTTGGAAATGTCGTCCTGTGCAAAAGCCCGCGAGGTAAAGGCGGTGGCGCAGACAGCACCCATCAGAAGATGGCGGCGGTTCATAGGTTTCTCCCGGATAATATTGTTATTATCCGGGAGATTACATCAATTACGGCCTTTTTCCATAGGCATAGGGGCCGATAAGCGTGCCGACAAAGCCGCCGGCCTTGTCTGTTGACAGATTTGTCACATCGACATCCGCGGCAATGGTCGTGCCCTTGCCGTAGCTGAAGGTGGCCCGGCCGGCCCTGATGTCCGCCTTGAGGCTTACCGGCCCTATCGGCGCAGGCTGGGAAGCGATGACCACACCCTCCAGCGGATCACTGCGTCCGGCGCGGCGTGTGACTTCCAGCACCGTTTTGCCGTCGCGCATGGCCAGGCCATAGAAGATGTAGAAGTCGTCGTTCTGGACGGCCAGTATGCCGGCGCGGTCGCCTTCCTTGAGCGGTCGGTAATTGACCACGGTGCTGAAACTGGCGTTCACATGCTTCTGGCGCAGGCCGATAAAGGCGGGGTGCGATTTCACATCGCCGATGGCCTCCGGCAGAGCGGTCAGGCCGACTGTTTCGTCATTGAAAACTGTCAGGAAGTCGCTTTTGGGCGTGCGGATTTGCAGCCAGTCGAGCGGGGTCACCCCGCCATAACTGTAGCCGAAATGGTGTGAGTAGCGGGTATAGTGCGGTTCCGGCACCTGGCCCGGCAGGTTGGGCAGATCGACCGCCGCGGGAATTGCCGCGCCCTTAGGCAGGATGATCGGCCAGGCGATACCTTGCTCGTCCTTTTGCCAGTTGACCGGCAGCATGAAGGTTTCGCGGCCGGTATTGTAGAGATTGCCCTCATAGGGCTGCACAGCCAGGAAGATGGCGTGCCAGTCGCCGTTTGGCGTCTGGACCAGGTCGGCGTGACCGGCGGAGGTGATCGGCATGGGCCGCGCCGGATCGAGATCACGCTGGGTCAGTATCGGATTGCCGGCATAGGGCACATAGGGGCCGCCCACCTTGTCGGCACTCAGGATGACTTCCGAATGGTTGACCGAGGTGCCGCCTTCCGCGGCCATCAGATAATAGCGGCCATCGACCTTGTAGACGTGCGGCCCTTCGATCCAGACCGGCTTTTTGGAGATATCGACGCCTCCGTTGACGACGACGTGCTTCTCGCCGACCATCTGCATTTTGGCGGGGTCGAACTGCTGAATCCAGATGGCGCGGTGGCCTTCATAGAGCGGCGTGCCTTCGGGTGCGTCGTTCCAGACGACCCACGCCTTGCCGTCGTCATCCCAGAAAATCGAAGGGTCAATGCCGCCGAAGGACAGCCAGGCCGGATCGGACCACGGACCGGCGGGATCCCTGGCCGTGATGACGAAGTTGCCGCCGCAATCCACGCAGGTATTGATGATGTAGAACAGGCCGTCATGGTGGCTGATGGCTGGCGCGAATACGCCGCGCGAAGTGGCCAGTCCGGAGAAGTCAAGCATTCCCGGCCGGTCGATGGCATTGCCGATCTGCTTCCAGTGGACAAGGTCGTGCGATTTCCACACCGGAATACCGGGATAATAGGCGAAGCTCGAATTGATCAGGTAATAGTCGTCATCCGCGCGTGTGATGCTGGGATCGGGATAGAAGCCCGGCAGGATCGGATTTTCGTACTGCGGTTTGGTCAGTTTTGCCAGGCCGGGAATTTCACTGTCCAGGCGGATATCGGAAAAGACCGCCTGGCCGGGTTGCGGCGCTGGTGTTTGCGGCAGGGTGGCACAGGCGGAAAGCGCCAGAAGCGCTACGGCGGGGAGAAAGGCTTTCATGATTACCGCTCCGGTGCAGTCTTGAAAGCCGCGGCGATGGCGTCATAAAGCGGCTTGGGCCTGAATTCGGCATCGAACGGTGTCGGACGCAGGGGAAGGCCGTCCTTGCGCGGGGTAAAGCCCTGCAGCCAGTTATATTGGTCTGGCATTCCCCAGAACAGCACATCCTTCGTCTGTTTGTAGCTCAGCATCTGGTCGAGATAGATGCGGCCGACCGTGGCGACGATGGCGTCGCGCTGCTCGATATCGCCGGTCGTGATCGTCTGGTCGTCGACATCGAATTCGGTGATCAGAAGGTCGAGATCGAGCGACACGACCTCATCCAGGAAGTCCTTCCACTGATTGACCTGGCCGGCCATCAGGTCGAAGCCGTTGCCGATATGGGATTGCACACCCAGCGCATCGATCGGCACATGATTGTCACGAAACCAGTGCAGCAGTTTCAACACGCCCTTGCGGTGGTTTTCATTGCCGGTTTCCCAACTCATATAGTCGTTATAGACCAGTTGCGTCTGGGGCAGGTGCGCGCGGGCGGCCTCGAAGGCGATGCGCATCGTGTCCATGCCGAGCACGCGCGAGAAGGCATTGTCACGGACTTCACCGGTTTTGGGATCGATGGTCTCGTTCACCACATCCCACGAGGTCAGGCGCTCGCCGTAATGCCCGGCCACAGTGGCGATATAGGCGCGCAGCATCTTCTCGGCCTCGGCCTTGCCGGAAAATTTGTAATCTATCAGCCACTTCGGGGTGAATTCATCGCGCGCCCAGAAGAGGTTATGGCCGCGCATGGCGATATGGTTGGCTTCCGCGAAGGCCAGCAGTTCGTCTGCCGGCTTGAAATTGTAGTCGGTCGGGTTTTGGTTATGCGTGACATACATCTTCAGCTCGTTTTCCGGCACGATGATGTTGCATTCGCGGATGACCAGATCGCGGATTTTCGGATCGGCATACATCTTCATGCCGATGGCGGTGCCGAAGCGCAGGCCCTTGGCGGCAGCTAAATCCTTCAGCGGCGTCAGGGCTTCATTGGAAAAGGCGGGCAGGGCAGTGAGAGCGCCCGTGGCAGCGCCTGCAACCATGGCGGCGCGGCGTGTAACATTTTGACTCATGAAATTTCCCTGTTGAATTTTATTCTGTTAGCGCTAACAGTGTCATCGTTCAATTCCGCCGTCAAGCGCGGCAGCGGCCTTCGTAAATGGAAGTGCCGACCATAGAAAAATAGGGATGAAGTTATGAAGTCTGCGACCCCCGTCGTCACCCGCCGCCTGTTCGGTGCCTCGACCATTGCCCTGACCGCCGCCACGGCCACAGGTGCATTGGCGAAGGCCAGGGAAACCCTGCCTTACAAAAATCCCGGCCTGTCCACCGAGGCGCGCGTGGCTGATCTGCTCGGGCGCATGACGCTGGAGGAAAGGGTCGCCCAGATGGAATGCGTCTGGCAGAAGAAGGGCGACATCCAGGACCCCGACGGCAGGTTCAATCCGAAAAAAGCGTCACAGGTCTGGCCAAATGGCCTCGGCATGGTGGCGCGCCCGTCCGACCAGCAGGGCCTGGCCACCACGACCGGCGCAGGCGATTCCGGCGCCATGGGCAACCGCGACGCCTTCAATACCGCCACGCACGTCAATGCCATGCAGAAGTGGGCGGTCGAAGAGACGCGACTTGGCATTCCGATGATCATGCACGAGGAAGCGCTGCATGGCTATGTCGCCAAGGACGCCACCTCCTTCCCGCAGGCGATCGGCCTGGCGTCATCGTTCGATCCGGATATGGCGACGAAAATTTTCTCGGTGGCCGCCCGTGAAATGCGCGCCCGCGGCGCCAATTTTGCGCTTGCGCCGGTAGTTGATGTCGCCCGTGAGCCGCGCTGGGGCCGTATCGAGGAAACCTACGGCGAAGATCCGCATCTCTGCGGCGCCATGGGCAAGGCGGCCGTGATCGGCTTCCAGGGCGAGACCCTGCCGCTGGCGAAGGACAAGGTGTTCGCCACCCTGAAGCACATGACGGGCCACGGTCAGCCGGAAAACGGTACCAATGTCGGCCCGGCCGAGGTGTCGGAACGCACCCTGCGCGAGGACTTCTTCCCGCCGTTCGAGAAAATCGTCAGGGAAACCAATATCCGCGCGGTCATGCCATCATACAATGAAATCGATGGTGTGCCTTCCCATGCCAACAAGTGGTTGCTGACCACCATCCTGCGCAATGAGTGGGGCTTCAAGGGCGTGACGGTTTCCGACTATTTCGCCATCAGTGAAATGATCACCCGCCACCATCTGGTGCCGAATACGACCGAAGCGGCCTATCGCGCCTTCAAGGCGGGCGTCGATATCGAAACGCCCGACAACCAGACATACGGCAACCTGATCGACCTGGTGAAGGCCGGCCGTATTTCGGAAGACGAGATCAACGCCGTGGTTGCCCGCATTCTGGAAATGAAGTTCCAGTCGGGCCTGTTCGAGAACCCATATGTCGATGCGAAAAAGGCCGATGCCTTGACCGCCGCGCCGGACGCCGTGGCCCTGGCCCGCGAAGCCGCCACGAAATCGGTGGTGCTGCTTAAGAACAACGGCGTCCTGCCGCTCGATGCGAAGAAGGTCGGCAAGCTGCTGGTGCTCGGCACCCACGCCAGGGATACGCCGATCGGCGGTTATTCCGACAAGCCGCGCCATGTCGTTTCGGTGCTTGAAGGCTTGCAGGCCGAAGGCAAGAAAGGCGGCTTCGACGTTGCCTATTCGGAAGGTGTGCGCCTGACTGAACAGCGCATCTGGGGCCAGGACGTCATCAACTTCACGCCGGATTCGGTCAATGACAAGCTGATAGCCGATGCCGTGGAGGCCGCGAAATCGGCCGACACCATTGTCATGGTGCTGGGCGATAACGAACAGACCTCGCGTGAAGCCTGGGCCGACAACCATATGGGCGACCGCCAGTCGCTTGATCTGATCGGCCGCCAGAACGATCTCGCCGCGCAGATTTTTGCGCTGGGCAAACCCACTGTTGTCCTGCTGCTCAATGGCCGCCCGCTGTCGGTCAACCTGCTCAATGAGAAGGCCGACGCCCTGATCGAGGGCTGGTATATGGGCCAGGAAACCGGCTGGGCCGCCGCCGATATCCTGTTCGGCCGGGCCAATCCGGGCGGCAAGCTGCCGGTCTCGATCGCGCGCAATGTCGGGCAACTGCCGATCTTCTATAACTACAAGCCGACCGCCCGCCGCGGCTATCTCGATGGCGTAACCTCGCCGCTGTTCCCCTTCGGCTACGGGCTTTCCTACACCACCTTCGATATCAGCGCGCCGAAGCTGGAAAAGGAGACCATCGGCACGGGCGACAGCGTCACGGTCAGCGTGGAGGTAAAGAATACCGGAGCGCTGAAAGGTGACGAGGTCGTCCAGCTCTATATCCGCGACGACTTCTCGTCGGTGACCCGCCCGGTCAAGGAACTGAAGGGCTTCAAGCGCATCACGCTTGAGCCCGGCGCCAGCCAGACGGTCAGCTTCACTATCACGCCCGCTGACCTGCAATTCTACAATATGGATATGCAGCGCGTTGTTGAGCCGGGCACCTTTACGATCTCCGTCGGACCCAATAGTGTAGACCTGAAGACGGCCACGCTGACCGTGGCCTGAGAGTTTGGTCGCGCAATTTAACTGAAAAGTGCACAGTCTCTTTGCATGACACTTTTCGGATTGCGCTTGAAGGGGACGATTATGACGGACATTAAGCGGCGCCATCTTTTGAGCGGGGCGCTGGCGGGCGGAGCGATGCTGGGCGTCGCTACGGCGGCCAGCGCGCAGAACAAGGGGCAGCCCAATGCGGAAGCGCAAGGCATACAGGCGGCATTGCAGGATTATAACGATCCAGCAACGCTGAACGTCCAGCCCGTCGGCACCGACTGGGCGCAAATGCGCCGTTATCACCTGGCCAATGCCGATATAGTCAAGCTGTCGGAAGCCGCCCGCAAGGTTGTCATGATGGGCGATTCCATTACCGACGGCTGGCCGGGGCAATCCGGCACGCTCTACGCTGAAAACGGGCTGGTTGGGCGCGGCATCGGCGGGCAGGTTTCGGCGCAGATGCTGGTCCGGTTCATGGCTGATGTCGTTGCCCTGCGTCCGAAGGCGGTGCATATCATGGCCGGCACCAACGATATCGCGCAAAACCAGGATCCTTACGATCCGGTGGCGACTACCAATAACCTTCAGGCCATGGCTAATCTCGCCTCGGTCTACGGTATCAAGGTCATCATGGCCAGCGTGCCGCCAGCGGATCATTTCCCGTGGCGGCCGGAGGTCGGCAATCCGGTCGAGAAGATCAGGGCGCTGAACGAATGGATCAAATCGGTCTGTTCGGCGCAGAACTATACCTTTGTTGACTACTGGCCGGCCCTGGCGCTCGACAGTGGCGCCATGCGGACGGAATTCAGTGCCGATGGCGTCCATCCCAATGCCCAGGCCTATGCCGCCATGGCGCCCTACACCCTGGCCGCCATCGCTGCGGCCCTGGCGTAATGATCGGCCGGCGCGATCTCCTGAAATCCGGCACGGCGCTAGTGCTTTCGGCGGTCGTGGTGCCGCCCGCACTGGCCGCCGGTATCGCTTCCGGCCCCTTCACGGCCGACTGGCGATCGCTCATCGCTCATTATCAGGCGCCGGACTGGTTCCGCGACGCCAAGTTCGGCATCTGGGCGCACTGGTCGGCGCAATGTGTGCCGGAACAGGGCGACTGGTATGCCCGGCGCATGTATCTGCAAGGCGAGCGGGCCTATGACCACCACCTGAAGACCTACGGCCATCCGGCTGACAGCGGCTTCATGGAGATCAACAATCTGTGGAAGGCCGAAAACTGGAACCCCGGCGAACTGCTTGACCTTTATAAATCGGCCGGCGCGAAATACTTCATGGCCCTGGCCAGCCATTGCGACAATTTCGACGCCTACGATTCGAAGTTCATGGCCTGGAACGCCACCAGGGTCGGCCCTAAGAAGGACATTGTCGGCATCTGGGCGAAAGAGGCGCGGGCGCGCGGGCTGAAGTTCGCCGTTTCGCAACATGCCGCCCACGCCTGGCACTGGATGCAGGCGGCCTATGCCTATGATCCGGAAGGGCCGCGCGCCGGCGAACGTTACGATGCCGGGCACCTGAAAAAGGCCGATGGTGTCGGCAAATGGTGGGACGGGCTCGATCCGCAGGAACTCTATGGCGGCGCGGTTATGCCCATGCCGGAGGGTATGACCTCTATCGCCGAAGCCAATAAATGGCACGATGAAAACGACGGTCCTTTTCCCGAAACGCCGCCGGCGGCCAATCCCGCCTTCACGCGTCAGTTCTACCTGCGCACCAAGGACCTGATCGACTCCTACCAGCCCGACCTGGTCTATTTTGATAATGGTGACCTGCCGCTCGGCCAGGTGGGGCTTGATCTCGCCGCCCACTATTACAATGCCGGGCTGAAATGGCATGGCGGCAAACAGGAGGTGGTGGTTACCATCAAGCTGGTGCCGGAAGACCGGAAGTCCGCGGTGATAGAGGATGTCGAGCGCGGCAACCGCTCAGGCATCGAGCCGCATCCTTTCCAGACCGATACCTGCCTGGGTGACTGGCATTACAATCGCCAGCGCTTCACTGATAAATCCTATGTGCCAGCGAAGGATATTATCCATCGCCTGTGCGATGTCGTTTCCAAGAATGGCAACCTGATGTTGTCGGTGCCGGTACGCGGCGACGGCACAATCGACGACGAGGAACGCCGCATTGTTGGGGAAATCGGCGATTGGAACCGGCGCTACGGCGAGGCCATCTTCGGCACACGGCCATGGAAGATCGCCGGCGAGGGGCCGACCGAGGTCGTTTCCGGCCAGTTCATCAATGGCGATCCGAAACTGGATTTTACCGCGCAGGATATCCGCTTCACCCAAAAAGCCGGCGTGCTTTATGCCATCACGCTTGGTCAGCCTCTGGGGCGGCTGACGATCGCAAGCCTGGCCGCTGCCGCAGGCAGTCGCATCGCGCGCATCGAAGCGGTGGATACCGACGCCCCGCTGGCCTTCAGGCGCGACCCGGCCGGCGTGCATGTCGAGATTCCGGAAGGTGTCAGTCATCCCTTCGGTATGGCGTTGCGGATTATCGGCGAGGGCCTGGTATGAGCCACCAGGGAATAGAAAGAAAGTTTTGGGGCGGGCGCGGTTTGAAAGACTTTATCTGGACAGCGATGGGATCATGAAACAGATTTGGCTGGCGGCTGTTATTTTGGCAGTTTTTCCGCCGGTGGCGTCGGCCTGCGAGGGACCGGTGGCGGTGTGTAACGGCGTATCGGCTGAGGGTTTCACTCTCATTAAAGGCGGCAAACCAGCCACGGTTTATGTCGATGCCGGGGCTTCAAAGCCAGTGCAGCGCGTGGCCGAGGATTTCGCCGCCGACCTGGAGCGCGTGGCCGGCGTCCGTCCGGCGGTGGTGCATGACCTGAAGGACGTGACCGGCCCCGTGGTGGTGATTGCCGTGGCCGGCCATTCACCACTGCCGGTTGATGAGGGCGGTGTGGCCGGCAAGTGGGAAGCCTATCAGCAATCCGTGGTCGATACTGGCCACGGCAAGGCGCTGGTGATCCTGGGCGCCGATGCGCGAGGCGCGATTTACGGCACCTATGATCTGTCGGCGAAGATGGGCGTATCGCCCTGGTACTGGTGGGCCGATGTGCCGGTGGTGAAAAAGACCGACCTGTACGTGACGGCGGGCTCGCGTATCGATGCGCCGAAGGTGAAGTATCGCGGTTTCTTCATCAATGACGAGGAACCGGCCTTCGGCGGCTGGGCGCGGGAAAAATTCGGCGGCATCAATCATGAGCTTTATGGCCATGTATACGAACTGGAGCTGCGGCTAAAGGGTAATTATCTGTGGCCGGCCATGTGGGGTAAGGCGTTTTCAGACGATGATCCATTGAATCAGCAGACGGCTGCCGACTACGGGATCGTCATGGGCACCTCGCATCACGAACCGATGACGCGGGCGCAGGAGGAATGGCACCGGCACCAGGAGGGCGGCATCACCGGTGGCAAGTGGGACTACACCACCAATGCCGCCAACCTGCGCACCTTCTGGCGCGGTGGTATCGAGCGGATGAAGGCCGGTAACTTTGAGAATGTCGTCACGGTCGGGATGCGCGGCGATGGCGACGAGCCGATGAGCGAAGGCACGGCGACGCAATTGCTGGAAGGGATTGTGGCCGATCAGCGGAAAATCATTACCGATGTCACCGGCAAGCCGGCAGACCAGACGCCGCAGGTCTGGGCACTCTACAAAGAGGTGCAGGACTATTACGATCACGGCATGAAGGTGCCGGACGACGTGACCCTGCTGTTTTCGGACGACAACTGGGGCCAGATAAGGCGCTTGCCGGAACCGGGCAAAGCGCGTCCGGGCGGCTATGGCGTCTATTACCATTTCGATTATGTCGGCGGGCCGCGCAATTACAAATGGATCAACACCAACCAGATTGAGAAGACTTGGCAACAAATGGACCTGGCGTATGACAGCGGCGCCGATCGTCTGTGGATCGTCAATGTCGGTGATATCAAGCCGATGGAATTTCCGCTGTCGTTCTTCATGGATATGGCGTGGAACCCCGAAGCGATGACACCGGAAGCCTTGCAGGCTTACCCGGCGAAATGGGCCGCCCAGCAGTTCGGTCAGGCGCATGCGGCGGAGATTGGTGACATACTGACGCGCTATAGCCAGTATAATGCGCGCAAGAAGCCGGAGCTGATCACGGCGGACAGTTTTGATATCGGCAGCCTGTCCTATATGGAGCAGGATTATGGTCTTCTGGCGCAGCGCGCCCAGGCGCTTGGCAAAGCCCTGCCGGCTAACGCACAAGACGCCTATTTCCAGCTTGTCGAATACCCGACGGTGGCTAGCGCCAATCTCTATAGCCTTTATTACAATACCGCGCTTAATCATCTGGCGGCCATGGAAGGCAGTCCGCGCGCCAATCTTCTGGCCGATATCGTCGAAAAAAAGTTCCAGACCGACAAGGATCTGGCGGCGCAATATAACACCCTTGGCGATGGCAAATGGAACCACATGATGGACCAGACCCACATCGGCTATGATAATTGGCAGCAGCCGGAAGCGCAGGTTCTGCCGAAGCTAATTCGTGTTCCTGAAAAGGGAAAGCCGGCGCACAATGCTTACAAGAGCGATCGCCTCTATCTGCGCCCTTCGGCTTCGAATGGGGGCGTATTTGTCGAAAGCGAAGGCGCCATAGCCATAGACGCCGAACATTTCGCTCGCAAGACCGAGGCGCCGGGCCGGCATTGGCAAATCATTCCCGAACTGGGCCGGACCCTGTCATCGGTCATCTCCCTGCCTCAGGCTGCGGCTTCGACATCTGTTAGCGACATGGCGCTGGAATATGATTTCAAGCTTGCCAAAGAGGTCGATGTCACGCTCAATCTCTACCTGGCGCCGACGCTGGACACGCAAGGCAAGGGCGGATTGCGTATCGCCGTTACGATCGATGACCGGCCCGCACAAACCCTGACCTTTGACCTCAAGCCCGACACGCCGCAATGGACCCAGGCGGTCAAGGATAATATCTTCATCCTGCCGACGGCGTTCAATAGTCTCAAGCCCGGCAAGCACACCATCAAGGTGTTCCGCATCGACGGCAATGTGGTGCTGGAACGCCTAGTGCTCGATACCGGCGGACTGAAGCCGTCCTATCTCGGTCCGCCGGAAAGTGCGGCGGATTAATCTTCCGGAGATGTATTGCCCCGCCCACCGCTTCGCGGTCCCCCCTCCCCATAAATGGGGAGGGCGAAGACGAGGGGGTTAGGCCCGACGGCGGCCCTGTTGCGGCAGGGTTGACTTGATAAAGCCGGCGGGCGGGTCGGTCTCGGCCAGCACCTGTTCCTTGATGGCGCGCGGCTCGCCGAAGAGGTGGCCCTGCGCGTAGCCGATCTCGATATCGAGAATATCGACCACCTGCTTTTCGCTTTCGACCTTTTCGGCGATGACCTCTATGCCGTAACGCGCCAGCAGGCCGGCATAGTCGCCGGCATGGATGTCCTTCAGGAATTTCATCGCCGGTTTGCCTTCAACCTCAAGAAGCTGTTCGAGCAGCAGATTGGCGCCGATCTTGACATAGCGCACATCGGAGCGGTGCAGATCCTGCAGGTCGAAATCGATGCTGACGACCTTGTCGAGCGAGAAGCGGAAGCCGAGATCGGCCAGCTTGGCCATGTTGCGCGCCTCGACCGAGCCGCGCGTGGCGAAGGCATCCTGGCCCAGCTCAAAAATCAGCGAACCGGCTAGGTCGCGGTTTTCATTGAGGAATTCGAGAAACTGCGGGAAGAAGGTTTCGTCGCGCAGGGAGGTCAGCGAGATATTGCAGAAGATGCCGATGCGGCGGTCCTGCTTGGCCAGGCGGCGGACGATCTGCACGCAGCGGAACAGCAGCAGGTTATCGATAGAAGGCACCAGACCTTCGGCATCGGCGACATTCAGATATTCCGCCGGCATCAGCACGCGGCCTGTGGCATCACGCAGGCGCGAGAACGACTCGTAGAAGATGGTCTTGCGCTGGGGCAGGGAGACAACCGGCTGGAGATACAGATCGACACGGTTGGCGATCAGCGCCTCACGGATGGTCTCGATCAGGGCCAGGGCCTGGGCTTCCTTGGCGTTCATCGCCGGCGTGCCGCGCAGAGGCACGACGGTCGCCGCCGGCGCCGCCTGCCAGGAATTAAGGCGGTCCTCAATGCTTTCGCCCAGCTTCATCACCAGGTCTTCCAGCATTTTCACTTCCGAGGTCAGTTCCTCGGAGCGCGAGGTGCGCTGGTTTTGTACGCGGTCAGCCAGTTCCAGCATGTCCTTCTGGGTCGAATCGATGGCGTCGACCATCAGGCGGTGGGCGTCGCGTACGTTTTCGACATCGCGCAGGATGCGGCGCTCGGCCAGTTGCTGCGAGGCATAGGCGTGAAAGGAGAGGCAGACCCCAAGCGTGCCGGCGAGAACCGCCAGGGCTGTGCCGAAATCGGAGCCGCCATTCCAGACCATGGCGGCGAGGCTCAGCCCCACCAGAATATAGGTCAGAACAAGAATAGCCGGGGTGAACTTGCCCATAATGGTCCCATTTCGCAGGATGCGGCACACAGAATCGTCAGCTTGACTATGGGATGATTCAAGTCACTCGCCTAGTGGGCGTTAAGATTTACTAACAGAAGATTAAAGTTAATAGGCGTCGTCGGTATTGCGGCGGTAGGGGCCGGCGTAATTCTGATCGCCGGACCGGCGGCGGTCGGGGCCGAAATAGGTCTTGCAGCGGATAAAGGGACGCGGCCGCATGATGACGGAATCGAGCCGGCCGAGAAGGGCGCGGGCGGTCAGGGGCTTGACGATGAATTCATTGACGCCGGCATCGCGCGCCTGGATGACGCGCGAGCGTTCGGAATGGCCGGTGATCATGATGATCGGCAGGTAGGGATTGGATGAATCCGCCGAATTACGCAGCAGGCGGGTGAATTCGACGCCATCGATCGGGTTCATGTTGAAATCGACCAGGGCGATATCGGCCGGATACTGGCGCAACATGTCCAGTCCCTCGGCGCCATCACGGGCCTCGCGTACATTGCGGATTCCCGTGCCCTTAAGGATGGCAGTGACGATGGAGCGCATGTGCTGATTATCTTCGATCAGCAGGATTTTCAGACTACTGTAATCGGCCATGTGCTCGGAGTGTCGCTGTGAAAGGCAGGCGGGCCTTATAGAGTGTTGTTATGAGCAACGCATAGGCCCGTCAGGCAAAATATTCAAATATTTCCGACAGAATCATTCGCTGTGGTAATTGGGTGACGGCCTACCCGGCCATAACGCCCTGAGTCATAAGGCTGGGATCCACGTGGCGGTCGCCCCATTTCAGCCGCCAGCACAGGTGGGGGCCGGTGGCGCGGCCGCGATCGCCCACCAGGCCGATCAGTTGCCCCTGGATTAGGCGGTCGCCCTTACTGACCAGAACGCGTGACTGGTGGAGATACATCGAGATCACGCCCTGGCCGTGATCTATAAAGGTCAGGCCGCCTTCGTAGAACAGGTCGGGCTCGGCCAGCACCACCAGGCCGCCCTGCGGCGCATAGATCGGCGTACCGATGGGGGCGGCCATGTCGAAACCGTAGTGGGGGCTCTTGGGAACGCCATTGAGGATGCGCTGATTGCCGAAACGCCCTGAAACGATGAAGTTTTTCAGCGGCCAGATAAAGCCGCTCTTGAAGCTGTCATCGCTGTCGCGGCTGGCAAAGGCGGTGGCTTTCAGCGCGGCATCACGCTTGATGCGTTCCAGGACTTCGGGGGCCTGGGGGGTGACGGTTTCCGGCGGCAGGCCGTCGACGCGCTGGGTGTCATAGGTCTGGGGCGCGATGGTGACGGTTGTGACCTGGGTGTCAGTGGCCGTGCGGGTTTCGATCCGGCAGGTAGCGGGGGAATCGCGGTCGAAACCGACATAGAACCAGCCATCGACTGAGGCCGTGCTCTGCCGGACACCATCCACCCAGATTTCGGCATTGGGGGTGGTGTGGCCGACGCAATAACCGCTCTGAATAAAGCGGCCCTTAAGCCCGAAAGGATCAGGGGCCTGGGCGCGCGCAAGTGAACCAAAACCGCCAAGCAGGACGGTTGCACCGGTTAAAAGTGTGCGGCGGTTCAGCGCTTCAGGTTTTTCCACGCCTGGGTAGCCTCCTCCGGGCCGGCATAGGCTTCCTGGGTGCGCGGGTTCCAGTATTTCAGCGCCTCCAGCGGGATCTGCCGACCGGAAACGGCGCAGAGAACGAACTTTCCGGGACGCATGACGGTGTAGTCGCCATCGCCGTAATGGAGAACGGCCTGGCCAGGCAGGGGAGAGGGCGTATGCATATTCATACCACCAACATAGGCCGGTCGAATGCCATGATCAAGGCGGGACATCGCCAAAAATAAGCTCCATTTGAATGTGAATTATCCGCAATGGTTGTGATGGTGGAGATTAAACGTGTGCCTGTTGGTCTTTATGTGCAGCCTGTTTATGGGAATGATTGGTTTCAGCATCGCAAATGCGCAGCCTCAGAAGATATCGCGTGTCCTTCCCCTGTGTCAGGCCGCTTCAGCCATGGACCCGGGATGTTTCGCAACCGTTGATTTTGATGCACAAGCCGCGGCTGATCACCTGGGGACGAAAAACCTTGCTTACTGGGTCGAAGGGACCACACTGCGAATTGCGGCGCGGGGAAATGGAGACCTGACGCCTGACCTGTGCTGCACGTTTCAGGACCGTATGCAGCCATTGGTGGGGGCGCCGCAGGGACTTTGGGGGCTGCAATACAATCTGCCTTACATTGATGAGTCGATACTTAATTTGTCTTTGCTGGTTGATATGCGGGCGGTGGAAAGTCTTGACTATCGTGGTCCCAAGGCCCCGGTAGCGACTCGGATGGAAGCGCTCAAAGGGCGAACAGAAACCATAGAGATTGATAGCCGGAACCTGGGGCAAAAACGCAATGTCACCATCTACACGCCGCCTTCGCCGCCACCTCGGGATGGATATCCGGTTGTCTATATGGCGGATAATTCGGTTGATGCCTTTGCGCCGATCGTCGAGAGACTCATAGTTGATGGCCTTATCCGGCCAGTCTTGCTGGTTGGCATGGATAACGGTGGTGCTGCGCGTGGACGGGAATATTTGCCAGGCTTGGATCAGGCTGTCTACGAACGTCATGAAGCTTTTGTCACTGACGAGGTCATGCCGCTGGCAGAAACACGATTTCACGCCAGTCGGGAAGCGACGGAGCGGATGACCTACGGGTATTCAAATGGGGCCAACTGGGCTTTATCGTTTGGTTTGAAACACCACGATCTGTTCGATCAGGTCAGCGCTTTCGCGGTTGCCGGCAGCCCGACGCAGAACTATGGTTTCGCGGCGGCACAAGGCCAGACCCTTTATTTGGGCGCTGGTGCATATGATTATTTCAACAGGCAGACTGCCGCCTTCTGCAAACAGGCTCGGCAAGCAGGACTGACCTGTCATTACCTGACGATCTATTCGGGGCATGATCCGGCCATGTGGGAGCAGGGGCTGATTGGTGCGCTTGAGGGCGCGTTCCCGGCAATATCGAAGCCTTAAAACAAACTGCCCTGATCCGGAGCGGCCGGTTTGGGCCTTGAGGGGACGGGCTTGGGCGTCGCCTTGGCGGGCGGCGGCGTTCCGCCACTGCCAGCCACAACATCCAGCGTCTGATCGCCCTTGAAGGTCAGGATCAGGGCGTCGCCCGCTTCTACGCCGGCGGGTGACTTGACGAGTACACCGTCTGGCCGATTGACGCGGGCGAAGCCGAGATCGAGCGGTCGATCGGGGTTGAGGTTGACGCGCAATTGTTCAAGCCTTTGAACGCGTTCCTGTCTTTGCCTGAGATCGCGCGCGAACGCTTCAGACAGGCGTTTTGTGAGTTCGGGGAGGCGTTCGCCGCTGCGCTTGACGGTCCGGTTCAGCGCCTCGTTCATGCGGATTGTGAGTTCCGGCAGGCGGGCATGGCTGGTGGCAACGGTCACGCGGCGCCCGACCGCCAGATCGAGACGCGCGGCGAGTTGGCCCAGGTGCGTGCGCTTTAGCTGCACCTCGCGTTCCAGCAAGGCGGGTGCGAACCGACCGGAGAGGCGCGCATAGGCCGTCTGGTGCAGGTTGAGGTTTTGCCGCAAGCCGCCGTCGAGCCGGTGCGCCACGAAATCCAGCCTTTGCTGGGCGCTGTCTATCAGGTCGAGTGGCTTCGGCAGGGTGCGGGCCAGCAGGGCCACGCGTTCGCGGCGGGTTTCCAGCAGTCGCGCCATCGTGCCCTGGCGCCGGCGTTCGAGATCGGCAGTGAAGGCGCGCAATTCGCCGAGCACCGGCGTCGCCATTTCGGCCGCGCCGGTGGGCGTAGGCGCGCGGCGGTCGCTGACATAATCGATCAGGGTAGTGTCGGTCTCGTGGCCCACGGCTGATATGATCGGGATGGTGCTGGCCGCCACGGCGCGCGCCAGGTCCTCGCTGTTGAAAGCCCAGAGATCCTCCACCGAGCCGCCGCCGCGCGCCACAATGATCACATCGGGGCGGGCAACAGCCGTATCGTTATGAAAACCACGCAAGGCCTGGATCACCTGCGGCGCGGCGGCATCACCCTGGACGATCACCGGCCAGACGATGACGCGGCAGGGCCAGCGGTCGCGGATGCGGTGCAGGATATCGCGGATGACGGCGCCGGTCGGCGAGGTGATGACGCCTATGGTGCGCGGCGCATAGGGCAGAGGCTTCTTTCGCGCCGGATCGAACAGGCCCTCGCCGTGAAGCTTTTTCTTCAGACGGTCGAGCTGGGCCAGCAGGGCGCCGATGCCGGCCACCTCCATCGCCTCGATGACAATCTGGTATTTCGATGAGGCCGGGAAGGTGGTGATCTTGCCGGTGACAATGACCTCCAGGCCCTGTTCCGGCTGGGCCTGCAGACGGCTGACATTGCCTTTCCAGATGACGCCGTCGATTGCCGCCTTGTCGTCCTTGATCGTCAGGTAGACATGGCCGGAGGCATGGCGCGTAACCTTGGAGATTTCGCCGCGCAGACGGACATGATCATAAGTGGTTTCCAGCGTGCGCTTCAGCGCCCCCGCCAGTTCGGAAACCGAATAGGCGGCAGCATTCGTTGATTCGCCGGGCATGAGATCATTGGCCATGCCGGTACTTTAGCGCAATTTTCGCCGCAATTTCGACTTGGCCCCAGTTTTGCGGCTCTAATCGTTTTTTATCCACAAATGTTTAGGTTTTCTTCAGAGGGCTCAACTTAGGGTGAGTCTTACAAGAAGCAGGACAGAGCGCCATGCGCCGCACAGTGCCCTTGGCTGAGGAGGCCGGCCGCCACGCCGTTTTTCATCAGCCGGATATATTCGAAGCGGAGCCGGATTCGGGCTTCGATCATCTGACCGCCCTGGCGGCGGATATCTTTGGCGCGCCTATCGTCCTGATTTCGCTGGTGGATGGCGAGCGCTACAGTTTCGTGACCGCCCGCGGCATTGACCTGCGTTCCGTGCCGGCGGAAATCTCGTTCTGCGAACACACGCTCCGTTCTGGCGGCCTGATGGTCGTGCCGGATGCCCTGGCCGATACGCGTTTTGCCAGCAATCCCTTCGTGACCAGTGCGCCGGCGGTTCGCTTCTATGCCGGCCAGCCCCTGCATTATGAAGGGGTGCAGATCGGCACCTTTTGCATTCTCGATACGGTCGCGCGTCCTGATTTTGATGCGATCCAGGCGGGCCGTCTGCAAAAGCTGGCCGCCAGCGTCTCCGATATGATGGCCCTGCGGCGCAGCGGCGCGGCGAAGAAGGCGGCGATCCGCCGGCTCCAGGAAACCCAGCGCAAGCTGGAACTGATGGAGGAGGTAGCCGGGGTCGGCTACTGGCATATCCATGCCCCGACCGGTGATTGCTTCTGGTCGCGCGGCGTCTATGCCATCCACGGTCTGAACCGCGACAGCTACCAGCCCCAGATCGATACGGCGATCCAGCTCTTCCACCCGGATGACCGGGCGGCGGTCGAAGCCTGTGTACGCCAGGCCCTGTCAAATGGCGAGGATTTCACCTTCGAGCACCGCCTGATGCGTGCTGATGGCGAGGAGCGCATCGTCTATTCCAGGGGCGGCGCCGAATATACCGAGGACGGCCGGCCGGAATATATTTTCGGCATATTGCAGGATATAACCGAGCAGGCACATCTGGAAGAGACCCTGCGCACGGCCAAGGAAACGGCCGAAGCCTTTGTCATGGCCAAATCGGATTTCCTCTCCAATATGAGCCACGAAATCCGCACGCCACTGACGACCATACTGGGTTATGCCACCCTGCTGAACGGCGTATCAGATCTGCCCAAGGACGCGCGCCATTATATTGGCCGCATCAATAAGGCGGGAGAGGCCCTGCTCAGCCTGATCACCGATATTCTGGACTTCTCCAAGCTGGAGGCCGGGCAGGTGCGGCTCGATCCGCAACCGGCGAATATACGCAGCCTGGCGACCGATATTGTCGATCAGTTCGCGGTGCTGGGGGAAACGCGCGATATCGACGTCGTTTGCGACTATGATCCACACATGCCGGACTGGCTGCTGCTGGATGATGTGCGCCTGCGCCAGGTTTTTTACAACCTGGTCGGCAATGCCTGCAAATTCACGCAGAACGGCCAGGTGGTGGTGTCTGCCGCCATGCCGGAAAAGGGCCGTCTGCGCGTCGAGGTGCGGGATAACGGGCCGGGCATCCCTTATGATCAGCAGCCGCACCTCTTCACGCGGTTCAACCAGATCGACAACAGCATCAGCCGCAGATATGGCGGTTCCGGCCTCGGTCTTTCCATTTGCCACGAGATCATCAAACTGATGCAGGGGCGTATCGGCGTGGAGTCCGCGCCGGGCGAGGGCGCCTGCTTCTGGTTCGAGATACCCGTCAGTGAGGCCGCCGCCCCGGCGCCGGTGGTGAGCGCCAATGACCTGAAACCGGTCTTCCTGGAGGATCGCAAGGTATTGATCGTCGACGACCATCCGATCAACCGCGAACTGATCCGCCTGCTGATGACGGATTCCGGGCTGGAAATCCATGAGGTCAGCGATGGCGAGGCCGCGCTGGAAATCTGCGAACGCATCAGGTTTGACTTAATCTTCATGGATATCCAGATGCCGGTGCTGGATGGCATAGCCGCCACGCGCACCCTGCGCGAGGGGCGTGGGCTCAATGCGGAGACGGCGATCGTGGCCCTCAGCGCCGCCGCCCAGACCAAGCTATCCGACGATACGCGTGGCCATGGTTTTAATCATGTCCTGACCAAGCCGATTGATATGCCGCAGTTTTTCAATATCCTGCACGCCTGCCTTGAAGGCACGGTCACGCCCTATCGGCTGGCGGGCTGAGACTTTTCGCTTGACCCGGAAGGCCGGGTGAGGGAAGCGAAAGCCATGAACATTCTGCTGATCGGTTCGGGCGGCCGTGAACACGCCCTCGCTTGGAAAATCGCCCAGTCGCCCTTGTGCGACAAATTGGTTATCGCGCCGGGCAATCCCGGCATGGCGAATTTAGGTCAGTGCCACAATATCAAGGCGACCGATGTGCCGGGCCTGGTAGGGCTGGCGCGCGAGATCAAGGCGGACCTGGTGGTGGTCGGCCCTGAAAACGCCCTGGCGGAAGGTCTGGCCGATGCCCTGGCTGCCGCCAATATCCCGTGCTTCGGGCCGTTGAAGAAGGCGGCGCAACTGGAAGCCTCCAAGGGCTTCACCAAGGATTTCTGCAAGCGCCACAATATCCCGACGGCCGCCTATGAGACCTTCGACAATGTCGAGGAGGCGCGCGAGTTCCTGAAAACCTACAGCCCGCCCTATGTGATCAAGGCCGATGGCCTGGCCGCCGGCAAGGGCGTCGCCATTTCGCCGGATTACCAGGACGCCGTGGCCGAGGTCGAGGCCATGCTGGGGGGACGTTACGGCCCGGCCAGTTCGAACATCGTCATTGAGGAGTTCATGGCCGGCGAGGAGGCTTCCGTCTTTGCCCTGTGCGACGGCGAGACGGCGATCCTTTTTGGATGGGCGCAGGATCACAAGCGCGCCTTTGACGGGGATACCGGTCCGAATACCGGTGGCATGGGCACCTACAGCCCGGCGCCGATCGTGACGCCGGAACTCCTGCGGATCACCGAAACCGAAATCCTGGCCCCGACCATGGCCGGAATGAAGGCCGAGGGCAATCCGTACAAGGGCGTGCTTTATGCCGGCCTGATGGTGGAGAATGGTCGCCCGCGACTGGTGGAATATAATGCCCGCTTCGGTGATCCGGAATGCCAGGTGCTGATGCTGCGCCTGAAAAGCGACATCGTGCCCTATCTGCTGGCGGCGGCCACCGGCGGCCTGAAAAACCTGCCGGCGCCGCAATGGCATGACGATCCGGCGGTCTGTGTCATCTATGCCGCCAAGGGCTATCCCGACAGTCCGCTGACCGGTTCGGTCATTCGTGGCGCTGAGCAGGATTTCGGCCCGGATGTGACGGTTTTCCATGCCGGCACCAGTCGGGGGGAAGATGGCAGCTTGCGTGCCGCCGGTGGTCGCGTGCTGAATATCTGCGCCCGTGGCAAGACCCTGCAGGAAGCCCGCGATAAGGCTTACGAAGCGATCAGTGATATCGACTGGCCGGGTGGGTTTTATCGCACCGACATCGCCTGGCGAGCCCTTTAGGCTTCGATCTTTGGCCGATTAGAGCGTTATGACTTTAAGTGGAAGCATAGCCTGAGTTCCTGAAGTAGTTTGCGCATTCGTCTGGAGGAAATCGATCAATGAGTTTTCCGATCTTCCTCCAGACGGTTTCTTTGGTTCGCTCCGCCGCCTTCCTCATG
>NZ_JBQCHT010000022.1:0-177871 GCF_051954415.1 Asticcacaulis sp.
TGGCCGAGCAGAAAACGGTGGTGAAGACCATGATGGCCCGCATGTCGCCGTCGGAAAGCCCGGCCCAGATCATCGAGAACTGGGAAACCGAAAACAAGACGCTGATCGAGCCGTTGCAGCAGATGATGACAGATATGGAAACTGGCGGCTGGAGTTTCGCCAAGCTGACCATCGTCAATGCGCTTTTGCGCGAATGGGCGGCTAAGTTGTAGAGACTCATTATGCTGTTAAGCCTGACACCAATGCTGCAAACCGAAAGTATCCCGGAAACCAAACAATGGTATGCCGAGGCGCTCGGATTCACATGCGTTTCTAAGCCGGATGACCACTGGTGCCATCTGGTGAAAGACAAGGTCGAACTGATGTTCATGACCAATGATCATCTGGGAAAGCCACAGGCGACGGCGACGCAGTATGTTGTTGTCGACGATGTCATGGCGCTTTATGACGATATCAAGCACAGGGTGACGGTCGAATGGGGGCCGGAGCGTATGTCTTACGACATGTTGGAGTTCGCTATCAGGGATAATAACGGCTACCTGCTTAGTTTTGGCCAGGATATCAGCAGACCTTGACAAGCCCCTTGTCATCCCGGCGCTTTAGGCCCATTTACGGCTCAGTTACAGCTTAAGGCGCCGCCATGTTTATCCAGACCGAATCCACCCCGAACCCCGATGTGATCAAGTTCATCCCCGGTGAGGTCGTGCTTGAAACCGGCACAAAGGAATTTCGCTCACCCGATGAGGCGAAAGCCTCGCCTCTGGCCGAGAGTCTGTTTGCGCTCGATGGCGTGGCCGGACTGTTCTTCGGCGGCGATTTCCTGACGGTGCGGCGGTCGCCGGAGTCAGATCTGATCTGGGCCCAGCTCAAGCCGCCGATCCTGGCCGCCATCATGGATTTCTACTCATCAGGCCAGCCAATTCTGCGCGAAATCACCGCCAGGGACGAGATCGTCTATGAAGGCGAACTCGGCCAGATTGTCGCCGAGATCAAGGATCTGCTCGATACCCGCGTCCGCCCCGCGGTGGCGCAGGATGGCGGCGATATCGAATTCGACCGCTTCGACCTCGATTCCGGCACGCTTTACCTGCATATGCGCGGCGCCTGTTCGGGTTGTCCGTCGTCTTCCGCCACCCTGCGCCAGGGGGTCGAAAGTCTGATGAAGCATTATGTGCCGGAAGTGAAGTCCATCGAGCAGGTGCTCTAGTTGCAACTCGTCATCGATACCTCGCTGAATGCCTGCGGCCTTGGGCTGTTCGATGGCGAGACCTGCCTGTTTGACATCACCGAAGGCATGACGCGCGGCCAGCAGGAACGCCTGCCGGTCATGGCGCTGGAAGCGTTTCAGGCGACGGGGATCAAAGCCAAAGACCTGACCGCTATAGTAGTTACTCTTGGCCCTGGCTCCTTTACCGGCGTCCGGGTTGGCCTGTCCTTCGCCAAGGGGCTGGCGGCGGGCTCTGGCGTGCCGCTGAAGGGCATCGGTACGCTGGAGGCGCTCGGTCATCACGCGGACCTGCGGGATAAAATCCGTCTGGCGGTGGTGAACGGCGGCCGCGGGCAGATTTATGTCCAGCGGTTTCCGCGAGGTGTGGCGGTTACGCTCGATACCAATGCACCGGAGGATATCGCCGAATTTGCTACCGCGAACCCTGTCGATATCCTGACCGGGCCGTCCGCCGCCCTGCTTTCCGGCTATTGGCCCGAAGCGGCTGAATTCCCCCAAACGTGGCCATCGCTTGACGCCATTTCAAAGCTGGCCGTAGATGCGGGCCACGATGATTTGACCCCGCTCTATATGCGCGAAGCCGACGCCATTGCCTCGACCCGCGGTATTATCAGCCTGAACGCCTGACGCTTATGACCCTGATCCGCCAGCTTGACGCACCGTCCATGCAACTGGAGCACATCCATACGCGGTGCTTCGATTATGGCTGGAGCGAAGGCGTTTTCGCTGACCTGCTGATCAAGCCGCACCACCGCACCTATGTGTTCGAGGTCGAGGGCGAGATCGTCAGCTTCGTGGTGATGACGGTGGTGGCCGGCGAGGGCGAAATCCTGACCATCTGCACCGATCCGGATTTCCAGAAGCGCGGCCTGGCGCGGATGCTGCTTCAGCAGGTCATCAAGGCTCTGCGGGAAGAAGGCGCGGAATCGCTGTTCCTGGAGGTCGCCATCGATAATCCGGCGGCGCTGCGCCTCTATGAAAGCGTCGGTTTCAAAAAGACCGGCCGGCGGAAAGCCTATTACAGCCGCAAGGACAAACCGCCGGTGGACGCCCATATCTTGAGGCTTGCGCTCTGAGGCGCAACACCATACATTTGCGGGACTTTTTGCCTATACCGGAGCTTACGGCCATGGACCGCATAGAACAACAATGTATCGAAAAAGGTATGCGAATGACCGACCAGCGCCGGGTTGTGGCGCGCGTTTTGTCGGCTGCCGAAGACCATCCGGACGTGGAAGAACTGTATCATCGCGCTGCTGCGGTTGATCCCAATATTTCGCTGGCGACGGTTTACCGCACGGTGCGCCTGTTTGAAGAGGCCGGTGTGGTCGAACGCCATGATTTCGGCGATGGCCGTTCGCGCTATGAAGAAGCCGGCAGCGATCACCATGATCACCTGATCAATATCAAGACGGGCCAGGTAATCGAGTTCTTCGATGCCGAAATCGAGAAGATGAAGGAAGCTCTGGCGGAAAAGCTGGGCTACAAGCTGGTCGGCCATAAGCTGGAGCTTTATGGGGTGCCATTGGGCGAAGAGAAGTAAGTCGAAGGGGTCACGGACCCCTTCACCCCAGAACTTGTCCTTAAAATAACAAAAAACCGGACCCTTGGGCCCGGTTTTTTTGTTATTCTCAAAGAATAGTTTCGAGGTACAGGAGGCTGTGCCTCCTGCGTCTTATTGCTTTTTCTCCAATGAATCCCCATAACGCCCTGATGAACGATCACGTCCCCCTAAAGAAGCTCCATATCAAGACTTACGGCTGTCAGATGAATGTCTATGACAGCGAGCGCATGGTCGATATCCTGCGGCCGCTAGGTTATGAGGTGTCCGACAAGGCTGAGGGGGCTGATCTGGTTCTGCTCAATACCTGCCATATCCGCGAAAAGGCCGCCGAAAAGGTCTATTCCGAGATCGGCCGCCTGCGTGAAATGCGCGAGGAAAAGGAAGCGCGTGGCGAAGGCCGCATGACCATCGCCGTGGCCGGCTGCGTGGCCCAGGCAGAGGGCAAGGAAATCATGCACCGCGCCCCGGCGGTCGATCTGGTGGTCGGGCCGCAGGCTTATCACCAGTTGCCCGAACTCATTGCCCGCACGCACCGTTCCAAGGGGGAGCGTCTTTCCGCTGATTTCGCGCCGGAAGCCAAGTTCGATGCCTTGACCGTTGATCGTGAGGTCTCCGGTCCGGCCGCCTTTCTCACCGTGCAGGAAGGCTGCGACAAGTTCTGCACCTTCTGCGTGGTGCCCTATACGCGCGGCGCCGAATGGTCACGCCCGGTCGCTTCTATCCTCGATGAAGCCAGGGGCCTGGCCGCCAAGGGTGTACGCGAACTGACCCTGCTGGGCCAGAACGTCAATGCCTATAACGGCCTGGATGCCGATGGACAGGAATCGACCCTGGCGAAGCTGATGTACGCTCTGGCCGATATCGAAGGTATTGATCGCCTGCGCTACACCACCTCGCACCCCAACGACATGGGCCAGGACCTGATCGATGCGCACCGCGATCTCCCGGCCATGATGCCCTATCTGCACCTGCCCGTGCAGTCCGGTTCGGACAAGATCCTGCGCGCCATGAACCGCAAGCACGGCCGGCAAGCCTATTTCGACCTGATTGATCGCATCAAGGCGGCGCGTCCGGATCTGGCGCTTTCCGGTGATTTCATCGTCGGCTTTCCCGGTGAGACCGACAAGGATTTCGAGGACACGCTCGATCTGATCCGCCGCGTCGGTTATGCCTCGGCCTTCTCGTTCAAATATTCGCCACGTCCGGGTACGCCCGCCGCCGGTATGCCCGGCCAGGTGCCGGATGACGTGGCCGATGCCCGCCTGCAAACCCTGCAGGCCCTGATCATAGAACAGCAGCAGGCCTTCAAGGAAAAGCTGATCGGTCAGACGCTGGACATCCTGTTTGACAAGCCGGGCCGTCTGGCGGGCCAGGCCATCGGCCGCTCGCCCTACCTGCAATCGGTGTTCGTCGAAGACGCCGCCCACCTGATCGGCCAGATTCACAAGGTGAAAATCATCGCCAACAGCAATAACAGCTTGAAGGGTGAGCTCGCCTGATGGCCGCCGTGAAGGACGATTTTATCAACCTGACCGACCCCTGCGTTCTGGCTGTGGTCGGGCCTTCGGAGCGCTACCTCGCCATGATCGAGGGGGCCTTCAAGGTGCTGGTTGAAATGCCGGGTGGCGGCCTGGCCATCTCCGGTGATGCCCGCGCGCGCCAGAAGGCGAAGGCGGTGATCGTAACCCTGGCCGACATGTACGACCAGGGCGTTGATATCGCCGAGGATGATGTCCGCCGCCTGATCAACCAGCCGCAATTGACGGCCCAATCCGGCAAGATTGAAAAAGCATCCGCTGTACCGCTTGATCAGCGCAATACCATCGTCATGGGCCGGCACGGCGCCATCGCCGCGAAAACCGCCGGCCAGGCGGCCTATCTCCATGAACTGGCAACAAACGATCTCGTCTTCGCCCTTGGGCCGGCCGGTTCCGGCAAGACCTTCCTCGCCGTGGCGCATGGCGTTTCGCTTCTGCTCAAGGGGGCCGTCGACAAGCTGATCATCACCCGTCCGGCGGTGGAGGCCGGTGAACGACTGGGTTTCCTGCCGGGCGATCTCAATGAGAAGATCGATCCGTACCTGACGCCGATCTGGGGCGCGCTGGATGATATTCTGGGGCCGCAACTGCTCGCCAAGAAGCGCGAGACCAGGGAAATCGAGGTAGCACCTCTGGCCTATATGCGTGGCCGCACCCTCTCCTATGCCTATGTCATCATCGATGAAGCGCAGAACACCACGCGGATGCAGATGAAGATGATCCTGACGCGCCTCGGCGAAGGCTCGAAAATGGTCGTCACCGGCGATCCGTCGCAGATCGACCTGCCTAATCGCGGTGACAGCGGCCTGGTCCATGCCGTTCATCTGCTCGATCAGGTCGAGGGCGTTGGCAAGGCCGAACTCAAGGCCGAGGATATCGTCCGCCACGAACTGGTGGCGCGTATCGTCCGGGCTTACGATAATGAGTATAAAAGCTGATGGCTGAAGTTACACATCTGATCGACATTGAGGTTGAGGAAGACGGCTGGCTTGATGCCTTGCCGGATGCCCGGTCGGTGGTTGAGACCGGCATATTGGCGGCACTCAACGCCGTTGACGTGACCGAACAGAGCGATATTGTCGTGCTGCTGTGCGATGATGCCGAGATGAAGTCGCTCAATAAGGAATACCGCCAGAAGAACGCACCCACCAATGTGCTCAGCTTCCCGGCCCCGAAAATGAAGGGCATGGCGCATCTCGGCGATATCGCGCTTGGGCTTGAAACCTGTGTGCGCGAGGCCGAGGAACAGCAGAAGACGCTGAAAAATCACGTGCTCCATTTGTCGGTTCATGGCACTCTGCATCTGTTGGGCTATGATCATATGACCGATGAAGAGGCTGAAGAGATGGAAAATCTCGAACGCGACATTCTGAAAAGCCTCAATGTTGCCGATCCTTATGGACCTGAACACACCCATGGCTGAGCCAGACGACTCGTCTAAGAAGTCCTTTCTGTCCTTTTTCGGAATCGGGCCGAAACCGGCGGCAAAGTCCGGCCCCGATTCCACGGAGAGCGAAAACAGTGCCGCCGCTGCGGCCAACCTCATCGACCATGCCCGCGCTTTTCAGTCCTTGAGTGTCGCCGATGTCATGACGCCGCGTGTCGATATTGTCGCCATCGAGCTGTCGAGCACGCTTGCCGATGTTGTGCGCATCTGCATCGAGAGCGAGCATTCGCGTCTGCCGATTTACCGCGACGGCCTGGATGATCCGGTTGGCGTGGTTCATATCAAGGATGTTCTCAAGCTTCTGGCGCCGGAACCGGGCCGCGCGGCGCCGAACTGGGCCGAACCGGTGCTGCACCGCCTGCGCCGTGAACTGCTTTACGTCCCCTCCTCCATGACCACGGCCGACCTGATGCTGCGGATGCAGGCCCAGCGCATCCATATGGCGCTGGTGATCGACGAATTCGGCGGCACGGATGGCCTGGTAACGCTCGAAGACCTGATCGAGGCCGTGGTCGGCAATATTGACGATGAATATGACGAGGCTGGCGATGAGGAAATGCGCGAACTGCCGAACGGCCAGTATGAGATCGATGGTCGCGTCGAGCTGGTGACCCTGGAAGAAAAGCTCGGCCTCAAGCTTTACCCTGAGGAATCCGAGGAAGAAATAGATACCCTGGCCGGCCTGGTGGCGGTGCTGGCGGGGCGCGTGCCCCAGCGTGGCGAGGTCGTGCCCTACGCCGATGCCGGTTTCGATATCGAGGTGCTCGATGCCGATCCGCGCCGCATCAAGCGCCTGCGCCTGCATCGCCGGTTGCCGGCACCTGATATCATGTCCGCCGATGACTAGCCTGGCCGCGTTCCTGAAGCACCCGTTTCTGGCGCCGGTGGTCACCTTCATGGGTGATCCGCGCAAGCGCCCGCGTATGCTGGCGGCGATATCCGGCCTGCTGATTGCCTTTGCGCAGCCGCCTTTCGGTTTCCTGCCCGGCCTGCTCGGCTATGGTCTGTTGCTCTATGCACTGGAATGCCATCTCGGTAACTGGCCGAAACGCACCGCCTTCTTCATGGGCTGGCTGGCCGGCTTCTGTTACTTCCTCGTCTCGTGCTTCTGGGTGGCGGAAGCCTTCCTGGTCGATGCCGAGACCTATGGCTGGATGGCCATCCCCGCTGCCACGCTGTTGCCCGCCGGGATCGGCCTGTTCTGGGGCGGTTTCGCGGTGCTTTATCTGAAGCTGGCCCCAAAGGGCTGGATCAGGTTTGTGTTCTTCGCGGCCCTGTTCTCGGTGTTTGAAATGACGCGCGGCATGGTGCTCTCCGGCTTTCCGTGGAATCCGGCCGGCTCGACCTGGAAAGCTGGCAGCGCCATGTCGCAGATGGCGGCCTATGTCGGGGTCTATGGCCTGGGTTTCGTCACCGTCCTGGCCTTTTGCAGTATCGGGGTGATCCGGCGGGGGAAAGGCGCTGTGGGTTACGCCCCGGCGATCTTCGGTGCTCTGGCGCTTCTGGGCTGTTTCGGCGTCGGCCAGACGCGGCTGATGACCACCCATATCAGCGATACCGGTTACGCCATCCGCTATGTGCAGCCGGCGGTCAGCCAGGCCGCCAAGTGGGACAACGCCAATTTCAGCCACCTGTTCTTTTCCTATATCGGCCTGAGCAAGGCGCCGCCGAAGCCTGGTCATCGCGCGCCCGACCTGATCATCTGGCCGGAAGGTGCCCTGCCGATCATGTGGGAACAGTTGATGGACCCGCGAACGGGTACGGTCGAGGACATGGCCGATCTGCTGACCGACGGTCAGTCCCTGCTGATTGGCACCTCGCGCGAAGACGGCGAGAGCCCGGCGGGCAAGCCGATCTACCGTAATTCGATGCTGGCTCTGCACCGCCAGAATGGCCGTACACGCATCATCGGATCATACAACAAGTTCAAGCTGGTGCCATTTGGTGAGTTCACGCCTTATCAGGACATTCTCAATCCGCTCGGCATGTCGGCCCTGACGCATTTCGATGACAGCTTCACGCCCGGCGAACGCACGCGGCCGCACAGCTTCCCCGGCATTCCGAGGGTTTTGCCATTGATTTGCTACGAAGGCATATTCCCGGCGCTGGATATGACCAGTTACAGACCAAACGACATAATGCGGCCCAAATGGATCATTAACATCTCCAACGACGCCTGGTTCGGCCCGACCACAGGGCCTGTGCAGCACCTCAACCTCGCCAGCTTCCGCGCCATTGAGGAGGGGCTGCCCATGGTCCGATCAACCCCCACGGGAATATCGGGCGTTATAGATCCCCTGGGAAGAGTTGTTCCGGGCACGGCAATAGGTTTAGGTGTAGCGGGATACATGGACGTAACTTTACCGGGCGAGGCAAATGTTACCGCTTTTGCTCAACAAAGGTATGCTTATCCTATGTTTGCTATCATGCTTTGCTTGGGTCTGATTGTTTTTGGCGGGACTTATTCTGTCGGAAACAGGCCTTTATCTGCGAAAAAACGGGCCTGATTGCAAAAAGATGTAGCCCAAAGTGAACAGTTTCGCTATGCGCTAACGTATAATATACAGTTTGGCCGGCTTCCCCCATCGGCCAGGTAAAAAGTAAGAGGCATAAGTTGGACGATAATTTGAAGGCTGAACGTGGCCCGAACCCCGTCGATCTGCACGTCGGCGCCCGCGTCAGAATGCGCCGCAAATTCCTGGGCATGAGCCAGGAAGGCCTTGCCGAGACCATCTCATTGACCTTTCAGCAGGTGCAGAAGTATGAGCGCGGCTCCAACCGTATCAGCGCCTCGAAGCTTTGGGAAATTGCCAAGGCCCTCAAGGCCCCTGTGGCCTATTTCTTTGAGGGCTATGGTGAAAACGAGGCGGTCGAGGGCTTTTCGGAATCGGAATCCGAACAGTTCGTTCATGGTTTCCTGATGACGACCGAGGGCATCGAACTGGCCGAAGCCTTTCCGCGCATCAAAAACGCCAAGCATCGCCGCCGCATTCTCGAACTGGTGCGCAGCCTCGCCGAAGACGACGACGCGTAAGATTTACGGATCTCGGAATGATTAAGGCCCCGCTTTTCCGGAAGCGGGGCCTTTTGCTGTCCGGGTCAGGCAGGCGCGACCGAACAATATCTAAAAAGGCGCTTGATCATATAAACATATCTTTATATGGTTATGGGGAATGCGAAAGCCTTGCTGAAAGTTCTGAACCATGCGCCCCAACTATATCTTCACCAGCGAAAGTGTCTCCGAAGGCCATCCGGACAAGGTTGCCGATCGTATTTCGGACGTTGTAGTCGATGCCTTTCTGGCGCGTGATCCGGAAGCGCGCGTGGCCTGCGAAACCCTGGTAACGACCAATCGTATCGTTCTGGCGGGTGAGGTACGCGCCGGCGATGACCAGATCGAGGAGATCATTGGCGGCCTGGAAGAAAAGGTGCGCCATGCCGTCAAGGATATCGGCTACGCGCAGAAGGGCTTCCACTGGGCCATGGCTGACTATGCCTGCCACCTGCACGCCCAGTCGGCCGATATCGCCCAGGGCGTCGATTCCGGCGACAACAAGGACGAAGGCGCCGGCGACCAGGGCATCATGTTCGGTTACGCGACGGACGAAACCGAGGAACTGACCCCTGCCCCGCTGCAATGGTCGCACAATATCCTGCGCCGCCTGGCCCAGGCCCGTCACGCCGGCGAACATCGCCTGGAGCCGGACGCCAAATCACAGGTGACCGTCCAGTATGAAAACGGCGTGCCGTCGCGCATCCTGAAGATCCTCGTTTCGCACCAGCATCAGGACGGGCTCACCCCTTCCGATGTCGAGGCCATCATCAAACCCTACGCCCTCGAAGTCCTGCCGGCCGGCATGGTGACGGCCGATACCGAGTGGCTGGTCAACCCGACCGGCAATTTCGTCATCGGCGGCCCGGATGGCGACGCCGGCCTGACCGGACGCAAGATCATCGTCGATACTTACGGCGGCGCGGCGCCTCATGGCGGCGGCGCCTTTTCCGGCAAGGATCCGACCAAGGTCGACCGCTCGGCCGCCTATGCCCTGCGCTATCTGGCCAAGAACGTCGTGGCCGCTGGCCTGGCGAAAAAGTGTACGCTCCAGGTGTCCTACGCCATCGGCGTGTCGCGTCCGCTGTCCTTCTATGTCGATACCCACGGCACCGGCCAGGTTTCCGAGGAAAAGCTGGAGGAAATCCTGCCGGAGCTGATCGGCGGCCTGACGCCGAAATCGATCCGCCTGCATCTTGGCCTCAACAAGCCAATCTATGAACGCACCACGGCCTATGGTCACTTCGGCCAGAAACCGGATACTGATGGCGGTTTCTCGTGGGAAAACACCGACCTGGTCGAGGCCCTCAAAGGCGCATTCTGATCAATTCGCTTTGGCAAACAGAACGGAGGGGGTTATACGGCGCCGTATAATCCCCTCTTTTGCATTCAGAGTAAGATGTCCGAAGAAAATACACCGCCTGCCGAATGGGGCCCGATGCGCTCTTTCGGACGGATCAAGTCGCGCAAGCTGAAACCGCAGCAGGCAAGCCTGTTCGATACCCTGTTGCCGCGGATCGAGGCGACAGAGGCGAATGTGAAGGCCGCCCTGGATTCCGGCCATGACCTGTGGCTGGAGATCGGCTTCGGTGGTGGAGAGCACCTGGCGGCGCAGGCGGCCCGGAATCCGGATGTCACCCTCATCGGCTGCGAACCCTTTCTCAATGGCGTCGGCTCGGCTTTGCGCCATATCGCGGACGGAGGGCTGGAAAACGTGCTGATCCTGCCCGGTGATGCGCGCCCCCTGCTCGACAGACTGCCGGAAGCGTCCTTGAGCCGTATTTTTATCCTCTTTGCCGATCCGTGGCCCAAGGCGCGGCACAACAAGCGCCGGTTTATCCAGCTGGAAACCATCGCTGCCTTCGCACGCGCGCTGAAACCCGGTGGCACGGTGCGTTTCGCCACCGACTGGGCGGACTATGCCGACTGGGCGCTGGAACGCTTCCTGGCCAGTCCGGATTTCAACTGGCCGGCGCAATCGCAATCCGACTGGAATACGCCGCCCGCCGATCATGTCACCACGCGTTATGAGACCAAGGGCTTGGGCGACTGCAAGCCGGTGTTTTTCGATTTCGTGCGCAAATAGTCGTCTTCACAACCGTGTGATGTGCCCTCTGGCCAAACCGGAAAAAGTAAGACATGGTTAACCTCCTAACCGGGGGGTATGCGTATGGAGCGTTTGCATAAGCTATCGGCGGGCTTCGTCTTCGCCTTTCTGTGCCTGCATTTTGCCAATCATTTTGTCGGCTTGCTGGGCATCGGGGCTCATGCGCAGTTTATGGACGCCGCCCGGCTGGTCTACCGTCATCCGGTCGTCGAAATGGCGATCATGCTGGCTTTTTTCGTACAGATCCTGACCGGCATTCCCCTGATGATCGAAATCTGGGCGAAGAAAAAGGATTTCATCCACCAGCTTCAGGCGGCGTCCGGCCTGGTCATGGTGATCTTCATCCTTGTCCATGTCGGTGTGATCGCCATTGCGCGGATGGTTTTCAATCTCGACACCAATTTCGAATTTGCGGCGGCCACCTTTACGCCGCCCCTGACCTATGCCGCCTATGGGTTTTATGGCGCCGGGGTCTTTGCGCTGTTTGTCCACTTCGGCTGCATTCTCTATGACGTCTTCAAAAAGACCAGCAAGCCGGTGGGGTGGCTGCTGCTGATCGCCACGCTGGGGGTGGGTGGCTATGCCACATATCTCCTGATGCTGATGTATTCCGGCCATCTGTATCCGGTCACCATTCCGGACGCCTACCAGCACCTGTTTTAAATTCTCCTTGGCAAAATAAAAAAGCGGGCCTATATAGCTTGCCAACATGACCGATTGCCGAAAGGCGACGGCGGCGGCCACAGAGCCTGCCGCCTTTTTTATTGCTTTAGAGACCCCATTTGCGCGCCAAGACGACTGAAGAACGCAAGCTGCTGGAAGCCTTCGACCCCATTGCCGAAGCGCTGGAGCTGGATATCGTGCGCGTGCGCCTGCAGGGTTCGCGTGAGCCCGGCGGTTCGCGCTTCCTGCAGATCATGGCTGAGCGCAAGTCGGATGGCGACATCAATGTCACCCAGTGCGCCCGCCTGTCGCGCGCCATCTCGGCCTATGTCGATGAGGTCGATCCGATCCCCGGTGAATTCACGCTTGAAGTGTCATCGCCTGGTATCGATCGCCCGCTGACGCGCCTCAAGGATTTCGAGACCTACGAAGGTCTGGAAGCGCGCATCGAACTGGACCGTCTGGCCGAGGGGCGCAAGCGTTTCCGCGGCATCCTGGCCGGGATTGAGGATGATCATATCGCCATCGATCTCGAAGGCGAGGAAGAGACCGCGCTGATCCCGTTCGACTGGGTGATCGACGCCAAGCTGATCCTCAATGACGAGCTGATGAAGCGCGGCGCCGAGGCCAGGGCTTCGCGCGGCGATGAAGACGAAGAAGACGACGAAGATTTTGACGACGACTTCGAGGACGATGAAGACCTTGAAGACGATGAACCCGCTAACGACGATAAGTAAGGAACTCAGATGAGCTTCACCGGAATCAGCGCCAACCGCCAGGAATTGCTGCAGATCGCAGAGGCCGTGGCGCGTGAAAAGTCGATCGACAAGACCGTGGTTATCGCCTCTATCGAGGAAGCGATCCAGAAGGCCGCCCGTTCGCGCTATGGCGCCGAGCACGACATCCGCGTCTATATCGATCCGCGCACCGGCGAAATGACCATCACCCGCCACATCACCGTGGTGCCTGATGAAGAGCTGGAAAACGAATACGCCCAGAAGACCCTGACCGAAGCCCTGCGCGACGACAAGGAAGCCTTTGTCGGCAAGGAATATTCCGAAGTCCTGCCGCCGTTCGAGCTGGGCCGGGTCCAGACGCAGATGGCCCGCCAGGTGGTGACGCACAAGGTGCGCGAAGCCGAGCGCGAAAAGCAGTATGACGAATACAAGGACCGCGTCGGCGAAATCGTCAACGGCACCGTCCGCCGCGTCGAATACGGCAATGTCATCGTCGATCTCGGCAAGGGTGAAGGCATCATGCGCCGTGACCAGTCGATCCCGCGCGAAGCTTTCCAGGTCAATGATCGCATCCGCGCCTATATCTATGACGTGCGCCGCGAGACCAAGGGCCCGCAGATCATGCTGTCGCGCGCCCACGGTGGCTTCATGGCCAAGTTGTTTGCTCAAGAGGTGCCGGAAATCTATGACGGCGTGATCGAGATCAAGTCGGTGTCGCGCGATCCGGGGTCGCGCGCCAAGATGGCCGTGCTGTCGAATGACAATTCGATCGATCCGGTCGGCGCCTGCGTCGGTATGCGCGGTTCGCGCGTCCAGGCCGTTGTCGCCGAACTGCAGAACGAAAAGATCGACATCATCCAGTGGTCACCCGATGAAGCCACCTTCATTGTCAACGCCCTGGCCCCGGCCGAAGTCTCCAAGGTCGTGCTCGATGAAGAAGAGGACCGCGTCGAAGTGGTGGTGCCGGACGAACAACTGTCGCTGGCCATCGGCCGTCGCGGTCAGAATGTCCGCCTGGCTTCGCAACTGACCGGCTGGCAGGTCGATATCATCACCGAGTCGCAGGACAGTGAGCGCCGCCAGAAGGAATTCGCCGAGCGCACCGCCCTGTTCCAGGAAGCGCTCGATGTCGATGAGGTCATCGCGCAGCTTCTGGTCACCGAAGGCTTCAGCTCGATCGAGGATCTCGCTTTCGTCGATGAAAACGAAATCGCCGTCATCGAAGGTTTTGACGAAGACACCGCTTCCGAGCTCCAGGCCCGCGCCCGTGACTATCTCGAACGCGAAGCCACCGAGCAGGACAACAAGCGCAAGGAGCTGGGCGTCGAGGACGGCGTTCTGGATATCCGGGGCGTTACCCTGCCGATGGCGGTTGCCCTCGGTCAGGCCGGCGTCAAGACGATCGAAGACCTGGCCGACCTGGCGACCGATGAAATCCGTGGCGGCTTCGAGCAAAAGGGCGGCGAGCGCGTGCGCGTCCCCGGCGCCCTGGAATCGTTCAACCTGTCGGTGGCTGATGCCGAGGCTCTGATCCTCAATGCCCGCGTTGCCGCCGGCTGGATCGAGGCTCCGGTTGTCGAGGAGGCCGAAGAAGAGGCTTACGAGGAAGCCGGTGCATTTGCTGAGGAGGGCGAAGATGTCGCCGACTCCGAACAATGAGCCCGCGCTTTTAACCGACATTGACGACGCCCTGGTCCTTGGCGAAACCGCCAGGGGCCTACCCATGCGCCGCGACATATCGAGCGGTGAGACCGTCCCCGCGGACGGTCTCATCCGCTTTGTCGTGTCTCCGGAAGGGATGCTGACGCCGGATATCGCCCACAAGCTGCCGGGTCGCGGCCTGTGGGTCGCTTCGGAACGCGGTGCCCTTGAAATCGTGCTGAAAAAGAACATATTCAGTCGGGCGGCCAAGCGACAGGTGAAGGCCGAGTCCAATCTCATTCCTCTGGTGCATGATCTGCTGCGCCGCCGCTGCCTTGATCTTCTCGGTCTGGCCCGGCGTGAAGGCGGGCTCGTCAATGGCTTCGAAAAAGCGCTGGCTGCGGTCAAGTCGGGCAAGGCCGGCTGGATCATCGAGGCTTCGGATGGTGCGGAAGACGGCCGCAGGCGCATTTTATACGCCGGCAGCCAGCAAAGCCCCTCGCCAAACGTCTGCGGAAGCTTTAGTAACGCCGAATTAAGTTTGGCTTTGGGCACAGAAAATGCCATACACGTCGCACTCCTGTCGGGGCGGCGCGTGCAGCGTTGGTCTTTGGAAATGAAAAGACTGTCGGGCTTCGAACCCCTGGTGCCGGAAGGCTGGGTAAGAAGGCTGCCGCCCGAAACGCCCGGTTAGTATCGGGCAAGAGACTGTGAGTGTTGGTTCTTCTGCCCTGACTGTATACGGCCACGGTAATGATCGAGCGCTCGTGACGCGGACGGCTGATTTCTGATCGGGCGCCCGAATGACGATATTATTGAAACAGAAGTCGGGCACTCGGGTCAGGCTTCGCAAAAGGTTAGTAGACAAGCCGGATGAGCGACGGAAAAGACGACAAGAACAACGACCAGCCTGCCAATCGTGAGCGCGCGCCGCTGACGCTGAAGCCGCGTGTCGGTGGCAATGTTTCGACAGGTACGGTCAAGCAAAGCTTCAGCCATGGCCGTTCCAAGACGGTGGTGGTGGAAACCAAGCGCCGCATCGGCGCCCCGCCTGCCGGCGCGGGAACCGGTCATGTGCGTCCCGCCGCGCCTGAAATCAACCGTCCGCAACAGTCCCAGGCCCCACGTCCGGCGCAAGGCGCTCCGCGCCCGCAAGGCGGCAGCGCTGGCGGTCTGCGTCAGGAAGAGCAGGAAGCGCGTCAGCGCGCCATCGCCGCCGCGCTGGCCGATCAGGAACGCAAGGCCGCCGAAGCGCGCGCCGCCGCGGCCCGTGCCGAAGCCGCCAAACCGGCGCCGGTTGTTCCGCAGGCGCCCCAGCCGGCCACCCCGGCCGCAGACGCAAGCCCGCGTGCTTCTGAGCCGGCGGCCGTGACGCCCCAGGCGCCGCAACCCGCCCCCGCCGCGCCGGCGCCTGCCCCGCAGCAGCCGGCTTTCCGCAACGAGCGTGCCCCGCGTTATGACCAGCGGGCAGAGCGTCCGCAACAGGGCCAGCGTTCCGACGCGCCTCGCGGCGAGCGGACGCCCTATCCGTCACGCGATCCGAATACCTCGCGGCCGCCTTATCCGCCAAGAGACGGACAACGCGAAGGCCAACGTGATGGCGCGCCGCGCGGCGATCGTCCCTATACGCCGCGTGATCCGAATGCGCCGCGCACCCCGCGCGATCCTAATCGTCCGTTCACGCCGCGTGATCCCAACGCCCCGCGTACCCCGCGTGACCCGAATGCGCCGCGTGCCGAACGCGGCGAAACGGTGCGTTACAATGTTAATTCGCCGCGCCCGCCGCGTCCTGGTCAGGGCGTTTCCGCCAATGCGCCCGCCACGCCGGAAGTCGATCGTATTCGTTCGTCGCGTGGCGCCACGGGGATGGCCGGCAAGGCGCTCGATACCCGCAAGACGGATGACGATGATCGCGGCACCAAGCGCGGCAAGGCCGGGGCACCGGTCAAGGCCGTGTCGCAGACCCGTGGCGAGCCCAAGCGCCGCGAAGGCCGCCTGACCCTTCAGGCCGTTGTCGGTGACGACGAGGGCACGGCCGACCGCATGCGCTCGCTGGCCTCGGTCCGCCGCGCCCGCGAACGTGAGCGTGAAAAGCGTAAGGGCCATACCACCGAGCAGGCGCGCGTCTCCCGCGAAGTGGTCATCCCCGACATCATCACCGTGCAGGAACTGTCCAACCGTATGGCTGTCCGCGCCGTCGACATCATCAAGTTCCTGATGCGCCAGGGCATGATGCTGAAGATCAACGACGTGATCGATACCGATACCGCCGAGCTGGTGGCTTCGGAATTCGGCCACACCGTCAAGCGCGTGTCGGAATCCGACGTCCTGGAAGGCTTCATCGATGCCGAGGACCATTCGGACGACACCGCGCCGCGTCCGCCGGTCGTGGCCGTCATGGGTCACGTCGATCACGGCAAGACCTCGCTGCTCGACGCCTTGCGCAAGGCGGATGTCGCCTCCGGTGAAGCCGGCGGCATTACCCAGCACATCGGCGCCTATCAGGTCCGCCTGCCCTCGGGTGACAAGGTAACCTTCCTCGATACGCCGGGCCACGCCGCCTTCTCGGCCATGCGGGCCCGCGGTGCCAATGTCACGGATATCGTGGTGCTGGTCGTGGCGGCGGATGACGGCGTCATGCCGCAGACGATCGAAGCCATCAACCATGCCCGCGCCGCCAAGACGCCGATGATCGTGGCGATCAACAAGATCGACAAGCCGGGCGCCAAGCCGCAGAACATCATCAACGAGCTGCTCCAGCACGAAGTGGTGGTGGAAAGCCTCGGCGGCGACACCCAGGTGGTCGAGGTTTCGGCCAAGACCAAGCAGGGCCTTGATCAACTGATCGAAGCCATCCTGCTTCAGGCGGAAGTGCTCGACCTGCGCGCCAATCCGGATCGCACGGCCGAGGGCATTGTCATCGAATCCAAGCTCGACAAGGGCCGGGGTCCGGTGGCTACCGTCCTGGTCAAGCGCGGCACCCTGAAGCGCGGAGATATCCTGGTCGCCGGTTCGAGCTTCGGCCGCGTCCGCGCCCTGATCAATGAGCGCAATGAGCAACTGAGCGAAGCCGGTCCTTCGGAGCCGGTGGAAGTGCTGGGGCTCGATGGCGCGCCGGAGCCGGGTGAAGCCTTCGCTGTGGTGGAGAATGACGCCCGTGCCCGTGAAATCACGGAATACCGCGAACGTGTCCGCCGCGAAAAGACCGTCGCTCCGGTCGGCGCTGTCTCGCTCACCGACATGATGAGCAAGCTGGCCGACAAGAAGGTCAAGGAGCTGCCGCTGATCATCAAGTCGGACGTGCAGGGGTCTGGTGAAGCCATTGTCGGCTCGCTGGAAAAGCTGGCCACCGACGAGGTCCGTGCGCGGATCATCCATTCGGCTGCCGGCGCCATCACCGAATCCGACGTGCAACTGGCCAAGGGCTCGGGCGCACCGATCATCGGCTTCAACGTTCGTGCGGGCAAGCAGGCGCGTGATCTGGCCGAGCGCGAAGGCGTCGAAATCCGCTACTATTCGATCATTTATGACCTGATCGACGACATCAAGGGCGTGCTGTCGGGCATGTTGGCGCCGATCCAGCGCGAAACCTTCCTCGGCAATGCCGAAATCCTCGAAGTCTTCGATATTTCGAAGGTCGGCAAGGTGGCGGGTTGTATCGTCAAGGAAGGCAAGATGCAGAAGGGCGCCCGTATCCGTATCCTGCGTGATGACGTCGTCATCCAGGAAATGGGCATTCTCTCGACGCTCAAGCGCTTCAAGGACGAGGTCAACGAGGTGCAGGTATCGCAGGAATGCGGCATGGCCTTCAACGGCTTCCAGGATCTCAAGAAGGGCGATTTCATCGAATGCTTTACGGTCGAGGAAATCAAGCGCACGCTCTAATCTTTTAAAACGCTTTTGGCCCGGATCATTCCGGGCCAAATTCGTTTTAAGGGTTAGGTGTTTGTTTTCATTCCTGATGTGTTATGGGGTGTGGGGTCTGTGACCCCACATCTTCTTTTTAGAAACCCTGGCTATGCTCGACACCACAGATTTTGACCCCGCCCATTATGTCCTGATCATCAAGTGCCCGGATACGCGAGGCATCGTGGCGGCCGTCTCCGGCTACCTGAATGACAACGACATTTCGATCGTTGAATCCAACCAGTTCAACGATGCTTTGGGTGACATGTTCTATGTCCGCGTTGTGTTCCGGCAGGCCGGTCCGAAGATGCCGCCGATGGCGACCCTGCGTGACGGCTTCAAGCCGATCGCGCATCGTTTCTCAATGGACTGGGAGATTCACAGCCTGGCCAATAAGCCCAGGGTGCTGATCGCGGTATCGAAGTTCGGTCACTGCCTGAATGAGCTTCTCTATCGCTGGCGGTCCGGCCTGCTGCCGGTCGATATCGTCTGCGTGATGTCAAACCACGACGATATGCGTTCCCTGGTCGAATGGAGTGGCATTCCTTATGTCTGCCTGCCGACGAAAGGTATTGGCAAGTCGGAGCAGGAGGCCGAGTTTCTCAAGCTGATCGAAGACTATCAGGCCGATCTGGTGGTGCTGGCGCGCTATATGCAGATTCTATCGGACGACCTGGCGCGCCGGCTGGAAGGGCGCTGTATCAATATCCACCACTCGTTCCTGCCCAGCTTCAAGGGCGCCAAGCCCTATCACCAGGCGCACGCTCGCGGGGTTAAAATCATTGGCGCCACGGCGCACTATGTCACATCAGATCTGGATGAGGGCCCGATCATCGAGCAGGACGTCCAGCGCGTCCATCACGGCCTGACGCCGGAGCAACTGGTGGCCATTGGCCAGGATATAGAGGCGAGGGTGCTGGCGCGGGCCGTAACCTGGCACGCCGAGCGCCGGGTGATTATCAACGGCGCGAAGACGGTTGTTTTCAGCTAAAAGATAATCTTGAAAACAGCGATCCAGAAGATCGAGCAATAAACCGTCAGTCCCGCAAGTGTATAGATAAAGGGATACTTGCGATCGTCGGTGGCGGTGCGAACATGTGCGCGGCTGCCGAATATACGGTCAAAATCCTGCTGTGCCATGAAGGCTGATATATAGGGCGCTTGTGCATAGCAGATGGCCGTAGCGGACTGGCGGGAAGTACTTTGCATAAGGGTCTGGGGGCTAGAGGGACGAAAAACGCTTATTTGGGGTATTACGCGCGCGGAATCTGGCTTTTTTGGGTTTAAAAAAGAAATTGGTCATAAAAAATTAATACTTTTGTCAAAAGCGCCCATAGCGATTCGGTCTCAATGACAAAATCTCCCAATCTGACTTGGGTTTGTTACCGGTTCAAAAGCTTGATGATTGCGTAGGCTATGCCAAACCACACCGCGCTGCAGATAATAAATGTGGCGGCCAATGTGATGGCAAATGGAATTTTCTTTTCAGCCGTATCCTGAATGCCCTGGTCTGCTTCGGATTGCGAAGGCAGGGGCGTATAGCTCAACAGGTATGATGCTTCATTCTTTTTGACCGTATCGTCAAAACCGAAGGTTTCGCTCGGAACATATTTCGCCAAAACAGGTACTCCACTAACACTATAATACACCAAATACGCTAATTTTTCGCCAGAGTCAAAAAATTAACCAGATGAGAGCCTCTTTCAGGTAAATTTTGTCTTAATACCGGCGCCCTCACTTTGAAATAGTGAGCCCTGATTCTTCGTTTTCCGGACATGGCCGCACCTTTATCCAATATCAAATTTTTTTGCGCAACCAAGACGGTGCTGCGATGCAGCATTGCTTGTATCTCTTTACCAGTCAGGCGCTTTTGAATACTGGAGTGCCGATTTTATGCGTGCATTGATACTTGATCACTGCAAAGCAATAAATACTTCAAGCCGCCGATGCCTTTCGGATGAAAGGCACTTTTAGGGTCAGATAGGTGCCGGCACGCCATAGCCATTCCAGGGGGCCATAAAGGAAGCCCTTGAACCACAGATGGGCGAAAATGACCTGTGCGATAAAGGCCGGTATGGCGATCAGCACGGCGGTCGATTGCAGCATGGTGGCGTGCAGCCCCAGGCCGAAACTGTAAAAGACCGGCACGAAGACAACCGACTGCAGCACATAAAGCGTCAGGGTCATGCGACCGGCCGGGGCCAGCAGGTTCAAAAGGCCGTGGGCGAAGCCGTAATAGAGGCAGAGGAAGCCCATCATCAGCACGGTCATCAGGCTCAGGTCGAACCAGCCGGAAAGCATGGTATCCCACAGGCTGCGCGGCATGAATACGGCCTCGGATGTCGGCATCAGCGCCACCAGGACTGGCTTGCCGTATGTCAGGCCGATGGCGCAGAGTCCGGCTATGGCCAGGGCGACCAGGCGGAAGCGGATAAAGCGCTGCGGCTGGCTGAAGAAGTGGATGCGGCCCAGCACCATGCCGATCAGTGACAGGCCCAAAATCTGGCTCAGGCGGCCGGACTCATACATGAAGGACCACTTGAAGGGATGGCCGTCCACCCAGTTCATGCGTATGGTTTCCAGCAGGCTCTTGCCGGTGAGATAGGCTTCGGGTGTGGCGGCGGTCCAGAAGCCGGGGGCCTTGTTGGCCCAGGCGGCGCCATTCAGCGCGCTGATGATCTGGAAAATCTGGATAGGTTGCAGCAGGAAGAAGACGCCGAGCGCCACGAGCAAGGTATTTGATTTCAGGCGATAAAAGGGCACGAGGAAGACCCCCATCAGCGCCAGGACTTCCAGCACATCGCCGCGATACCACAGGCCGTGGATGATGCCGATCAGGCCCAGCAGGGCCAGCCGCCACAGGAAACGGACAGTGAAATCAACACCGCGCTTGGCGGCGCGATCCATGATGATGAAGAAGGACACGCCGAAGCACAGGGCTAGCAGCGAAAAGGATTTGCCCGCGAAGGTGGTGAAGATGATGTTATGCCACAGAAGCTGCGTCGGGTCTGTGGTCGGGTGCGCCCAATAGAGTTCATAAAGCTCCGGCATATGCACCAGGAACAGCCCCATCAGGGCGAAGCCGCGCAGGGCGTCCAGCCCCTCCATGCGAGGCACGAAATCCGGTTTCAGCGCAGCCATGTTTACCCCCGTTGTCAGTATGGTTTTTCCCTGCATAGCGCAGGAATTGTATTTTTGAATAGAAAAATCAGCAGAAACGCCTATATGGACCGGATGAAACGTTCCTTTAAAGACAAGCACCACGGCCGCGCGCCAGCCGAACTGGGGCCATCCCAGCGCCAGTTGCGCGCCGGCGAATTGGTGCGCCACGCCCTGGTCGAAATCCTCCGCGAGGAAGAAATTCACGACGAGGCGCTGCATAATGTCTCGATCACGGTTACCGAAGTGCGCTGCTCACCTGATCTGCGCCACGCTACTGTGTTTGTTGAACCGCTCGGTGCGGGTCTCGGTGGCGTGACGATTACGAAAGAGCAGATCGGCCCGGCGGTTGATGCGTTGAATCGGCATTCGAAATTCCTGCGCGGTATTCTCGGCAAGCATATCGAGATGAAATTCACGCCCGACCTGCGCTTCCTGCATGACGAAAGCTTCAATGAAGCCGCGCGCATCGATGCGTTGTTCATGCGTCCGGATATTGCACGCGACCTGCATCACGATGATGAGGACGAAGAATAATTAAGTAAGAAACCCCACCACCAACGCGCAAGAGCGCGTCGGTCCCCCTCCCCGACAAGCGGGGAGGTATAAGGTTTTCTTTTCTTGTACCTCCCCAGTTTACTGGGGAGGGGGACCGCACAACGACGCGAAGCGGCTAGATGTGGTGGTGGGGATTCTTGCTTTCTTACATTTGGAGGCCACTTGGCACGTAAGAAAAAAGGCGAGGCAATCCACGGCTGGATCTGTTTCGATAAACCGCTGGAAATGACCTCGACCTCGGCGGTCGGCAAGATCCGCTGGCTGTTCCAGGCGCAGAAGGCCGGTCACGCCGGCACGCTCGATCCGCTGGCCACTGGCATCCTGCCTATCGCGCTCGGTGAGGCGACCAAGACCGTCCCCTACCTGATGGAAGCCGACAAGGTCTACAGCTTCACCATCACCTTTGGCCGCACGACCGACAGCTACGACGCCGAAGGCCGCACCATTGCCGAATCCGATGCGCGTCCCACGAAGGAAGCCATCGAAGCCGCCATTCCCCAGTTTATCGGCCTGATCGAACAGGTGCCGCCGGCCTTTTCCGCCATCAAGGTCGATGGCAAGCGCGCCTATGACCTGGCCCGCGAAGGCGTCGAGGTCGAGCTGAAGGCGCGCGAGATCGAGGTTTTTGATCTGGCGCTTGACGCTTTCACCGGCGAGACGGCCAGCTTCACGCTTCATTGCGGCAAGGGCACCTATGTCCGCTCTATCGCCCGCGATCTGTGCCTGGAGCTGGCCGTCTGCGGCCATGTCACCACCCTGCGCCGCGAAGCCGTGGGTGCGTTTGAGACAAAAGACTCAATAACACTGGAAAAGCTTGAGGAATTAGTGCATAGAGGCGCCCATCTTGAGGCTTTGCTTGGCGTAGAGACGGCACTGGACGACATCCCGGGCCTGCCTGTGACGCAAGACGAGGCCGCAAGATTGAAGCAGGGACGCGACCTTGCCCTTCTGCCCCGCCAGATTGAACAGCTTCGAGCGGCTCTGAAAGCCCGTCATGACGACGGCTATCTGGAGTTTCCCGATACGGTTCAGGCGGTACTGAACGGACAGGTCCTGGCCTTGTGCGAACTGCGCGGCGGGACATTGCATCCGACGCGTCTATTGAACCTATAGCTTCTCAATAAGGAGAAACCCGATGTCGATTACTGCTGACCGCAAGTCGGAAGTCATCAAGACCCACGCTCGTACCGCCAATGACACCGGCGGCGCCGAAGTTCAGATCGCGATCCTCTCGGAACGCATCGCCAACCTCACCGAGCACTTCAAGGAACACAAGAAGGACAACCACAGCCGCCGCGGCCTCCTGAAAATGGTATCGCAGCGTCGTCGCCTTCTCGACTACCTGAAGAACCGTCACGCCGACCGTTACGCGGCGATCATCGAAACCCTCGGCCTGCGCCGCTAGGTTTTGCGACTACCAAGGGCTTGGGGGCAACCTCAGGCCCTTCTCCATGATTAGCCGCTCTCAAGCAGCGATAGCGGTAGAGCAACTAAAAAACTCGCCAATCGGCGATTTATACACCTCGATCAGACCTGTTCTGATATGCTTATACACCCCGCGAAACACCGGTTTCGCTTATACGCTGGGCCAAAACGAAAAGGCCCCTTACACGCGCCGCTTAATCGATAAGCGGCCGCCTCCCGAACAGCATGGGGCTGTTCCGGAGCCGAATGAAAGAAACGAAATGTTCGACATCAAAAGAAAATCCATCGACTGGGCGGGCCGCAAGTTCACCCTGGAAACCGGCCGTGTCGCCCGTCAGGCCGACTCCGCCGTGCTGGCCACCTACGGTGAGACCACCGTTCTGGCCACCGTCGTTTACGCGCGCAAGCCGAAGCCCGGCCAGGACTTCTTCCCGCTGACCGTCAACTATCAGGAAAAGACCTTCGCCGCCGGCAAGATCCCCGGTGGTTATTTCAAGCGCGAAGGCCGTCCGTCGGAAAAAGAAACCCTGGTTTCGCGCCTGATCGACCGTCCGATCCGCCCGCTGTTCGTCAAGGGCTTCAAGAACGAAGTGCAGGTCGTCTGCACCGTCCTGTCGCACGACATGGAAAATGATCCGGATATCGTCGCCATGGTCGCCGCCTCCGCTGCCCTGACCTTCTCCGGCGTACCCTTCATGGGCCCGATCGGCGGCGCCCGCGTCGGTGTGATCGATGGCGAATACGTCCTGAACCCAACCCTCGACCAGATGAAGGAATCGGAACTCGACCTCGTTGTCGCCGGCACCCAGGACGCCCTGATGATGGTCGAATCGGAAGCCAAGGAACTGTCGGAAGACAAGATGCTCGGCGCCCTGATGTTTGCCCACCGCGGCATGCAGCCGATGATCGACGCCATTCTTGAAATGGCTGAACATGTCGCCAAGGAACCGTTCGACTTCGAAGCCGAAGATTTCTCGGGCATCGTTGCCGATATCAAGAAGCTGGTTGGCCAGGACATCCGCGACGCCTACACCATCCAGGAAAAGCACCCGCGCCACGAAGCCGTCGGTGCCGCCAAGTCCAAGGCCGCCGAAGCGCTCGTCGTCTCGGAAGCCAATCCGAATGGCGTTGACGCCGCCAAGTTCGGCGCCGCCTTTAAGGAATGCGAAGCCGAAGTCCTGCGCCGCGACATCATCGAGCACGGCAAGCGCGTTGACGGCCGTGCCGTCGACAAGGTCCGCTCGATCGTCTCGGAAGTCGGCATCCTGCCGCGCACCCACGGTTCGGCCCTGTTCACCCGCGGTGAAACCCAGGCCCTGGTCGTCGCTACGCTCGGCACCGGCGATGACGAGCAGTTCATCGATGCCCTGGAAGGCACGTACAAGGAGAAGTTCCTCCTGCACTACAACTTCCCTCCGTACTCGGTTGGCGAAACCGGCCGCATGGGTTCGCCCGGCCGCCGCGAATTCGGCCACGGCAAGCTGGCCTGGCGCGCGGTTCGTCCGATGCTCCCGGCCGCGGAAGACTTCCCCTATACGATCCGCCTGGTCTCGGAAATCACCGAGTCGAACGGCTCCTCCTCGATGGCGACCGTCTGTGGGTCTTCGCTGGCCCTGATGGACGCCGGTGTGCCGCTGAAGTCGCCGGTTTCGGGTATCGCCATGGGCCTCATCCTTGAGCCCTCCGGCGAATACGCCATCCTGTCCGACATTCTGGGTGACGAAGATCACCTCGGCGACATGGACTTCAAGGTCGCCGGTTCGGCCAACGGCATCACCTCGCTGCAAATGGACATCAAGGTGGCCGGCATCACCGAGGAAATCATGACCAAGGCTTTGCGTCAGGCAAACGCCGGCCGTCTGCACATCCTTGGCGAAATGAACAAGGCCATCTCGGGCGCTCGTGAAGAGCTGGGCGAGTTCGCGCCGAAGATCGAAACCATCAAGATCGCCACGGACAAGATCCGCGAAGTGATCGGCACCGGCGGCAAGGTCATCCGCGAAATCGTCGAAAAGACGGGCGCGAAGATCGACATCGCCGACGACGGCACGATCAAGATCGCCGCTTCCGAGCAGGCCAAGATCGACGCCGCGCGCGACTGGATCAAGTCCATCGCCTCGGAGCCGGAAGTGGGCGCCATCTACAAGGGTAAGGTCGTGAAGGTCGTCGATTTCGGCGCATTTGTGAACTTCTTCGGCGCCAAGGACGGCCTGGTCCACATCTCGCAGATCAAGAACGAAAAGGTCGGCAAGACCTCTGATGTTCTCAATGAAGGCGACGAAGTGAAGGTGAAGTTCCTGGGCTTTGACGATCGCGGCAAGACCAAGCTGTCCATGAAGGTGGTCGATCAGGAAACTGGCGAGGACCTGACCGAGAAGCTGGAAGCTGAGCGCGCCGAGCGCAACGCTGCCCGCATCGCTTCGGGCGAAGAGCCGGAACTGGAAGCCGCTGAAGGTGGCGAGCGTGAAGGCGGTGATCGTCCGCGTCGCCCGCGCCGTCCGCGCCGCGACTAAGAGTTAGGGGTGAAGGGGCCTGTGGCCCCTTCGTCTTTTATCTTAAAAAAGTCTGCCATTCCTTTTGAGGGATGGCAGGCTTTTTTAATGCAAGGTGAGGGGTCACGGACCCCTCAACCCCATAACTCGACAGCGCGGACGGCTATTTGTGCAGTCTTTTTGGTAAATTTTTGAATTCTTGCACTAATGCCGAAATATTTTTGTCGGCTTCATCATGCCGCTCCTGTTTTCGGAGCGCGTCGAATTTTTCGTACTGCTTTTCGGCTTTTAATTTGGCATCGGATGCTTTGATTGAGCCGCCAGTCGATAAAACAGACCGGCCAAGCTGCTTAAGCTGTTGATCAAGCAAGACCTGAGCATCCTGCATGACAACGAGACGCCCGATATCAAGCTGATCCTCAAATATATCCAACAGGATGCTGGTCAGGCGGTTTAGCTCTTTTATCTCGCTCTGCATGAGATAATTCTTGGAGACACTGACATCCGTTTTCCGGATATTGTCATTGGGCCAGGTTTGCAGTCCCATATTTTCAGCGTTGTGATCGGCGCGCCGCGCGATTAGTTCCGAGGGCGTCAGCGAAGTCACGGCGTAAACCAGCTTGGCCTGTGTGCGCTGGTAAAATTCGCGGGCGCTATCGTTTGTACCGTCATAGTCCTGGCACATGGCGCAGATGTTGCGCAGTTCCCTATAAAGGTTGGCTTCATCGGAGCGGATATCCCGAATGATTTCGCGGAGTTCGGCAATCCGATCAAAATTTTCAGGTTGCTTGAGGCGTTGGGAATCGACAACAAAGCCCTTGGTGGCAAACTGAACCAGTATGGTCGTCGCCCAACGGCGAAAAATTGTCGCTTGTTTGGACGATGCGCGATAACCAACTGAAATGACCATATCCAGATTGTAGTGGTCTATGTGCCTAACGACCTGCCGGTTCCCCTCTTGTCGAACTTGTGCAATTTTTGCACTTGTTCCTTCTGCATCCAATTCGCCTTCCGCATACACATTAGCAATATGTTTGGTGATGACGGAACGGTCTATGCCAAACAGATCACTGATCTGAGCCTGCGTCATCCAAAGGCTATCACCCTGATAGCGTATATCCAACCGTAGTCCCTTGTCTGTGCCGTAGACAAGAAATCTGTCACCTGTTTCAGCATCTTCAATCAGATGTACGGGTTCATTCTTTTCATTATCCATTGTACGATCCGAATTGGCTGATTTCGGAACATTATAGCAACATTATACTGTTATCAATCGGACAATCAACATTTCGGTATAACCATGACCACCCTCACCGACCAAATCCTTGACCGTAATGCCGTGCTCTTGCTGGCTAACAAGGGCGAGCCGGTCACGCTCGTCGGTTGCGAACTGGATGAGGTCGATCTGTCCGACCTGATCCTCAATGGCTGGGTGTTTGATCAATGCCTGTTCCGAAAGGCGAAGTTTGTCAGCGCCAGGCTGGACGGCGCGCAATTTATCTCCTGCAAGGGTGCTCACGCCGATTTCACCAGCGCCGACCTGGCCGAGGCCAGGTTCACCGCCTGTGATTTTAACAACAGTCGCTTTCGCGGCGCCACGGTTTCACAGGCACAGTTCCGCCGCTGCAAGCTGACCGGCGCCAATTTCAACGACGCCAAGGCGCTTGATGTCCTGTTCGAGGAAACCCGCCTGAACGACGCCAAACTGCGCAATTTCGCCTTCAACAAGCAGACCCTTAAATCCATCGACCTGACCAATGCCGAGTTGCAGCGCTGCGATTTCCGCGGCGTGGTCTTTGAGGATTGTTCCCTGCGCGATGCCGTCCTGACCGATGCGCGCTTTGAAGGCGCCGACCTGCGCGGCACCGATATCGGCGGCGTACGTCTGGAAGATGCCCGCCGCTTCAAGGGCGCGACCATTTCCCGCGCCCAGGCGGCAGAACTGCTGTCAGAGCTTGGCCTGCACGTTCGGTAATTAAATCCCCTCGCCGCCATAGATCGGGTTGTGGATGCCGCACTCGACCTTTTCCGAATCCGCCCAACGGCCGGAACGCGCGTCTTCGCCGGCGGCCACCGGCTTGGTGCAGGTAAAGCAGCCGATCGAAGGGAACCCCTGCTCGACCAGCGGATGCGGCGGCAGGTCGTGGTTACGGAAATAGGCCTCGATGTCCTCCGCCGTCCATGTGGCGAGCGGATTGACCTTGAAGTGCTTGCCATCGAATTCGACGATCGGCAGCTTGGTGCGCGTGGCGCTCTGGTGGCGCTTGCGGCCGGAAATCCAGGCGCCATAGCCTTCCATGAAGCGATTGAGCGGCCGCACCTTGCGCAGATCGCAGCATTGATCGGGGTTCGTGCGCCACAGGGTATTCTTGCTGTCTTCCGCGCCGGCCTCTTCCGCATCGGCTTTCAGGTTGACCAGGTTGGTCAGGCCGAGCTTTTTTACCAGCTCATCGCGGTACTGGATGGTCTGGAAGAAATGGCGATCGGTGTCGAGGAAGATAACCGGCAGGTTCGGTTCGATCTGCGCCACCATATGCAGCAGTACGGCGGAATCGGCGCCGAAGGACGACGACAGGGTGATATCGCCGACGAACTCTTCAGAAATCGCCTTTTGCAGGATTTCCTGCGCGGTCAGGTGTTCCCAGGCCGCGCTCAGGGCTTCGGCGCGCAGCGAGCCGTGCGTTTTTTTCTGGTCTTTCAGTATGTCGATCAGGATCGTCATAACGGGAATATTCCTAGCCCTCGGCGGCGTGCCGCAGAGCCCATACGGGGCGCTTGTCGTCCGCCGCCCCTTGGTAAAATACGCTGAAACGGGATTTGGCCGCTTCAATAGCCTGTGCCGGGTCTTTGTCCTTGACCAGGAACTCATCGAAACCACAGCGCAGCATCTGGAAAAGCTGGTCGCGCAGCACGTCGCCGACCGCGCGGATGACGTGGCTGTAGCCGGCTTCGCGCAGGATACGTGCGGTGGAATAGCCGCGGCCATCACGATAGCCAGGGAAAGCCACCTCGATCAGGGTGATCTTCTCGATGAAGGGCAGCAACAACCGCACATCGTCACCGGGATTGATGCGGACACCGTAATGACCGTTCAGGCCATCGAGTTCACGCAGGGCGCGGTCGAAACCGAGCACATAGGGACCATCCACGCCGGTGGTCTCTTCGTCGGCCAGCAGCGTCCAGCCGTCGGGGATGATTTCGCCGTCATTGGTGACGAGTTGCGCTTCATGCGCCGAATTAAGCGGGCTCATGCAGCGCCTCCGCGAAGGTGTTACGGCCGACCCGTTCGAGCGTATCGATAAAGCGCTCTGCGTCGGAAGTCCGCAAGGTGAGATAGAGTTGGACCACGCGCTCGATGGCGGCGGGCACGGCTTCGGCCGAAAGGCCCTTGCCGGTGATCTGGCCGAGCGCGGCCTTCTCGTCGGCGCGGCCGCCCAACAGAATCTGGTAAAATTCGATGCCCTGCTTGTCGACGCCCAGAATTCCGATGTGGCCGACATGGTGGTGACCGCAGGCATTGATGCAGCCGGAAATCTTGATCTGCAGATCGCCGATCTTGTCGGTCAGGTTGGCGTCCTCGAAACGCTTCGAGATTTCCTGCGACAGCGGGATCGAGCGAGCATTGGCCAGTGAGCAGTAATCGAGGCCGGGGCAGGTGATCATGTCGGTGATCTTGCCGGCATTGGCCGTGCTCAGATTGACCGTGTCGAGCTTCGCATACAGCGCATAGAGATCGCGTTTGGCGACGTGCGGCAGGATAATGTTCTGCTCGTGGCTGACGCGCAGTTCGCCGTAGCCGAATTCATCGGCGACATCGGCCATCAGGTCCATCTGAGCCGAGGAGGCATCACCCGGCGGCAGGCCGATTGGCTTCAGCGAAATGGTCACCGACACATGGTCGTCGCGCTTGTGCGGGTTGGTGTTGTTCTTCACCCAGCGCGCAAAGGCGCCATCGGCCGTCTGCTGGCGCTCCAGGGCCACGCGGTCGAATGGCGCATCGATATAGGCCGGATCGGGGAAATAGCTCTTGATGCGCGCCACCTCGGCGGCGGGCACGTCGATGGCGGCCTTGTCGAAGGTTTCCCACTCTTCTTCCACCTGGCGCTTATATTCGTCAGGGCCCAAGGCGGCGACCAGGATCTTGATACGCGCCTTGTAGCTGTTGTCGCGGCGGCCATAGCGGTTATAGACTCGCAAACAGGCTTCGAGATAGCTCAGCAGCTTGTCACCAGGCAGCCCCTTGCGGATGCAGTGCGCCAGCGAAGGGGTCCGGCCCATGCCGCCGCCGACATAGACATCGAAGCCCTGCGGCGTCAGGTGCAGGCCGATATCGTGCAGGCGGATGGCGGCCCGGTCCTTGTCAGCGCCGGTGATGGCGATCTTGAACTTGCGCGGCAGGAAATTGAATTCCGGATGGTTGGAAGACCACTGGCGGATGACCTCGCCCCACGGACGCGGATCGTCATGCTCGTCACGCGCGGCGCCGGCGAACTGGTCGGTCGTGGTGTTGCGGATGCAGTTGCCCGAGGTTTGCAGGCAGTGCATCTCCACTTCGGCGAGGTGCTTCAGGATTTCCGGCACCTGGGCCAGCTTGATCCAGTTGAACTGCAAATTCTGGCGCGTGGTGAAGTGGCCGAAATCACGGTCATAGGTGCGGGCGATATAGGCCAGCTTGCGCATCTTGGCCGAGGACAGCACACCATAGGGCACGGCGATGCGCAGCATGTAGGCGTGCAGTTGCAGATAGACGCCGTTCATCAGGCGCAGCGGCTTGAACTGGTCTTCGCTGATCTCACCGGCGAGGCGGCGCTTCACCTGGTCGGAAAATTCGCCGATGCGGTCCTGCACGAAGGCATGGTCGAACTGGTCGTAAACGTACATCTTAGTTCTCGAAAATATCTGCGCGATTGAAGGCGCTGGAAAGGGCGTCGGCGGTCTGGCCGATCGTCGGGCCGTTGGCGCGGACAAATTCACGCACATGCTCGCGTTGCACCGGATTGCCGGCGTCGGTCAGCGGAATGAGATAGGGCGCGACCACCTCGGTCTCGCGCTTTTGCCACTCCGCCAGGGCGGCCTCGGCCTGCTCGTCACTCAGGCGCGCGGCATGGGCGGCATCCTCGACCCATCCAGTTTCGGAAAACCAGATGGTCAGGCCGTCGGTCAGGCGGTTGGCGGTCAGTAACTTCATGCGTTGGCTTTCACGGCTTCTTCGATCACGCCGGTCAGCGCGGTCTGGTCTTGATAGAGGCTGGCCACCTCGCCGATGATGACGAGGGTAGGGCCTTTCGGCGGGTTGGCGGCTATGGTGTCGGCCAGCACGCCCAAATGAGTGAGGGTGCGGCGCTCGTTCGGGCGGGTGCCGTTTTCGATGACCAGGGCCGGCGTATCAGGCAGCCGCCCGTGCGCCATCAGCTTGCCGGAAATGATCTTCGACGTGGCGACGCCCATATAGACGACCAGCGTATGATGCGGCGCGGACAATGCCGACCAGTCCAACATGAGCGGGTTGTTATCGCTGTCGCCGTCTTTTGCATGGCCGGTGATAAAGGTAACGCTCTGCGCATGATCACGGTGGGTCAGCGGTACGGCCGCCGAGGCCGCGCAACCGAGGGCCGCCGTGACGCCCGGCGTGATATGGACGTCTATACCGGCAGCGCGCAGGGCCTCGACCTCTTCACCGCCGCGACCGAAGACGAACGGATCGCCGCCCTTGAGGCGCACGACACGTTTGCCCAGGCGGGCCTGTTCGACCAGCAGTTCGTGGATTTGCTCCTGCGGCACCGAATGGTTGGAGCGTTCCTTGCCGACATAGAAGCGGTCGGCGTCGCGGCGCGCCAGATCCATAATGCCGTCACCAACCAGGCGGTCATAGACGATGACATCGGCCTCGGAGAGCAGGCGCAGGGCTTTCAGGGTCAGCAGTTCCGGATCGCCCGGACCGGCGCCAACCAGATGAACCACGCCGGTGCGCGGGGTGTTGACCAGGGTGAGAGCCAGTGCCACGGCGTCATCGATCCGGCCTGTGCGCGCCAATTCGGCGGCCGGCGATGACAGGATGTTTTCCCAGGCGCGGCGGCGATCATCCGTGTTCGGAATAAGTTCGCGTAAACGTGGCGACAGGGCCGTAGCGAAGGCGGCGACGTCCGTCTCTGAAGGCGGCACGGCGGCTTCGATCTTGCGGCGGGTTTCGCGGGCGAGCACCGGGGCTGTGCCGCCGGTGGCGACGCCGATGCTCAAAGAGCCGCGATCGATAATGGCCGGCACATGGAAATCGGAGAGATCGGGGAAATCGACCACATTGAGCGGCGCGCGTGAGGTGCGGGCCAGGGCCGCGCCCTTTTCTGCCAGCGCGCGATCCTCGATGGCGACGATGATCAGCGCGGCATCAGTCAGTTCGGCGGCTTCCGGCCAGCGCGGTAGAGCGTCGGCCAAGTCGGCCAGCGGCGCAAAGACGGTCACTGTCGCCGGGGTGCGCTTCAGCAGGGTCAGCTTGCGGATCGCCCACGCGCCGGCACCGATCAGGACGACCTGACGGTTTTCCAGCGGCCATGACAGGGGCAAAGCAAGCATATGAGCCAAACCAAAAGAGGGACCATACAATATGATGCCCTCTGCAGCCCCTTATTTAAGGTTTTGCGCCCGCGAAATAAAGCGATGGTTTGTCGTGCGTCGGTTTAGGGCGGCTAAACGGCACCTAATGACTGGCGCCGTCCCATTTGGTGATCTTGAGCGCATCGAGGTCAATGGCCGGAATGCAGCGCAGATTGATGCAGCGCATGGGCTTGCCGTCCGGTCCCTGGCCTTCGGAATAGGGAGCGATGCCGCAGGTCGAGCAGAAATGATGGTGCAGGCGGCGGGTGTTGAAATTGTAGGTCGAAACGCCCGATTCCGGCGTTTTGAGTTTAAAGGCATCGGCCGGCACGAAGGCCAGCAGCCCGCCGCGCCGCCGGCACATCGAGCAGTTGCAATCCAGTCCCTCATTGAAATCGCCCTCGACCTCAAAGGCGATGTGGCCGCAATGGCAGCTTCCCTGGTGCAGCATGATGTCTCTCCTTTGAGGGAAATCTTGTCTGGAAGGCATAAGAAAACAATGCGGGAGACAACCGGTCGCAGCGACCCGATCCTGTCAGTATGCTATAAAGCGGCCATGAGTTCAGAACATGCCCCAAATGAACATGCCCTTGAAGCTAGACGCAAGATCCGCGCAGACGCCGCCGCTATCGGTGTGGATGAAGCCTTTATCTCGAAGCTGGTCGATGAATTCTACAGCCGTGTCCGCGTCCATCCGCAACTGGGGCCGGTGTTCAATAATGCGGTCGATGACTGGCCGGATCACTTGGCGAAGCTCAAGCAGTTCTGGGAATCCGTAGCGCTCAATGCCGGGGTCTATTCTGGCCGTCCGATGCAGGCGCACATGAAGGTCAAATCCATCGAACCGGCGCATTTCGGCGAGTGGCTGTATCTCTTTGAGCAGACCCTGCGCGATATTGCGCCCTCGGATGAGGCCGTGGAATATTTCATGGTCCGCGCCAATCGGATCGGCGAGAGTTTGAAACTAGGGCTGTTTTTCAGGCCGTAAGTGATGTTATTTTAGGCTTTTGGTTTTAATAACTTTTGAGCCTAGTTCAGTGTTCGTTTTGCGTCCGGCAGGTCAAGTGAGAAGGTCGGGATGATGACCTTCAGGGGCCGGCCGTCTTCATTCTCAAATATATAGTAGCCGCTCATGGAACCGGAGGCGGTGCTCAAGGGGCAGCCGGAGGAATAGCTGAAGGTCTCGCCAGGCTTCAGCACCGGGGTTTCGCCGACCACACCGGGGCCATTGACATATTCGACATGACCACGCGCATCCATGATCGTCCAGTGGCGGGTTTTGAGCTGCATCGTCTCGTCGCCGCCATTGATCAGGGTGATATGATAGGCCCAGACGTGGCGCATGTCCGCCCCGCGCCTGTGGGCCTCGGGCGGCACATATTCGACCTCGACGCGGACGGTAATATCGTGGCTGGTGTGCTGGTAAAACATGTTTATCGCTTGCTCACTCGGATAAGCTCTCTTAAATGGTGCGCCCGATCATGAAAAGAGAATAGCGCTCTGATGTCCCTGAAACCCGTTCCCGCCGACCAGCCCGAACCGCAAGGCATACTGCCGATGCAGAGCCTGGCGGCGCTTGTCGAACAGGGCGCGGTGATGAGCACGTCCGCGCTTGACGACAACCAGATCCAGCCCGCCAGTATCGACCTGCGCCTGGGCGACCGCGCCTGGCGAGTGCGCGCCTCCTACCTGCCGCGCGCCCGTACCGTGGCCGACCGCCTGCGCGATGTGCAGATGCACGAAATGGACCTGACGCGCGGCGCCGTGTTTGAATCGGGCTGCGTCTATATCGCCGAGCTGAAGGAAAGCCTGAACCTGCCTAAGGGCATTTCGGCGCGCGCCAATCCGAAATCCTCCACCGGCCGGGTGGATGTCTTTGTGCGTCTGCTGACCGATTACGGCGTGGCCTTTGATGACGTGGCGGAGGGCTATTCCGGCCCGCTCTATATCGAAATTGCGCCGCAAACCTTTTCGGTGCTGGCGCGATCGGGCACGCGGCTCAACCAGTTGCGCCTCAAGCGCGGCGTGTCGCCGAAGCTGCGCACGTCCGATTGTGGGGTCGACCTGACCGGCGAGCTGGTCGGTTTCCGCGCCCGCCGCCATGCCGGCATCATCGATCTCGATCATATCGACGGCCACGATCCGAAGAAGTTCTGGGAACCGCTCTGGCACGCTGGCGGCGAACTGCTGCTCGATCCCGGTGAGTTCTATATCCTGGCTTCGAAGACCGATGTCGAAATCCCGGCCATGGAGGCGGCGGAAATGCTGCCGATCGATCCGGGCGTCGGCGAGTTCCGCGTCCATTATGCTGGCTTTTTCGATCCCGGCTTCGGCACGGCGGAAGCGGCCGGCACCGGTTCAAAAGGCGTGCTGGAAGTGCGCTGCCATGAAACGCCCTTCCTGTTGGAAGACGGCCAGACCGTAGCAAGGCTGGTCTATGAACCCCTGACCGCCCGTCCGGATAAGCTCTACGGACAACTGGGCTCGAACTACCAGAGGCAGGGCCTGAAGCTGAGCAAGCATTTCAGGCCCTGGTAGCTTCCGCTACTTTACGATGTCGTCGACTGTATGACGGGTGACATCGTGATAGCCGGGCCGCGCCTTGGCATAGACGGCCTTAGCCATATCGACGCCCCAGCCTTCCTGCGCCATCAGGCTCTTGAACAGCGGCACAACGAACTTGCGGCGCCCCTGCCCGGTCAGGAAGCTTTCCAGCGCCGGCATGGCGGGCTGGTAATGATGCTGGATCGCCAGTTGCAGCCAGGCAAACAGGATTTCCGAATTGTGCGTCTTCGAGAAGCCATAGGCATCATCTAGCTGCGCCATCTGTTCGACCGTCAGGGTTTCCGGCAGGTGCGTCAGGAAATACTGCCATTGCGGCGAACTGTAATCCGCAACCTTCAGATCCTTCGCGGGCGTGCCTTCGGTAAAGGCCAGCACCTGGGCCGATACCTCGTCCAGCAGGGCCGAGGTCGGGGCCACGGCATTATCCGGCATCCCTTTGTCATAAAGCCACTGATGGATCTTGAGACTCTTTTCGAGGTCGGCGTCATTGTGCAGCAGGTGGGTGCGCAGGTCGATGACGAAGGCATCCGTCGTCATGCTCTGGAAGGCATAACGCTGGAAATAGCCCTTGAGATAGGCATCCAGTTTCTTGCGGCCGAAATGGGCTTCCAGCATCCGCAGAAAGGCGGCGCCCTTTTCATAGGGCACGTCGCTGAAATAATCGTCTGGATTGATGCCCTTGAGATCCGGATGCAGGCGGGTAAAATCCGGATTGGCGGTCTTGCTGCCGGGTTCGGTCAGGTCTTTCAGCGTGCCCTGCAAATCCTGCCAGCCGAGGACGCGCAGCATGTCGGCGCGCTCCTTGCCGTAGACCTCTTCCATGATCCGGCCCTCGAAATAGACCGTGAAGCCTTCATTGAGCCAGAAATCCTCCCAGGTGGCGTTGGTCACCAGATTGCCGGACCAGCTATGCGCCAGTTCGTGCGCCACCAGCGAAACCAGCGACTTGTCGCCGGCGATGACCGTGGGGGTGGCGAAGGTCAGGGTTGGGTTTTCCATGCCGCCGAAGGGAAAGGACGGCGGCAGAACCAGCACGTCATAGCGGCCCCATTGATAGGGACCATAGAGCTTTTCGGCGGCTTCCAGCATGGACTGCATGTCGCTGAATTCACTGGCGGCGGCGGCAAGCGTTGCCTTTTCGGCATAGACGCCGGTGCGCGAGCCCTCGGCCTTGAAACCGATATCGCCGATGGCGATGGCGATCAGGTAGGGCGCGATCGGCTTTTTCATGTCGAAACGGAAGGCGCGCTGGGCCGGATGGCCGGCCACCTTTTCGCCTTCCGGCGTCAGGCGATCGGCGCTCATCACCGCCACCAGATTGGACGGCACGACGATGCGCGCGCTGTAGGTCTGGCGGATGGCGGGGCTGTCCTGGGTCGGGATCCAGGTGCGGGTGTGGATTTCCTCACCCTGGCTGAAGACGAAGGGCAGCTTCTTGCCGGCGGTCTGTTCGGGCGAGAGCCATTGCAGGGCGGTGCCGTCCTTCGTCGTGGCATAATGGACGACGATCTTCTGCGCCCCCTGCGGCAGTTCGATGGTCAGTGGCTTGCCCATCATGTCGTTACCCTTGCCAAGGGTGAATTTCAGCGGAGATCCGGAGGCATCGGTCACCGACTGGATATCGAGCGCGCGCGTATCGAGGATGACCTGCTTGGCATTAGCCTCGGTGACGAGGGTGAGCGTCGCCGTGCCCTTGAGGATCTTCTGGTTGAAGTCGGCGGTCAGGTCGAGATCGACATGGCTGACGCGCGCCTCCTGCGGGCGGGCGTAGGAATGGTCATCGACCGTCTTGGCGACGATGGCCAGGGGGGCGGCGGCTTCGTTATCCTTCGGCGTACAGCCGGTCATCAGCAAGCCCGTCGAAAGGGTCAGGGCCGCAATCAGGCAGGTGATCAGGCCGATCGGTTGTCTGGCAGCTTTGGTCGCGGCTTTGGCAATCCTCGAAAGAGCGGGCATCGATCGGCATCCTCGGGTAACTGGCGCCGTTGTTCGGCACGCCTCTATTAAACGGGAAAACCCGTCTTCACACAACTGTGAAAATAGCACAAGAGCCGCGTGCAAAGGTCACACGCGGCTCTTGGCGATTCAGGGGTTTGGCTCCGGTTTTACAACCGCGAGCGGCGCTTGAACTGGGCACCTTCCGTGCGGGCCTTCGGGGCGTCGCTGTAATGCGGGTTGGCGGGCTTGAAGGCGCCCTTGGAGGCGCCGGCCTTGGCATTGTCCTTGCGGCTGGACGGACGGGCCTTGTTGCGTTCCTGGGCGGGGCGATCAGCTCCACGATCGTCACGCGGGGTGTATTCGCGCGGGCGTTCGGCATGGACATGTTCCGAACGCGGACGATCATAGCTGCGTTCAGCGCGCTCACCGTATTGGCCACCGCGCGGGGCATTACGGTCAAACGGCTTCTTCTTGCCGAATGGCTTCTTTTCGGCACGCTTCTCGAAGAAGGCATCGGTATTGACCGGCGCCGGACGCTCGGCAGCCATCGGATCATAGGCCGCCGGGCGAGGACCGAAATCCTTTTTGCCACCCGGCTTCTTGCCGAACTTGCGGTCGGCGAACGAACGGTCACCGCGGTCCGAGCCCTCGGCATTGGACTTACCCGGACGATTGCGGCTGCGCTTATGGACGTTTTCGGCGTGCGGATCGATATGGCGGGCTTCACGTTTGACGGGAATGCGCTCCGGCGTGGTCGGCTTTTCCGCCACGCCCGAGGCCAGCATGGCTTCATCGAGCAGCTTCAGCGCCTGGTCCTTGCGGCGATCGTAGGAGGGGATGCGCTGGCGCGTCATGCGCTCGATATCCTTCAGCATCCGGCGCTCGTCATCCGAGCAGAAACTGATCGAGATGCCGCTCTTGCCGGCACGGGCGGTGCGACCGATACGGTGGACATAGGCTTCGGAAACGTTCGGCAGTTCGTAATTGATAACGTGCGAGACGTTATCGACATCGATGCCGCGCGCCGCGATATCGGTTGCCACGAGGGCGCGGACCTTGCCGGCCTTGAAGGCCTGCAGGGCGCGCTCGCGCTGGCCCTGAGACTTGTCGCCGTGGATGGCGGCCGCTTCGATGCCGCCGGCCTGTAGATAGGCGGCCACCTTGTCGGCCGAACGCTTGGTACGGGTGAAGACGAGGGTGCGCGACAGGTCGTCCGAGGCGTAAAGCTCGGTCAGCAGGGCGCGTTTGCGCTGGGATTCGATGAAGAGGACGGTCTGCTCGACGCGCTCGGCCGTGGTGGCTTCCGGCGTGATCTCGACCTTCTTCGGTTCGTTCAGCAGTTCGGAGGCCAGGATGCCGATTTCCTTCGGCATGGTAGCCGAGAAGAACAGGTTCTGACGCTTGCCCTTGATGCGCGAGGCGATCTGGCGGATCGGCTTGACGAAGCCCAGGTCGAGCATCTGGTCGGCTTCATCAAGGACGAAAAATTCGACGGTGGAGAGGTCAATGGTCTTCTGCTCGATGTGATCGACCAGACGGCCCGGCGTGGCGACAAGGATATCCATACCGCCGTTCAGGGCCTTGTATTGCGGACCGTATTTCGAGCCGCCGTAGATGGTGGCGATCTGCAGGCCGGTGCCACGCGAATATTGCTGGAAGCTCTCGGCGATCTGCGAGGCCAGTTCCCGCGTCGGCGACAGTACCAGCACGCGCGTCTGCTTAGGCGTGGGCATCTTGCGGTCCGAGAGGATTTTTTGCAGGATCGGCAGGGCAAAGGCCGCCGTCTTGCCGGTGCCGGTCTGGGCGATGCCCAGCAGGTCATGGCCGGCGAGCAGGATGGGGATGGCCTGGGCCTGGATCGGGGTCGGCTGGGTATAGCCGGCCTTTTCAAGCTGGATCAGCAGGGTGGATGAGAGGCCGAGATCGGAAAACAGTTTGGTCACGTCATACTTTCATGTGCTTCGGGCATCACGAAAGCACACGCCTTCGCAGCGGCCCTTACCCGCATCCGGCCCATGCCGGTTCGGGAGTTGAGGGTCGAAGCGTTCGCGTGTCACGGACTTCGGTCATTTTTATAGATGGCAGATCGCCAAAAATGGCGGTCTTAAATCACTGGCGGTATGTACTTCCCTGTAAAGAAGCATACCTCACGCGGCCAGCGCCCGATATATAGGGCAGCGCTTCCGCTGAAGCGGAAGACGTATTAAAATTATTTCGCATAAGCGAAGACGCTAAATGCCCGTTTGCAAATGCAATGTCAAGGGTTGCAATTTGCGACACTCATTTGCGCTGCAAAACAAAATATCCACATCCTGTTGCGCCGCCGGCATCCCTTTTGTGGACTCACTCATTTTTTATAAACCAAAGGCACCTATAGTATTGGCCAACAGCGTAGTCATACGCGAAAACCCGCAAGCCGCCGCGTTAACGACGGCCGGGTGAGTGCCCAGTGATCCTTTAGTGCCGCGTATGCGTATGCACCATGTGCCCGTCACATGGCCCTTTGCCCATTTCTGCTTTCAGGTTGATCATGACCCCGCCTATCCGCCGTCCCGCCCCGCCCGTTACCGCAGCTCAGCCTGCGCCGGTGCGGTCGGCCGTAGAGGTCATCATGCCGGATCAATATGCCGACCGCCGTTCTGAACCCCGAACCCAGTGCGATGATCGTGGCGCCATGCTGTTTCTTTCCAGCCGTCAGGTGATCAATTGCCGCATCCTTGACCAGAGCGCCAGCGGCGCCCGTGTCGCCATGGAAAACCTGGATCATATTCCGGCTGAAATCTGGCTGATCGATCTCGATACCGCCATGGTCAAACGCGGATCGCCGGCCTGGTCGATGGCCAACCGCATGGGGCTGAAATTCAATTTCATCCAGAAAATGCCGGATGACGGCAAGCGGCCGGCCAAGGTGCCGCCGGAAGTCTTCGAGGCATGGAAACGCCTGAGCCAGCCCACCGCCACGCCGGACGAAGATCCGGATGACGATGTGCTCTATTTCGACTGATCCCAAATTAACCCAGAGCGTTATGGCGCGGCGAAAGTTGTTAGCTCGTGAGAAACGGAGCGGAGCGTACTTAAGTACGTGAGCACCGTATCGCAGCGAGATGACAATTTGTAGCCCGCCAGAACGCTACTGGAGTGAGCGGAACTTCAGGGTGCCGTTAACCGCCTTCAGCTCCTCCAGCGCTTCCTTCGGATAGCCCTTGTCGACATCGACAATGACATAGCCCAGGGTCTCGTTGGTTTTCAGGTGCTGGGCCAGGACGTTCAGGTCGTACTTGGCCATGATGGCGTTGATCGCCGCCATGACGCCCGGCACGTTCCTGTGCAGGTGCAGGAAGCGGTGGCGGCCGGAAACTTCCGACAACTGAACATGCGGCATATTGACCGAGAAGGTGGTGTCGCCACGATTGAGGAAGCCCAGCAGGCGTTCGGAAGCAAACTCAGCAATGGCCTCCTGCGCTTCTTCCGTGCTGCCGCCGATATGCGGGGTCAGGATCAGGTTTTTCAGGCCCATCAGCGACGATTCAAACGGATCGTCATTGGTGCGCGGTTCCTGCGGGAAGACATCTATGGCCGCGCCATAGATCTTGCCGGACTGTAACGCCGTTGACAGGGCATCGATATCGACAACATGGCCGCGCGACAGGTTGATGAACAGGGCGCCGTCCTTCATGCGGTTAAACTGAGCCGCGCCGAACAGATTCTTGTTGTCGGCCCGGCCATCGACATGCAGCGAAATGACGTCGGCCTCGGCCAGCAGAGCATCGAGCGAGCGATAGCGCTTGGCATTGCCGAGAGTCAGCTTTTCAGCGAGATCGAAATAGATGACGCGCATCCCGAAGGCTTCCGCCAGGATCGACAGTTGCGAGCCGATGGCGCCATAGCCGATGATGCCGAGCGTCTTGCCACGCACCTCATGGGCACCGGTGGCCGACTTGTCCCACTTGCCCTTGTGCATGGCGATCGACTTGTCGGGTATATTGCGGGTCAGCATGACGATCAGGCCGATGACCATTTCCACCACCGAGCGGGTGTTGGAGTAGGGGGCGTTGAAGACGGCGATGCCCTTTTGCGAGCACGCCTTGAGGTCGATCTGGTTGGTGCCGATGCAGAAGGCGGCCACCGCCATCAGCTTGTCGGCGGCGTCGACGGCCTTCGCCGTGAGGTTGGTCTTGGAGCGCAGGCCGAGGATATGAACGCCCTGCAGCGCCTGGATCAGGTCATCTTCGTCAAGCGCGCCCTTGACGGTCGTGACGTCATAGCCTTCCTCGCGGAAGGCGCGCACGGCATCGGGGTGGATGTTTTCCAGCAGCAGCACCTTCAGCTTGGAGCGCGGGAAGGAATAGCGGCCCTGATAGCCTTCGGCGTGCAGCACCTCGTCGAACGAGGCGGCGATCAGGCTGGTATCGCCATTGACGGCGGCGACCACCTTGGAGCGCACCACGTTTTCGGTGAAGGCATAGAAGCGTTCGGCCGCACCGCCCTTGTAGACCTCGAAATCCGTCCAGCCGTCGCCGACCATGGCGACCGCACCGGCAACGCCGAGGCCCGACAGGGCCACGACCTTGCCGCCATCCTGCGACAGCGGGTTGGCCTGATCGACGCCGACAGCCACACCGTCGTCATTCCAGATCAGGCGATTGGCCAGGACGTATTCGGGCTCGATGCCGTAATCGGCGACCACGGCGTCGATGAAATCATGGAAGCCGCCTGAGATGATGCGGAACTTGCCGGGGTTCTCGGCGAACACCGCCTTGTTGCGGATCACCGAAGCGCTGACCTTGGTCTTCAGCACCTCGATCAGGGCGGCAATGTCGTCACGCGTCGGCTTGAGCAACTGGACACGACGATTTAGCGCCTCGGCGAAGCTGATCTCGCCGGACATGGCCTGGTCGGTCAGGGTCTTGATCTGGGCGACATCGGCATGACGGGCGGGATCGGCGGCGGACAGCAGCTCGGCCAGAACATCCAGCGCCTCGACCGAGGTGAAGGTCGAGTCGAAGTCGAGAACGACGGTGGCCAGGTTCGGTTGAGGAAAGCTTGCATTCATAGCGGTCACGCCCATTTAAGGGCTGATCCGGCGCCAGGGGCCGTCCGCCCACTTCAAAAGATGCGCCGCAAATAAGACAAAAGTGCCCCCCGCACAACCGCCTTCGCCATTTATTATGGCATGTGGCGGCTTAATTCTTTAAAACTGTAGACGAATGACCGCTAAACCTGCCAAACCCGTAAAATCTGAAACCAAAACCTCTGATTTCCTGCGCGAATATATGCCCGAACTTATTGACCCCACAGAAGACTATTCCGCCCGCTTCGTTATCGAAGCCCATCCCGTGCATGGGCGGCTGGTCCGTCTCGGGGAGACCCTCGACCAGATACTGAAGGCGCACGACTATCCGCCGCAGATCGCCAACCTGCTGGGTGAAGCCTGCGTGCTGGCTGTACTGGTGGGCGCTTCGCTGAAATTCGAGGGCCGACTGATCCTTCAGGCTCAGGGCGACGGCGTGGTGCGCTATGTCGTGGCCGATTACGACACCAAGGGCGGCCTGCGTGGCTTCTGCCGTTTCGATCCGGAAGAACTGGCGGCGCTGGTGGCGGCCAATGAGGGCAGCTTCCAGAGCCTGGGCGCCCAGGCCCTGCTCGGCAAGGGCACCTTTATCATGACGCTCGACCCGGAAAACCACGGCGAGCGCTACCAGGGCATCACCCCGATCGAGGGCGAGAGCCTGGCTCTGTGCGCCGAGACCTATTTCCGCCAGTCGGAACAGGTGCCGACCCAGATCAAGCTGGCCTGCACCGAGTTTGCCGGAGAAGACGGTCCGAATTGGCGCGCCGCAGGCGCTATGATCCAGGCCATTGCCGGCGACGCGACCCGCGGTGACACAAAGGACTCGTTCCAGCATATCCGCGCCCTGTTCGAGACTCTGGGCGAGGAGGAACTGACCGATTTCGACCTGCCAGCCGACCGCCTGTTGTTCCGCCTGTTCCATGAGGACGGCGTGCGCCTGAGCGCGGCCAAGCAGATTCACAAGCTTTGCCGCTGTACGCAGGAACGCGTCGAGGGGCTGGTGCAGTCGTTTAGCGATGAAGAGCAGGCCGAGATGCTGGAGGCCGACGGCCGTGTGCATATCACCTGCGAATACTGCTCGAAGACGTTTTTCGTCGGACTGTAAGACACCCAAAGCGGCGATTGCGCTTTTAAAGAACGATGTTACTGTTATGCCACCGGCAGGAGATAACAGGTCCGGGGGGAAACATCGTGAACAAACAACCTGACAGCCGGATCCCCGCGCGGTCGCCAGCCTGTGTGTCGCGCCGCCCTCTCATAGGCGGTGTAGCGGCGGCTTTGGGCCTCTGTATCGCGCACCGGACCGGCGCCCAGCAGGTCACTTCGCCGCCCAAGGATACGCTTCCTGAGGACCATGACGCCGCCACCCTGACCGCCCGGACGGATGACGCCGATCATCTGAGCATCGAGGTGATGATCAATGGCCGGGGCCCTTATCATTTCGTTGTCGATACCGGCGCGGAAAGCTCCGTCGTGGCCGATAATGTCGCCCTTGCATTGGGACTGCCGCCGGGCGCCTCGGTCGTGGTCGATGGTTTTTCGCGGCGCATCCCGGCCAGAACCGTTCAGGTCGAAAGCCTGATCTTTGGCCCCTTCCAACGCAAGAGCCTGACCCTGCCCGTCCTGCCGCGACAGTATCTGCTGGCCGACGGCTATCTCGGCCTCGATGTGATCAGCGAGAGCCGCGTCACCTTTGATTTTGCCGGCAAGACGCTGAAAATAGAGCAGCCGCGTAAACGCGGCGAAGATCACCGTGCCCGGCCGGGCACCTCCACGCGCCTGTGGGCCAGCGGATCCTCCGGCCGTCTGCGTGTTTCCGATTGCCTGGTTGACGATGTCCGGGCCACGGCCTTCATCGATACCGGCGCCCAGGTTTCGGTCGGCAACCGGGCGCTGAAGGCGGCGCTGGCCCTGCGCGGCGGCCTGCAAAATCTGGGACCGCTCATTCTAAATGGCGTGACTGGGGGCGAAATCCTCAGCGAGGTCATCCCGGTCTCGCTCATCAAGCTGGAAGACCTGTCCTTCACCGATTCCAGGCTGGCGATCGCCGATGTGCCGAGCTTCGATTCCTGGAACGTGCATAACCGTCCCGGACTGCTGATCGGCATGAATTTCCTGCGCCAGTTCGCGGCCGTGACGATCGACTATCGCCAGAAATCCATCCGCTTCGAACTGACCGAAGCGCCGCCCCTGCCATCTCCAGGCGTACGGATAAACAGCCATGTCTGACCCTTTTTCGCGCCGGAGTTTCGCGGCGGGCGGCCTGGTTCTGGCTGCTTCCCTTTTGCCCGGTGGTCCCGGCTGGACCCAGACCCTCACGGCCAATGCCTCCTTGCAGAAGCCCGATTCCGATCAGGATGCAGCCAGTCTCGCTGCCCGCACCGACGCCAGCAGCCACCTGACCATAGAGGTGATGATCAATGGCCAGGGGCCTTATCATTTTGTCATCGATACCGGCGCCGAACGCACGGTCATCGCCGATACGGTGGCGACGGCGCTGGGTCTTCAGCCGGGCGGCAACATTACGCTGGAGGGTATCGGCGGACGGATCACGGTCACAACCGTCCATGTCGATCGCCTGACCTTTGGACCGTTTCTACGGGAGGGCCTCAACCTGCCAACCCTGCCGCGCGCCAATCTGTTCGCCGACGGCTACCTTGGCCTCGACGCTATAAATGGCAGCCGCGTGACCTTTGATTTCCGTAATCAGGCCTTGAAGATAGAGCAGCCGCGCGACCATGCACCACCGGAGTCACAGGGCATGGCCAGCGTTCGCGCCCGGGGCAAGAACGGCCGGCTGCGCGTTTTTGATTGCCTGGTAGACAGCGTGGCGGCGGTTGCCTTCATCGATTCCGGCGCCGAAGTTTCCGTTGGCAACCTGTCGCTCTACAACGCCCTGAAAAATCGCAATCGCAACCTGTACAGTACCGCGCGGATGACCCTGACCGGTGTGACCGGTGGCGAGGTGACCGGCGACGTCATCCCCGTCGGCCGGATCCGTCTGCACGACCTGTCTTTTACCAATGGCACACTGGCAATCGCCGACATACCTGACTTTTCCATATGGAAGGTCGCGCAGCGCCCCGCCCTCTTGATCGGTATGGACTATCTGCGCCAGTTCGCGGCGGTAACGATTGACTACCGCAACAAGGAAATCCGCTTCGAGATCAGCCTGGCGCCGCCCCGGCCCACCCCCGGCGTGGAGATAGACCACACAGTATAACCGCCCTTAGATAAGACGTTCTCGTGAGTCGAAAGGCATTGGCTGACGAGAAACGGAGCGGAGCGCACCTGAGTACGTGAGCACCGTATCGCAGGCAGACGGCGAGTTGCAGACCAGCAGAACGTCTTATCAGTTCTGCATGTCCAGGGAATAGCCTGCCGAGCGCACCGTCCGGATCGGGTCGAACTGGTCGCCATTATTCAGTGCCTTGCGCAGGCGGCCGACATGGACATCGACCGTGCGGGCCTCGACATAGACATCATTGCCCCAGACAGCATCGAGCAGTTGCTCGCGCGAGAAGACGCGGCGCGGATACTGCATCAGGTAGTCGAGCAACTTATATTCTGTCGGCCCCAGATGGATATCGCGGCCGGCGCGCTGAACCCTATGAGATAGCCGATCGACCGAGATTTCACCGAACTCGACGCGATCCTCGGAAAGCGCCGGGCGAATGCGACGCAGCACGGCGCGGATGCGCGCCATCAGTTCGACCATCGAAAACGGCTTGACCACATAGTCGTCGGCGCCGGTATCGAGCCCGCGGATGCGATCGGTTTCTTCCGAGCGCGCCGTCAGCATGACGATCGGCAGATTGCGGGTAGAAGCCTGCTGGCGCAGACGGCGACAGACCTCGATGCCGGATACCTTCGGCATCATCCAGTCGCAAACCAGCAGGTCTGGCGCACGTTCCTTCACCATCACAAGGGCTTCGTCGCCATCGGTGGCGACCCCGACATCATACCCTTCCTTCTCCAGGTTGTAGCTGAGGAGGGTGCTGAGGGCGTCTTCGTCTTCGGCAACTATGATGTAGGGCTTCATGCGTCTCTGCGGCGGTTACGGGTTACTGGTCCAGATTACTGGCCTTCGGGCGGGATTCGACATAGTCCTCGCCGGTCAGCTCGTAATTGATGTGTTCCGCCATGTTAGTGGCGTAGTCGCCGATGCGCTCCAGGTTCTTGGCCATGAAGAGCAGGTGCGTACAGGCCGAAATGGTGCGCGGATCGCCCATCATGTAGGTGAGCAGTTCGCGGAACAGCGCGTTATAGTGTTCGTCCACCTCGGTATCGGACGACCAGACGCTCTGGGCCAGGTCAACCTTGCCGGACTTGTAGGCGTCCAGCACATCACGCAGGCGCGAGGAAACCAGCTTGCCCATGCGTTCGATCGAGCGGGTCAGCGGCGTCATAGGCTCGGCTTCGGAAATGACGATCGAGCGCTTGGCGATGTTCTTGGCCAGATCGCCGGTGCGTTCCAGGGCCGTGGCCAGCTTCATGGCGGCCACGGTCTTGCGCAGGTCGTCGGCCATCGGCTGGCGCAGGGCGATCAGACGAATGCACTTGCGCTCGACATCCTTTTCCAGTTCGTCGAGTTTGTGGTCACGGGCCACAACGCTCTGCGCCAGGGCGACATCGCGGCGGGCCACGGCTTCGACGGCCTCGGCCACCTGCGCCTCGGCCAGGCCGCCCATGAGCACCACTTCAGCGGACAACTGGTCCAGTTCGTCGCCATAGGTCTTGACGATGTGGGTATTCATCTTGAACGACACCTTTTGAATTCCTTGTTCCTGGTAGCCGACGCACGACGCCTGATGCCGGGAACTATAGCCCCAATAGGCGTATTTTGTGACAGTTTTATAATGCGGGTTTGAAAAAGATACTTAACGGTTTTCCGGCAGTCAGCCGGCGTCTTTGAGAATTGTCGAGGTGCCCGTCACCAAACGCGGCGGCTCGACAGACCCAAAGGCGCGGGTCTGCGGAAAATAGGCACTGAAAGCGGTAAAGGTCACGACCTGTTTTTGGGGCGCCTGGGGGAGGGCTGTCACCTTACCGTCGCGTTCCAGAATATCGTCTTCCTTGGCCGACATCGCTCCCTGGCTTTCGACCACCAGCCCCCCGCGGTGGCGGTTAATGATGTGCTTGACTATGGCCAGCCCCAGGCCGGTGCCCAGCTTGTCGCCGCTCTTCTGGCCTTCGACCCGATAGAAGCGCTCGGCCAGGCGCGGCAGGAATTCCCTTTTGATTCCAGGGCCTTCGTCGCGCACCGTGACCCGTGCATAATATTCATGCACATTTCGGTCGGGGCGCAGCAAAACCAGTTTCGCGGCCTGTTTGTCGTTCAGGGACATCGCCTGCGGCAGGGTGACATCGAAACAGACCGTGATGCTGACCTCCGAGCCTTGCGGCGCATATTTCAGCGCATTATCGGTGAGGTTCTGCACCACCTGGAGGATCTGGTCGCGGTCGCCGATGATGGGGAACAGACCGGGCCGGGGCGCATCGATGCGCAGGCGCACGCCCTTCTGCTGGGCCAGCACGCTCAGGCTGTCCACCACATCGCGCACGGCCAGGGCCAGGTCCGCCTCGCCTGAAGGCGGCACATGTTCGCTCATTTCGATGCGCGACAAGGAGAGCAGATCGGCGATCAGACGCCCCATGCGATCGGCCTGGGCGCCCATGATTGTCAAAAATCTGTCACGCGCCTGCTCATCATCGCGCGCCGGCCCGCGCAGGGTCTCGATAAAGCCGGTGATCGAGGCCAGGGGCGTGCGCAGTTCGTGCGAGGCATTGGCCAGGAAATCGGCGCGCATCCGCTCCATGCGGCGGGCGTCGGTTTCATCGCGGATCACCAGCAAGGCCAATCTTTGACCATCATGTGCCTTTTCCATCGGCAGAGGAGCGGAAAAGGCGCGCCAGAACTGATCACGCGCGCCGCCGCTGGTCTCAAAATCGACCGAGCCGGTTATGCCGCCGAACAGGGCTTCATCAACATTTTCCAGCACTTCCGGCACCCGAATGGCGCCGACCAGCGGGCCGCCATCGGGGCGCAGATGAAATACAGTCTGGGCGGCATCATTGGCGAAGATGACGCGGCGCGCAGCGATATCGTCCGGCTCGTGACCGGAAACGATCATTACCGGATCCGGCACGGCGCGGAGGACTTCCTGGAAGCTTGGTCCCAATGGCTGGACCTTGTTCTGCTTTTCCGGGACTTTAAGCGCGCGGATCTTCTCCTCGGCATCTCCCAGAAGGACCAGATAGCGAATGGCTGTATAACCGATCACCAGCAGGGCCACGATGATGGTCAACAGATGCATCGGCGGCAGGAAGGCCATGGCGACCAGGATCGCGCAGCCAATAACGGTGCCGACCGGGACGAACTTCCAGACGCTCTGACGCTTTTCCATTTTGTACCCAAACCTCGCGGCGTTCATCTTATGACTTAAAGAACGTCGTGTTTATAGCGATTTGACGACAGTTTGGTGACCTGGCCGTAAACAGGCGATTAATCGGCGTACTGACAAGTTTGAGGGCAAGTTACGGGCGTGTTTGCCCGTCACCGCGCACGACGTATTTGAAGGTCGTCAACTGATCGACGCCCACCGGCCCGCGCGCATGAAGGCGGTCGGTCGAAATGCCGATTTCCGCACCGAAACCAAATTCCCCGCCGTCGGCATATTGCGTCGAGGCATTCCAGATGACGATGGCGGAATCGACCGCGTTGAGGAAGGTTTCGGCGGCGTGTGCATCTTCGGTGATGATCGCCTCGGTATGGCCGGAGCCATAGGTTCTGATATGAGCGATGGCTTCTGCCTCGTCCTTTACCACCTTCACCGACAGGATCGGCAACAGGTATTCCGTGCACCAGTCGTCTTCCTTGGCGGCCGACATCGGATAGATGGCCCGCGCCTTGTCATCGCCGCGCAGCTCGCAGCCGGCAGCTTTCAGAGCCTCAGCGATGGGCGGCAGCAGTTTCGCCGCCACGGCCTCGTCGATCAGCAGGGTTTCGGTGGCACCACAGACCGAGACGCGGCGCATCTTGGCGTTCAGCGTCACCTCCAGCGCCTTTTTCGGGTCGGCGGCGGCGTGGATATAGGTGTGGTTCAGCCCTTCGAGATGGGCCAGCACCGGTGCGCGCGCCTCGGCCTGTACCCGCGCCACCAGCGACTTGCCACCGCGCGGAATGATGAGATTGATCGCCTTGTCGAGGCCACCGAGGATCAGGCCCACGGCGTCGCGGTCGGAGGTCGGCACCAGTTGCACGCAGTATTCCGGCAGGCCGGCGGCGCGGAAGCCGTCCTCGAAGGCGGCGTAGATGGCCAGGGCCGAATTGAGCGCTTCAGAACCGGTGCGCAGGATGGCGGCGTTTGACGAGCGGATGCACAGGGCGGCCGCATCGGCCGTCACGTTCGGGCGGCTCTCATAGATGATGGCGATGACGCCGATGGGAGTCGAGACGCGGGCGATATCGAGACCGTTGGGGCGGGTCCAGCGCGCCAGTTCGCGCCCGACAGGATCGGCCAGGGCCGCGACCTCTTCCAACCCCTTCGCCATGGCTTCGACACGCGCCGGATTAAGGATCAGGCGCTCGATCATGGCGTCGGTCAGGCCCTTGTCACGGGCAAACTGCTGGTCCTGTGCGTTGGCGGCGAGGATCTGCGCCTCGCGCTGGCGGATCGCCTTGGCAGCTTCGAGAATGGCTTTGGTGCGTGCTTCTGGCCCCGCCAGACGCAAAGCTTCCGCGCCGAGTTTGGCCCTGGCGGCCATGTCGTTCATCAGGTCATTCAGTGAAAGGCGGCTCTGGTCATCCATCTTGAGGCTCCTTGTTATTCAAGGGCTATATAGCGCAATCACCGCCAATTACGACCGTTTCATGGGATATTATTCAGTTCGTTCTGGCGTCTTTTCCAAATCCGCATTATCCGTGGAACAAAGTCCCAATCACTGTGAAGGAACGGTTTATGACATTTCTCCCGCAGGAAGAAGAACTGAATCTAATAGATAAGGATCGAGAACTACTGTTCTCAAGAATTCGGACAAAACGGGATGGCACCGCACACTACGAATTAAAGCATATTGGCAGAACGCCTGAATTCAGATTTTTTAGTGGAGATTATCCACCCACACCTGAACTCTGGAAGCAATTAAAAGAAATTGGAATTGGGCGTTATGCGAAACATGACATAGTCCTTCCTGATCTTAAAGCTTTCAGAGTTGGAAACTGGGTATTTGACAGATTTGAATTTGAGAAACTGATTTTGGAATGCGTTACTGAGGATAAAAAAGGCTACGGCACTCAAAGGAAATTGCCCATAAAAATAGTTTTGAGTGTCTCGTATATGCCGGTTTCTGATTTCGAGAAATATGTGCGTTTAATGATGTGACACTCACACCAGTGCCATGTCATCCCGATGGATGACCTCATCCCCTGAGGTATAGCCCAATATCCCTTCGATGTCGTGGCTGCCGCGGCCGCGAATGGCACGGATGGCTTCGGCGGAATAGGTGACGATGCCGCGCGCCACCTCGACGCCCGCCGGCGAAATGATCGATACGCTGTCCCCCTTGTCGAACTGGCCGGTGACCTCGACAATCCCCGACGGCAGCAGGCTCTTGCCATTATGCAAAGCCCGCACCGCCCCTTCATCGAGCATCAGCTTGCCCGCCGGCACCACGGTCCCGGCGATCCACGCCTTATAGGCGGCGCTGGCCGTGGCCTGCGGCCTGATCACCGTAAAGCGCGCCATGTTGGAAAGGGGCCGGATCGTCTGGCCGGACGCGATGATAGTGGCGCAGCCAGCCGAACCGGCGATCTTGGCGGCGGCGATCTTGGTGGTCATTCCGCCGGTGCCGACGCCTGCTTGCGCATTGGCGCCACCGGCCATGGCCTCAATGCTCGCATCCAGCTTTTCGACCAGCGGAATGTGCTCGGCGGTAGCATTGCGGCGCGGATCGTCCGTATAAAGACCATCTATATCCGACAGCAGGACCAGCGCCTCCGAGCGCACCAGTTGCGCGGCGCGGGCGGCCAGGCGGTCATTATCACCATAACGGATTTCCTCGGTCACCACCGTGTCGTTTTCGTTGACGATCGGCACGCATCCCAGATCGAACAGGGTATCGATGGTGGCGCGCGCGTTCAGCCAGCGGCGGCGCTTTTCGGTATCCTCGCGGGTCAGCAAAACCTGCGCGGTCTTGAGGCCAACTGTCTGAAACGCCTCTTCCCAGGCGCTCATCAGACGCGGCTGACCAGCAGCGGCGGCGGCCTGTTTCTCGTCCAGTTTCAGCTTCTTGCGCGTCAGACCGAGATAACGGCGGCCGAGCGCGCCAGCGCCGGAAGACACCAGCAGAACCGACTTACCCTGCGCCATCAGCGCCGCGATATCTTCCGCCAGTCCGCGCATCCACGCCGCATCGGCCACGCCGCTCGCCGCATCGACCACCAGGGCCGAGCCGACCTTGATGGTAATGCGACGAGCGGACGCCAGCACATCGGGCAGTGATTTAATGGCATCCAGCGACATGAAGGTCTTTATCTCAGGCGTTTTAGATGTTAACTCGCGCGCTTCTTAACGGCATTGCGAGCGCTTACGCAAGACCTTACGTTATTTGGCAAATTTGGTAACAAAATGAACTATATAGGCACCCGCGGCTTCCGCGAACCCCGTACCTTTGCCGGCGCCCTGCTCGATGGCCTGGCGCCCGATGGCGGCCTCTATGTGCCTGAGACCTATCCGACACCTAATTTTGATCTCGCCGCAGCTTCATCCGGTGATTACGGCCTGCTCACCGAAAAGCTGCTGACCCTGTTCGGCGTCAATGTGCTGGGCGCCGAGGCCGTGCAAAAGGCGGCCGCCCGCACGAAATCCGCCTTCCTGAATGAAGCCGGACAGACGCCGCTGGTCCAGGTCGAGGACAATCTGTGGATCCTCGAACTATGGCATGGCCCGACGCTCGCCTTCAAGGACATGGCGATGCAGATGATCGCCCCTCTGACCGACGCCGCCCTGGCGCAAACGGGCGAGAAGCTAACGCTCGTCACCGCCACCTCCGGCGATACCGGCGCCGCGGCCGTGCGCGCCTTCGCCGGTTCGGAACATGTGAAATTGGTGGTCTTCCATCCCCTCGGTCGCGTCTCGCCTGTCCAGCGGTTGCAGATGACGACGGTTGAGGCTGATAATGTGCTCAATATCGGCGTCGAAGGCGATTTCGATGATTGCCAGCGCATGGTAAAGCGCTTGCTGGGCGAAGAAGAGCTGAAGCAGAATGGCCTGATTTCTTCGGTCAACTCGATTAACTGGGGCCGGCTGCTGGGCCAGGTGCCCTATTATCTCGCCGCGGCCGCCGCTTCGGGCGCGGACAAGCCGGAATTCGTGGTGCCGACCGGCAATTTCGGCGACGCTTTCGCCGGCTGGGTGGGGCGCAAGATCGGCGGTAATGTCGGCCATATCCACGCCGCCGTGAACCGCAATGATGCCTTGGCGCAAGCCATCAATACCGGCCACTATGTCCGCCATCAGGCGGTCGAAACCGCTTCGGTCAGTATGGACGTCCAGGCGCCGTCGAACTTCGAGCGGCTGGTCTTCGAAGCCTCGAACCGTTCGGCCGAAGGCACCAAGGGTGTGTTTGACAATTTCAACGCCACCGGCAATGTCCATCTTTCCGGCGACCTGCAGGATGCCCTGCGCGCGCAAGTGACGGCCTCGACGATCAGCGAGGAGGAAACGGCGCAGACGATCAAATATGCGCACGACAAGTGGGGCAAGGTCATCTGTCCGCATACCGCCGTGGCGATCGCCGCCGCGCTCAAACGCAATGACGGCCAGCCGATCATCGCGCTTTCCACCGCCCACGCCGCCAAGTTCCCGGATTTCGTCACCAAGGCGCTCGGCTTCGCGCCCGAAGTGCCGGAAGCGATCCGGAAGCTGCACGGCCAGAAGGAAACCATTCAGGCGATCCGCAATGACGAGTTCGCCGCGCTGGAGGCGGTCAAGGCGTTTCAGGGCTAAAAATACGTGTGCCCGGTCTTGATGCCGCGATGATAATCCAGCCGGCGATAGAAGGCTTCCGGGTCTTTCGGCTTCACCACCCATGACGGGTCGTGGTTCAATAGGTCATAGAGCCGCGTCAGGGTAAAGCGCACGGCCGAACCACGCGCAAACAGCGGCAGGGCATTGATCTCGGCTTCCGAAAGCGGCCGCGTCTCGTTATAGCCCTTGATGAAGGCCGAGATCATCTGCGGCTGCGGCTGGCCGCCCGGCGTGAAGCCCCAGGCATTCAGCGCCACCGCCAGATCATAGGCGTAAAAATCAGTGCAGGCATAATAGTAGTCGATCACGCCGGTGACGATGCCGTCATCATTCATCAGGACATTGTCGGTAAAATAATCGGCATGGATGGCGCCCAGCGGCAAGTCAGTGGGCCAAACGCCCCGCAGAAAGGCCAGTTCCTCACGGAAGTCCGCCAGTATCTCCTGGGCGCGCGGCGAGGTGGCGGCGCGCGGTTCGCAGCGATCGATCAGCCCTTCCCAGTGGGCTATGCCCATGGTGTTTTCGCGGACCTGCGGAAAATCGCCGCCGACCAGATGCAGCTTCGCCAGATACTCCCCGGCCGAGGCGGCATGTCGCGTATCGGGATTGCGCGGCCAGCGGCCCGGCAGCCACTTTATCAGGGCGCACGGCTTGCCATTGATCCGCCCCAGCGATTGCCCGTCACGCTTTAGTGCCGGGCCGGGCGCCGGATAGCCCTTGCGGTCGAGATAAAGCGTATAGTCCATGAACCACGGCAGCGAGTCTTCCGGCGTGGCGGACTCGAAAAGCGTCAGGGCATAGAGGCCGGAGGTCGTCTCTACCTTGAAATTGGTGTTGGAAACCCCTTCCTCGATGCCTTCGAGATGGATCAGTTCACCTATATCATAGGCGCTCAGATAGGCACGGGCGTCCTCCAGAGATACGGGGGTAAAAACGGCCATGCGCGCCCTGTCCTGATCCTCAAAAGCCTGCGCCTGCTCATCAGGCGTCGGCGGCATATAGACATAAAGCCGTGATCGCCAAAAGCTTTTCCTTGTGGACATAAGCCAGAATGTCTAAATCGCCGGCTTAGAATCCATCGCTTGGGTTGCCGGTGCGCATCTGTTAGCAAGCCGCATCCCTTATTAGGACTCCCCCATGGCCAAGACTGTCACCGCGAAGCGCGCCCTGTCCGTTGTCGATCTGATCGGCAATACGCCCCTCATTCGCCTGAAGGCCGCCAGCGAGGCGACCGGCTGCGAGATTTACGGCAAGGCGGAGTTTCTCAATCCCGGCCAGTCGATCAAGGACCGCGCCGCGCTCTGGATCATCCGTGCCGCCGAAGCCGATGGCTCGCTGAAGCCGGGCGGTACCATTGTCGAAGGCACGGCCGGCAATACCGGCATCGGCCTGGCCCTTGTTGCCAATGCCCTGGGTTACAAGACCAGGATCGTCATTCCGCGCACCCAGGCGCAGGAAAAGAAGGACGCCATCCGCGCTTTCGGGGCCGAGCTGATCGAGGTCGATGCCGTCCCTTACGCCAATCCCGGCAACTATGTCCGCTATTCAGGCACATTGGCGCAGGAACTGCGCGATGCCGGTGAAAGCGTCATCTGGGCCAACCAGTTTGATAATGTCGCCAATCGCCGCGCCCATATCGAAGGCACCGGCCCGGAAATCTGGGAACAGACCGGTGGCAAGCTGGACGCCTTTATCTGCGCTGTCGGCTCGGGCGGCACACTGGGTGGTTTGAGCCTCTACCTGAAAGACAAGAACCCGGACATCCAGATCGGTCTGGCCGATCCGTTCGGCGCCGCGCTCTACAGCTATTACACCACGGGCGAACTGAAATCCGAAGGCACGTCGATTTCGGAAGGTATCGGCCAGGGCCGCATCACCGCCAATCTGGAAGGCATCACCGTCGATCGTTCGTATCAGGTAGCGGATTCGGAATGGCTGCCCGTGCTCTATGATCTGATCCAGACCGAGGGCCTGTGCCTGGGCACCTCGGCCGCGCTCAATATCGTCGGCGCAATGAAGATGGCGAAAGATCTTGGCCCCGGCAAGACGATCGTCACCGTGCTGTGCGACTACGGCAACCGCTATGCCTCGAAGATTTTCAACCCGCCCTTCCTGCGCGAAAAGGGTCTGCCGGTCCCGCCGTGGATGGCGGCGGACTAGTGGAATTGAACCGGCCCGTGGTCAGCCATGCTCCCTTCTCCCTACGAAGTGGGGAGGTGGCGGCGTGCGCCTTCAGGCGCAGCGACGACGGAGGGGCGCCCCTCCGCCCCGGACAAGCCGGGGCACCTCCCCATTTAAGAAATGGGGAGGAGATTCTTTTAAATATCCATCGCAGCGAAGACTGGCGGCTCGATGTGGGCGTTCGGCGCGCCATCAACGCGCAGGGCCTCGGCGCGCAGCCACTCCATGAAGCGCATCTGCGCCGGGGTCGGTTCGCGGGTCTGCGGCCACACAAGATAATAGCCGTATTCCAGCGGCTTGTCCTTTTCATCGAACAGCACCATCAGGCGGCCGGCCTTGAGGTCGGCTTCGGCAATGGTGCGCTTGGCCAGGGCGACGCCGCGGCCGGCGACCGCGCCTTCGATGACCATGCTCGACTGGTTGAAACGCGGGCCGCGCGTCGCATCGACGCCCTCGACGCCATGCGCCTTCAGCCACATGGCCCAATCCGGGCAGGAGGGATCGGTCTCGAAGCCGACATCATGCAACAGGACATGGTGGCTGAGGTCGGCGGGCTTGCGGATCGGCGCGGCCTCGTACAGGAGCGGCGAGCAGACCGGCACGACGGCCTCGGCCAGCAGGTGCTCGACATTGAGGCCGCTGTAGTGGCCGTTGCCGTAACGGATGGCGAGATCGATGTCGCTGGTGGCGAAATCGACCGGCGCCATATCGGCGCTCACCCAGACATCGATATCTTCGTTAGCGGCGCTAAAGTCATAGAGACGCGGCATCAGCCATTTGGCGGCGAAACTCGGCGCAGCGGAAACCGTGACACGGCCTTTCTGGTTGCCCTGTTTCATCAGGCGCGTGGCCTCGAACATCTTCTCGAAGGCTTCTTTCAGAATCTGCGCCGAAGCCTTGCCGGCATCGCTGAGCACGACGCGGCGGCCGTCACGCACAAACAGTTCCACGCCGACATGTTCTTCCAGCAAGCGGATCTGCTGCGACACCGCGCCCGGCGTCACAAACAGTTCTTCGGCGGCCTGCTTGAAGCTTTCATGGCGGGCGGCGGCTTCAAAAACCCGAAGCGCCGACAGCGGCGGCAGACGATCACGCGACATATTCTAACCCCTGACCTGGCCACATAGCCTCAGTTGCCCTTAACCGGACGCTTCTTTATAGCGTCTTTCAGTTTAAAAAAACTATCTCGATTGAATTTGGAGAAAAAAATGACCGAAGCCAATCCGCTTCATCACATCGATGCGCTCGAAGCCGGCGGCACCTGGACCACAGATGTGGTTGTTATCGGCGCCGGGCCGGTTGGCTTGTTCAGCGTGTTCGAACTCGGTCTCCTCGATATCAAGTGCCACCTGATCGACATTCTCGACAAGGTCGGCGGCCAGTGCGCCGAGCTCTATCCGGAAAAGCCCATCTACGACATTCCGGCCTGGCCGATCATTTCCGGCGACGACCTGACCAAGCGTCTGCTCGAGCAGATCCATCCGTTCGGCGCCAAGTACCACCTCGGCGAAATGGCCGTGGGCGTGCGCAAGGTCGGTGAAGGCGAGCATGAAGGCCTTTGGGAGGTGACCACCGACCAGAAGACCGTTGTTTACGCCAAGGCGATCGTAATTGCGGCCGGCGGCGGGTCGTTCCAGCCCAAAAAGCCGCCAATTCCTGGCATTGACGGCTTTGAAAACCTCGGCGCCGGCAAGGGCGTTCACTATGCCGTGCGCAAGATGGACACCTTCCGCGACAAGGAGATCGTTATTTCCGGCGGCGGCGACAGCGCGCTCGACTGGGTGCTCAACCTGCAACCCATCGCCAAGCGCGTCACGCTCATTCACCGCCGCGACGACTTCCGCGCCGCGCCGCACTCGGTTGCCAAGATGCGCGAACTGGTGGCCGCCGGTGAGATGGACCTGATCATCGCCCAGGCCACGGCGCTCAAGGGTGAGACCGGCCACTTCCTGGAGTCGGTCGCCATCGAGGACGCGAACGGTGTGGAATCGCACATCGCCGCCGATGCCTTCCTGCCGTTCTTCGGCCTGACCATGAAGCTGGGTCCGGTAGCCGAGTTCGGCCTGAACCTGCATGAGAACCTGATTCCGGTCGATACGGAGAAGTTCGAGACCTCGACCAAGGGAATCTTCGCCATTGGCGACATCAACTACTATCCGGGCAAGCTGAAGCTGATCCTGTCGGGCTTCCACGAGGCGGCGCTGATGGCACAGCAGGCGTTCCGCTATGTCTATCCGGATAAGAAGCTGCGCTTCCAGTACACGACCTCGTCTTCGGAGTTGCAGAAGAAGATGGGCGTGAAATAGCAGGGTTTTGGGACCATAACGATTATCACGCTCAAGATAAAAGCCCCGCAGCTCCAGGCTGCGGGGCTTTTAAAATTTCAGGGATCGGGCTTTACAGATAACGGCGCAGATTGCGGGAGAGGTCCGCGCCGCTGTCGCGCTTCTTGGCCTTTTGCGACGGCTGGTAGGCGACGCGGCCGTGCTCGACGCAATAGGGCGTGCCTTCATCCGAACGGCGACCGCAGAAGGAGAAGCTGTCCGAGGACGGGTCGCCGATTGGCCACTTGCACATCTTGGCGCCGAGCGTCAGCACCGTGGCGGTGCCGGGTTCTTCGACATAGGGCGTGACGGGCTGGCTGATCACCGGGCGGGCCAGGACCGGCTCGCTGCGACGGACGGGCGCCTGTGCGGCCGGGCGTTCGGCATGTGAAGCGGTCGACGCGGCCGGACGCGGCGGACGCGCGGGTTTATACAGCGGACGCGTCGGCTGCGAGGGCGCGGCGCGGCCGGAGAGGCCGAGGCGATGCACCTTGCCGATGACGGCATTGCGCGTGACGCCGCCAAGCTGCTTGGCGATCTGACTGGCGGAATGGCCTTCCTGCCAGAGCTTTTTCAGGGTCTCAACGCGTTCGTCGGTCCAGCTCATTACTCTCACTCTCCCATGCTTATCTATAATCGCTTGCGGTTCAAAAGTAATGAAGCCACAAGATATAGATATTCCCGAAGGGACTTGCTCCCCAGTCATCAACAGATGGTAAACGAAATGTTAAAAACCGCAATATATGGTATGAGGGGAATTTCATCTGTCCACAACATATCTATATATAGTGTTTGATTGATCCACATATGTGGATAAAGCGCGCAGCCATGCTCAGGCTGCGGTTAATGACGCATTGTGCGGGGGAAACGGGCGTTTTAGCACCGTGAATCAGAACGGCGGCCCCTTATGGAGCCGCCGTTCTGATTCACTTAAATGGGGAATCCTGCGAGTTTTACAAGGCTGGCTCGCCCAAGGTCGCCATGTTGATGGTGAAGCGATAGCGGACATCCTGTTTCAGCATCCGCTCATAGGCCGTATTGATATCCTTTATATCGATGACCTCGACATCCGAGGTAATGCCGTGCTCGGCGCAGAAATCCAGCATTTCCTGGGTCTCGGCGATGCCGCCAATGCCTGAGCCGGCGAAGCGACGACGTTTCATCAGCAGCGGGAAGGCAGCGATGGCCTGCGGATTTTCCGGCGCGCCAACGAGGCACAGTGTGGCGTCACGCTTGAGCAGGTTGAGGTAGGCATTGATATCGTGATCGGCGGAGACACAATCGAGGATGAAATCAAATGATTGCGCGTACGCCGCCATTTCGTCCTCATTCTTCGAGATGACAACCTCATGGGCGCCCAGCCGCTTGCCGTCCTCGACCTTGGATGGTGAGGTGGTGAAGAGCACGACATGCGCCCCAAGGGCGCGGGCGAACTTCACGCCCATATGGCCGAGGCCGCCGAGGCCGACAATGCCCACCTTCATGCCGGGCCCGACCTTCCAGTGCCGCAATGGCGACCAGGTGGTAATGCCCGCGCAGAGCAGCGGCGCAGTCGCCGCCAGGTCCAGCTTTTCCGAGACCTTCAGCACAAAGCCTTCATAGACGGTGATCGACCTGGAATAGCCGCCGGCGGTCGGCTTGCCGGTCTGCGGCTCGATGCCGCCATAGGTCTGGATATTGCCGACATCGCAGTACTGCTCCAGCCCCTCGCGGCAATTCGGACAGGTCCGGCAGGAATCGACCATGCAGCCGACCCCCACCAGGTCGCCGACCTTGAATTTGGTCACGTCCGCGCCGATCTTCGACACGCGCCCGACGATCTCATGGCCGACAACCACCGGATAGGTCGTGAAATGCCATTCGTTGCGCGCCATGTGCAGGTCGGAATGGCAGACACCGCAATAGAGAATATCGATGACTACATCTTCCGGCGTCGGGTCGCGGCGCTCGATGGTCAGTGGGCTAAGAGGCTTGTCGGCCGCGGGCGCGGCATAGGCTTCGCAACGAAACATAGGGGTGTCCTGTTATAAAGGGAAATGCCCTTCACAGGTAGGCCGATCCGCCTTCATTACAAGGCAGTGTCACCATCTATTCACACATCTTGCGGATGAAGTGCCTGCAGGGTGACGAGTAGCAGGCGCAGGCGATCTTCCGGCCACTTCGTCAACTGTGTGAACAGGCGCGGATGGCGGCCATGCAGGGCCTGTGCATCCCGCAGCCAGTCCTGGCTCACCCTCATCGTGCGCCACTCGCCGCGCGGCATCAGATCGCCGGCGTCGCAGGCCAGCACGCGGCTGATTTCGTAGAGGCGCGATGCGCTGACCCGATTGGCGCCGCGTTCGTACTTCTGGATTTGCTGGAAGGTCACGTTCACGGCGGCGGCCAGCGCTTCCTGCGAAATACCCAGGCTGCGCCGTCGCCGGCGAATATTGTCGCCGACCGTCACGTCAATGATATGCGGTCCTTTGCGCCCGATATCGCCCACAATTCACCACGGCATAAAATCAACCTGTAAGTTGAAATTATCACCCAAATCAATCAGCGTCAATCACCGCGCAAAACAATGCGGTGCAGCCCCGTCACCTGCGAATGCAGCACCTGCTCCGTGCTTTCCGGATTGACCCGCCTGAAATAAAGAAAGCCGTCGCGTTCGCGTTCATAGAGCCGAACCTGGCGGGTGCCGTCTCTCATTTCGATAAAACAGCCCTCCAGGCGTTTGGGTGGCCGGCCGCGCTGGAAGAAGACCTTTTCGCCCGGTTCGCACCACGGCGCCATGCTTTCATCGGAGACGATATGGCTCTCCAGTTCGGCCGGAAAGCCTTGCCACCATGCGGCATTGCGCTGAAAACGCGCCGCGAACGGGTCTTCGGACACGGAATAGAGTTCGCGGTCGAGATCGGCCTCGCTGGCGCCGACCGCCCGCAGATAGACCGCCACCCGCTCCTCCGGCCAGGCCACCGCGGCATTTTCCCACCGGCTCATGGCCTGGGCGGAAACCCCGACATCGGCCTGCAGTTCGGCCAGTGACTTGCCGGCGCGCTGGCGCAGGAGCTTCATGGCGGCGGCGAAGGCTGGGTCTTTGGCGGCGTGTCGTCTCATGCCGCTATCATCAATGAGACACACGCAAACGCTACCGATAAAAAATCACCCTTATCAACCTATATCAACCCGACTATCCTCAGGCAATAAGCTCCCGGTTGTGCCTGTCGCTGATCAGCTTCTCTTTGGCCGGCGGCTCCGCCGTCAGGGCCTGAAGGCCGGCGACCAGCAGGCGCAGGTTTTCCTCCGGCAGGGCCATCAGCGTCTCGAAAAGGCGCGGATGCAGCACATGCAGCGCACGGGCGTCGGTCATCCATTTCGCGGCTTTTTCGTCCCGATACCAGTCCGGCGGCGGCATCAGGTCCGCCGGATGGCACCTGAGCACCCGGCAGATGTCAAACAGGCATGACGCGCTGACCCGATTGGCGCCGCGTTCATATTTCTGCACCTGCTGGAAGGTGACGGCGATCGCCTCGGCCAGCGCTTCCTGTGAAATCTTGAGCGCCCGGCGGCGCTGGCGGATATTGGCCCCTACCGCGACATCAACAATATGCGGCGTGGCCCGGCTGGGTTTGGGCATGGTGGCTCCGTGGTTCTCCCTGACACGCGGGCATGATGGCGCTAACAAAGTGCGACCCTTAACACAACCCTGAGAAAGCGCAAGCGTGCGACAATTGCAATCTATGGGCGTTTTTAGGTTAAGGGGGGTGCCTGATGCGCGCCGGCCCAACCGGATAAAATTTCCCGTTATTTGCGTTTGATCAAATGAATGAGGATGCGGTCGGCCTATACAGGCGCCATGTTCGACCCGATCACACCCGAAAGTCCGGTCTCGGACGTGCGCGCGTCCGCCAGCCCGATGCCCAGTCCGATGCCCAGTCCGATACCCAGTCCGATACCATGGCTGGCGCCGGACATGGCCGATCAGGCGGATCAGACATGGCAGGGCTGGCTGTCGCATTTCACCTTCGGCCTGACGCCGGCGGGACTGGCCGAAACCGGTTTTGCCTGGCTGTCGCATCTGGCCTTTTGCCCCGGTCGCCTGGCCGAACTGACCCTGTTTCCGTTGACCCACCTTCACGATCCGTTTGCCGAGGGGCCGCGCGATTCCCGCTTTCGTTCCGACCTGTGGAAGCAGTGGCCGTGGCGGCAATATGTGCAGAATTTCCACCTGGCACAGGCCTTCTGGGACCGGGCGACGCTGGATGTTCCGGGCCTGGCGCCCGCCCATGCCCGCAGCATCAATTTTGTGGCGCACCAGGTGCTCAATGCCCTGTCGCCGGCGAATTTCCTGCTGACCAATCCGGAGATCCAGAAGGCCGTCCGGCAGTCCGGCGGACAAAACCTCGTGCAGGGCCTGATCCACTTCTACGAAGACTGGCAGCGCCGCGTCACCGGCCAGCGCCCGAAGGGCATGGACGCCTTCACCCCCGGCCAGACCGTGGCGGTGACGCCGGGGCGGGTCGTTTTCTGCAATGACCTGATCGAACTGATCCAGTACGCGCCGCAGACACCGGATGTCCATGCCGCGCCGGTGCTGATCCTGCCGGCCTGGATCATGAAATACTACATCCTCGACCTGTCGCCGCACAGTTCCCTCGTCAACTGGCTGGTCGCGCAGGGCCACACCGTCTTCATGGTGTCATGGAAAAACCCCGGCAGCGCCGACCGCGACAAGGGCATGGACGACTATGTGCGTGACGGCGCCCTGGCCGCGCTCGATGCCGTGTCCGATATCGTGCCCGGCCAGAAAATCAACCTGGCGGGCTATTGCCTGGGCGGCACACTGGCCCTGATCCTCGCCGCCTGGCTGGCGGTGAAACGGGATGACCGGCTGCAAGGCCTGTCGCTTTTCGCTGCCCAGGGCGATTTCACCGAGGCTGGCGAACTCAGCGTGTTCGTCACCGATTCCGAAGTCGCCTACCTCAAGAACATGATGCGCGCCCAGGGCTATCTCGATACGCGCCAGATGGCTGGCGCCTTTCAGATGCTGCGCTCCAGCGAAAGCCTGTGGTCGCACATCGTCCGCGATTACTGGCTGGGCCAGCGGGCGGAGATGTTCGACCTCTTGGCATGGAATGCTGACGCCACGCGGATGCCCTACCGGATGCACAGTCAATATCTGGAGCAGCTTTTCCTGCAAAACGCCTTCGTCAACGGCCATTACCGGGTACTGGGCGAAACCGTGGCGCCCGAAAACATCACCCTGCCGATCTTTGCAGTCGGCACCGAAAGCGACCATGTCGCCCCGTGGCGCTCGGTCTACAAGGTTCATCAGTTCACGGCGGGCGATGTGACCTTCGCCCTGACCAATGGCGGGCACAATGCCGGCATTGTCAGCGAACCTGGTCGCACCGATCGCCACTATTGCCTGGCCGAACACAAGGCGGGCACGCCGCTGCAATCCCCCGATGACTGGCGGGCCAGCGCGCCCTGCCACACGGGCTCCTGGTGGCTGGCCTGGGATGACTGGTTGTCCCGGCAGGACAACGCGGCAAAACGGCCGGCGCCGGTGGCCTTCGGCAATGCCCGTTTCCCGCCCCTCGAAGCCGCGCCCGGCCTCTATGTCCATCAGCCCTGAGGCCTGTCATGAATGCCCCTGTCCATCCTGCCGACCATTACAGCCACATCCTGGAGAGCGGCAGGGTGCTGCCGCGCATCACCGTGGCGGTCATTCATCCGGTTGACGCCCTCGCCCTGGAAGCGGCGGCGGACGCTCAGGCCGAGGGGCTGATCACGCCGGTCCTGATCGGCCCGCAGGCCCGTATCCGCAAGGCGGCCGAGGAGAATGGCATCGATATATCCGGCTGGACGGTGATGGACGTCGAGCACAGCCATGCCGCCGCCGAAACCGGCGCGGCCATGGCGGCGCGCGGCGAGGTCGATGCCCTGATGAAAGGCGCCCTGCACACGGACGAACTGCTGAGCGCCGTGGTGGCGAAAGAGGCCGGCCTGCGCACCGAACGGCGCATGTCGCACGCCTATATTCTCGACATCCCCATGTACCACAAGCCGCTGATCGTCACCGACGCGGCGATCAATATCGCCCCTGATCTTGAAGAAAAGGCCGATATCTGCCGCAACGCCATCAGCCTGTGGCGCAGCCTGTTCGGCGACGAACGTCCGCCCAAGGTCGCCCTGCTGTCAGCGGTGGAGACGGTGATCAGCGCCATGCCCTCGACCATCGATGCCGCTGCCCTGTGCAAGATGGCCGATCGCGGCCAGATCACTGGCGCGATCCTCGACGGCCCCCTGGCCTTTGACAACATCATCAGCCGCGAGGCTGCCGACGACAAGGGACTGGCCTCGCCGGTGGCGGGTGACGCCGATATCATCGTCGTGCCCAATATCGAGGCCGGCAATGCCCTGGCCAAGGAACTGATCTATTTGGGTCACGCCCAGGCGGCCGGCATCGGGCTCGGCGCGCGGGTGCCGGTCATCCTGACCAGCCGGGCGGACTCGTTGCGGACCCGTCGGCTATCCTGCGTGGTGGCGCAATATCTGGTCGAGGCCCGCCGGAAAGGTCGCCTGAAATGACGGACGCCCTGCTCGTTCTCAATGCCGGCTCGTCCAGCCTGAAGTTTCGGCTGTTCGGCCTGGCGCCCGACCTGCCGGTGATTACCGGCGGCAAGGTCAGCGATATCGGCGGCTCGCCGGCTTTCCAGGTGGCGACCGCCGGCGAAGCCCCCCGCGCCTTGCCCCCGCACACCGATGCCGGCGAGGCCCTGGCCTTCGTTCTGGACTGGCTGAAACAGATGGCCGGACAGGCACGCCTGCGCGCCTGCGCCCACCGGATCGTGCATGGCGGGCCGGACTTCATCCACGCCGCCGAACTGGACCGTGAGGCGGTCGATGAGCTGCGCCGGTTCAATAACCTGGCGCCGCAGCATCAGGTGCATAACCTGGCGGCCATCGAGGCCCTGTGGGCGCAGGATCCGCGCCTGCGCCAGTTCGGCTGTTTCGATACCGCCTTTCACGCCCATATCGACCCGCTGCATCATCAGTTCGCCCTGCCGAAAAGTCTGCGCGACAAGGGCGTCCGGCGCTACGGTTTCCACGGCCTTTCCTACGCCTGGATCGCGCACCGCCTGGCCTGCGATCATCCGGCGCTGGCCAAAGGCCGGGTGGTCGCCGCCCATCTAGGCAACGGGGCCAGTCTGTGCGCCCTGAGAGCTGGCCGCAGTATCGATACCACTATGGGCCTGACGGCGTTGGACGGCCTGCCGATGGGCACACGCTGCGGCGCCCTCGATCCCGGCGCCGTGCTCTACATGCAGCAGGAGCTTGGCCTGTCACCGACAGACATCAGCGATATCCTCTATACCCAGTCCGGTCTGCTTGGCCTGTCGGGCGTCAGCAATGACGTCAAAACCCTGCTTGATAGCCCATTACCCGCTGCGGCCCTGGCGCTCGATTATTTCGCCTTGAAAACCGCCCAGCAGATCGCCGCCATGACCGTAAGCCTGGGCGGCCTCGATGGCCTCGTCTTTACCGGCGGCATCGGTGAAAACGCCGCGCCGGTCCGCGAAAAAATCCTCCACCATCTCGCCTTCCTGCCGCCGTTTGAAACCCACATCATCGCCGCCAATGAGGAGCGCCAGATGGCGCTGGAAATCATGGCGGCCTTTTATCAGGAGACTGTCTCATGACCGACACTCCCAAGGGCCTCGTTATCGGCATTGCCAACGAGGACTCCATCGCCTGGGCCTGCGCCAAGGCCTTCCACGATCGGGGTGCGCGCCTGATCGTGACCTACCAGAACGAACAGACGCGCGGCGCGGTTGAAGATCTGGCCGCCCGTATCGGCGCCGAGCAGGTCATGCCGCTGGACGTGACCGATCATCGCCAGATGGACGCTGTTTTCAAGACCATCGCCGATAAATGGGGCCGGCTCGACTTTTTGCTCCATTCCATCGCCTATGCCCCGCCCGCGGACCTGTTGGGCGAACTGACCAATGCCTCCGGCAGCGGCTTCGCCATCGCCATGGACGTGTCCTGCCATTCGCTGATCCGGTTGGCCAAACACGCGCGGCCGCTGATGTCGGGCGGCGGCTCCATCCTGACCATGAGCTATTACGGCGCGGAAAAGGTCATGCCGCATTATAACCTGATGGGGCCGGTCAAGGCCGCGCTGGAATCCAGCGTCCGTTACCTGGCCTGGGAACTGGGCCCCAGCGATATCCGCGTCAATGCCCTGTCGCCCGGACCGGTGCGCAGCCGGGTATCGCCGCATCCTGGCCGGTTCGACGAGATCATGCAGGAGGATGTGTTCCGCACGCCGCTGCATCGCGCCATTACCCTCGAACAGATCGGCGATGTGGCGGCCTTCATGGTGTCGCCTCTCGCGTCCGGCATCAATGGCCAGGTCATCCATGTCGATAATGGCTTTACGGCGATTGGTTAATAAATGACGGGCGATTTTGATCGGGGTCAAAACCGCGCGGCGATTGTCATGCGACCATGCCGCTTTCCCGGACAGACAGAACAGGAGAGCCCTCATGCCCGCCGATACCATTGCCCCCTCACGACCTGCCCCTTCACAGGCCACCGCACCTGACGCCGTTGCCGCCCAGACGGCAGCATCACAGGCTGCCTCAAAGGCCACCGCCACGGAAAAGGCCCGCCCCCAGCCGAACGGCGGCAACAGGCCCCGGCCGGATGGCCTGGACCGTTCGGAGGAAGGCGCCGCGACCTTCGTCCAGGCCAGTGATGGCCTGAAGCGGATAGGCGCCGCCTGCATGACCGTCGGGTCGGACAACATCGCCGCCCTGACCGAAGCCGGTGCCCTGGCCGGGCGCCTGATGACCGACATGACCAAAAGCTATATCGATGCCGTCAGCTATGCCGCCGTCACCTATGCCGGCCTGGGCCGCGACTGCCTGACCTGCCGTACCCCGGCCGATGTCGTCGAATTCCAGAAAAAGGCGCTGGAAGGCTTCACCGAAACCTACGAAGCCTCCAGCAAGGTTTACAGCAATCTGTTTGAAGCCTTCTCGACCGCCTTCGAACCGCTGATGGCGCGGGCGGCGGACGGTCCGGAGCGGATGTTCCGCGCCTTTGCCGATTAAATGCGGGGCCGATTGAAAAACGCGACACTAACGCAGCAAAAAGCCGGATCGTTTTTCGATCCGGCTTTTTTCGTTTCCACCTACAGCAGGCAGATCATCTGCTGGCGGCCATCGCGGCTGCGGCAGCCGGTGTAGAGGAAACCGGCCGCGACCAGCCAGTCGGCCAATTGGCTGTCTGCTCCGGCATGTTCCGCATGGATGACAAAGCAGATGTCGTGGTCGCGCAGCCAGCCCAGCAAGCCGTTGATCACCTCCGGCACATAGGGGGCAAATATCCGGTCGCGGCGGCAGGCGATATCGAGATGCGGGCCGAAATAGCAATCGAAATCCGAAGACGCTGGCGCCGGATTCAGGGACACAAATCCCAATGGATCGCCGCGGTTGGTGAAGACGGCCCACATCCAGCCGGTGTCATCGGCGATATCTGCATCAGCCGGCCGGTAGACGCCCGGAAGCGGCGCGCCATAAGCCTGCCCGGCCTGGATCAGCTCCAGCCGCGCATTTTCCGTCTGGATGGAAATGGGCAGCGGTCGGAAAGCGGTCCGTGCCGACATATTTTCCGGACTCAGGCCGTCCAGGCTTTGAACAGGGGGCTGGGGATAGCGAATTTCAACGGGGGCAACGCGGGCATTCATGGCTATTTCCTCTGGATTTTCTTCCGGATTAACGGGCTGGCTTCTTTAGTCGGTGGCGTGATCGCAAATATATTCCTGTTCGGGCGTCAGTGCGCAGGGTGTCCTGTCTGACCTTCCTTCAGATGTTTTGAATGTCTTTTCCGGCGGCACGGCGTCTGGTTTGCGGCATGTAACGGTCAGCTCGCAATCAACGCCGCCGACCTCGCGCGCGTATTCCACCGGTCCGGCCTGTCTGGGGTGTGGCTTTTTCATTATGTCCTCCCGATCGGATTGTTAGGATTTTGTAAACCTTTCCGGAGCGGGCGCGTTTGATCGCAATCAATGAGTATGACGATGCGCACGGAAATTTGAGAGCCTCACTTAGGAACGCAAAGGTGCAGGCGCTCATTTTTCGCTATTTAAGCGAACATTATTGGGTTAATATTGTCCTGTTTTGAAAAAACGGCTTTCAATCGCAGGGGCGAATGATGAGCAAGCAAACCGACATGCTGAAAACCCTGCCGTTATTCTGCGACCTGCCTGAAAGCCAGGTCGGGTTGCTGGCGTCACACAGCCACATCCGCAAATGCGAACGCGGCACCTTTCTCTTCCTGCACGGCGACGAGATACGCAATTTCAAGATCCTGTGCCGCGGCACGGTACAGCTTTTCCGCGAGACGCCGGATGGCCACGAAGTGACCAGCGACATACTCATCGCCGGCGATTGCATTAATGCCGAGGAGGTGATCGCGCTCCAGCCCACCCACATGACCAGCGCCCGCGTGGTGGATGACGCCCAGGTGCTGGAAGTGCCGATCCGCTGGATGCGCGAGCACCTGTCGGATTTCGACCGGCTGGCCCCGCGCCTGTTGCAGAGCCTTTCCGAACGGCTGCACGGCGCGCGCATGGAGGCGGAGCACCGCTCCACCATGTCGGCCACCCAGATGGTCGCCTGTTATCTTCAGGGCCTGTGTGTGCTTTACGATTTCGACCCGAACGGGTTCGATCTGCCCTATTCCAAGACGCTGATCGCCTCACGCCTGCGTATGGAACTGGCCACCTTTTCGCGCACCCTCCAGAAACTGAAGGAGGTGGGCATTTCGGTGAATGGCAATCATGTCGCCTTCACCAACCTGAACCAGGCCGGCCATTTCGTCTGCGACAACTGTTCGATGGCGGAGGATTGCGCCACGCATCGGGCCCTGTCGCAAATGGCACAGACAGACAGCCTCAGGATAACCAGCTAAAGACTTCCGGCGGGTAGCGGTTGACGGTCGGCAGGGGCCCCTCCGGCGTGCCCAGCACAATGGCCGCCACTGCCAGCGCCGCTTTCGGCACGGCCAGCCGGCGTTTCCATTCCGCGCCGTTGAGCGCATCCACGGCCGGGGCGATCAGGCAGGTCCCCAGCCCCATGCCGCAGGCGGCCAGCATCAGATTTTCCGCCGCCATCCAGCATTCCGGTACATGCCTCGCCTCGCCGGAGAGATCATAGATGACCATCAGCAGGCTGCCGCCGTGGAAGAAGTCGAGATCATTCATTTCCGCCCCATGGAGAGAAGTGTGCGGGATCATGGCCTGGCCTTCGACAGCATTATAAAGGCGCCCGGTCCATTCTGACAGGTCGCACAGAACCTGGCGATCGCCAATGACCGCGAAGCCCAGAGCGGCGCTGTCCTGAGCCAGGGTGGGCGCCTGCACGGCGGCGTAAAGCAGGGCATGGATCGCCGTCTCCGGTACGGGCGCAGCCGTAAAGCGGCGGACGGCGCGCCGGCTGTAAATGGCGTCCATGATGGTCATGGTCCGCCGCCCCGGCGCGAAAGCGGGGCGCGGCAGGCCCTCGTTCAGGCCATCATTCGCGGCCACCGGACCGCCTTTGGATTCCAACATGGCGTTCATCTCCATGCTCCCTCAGTGCGACAGGAGAAGGGGCATACGTGAATGCTGCAGGACATGCCGGGTCGCGCCGCCCAGCAGCGCCTCTCCCACATGTCCGCGGCCATAGGCGCCCATCACCAGCAATCCGGCACCCAGGCCAGCGCTTTTTTCCAACAGCCGACGGCCCACACCGCCGTCCTGCGGGATATGCAGGCATTCGGGGAATATGCCGTGGCTTTCCAGATAGCCCATGACATCCGCCTGGTGGCCCTGGGCCGGATACTTGCCCTCTTCCTCGGCCATGAGCACATAGACATCCTTCGCCCGCAACAGGAAGGGCAGGGCATCACGCATGGCCCTGCCGGCGGAAAGGCTGCCATCCCACGCCAGCGCCACCGTGTCGGGGAAGCCCGTATCAGAAAGCACCGCACCAGGGGTGCGCGGCAGCAGGAGGAGGGGGCGGCCGGTCTGGTAAAGGCCGGCGCGGATCGTTTCCTGGTCGCCATCGGCTTGATTGTTGAAGCCGGCTATGATCAGGTCGACAGTCCGGCCTTCGGCATTCAGGCACTCGGCGGGCGAGCCGATGCGCGTGCGGAACACCACCGCGTCCCGGCCTTTGGCACTAGGGGGGATGTCCTCGACCTCCAGGCCCAGGCCGTTTTTCTCCGCCCATTCGCGTGACAGGCGCAGCGCCGCGTCGTGCAGTTCACGGGCGTCCCGTTCCAGCACCTCGACCGCCGTGCCGCCACCATAGGCCGCAAAACCGTAGCCGCCGATCCCGAGGGTTTCCGCCGCCAGTATGGGCGGGGCGGCGATATGCAGGATGCGCAGGCGGGCGCGGTATTCCTGGCGGATGGTGAAAGCCGTGCCCAGGGCGTTGAGGTCATGACGCTCGCCGCTGAACAGGCAGAGGATGGATTTGATCGACATGGTGTGCCTCCGTGCGGGAGAGATATTTTCTAAGACCATAGGGTGCACCGCACCCATTGACTTTGATCGCAGTCAAATACCGCGCGGGCCCGCGATCCTAGAGTGACCGGGCATCCGATCAGGAGACTGTCCCATGCCGATCAAATCGATCCTTTGCGTCTATGGCGGTGTCGCCTTTGAACAGAACGCCCTCGATACCACCCTGTCCCTGGCGGGATTTTTCCAGGCCGAGGCGCGGTTCCTGCACATATCCGTGCCGCTCAATGTCTACCCGGAACTCTACGGCATCACGCTGTATGGCCAGGCGGTATCCGGAGATGTCGGCGTGCTCGACTCCATCGCCGAAGCCAATGAGGACCAGCGCAAGATCGCCCAGACGGCGGTCATCAGCGCCGCCAGGGCGCATGGCGTCCCGTTCAGCCGCAAGGACTGCCTGGGCACGACGACCGGCACGGCCATGGCCGTCTTCTGTCCGGTGACCGCCCGCCTGAAAGACTGCCTGCCGCAGGCCGGACGCCTGGCTGACCTGATCGTCATCCCCCGTGAGCGGGCGAATGCGGTGACGGACCTCGAATCCGTGCTGTGCGGCCTGTTCGATACCGGCCGGCCGGTCCTGGTCGTTCCCTCCATCGATACGGCATCCGCTGTGCCAGCCGGAAAGAGCCCGTTCGTGACCGGAAAGGCGGCCATCGCCTGGGACGGCAGCCTGCCGGCGGCGCGCGCGCTCTATAATGCCCTGCCCTTCCTGCGTCGGGCGAAACAGATCGAGGTCATCTGCGTCCGCCACGCCCATGCCGATGCGGAAGCGGACTATCATGGCGATCTGTCGCACTGGCTGGACCTGCACGAACTGCCCGCCCATATTCACCGCATCGACCGTGAGGCGACCACCGTGGGCGCCGCCATACTCGACCGGGCAGAAACCTTTGAAGCGGAATGGCTGGTCATGGGGGCCTATGGCCACAGTCATGTCGGGGAAATGATCCTGGGCGGCGCCACCAACTATGTCCTGAAGCACAGCCGGATGCCGCTCCTGCTGTCACACTGAGTCAGAGCGCTTTACTACCCAGGTTGCGCACCCGCGCCAGATGCCTCTCCCGCGTCGCCTGGCCCTGTTCGATCATGCCGAGATAGGTGGCGCGCACCGGATTGAAGCCGCAGAATGACAGCAGGCTCTGGAATGCCTTGCCGCCGTGCGCCCGGAAGACGATCTCGTAAAAAGCCTGCGGCATACCCATGGTCTGGATCAGCCTTGCCGATCGTCCGCGCAGCAGGGCCGCCTGCATCGGATTTTTCGCCTTTACATCATAGGCGAAGCCGGTCGTGAAGGCGCGCTCACAGAAACCCTTCAGCAGAGCCGGTATGCCGAACTGCCACATCGGGTAGATGAAGACGACATGCTGGGCCCAGGTAATCTGCGCCTGCACCGCCGCGATATCGGGCTCCGCCGGCTGAACACCCTGATAGCCCTCGTGCAGGATCGGATCGAAGGCCAGGTCGGCGAGACGCACCGTATGGACCATATGGCCGGCCTCGATCGCCCCGTCATGATAAGCCTGCGCCAGCGCCGAACTGAAGCTGGTGCGCTGCCGGGCGGGGTTCCCGTTGATGATCAGGATGCGCCGGCCGGCGTTTTGATCACCGCCGTTCATCACGGCTTCTCGTGCAGTGTTTTGAGATAGGCGATGACGCCGGCCCGCTGTTTCGCGTTCGGGATCATGTAGGGCATCCCCGTGCCGGGACGGACATGGCTGGGATTGGTCAGGAATTTGTTGAGGGCGGCGGGTGTCCAGGTGTCGCCGCGGTCATAGGCGTCCCGCAGGGCCGGCGTGTAAAGAAAGCCTTCGACCGACCCGACGCGGCGGCCCACCACACCGAAAAGAGCGGGGCCGATGTCATTGACCATATGCTGGCTGTTGTCGTGGCACAGGCTGCACTTGCTGGCATAGATCTGCGCGCCCAATGCCACCTGACTGGTCTTGCCGAACGCCGGGGTGGCCAGGCAGATCGCTGTCAAAGTTGCAAGGGTCAGAAATCGGGTCATGGTATCCTCCGCCAGTTATACCCAGCGATCCATAGCAGGAAATTCGCCGGGTGGTTTGACGCCGGTCAAATCAGCGGCGCCACTGCCTCTCTATGGTATGCGGGTAATCAGAAGAGGCATTCCAATGGACAGGGTAAAGAACAAGGTCGTCATCGTCACCGGCGGGGCCAAGGGCATAGGCCGGTCGGCCTGCCTTCTGCTGGCGCGCGAAGGCGCCAAGGTCGCTGTCGTCGATATGGACCCGACCGGCGAAGCGGTGGCGGCCGAAATCCGCGCCGGCGGCGGAGAGGCGTGGTTCTGGCCGCTCAATACCCTGAACGAAGCCGATATCGCCCGCGTCTTCGCCGAGGTGGCGCACCGCTTCGGCGGCATCGATGCCCTGGTCAATAATGCCGGTATCGCCGGGGTCAACAAGCCGACCCACGAGCTGAGCGAGGCCGAATGGGACGCGGTGATGGACGTCAATGTCAAGGGCGTCTTCTTCTGCACCAAGCACGCCATCCCTTACCTGCGCACGGCCGGGGGCGGCTCGATCATAAACCTGTCCTCGATCTACGGCCTGATCGGCGCGCCCGACAATCCGCCTTATCACGCCTCAAAGGGGGCGGTGCGGCTGATGACCAAGACCGACGCCATGCTGTATGCGGCCGATCATATCCGCGTCAATTCCATCCATCCCGGCTATATCTGGACACCGATGGTCGAGGGTGTGGCCCGGCAGGATCCGGAAGGCATCGACCATTTCAAGGCGGCCATCAGCCAGTTGCACCCGCTGGGTGTCCTGGGCGAGCCGGATGATATTGGCTGGGCGGTCGTCTACCTGGTGTCTGACGAGGCCAAATTCCTCACCGGCTCGGAACTGGTGATCGATGGCGGCTATACGGCGCGGTGACATGTAATTATGCGCGCCATGCAGATATCACGGACCGGCCCCCTGCATGACCGGTCGTTGGAGCCGGTGGAGGTTCCCATACCCGTGCCCGGTCCCGGCGAAGTGCGGCTGCGCGTCCTGGTTTGCGGCGTTTGTCATACCGAACTGGACGAGGTCGAGGGCCGCGTCCTGCCGCCACATCTGCCGATCATTCCGGGCCATCAGGTGATTGGGCGCATCGACGCCATCGGCGAAGCGGTCGAGGGTTTGTCTGTCGGCGACCGGGTCGGCGTCGCCTGGATTTTCCATGCCTGCGGCCAGTGCCGCCATTGCCTTGATGGCGAAGAAAACCTGTGCGCCGGCTTCAGGGCCACGGGCCGTGACGTCAATGGCGGTTATGCCGAAAAAATGATCGTCTCCGCCGATTTCATCCATGCCATCCCGGAATCCTTCAGTGATGCCGAGGCCGCACCCCTGCTTTGCGCCGGCGCCGTCGGTTTCCGTGCTCTGCGGCTGACCGGCTTGCTGGATGACGAACAGGATGCGCCCGTGCTCGGCTTCAGCGGCTTCGGTGCGTCGGCGCACCTGGTGCTGCAACTGGCCCGCCAGCGCCTGCCGAACTGCCGGTTTTATGTCTTTGCCCGCAGCGCCGAAGAACGCGCCTTCGCCTTGAACCTTGGCGCCGATTGGGCCGGCGATTTCGATGAAACGCCGCCGCAGCCGCTGGACGCTATTATCGACACTACGCCCGCCTGGCGGCCGGTCGTCTGCGTTCTGCGCCATCTCGCGCCCGGCGGCCGGCTGGTCATCAATGCCATCCGGAAGGAAGACGCCGACAAGCCGGCTCTGCTGGAGGTCGACTATGCCCGCGACCTGTGGCTGGAAAAACAGGTCCGCAGCGTCGCCAACGTCACCCGCGAAGATGTGCGCGAATGCCTGCTGTGGGCAGCCGAGGCCGGTCTCCATCCGCAGGTGGAAATCTACGACCTGGCGGATGCCAACCAGGCCCTGCTCGATCTCAAGTCGAAGCCGGTGCGCGGGGCGAAGGTCCTGCGCGTCGCCAGCGATACCACCGCCCCGTCAGCCATTTAAGCCCTTCCAGGCCCGTCAGCATGAGCACGCCGGCGCAGAGGGCGAGAGCCGTCATGGGCCAGGACGGCGCCTCAAAGCGGAACAGGTGGCGGGCAAAAGGCAGGCTCAACACAAGCGTCAGCACCACCGCCACCGCGAGGAAAACCAGCACCAGGGCACGATTGGGCCGGCGTATCGCTTCCAGGATGGAGGCGGCGCGCGAGCGATTGACCAATACCAGGCTGAGAATGACTGCCACCAGGGCCACAAAGGTCACGGCGCGCACGGCATCCACCGGCAGCCCGGCGGTGAGCGCCAGACCCAGCATCAGGACGACCGCGCCCAGGGCCAGCCCGCCCTGGATGACGCCGCGGCTGATAAAGGCCAGCGAAAACATCGGCCGTTCCGGATCGCGCGGCGGCCGGCGCATGATGTCGTCCTCCTCTGTCTCTGCCTCGAAGACGAGGGTGCAGACCGGATCGATGATCATTTCCAGAAAGGCGATATGGACCGGCCCCAGCAGGATCGGCAGGCCGAAGAGCAGGGGCAGCAGAGCCAGCCCGGCGATCGGCACATGTACGGCCAGGATGAAGGTGACCGCCTTGTGCAGATTGTCATAGATGCGCCGTCCCAGGCGGATAGCCTTGACGATCGAGCCGAAATCATCGTCGAGCAATACGATGGCAGAGGCTTCGCGCGCCACGTCCGTACCGCGCTGGCCCATGGCGATGCCGATATGCGCCGCCTTGAGCGTGGGGGCGTCGTTGACGCCGTCACCGGTCATGGCCACCACCTCGCCCTTTGCTTTCAGCGCTTCCACGATGCGCAGTTTTTGTTGCGGCATGATGCGCGCGAAGACGGTGGTGGCCTCGATGCGGCGGGCGAGGTCGGCGTCGTCCATCGCCGCCAGTTCATCGCCGGTCAGTATCTCGGTGGCGTCGATCCCGGCCTGGGCGGCGATGGCGCGCGCGGTTACCGGATAATCGCCGGTGATCATGACGACGCGGATTCCGGCCGTCCGGCATTCGGCCACCGCCGCCGGCACGGCGGCTCTCAAAGTATCGGCCAGGCCGACCAGGCCCAGGAATTCAAACGCGAAGCCGTGCTGGTCCTCAGGCAAGACGGGCCGCGCCGCCGCCCGCGCCACCCCCAGCACCCGCAGGCCCTCCGCCGCCATGGCGTCGGCATCGCTTGCAAGTCGGGCACGCCCCGTCGCATCGAGCCCGCACAGTTCGGCGATCGCTTCCGGCGCCCCCTTGCCGGCCACCACCAGCTCGTCGTCATCCGCCCTTTGCCAGACATTGGACATGGCCAGCAGGTCGGGATGCAGGCCAAAGGCCCGGATTAGTTGCCACTGATGAACAGCGCCATCCGGACGAAAGGCGTGCAGGGCCTTTTCCATCGGGTCGAACGGCTCGCGCGCGCTGGCCAGGATGCTGAACCGAGCCAGGTCGTGGAAAGCGTCCGGCAGGGCCTCGTCGGATGCCCGATAGACCTCGCCGTTGGGCCGGCGCAGTTCAGCCACCCGCATGATATTTTCCGTCAGGGTGCCCGTCTTGTCGGTGCAGAGTACCGTGGCCGCGCCCAGGGTCTCAATTGCCGCCGCCCGCCGGGTCAGCACCCTGGCGCGTGAAATGCGCCACGCCCCCATGGCCATAAAGATGGTGACGACGACGGGAAATTCTTCCGGCAGCATCGACATACCGACGGCGATCCCCGCCAGCAGGGCCTCCAGCCAGGTGCCGCGATAAAGACCGTAAAGCACCATAACCAGCAGGCTGATCGCCCCGCCGCCGATGGCGAAGACACGGACCAGCCGGCCCATTTCCCGCTTCAGGCGTGGCGGCTCGGTCATGAGTTCGCCCAGGCTCTGGCCGATGCGCCCGATCTGGCTGCGCGGTCCGGTGGCGATCACCTCGGCGAGGCCGGCACCGCGTACCACCATCGTACCGGAAAAGACGTAGGGCCGGTCATCGCCGCCCGGCACCGCCGCCTCTTCTGCCATGGTGACAGCCGCCACCTTGCGGACCGGCACCGACTCGCCGGTCAGCAGGGATTCGTCGGTTTGCAGGCTTTGGCAGTCGATCACCCGACCATCGGCCGGCACCCGATCGCCTTCGCTGAGCACCAGCAGATCGCCCGCCACCACTTCGCGCCCGGCGATGCGCTGGCGCTGGCCGTCGCGGATGACCAGGGCGCGCGGACTGGTGAGGTCGCGCAGGGCCTCCAGCACCCGCTCAGTACGCGCTTCCTGAACCACGGTGATCACCACCGAAAACAGGGCGAGGATCATCAGTATGACGGCTTCGCTCAGGTCGCCCAGCAAGAGGTAAATCAGGCCGCCGGCGATCAGCAGGGCCAGCATGGGCTCGCGGATCACCTCCAGTGCGATCCGTAAAGGGGTGCGCCTGGCCTGGCGCGGCAGTTCGTTGGCACCGTCACGCGCAAGACGAAGGCCGGCCTCTTGCGTACTCAGGCCGGTGGGAAGCCTCTCTGCGGGTCCGGACATGATCTCTCCTCTCGTGTGTACGACCGGGAGACGCCCGCCTTGATCACAATCAAATATCTACGCGAATTCCGCCGGACAGGTTTGACAGCGATCAAATGGCGGGCGCCGGGCGGCGATTAAACTGCGATCCGAGGCCGCATCTTGCGCCCGCATCTCAGTCAATAGGAGCTAATCATGAAAGACGATCAGTTGCATCAGGATGTTCTGGACGAACTGGATTTTGAACCCAGCATCAATGCTGCCCATATCGGCGTTGCTGTCGAGGACGGTATCGTGACCCTGACCGGCGAGGTCGGCAGCTTTGCCGAGAAGTACAATGCCGAACGCGCCGTCCGCCGCGTCAAGGGCGTGCATGGCATAGTCGAGCACATCAAGGTGGTGTTCCCGTCCGACAAGGTGACGGGCGATGCCGAAATCGCCGAACGCGTCCTGGCCAGCCTGAAATGGAGCGCCCTGGTGCCGGCCGACCGCGTCACTGTGAAGGTCGAAAATGGCTGGGTGGCGCTCAATGGCGAACTCGACTGGCAGTTCCAGAAATCGGCGGCCGAGGCGGCCGTGCGCAGGCTGTCAGGCATCAAGGGCATCAGCAACCTGATCAAGCTGCCGCCGCAGGTGGCCGGCACCAATGTCAAGCAGCGCATCGAGGACGCCCTGAAACGCAATGCCGAGGTCGAAGCCCAGCGCATTCAGGTCGGTGTCAACGGCTCAAAGGTGATCCTGAATGGCAGCGTCGATACCTGGCATGAACGCAATGTCGCTGAAAGCGCCGCCTGGGCCGTGCCAGGCGTCACCATGGTCGAAGATCACCTGCGGATAGCCTGATTTTTTGGGCTTGATTTTTAAATTTTGAAAGGAGCCAGTCATGTCTACTCAATCCCTGACGCCCGCTCGTAAGGAGGCCGTTTCCGTTGTCCGGGGCGATAATCCGATCCGCGGCCTGCAAAACGACGTCAACCGCCTGTTCAATGATTTCTTCGGCGACCTGTCCTTTCCCTCATGGGATAATTTTTTTGGGGACCGATTCACCAGTGCAATGTCGATGAAAATGCCGGCACTCGACCTGCGTGAAAGCGACAAGGCGTACACGCTCGTGGCCGAGGTGCCGGGTATGCAGGCCAAGGATATACAGGTCTCGACCACCGATGGCTGCATCACCCTGGCCGGTGAAAAGGTAGAGTCGCACGAAACGCGCGACAAGGACTATATCCGCCAGGAACGCAGCCACGGCAGCTTCCGGCGCGTCATCCCCATGCCGGCCGATGCCGATATCGACAATGTCAAGGCCGAGATGAAGAACGGCCTGCTCACCCTGACCATCGCCCGCAAGGCGGAGGACAGCACGAAGTCGCGCAAGGTCGATATCCGGGAACTGGCCTGAGAAATGGCCTGAGCATGTAAATATATCCGGCCGGCACAGTCATTATGTGCCGGCCGGATATTGACCTGAAGGCGGTGAGGGTTCCGTCAGGTCATGGCTAAACCCAATGACTAAACTGAGCGCGGGCATCCTGTTGTTTAATGAACGCGCCGATGGCCTTCATGTGCTGCTGGTGCATCCCGGCGGCCCGTTCTGGGCACGGCGTGATCTGGGCGCCTGGTCGATCCCGAAAGGAGAATATGCGCCGGGCGAAATTCCCGAACAGGCGGCACGGCGTGAACTGGCGGAAGAGACCGGCCTCAGCCTGACCGCCGACCTGATCCCGCTGGGCGAGGCGCGCCAGCCTTCCGGCAAGGTCGTCACCGCCTTTGCCGCACGGTCCGACTTCGATCCGGCCGATGTTCGCAGCAATCTGTTCGAGCTGGAGTGGCCAAAGCATTCCGGCTCGATGCGCCGCTTTCCCGAAATCGACCGCGCCGAATGGTTTGACCAGACGGAGGCCCTCCGGCGCATTCTGCCCGGCCAGGCCGTCTTTATCGACCGGCTGATGACCGCACTTGGCCAGCCCGTTTAGGCCGTCTGATATTGCTCATAGGCGGCAATCGCATCCGCCGCGTACATCAGCGAAGGCCCGCCGCCCATATAGATGGCCATGCCCAGGCATTCCTCGACCTCGGCCCTGGTGGCGCCCAGGCGGACGAGCGCCTCCATGTGGAAGCCGATACAGCCGTCGCAGCGCGTGGCGATGCCGATGGCCAGGGCGATCAGTTCCTTGGTCTTGCGATCGAGCGCGCCGTCCTTGCCGGCGGCCTGGGCCATGGCGGAAAATCCGCTCATGGTCTCCGGGATATCCTTGCGCAGGGTCTTGATATTGGCGGAAATGCGTTTGGTAATGTCGGGGTAGGACTTGGTCATGGAGGACTCGGTTACTTGAAGCTGACGCCGGGCTTGACGCCCAGTTTCTTGAAGATCATGGCAGCCGGGCAGAAGCCGGTGAAGGCCGCCTGGAACATATTGGCGCCGGCAAAGGCGGTCAGCCAATACCACAGCGGGTTGACGAAGTGGCCGAGTGCCAGGCTCGCCAGGACGACGAAGCCGGCAAAGGCCATAACGGCTTTATCAAGAGACATGATCATTCACCTTTCAGTTTGTGGGCGCCCATCATGTTGAGCGCCATTTTTTCAAAGAACATTTCGCTTTTCCCGGCCTTGACCTTGCCGATGAAGTAGCCTTCGAAGGCTTCCTTCGCCAGGTGGACCCACTTGCCGGAAGCGGCCCAGTTGATATTGCGCGGCGGGATCTGCGGTTGGGCGAAGAAGGCCACCCCGCCATCGCCGAAATCGGCCAGGCAGATGGCATTCCAGGTCGCCTCGTGCGTCGGCGCCTGCCCGGAGAGTTCCTGTTTGAGGTTGTGCGCCACGGCCGTGACCATGGATTCGATCATGAAGCCGGTCTTGGGCACACCCACCGGCACGGCGGTCTTGCCCATCGGCGGAATGGCCACGCAGACACCCAGGCTGTAGATATTGGGGAAGGCCGGATTGCGCTGGTGCTTGTCGATCAGGATAAATCCGCGCGGATTGGTCATGCCCTCGATGCCGCGCACCGCCTCAACGCCGCGGAAGGCCGGCAGCATCATGGAAAAGCCGAAGGGCAGTTCGTGATCGGCCTTGTGTACGCCGTCCTCGGTCAGTTCCTCGACAAACATCTTACCGGCTTCCACACGGCTGACCTTGGCGTTGGTGATCCACTTGATGTGGCGGTTGCGCATCTCGCTTTCGAGCAGGCCCTTGGTATCGCCGACGCCATCGAGGCCGAGATGGCCGATATAGGGTTCGGAGGTGACGAAGGTCATCGGCACGCGGTCGCGCACCTTTCGCTTCCTCAGTTCGGTATCGACGATCATGGCGAATTCATAGGCCGGGCCGAAACAGGAGGCGCCCTGCACCGCGCCGATCACCACCGGCTGCGGATTGGCGGCCAGTTGGTCAAAGACTGTGCCTGCGGCCACGGCGTGATCGACCTGGCAGACCGATTGCGTAAAGCCGGTATGCGGCCCCAGGCCCTCGATCTCGTCAAAGGCCAGTTCCGGACCGGTAGCGATGACCAGATAGTCGTAGGTGAGGGTTTCGCCGGTCGTCAGTTGCAGGGCATTATTCGCCGGATCGATGCGCGTGGCGCCTTCCGGTTGGAAAATAACGCCCTTCTTCTGGAAGACGGGACGCAGATCGACCTCGATCGCCTCACGCTTGCGCCAGCCCACCGCCACCCACGGATTGGACGGTACGAACTGGTAGGTATGGCCCTTGTTGACCACGACGATCTCGGCCTTGTCGCCGACGGCTTCCCTGATCTCGAAGGCGGCGATGGAGCCGCCAAGCCCCGCGCCCAGAATGACGATGCGTGGTGTCTTACCGGTAGTCATGGTACTCTGTCCTCCTGATTTGGCCTGGTTCCAAGCCTTAGGCTTAAAAAGGCCGGTGAGGTTTGATCGGCGTCAAACCTTACCGTTTCGATTGGTGGCATCTCCAGACCGGGACACCGCGAAATGTGGTGTGAAGGGTCTTGATTGTATATTTGAATTATCTTATATTCGGATTATCGAAAATACAATACCTTTTTTCAGCCCTTCCGGAGACCCGATCATGTTCAGCCTGTTCACTGTCAAAAACCTCACACCCGCCGAAGTCCGCGACGGCATGGAAAAGGGCGACATCGTCCTTGTCGATGTCCGCGAACTGAATGAGCATAATGCCGAGCGCATAAAGGGCGCAGTCAGTGTTCCCTTGTCACGCCTCGAAACCGCAAAGCTGCCGGAAGCCGATGGCAAGCGGATCGTCATGCACTGCGCCGGCGGTGTACGTTCGGCCAGGGCCGTGACATTGTGCCGCAAGCGCGGCCTGACGGTCGATCATCACCTGGCCGGCGGCATTGCTGCCTGGAAGGCTCACGGCCTGCCGACTATCCGATAATTATTGCGTAAAGGGGTGCATCACATGCCGAGGCCAGACCAAATGCTGCGAACAGACAAAATGTTGCGAGCTGGACTATCGATCATTGCCATATCCATTGCCGTGTCGGGCATGGGACTGGCCTCATGTGGCCGCAAGGAGCCCGCCCCGGCGGTGACCGCCTATAAGGGCCAGACCCTGCGCGTCTCCGCCCAGACCATCGATGATGTCAAGCCGCTCGCCGCCACTCTGACCACACGCCAGACCGGCGAGGCGACGGCGCGCGTCTCCGGCATACTGACCAGCCTGAAGGTGCGCGAAGGCGACATGGTAAAGCAGGGCCAGGTGATCGGCTTCGTGCAGGACCAGAGGCTGAACCTGCAGACCGGCGCCTATGACCAGGCCGCCGTGGCCGCCGAGGCCCAGGCCAATCTGGCGCGCGCCGCGCTGAAGCGCACCCAGACCCTCTTTGACAAGGGCATCTACGCCCAGGCGAAACTGGACCAGGACAAGGCCGCGGCCGATGCCGCTGAAGCCAATGCCCGCGCCGCCCGCGCCCAGACCTCGGCCAGTGGCGAGGCGGCACGTCAGGGCGCCATACTGGCCCCGGCCAGCGGCCGCATCATCCACGCCACTGTGCCGGCCGGATCGGTGGTCATGGCTGGTCAGTCCGTTGCCACGGTCACCGCCGGCGCCCGTGTGGTGCGCATCGAATTGCCGGAAGCCCAGGCCGCTGCGCTCAGCCTCGGACAGAACGTCCTGCTGGATGCCAATGGCGTACGCAGCACAGGCGTCATCAGTGAAATCTATCCCTCCGTTACCGCCGGCCAGGTGGTGGCCGATGTCACGCCGCAAGGTCTGGAAAACGCCGTGATCGGGCAGAAGGTCACCGCCTATGTCGGCGTCGGACAGCGTCCGGCGATCGTCCTGCCGCGCAGCTATGTCGCCACGCGCTACGGTCTCGATTATGTCCGCCTGGTGCAAAAGAACGGCACGGTCATGGAAACCACCGTCCAGACGGCCCCGACCGGTGATCCGCAGCGCCTCGAAATCCTGGGCGGCCTGACTGCCGGCGATGCCGTCGCCCCCTATGGCGCTTCTCTCGGAGCCGAAAAATGAGCGATGCAAAGCTGGGCCTTTCCGGCCGCCTGACCAAGGCCACCCTGACCTCGCCGCTGACACCGCTGTTCCTGATCGTCGCCATTCTGGTGGGCCTGCTCGCCGTCATGTCGATCCCGCGCGAAGAAGAGCCGCAGATCAGCGTGCCGATGATCGATATCTCCGTCGCCGCGCCCGGCCTGAAGGCCGTGGACGCCGAACAACTGGTGGCCAAGCCGCTGGAAGCCATCGTCAAAAGCGTCAATGATGTCGACCATGTCTACAGTTTCATCGATGACGACCGCGTACTGGTAACGGCGCGCTTCAAGGTCGGCACCGATCCGGACAATGCCGCCATCCGCATCCGCGAAAAGCTGGACGCCAATATGGACCGCTTGCCGGTCGGCATCGCCGCGCCGCTGGTGCAGACGCGCGGCATCAATGACGTGCCGGCCATGATCATCACCCTGTCGCCAAAGCCCGGCAGCGGCGACGCCCTGAGCGACACCGCCCTCTATAACCTGGCGGCGCGCCTTCGCGTCGAACTGGCCAAGGTCGACAATGTCGGCCTGACATTTATCGTCGGCGGCCGGCCGGAAGAAATCCGCATCGAGCCCGATGCCGCCGCCATGAGCGCGCGCGGCGTCTCGCTGGAAACCCTGATGACCGCCGTCAAGGCCGCCAATACCAGCTTCCCGGCGGGCAATATCCGCCAGGCCGGACAGGCCGTGACGGTGGGCGCCGGCCAGACCCTGCAAACCGCCACGGATGTCGGTCTGATCACCCTGCCTTCGGTGACGGGCCAGAATGTCCTTGTCCGCGATGTGGCCACCGTCATCCAGGCGCCGCGCGAGGATCAGTCGCATGTCTTCCGTTATGCCCGGCTGAAAGACGGCACCTGGGGCCAGTCGCCGGCTGTTTCCCTGGCCATCGCCAAGCGCAAGGGCGCCAACGCGGTGGTGCTGTCCCATGCCGTCCATGCCCGTGTCGAGGCCCTGCAAGGCACGCTGATCCCCGCCAATGTGCAGGTTTCCATCACGCGCGACTATGGCGAAAGCGCCAATGAAAAGGCCAATGAACTGCTGTTTCACTTAGGGCTGGCCACCGTCTCCATCGTTATCCTGATCGGCTTCACCATCGGCTGGCGCGAGGCCGGCGTCACCGCCGTCGTCATCCCCACCACCATCCTGCTCACCATGTTCGCCTCGAACCTGATGGGCTATACGATCAACCGCGTCAGCCTGTTTGCCCTGATCTTCTCGATCGGCATACTGGTCGATGACGCCATCGTCATGATCGAGAATATTGCGCGCCACTGGGGCATGAATGATGGCAGAAGCCGAACCGCCGCCACCATCGACGCCGTGGCCGAGGTCGGCAACCCGACTGTGATCGCCACTCTGACCGTCGTGGCGGCCCTCCTGCCCATGCTGTTCGTCTCCGGCCTGATGGGGCCCTATATGGCGCCCATTCCGGTCAATGCCTCGGCGGCGATGATCTTCTCTTTCTTTGTCGCCGTCATCCTGGCGCCGTGGCTGATGATCCGCTTTGCCCGGAAAACATTGAAAGCCGGCGAACACGGCCATTCGCATGACCATGAAGGCTTTATCGGCGCCATTTACCGCCGCGTCGCTGCCGCCATCATCAGGGACAAGAAGAGCGCCGGTCGCTTCCTTGCCTGGGTGGGCATTGCCACCGTGGTCGCGTGTTCTGCCTTCTATTTCAAGGCCGTCACCGTCAAGCTCCTGCCGTTCGACAACAAGTCCGAGCTTCAGGTCATCGCCGACCTGCCGCGCGGCACCTCGCTGGAAACCACCCAGCGCATCCTCAACCAGGCGGCGCAGATCACCACGCAACTGAAGGAGGTCGAGGCCATCGATTCCTATGCCGGCACGGCCACGCCCTTCAATTTCAACGGTCTGGTGCGCCATTATTATTTTCGCACCAATCCGGAGCAGGGCGACCTGAACGTCCTGCTGGCGCCCAAGGGTGAGCGTTCGCGCGCCAGCCACGCCATCGCGCTCGACCTGCGTCAGCGCCTGAAGGCCATACCCCTGCCGCCCAATGGTGTGCTGAAGGTTGTCGAAGCCCCGCCGGGACCGCCGGTCATGGCCACCCTGCTGGCCGAAGTCTATGGCCCGGATGCCGCCACGCGGCGCGCCGTCGCCGAGAAGGTCAAGGCGATCTACAGGTCCGTCCCCTATATCGTCGATGTAGATGACAGCTATGGCGTGGCCGCGCCGCGCCTGGATATCGTCGCCAACCGCCAGCGGCTGGAAGCGCTCAATGTCTCCGACGGCCAGGTCTATGCCTCTTTGGGCGCCCTGATGAACGGACAGGTGCTCGGCTATTCCAACCGCGGCGATGGCCGTGATCCGCTGGAAATATCCCTGCGCCTGCCGCAATCGCAGCGCACCTATGACCAGGCCCTGCAATCCATGCCCGTAGCGACCTCGGTCTCGGCCGCCGGTACGCGCCTGGTGTCGCTCGGCGAAGTCACCACGGCGAAGCCCGGCCTGACCTCGCCGCATATCTTCCGCCGTGACGGCCGTGACGCTGACATGGTCCTGGGCGAAATGGCCGGGCAGTATGAGGCGCCAATCTACGGCATTCTGGCGGTCGACAAGGCGATCAAGAACGCCAATTGGGGGAATCTGCCCGCGCCCGCCATCCGGCTCAACGGCCAGCCCGCCGATGAAAGTCGCGCCACGGTCCTGTGGGACGGTGAGTGGGAAATCACCTGGGTCACCTTCCGTGACATGGGCGCCGCCTTCGGCGTGGCCCTGCTGGGCATCTATGTGCTGGTCGTCGGCCAGTTCAAGAGCTTCAAGCTGCCCCTGGTCATCCTGACGCCTGTACCCCTGACCCTGATCGGCATCGTCATCGGCCACATCCTGTTCCGTGCGCCCTTCACCGCCACCTCGATGATCGGTTTCATTGCGCTTGCCGGCATCATCGTGCGCAATTCGATCCTGCTTGTCGACTTCATCCGCCATGCCGACAAGCTGGATGCCAATGGCAATCCGCGCCGCCTGCAGGATATCCTGCTCGATGCCGGCGCCACGCGCTTCAAGCCGATCCTGCTGACGGCCCTGGCCGCCATGATCGGCGCGGCGGTGATCCTGACCGACCCGATCTTCCAGGGGCTGGCGATTTCCCTGCTGTTCGGGCTTTTGTCTTCCACGCTTTTGACCGTGCTGGTAATTCCTGCCATCTACGTCGTTATGCGAGGTGATTCCGGGCATGGCGATTCCCAAAACAGTAAGGCGTAACCCATGAACAAGCCTGTTTCTCCCATGACTCTGGCGGCCAGCGCCCAGAAGGCCAGCCGCCTTCTCAAGCTCATGGCCAGCGAGCAACGGCTGATGATCCTGTGCAGGCTGAGCGAGGGCGAGCAAAGCGCCGGCGAACTGACCGAACTGGTGGGCTTAAGCCAGGGCGCGGCCTCGCAGCACCTGCAAAAGATGCGGGCCGAGGGCCTGGTCGGCACCCGCCGGGATGCCCAGACCATCTATTATCACCTGGCCGATGAAGGCGCCGGCCAGGTAATCGATCTCCTGTGCCGGATCTATGGCGAGGCCGAAAAGGCTTAAGCGGCGGAATGACAGAAGAGGAGGGGGAAGCGGGCATGACATCAGCACCGGCGAAATCAACCACAGCCGGTCGTGCGCTGGAAGTCCTGCTGGCCTTTCTGTGGCTGGGCCTGACCTCGTTCGGCGGGCCGATCGCCCATCTCGGTTATTTCCGTCGTGCTTTCGTGCAGAAGCGAAAATGGCTGAACGAAGACGAATATGCCGACCTAGTGGCTCTCTGCCAGTTCCTGCCCGGTCCCGCCAGCAGCCAGACGGGCCTGCTGATCGGCCTGCGTCGCGCCGGTGCCTGGGGCGCCCTGGCCGCCTGGACGGGCTTTACCCTGCCATCCGCCCTTTTGATGTTCACCTGTTCCGTTCTCGCCCCTGGCCTGAAAGGTCCGGTGGCCCTGAGTGCGATCCATGGCCTCAAACTGGTCGCCGTGGCGGTTGTCGCCCAGGCGGTCTGGAGCATGGCGAGCAAGCTCTGCCCCGACCGGCGGCGCGCGGCTATCGCCCTGGCCGCCTTTCTGGTTATCCTGCTGGTGGCATCACCGGCGACGCAGCTTCTGGCCATTGCCGGCGGCGGTTTCCTGGGACTGCGGCTGTGCCGTGACATTCCTGACATCTCTGCCGGTGCGGCGCATCCGCCCGTGCGCCGGCGCGTCGGTATCGCCGCCGGTGCGGTTTTCATCGGCATACTGGCCAGCCTGTCTCTGGCGTCCGCCCTCTATCCGGGACATACGCAATGGGGGCTGGCCAATATCTTCTTCAAAAGCGGCACGCTTGTTTTCGGCGGCGGACATGTGGTGCTGCCCCTGCTGCGCGATGCGCTGGTGCCGACCGGGTGGATCGGCGATGACGCCTTCCTCGCTGGTTATGGCGCGGCGCAGGCCATGCCGGGGCCGCTATTTACCTTCGCCGCCTATCTGGGGGGCGCGGTGGCCTCACCCTGGAGCCCCGCAATGATGGCGGCACTCGCCCTGGTCATGCTGTTCCTGCCCGGTGTCCTGCTGGTGCTGGCCGTCTATCCATTCTGGTCGCGGCTGGGGCATAATCTCGTGGCGCGCGCCGCACTGGCGGGGGTTAATGCGGCGGTGGTTGGCATCCTCGGCGCAGCGCTTTACAATCCGGTCTGGACATCCGCCGTTTTCGGACCGGACGATGTCGCCATCGCGGTTGCCGGCTTTCTGCTTCTCGAAAAATGGCACACCCCGCCGCTGCTGGTCGTCGGTCTCTGCGTCGGCGCCTCGATGCTCCGGCTGTACCTCGGGTTCTGAGGCTCAGGCCTTAAATGTGGTGATGTCGGTTCGCACTGAAATCGGCGCTTTTGCTGAGTGAAAATGGCTCTGCGAACAAAACAGCCTATCAAGTCGAATATGAAAGTTCGATTATTTTAATCGCTCTAGCTAAGATTTGTCGGCCGACGCATAAGGCTGGACTCCGATTCAAATAATTGAACTTTCATTCAGTCTAGTGTTGATTCTCTGGCATCCGCACGATCAAACCATCAAGCGCGTCGGACACGATAATCTGGCATGATAGCCGCGAGGTTGGTTGCAGGTCGTTAGCGAAATCGAGCATGGATTCTTCCATGACCGAAGCCGTGCCGGTCTTGTCGGCCCATTCCGGATCGACATAGACGTGGCAGGTGGCGCAGGCGCAGGCGCCGCCGCAATCGGCATCGATACCGGGGATGTTGTTCTTGACCGCGCCTTCCATGACGCTCTGGCCCGGCTTGACCTCGATGATGTGTTCTTTGCCGTCGTGTTCGATATAGGTGATCTTGGCCATGATTTCTTTCCTCCTCCCCTGTGAGCCACTTGGCGAAACGGGGGAGGTGGCGGGCTTGTCCCGCCGGAGGGGGCATTCAAGACGGTGGGGAACGGCCCCCTCCGTCGCGGACTTCGCTGCGCGAGCGCCGCGCCACCTCCCCCGCTAAAGCAGGGGAGGAGAAGGGGTTTTATCCCTTCGCGGGCATCATCTTCTTGATTTCGGCGATCGCCTTGGCCGGGTTGAGACCCTTCGGGCAGACCTGCGCGCAGTTCATGATGGTGTGGCAGCGATAGAGCTTGAACGGATCTTCGAGCGACTCCAGGCGGGCCTTGGTGTTTTCGTCGCGCGAGTCGGCGATCCAGCGATAGGCCTGAAGCAGGGCCGCCGGACCCAGATACTTGTCTTGGTTCCACCAGTAACTGGGGCACGAGGTCGAGCAGCAGGCGCACAGGATGCACTCGTAGAGACCATCGAGCTTGTCGCGATTCGCCGGGGTTTGCAGGCGTTCCTTTTCCGGATCAGGCGTCTTCGATTCCAGCCACGGCTCGATAGAGGCGTACTGGTTATAGAAGCCCGACAGGTCCGGGATCAGGTCTTTCACCACCGGCATGTGCGGCAGCGGGGCGATGGTGATGTCGCCCTTGAACTCATCGTGGCCCTTGGTACAGGCCAGTGTGTTGCGGCCGCCGATATTCATGGCGCAGGAGCCGCAGATGCCTTCACGGCAGGAGCGACGGAAGGCCAGGGTCGAATCAACGTTATTCTTGATATAGATCAGCGAGTCGAGCAGCATCGGGCCGTGATCGGCCGAATCCACCTCATAGGTGTCCCAACGCGGGTTCTCGCCGGCATCCGGATCGAAGCGGTAGATCTTGTAGGTGCGCGTCGTCTTGGTCTTCTTCGCGGCCTTGAAGCGCTTGCCTTGTTTGATCTTGGAATCGCGGGGGAGGGTAAGCTCAACCATATCAGTAAACCCGTGCTTTCGGCTGAATGTAGGCGATGTCGTTGGTCATGGTATAGGTATGGACCGGACGATAGTCCGTCTTCACCTGACCGGTTTCGGTATCGATCCACATCAGGGTGTGCTTCATCCACTTTTCGTCGTCGCGGTTCGGGAAGTCCTCGCGGGCATGGGCGCCGCGGCTTTCCTCACGGTTGACGGCCGAATTAACCGTGACGACCGCCTGATTGATCAGGTTGTCATATTCCAGCGCCTCGACCAGGTCGGTATTCCAGATCAGGCCGCGATCCTTGATGCCGATATCCTTGGATGCGGCATGGATTTCGGCCAGGCGGGCAACGCCTTCCTTGAGGGTGTCGCCGGTCCGGAAAACGGCAGCGTCCTTCTGCATGGCTTCCTGCATGGAAAGGCGCAGTTTCGCGGTCGGCGTGGCGCCGGACGCATTGCGGAATGTATCGAGGCGAGCCAGATGCTTGTCGACCTGGGTCTTGCCGATATCCTTGTGCGCGACGCCCGGCTGCACCAGTTCCTTGGCGCGCAGGCCGGCGGCGCGGCCGAAAACCACAAGATCGATCAGCGAATTGGAACCGAGGCGGTTGGCGCCATGTACCGACACGCAGGCCGCTTCGCCGACAGCCATCAGGCCCGGCACGACCGTATCCGGATTGCCGTCCTTAAGGGTCAGGACTTCGCCGTGATAATTGGTCGGGATGCCGCCCATATTGTAGTGGACGGTCGGGATGACCGGGATCGGCTCCTTGGTCACATCGACGCCGGCGAAGATCTTGGCCGATTCCGAGATGCCCGGCAGGCGCTTGTGCAGGATTTCCGGCGGCAGGTGATCGAGGTGCAGGAAGATATGGTCCTTCTTCGGACCGACGCCGCGGCCTTCGCGGATTTCCATGGTCATCGAGCGCGACACGACGTCACGCGAGGCCAGGTCTTTCGCCGAGGGGGCGTAGCGTTCCATGAAGCGCTCGCCGGCCGAGTTGGTCAGGTAACCGCCTTCGCCGCGCGCGCCTTCGGTGATCAGGCAGCCGGAGCCGTAGATGCCGGTGGGGTGGAACTGCACGAATTCCATGTCCTGCAGCGGCAGGCCGGCGCGCAGCACCATGGCGTTGCCGTCACCGGTGCAGGTGTGGGCCGAGGTGGCCGAGAAGTAGGCGCGGCCATAGCCACCGGTCGCCAGGATGACGAGGTGGGCGCGGAAAACATGGATGTCGCCATTGTCGAGCTGCCAGGTGGTCACGCCACGGCACACACCGTCATCCATGATCAGGTCGAGGGCGAAATGCTCGATGAAGAACTCGACATTGTTGCGCACCGACTGGCCATACAGCGTGTGCAGCATGGCGTGACCGGTACGGTCGGCGGCGGCGCAGGTGCGCTGCACCGGACCTTCGCCATAATTGCGGGTCATGCCGCCGAACGGACGCTGGTAGATCTTGCCGTCCTCGGTGCGCGAGAAGGGCACGCCCCAGTGTTCCAGTTCGTAGACGGCCTTCGGTGCGTTGCGCACGAGGTATTCGATGGCGTCCTGGTCACCCAGCCAGTCCGACCCCTTGACGGTGTCGTACATGTGCCATTCCCACTTGTCCTCGCCCATATTGCCGAGCGAGGCGGCGACGCCACCTTGGGCGGCCACGGTGTGGGAGCGGGTCGGGAAGACCTTGGTGATACAGGCGGTTTTCAGGCTGGCTTGCCCGGCACCAAGCGCGGCCCGCAGGCCGGACCCGCCGGCGCCGACCACGACCACGTCATATTCGTGATTGATGATGTTATAGGGTTTAGCCATTTTTACGCCCCCTGGTGCAGAACGAAGAGCGCGTAGCCGGTGGCAATCAGAAGAGCCGCACTCAGGAGAATATTGAGAAACATCGTAAAGCCGCGCAGGCCGCCTTGCAGATAGTCATCGATGATGACCTTGATGCCCATATACATATGCCACACCGAGATCAGCATGGTCAGGCCGATCAGGCCGGCATTGAGGGGCACGCGGGCAAAGGCCACGGCCGCATCGAAGCCGCCGCCGGCAACGGTGAAGGCCGCGTAAGCCGCCCACAGGGTGAGCGGGATCAGGACCAGCGAGGTGCCGCGTTCGGCCAGCCATTCGCCGGCGCCGTGATGGGCCGATTGTTTCCAGGACTTGACGCTCTTGGCGCCGACATTGCGATCAGTAGTCATCAGAAATGCACCTTGCCGGTGGAGAACAGGACCGCCCAGAAGACGAGGGTGAGAACAACGCCGAGGATCATGGTCCACAGGGCGATCTGGTCGGCTTTCTTCGGCTCGAAACCGGCGCCGGTATCCCAGATCAGATGGCGCAGGCCGCCGGTCAGGTGAACGAAACCGGCAAGTGACAGGCCGAACCAGACCAGCAGGCCGAGCGGCGACGAGGCCAGCGTCAGAAAACAGGTGTAGTGTTCACGCCCCATGGCGAGGGCGACCAGCCAGGCGGCCACCAGGATCGCCCCGGCGACCGAAGCCGAGCCGGTAACGCGGTGCATGATCGAGCTGAACATGGTGATATGCCAGCGCCAGACCTGCAAATGGGGTGACAAAGGGCGGTGAGGAGTCTGAGACATATGTGTGGCCTTAACCCATGTCTTGTACCGGCGCGAAAAACGCAGCCGGGAACGTTACACTTGCCGGTCTTTTAGACCCTGAAAGCGCTGTGTCAATCAAGCTTTCAATACGAAAAGCCGTTTTTTGCAGATCACTTACGCGAACGCTTCGCATCCGCATGAACGGGCTTCACGACGATGTGATTCCCATTTCGCCCCAGCTTCGACAAATTTTTATGGTTTGCTTATCTGATGAATAACTTCTTAAGTTGCGCCTGATTAGCTCATATCGCCCGCGCACAGCTTCCCCCTTCCGACATTGCCGCAGTAAGAGAGTACAGCCTAGTGATTTCTGCCCTGATCCTTTCCGCCGCCCTGATGACGCCGAGCGCCGCCCAGGATGATCTTCTGCCGGATACCCAGCCCGCAGCCACCACGGTGGAGCAGGCCCTGACCCCGCAAGCACCGGCCGTAGCGAACGCAACACCCCCGGCCCCAACGCCGCAGACCTCTATGTCAAGCGCGGCTGTCAGTGTCGATGCCTACCGCCGCAACTACGAAGGTCCGAAAGATTCGCGCGAACTGAGCTATGATTCCGGCCTGCTGTCGGCCCTGCGGTCAAAGGAAAGCCAGGTCGGCAATATGGAAGGCTCGTGGGTGGTGGCCGGCGCCGATGGCCAGAAGCTCCTCGGCCTGGAACTGCGCAGTGAAAACGCTGTCAGCGGCCGGATCGAAGGCGCCTGGCGCTCCATGCTGGCGGGTTTCGGCATGAACAGTTCGGGCTTCGTCTCGGATATCAACATGACCGGCCGCGACATGGAAGTCACCTACTATGCCGGCGGCGCACGCTCGCCCACGCTCCTGCACCTGACCCAGGGCGGCGATGCGTTGTGGCGCGGCTATATGCTCGACCCCAAGGGCGTCAAGACGCCGGTCACCATGTCACAGGTCCGGATGGGGAATTGAACAAGTAAGATACCCCACCACCCCGCCTTCGGCGCGGTTCCCCTCCCCGACAAGTCGGGGAGGTATGATACTAAGCATCTTTTTAGACCTCCCCATTTTAATGGGGAGGGGGACCGAAGCGCTCTTGCGCTTTGGTGGTGGGGGTTCTTTCTTTGCCCCATTAATCCCATTTAAACATGCGTCCATTACCGGGATATCACTTTTTCGGTTGCTGTGCAGCAAACCGTTCTCAAGGGGACTTGCGCACAGCCGTTAACAGGACTAGGACGCCAGCAGATCCGCGCTCAAGCCGCGAAGCGGTAGCGCAAATATCATTACTGCGGCATTTTCAAAGGGAGTTCCCATGGCACGCGCAAAGATTGCTCTGATTGGTTCGGGTATGATCGGGGGCACGCTGGCCCACATCGCCGCCCGTGAAGAACTGGGCGATGTCGTCCTGTTCGACATCATGGAAGGCACGCCGCAAGGCAAGGCGCTGGATATCGCCGAAGCCACCGCCGTTTTCGGCAAGGACGTGGCCCTGAAGGGCGCCAATGACTATTCGGCCATCGCCGATGCCGACGTCTGCATCGTCACCGCCGGCGTACCGCGCAAGCCGGGCATGAGCCGCGACGACCTGCTGGGTATCAACCTGAAGGTCATGAAGGCCGTTGGCGAAGGTATCAAGCAATATGCGCCGAACGCCTTCGTCATCTGCATCACCAACCCGCTCGACGCCATGGTCTGGGCGCTGCGCGAGTTCTCGGGTCTCCCGCACAAAAAGGTTATCGGCATGGCCGGCGTGCTCGACTCGGGCCGTTTCGCCTACTTCCTGGCTGAAAAGACCGGCGTGTCGGTCGAGGACATCCACGCCTGGACCCTGGGCGGTCACGGCGACGACATGGTGCCGATGGTGCGCCACTCGACGATCGGCGGTCTGCCCCTGCCGGAATGTGTGGCCCAGGGCTTCTTCACCCAGGAAGAACTGGACGCCATCGTGAAGCGCACCCGTGGCGGTGGCGGCGAAATCGTCGCCCTGCTGAAGACGGGTTCGGCCTTCTATGCTCCGGCGGAATCGGCCATTGCCATGGCCAAGTCCTACCTGCTCGACAAGAAGCGCGTCCTGCCGTGCGCCGTGTATCTCAACGGTGAATACGGCCTGCGCGGCCTCTATGTCGGTGTCCCGGCCGTGATCGGCAAGGACGGCGCCGAGCGCATCATCGAGTTCTCGACGAATGACGAGGAAAAGGCGATGTTCGCCAAGTCGGTTGAAAGCGTGCAGGGCCTGATCGCCGCCTGCAAGACGATCGATCCGTCGCTGGCGTAACCGGAAACTATATACTTAAGTTCCGATTTTCTTGACTTTTGCCGTATTTTCAAATATAAAGTGAAATACGGAAAGTTGACTGGCTGAGATAACTTCCCCCGCCTGTGCAAGCTTCGGCCCCAGCAGGTCCACGCGCAATGCGAGATATCCAAGCGGTTGCCAGATGCTTAAAAGGGTTCCTTCGGGAACCCTTTTTCGTTTCTATCGGTTCGGGAATTTCGCCTTTTCACCCCGCAGGATTTTTGCCAGGGCGATATCGAATTTCATCTCTCCCGTGTAGGCGACCTTTTTGCCCGGCCCAATCGGATAAGCGCTGACAACAAACAGGTTCACCCTGGTAGCGCTCTGCTTTCGCATAGTGAAGAAAATGGCGTAGCTCTGGCCATCCGGGCTTTCCACGCGGACAAGATTGCCATCCCGTGTCGAGGCAATACGCTTGCCGCAGAATGCTTTGATAAGTTCCGGTAACTGAAAACTCAGGTTGTAGCGGTCCGGACAAAATACACGCTTCTCTGTCTTGGTAACCAGAAGCGTGGGGAGGATATCCAGCGGATCATGCTTGGTCGGATCGAACCCGGTCGTGAAGCAATGGTCATTGAAGCGGACGTTTAGCACTATCGGCTGGACGTAACCGCGCGGCAAGCACTGAAACTCGAAAGGTTCGAGATGCGACAGACTTGTTGCGTTTCCGGAAACAATAAGCAGAGGCCAGTATCCCATAGGCACGCCTGTGACACGATTCTTCTTTAAGTGGCAAAAATCTGTTCTTGAAAACGGGCGGCTTTTTTATTTGCAGATATGCTAGGCTGCCTCATCTGAGGAGTTTCGCATGTTCAAATCCGTCATTCCGATCCTGGCCGTCGCCACCCTGATGACCGCCTGCGCCCCCAGCCAGAAGGCGGAGGCGCAAAGCAGTGCCGCCGCAGCCTCCGAACAGGCCAGCGCGGCCGTCCAGCCCCTGGCCCAGGCGGCCGCGGCCACGCCCAGTTTCAATTGCCAGAAAGCGACCCTCAAGGCCGAGATCATGGTCTGCGGCAATGCGGAACTGGCCCAACTCGATGTCGAGGTCACGCGGCTCTACGGCCTGATCAGTCAGGCGCCTGGCATCGATCGTGTAGCGCTGCAACGCCTGCAGGGTGGCTGGCTGAACAAGCGCAACGCCTGCGCCACCACCGACAGCAGCGAAACCTGCCTGCTCAATGCCTATGCCGGCCGGATCAGCGACCTGCGCGCCGGCTACCCAGTGGCGCGCAACGATACCGCCGTCAGCATCGGGCCGATCGGCTGGCATTGCCCCGGCGGCGACATGACCTCAACCTTTATCAATGGCGCCAGTTCGCTGGTCTATGTCAGATGGGCCGACAAAAGCGCGGTTCTGACGCAGAGCGAGAGCGCCTCCGGCGCGCGCTATGCCGCCGATCTGCCCGACGGCGCGTATGAATTCTGGAACAAGGGCGATGAAGTCATGTGGACCGTACCCGGCAAGGGCATGGTCGTTTGCGAGGAGATAAAGCCATGAAAAAAGCCATCCTGACAATCGCCGCCCTCACCGGCCTGTGCCTGCTGACCGCCTGCGCCACCCGGCCGATGGGCGGGCATAATGATCCGGCCCTGGTGCGCGGCATTATCGATGGCCTGCTGGCGCCGATCTCCTTCGTCATCAGCCTGTTTTCCGATACCATCCGCATGTACGCCTATCCCAATATTGGCCGCTGGTACGATCTCGGTTTCCTGGCGGGCCTGAGCGCCTGGGGCGGTGGGGCCTCGACGGTCACCCGCTATGTCTATATAGACCGCCGCACCGGCCGCACCCTGGATATCGAGGATCGCTGATTTGACGTTGCCTTATGACTCTCCGCTCGGCCCCACACTGGAAACCGATCGCCTGATTCTGCGCCCGCCGGTTGATGCTGATTTCGATGGCTTCTGCGCCTTTCACGCCGATGAAGCGACCATGACGCATCTGGGCGGCGTGGTGTCGCCGCCTGTGGTCTGGCGCAATATGCGCGCCATGGCTGGTGCCTGGGCGCTCGATGGCTTTTCCATGTTCTCGGTGATCGAGAAAGCGTCGGGTGAATGGATCGGGCGGATCGGCCCGATCCATCCGCATGGTTGGCCGGACCGCGAGGTCGGGTGGGGCCTGCGCTCGCCCTACTGGGGCAAGGGATACGCCAGGGAGGCCGCCATCGCCACCATGGATTTCGCTTTCGATACCCTGGGGTGGGATAAAGTGATCCATACCATCGCCCCAGCCAATGCCGGTTCGGTCGGCGTGGCGAAGAGCCTGGGCTCATATCTGATGGGCCATGCCAACCTGCCCGATCCCTTCGCCGATATGGCCGTCGATATCTGGGGGCAGACGCGGGACGAGTGGGGAAAACCGGAAAAATCTCTTGAAAAACAAAGCTTAAAATGACTTGAAAAAAAGTCGCTTGACTCCACACCATATTTAACCAATAAGTTATTTAACAAATAGGTTAAATTGAGTAGAGTACCCCATGTCCCAAGACCGCCTGTCGCAAACCCTGAACGCCCTGGCCGATCCGACGCGCCGCGCCATACTGGCCCGCCTGTCGCTGGGCGAAACCTCGGTCAGCGAACTGGCCGAACCGTTCGATATGAGCCTGCCGGCGGTTTCCAAGCACCTGAAGGTGCTGGAAAAGGCCGGGCTGATTTCGCGCGGCCGCGAAGCGCAATGGCGGCCCTGCAAGCTGGAACCGGAACCGCTGAAGGAGGTCGATGCCTGGATCGGCGAATACCGCAAGATGTGGGAAGCCCGTTTAGATCGTCTCGATGCCTATCTCAAGACTCTCAAACCGGATGGCCCGACGAACTAATTATTGATCTTTGATGGAGACCGGTATGTGGTGGCAATACTACAAGCAGCTCTGGGAAGCGCGCCTCGACCGGTTGGCCGCCTATCTGAAAACCTTGCAAGCCAGGGGAGTGAAGCATGACTGAGACAACCGATACCCCGGCCTACAAGGTACTCAACCGCCGCCGGCTGCCTTTCCCGCATGGGAAGGTCTATGCCGCCTTTGCCGACCCGGAGCAGGTCAGGCTATGGTGGGGGCCGCATGGCTTCACCAATCGCATCGACACCTTCGATCTGCGCGCCGGCGGCCGGTGGCTGTTCACCATGGTCAACGAAAACGACCGCGAGTTTGATAATATCAAGGAATTCCTCGAAGTCTCGCCTGAGCGGATCGTCATGCAGCATATCGAGCCGATGCACGATTTCGTCATGACCATGAGCTTCGATGCCGTGGACGACGACACCACCGACCTGACCTGGATCATGAACTTTGCCCCCGGCCAGGATTCTGGTCTTGCCCCCTTTCTTGAAGCCGCCAACGAACAGAATTTCGACCGGCTTGAAGCCCACCTGCAAACCCTTTGAGGAAATCATAATGACCCTGGAAGCCCCCGCCGCCGAAGATGAAGTCTTCAAGATCACCCGCACCTTCGATGCCTCCAAGGCCTTGTTGTGGGATGTGGTGACAAAGGCTGAACATCTCGCCAACTGGTTCGGCCCTGTCGGCATGAAGCTGATCGTCAAATCACTCGATCTCAAGGTCGGCGGAACCTTCCTTTACGGGATGCAGATGCCGACGGGTGTGACCATGTGGGGCAAGTGGGTGTTCCGCGAAATCAGCGCGCCGGACAAGATCGCCTATGTCGTGTCCTTCTGTAACGAGGCCGGCGATCCGGTACGCCATCCGATGGCGCCTTTGTGGCCGCTGGAGGTGCTGGCCATTCAGACCCTGACGGAAAAAGACGGTAAGACGATCTATGAAAGCCGCTCTTTCCCGATCAACGCCACGCCCGAAGAGCGCGCCGTCTTTAAGGCCGGTCATGCCGGTATGCAGATGGGCTTTGGCGGCACCTACATGCAACTCGAGACCTATCTGGCGAGGATCAAATCATGATGACGCCCGGATCCATCCGGGCCGCGAAGCCCGAAACTTTTACGCTCGAACGCGATTACGATCATCCCGTATCGCTGCTCTTCTGGGCCTTCACCAGCCTGGAGGCCAAGCGGGCCTGGTACGGCGGTGAGGGCACCTGGGAGGTCACCCGACACACGATGGATTTCGAGGTAGGCGGCTGGGAGCACTGGCGCGGCCGCCCCAATCCCGACGCGCCGTGGATGACCAATGACGGGCTTTATCTCGACATTCTGCCGGATGAGCGCATAATCCATCAGTACAATATGACGATGGATGGCAGGCTGTTCACCGTATCTCAACAGGTGCTGGAGTTTTCGACCAGAGGATCAGGCTCTCACCTCAAACTCGTCGAGCAGATCCTGTTTATCGATGGCGTCGATCATCTCGAAGACCGGATCGGCGGCACCAGGGACATGATGGACAAGCTTGATGCCTATCTCAACACAGTTCCGGAAAATGCGAAATGATAATGCTGATCGTCATTCTGGTTCTGGCGGCCCTGCTCACCTTCCTGCTCGTCGTCATCACCAAGCCGAACAATTTCCGGATGCAGCGTTCGATAACGATCAAGGCGCCGGCCGGGATTGTCTACAACCATATCGCCGACTTTCGCAAATGGAAGGACTGGTCACCCTGGGAGCAGCTCGACCCCAGCCTCAAGCGCGCCTATAGCGGCGAAACCTCCGGTATTGGTGCGGTTTATGACTGGGACGGTAACGGAAAAGCCGGCAAGGGCCGCATGACCATTAGAGAAGCTGCGCCCGCGCATCGCCTGCTGATCAATCTCGATTTCTTCAAGCCCATTCCAGCCACCAATAGCGCCGAGTTCCTGCTCCAGCCGTCTGGCGACGGCACGGTGGTGACCTGGGCGATGTTCGGGCCATCGCCCTTCATGTCCAAGCTGATGAGCACGGTGATGAACATGGACGACCTGATCGGCAAGGATTTTGAACGCGGGCTGGAAAACCTGAAACGCCTGAGCGAACAGGAAGCCGCTTAGGGCCATTGAAACTATAGGAGACAATGATGAAACGCCTGCTCACGACGTGCGCGGTCTTAAGCTTCTGCGCCCTGAATCTGGCCTGCACACCGCCCCAAAAGGCCGAACAAAAACCCGAACCGGCACCGGCTTCCGCCGCACCATCGGTGGCCAATATTCCGGCCGGCGAGTACAAGACCGATCCAGCGCACACCTCCCTGACCTTCAGCGTCAGCCACATGAGTTTTTCGCATTTCACCGCGCGCTTTACCGGTATCGACGCCCGCCTGAAACTCGACCCGGCGCATCCCGAAAAGGCGGCGCTGACCGTGGCCATCGATCCGCAATCGCTGGACCTCAACAACCCGCCCAAGGGCTTCCATGACGAACTGATGGGCAAGACTTTCTTCGATGCCGCGGCCTTCCCGAAGATCACCTTTGCCTCGACCAATATCGCCATGACCGGCGCCAATACCGCCAATGTCACCGGCAATCTGACCCTGCATGGCGTCACGCATCCGGTGACCCTGGCCGTCACCTTCAATGGCGGCTATCCCGGCCTGGCGGGCTATGACCCCAATGCCCGCATCGGCTTCTCGGCCAAAGGTACGCTCAGGCGCTCGCAGTTCGGCATGGGTTACGGCATCCCGGCGCCGGGCACCACCATGGGCGTGGGGGATGAGGTCCATTTCACCATCGAGACCGAAATGACCGGTCCTGCCCTGAAACCAAAGGAGACTTAAGATGACTGAACGCTCCAGCCACCACGATACCTTCACCATTGAACGCGATATAGGCGCGCCGCCCAACCTGGTTTTCTTCGCCTGGGCCAATGCCGACGCCAAGGCGCAGTGGTTCACCGCGCCCGCCGACAAATGGGAACTGATCGAGCGCCACCTCGATTTCCGCGAAGGCGGCACCGAACGGCTGAAGGGCCGCTGGCAAAGCGGCACGGTCAGCGATTTCACCTGCGAATACCGCGACATCGTGCCGGACCAGCGCATCGTCTACAGCTACGACATGCACCATAATGACAAGCGGCTGTCCTGTTCGCTCGCCACCATCGAGTTCACCCCGAACGGCCAGGGCACGCACCTCAAACTGACCGAACAGGTCGTCCATTTCGACGGCTACCCGACGCCGGAAGATCGCAAGACCGGCACCGAAAAGCTGATCGATATGGCGCTGGCCTACATCATTTCCCAAAAAGCAGAAGTATAAGGAGACGCTGCCATGAAAATCACCCCCTACCTCAACTTCCCCGGCACCTGCGCCGAAGCCTTCAAATTCTACGCCGAAACCCTCGGCGGCGAGATCACCTTCATACAGACCCACGGCGAAAGTCCGATGAAGGACATGTTCGGTCCGGAATGGAAAGACAAGATCATGCACGCCACATTACAGGTGGGCGACCATGAAATTGCCGGTTCGGATGCGCCGCTGCATATGTTCGCCAAGCCGGCCGGTTTCATGGTGACGATCAACCCGAAGGCACCGGAAGACGCCCGGCGCATCTATGCCGCCTTCGCAGACGGTGGCGAGGTCAAGATGGAACTGCAGGAGACCTTCTGGACGCCGCTCTTCGCCATGGTAACCGACCGCTATGGCACGCCGTGGATGATCAGCCTCGAAGCGGAACTGCCGAAATGAGGGACGGGGCCTGCCGAAACATCGCTCATACGGATCGTGACCTCAGGATCGAGCGCCTGTTCGATGCGCCGCGGGCCCTCGTCTATGAAGCCTGGACCAATCCGGCCCTGCTGTCGCAATGGTGGGGACCGGCGCATTATCCGGCCACACATCTCGATATGGATGTGCGGCCGGGCGGCCGGTGGCGCAATGGCCTGACCTCGGTCGAGACCGGTGAGGCCCTGTGGCAGACCGGCGTCTTCACCGAGGTCGTGCCACTGGAAAAGCTGGTCTTCACCTTTGTCTGGGAAGAGGCCGGCGAACGCGGCGAGGCCAATACGGTCGTCATTACCTTCCAGGATCGCGGCCACCAGACCCTCTTGACACTGACCCAGCAGCCGTTCCTGTCGGCGCATGAAGCTGAAGGCCACGGCGACGGCTGGTGGTCGAGCTTCGATCGCCTGCACACGCTTCTATCCTTCCCGATGGAGATTTCCGCATGAGTTATCAAACAGATGTCGCCACCGAGGCGAATGATATCGTCCTGTCGCGTTTCTTCGATGCGCCGCGCCCGCTGGTCTTCATGGCCTGGGTTGATCCGGTCATGCTGGCCGAATGGTGGGGGCCGGAAGGCTTCACCGCCACGGTCAATATCGATGTGCGCGAAGGTGGCGAGATCTCACTCGTCATGCACAGCCCCGAAGGCGAGGACTATCCAATCGGCGGCCATTTCGGCGAGATCGTGCCGAACGAAAGCCTGGTCATGATCATGGATGCCAGCCGTCATTCCGAGGGCTGGCATGAAGCCGTCAAGGCCGGTTTTGTCGAGGCCGGCGGGCGGCCGGAGGACTATAACGCCGATCCGATCCGCACCCTGATCACCTTCACCGACGAAGGCGCCGGCACGCGCGTTATCGTGCGCCAAACCTTCACCATGGCCACCATGCGTGATGCCCATATCAAGCTCGGCAGCGGTGTGGGCTGGAGCGGCAGCTTCAACAAGCTGGACGCCGTGCTCGAAAGAGCGGGCGGCTAAAGGCTGGCCAGGATGGCGTCGATGCCGATCTGGGCAATTTCCAGATCCTCGACGCCGGACAGGCCGCTGACCGCCACCGCGCCGAGGCACTGGCCCTGGTGCATGACGGGTGCGCCGCCATCCCAGCCGACATAGCGGCTGTCGCCGTGATAATGGACATCGGAGCCATCGGCCTGGGCATTGCGGCCCAGGTCGCCGGACGGGCCGCGCACGCGGGCGGCGGTATAGACCTTGTTCTGGGCAATGACGATCGGCGGCAGGGCGCAGCCATCGGTGCGCCACAGGGCCAGCAGTTCGCCATGACTGTCACCGACCGCGACCACACCGGCCTTGCCACGCTTTTTCAGTTCGGCCACGCAGGCGTCAATGGCCAGCCGGGCTTCGGCCTCGCCAAGATTGAGTTGGGTTTGCATCCGGTATCCTCTCCGCTCCTTTTTATATGTGAACCTGAATAGGGATGCCTCGTCACCGGTGTCAATAGTCCCTTGACGACAACGCTGTCATCGTGATCCATAGAGGCAAATAAAATATAGCAGAGAAGAAGCGCCTTATGTCCCATCGTCCCCTTTTGCGGGCCGCCGCGTCCGTGGTTGCCCTGTGGCTGGCTCTCGGTGCCGGCGCCTACGCCGCTGAAAAGCCCGCAAGGGTCCATCCCAAGCTGTGGCCGGCCGCCAAATCACCCATCGCCCTCGATCCCGTTATCGAAAAACGCATCACCGACATGCTGGCGCAAATGACGATCGAGGAAAAGGTCGGCCAGGTCATCCAGCCGGAATGGAAGTCGATCAAGCCGGAAGAGGTGACGCAGTATCATATCGGCTCGATCGAGAACGGCGGCGGCGCCGTGCCGAACGGCAACAAGCACGCCACGGTGAAAGACTGGGTGGACCTGATCGAGCCCTATTACCAGGCATCCGTTGCGCCCGGCCAGAAGGTGACCATCCCGCTGATTTGGGCCTCGGATGCCGTGCATGGCCATAACAATGTCTATGGCGCCACGCTGTTCCCGCACAATATCGGCCTGGGCGCCGCGCACGATCCCGACCTGATCCGCCGCATCGGCGAGGCGACCGCCGCCGAGGTGCGATCCACCGGCATGGACTGGTCGTTTGCCCCCACCATCGCTGTGGCGCGCGATGACCGCTGGGGCCGCACCTATGAGAGCTATTCGGAAGATCCGGCCATCACCAAACAATACGCCGCCGCCATGGTTTCAGGTGTGCAGGGTACGGGCCCGGCCTTCCTCGACGACCACCATGTTATCTCCACCGCCAAACATTTCCTGGGTGATGGCTCGACCGATGGCGGCCGCGACCAGGGCAATTCCACCGTCTCCGAGGCCGACCTCGCCCGTCTGCATGGCGCCGCCTATGCCGACGCCATAAATGCCGGCACGCAGTCGATCATGGCCTCCTACAATTCCTGGCATGGCACCAAGATGCACGCCAATAAGGCCCTGCTGACCGATGTGCTGAAAGGCCGGATGGGCTTTGACGGCTTCATCATGGGCGACTGGCTGGCCCATGGCCAGATCCCCGGCTGCACCAATTCAGACTGCCCGGTCGCTTTCAATGCCGGACTGGATATCTTCAACCAGCCACAGGACTGGAAACTACTCTACGCCAACCTGGTCAGGCAGGTGAATGACGGTACAATCCCGAAAGCGCGGCTGGATGATGCCGTGCGGCGGATTTTGCGCGTGAAGTTCCGCATGAAGGTGTTCGATCAGCTCTCGCCGGCCAACCGTCCGGACACCTTTAAGCCCATCGGTACGCCGGAGCACCGCGCCATCGCCCGCGAAGCCGTCGCCAAATCGCTGGTCCTGCTCAAAAACAATGGTGTCTTGCCTCTGAAGGCCGATGCGCGCGTCCTGATCGCCGGTGATGGCGCCGATAATATCGCCATGCAGTCGGGCGGCTGGACGCTGTCCTGGCAGGGCGCCGACAACACCAATGCCGATTTCCCTGGCGCCACTTCGATCTATGAGGGATTGAAATCTCAGATCGAGGCCGGCGGTGGCCAGGCGCTCTACAGCCCGGATGGTACGGCGCCGCAAAAGCCGGATGTCGCCATCGTCGTCTTCGGCGAAACCCCTTATGCCGAATTCATGGGCGATCAGTCAGATGTTGCCCTGCACCATGACAATTCCGACTCTATGGAATTGATTAAAAGGCTAGAGGCACAGGGCATTCCGGTTGTGGCGGTGATGCTGTCGGGCCGGGCGCTCTATGTGAACCCGCAGATCAATGCCGCCGATGCCTTTGTCGCCGCCTGGCTGCCGGGGTCTGAAGGCGAAGGCGTGGCCGATGTGCTGACCGGCAAGCGCGACTTTACCGGCAAGCTCAGTTTCTCGTGGCCGAAACGTCCCGACCAGACGCCGCTCAATGTCGGGGACAAAAATTACGATCCGCAGTTCGCCTATGGCTACGGCCTGAGTTACGCCGCTCCGGCCGAGACGCCGCAACTGCCGGAAGTGGCCGATACCACCCGATATGGCGAAAAAAACGTCTATTTCAGTAAGGGCACCTTCTGGAACGGCTATCACCTGACCCTTGCCGATGACGACAAGCACCGAATGGACTATGTCGGCAGCCAGGCGACGCTCTATGGCACGGCGGCACTGACCGTTTCGCCGCAGGCAGACGGCGCGGTTAAGGCCGTATGGAATGGCAAGGGCAAGGCGGCGCTGGAAGTCGGCGCCGACACGCCGTCCGATATCGCCCGCGAAGCCAATGGCGCCATGATGATTGCGCTGTCGATCCGCGTGAATGCCGCGCCCTCCGGTGACGTGCGTTTGGGCGTCGGATCGGCATCAGTGCCGGTCACAAACTGGCTGAAAACCGCCTCCGCCGGTTACGTCACGCTTGCCGTGCCGCTGTCATGCTTTAAGGCGCAGGATCTCGCCGCCACGCCCACCGTGGCGCGTATCGAGACGGCTGGTATGCTTGATATATCTGTGTCGGATATCCGTCTGACTGAAACTAAAACCGGTGCCGCCTGTCCGGCGGAATGACATGCCTTGTGTCTCCACTGGCGGAGGCGCAAGTCTTACCGCTTCAGTTCCGACAGCGCGCAGCCCTTGCAACTGCCGCAGCCCGAGCCGCAACCGTCGTCCTTCGCCACGGCCGGTTCCAGCTTTTGCGCCATGCCTGTCATGCCGACGCGATTGAGAGCGTTAGCGCCTTTTACCTGCAAATCATGGCTCAGCTTCGGCATCATCCTGCGCAGCATCTGAACGGCGCAGAAGGCGACAATCGCTGTGATGATAACGGCCTGAATGACAGCGTAAATCATGAGAGCCTCGATACGATCTGATAAGTCAGGAACGCGAAGATGTAGGCGAGGGCGAACAGATAGCCCGCCGTGACGCCGACCATCTTCCACGAATTGGTTTCGCGGCGAATAACCGCCAAAGTAGAAAGGCACTGCGGCGCGAAAACATACCACGCCATCAGGGACAGCGCCGTGGCCAGCGACCATTGCGACGAGATCAGCGAGCCCAGTTGCGACGCCACGGCGTCATCGCTGCCGGAAACGGCATAGACCGTGCCCAGCGCCGAGACAGCCACTTCGCGCGCCGCCAGGCCGGGGATCAGGGCCACGCAGATCTGCCAGTTGAAACCGATGGGGGCAAAAATGGGCGCGATGGCATGGCCGATCATGCCGGCCAGCGAATAGTCGATTGCCGGACCGGTGGCGCCGTCGGGCTTGCCAGGGAAGGTGGTCGTGACCCACAGCAGGGTATTGACCGTAAAGATGATGCCGGTGATGCGGCGCATGAAGATCATGGCGCGTTCGCCCAGGCCGATGGCCAGGTTCCTGGCGTGCGGCAGGCGATAGGACGGCAGTTCCATGATCAGCGGATGCTCGCTCTTGTCACGGCGGAAAACCGACATGACCAGCGACACCGACAGCCCGCCGACAATGCCGATGATGTACATGCCGAAGAGGATCAGGCCGCGGAAGCTGATAAAGCCGAACACCTGTTGTTCCGGCACGAAGGCGGCGATCAGCAGCGTATAAACCGGAATGCGCGCCGAGCAGGTCATCAGCGGCGCGATCATGATGGTGGTGATGCGGTCGCGGATATCGTGGATCGACCGCGTGGCCATGATGCCGGGAATGGCGCAGGCGTGGCTGGACAGCAGCGGAATGAAAGAGCGCCCGGTCAGGCCGGCTTTGGACATCAGCTTGTCGAGCAGGAAGGCGGCGCGCGGCAGGTAGCCGGATTCTTCCAGAATCAGGATGAAGAAGAACAGGATGATGATCTGCGGCAGGAAGACGATGACCGATCCCAAACCGCCGATCAGGGCATCGGCGATGAAGCTTTTCAGCAGACCGTCCGGCAGGGTTTCGGTGACCACGCCCCCAAGCCAGGCCATGCTGGCCTCGATGAAATCCATGGCCGGCGTCGCCCAGGTGAAGACCGCCTGGAAAACCACGAACATGATGGCGACGAGGATCGGAATGCCGAGGAAGGGATTGAGCAGGATGCCGTCCAGCCGGTCATCGATAAGGGAGGTACGCTGCGGCATGACCACCGAGGCATCGAGAATGCGGCGCACATCGCTGTGCAGGTCACCCGTCTCTTTCACCTCGGGCACATGTGGCGCCACATTAGCGTCGAGGTGCGCCACCAGCGCTGCCGTGCCTTCGGCCTTGACGGCGATGGTCTCGATCACCTTCACGCCTAGCCCGGCTTCGAGTTTGGCGGTATCGATCCGGATGCCACGCTTTTTCGCCGCATCCATCATGTTCAGCGCCAGAATCATCGGCCGCCCCAGGCGCTTGACCTCCAGCACAAAGCGCAGGTGCAGGCGCAGATTGGTGGCGTCGGCGACGCAGACGATCAGGTCCGGCATGGTCTCGCCCGGACGTCTCCCCAAGCAGATGTCGCGGGTAATGATTTCGTCCGGCCCCATGGCCTCCAGGCTGTAGGTGCCCGGCAGGTCGAGCACCTGCACCTTGCGGCCGGAAGGGGCATTGAAAAAGCCTTCCTTGCGCTCGACCGTGACGCCGGCATAGTTGGCCACCTTCTGGCGCGCCCCGGTGAGTTGGTTGAACAGGGCCGTTTTCCCGCAATTCGGGTTGCCGACAAGCGCGATAGTGAGAGCGTCCATTTATGCGGCCTTTTCGACCAAAACGCGTGACGCTTCCGAACGCCGCAGGGCAAACCGCGTAAAGCCGATCTGGATCAGCAAAGGGTCGGCGCCGATCGGGCCGCGCCCGACCACCCGGATCTCCTCGCCATCGACAAAGCCCAGTTCGCGCAGGCGATTGCTGATCAGGTCGCCGTCATGTGTATCGATAACGCCGGTCACACGGGCAGGGGCAAAGGCGGGCAGGTCGGTCAGTTTCATCAGGGCTCACTCGTATGATGCGAATGATTATCATTTATGCCCCCGTCCGGTCAAGCGATTGCACATGAAACGCAAAAACCTGCGGCAATTTGCCCGGCAATGCGGCAGCCAAAAGGCAATAATGCAAATTATTCGCAAGATTCAGCTTGCAATTAAGAATGGTTCGCAATAACAAATGTGCAACGCCGCCTCCCCGGCCTAGTCTGAGAGAAGAAACATGTCCTCCATTCGCAGCCGCAAACATGCGGTAAATCCCTACGCCCTGGCCCTCACCGCCCTGGCACTACCCTCAGCAGCCATGGCTGATGCGGCCGCCGATGCGGCCCGCGATTCCACCCATGTGACGGTCAGGGGCGAGCGCCGCGCGCCTTACAAGGCGGACTCTTCATCCAGCAAAAAGGCTACGGCGGAGTTGATCGATACACCGCAAACCATCCAGGTCATCGGCAAGGAAATCATCCGCGAACAGGGCGCGACCACCCTCACCGAAGCCCTGCGCAATTCGGCGGGCGTCGGCACCTTCTATCTCGGTGAAAACGGCAGCACCTCCACCGGCGACGCCGTCTACATGCGGGGATCGGACGCCTCCGGCAGCATCTTCGTCGATGGCGTGCGCGACGTGGCTTCGGTTTCCCGCGATGTCTTCAATATCGAGTCCGTCGAAGTCCTGAAAGGCGCGGCGGGCACCGATGTCGGCCGCGGTTCGGCCACCGGCGCCATCAACCTCTACAGCAAGCACGCCGCGCCGCACGACTTCGCCAGTGCCTCGGTTTCCGCGGGCGGCGGTGATTGCACCCGCGCCACGGCTGATGCAAACTGGAAGCTGGCCGAAACCAGCGCCATGCGCCTCAACCTGATGGCCCAGGATGCCGGTATTGCGGGGCGTAACGAGATCAGGAACAAGCGCTGGGGCGCCGCCGCCTCGCTGGGCTTCGGCCTCGGCACCTCGACCCGCTATTTCCTCGACTATATGCACGTCGATCAGGATAATATGCCCGATGGCGGCGTCTCGACCATCGGCCTGCCGGGCTATTCCGCTCCGGATGGCCGCGATTTTCTGAATACGGCCGCGCCGGTCAATCCGAAGAACTTCTATGGTACGAAGGATGATTTCGACGACATCCAGACCGATGTTGTCACATTCAGCATCGAACACGATTTCAATAACGGCCTGCATTTCAGCAACCTGACGCGCTGGAGCCAGACCGATCAGGATTACCAGCTCAGCGCCATTATGGGCCAAGCCGCCACCAGCACGCGCCCCTTGCTGACGCCCGACCCGGCCGATCCGTCGACCTGGACCCTGACGCGCCTTGTCAACAACAAGGACGTTCGCAATACCATGCTGACCAACCAGACCAATCTGCAGGCGCATTTCCGTGCCGGCGGCCTGGAACACAGCCTCAGTACCGGCCTGGAGCTGATCAGCGAAGAACAGAAGAGCCTGGCCTTCGACAGCACTACCGCCGGCGCCTATCCGGTCGTCAGCGTCTACAATCCAGATGCCAATGTTGGCGGCTATACGCGTAAACACAGCGGCGCCTACAGCGATGGCCAGACCGATACGATCGGCCTCTATGTCAACGATACGATCCGTTTCAGCGAAGCCTGGCAGGTCAGCGCCGGCCTGCGCCTCGATCACTATAAAACTGACTACAAAAGCGTCGCCGTTGATGGCGCGGTCACGGCGTATAAGGCCGAAGACGATCTGCTGACCGGCAAGTTCGGCCTGGTCTACAAGCCCGCCGCCAATGGCAGTATCTACGCCTCCTATGCCATCACCCAGCAACCGCCGGGCGGCGCCAGCTTCACCCTGGCCGCCGATGACGCCGCCAATGCCAATAATCCGAATGTCGACCCGCAAAAGGCCGAAACTTCGGAAATCGGCACCAAGTGGGACCTGTTGCACAAACGCCTGTCGCTGACCGGCGCCCTCTACCGCACGCAATATTCCGACACGATCGCCACCGATACCGACGGCACCTTCTACCATGCCGGCGAGAAGAGCGTCTCCGGCATCGAACTGGGCGTGGTCGGCCAGCTTAATCCGCACTGGAACATCAGCGCCGGCTATACCGTCATGGATACGAAGGTGAAAAATGTGACCGTCGTCACCGCCGACGGCTCAGCCGACCTGGCCTACAGCCCGACCGACGCCTTCACCCTGTGGACGACCTATGCCGGCAAGCGCTTCACTATTGGCGGCGGCGCCCGCTATAACGGCGAAATGAAGCGCGGCAGGGATGGCGCGGTCGGCACACCGGCCTTCGTCAAGGGCTATGTCGTCTTCGATGGCGTGGCGACGTATCAGCTTACACAGCGCGTCCAGCTCCAGCTCAATGCCTACAATCTGCTGGACAAACAGTATGTGGCGGCGATCAACAAGTCCGGCTACCGCTATACGCCGGGCACGCCACAAACCTTCCGTCTGACGGCCCATGTCAGCTTCTGATTGTTAGACTTATTTCCCTTCGAGCCCCGGTGAATATCGCCGGGGCTTCCGGCTTTCCGGAGATTGCCCCATGATGCTGCATGTTCCCAATGTCCTGACCCGCGATCAGGTGCGTGAGATACGCGCCCGGCTTGATACCGCTGACTGGCTGGACGGCAAGACAACTGTAGGGGCGCAGGGCGCGCGGGTGAAGAACAACCGCCAGCTTCCCGAACACGGCGCCCTGTCGCGCGAACTGGGCCAGATCGTGCTCGACGCCGTGAAGGCCAGCGACCTGTTCTTCGCCGCCGCCCTGCCGCTGCGGTTCGTGCCGCCGCTGTTCAACCGCTATGAGGGCGGCGAGACCTATGGCCTGCATGTCGATGGCGCCATGCGGCCCTTGCCAACGGGTGATGGCTGGCTGCGCACCGATCTCTCCTGCACTCTCTTCCTGTGCGATCCGGAGGACTATGACGGCGGCGAACTGGAGGTGGTCGATACCTACGGCACGCACGAGGTCAGGCTGCCCGCCGGCGACCTGATCCTCTACCCCTCCACCAGCCTGCATCAGGTCACGCCGGTGACGCGCGGCGCGCGGGTCTGTTCGTTTTTCTGGCTGCAAAGCCTGGTGCGCGATGGCACGCAACGCCATATGCTGTTCGATCTCGATATGACTATCCGAAAACTGCGCGCACAATTGGGTGACAGTGCTGAAGTCCTGGGCCTGACCGCGCATTACCACAACCTCATGCGTCAGTGGGCTGAGGGGTAATCTCTCCTCCCCATTTCTTAAATGGGGAGGTGGCATCGAGCCTTTAGCGAGATGACGGAGGGGCGCCCCTCCACCGCTTCGCGGTCCCTCTCCCCATCAAGATGGGGAGGAGAGAACTTACGGAAACAAAAAGCTCGTCGTGGCGTCGACGATCTTTTGCAAATCTTCACGGCTGGCGCCGGCGCGGGCGCGCACGGCCAGGCTGGAGGTCAGCGAGGTGATCATCTGCGACATCACCTTCGGATCCTGATTGGAGCCGATATGGCCCAGTTCCTGCGCCCTGGTGAAGAAGCGCTCGAAACGGGCATCAAATTCCTCGATTGTGCCCTGGAGCACACTCATGATCGATTCATGCCGCGGGGCTTCGTTCAGCGCCGTACACATAAAGGCGCAGCCCAGGCACTCTTCGGTTTCGCTGGCTTCCGTCTCGCCGGTATAGGACGAGATCATCACATCAAAATAGCGATTGATGATATCCCGCAGGCTGCCGTCCCGGCCGGTGCATTGCAGCACCGTATCGAGCTTGGTGGAAATGCCGTTGCGGTAGCGTTCCATCGCCTTGAGATAAAGCGCTTCCTTGTCGCCGAAGGTGGCCGCCAGCGAAGGCCGGCTGACGCCGGTGGCGGCGGAGATATCATCGAGCGAGGTATTGGCGAACCCGCGCATCCAGAACATTTCCAGCACCGTTTCCAGTACAGCATCCGGATCGAAGGCACGCGGACGGCCTCGCTTGCGCGGCGTTTCACAGGCACAGGCTTGCGGATCGGCCGCCTGCCCGCCGCAGGTCACGTCAGGCAGGTCTATCGTCTTCAGGTCATCCAAGACAAACACTCCTTACCAGAATCTGGCAGTTGCCAGTTTCTGGCAGACTGTCAGTCTAAGCATTTTTCCCTGCCGAGCAAAGCCCAAAACGCTGGGGCAAATGGTCGCTTGCAGGGACATTAACATATTTATTTGCGATGTCGCATAAAAATATGTTTACAAAATGACATGGCGGGACTATTTAAATGCGACGCCGCATTAAATTAGCCGAAGCGACCGAGAAACGCCAGCCAAATTTTTTGCCCAACCGTATGCGTTCCTCCTCCCGTTCCTTTACTCCCCAAAGGATATCGTCATGTTCGATCCCGTTGTTTCCTCCCTGAAGCTTGAGCGTTACCGCAAGATGCTCGTCGCCGGCGCCGTGTCGCTGACCGTCCTGGCCGCCGTCGGCATCGGCACCGCCCTGAGCACCCAGGCCGCCAACCAGCCCGCCGCCAGCGCGCCCACGCCTGTAACCGTTTCCGTTGTATCCCTGCAAAACGTCGCCCAGTGGACCGACTTTTCCGGCCATCTTGAAGCAGTCGATCGTGTTGAAATTCGTCCGCGCGTCGCCGGCGCCATCAAGGCCATTCACTTCCGTGAAGGCGCACTCGTAAAAGCCGGCGACCTGCTGGTCACCATCGATCCCGCGCCCTTCCAGGCAGAAGCCGCCAGAGCGCAAGCCGAAGTTTCCGCCGCCAATGCCCGCCTGACCCTCGCCACGTCCGAACAGGCGCGCGCCCAGCGTCTGTGGGCCGATCACGCCATCGCCCAGTCGGAACTGGAAAGCCGCACCAACGACCTGAAGGCGGCGCAGGCTAATCTCGACGCCGCCCGCGCCTCGCTGCAATCGGCCAACCTGAACCTCAGCTATACCCAGGTCCGCGCACCGGTGTCCGGACGGGTCGGCCGCATTGAAGTGACGGTCGGCAATCTGGTCGGCTCAGGCCCGCAGGCGGCGATCCTGACGACGCTCGTGTCGGTCAGCCCGATCTATGCCAGTTTCGATGCAGACGAAGAGGTCATCCACAACACCCTCGCCGATCTGGGCTCGACCTCGCTCGAAACCATCCCGGTCACCGTGGAAGCCGATGGCGGCGAGCCGATCTCCGGCCACCTGCAACTGATCGACAACCAGTTCGATGGCACCAGCGGCACCCTACGCGCCCGCGCCGTCTTCCAGAACCCCGAAGGCAAGCTGATCCCCGGCCAGTTCGTCCGTGTCCATATGGGCGCGGCGCAGGAAAAGCCGGCCCTGCTGGTCTCGGAACTGGCGGTCGGCACGGACCAAAGCAAGCGCTTCGTCTATGTGGTCGGCACCGATCACAAGGTCGCTTATCGTGAAGTGACGCTCGGCGGTACGGCCAATGGCCTGCGCATCGTCACCTCTGGCCTCAAGGACGGCGAACGCATTATTGTCAGCGGCATCCAGCATGTCGGCCCCGGTTCGGTCGTGTCCGAAACCGTCGCTGCCATGGACGCCCCAAACGCAGACAAGTCCGAGCCGGAAGCCTGATTTTTTCTCTTCGATAAGCAAGAAACCCCACCACCACGCCCTGCGGGCGCGGTCCCCCTCCCCGGCATAGCCGGGGAGGTACAAGGGAAACCGCCCCGTTCTTATACCTCCCCAACTTGTTGGGGAGGGGGACCGTCGCGCCCTTGCGCGAGGGTGGTGGGATTTCTTGCTTTAAATTCAGCCCAAAGGGGCCATTTATGAACCTCTCCAAATTCTTTATCGACAGGCCGATCTTCGCCGGCGTGCTGTCCCTGCTCTTCCTCGTGGCGGGCCTGCTTAGCTTGCGCGTCCTGCCCGTTTCCGAATATCCGGAAGTGGTGCCGCCGCAGGTCGTCGTCCACGCCATGTATCCTGGCGCCTCGCCCGCCGTCATCGCCGAAACCGTCGCCTCGCCCATCGAGGAATCGGTCAATGGCGTCGAGAACATGCTCTACATGTCCTCGCAAGCGACCGCCGACGGCCAGATGACCCTGACCGTCACCTTCAAGCTCGGCACCAATGCCGACCTGGCGCAGCAGATGGTGCAAAACCGCGTCTCCCAGGCCGAGGCCCGCCTGCCGGCCGATGTGCGCGCGCTTGGTATCACCACACAAAAATCGCAGTCCTCGCTGCCGCTGGTCGTTCACCTGACCTCGCCCAATGGCCGCTATGACGTCAACTACCTGCGCAACTACGCCCTGCTTCACGTCAAGGATCGCCTGCAAGCCATCAAGGGCGTGGGGCCGATCCAGATGTTCGGTGGCGGTGAATACGCCATGCGCGTCTGGCTCGATCCGCAGAAGGTCGCCGAACGCGGCCTGTCGCCGTCCGATGTCGCCGACGCCATCCGCTCTGAAAACGTCCAGGCCGCGGCCGGCGTTATCGGCGGCTCTCCCGGCATCCCTGACCTGACCCTGCAACTGTCTGTCAATGCCCAGGGCCGCCTGTCGACCGAGGAAGATTTCCGCAACATCATCGTCAAGACAGGCCCTGACGGCGCCGTCACCCGCCTTGGCGATATCGCCCGTGTCGAAATGGGCGCGGCCGACTATGCCCTGCGCTCCCTGCTCGATAACAAGAACGCCGTCGGCATCCCCATCTTCGAGACCGCCGGCGCCAACTCGCTCCAGCTTTCCAAGGACGTTCACGACACAATGGCCGAACTGCAAAAGGCCATGCCGGAAGGCGTCTCCTACGAGATCGCCTACGATACCTCAGAATACGTCCACGAATCGATCGATTCGGTCATCCATACCCTGCTGGAAGCCATCGCGCTCGTCGTCATAGTCGTCATTCTGTTCCTGCAAACCTGGCGCGCCTCGCTGATCCCGCTCCTGGCCGTGCCAGTCTCGGTCATCGGCACCTTCGCGGTGATGCACGTCTTCGGCTTCACCATCAATGCGCTCACCCTGTTCGGCCTGGTGCTCGCCATCGGGATCGTGGTCGATGACGCCATCGTCGTCGTCGAAAACGTCGAGCGCAATATCGAAGCCGGCAAGTCCCCGCGTGACGCCACCTATCAGGCCATGCGCGAAGTCTCCGGCCCGATCATCGCCATCGCGCTTGTCCTGGTCGCCGTCTTCGTGCCGCTGGCCTTCATTACCGGCCTTTCCGGCCAGTTCTACCGCCAGTTCTCGCTGACCATCGCCATCTCGACGGTCATCTCAGCGATCAACTCCCTGACCCTTTCCCCCGCCCTGGCCGCCCTGCTCCTCAAGGGCCACCATGCCCCCAAGGACGGCCTGACCCGCTTCATGGACCGCTGGCTCGGTGGCTTCTTCAACGCCTTCAACCGCACCTTCAAGCGTTCGTCTGAATCCTACGGCAAGAGCGTCGGCAAGATCGCCGGCCGCAAGGGTCTGATGCTCGGCGTCTATGGCGCGCTGGCGGCCCTGGCCTTCGTCCTCTTCCAGGTGGTGCCCGGCGGCTTCATTCCGCAGCAGGATAAGGCGTATCTGGTCGGCATGGTCAAGCTGCCCGATGGCGCCACGCTTGACCGTACCGAAGCCGTGGCCCGCAAGGTCTCCGAGATCGCCATGCAGCAACCCGGCGTTGCCCACGCCCTGGCCTTCCCCGGCCTGTCGATCAACGGCTTCACCATCGCCTCCAATGAAGCGGTTGTCTTCATGCCGCTGAAGCCCTTCGGCGAGCGTCACGGCGCCGCCCTCTCCGCCGGCGCCATCGCCGGAGCGCTCAACGGCAAGCTGGCCGGCATCCAGGAAGGCTATTCGGTCATGTTCCCGCCGCCGCCACTCCTCGGCATAGGCACCACCGGCGGCTTCAAGCTCCAGCTCGAAGACCGCGCCGGCCTCGGCTACCAGAAGCTTGACGAAGCCACCAAGGCGTTTGTCGCCAAGGCTTCGCAGACCAAGGAACTGGCGGGCGTCTTCACCGGCTACAACATCAACACGCCGCAGCTTTTCGCCGATATCGACCGCACCCGCGCCCGCCAGTTGGGTGTCTCGGTCAGCGATATCTTCTCGACCATGCAGATCTATCTCGGCTCGCAATATGTCAACGATTTCAACCGTTTCGGCCGCACCTACAGCGTCCGGGTCCAGGCCGATGCGCCCTATCGCGCCCGCGCCGAAGACATCGGCTCGCTGAAGGTCCGCTCTAAGACGGGCGAAATGGTGCCGCTGGCCGCCGTGCTGAAGGTCGATCCTGTCTCCGGCCCGGTCACCGCCAGCCGCTATAACGGCTATCTCGCCGCCGATATCTCCGGCGGCCCGGCCCCCGGCTATTCCTCCGGCCAGGCGCAGGACGCCATCAAGCGCATCGCCGCGGAAACCCTGCCCGCTGGTATCGACTACGAATGGACCGAACTGACCTACCAGCAGATCCTGGCCGGCGACTCGTCCAACCTCGTCTTCGGCCTGGTCATCCTGCTCGTCTTCCTGGTGCTGGCCGCCCAGTATGAAAGCGTCGTCCTGCCGTTGTCGATCATTCTGATCGTACCGATGGGACTGATGTCGGCCATGATCGGTGTGTTCGTCATGCACGGCGACAACAACATCTTCACCCAGATCGGCCTGTTCGTCCTGGTGGGGCTGTCGGCGAAAAACGCCATCCTGATTGTCGAATTCGCCCGCGAACTCGAACTGACCGGCTTAAGTCCGCTGGAGGCCGCCATCCGCGCCAGCCGCCTGCGCCTGCGCCCGATCCTGATGACCTCAATCGCCTTCATCATGGGCGTTCTGCCTCTGGTCGTCTCTCAGGGGGCCGGTTCGGAAATGCGCCGCGCCATGGGGCTGGCCGTCTTCTCCGGCATGATCGGCGCCACCTTTATCGGCCTGTTCATGACGCCCTTCTTCTACGTCCTGCTGCGCGCCCTGTCCGGCAATCGCCCGCTCAAGTCGCACACCTCGACGCTTGAGGGTGAAGGTGAACCCGACGAGGCCCCGCATGTTCAATATATCGATTAAGGAGGCCAATATGCCCCGCTTTACTGTCCTCTCTTTGGCCGCTCTCCTCATGTCAGGCTGCGCCACCGCCCCGCTGGAAAAGGCTTCGTTCGAGACGCCTGCGGCCTTTGCCGGTAAAACGGCTGATGCCACACCCGCGCCCGTTCAGGGCACGGCCTGGTGGCTGGTCTTCGATGACGCGGTGCTCAATGACCTGACCGCCCGCGCCATGACCCGCAACAACACCATCAAGCTGGCCGCGGCGCATCTGGAGCAGGCCCAGGCCCTGATCCGTTCGTCAAAAGCCGATCTCTGGCCACAGGCCGGCATCGGCTATCAGGCCACCACCGGCGCCAATACCGCCACGCTCAATCCCGGTTCGCAAAAACCGGCCTCGGCGCATGGGCTAGGTGTCGATCTCAGTTATGAGATCGACCTGTCGGGGCGGCTTTCCAAGGCCGCTTCAGCGGCGAAGCTGGATGCACAGGCCAGCGATGCCCTGCTGAAGGACACGCAACTGCTGATCCAGTCGCGCGTCGCCGAAAGCTATTTCGCCCTGCGCGCGCTCGATGAAGACCGCGCCATCGTCCGCGACACGCTGGTCGCCTATCGCGGCAGTCTCGATGTCACCCAGCGTCGCTTTGAGGAAGGCGATGTCGCCGAAATTGACGTGGCGCGGATGCAGGCCGAGGTCGCTTCCACCGAAGCCCAAGGCGCCGCGCTCGACCAGCAACGCGCGCAACTGGCTCATGCCCTGGCCGTCCTGTTGGGTGAACCCGCCAGCGATTTCGATGTCGCGGCTGTCGCCTGGTCGAGCGAGCCCTGGGCCGGGGCTGTGCCGGTGATCCCCGCGGGCATTCCCGCCGATGTGCTGCAACGCCGCCCCGATGTCACCGCGTCCTATGCCTCGCTGCTGGCGGCGCAGAAGCGCGTCGGCATTGCCAAGGCGGCCTGGCTCCCCACCCTCAGCCTGACCGCTTCCGGCGGTTACGCTTCGGGCGACCTCGGCAATCTGTTCGAGGACACGGCGAAAAACTGGTCTCTGACCGGCATACTGGCGCAGGCCATCTTCGACGGCGGTCGCCGCAATGCCGGAATCGACTATGCGAAAGGGGGCCTTGATGCGGCCTTTGCCGATTACCAGCAGAGCACGCTTGTGGCGCTTTCCGATGTCGAGGATCAGCTATCGGATCTGACTTATCTGAAGCAGCAGCAAACGGCACAGGATCAGGCGGTTTCCGCCGCCACGCGGGCCCTGGCCATGTCGCAGTCGCGCTATACCAACGGCTCGTCGTCACAGCTTGAGGTGCTTGACGCCCAGCGGCAATTGCTGGCCATCCGTCGGCAGGCGCTGAAGGTGCGGGCCGCGCAGTATCAGTCCACGGTCGGGCTGATCCGGGCCCTTGGCGGCGGCTGGACAAGTTAAGCCCCGTAGAAAAAAAGCCCGGGATGGTTAACATGCCGGGCTTTTTAAGGGGTGTTATTGATAATTATAGAATTTTATTGATGCCATTTAATTACAGAAAACTATCTGCCAATACTTATCCCTCAATTTGGAAAAATTAACTTCAGTTGTGAGCAGTACAGGCTCCAGAACAATCATTATACACAGTCCAGGCATTTTGAACACAAACATCATACATAGGCTTATAATAAGAATATTGATTTGTAGTATGATTTTTTAGGTAAGTGTTGTAGCAAGTTTGCACAGAAGCATTATAGGCAGCTTGGCAACTATTCCAGCAACTAGCTATGTCCGCGGCGCTTGTACTGGGAACTGTGACAAAGATTAATGCCAAAAATCGAATGCTCATTGGAATTTTCATGAAGATCTCCATTTTTTTACCGTGCCTTTGCACAAAAACAACCTAAGGTCGCGCATCTTCATAGGCAACAAATTTCGATGGTATACATTATAAAATTAACGTGAATATCTGACAAATGTTCGAAAATTGTAACGTCTGATCGTCAGTGTTGGTGCTGAAATCCCAACGGCTGCTGGACAAGCTGAAGGTCGTAAAAAGTCCGGCGTGTTTCCCCACGCCGGACTTTTTTTATACGCCGATATCCGTTGACGCTGCCGCCCGTCTTATGGCACTAGCACCTTCGAGACGCGGGTGTAGCTCAATGGTAGAGCAGCAGCTTCCCAAGCTGAATACGAGGGTTCGATTCCCTTCACCCGCTCCAGTCTCTTCTCCGAGTCATCGAACCCTCTGCATTTTTGCTTTGCGCGCTTGTGCGCGCGGGTGGTTCGATTCCCTTCACCGTTCCAACTTCCGCAACCTGATCAGTTCTTCAGTTCTGCCGGCACCTTGCCGCCGTTTTCGGCCAGTTTCTGCATCACCTGCTTGTGCAGCCAGACATTCATGGCGCCGGAATGGCGGATATCGCCGGTGAAGCCCAGTTCGGCCGCCAGCGCCTGACGCACGCCCAGGTCCGATTCCAGCCCGACCAGTTTCAGCAAATCAACAATCGACATGCGCCAGTTCAGCTTCGGCTCGCGCTTGGCGTTTTCCTGATCGAGAATGGCCGCCACATCAACCTGCTCCATGACCGGCGCCGGCAGCGGATCGGCCATGGTGGTGGCCGGTGCGATGGCTTCGGATGTATGGATAGAGTCTTCGGCGGGTATCGGCTGCCGGGGCGCCGGGACGATCTGATCGCCGTGTTTGTGGAAGATGAAGTCCTTGATTTGGCTGAAAATGCTCATAAGCTTTTACTCCGTCGTGCCAAACCCCCTGCCTTCTCTCTAGGCCAGGCGATTATAAAAATGCGATAAGGGATGTTGAAATACGGTCTGGACCGGATCACGCTTCCAGTATCTCTTTCAGCCATTTCGTGTAGTCTGCACTGGCCCAAATCACCGGCGTGGCGATGATCTCCGGCACTTCGTAGCTGTGGTGCTGTTTGACCAAAGCCTCCAGCATTGGCAGGCGGTCGGCCAGGGTCTTGGCCGTCAGCATGATTTCCGACGACTTGTCGATCTCGCCTTTCCAGCGATAGGTCGAATGGATCTCGTGGCTCTGCACGCAGGCAGCCAGGCGCGCCGTGACCAACAGTCCGGTCAGGCTGGCGGCCTCGGCTTCACTGGCGCAGGCTATGGAAACGGTCACGATATCAGTCATGCCAGCAACCATACAGGGGTTGACGCCACAGGAAATAGAACATATCATGAACATATGAAAAAGACGCTTAAGGAAAGGCTGGCTATCCTGTCTGATGCTGCCAAGTATGACGCTTCCTGCGCCTCGTCGGGCACGACAAAACGCGATTCATCGGCTTCCGGCGGACTGGGGTCAACGGAAGGTTCCGGCATCTGCCATGCCTATGCGCCGGACGGCCGCTGCATCTCGCTGCTCAAGATCCTGATGACCAATTTCTGCATCTATGACTGCGCTTACTGCATCAACCGGTTGTCATCCAATGTCGAACGGGCACGCTTTTCATCGGAAGAGGTGGTGTGGTTGACACTCGAATTCTATCGCCGCAACTATATCGAAGGGTTGTTCCTGTCGTCGGGCATTATCCGCAATTCCGACTACACCATGGAGCAGATGGTGCGCATCGCCCGCGACCTGCGGCTGAAGCACAATTTCCGCGGCTATATCCATCTCAAGACCATCCCCGAAGCCTCGGCGAAACTGATCGAGGAGGCTGGGCTTTTCGCTGATCGCCTGTCGATCAATATCGAGTTGCCGACGGATGCCGGTGTCGAGGCGTTCGCGCCACAGAAGCATCCGGCCAATATCCGTCGCTCGATGGGCGAACTGAAGGCGAAGATCGACGAGGCCAGCGAACCGACGATGCAAGGCAAGCGTCGCAAACTCTTCGTGCCGGCCGGCCAGAGCACGCAGATGATCATCGGCGCCGATCAGGCCAACGACGCCACCATCCTGGCCACCAGCGCCGGGCTTTACAAGGGCTATAAATTGCGGCGGGTCTATTATTCTGCCTTTTCGCCGATTCCGGATGCCTCGAAAATCCTGCCGCTGATCAAGCCGCCACTGGTGCGCGAACACCGCCTTTACCAGGCCGACTGGCTTTATCGTTTTTATGGGTTCGGTATAGATGAAATTACTGCCGGGCGGCCGGACGGGATGCTTGATCTGTCGGTTGATCCCAAACTGGCCTGGGCGCTGGAAAATCGTGCCCGTTTTCCGGTCGATATCAATACGGCGGACAAGGAAATGCTGTTGCGTGTGCCGGGTTTCGGCGTGAAGACGGTCAATGCCATCCTCAACACGCGACGCTTTAAACGCCTGGCGCTCGATGACCTGGCCAGACTGAAGGTATCGGTTAAGAAGGTGCGGGCCTTTATCGAAGCCGCCGGCTGGACGCCGCTGAAACTGATTGACCGCGGCGACCTGCGCGAGATGTTCGCGCCGCAACCGGAGCAGATGGTGCTCTTGTGAGGGTGATCCTGCGTGCGCGTGGCGATTTCGGCGAGTGGCGCGATGCGGCGCGTGGACTGCTGGCGAAAGGCATACCCCCGCGCGATATCGACTGGCTGAGCGAAGAAGCCGCAGGCCAGGAGCTGTTTCCCGCCACGCCGCCCGCGCAAACAACGACACGGGCTATTTCCGTGACGAAAGATTTCTTGCTGCTGGCCGAAAGCGTGATCTGCCACAGTGATCCGTCGCGCTTCGACCTGGCCTACCGGCTGCTGTGGCGGCTGCAAAACGACAAGGATCTGCTGCAAATCCGCTCCGATCCGGATGTCGCCAGGGCGCACACTTTTAACCGCTCGATCCACCGTGACAGTCACAAAATGCACGCCTTCGTCCGCTTCAAGGAGGTGCCGTCAGAAACGGAGCGCCGCGCCTTCGTGGCCTGGTTCGAGCCTGACCATTATATCGTCCCCCGCAATGCCGGTTTTTTCCAGCGCCGCTTCACCGACATGGACTGGCTGATCGCCACGCCGAAAGGCGCGATTGCCTGGGATGGCGAGACCATCCGTTTCTGCGATGAACCTGCCGAGCGCCCGGATATCTCGGATGATACTGACGAGCTGTGGCGTACCTATTACGCCCACATTTTCAATCCGGCGCGGCTGAAGGTGAAAATGATGCAAACCGAGATGCCGAAGAAATACTGGAAGAACCTGCCGGAATCCGCGCTGATCCCCGATCTGATCGCCGGCGCCGAGCAGCGCGTGCGCGACATGGCCGAACGTGCCGCCAGCGATCGGGCACCGGCGTTACATGCGCGGCTTCAGTCACGCAGACCCTAGCTCGGCTTGTGGAACTTCAGGGTCATGCGGTCAGATTCGCCAATGGCGTCGAAATGGGCACGTTCGGCATCGGTCAGGGTGCGGGTGTCGTCCTTGATCTGACGCACCGGCGGAAGCGTCCAGACACCAAACGGATGATCGCGAGTATCTTTCGGATTGGCGTTGATTTCCGAGCGGCCATCAAAGACAAATCCGGCCTTTTCCGCCGCGGCGATGACATAGGATTCCGGCACGTAACCGGTGCCGGCCTTGGGGTCGCTGCCTTCCGGCGCGCGATGCTGCTCCACCGCCAATATGCCGCCGGGCTTCAAAGTAGCGTAGAAGACCCTAAGATAAACGTCGGTGGTCTCACCCTGGCGCGCCCAGTTATGAAAGGCGCGGGCCACCAGCAGGAAGTCGGCGCTGTTGGCCGGCAGGTCGCTCGATTGCGGCGTCAGGGTGTTGGCGGAAACCTGGCCGTAGACGGAGGTGTCGTAGACCTTTTTCCAGAAGTTGGCGTCCTTCGGATCGCGCAGGGCGGCGATATAATGGCCTCCGGTCGCCCTGGCATAGGGCGCCAGGATTTCTGTCCACCAACCCTTGGCGCCGGGATCGACCTCGACAATCGTCATGCCGGGTTTCAGCCCCCAGAAGGTCAGGGCCTCGACCGGATGACGGTATTGATCGCGCGCGGTGTTGCCTGCGTCACGCCAGGCGCCCTTCACGGCGGCATCCAGCGGCGGGTCGGCGGCGAAAACGGGCGCGGCACAGAACAGGCCCATCACGGCCGTAGCGGCGATCAAGGTACGGCGGGCGATAAATGGCACGGGCATCGGAGTCCTCCTGTTTTGCTTAATGTGTAACAAGTCGTGCCGCGTTTGTCTTGTCACATCACGGGTGTAGCGATACACAAAAGGAATCAGAAAAAGGTGCCCTATTCATGACCGAGATTTCAGGTATTTGCCCGCCAAAGTTCGCCGCCGTGAAGGATGCCTTTGCCGCCAATTTTGCCGAGGGCAAGGAGCGCGGCGCGCGCTTCTCGGCGGTGATCGATGGCGAGACGGTGCTGGATATCTGGGGCGGCAATGCCGACCGCGAAGGGACGGTGCCTTTTAGTGATACCACGCTTACGCCGGTGTTTTCGACCGGTAAGGCGGTGATGGCCGTGATGATCGCCCGGCTGGTCGATAAGGGCAAGCTCGATTACGAAACGTCGGTGGCCCATTACTGGCCGGAATTTGGCCAGAACGGCAAGTCGCGCATAACGGTGGGCCAACTGATCTCGCACCAGGGCGGTTTGCCGGGCTTTTCGCCGCCGCAGGATCCGACCATCTGGTTCGATGTGGAGGCCACGCTGAAGGCGTTGTGCGAACAGGCGCCGCTGTGGACGCCGGGCCAGGGCTCCGGCTATCACCCGATCGCCGGCGGCTATCTGCTGGGCGAGGTGTTCCGCCGCGTCGATGGCCGGTCTATGGGCACAGCTCTGCGCGAGGATATCGCCGCGAAGTTTGGTCTCGACCTGATGATCGGCACGCCGGACGACTATGCCGCGCGCATTTCGGTCATGCAGAAGCCGACCTCGGCGCCCGATCTGGGCACGCTTGACGCCATCAAACAGGCGGCTTTTCTCGATCGCGGGTCTTCGCCCGCCGGTAAGGGCTCGGCCGACTGGCGGCGCATGGAAATCCCTTCGGCCAACACGCACGCGACGGCGCTGTCTCTGGCGCAGTTCATGGGCATCGTCGCCAATGGCGGTGCGCTGAAAGGCCAGAAGTTGCTGTCGCTTGGCACGCTGGGGCAACTGACCCGTGAGCGTGTATATGGTCAGGATCGGGTGTTGCCGTTCAAGCTGTCATGGGCCGCCGGTTTGCTGCGCAATACCGGCATCCGGATTTACGGACCGAATGAACGTGCGTTGGGCCATAGCGGCTGGGGTGGCTCCTGCGCCATGGCTGATCCTGAAAAGCGCCTGAGCGTCGGCTATGTGATGAACAAGCAGTCGGCCTATCTGATCGGCGATCCGCGCCCGGTGGGGCTGATCAACGCGTTGTATCAATGTCTTTAAGTCATGGGGTCGAGGGGACTGTGCCCCCTCGTCTTATACTTCCGCAACCTTGATCGCCTTCAACCTGCGCCACGCCCCAAACGCAAAGACCATCGCCCCGGCCCAGATAAAGGCGAAGCTTATCCCGCGCAAAAGCGTGAAGGGTTCGCCCTGGAACAGGCCGATGACCAGGGTGCTGGTCGGTGAGATGAACTGGATAAAGCCCATGGTCGACAGCGGCAGGCGGCGCGCCACATAGGAAAAGAGCGTCAGCGGCAGGACCGTGATCGGGCCGGTCATCGTGAACCAGAAGGCGTGATCGAACGCGAAGAAGTGCCCCTGGCCCGTCGTTTCAAACCAGACCAGATAGAGGATCGCCGGCACGAACATATAGACGCATTCAACGAACAGCCCGGCCAGGGCATTGATGGCCAGTTGCTTGCGCAGGATCCCATAGGCGCCAAAGCTTATGGCCAGGATCAGGGCGATCCACGGTACATGGCCGATGGCGAGGGTCTGGACGATCACGCCGATGGCCGCCAGCGCAATGGCGCCCTTGCCCCAGTTATCGAGCCGTTCGCGGAACAGAATGGCCCCGGCTGCCATGTTGAGCAGGGGGTTGAGGTAATAGCCCAGCGAGGATTCGATGGTGTGGCCATTGGTCACGGCCCAGACATAGACGCCCCAGTTGGTAGCGACCAAGGCCGAGGTCAGGAGCAGCATCCAGCGCAGTTGCGGGGTCTGGAAGGCGCGGAAGACCTCCGGCCATTGTTTGGTGACCCAGACCAGCGCGCCGGCGCAGAGCACGGCCCACACCGAGCGGTGGGCGATGATTTCCAGCGCCGCGCCGCCGAAGGCGTGGATCGGCAGATAGAACAGGGGCACCAGGCCCCAGATCAGGTAGCACACTATGGCCAGGGCAACGGGCGAGGTAAACCGGGAGGTCAGGGAAGACATGGTCGTATCCAGAAAGAAAAAGCCGGTGGAACCTTCAGGCTCCACCGGCTTTAAAACATCACGATCTGTGAGATTTAAGCGTCGGCTCGGGCCTCAATGACACCGCGTTCGTCAAGAAGCTGTGCAATCTGCACGGCATTGAGCGCCGCGCCCTTGCGCAGGTTGTCCGACGCGCACCACAGCGAAATGCCATAAGGTACGGTCGGGTCGTTACGGATGCGCGACACGTAGGTATCGAACTCGCCCACCACCTCAATAGGGGTGATGTAACCGCCGGCCTCGCGCTTGTCGACCACGGCGACGCCCGGCGCTTCACGCAGGATTTCACGGGCCAGTTGCTCGTCCATCGGGTTTTCGAACTCGATATTGATCGATTCCGAGTGGCCAACAAAGACCGGAACGCGCACGGCGGTGGGGACGACATCGATGGTCGGGTCGAGGATCTTGTGGGTCTCCACGATCATCTTCCACTCTTCCTTGGTGTAGCCGTCTTCCATGAAGACGTCGATGTGCGGAATGACGTTGAAAGCGATCTGCTTGGTGAACTTCTTCGGGGTCTTGTCGCCCATGCCGTAGATGGCCTTGGTCTGGTCCCACAGCTCGTCCATGCCCGCCTTGCCGGCGCCGGCCACCGACTGGTAGGTCGAGACGACGACGCGCTTGATGGTGGCAGCGTCATGCAGCGGCTTCAGCACCACCAGCATCTGTATGGTCGAGCAGTTGGGATTGGCGATGATGTGCTTCTTCTTGCAGTCCCAGACGGCGTCCGGGTTCACTTCCGGAATGATCAGCGGCACGTCCGGGTCCATGCGCCAGGCCGAGGAATTATCGATCACGATCGGGCCGGCCTTGCCGATCTTTTCCGACCAGGCTTTGGAGACATCACCACCGGCGCTCATCAGAACAATGTCGACCTTGGTGAAGTCGAAGGTTTCGAGATCGACGCACTTCAGGGTTTTGTTGCCGAAAGAGACCTCGACGCCGACCGATTTACGCGAAGCGACCGCGTAAATATCCGAGACGGGGAAGTTCACTTCTTCGAGGATCGTCATCATTTCACGACCCACAGCGCCGGTGGCGCCGACTACGGCGACCCGATAACCCATAAGACTGCTCCTGTTAAATATACGAGCAGCGCAAATGATCCTTTTTAAGCCATATGACAAGGCTTAATTATCCACACGCACGGATTTTACCCGCAGCGGTTTCTGGCGATACTAAAGCGCCTGCCTCATCTCCGTCAGGCCGCGGCGCTTGACGGCGCGCATGACGCTGTCCAGGGCGCTGATCAGAGCGCCTGAGGTGAAGGGTTTGTTCAGGTGACCGTCGCCCCCGACCTGATACCCCATGTCGATCCGTTCGGCACTTTCATTGGCGCTCAGAAACAGGATGGGTGTATAGCCGAGATGAAAGCCATCTTCCATCAGACGAATTTCGCGCGTCGCCTGCAGGCCCGACATCCCCGGCATTTCCATATCCATCAGGACGGCGTCATATTCCGTGGTCTGGTAGGCTTCCAGGGCTTCCTGGCCGTCCGTGGCGAAATCGACATCTATCCCCGTAGCCGCCAGCATCAGATCGACCATTTTGCGCTGGGTAGCATTGTCTTCTACGCATAATAATTTCAAGGTCTTTCCCTCTTCCCTGATACAGGCTGTGCGGTTTCCGCGAATCACGACCTGTTACAAATATACACATTACGTGTTATCTGAATATGAGTTACGCAAGATGGATGCCATCATTATAGGCGGCGGCCCCGCCGGGATCAGTTGCGCCATCTGGCTGAAGAAGCTCGGGGTCGAATGCGTGGTGCTAGAGGCTTCCGCGCAACTGGGCGGTTTGCAGACGCGCAGCCCGTATGAAAATTTGTGGATACCGGGCGTACAGGGTAAAACCGGCCAGCAGGTGGCGGCTTCGCTGGCGGATCACGCGAAGGCGGTGAGCGTCGATGTGCGGCTGAATTGCCCGGCGGTTTCCGTCGAGGAGCAGCAGGTGACGACGCCCATTGGTACATTTTCCGCGCCCTATCTGGTGATCGCCACGGGTTCACAGCCACGTACCGGCGGCTTTACGGCCTCGGACCGGGTTGTTATCGGGCCAGGTACGGGAATGGAGGCGCTCAACGTCAAAGGCAAACGCGTGGCCATTCTCGGCGGCGGGGATAACGCCTTCGACCAGGCGCGGTTCGTGCGTGACAGGGGCGGGAAGGTGACGATCTTTTCGCGCCGTCCGCCTCGTGCACAGAAGCTGTTGCAGGACATGATCCCGGATGTGCCGGTAGTCGTCGGGCCATATAAGGCGGATCAGAGCGCGATGACCCTCAATGGCGAGGCGTTCGATGCGTTCGGCATCATGTTCGGCTTCGAAGCTGTGGTGCCGCAGGGGCTGAGACCTGACCTGGAAAACGGCTATATTCGCGTCGATCGCTTTGGCCAAACCAGCCTGCCGGGCGTCTATGCCTGTGGTGAAGTGACCGATTACTGGCATCCATGCGTGACCACTTCGGCGGCGCATGGCATTCAGGTGGCCAAGCAGATTTCGATCAAGCTGCAAAAGTAAGAAACCCCACCACCCCGCCCTAAGAAGGGCGCGGTCCCCCTCCCATCAAGATGGGGAGGTACAAAAATATTATACCTCCCCGGCTATGCTGGGGAGGGGGACCGCACGAGGCCAGCGGCCGAGATGTGGTGGTGGGGCTTCTTGCTTCTAACGCACATGCAGCATTTTTTTAACGCCATATTGAGCCGGATCGTCTATAACGGATCGCAATAAACTGGTGGGTGGCCGCAAAGGCCGTCGCGTGAACAGATCGAATGGCCAATATCCGTAGTGAATACAAACGCCTGCTGAAATCGGGCGAGATTATTCCCGATGCCGCCCAGAAGGCAGCCATCGAGGCATTGGTCGTGTTAGAGCGCCGCATCCGCCAGAGTCGCGCCCTGTGGCGGCGCCTCCTTGGCATCCAGCCGCGCGTCTGCGGACTCTACCTCTGGGGGCCGCCGGGCCGCGGCAAGTCCATGATGATGGACCTGTTCTACAACAATATTCACAAGATCCCGAAGCGTCGCGTCCACTTCCATGCCTTCATGGCTGAGGTCCATCACTATATCCGCCTGTGGCGCGAAAGCGATGCGAAGACCCGCAAGATCAATTTCGGCACGCATAAGGGCGACGATCCGATCGCGCCGGTGGCCCGCCTGATCGCCAGCCAGTCGCAGCTTTTGTGCTTCGACGAATTGCAGGTGACGGACATCGCCGACGCCATGATCCTCGGCCGGCTGTTCGAAGCGCTGTTTGCGCGCAAGGTCATTCTGGTCGCCACTTCCAACCGACCGCCGGACGATCTCTACAAGGACGGCCTGAACCGCGAGCATATCCTGCCCTTTATTGCCATGATCAAGGACCGCACCACGCTCGTTCAGGTCTCTGGCCCTAAGGATTTCCGGCTTGACCGCCTGCGCGGCGCGAAAACCTGGTTCTCGCCTTCCACCGAACCGCACGCCATTGCCGCCTTCAATACCCTGTGGGCCGACATGAAGCACCTGATGACCGAGATGGACGCAGTCCTGACGGTCAATGAGCGCAAGCTGCATTTCGCCCGCGCCGCCGGCCCGATGCTGCGCGCCACCTTCTCAGAACTGTGCGCCGCCAATAACGGCCCGGCCGATTATCTCGCCATCGCCGAGCGCTTTACAACGGTCTTCATCGAGGGCGTGCCGATTTTGTCGCCGTCCAACCGCAACGAGGCGAAGCGCTTCGTCACCCTGATCGATGCGCTTTATGAGGCCGGCACCAAGACGGTAATCCTGGCGGACGCCGAGCCGTCTTTGCTCTATCCGGTGGGCGATGGCGCCTTCGAATTCGAGCGTACGGTCTCGCGTTTGGAAGAAATGCGCTCCGAGGACTATCTGAACAGAGCAGGTTAGCGAAATCGATTGACCGCACTTATCCCCATTCTGTAGATGGGCCATGGCTGAACGTATCTATCTTTATGACTCCACGCTGCGCGACGGTGCGCAGGCGCAAGGAATCGATTTTTCTGTCGCCGACAAGCAGGCGATTGCGGCCGCGCTTGATGCCTTCGGTATTGACTATATCGAAGGCGGCTGGCCCGGCGCCAACCCAACCGACGACGCCTTTTTCGGCGCCCTGCCGAAGACGAAGACGGCGAAGATTTCGGCCTTTGGCATGACTCGTCGCGCCGGCCGTTCAGCCTCTAATGATCCCGGTTTGCAGGATCTGCTGGCGGTCAATACGCCGACCGTCTGCCTGGTCGGCAAAACCTGGGACTGGCAGGTCGAGACGGCGCTTAAGGTTTCCACCGCCGAAAACCTGCGCATGATCAGCGACAGCCTGGCCCATATCCGTGCCAATGGCCGCGAAGCCGTGTTTGATGCCGAGCACTTCTTCGACGGCTACAAGGCCAATCCCGCCTATGCCATTGAGGCGCTGAAGGCCGCGCATGAAGGCGGCGCCAACTGGCTGGTGTTGTGCGATACCAATGGCGGCTCCATGCCTTCCGAAGTCTATGGCATTGTCAGCGCCGTGAAGGCCGCCCTGCCCGACGCCAGGCTCGGCATCCACTGCCATAACGACACCGAGCAGGCTGTGGCCAACTCGCTGGCCGCAGTCGAAGCCGGCGTGCGTCAGGTGCAGGGTTGCATCAATGGCATCGGCGAGCGCTGCGGCAATGCCAATCTGATCGCCATTATCCCGACCCTGATGCTCAAGATGGGCTATGATACCGGCCTTTCGGCTGAGCAACTGACCCATATCGGCGAATTGTCGCGCCTGGTCGATGACCGCCTGAACCGCGCCCCCAACCGCCACGCGGCCTATGTCGGCTCATCCGCCTTCGCGCATAAGGGCGGTCTGCACGTCAGCGCCATGAACAAGGACAGCCGGTCCTACGAGCATATCGATCCCGCCCTGGTCGGCAATTCGCGTCTGATCCTGGTGTCGGACAAGGCCGGCCGCGCCAATATCGTCAACCGCCTGCACCAGATGGGCATAGAGGTTGCCGACGATGACGACCATATCGGCGAACTGGTCAAGGCGGTGAAGGAGCGCGAAGCCCTGGGCTATGCCTATGAAGACGCCAGCGCCAGTTTCGAACTGATGGCGCGTGAACGCCTGGGCCAGTTGCCGCGCTATTACGAACTGCAAAGCTATCGCGCGCTCAACGAATACCGCCTCGATGCGAAAGGCCGCGCCTTTGATGTCGCCGAGGCGACCGTGAAGCTGGTCGTCAAAGGCGAGCAGGTGATGAGCGTGGCCGAAGGCAACGGTCCGGTCAATGCGCTCGACGCTGCCCTGCGCAAGGCCCTGACGCCGCATTATCCGCAGCTCAATACCATGCACCTGAACGACTACAAGGTGCGCATCCTGACCCCTTCAGACGCCACCGCGGCGCTGACCCGCGTCATGATCGAAAGCCGCGATGACCAGGGTCGCACCTGGAACACGCTGGGCGTCAGCCACAATGTGATCGATGCGTCCTATAATGCGCTTTACGATGCGATTACCTATCACCTGCTGAAGGCAGGCGTTTGACCTTAAGATACCCCACCACCACGCCCTTTGGGCGCGGTCCCCCACCCCGACAAACGGGGAGGGGGACCGCACGAGGCAGCGCCTGCGCGGGCGAGATGTGGTGGTGGGGTTTCTTACCTCTCTTCGCAACGCGCACCGGACGATAGCGGTAGCGTGTGCTTACCCCGAATATCTGTGTAATCTGTGGATCAAAAAAAAACAGCTTCGCGCGCGCTTCCGGCCCTGGCAGGAAGGGGTATCCACAGATGACACAGATGTCCTTGATCGCCTCACGCTACCGCTATCGTCGGAGTTCGGTTCAGGCTATTCCAAAATCTTCCGCGCCTGTTCCAGATGCAGGCGCTCGACCATTTCACCATTCACCGATACGACGCCGGCCGCACTGCCTTCAAAGGCGGCGACAACCGCTTTAGCCCATACCACTTCCGCTTCCGAAGGGGAAAAGGCGGCTTCACACGCCGCGACCTGTGCCGGATGGATCAGGGTCTTGCCGTCGAAACCGAGACTGCGGCCCTGTGCGCATTCCGCTGCAAAGCCCGATTCATCCTTGAAGGCATTATAGACGCCATCGAGTACAGCCAGACCATTGGCCCGGCCATAAAGCACGATCTGCGACAGGGCGAACAGGATATCAGCGCGGGCCGCCATTGGCCGGGTACGCAGATCCTTGCGCAGGTCGTTCGGTCCGGCAATCAGACCCTTAACACCCGATGCCGCGATTTCCGCCAGATTGACCACGCCTTGCGCCGTCTCGATCATCGCCCACAGCGGTACGCCAGGCCAGAGATGTGCCACGCCGGTGATATCGGCCGCATTGTTCACTTTCGGGATGACCAGACCGTCGATCCGCAATCCTGCCAGCGCCTTGTGAATGCCACCCAGATATTGCGGATGGATGCGCACAAGTATCGTCTTGGCCACGAATGTACCCGCCAGCGCCTCCGCCAGCCGCACCAGCGCCCCGTCGCGCTCAGCATCGCCGACGGCATCCTCCAGGTCGAAGATCAGCGCACCGCATTGCAGCGTCGCTGCCTTGGCCATGGCCTTCGGATTGGCGCAGGGAATGAAGAGGGCAGAGCGCATCATGTGAGAGCCTTACGGACAGGGATTGGGATGGCTGAGGTGCAGGGCCATTACCGCCTTGTCGATCTCCGGCGTCCATTCCAGATCGAAGGCGTCGATATCGCTGATCAACTGTTCCATCGAACTGGCGCCTATAATGGTCGAGGTGACGAACGGCCGCTGATCGACGAATTTCAGTGCCAGTTGTTCGGGTTTCAGGCCCAGTTCGGCGGCCAGATCGACATATTTGTCGATCATCTCGATGCCGCCGGGGCCTTCGTAGCGATTGAGGCGCTGATAGAGCGTCTTGCGCGCGCCTTCCGGCAGGGCGCCATTGCGGTACTTGCCGGTCAGATAGCCTTGTGCCAGCGAGGAATAGGCCAGCAGACCGACATCTTCACGCAAGGCTACTTCCGCCAGGCCGTAGTCGAAGGCGCGGGAAACGAGCGAGTAGGCGTTCTGGATCGAGGCAATGCGCGGCAGGCCGTGCTTTTCCGATTCCGCCAGGAACTTCATCACGCCGTAGGGGCTCTCGTTCGACACGCCAATATGGCGGATACGTCCGGCCTTCACGTGGCGGTCGAGGCTTTCGAGGATAGCATGAAAGCTCTCATAATCGGCGTCGTAGTCGGTATAGTGGTGGAAGCCGAAGCCGGCATAGCGGCGGTCCGGCCAGTGCAGTTGGTAGAGGTCGATATAGTCGGTTTGCAGGCGATCCAGCGAGCCTTCGATGGCGGCATCGAGATGGTCGCGCGTATGGCGCGGGCCATTCCTGATCCAGGTCATGAAATCGGCGCGGCCGGCGGCCTTTGTGGCCAGGATAATGTCCTTGCGGTTGCCGCGCGCCTGAAACCATTCGCCGATGATCCGTTCGGTGGCGCCTTGCGTTTCCGGGCGCGGCGGAATGGCATAGGCTTCGGCCGTATCGAAGAAATTGATGCCGCGCGTCAGCGCATAATCCATCTGCGCCCAGGCATCGGTTTGCGACACCTGGCTGCCATACATCATGGTGCCGAGACAGACGCGGGAGACTTCAAGACCGGTGCGTCCGAGGGGGGAATATTTCATGCGGATTTGCCTAAATGACTTAGAATATCAAAGTCCCTGCGGGTGAGAGAATGCCTCTTGTCAGGAAAGCGCCACGGTCCCATATTATCACCAGAATGCCTTGGCAATACCGCGCCAGCGGCATCAGACATTTAACAGGGGTTTCAAACCTATGAACGACATGGACACTCGCTATATTGCCATGCCCACCGTGGAAGAACAGGCCAAGGATATGGGCCTGCGCAACTTCCTGCTGGGCATCTATCAGAAAATGGCGCTGGGCCTCGTGGTCACCGGCGGCATGGCCTGGGCCGTGGCCAACTCGCCTTTCCTGATCCAGCTTCTCTACAATTTCACTGCTGACGGCCGCGTCACCGGTTATACGCCTCTGGGCTGGATCTTCGCCTTCGCGCCGCTGGTGCTGAGCTTCATTTCCGGCCGCTTCATGAACGGTCTGAACGCGGCGGTTTCGGGTGCCTTCTACTGGGTGTTCGTCGCCATCATGGGCGTGTCTCTGTCGTCGATCTTCCTGCTCTACACCGGCATCTCGATCGCCACCATCTTTTTTGTGACCGCAGCCACCTTCGGCGTCGTCAGCCTGATCGGCTATACCACCAAGGTCAACATGTCGGGCTGGGGCGGCTTCTTCTCGGCCTCGGTCCTGGGCCTGATCATTGCCGGCCTGGTCAATGCCTTCATCCTCAAGAGCGGCATCATGATGATGGCGATGTCGGGTATCGGCGTGGTTCTGTTCTCGGCCCTGATTGCCTATCAGACCCAGTCGCTGAAGTCGCTGTACTATTCGGCGGGTCAGCTTTCGGCCAATCATCGCGCCGCCCTGACCTATATCGGCGCCATCGGCCTCTATGTCAGCTTTATCAACCTGTTTCTCAGCCTGCTGAACCTGTTTGGCGGCCGTCGTTAAGAGCTGATACATCTGAACTGAAAACCCCTCCGGAAGCCATTCCGGAGGGGTTTTCTTTTAAAGAACGTCGAACCTGCGTTTATCCAGCACGGCCAGCACGGGGCCCAGTTCGCGGCCACGTTTTAGGATCAGGCCGACCTGGTTGAAGACGGCAAAAGCGCCCTGCTTGCGGGCAAGCGACGGGCGTTTCTCAATACGGTAAAGCGGGGCTTCATTGGAGCGGCGGAAAATATTGAAGGCCACGGCGTCGGCAAGCTGATCTATGGCGTAATCGCGCCACTCACCGGAGGCGACATGTTGTCCGTATAGCCGCAGGATCAGTTCCAGTTCCTTGCGTTCAAAGAAGACCGGGCCTGGCTTTCCGGCATTTTGCGGCTGCGAGGCGTTAAAGGCGCCGCTCAAATCCTGAATACTCATAAGCCCAAGACTCCGCAGGAAATCTGACCTGATTACGCCTGATGCGGCTGAATCGCGCAAGTAAATTCATAAGGTCGTCTTTATGGGAAAGTTATGAAAAGGACGCGATATGACCTTAATTTGGCCCTTCCACGGCCCGCTTCCCCATCGATTATGCAGATGTCGGCCGAGGCGACTTGCTCGGGTTCCCCCCTGAACAGCCCCCCCAGCCCCCGGAATCCAGTAGTCCCCCGGCCGGCAGACATTTCTTCTTCCCCGAGATATTCTGGCGCTGCTACGTTTTCCCCCTCGTAGCGGCGTCTTTTTTTGGCATTTTTCCGCTCAGGCGCCGCGGGGCTTCTCGCATAGGCTCGGGCGGGCGCTTGCCCTTGCCAGATTTCATTGAAATCTGGATTTTATTCCGCCCAGAGGCCGACCTTGGCCCTGGGCATGGCGGCGAAGAAGGGCAGGGCCTCGACCTGGGCCAGCCAGCCGCTGACATTGCCGAACCCCTTCAGGTCCACCCCGCCTTCCGGTGCGTGGGCGACATAGGCATAGCAGGCGAGATCAGCGAGGGTGACGGTGCCACCCACCAGCCAGGCGCGGCCTTCCAGATGTTCATTCATCACATGCAGGAAGTCGTGCGCGATGGCATGGGCTGTATCGATATCCGCCGGGGCATTGAAGAGGTTGATCCGCCGCGCCGTGGCCATGCCGTAGGCGATCGGGCCGGAGGTCTTGCCCAGCCAGGCCATGATCTGCCCGAATTGTGCCGGGTCACGCGGCAGCAACCGACCATCATCGTAACGCAGCGCCAGATAGGTCATGATGCCGATGGAATCCCAGATGATTGTGCCATTGTCATCGATCACCGGCACTTGGCCGAACGGGTTCATCTGCAGGAAGGCTTCCGACTTCTGCTCCTTGGCGCGCAGGTTGACCTCGATCAGCTCAAACGGCAGGTCGAGCGCCCGCAAGGTCAGCAGCACCCGGTGGGCATTACCCGAAAGGTGCATGGAATAGAATTTGATCGGTGCGGCGGGCTGGGTCATGGCAGCTTATCCTTGAGGTCAGGCGGCCGACTATACACCCTGACGCAGATAAAGCGCGAGACGCATTCCGGCATCCGCGATGACAAATACCGCCGGGCCGATCATGGCGATGGCCAGAAACCGCCAGCCGCCGCCCCGGCGCAGAATATAGATACCGCAGACGATGGCCACGACAGCAAAGATCAGGCTCTGCACCACGAAGGATTGTGCGGCAGCCGGCACAGCCGTGACAAGGTTCAGTATCACGGCATAGAGGGCCGCGGCCAGTCCGGCGATGGTGATGATGAGCGGCAGGCGGTTTTTCATGATCCCGTTCTTACGGCGCGCCCGTGCGGAAAGCAACAAACCGCGGCACCTCACCGCATTGCGCTTTTGGCCGGCAAGGCTATGATGCGATTATGAAAACATATGATGTCGTAATCGTTGGCGCCGGCATGGCCGGCATGACCCTGGCCTTGGCCCTGAAATCCGGCGGGCTGGACGTGGCCCTGGTTGAGCGGCAACCCTTCGATGACATGCTGGATGTCAGTTTTGACGGCCGCGCCTCGGCCATCGCCTATGCCTGTTTCCGCCAGTGGAAGGCGCTGGGCGTCGGCGATGTGCTGGAAAAGTATGCCTGCCGCATGGACGAAATCTTCGTCACCGACGGCCACTTGCCGGGGGCTTCGGCGCCTAAGCCCCTGCCGTTTTTCCTGCATTTCGCCTCGGAGGAAATTTCCGATCGCACCGGCGATGAGCCCCTGGGCTACATGGTCGAGAACCGCCAGGTGCGCAAGGCGCTGTACGAAGAGGTCATCAACCAGGGCATCCGCCTGATCAGTCCGGCTTCGGTGATCGATAATCGTGAGGACGGTTCCTTCGCCGAGGTTGATCTGGATACGGGAGAGACTCTGCGCGCACCGCTGATCGTCTCGGCGGAAGGCCGCAAGTCCACCCTGCGCGAAAAGGCCGGTATCAAATATATCAACTGGACCTATGAGCAGAGCGCCGTGGTCTGCACCGTGCAGATGGAACATTCGCACAATCACGTCGCCTATGAGCACTTCCTGCCCACCGGTCCGTTCGCCATCCTGCCGCTGAACGACAACCGCGCCTGCATTGTCTGGTCGGAAACCCATGCGAAAGCGAAAGCGCTGATGCAGGTTGATGACCAGTTGTTTTACGATCACCTGATCGGGCGTTTCGGCGAATTTCTTGGCGAACTCACATTGGTGGGCGAGAAATTCATCTATCCGCTGGGCCTGGGCCTGGCGGAAGAGATGCACAAGGGCCGGCTGGCCCTGCTGGGCGATTCCGCCCACGGCATCCATCCGATCGCCGGACAGGGGCTTAATCTCGGCCTCAAGGACGTGGCGGCCCTGGCCGAGGTACTGATCGAGGCGGCGCGCCTGGGTGAAGATATCGGCAGCGACCTGGTGCTGGAACGCTATGCCAAGTGGCGGCGCTTCGATAATGTCTCGACCTCCGTGGTGATGGACGGCTTTGTGCGCCTGTTCTCCAATGGCAATCCGCTGCTGCGGGCTGTGCGTGGCGTCGGCATCGGCCTGTTCAACAAGGTGTCCGCCCTGCGCCAGTTCGTCATGGAAGACGCCGGCGCGGCCACGGGTGACCTGCCGAAACTGCTGCGGGGAGAGCTGGTGTGAGGCCGCTCTGGCTGATCCTGTGTATGCTGGGATTGGCCGTACCCGCCGTGGCGCAGGAATCGAACTGGATCACTGCGCCGGGCGTATCTGCCGCTCCAGTGGTTCTGCATTTCCGCAAGGATATCACGCTCGACAAGACACCGGCGCATCTCTGGGTCGATGTCAGCGCTGACAACCGCTTTCTGCTGTATATCAACGGCCAGCGCGTGGCTTCCGGTCCGGCCACCAGCGATCTGGCGCACTGGCGATATGCCCGCATCGATCTCGCGCCCTGGCTGAAGGCAGGCTCGAACGCCATCAATGCCACGGTGTGGAATTTCGTCATTCCGGGTGAGGACGACCTCAAGAAGCAAACCGGACCGCTATCGCAGCAATCGGCGGGAACGGGCTTTTATCTCAGGGCCGAAGACAGCGCTTATGCGGGCCTGGATAGCGGTCCCGGCTGGCAGGTGGCGCCAGACAGCGGCCATAGGGCTACATCCGGCATGGCGCAGATCGATACGCCGGACTGGCTGGGCTATTATGTCGCCGGCGCGCCGGAAAACATCGATGCGCGCCAACCGGTGATCGGCTGGCAAGCGGCGACGGCATCTTCACCCCGGAACCTGACGCCCGATCCCCTGCCGCAAATGACCTATGAATTGACCGATAATGGCCGGTTGGTGCGCGGCGAAGGCTCTTTCCCCGATGCACCGCAGGTCATTCCGGCCCACAGCCATGTCACCCTTCTGATCCGCCGCGACAACATGGTGGCGGCCTATCCGCGGCTTCGGGTTTCCGGCGGCAAGGATGCAATGATCAGGGCGACCTACGCTGAAGCGCTTTATGACAAGGCAGGCAGAAAAGGCGTGCGCGACGCGGTCGACGATCGCACCATTCGCGGCCTGACTGACACCTTTGTTGCCAGTGGGGAGCCGGTCAGCTTCGAGCCGCTGCACTGGCGGGTCTGGCGCTTCCTGCAACTGGACATCGAGACGAAAGGTCAGCCGCTGACGCTCGAACGCCTGGAAACCCATGAAACCCACTATCCATTTGAAGCCATTGGCCGGTTCCACTCCAGCGATCCGGCGCTCAATGAAATATGGGATATCGGCTGGCGCACGGCGCGGCTCGATGCGCATGAGACCTATATGGACTCCGCCTACTGGGAACAGTTGCAATATGTCGGCGACACCCGCATCCAGATGCTGATTTCCTATGCGGTTTCGGGGGACAAACGGCTGGCGGTCAATGCTATCGATGCGTTCGGCTGGTCCGATACCGAAGGCGGACTGACCGAGGGGGCCTATCCCAGTCGTGGCCATAATCCGATCGCGCCGTTTTCGCTGCTGTGGATCGGCATGATGCACGACTACTGGATGAACCAGCCGGATACGGCCGTCATTTCGCGCAATTTGCCGCGTGCCCGCGAGGTGCTGGCCTGGTTCAGGCCCTTTGTTCACGCCAGTGGCCTGCTCGGCAAGAACCCGACCTGGAATTTCGTCGACTGGGTTGGCAAGGATCGTGACGCCTTCCCCAGCTTCGACCGCAATGGGGAATCCTGTCTGACCTCGCTGATCTATCTCGGCGCCCTGCAGCAGGCCGCTGATCTGGAGGAGGCGTTAGGTGATGCCCGAATAGGCGCAACCGACAGAGCGCAGGCTGAAACTGTGCGCGCCGGCATTCAGGACAACTGCTGGGATGCAAACCGCCATCTGTTCGCCGACGATCCGTCGAAGACCCTGTTTTCGCAACAAACCAATGCCCTGGCCGTACTCTATGATGTCGCGCCGAAGGACCAGCAAGCGGATATCCTGACCCGTATCACCGCACATGGCATTGAGCCGCCGGAAGGGCTGATCCCGGTCAGCTATTATTTTTCGTGGTATCTGGTGCGGGCCTATGAACATGCCGGATTGAGCGACCGCTATCTTGACCTGCTGCAAACCTGGCGCGATCTGCTGCCTCTGCACTTCTCGACCTGGCCGGAAGCGAAACTGGAAGACCGCTCGGACAGCCATGCCTGGAGCGCGCACCCGACCGCCGACCTGCTGGCCATTGTCGCCGGCGTGCAATCGGCAGCGCCCGGCTATGCGAGGGTGCGGATTACGCCACACCTCGGCAATCTGGAGCAACTGGAAGCCACCGCGCAAACGCCTTGGGGACCAGTAAGCGTTCATTACGCACAAACGAAGACTGGCCTGTCTGCCGAGATCGACATGCCTTCCGGTCTGCCGGGTGATTTCATATGGAACGGCAAAAGCTACCCGCTCACGGCCGGCAAAAACCGCTTTACGCCTTGACCGGTTCGAACTTGCGGGCCTGATCGACCAGCATGATCGGCACACCGGAGCGGATGGGGAAGGCCAGGCCGGCCGTCGGGCTGATCAGTTCCTGCGCCGCCTTGTCATAGGTCAGCGGCCGGCGTGTGACCGGACAGACCAGGGCTTCCAGCAGGCGCGGATCGATTTCCAGCTCGTTCTTGGCGTAGGTTTCGATATCGGTCATGGCGAGCCTCAGGAGAAAAGTAGCGAGGAGAGGCGGCGGCGGCCGGCCTTTGTCAGTTCGGATGAGGCGCCAAGCGCGGTGAAGATCTTGAACAGATAGGTGCGGGCGGCCTGACCGTTCCATTCCGGCTCGTACTTGACGATTTCCAGCAGGGCATTCATCGCCTCCGCCATCTCACCCTGGGCAGCCAGGGCACGACCGAGGTCATACCAGGCATCAAAATCCCGGCCATTGGCGGCGATCTTGGTGCGCAGGCCAGTGATATCGGTGGGCGCACCCTCAGCCAGTTCGAGCGCGGCGCGCAGGCCCAGAATATCGGCATCTTTTGTATCCGCCGGCACTTGATCGAGCGTAGCCCTGGCATGGTCCGGCTGTTGCAGTTTCAGGTAAATCCGCGCCATGCCGGCAATGGCCCTGGTATTTTCCGGATCCTGTTCCAGCACGAAAGCATAGGCTTCCATGGCGCTGGGCATATCGCCGTCTTCCACCGACTTGGTGGCCAGGGCCAGGGCATCATCGACCGACGGACTGCCGTCACCGGCCACGCCCAGCTTGTCGATAAAGGCGCGCAGTTCGGTTTCCGACTTGGCGCCCATGAAACCATCCACCGGACGCCCGCCGACAAAGGCGTAGACGGTGGGGATGGACTGGACGCGCATCTGGGCGGCGATGGCCTGGTTTTGATCGACATCGATCTTGACCAGTTTCACCTTGCCCTTCTGCTCGCCGATGACCTTTTCCAGCGCCGGACCCAACTGGCGGCACGGACCGCACCAGGTGGCCCAGAAATCGACAATGACCGGCTGGGTCATTGAGGCTTCGATGACGTCAGCCATGAAGGTGTTTTCAGAACCGTCGATGATATTGGGGTCGTTGCTGGCCATGGTGTACCTCTCAAGCGTGGCTTAGCTCAGATGGTGTTTGTGTTCAACCGGTTCAAGGCAGGAAGGTTCAGCCACAGATGTCACAGATGGGCACAGATGAATTTTAGTGTGTTTTGACTCAGGTGTTATAAAACGTAGCGTTTGTAATCCAGGCGCGAAGCGCCGAAATTGAGCAAAAGTCCCTTCTTTAACCCGGATGCTTTCAGATAATTAACGACCTGAGCATCTTCGGTTCCCGACAGGCGCGTTTGCGCCTTGAGTTCGACAAGGATCGTACCAAAACAAATAAGGTCCGCACGAAACAGACATGGCAGGGCTTCACCCTTATAGATAACCGGCAATGAACATTCGCGGGCATATGGAATATTCAGGTGAGATAGTTCACGAGACAGGGCTTCATGGTAAACCGATTCCAGAAAGCCACTTCCCAGAATTCCATGCACCTCCATTGCGGCACCTATAATAGTATAGGTTTGCGGATCACGCTGATCAGACACCTTCTCCCCTTTCCGATGGCCCACTAAACTATTCACACACTCGGATTATCTGTGCCCATCTGTGACATCTGTGGCTAAACCCCTTACATCAATGTCGCGAAATCCACGATCACCAGTTCACGGCCCAGAGACCCTATAAACGCCCGGAAATCCGCCTGGGATAAAGAAGTCGTGGCCGTATTGGTCAGGGGGTGGAAATTGACGATCTCTGCATCGGCCAGGGCCTTGTCGAGGATAAACCGCACCTTGTGTTCCGGATCATTGATCAGGCCCAGCGCCGTCACCGAACCCGGCCGCACGCCCAGGGCATTATAAAGCCGGTCTTCCGAACCAAAGCTGAGGCGGCCCGAACCGATTACCTTCGGCAGGATCTTCAGCGGAATCTGCGTCGATTGCTCGGCCGAGATCAGCCAGAGCTGCCCTTTGTCGTCCTTCAGGAACAGGTTCTTGGTATGGGCGCCGGGAAGCTGCGACTTTATGTCGTCGCCTTCCCCGACGCGAAAGACGGCTTCATGGGTCAGGGTGCTTGTTTTCAGGCCCAAATCATTTAAGGCTTCGAGCAGTTTTTCAGGCGTGTAGAGCGGATCGGTCATGATCCGCCTTTACCGCAATCCTTTTGACGATGGAACTGCCAGATGGAACTTGAGTGCTTTGTCATGACCACCTATCCGCCGGAAATCGTGCCCGGCCGGCCGGAGCGGGAATGGATGGACAGTTTTCAGTCCCGCTTCCCCTATCGCTGCCTGCCGCTCACCATGGCAAACACCACCGGCTGGGAAATTCTTTGCCCCACCGATATCACCATCATCTGGAACGGCGGCATCGGCAAGAACGACCTGACGATCACCTGCGATGCCGACCCCAACTATAATCTGGAACACCTGGTCTCATCGCACTTCACCCACGGCGTGGTGACCTTTCATACCGGTTTCCTGTTCCGCACCCCGCCCGGCTATGCCGTGCAGGCGTCCGGTGCGCCCAACCAGGTCAAGGACGGCATCGCGCCGCTGACCGGGCTGGTGGAAACCGACTGGCTGCCCTTCCCCTTCACCATGAACTGGCTGATGACGCGTCCCGGCATGGTGACCTTCAAAAAGGGCGAACCCTTCTGCTTTATCCAGGTGGTGCAGCACAAGGGCCAGGACGATATCCAGCCGGTGATCAAGTCGCTGGAAAGCGATCCGGAGCTGAAGAAACAGTTCGATGCCTGGGCCCGGACGCGGCAGGAATTCAATGATAGCCTGGTGAGGCGTGATCCCGATGCGGTCAAGGAAGCCTGGCAGAAATTCTATTTCAAGGGCGAAAAGCCGGACCCGACGGGCCAGGTGATCGAAAAGGTCGATGACCATATCAACCGCCGCCGCCTGAAGACCCCCAAGGTCATTCGCCCGAAAAAGACGCGCTAAAAGTAGGACCGAGGCCAGTGGCCCCGGTCCTGTCTGTTTAAGCGAAGCCGCGCAGCCGCATCAGCGCATCGCGGTTGACGTCGCGGCCGAGGAAATTGCGATAGGCGACATCCTGCGGAATGGTGTCGCCCACGCTGAGGATATTGTCGAAATAGTTCTTGGCGGTCGGACCATCGAACGGCCCGCCCTCGGTCATGAACTTCTCATAGGCGTCGGCCACCAGCGCGTCCGACCACAGGTACGAGTAATAGCCTGCCGAATAACCGTCATCGGCGAAGATGTGCGCGAACTGGGTCGGGCGGTGACGCATGACGATTTCGGTCGGCATGTTCAGCCTGGCCAGTTCGCTTTTCTCAAAGGCATCAATGTCGATATCGACATCGCCGGCCAGGTGATATTTCATGTCGATCAGGGCGCAGGCCAGGTATTCGACCGTGGCGAAACCCTGGTTGAATTTCGACGAACGCACCAGCTTTTCCTGCAATTCGGCAGGCATCGGCTTGCCGGTTTCATAGTGGATGGCGAACTGGTTCAGCACCACCGGCAGGGGCAGCCAGTGCTCGTTGAGCTGCGACGGGAACTCGACGAAATCGGTCGCCGTATTGGTGCCGCCCTGGCTCGGATAGTAGGCATTGGACGACAGGGCGTGGATGGCGTGGCCAAACTCATGGAACATGGTCTCGGCGTCATCCCACGAGATCAGGATCGGCTGACCTGGCTCGGCCTTGATGAAGTTGCAGTTGTTCGAGCAGATGCAGATGTGGTCCAGCATATAGGACTGGCCCTGATACTCGGTTTCCCAGGCGCCGGAGGATTTACCTTCGCGGGCGTAAGGGTCGTAGTACCACACGCCAACCTGCTTGCCGGCGCGCATCACCTTGTAGGTCGTCACGTCCGGATGGAACACCGGCACGTCCTTTACCTGAATGAACTCGAAGCCATACATCTTGTTGGCGGCCCAGAACATGGCGTCCTGTATCTTGTTCAGTTGCAGGTAGGGCTTCACTTCCGACTCATCGAGATCGTACTTCGCCTTCTTTACCTTCTCGGCATAGAAGCGATAATCCCAGGCGGCGATCGTAATGTTGGCGCCCTCGGCATCGGCGATCTTCTGCATGTCGGCCACTTCTTCGTGGACGCGATTGACCGCCGGCCCCCACACCGCCTCCATCAGGTTCATGGCATTGTCCGGGGTCTTGGCCATGGCCACTTCCAGGCGCCAGTGGGCGTGGGTCGGGTAGCCATAGAGCTTGGCGCGCTTCGCCCGCAGCTTGAGGATCTGCGAACCGATCTGCTTGTTGTCCCACTGGTCGTTATTGTCGCCGCGCATGATATAGGCGCGCCACACCTTTTCGCGCAGGTCACGGCGGGTCGAATAGGTGGTGAAGGGCTCCATGGCCGAACGGGTGTTCTGCACGGCATACATACCGTCTTTACCCAATTCCTTGGCCTTGGAGGCCAGGGCGGCGATGAAGGGTTCCGGCAGGCCGTCAAGGTCATCCTTGGTAATAAAGGTGGCCTGCGCCTCGTCGTGCTTCAGGTTGTTCGAGAAGCGATTGAACAGGGTGGCCAGTTGCTGATTGATATCGGCCACTTCCTTCTTTTGCGCTTCCGAAAGCTTGGCGCCGGCGCGGACGAAGTTGTTGTACTTCTTCCACAACAGGCGGTCCTGCTGCGGATTGAGTTTCAGGCTGTCGCGCTGGTTATAGACCGCCTCGATGCGCTGGAAGAGGTCGGCATTCTGGGTGATTTCATCACCGAACGCCGCCTTGATCGGCGACAGTTTGGCGGAGACATCCGGGAAGCCGCCGGTCGAGAGATTTGAATCCCAGACATTATAAACCGCGCCGACGCGGTCATAGGCGGCGCCGGAAGTCTCATAGGCTTCGATGACGTTCTGGAAGGTCGGCTGGGCCGGATTATCCGTAATCGCCCTGATCTCTGCGCGCATGGCGTCCATGGCCGTCAAGGTCGCCGGTTCGAAATCGGCAATCTTCACCTTGTCGAAAGAGGGCACGCCGCCATAGGGACCGGTCCAGGCTTGAGTCAGATAGGCGGTAGCGATGGCGATGCCTCCAGTGCTTTGCGCGAATGTGGGGGTGACGAAGGCTGCGGTGCTGGCGCCGGCCATCAGGCCAAGGGCGGAGCGGCGGTTCATTTGGGGTGAAGGCAAGGTGAACTCTCCTGTAGGTACGCGCATCTTAATCCGAAAAGTGCATCACACTTTTCGGGATGCGCTCTATGGGTGCAGGGCAGAAATGGCCTGTTTACGGCACATGACAAAAGTCGTAACTGATGAACCTATAGACCGCAACAAACGCGGCCAAATTAAGTTTTCGTAACACAGGAAATCAGTTCATGGCGATTGGCGTTTTTGATTCCGGCATCGGCGGTTTGAGCATCCATCGCGCCCTGGTCGATCGTCTGCCCCAGGCCGATTTCGTCTATCTCGCCGATCAGAAACACGCGCCCTATGGTGATCGCTCCGGCGAGGAGATCGTCGAGCTGACCAGGGCCGGCTGCGAAACCCTGTTCGAGGCCGGCGCGTCTCTGGTGGTGCTGGCCTGCAATACCGCTTCCGCCGTGGCCCTGCGCCGCCTGCAATCGACCTGGCTGGCCCAGTTCCGCAAAACCTATAAGCGTCCGGTCAATGTGCTGGGTATCATCGTCCCCACCATCGAGGCCGCCACCGGCCTGCCCTGGGAACACGAGGCCGAACGCCGCGGCGAGAAGATCGAAAAGCTTGATGTCATCGGCGTGTTCTCGACCGTCGCCACCGCCCGTTCGCGCGTCTACGAAATCGAAATCGACAAGCGCCGCCAGGATATCGCCGTCTTCACCGAAGCCTGCTCCGGCCTGGCCGACATGATCGAGCAGGGCGCCGCGCGCGAAGACCTCTCGGCCAAGATCAAGGGCCATGTCGAGTCTTTGCGCATCCGCATCGGCCGCTATCCCGACCGCGCTATCCTCGGCTGCACCCACTATGAACTGGTGGCCGATCTCTTCCGCGAACACCTGCCCACCGGCACGCCGCTGATCCACCAGCCCGCACCGGTCTCCAAGGCCTTGGCGGACTATATCGAGCGCCACCCGGAATATACCATTGGCGATACCGGCCAGCGCGAATTCCTCACCACCGGCGAGCCGCGCACGCAATCGGCGCTGATCGAAGCTTTCTGGGGCGCGCCGCTCACGTTCGCGGCGGTTAGCGCGGTGAAAGTAGCGTAAGGCCAGGAGGCACGGCCTCCTGGACCTCATAACTCGTTAGTGATTAACCGTTTAACGACAAAAAACCGGACCTCTTGAGGCCCGGTTTTTTGTCGTTCATTGACTAGCCACTATCGCGTTTCGGGGTCAAGGGGTCCGCGACCCCTTGCCTGCCTACTCCGCCGCGATATCCACCGGCAGCGACGTCCGGATCAGGTGATCAAAGGCCGACAGCGCCGCCTTGGAGCCTTCGCCCATGGCAATGACGATCTGTTTGTACGGGACGGTGGTGGCATCGCCGGCGGCGAAGATGCCGTGCGCCGAGGTTTCGCCGCGGTCATTGATCTCGATCTCGCCACGCGGGGAGAGGTTGATCGTGTCCTTCAGCCATTCGGTATTGGGCAGCAGGCCGATCTGCACGAAGATGCCTTCCAGTTCGATCGTGTGCTGCGTGTCGTGAATGCGATCCTTGTAGACCAGGCCCGTCACCTTATCGCCATCGCCCAGCACTTCCGTGGTCTGGGCTTCGGTGATGACCGTCACGTTCGGCAGGCTGTAGAGCTTGCGTTGCAGCACGGCATCGGCACGCAGTTCCGGCGCGAATTCCAGCAGGGTGACATGGGCCACTATGCCGGCCAGGTCGATGGCCGCTTCGACACCGGAATTGCCGCCGCCGATCACCGCTGTGCGCTTGCCCTTGAAGAGCGGACCATCACAGTGCGGGCAATAGGCCACGCCCTTGTTGCGGTACTGGTCTTCGCCGGGCACATTCATCTGGCGCCAGCGGGCACCGGTCGAGATGACCACGGTGCGGGCCCGCAGGGCGGCGCCGCTTTCGAGCTGCACCTCGGCCAGCCCGCCGGGTTCGGAGGCCGGGATCAGCTTCGTCGCCTTTTGCAGATTCATGATATCGACGTCGTATTCCCTGACATGCTGCTCCAGCGCCGTGGCCAGTTTTGGTCCTTCAGTGTGCGAGACCGAGATGAAGTTCTCGATCGCCATGGTATCAAGCACCTGGCCGCCGAAACGCTCGGCCACCACGCCGGTGCGGATGCCCTTACGCGCCGCATAGATGGCCGCCGCCGCACCCGCCGGGCCGCCACCCACGATCAGCACATCGAATTCCGACTTGGCGTCAATCTTGGCAGCTTCACGCGCCTGGGCGCCGGTATCGATCTTGGCCAGGATCTGTTCCAGCCCCATGCGGCCCTGGCCGAAGGGCTGGCCATTGACCAGGATGGTCGGCACGGCCATGACCTGGCGCTTTTCGACCTCGTCCTTGAACAGGGCGCCATCGATAGCGACATGCTTGATCTTGGGGTTCAACACGCTCATCAGGTTCAGCGCCTGCACCACGTCCGGGCAGTTCTGGCAGGTCAGCGAGAAATAGGTTTCGAACTTCAGCTCGCCATCTATTTCCAGCGCCTTGACCTGCTCGATCACATCGGCCTCGACGCGCGGCGGGTGGCCGCCGACCTGCAGCAGGGCCAGGACCAGCGAAGTGAATTCATGTCCCATCGGCAGGCCAGCGAAGGTGACGCTGATATCGGAACCGGGGCGAACAATGGCGAAAGAGGGCACGCGGGCACCGCTGCCACCGGTTTTGAGCGAAACCTTATCCGAGGCTTCGACGATATCGTTCAGTAGCTCGACCATCTCGCGCGACTTTGCGCTGTCATCGACCGTGGCGACCAGTTCAATCGGCATCCGGAGGTTTTCCAGATACGCCTTCAGTTGCGTCTTCATCCCTGCGTCAAGCATGGTGGTACTCCGTTAGAAATAGGGGGAAATCATTGTCCATATTTGGGCTCCGCAGAGCTCAGATAAGGAGAATGAACTTACCTCCTCCCTTGCGAAGCGGGGGAGGTGGCTGTGAGCGTAGCGAACAGACGGAGGGGGCCACTTTACAACCAGTGCGGCCCCCTCCGTCAGCGACACCGGCTCTGCGAGCCTCGCGCTGCCACCTCCCCCGTACGCTGCGCAGGGGAGGAGAAGGGCTTTAGATTTTACCCACGAGGTCGAGCGAAGGGGCGAGCGTCTTTTCGCCTTCTTCCCACTTGGCCGGGCAGACTTCGCCAGGGTGCGAGGCGACATATTGCGCGGCCTTGACCTTGCGGAGCAGTTCGGTGGCGTTACGGCCGACGCCTTCCGAGGTGATTTCCATGAATTGGATGATGCCATCCGGATCGACCAGGAAGGTGCCGCGGTCAGCCAGGCCAACGCCCGGACGCATCACGTCGAAATTGTTGGTGATCGTGCCGGACTGGTCGCCAACCATGTAGTAATTGATCTTGCTGATGGCGGGCGAGGTGTCGTGCCAGGCCTTGTGCGAGAAGTGCGTGTCGGTCGAGACCGAGAACACTTCGACGTTCATCTTTTGCAGTTCGGGATAGATGCCGGCCAGGTCTTCCAGCTCGGTCGGGCAGACGAAGGTGAAGTCGGCAGGGTAAAAGAAGAAGATGGACCACTTGCCCTTGGTGTCGGCATCCGAGATGTCGACGAACTTGCCGGCCTTGTAAGCGGTCGCCTTGAACGGCTTGATGGCGGTGTTGATGAGAGCCATGGGGTATTTCCTTGAGTAAGAGTGGGACCGGGTTAAGCGGTACGGGGGGACAATCGCTCAAAACAATCAATAGAGCAAATTTGTTTTATTTTATTTTTGCATAGATTTTTTTTATGAGGGTGCCAGCGCCGCCTCGGCCCTCAAAACCGCCGAAATGGCATTGACGGTTGAGGCGATGCGCAGGGCCGCCTGTATCTGAACCGCGGTGACGCCGTGATTGCGCAGCACCTTTTCGTGGCTGTCCATGCACAGGCCGCAGGCATTGACCGCCGAAACCGCCAGCGACCACAGTTCGAAATCGACCTTATCGACGCCGGGATTGGTCAGGATATTCATGCGCAGGCCGGCGCGCATTTTTTCATACTCCTTGTTCTGCATCAGGTGCAGGGCGCGGAAATAGACATTGTTCAGGCCCATGATGGCGGCGGCGGCCCTGGCGGCGGTGACCGCTTCCGGTGTGAGCACCTCACCGGCGGCGGCTTCGATATGACGCACCACCGCCGGCACGCCGATGGCATGGGCGCAGGAGAGAAAACTGCCCCATTTCTGCTGGTCACTCAGAATCGTTTCACCCAATAGGTTGGTCAGGTTCGACGACAAGTCTTTGGCGTAGGCAGGGATCAGGCTTTGCAGGATATCAATGGACATAGGAACCTCAGCGCATAGAATGTGATTATGAATTTTGACAATTCAATAAACTGATCTTATATAGCCATCATGCTCCCGACTCTCAGACAATTGCAATATCTCAAGCTGCTGGCCGAACATAAGAGCTTCGGCGGCGCGGCGGAAGCGGCCTTCGTGTCGCAGCCGGCGCTGTCCTCCGGTATCGCCGAACTGGAAAAAATCCTGGGCGTCCGTGTGGTCGATCGCTCACGCGGGCAGGTGATCCTGACGGCCGTCGGGGAAGAAACACTCAAGCGTTCGGAAGATATCCTGGCGCGAGCTGAAGACCTGGTGGAGGCGGCGCGTGGCGCCAATCGCCCGCTGACCGGCCGTTTCCGGCTGGGCGTCATCCCCACGGTTGCCCCTTTCCTGCTGCCCAAGGCGCTGCTGAAACTGCGCAAGGATTTCCCCGACCTGCGCCTGTTCCTGCGTGAGGATCAGACGGCCCGCCTGATCGCCTCGCTGAAATCCGGTGCGCTCGATGCCGCCGTTATCGCCCTGCCCTATGATCTGGCCGGTCTGGATCACGCCTTTATCTGCAAGGACGAGATCGTGGCGGCTACGCCGTTCGGCCACCGCCTGTCCGGCGGCGACCGCATCGCCCCGGAAGACCTGAAGAACGAGGAACTGATCCTGCTGGAGGACGGTCACTGCCTGCGCGATCATGCGCTCGCTGCCTGTTCGTGGACCTCGCCCACCGGCACCTCGGAATCGCTGTCGACCTATGCCGCCAATCACGGTGGCGGCTTCGCGGCGACCTCACTAAATACGCTCGTCCAGATGGTCGGTTCCGGTCTGGGCGTCTCCCTGCTGCCGGCGATGGCGGTGGACTCCGGCATGGTGAAAGCCGATGAGGTCTGCGTGCGACCCCTTGCCTCGGATCACGCCTTCCGCGATATTGTCGTCATCTGGCGCGCTGGTTCCAGCCGCGCCGCCGAAGCGCGATTGCTGGCCGAAAAGCTCAAGGAGTAGAGAATGCGCCTCATCTGTGCTGCCCTTGCTCTGCTGATGTTGACCAGTTGCTCGAAACCGGCGCCGGAAGCGGATACGTCTTCGGCTGCCGCCGTGGCGCCCCCGCCGATCAGCGATGACTGGCCCGGCAAGTACGAAGGCGACCTGATGGTCCGCGTCAGCGGTCTGCCCAATGCACATAAGGTCGTGCTGGTGGCGGCGACGGCCGACGGCTGCACCGGCGATATCGGTCTGGCTGGCGGCGAACCGGCCAAGGACATATCTCCTGCCGAGCTCAGCCTGACTTTAAAGCCGGATGACAAGACCACCTGCACTATCGATATCAAAAAAGACGGCGACAAGCTGACGGTCTCCGAAAGCGGCATCTGCACCGTCTATCACGGCCTGACGTGCAGCTTTAACGGCATGGCGACCAGACTGAAATAGTCAGAGCGCCAGCGGAACGGCGTGTTCACGCAGCCACGGCTCCAAGGCTTCGAAACGGAAGCTGTGCATATCGTAAAGACCATTTACGAATACCCATAGATCATCGTCCGGCACGACAATATCCAGACCGTTGAGGTTCAGAAACATCAACATCGAAGACAAGGCTGTTCGTTTATTACCATCAATAAACGGATGATTTTGCGACAGGCTTTCCCATAAGGCCGCCGCTTCCGCGATCAGATCGGCATAATAACCTGTCTGCGGCCGAAACAGGGCGGACTCAAGCTGTCCAGGATCACGCACACCTGATCCGCCGCCATGACGCAGCAGTTGATCGTCATGCAGCCTGAGAACTTCCCGAACAGTTAGATAGCGCGTCACCTACTTGGCCAGTTTTTCAAAAACACCAGCGTAGCGATCATGATTGCGCTTCATAAGCATCTCAAAATCGGGTTCAGCTCTTGCTTCCTGTCGTGTTTCAAGCAGCTTGCCGACAGCCTCCTCGATCAGAGACTGCAACTGACGCCCTTCGGCCTTGGCTAGGGCACGCAATTCGGCCAGCATGGCACTGTCCATCTGGGTGGCGAATTTCTCACGGGACTGATGTTCGGTCATGGCTGATCTCCTGATCGCACTTTATCATGAAATTTCATGACAGACTACATGTCCGGCACGTTCGCCTTCAATTCATCCAACCAGATTTTCGCATTGCCATCACTCGGCGCGCGCCAGTCGCCACGCGGAGAGAGAGCGCCGCCGGAAATCAGTTTTGGCCCATTGGGCACGGCCGAGCGCTTGAACTGCGAGATGGTGAAGAAGCGGAACAGGAATAGTTCAAGCCATTTCCGGATTTCCGGAAGCGTATATTTATCTTTCCACGCCTGATAGCTGAGAAAGGCGACCTTGGACGGCTTCAGGCCATAGCGCGTAATGTAATAGAGGTTGAAATCCTGAAGCTCGTAAGGTCCAACCTTATCCTCGGTCTTCTGGATGACACCGGCCTTGATCGGCACCAGTTCCGGCGAGATTTCACGGTCGAGCACCGATTGCAGAATACGGCCGGTCTTCGCATCAAACTCTTTCTTCGCCGCCCAGCGGATCAGGTGCTGGATCAGGGTTTTGGGCGCACCACAATTGACATTATAGTGGCTCATATGATCGCCGACGCCATAGGTACACCAGCCGAGCGCCAGTTCAGACAGATCACCGGTGCCGACGACAAAGCCCTTCTTCTCACCCGCCAACCTGAACAGGAAATCGGTGCGCAGCCCCGCTTGGACGTTTTCGAAATTGACGTCATAGACCCGCTCGCCGCGTGAGTAGGGATGACCGATATCCATCAGCATCCGCTTGGCCGCCGGGCGGATATCCAGCACTTCGGCGGAAATGCCCAGCGCCTTCATCAGCTTCATGGCGTCATTACGCGAACCGGTCGAGGTGCCGAAGCCCGGCATGGTATAGCCGTGGATATTGGCGCGCGGAATGCCCAACCGGTCGAACGCCTTGCAGGCCACGATCAGGGCGTGGGTCGAATCCAGACCGCCGGAAATGCCGATGACGACATTTTGGGTGTTGCTGGTGGCAAGCCGCTGCATCAGGCCGTGGACCTGAATGTTGAAGGCTTCGTAGCAGTCTTCGTCCAGCCGTTCCGGGTCGCTCGTCACGTAAGGAAAGCGCGGCACCTGGCGATGGAAGTCAGTCAAGGTGTGGGGCGTGTAGGAAAAGGTCCGGAACATATCCTGGCTGGCTTTGGAAAAAACGCGAGCATCATTAAACGTGCCATTTCGTAGCCTGTCTTGCACAATACGATGTACGTCAACATCGGCAAATGTGATGCTGTCCGACATAAAGCGTTCACCTTCTGCCAGCAGATCGCCCAGTTCATAGATCAGAGACTGACCATCCCAAGCGAGGTCTGTGGTGGATTCTCCGGGGCCCGCAGCACTGTATGCGTAGGCGCACATCAAACGCTCTGAAGTAGCTGCGCAAAGCCGCTTTCTGGAGCGGGATTTACCTATTACGACTGGTGATGCGGATAGATTTACAATTATTGTCGCCCCGTTCAGAGCTAGACGGGTTGAAGGCGTAACAGGTGACCAAACGTCCTCACAAATTTCCACACCAAAGCTGAAAGCTTCAAAACCATAGGCTCTGAAAACGGGCACGTTGGAGTCAACAAAGATTGCATACCCCCTTCCTTTGGAATCCTTCAGCATAGGCGTCTCGCCCATTAACTGGGAGCCGGACGCAAAGTACCGCTTTTCATAATATTCACGATAATTTGGAAGGTATGTTTTGGGAACTATGCCTATGCAATGGCCGCGATGTACAACGGCTGCGCAATTATAAACGGCACCGTTGATGATAAGCGGAACGCCTACCACAAGCACCGATCTTATGTTCTCCGTCTCGACAATAAGGGTTTCGAGGGCATCTTCGCAGCTTTTAAGCAAGAGCTCCTGCGTAAACAAATCATCGATGGTGTAAGCTGAAAGCGATAGTTCCGGAAAAACAACCAGATCGGCGCCAGCTTCATCCGCGCGTTTGGCCAGCGAAAGATGTTCCGCCAGATTAGCCTGCGGATCGGCGATATGCACCTTCGGTGTCACGCAGGCGATACGGACAAAGCCATGAGAGGCCGGAGAGAAGAAATTTTGCAACTTTTTGGGCATTTCGGCGATTCCGATTTAATATTTGTCATTAATGACAGACAATCAAGAATTACATAAGAACGATATCCGGATTTTGCCCACAAATTTGGTCAATTGGACCAATGCGATAATCGAGTAGGTTATTTTCGTTTTATTTGAAACCATCTGGCTTTTTTTGCACTCGCTCCCATTTTTTGAAAGCGCCCTCTGCCCGCCTCTGATAAGGGAAGCGCCATTATGACCGTGACCTTTCCAGATATCGAAGCCGCTGCCGAACGCATAAAGGGCCATGTGGTGCGCACGCCATGCGCCTTTTCCCAGCGCCTCAGCGCCGCCACCAAGACGAAGCTCTGGCTCAAGGCGGAAAACCAGCAATATACCTCGGCCTTCAAGGAGCGCGGTGCGCTCAACAAGCTGCTGCAACTAAGCGCGGACGAACGCCAGCGCGGTGTTTTCGCCGCCTCCGCCGGCAATCACGCGCAAGGGGTGGCCTGGCACGCCCAGCGTCTCGGCATCCCGGCCACCATCGTCATGCCAATCGGCACCCCCTTCGTGAAGGTGGAAAAGACGCGTGGCTATGGCGCCGAGGTGGTGATCGAAGGCCACAGCTATGACGAGGCATCGGTCATCGCGCAGACGCTGTGTACCGAGAAGGGCGGGATTTATGTCCATCCGTTCAATGACGAACAGGTCCTGACGGGCCAGGGCACTCTGGTCATCGAAATGCTGGAAGACGTGCCGGAACTGGACGTTATTCTGGTGCCGATCGGTGGTGGCGGCCTGATCGCTGGCGCGGCCATCGCCGCCAAGGCAATGAAGCCGTGGATCAAAATCATCGGCGTCGAAGCCGCCATGTTCCCTTCGTTCACGGCTCGTCGTCGCGTTATGCCAATCCCCATGGGCGGCGCCACCATTGCCGAGGGCATCGCGGTGAAAGAGGTCGGCGATATCTCGTTCACCCTCGCCAATCCGCTGGTCGATGACGTGCTGATCATCGACGAAGCCGATTTCGAGCACGCCATCGCCGCCTTGGCCAATATCGAGAAGACGGTCACCGAAGGCGCAGGCGCCGCAGGGCTTGCCGCCGTCATGCGCTATCCGGAACGTTTTGAGGGCCTGAATGTCGGCCTGATCCTCTGCGGCGGCAATATCGACCTGCGCCTGCTGGCCTCGGTGCTCCAGCGCGAACTGGTCCGCGAAAAACGCCTTGTCACCTATCGAATCTTAGGCGACGATCGCCCCGGCATGTTGTCGCGCATGGCCGATGTCATCTCGCAAAAAGGCGGGAATATCGTCGATGTGGCGCATAACCGCCTGGTGCTCGATGTCCCCGCCAAGGGGGCGGAGTTCGACATCATGGTGGAGACGCAAGGCCCGCGTCATGCCTTTGAAATTTCAGAAGCCCTCAGGAGCACAGGCTATGCCTTACGGATGGACTAAAAAAGCCACCCTTTTCGCCCTCGCCTTCATTCTTACCGCATGTGGACAAGCCATGGACAAGACAAACGCCCAAACCCTCTCCGAACAGAACCTGCAAAAGGGTCAGGAATTCCTGGCGCAAACCGCCAAGGTGCCGGGTGTGTCCGTCCTGCCGTCGGGCGTGATGTACAAGATCGTGTCGCGCTCTCCCAATCCGGGCGCGCAGCCGACCGTGGCCGATAATGTCACCATCAATTACGAAGGCAAGCTGCTCGACGGTTCGGTTTTTGACTCCTCCTTTGCCCGTAACGAGCCGGCCAATTTCCCGCTCGGCCGCCTGATTTCAGCCTGGCAGCAGGTCATTCCGCTTATGCATGTCGGCGATGAGATCGTCCTCTACACGCCGCCGACCTCGGCCTATGGCGAGCGCGATCTCGGTGAAATCCCGCCCAATTCGACCCTGATCTTCCGCGTGCAACTGCTGGGGATCAACCAGTAATGCGCCTCGTCTCCATCGCTGCTCTCGCTGGTCTGCTGACCCTGACGGCTTGCGGCCAGCCCGCCGATACCACCGCCCAGCTTGAGGCCATGCAGGCTTCGGCTGATGCCGCCGCGGCGCAGAACCTCAAAGACGGCGAAGCCTATCTGGCCGATATTGCCAAACAGCCTGGCATCATCAAGCTGCCTTCGGGTGTGATGTACAAGATCGTTTCGCGCAGCCCTAATCCCGGCCCGCAGCCGACAATCAACGACACGGTCAAGATCAATTACGAAGGCAAGCTGCTGAACGGACATGTCTTCGACTCGTCCTATGCCCGCAATCAGCCGGCCGATTTCCCGCTCTCCCGTCTCGTCCCAGCCTGGCAGGAGGTCATTCCGCTGCTGCACGTCGGTGACGAGGTGACGTTATACACACCGCCGAGCCAGGGCTATGGCGAACGCGACATGGGCGAGATCCCGCCGAACTCGACCCTGATCTTCCGAATCCAGTTGCTGGGTGTCCAAGGGGAGTAATTATGGGTGCAGGGGCTGTGCCCCTGCGTCTACCCCTTTATACGCTTGATCAACGCCGTTGTGCTCGGATCATGGGCGGCGATTTCGCTGCCGGTGATATCCTTCAGCACATTGACGCCCAAGGTCTTACCCAGTTCGACGCCCCACTGATCGAAGCTGTTCAGCCCCATGACGATGCCTTCGACAAAGGTCTTGTGCTCATACATGGCGAGCAGCGCACCCAGGGTTTCCGGCGTCAGCTCGTTGAGCAGGACAGTGGTTGACGGCTTGTTGCCGGGGCAGACCTTCTGCGGCGCGATCTGAGCCGTTTTCGCGTCATCGAAGCCGAGCTTGCGGCATTCGGCTTCGGAGGTTTCCAGCGACTTGCCAACCATGAAGGCTTCGCCTTGGGCGATGACATTCGACAGCAGTTTTTGCTGCATATCGGTCGAAGCTTCGGTATTGGTCGCGGCGGCAATCAGTTCCAGCGGCACGATGTCTTCCGACTGGTGCAGCATCTGGAAGAAAGCGTGCTGGGCGTTGGTGCCTTCGTCGCCGAAGACGACCGGGCAGGTTTGCGTATCGAGTAATTCACCGGTTGGCGAGGTGCGCTTGCCGTTCGATTCCATCTCAAGCTGCTGCAGGAAGGCGGCCAGGCGGCGAAGGCGGTGGACGTAAGGGATGACGGCACGAGACGGACGGTTCAGGCCGATGCGGTTATAAAGCTGCGCAGCGGCCAGCAGGACCGGCGCATTCTTTTCCAGCGGCGCGGTCAGGAAGTGTTGGTCCATCTCGTGGGCGCCGGCCAGCAAACGCTCATAGACGTCATAGCCGGCGGCGATAATGACCGACAGCGACACGGCCGACCACAGCGAATAGCGGCCGCCGACCCAATCCTTGAAGCCGAAGACGCGATCAGCAGGGATACCGTAGGCACCGGTCTTGTCAGGTGCGGCGGAGACGGCGGCGAGGTGCTTCTTGGAGACTTCCTCACCCAGCCCCTTGATCAGCCAGTCACGCGCGGCCAGGAAGTTGGCCAGGGTTTCCTGGGTGGTGAAGGTCTTGGAGACGGCGATGACAAGCGTTTCCGCCGGATCAAGGCCGGCGGTGGCCAAGGCCAGTTCAGAGCCATCAACGTTGGCGACAAAACGGATATCGATTTGCGGAGTCAAAGGCGCCAGACCGTGCCAGACCAGGCGCGGGCCAAGGTCGGACCCGCCGATGCCGATATGGATGATGGTCCTGAACGGCTTTCCGGTAGAGCCGGTGATGGCGCCGGTGCGAATGCCATCGGCATAGTCTTTCATGGCGTCGCGCGCGGTCTTGACGTCCGAAGTGATTTCCAGCCCGCGCAGGCGGAGATTTTCGGCATCAGAATCACGAAGAGCAACGTGCAGCACGGCGCGACCTTCGGAGACATTGATCTCCTGGCCCGTCCACATCTTCTCGCGCGCTTCGGCGATGCCCGATTGCGCCACAGCAGCGATGGCGGCCTCAAAACCGGCCTTCGACCAGCTCTGCTTGGACACATCGACGAAGATACCGGCAACATCAAGAGTCATCCGCGACAGGCGGTCCGGATCGGCCGCGAACTGGTCAACGATCTTGAGGTGGGCGTCGGCGGCGGCCTGGGTTTTCAGGGCATCGAGGGTCATGGTCGGCTCCGGTGGTCCATGGTGCGGGAAAGAATTTTGAGCGGACTCCATGTCAAGCTTTTGGCCAGCCGTAAAGCGCTTATTTGCCGCCCGTCCTGAATTGATTTTCGCTGTTTCAGGATTGGTCCCATGCCCTTGCACGCGGCGAAAATACCCCGCCAGACCACGCCCCCCTTGCCTTTCAGCGTATCGGCCAGGGCCATGAGCAGCGTAAGACCAATATGCAGCGGCAGGGTCGGCAGCAGCAGGGCCAGGGGCATGTTTCTGACATACATCCAGAGGCGATTGCGATAGCCGTGAAAAAGCGCGAAATCGGAGCGCACGCCGGTGCTGGCCGAACCGATATGATCGACCCGCGCGGCGGGCACGAACACGCAGCTTTCGCCGATCAGGCGGGCGCGGAAGCCGAGATCGACATCCTCGCAATAGCAGAAGAAATTTTCATCGAAACCGCCCAGATACTCGAACAGGTCGCGCCGGATGATGAAGGCCGCGCCACAGGGCGAAAAGACATGCGCCGGCTTCAGGTTAGGCGGCAGAACCTGCCCCAGGCCGGAGCGATAGGGGAAGCCGAAAAAGGTCAGGGCGTCGCCGGCGCCATCCAGCCGGGACGTATCCTCGGCCTGAAATTGCAGCGAGGTGAACAGGCCGATGGTCGGATAATCGTCAACGGCCTGCTTCATCGCCTTCAGCCAGTCATCAGCCACGAAGGCGTCCGGATTGATGAAGCCGAGCCAGTGCCCGCGCGCCGCCTTTGCCGCCCGGTTATTGCCCGCCGCATAGCCCAGGTTTTCGCCGAACGGCATGAAGATAACCGAAGGAAACTGCGCTTGCAGCGCGTCGAAATCCATAGCTTCCGAACCATTGTCGGCATGGATGATTTCAACCGTGCGCCCCAGTGCCGTCAAAGCCTTCAGGCAACGCTCAATAGAGGCTTCACTGCGGTAACTGAGGGTAATGAGGGTGAATTTCGGCGTGTCACTGGGCATGGCCGCCCTCCCATTCCTTCAGAACATCCGCGTCGGCTTCGCCGGCGGCTTTTTGTATCCGCAAGCGCGCAAACGCTTCCGGCTCAAGGCCCTGCTTCAAGGCCCAGACCGCGGCACCGCGAACCACCGGATTTTCCTCATCAAGGCTGCGTTGCAATAGCGCGGCCGTCTCCGGATGGCCAGACACACGGAAGTGATTACCCAGCGCATAATGCACATTACGCAGAAACGATTCCCGACCAATCCGCTTGACCGGCGATTTGGAAAACAGCGCCCGGAAGGACGGATCATCGAGCCCGGCCAGATCGGCCAGTTTCAAACCCTCGAACCCTTCCCGCGCCTGAAGTTTGATCTCATGCGTCGCGCGGGCGAACTTGTTCCACGGACAGACGGCGAGACAATCATCGCAGCCATAGATGCGGTTGCCCATGGCGCGGCGGTATATTTCAGGCCACGGGCCGCGATATTCGATGGTGAGATAAGACAGGCACTTGCGAGCATCGAGTCGGTAAGGCCCTTCAAACGCACTGGTCGGGCAGATATCCAGGCAGGCATGGCACGAGCCGCAATGGTCGCGTTCCGGCGTATCCTCCGCAATCACCCGATCCAGAAGGATGACGCCGAGAAACAGCCATGAGCCAAATTCGCGCGACACCAGGTTGGTGTGCTTGCCCTGCCAGCCCAGGCCGGCCAGCGCCGCCAGCGGCTTTTCCATCAGTGGCGCCGTATCGACAAAGACCTTCAGCTCGCAGCCGGTCTGCCCAACGATCCAGGTCGCCAGTTGTTTCAGCTTCTTCTTGATCAGTTCGTGATAATCGTCACCGCGGGCATAGACGCTGATATTGGCCGTATCGGTCTGATCCAGCAAAGCCAGCGGATCGCTGTCGGGGCCGTAATTATAGCCCAGCACCAGGGCCGACTGCGCGCCGCTCCACATATTGCGCGGATGCCTGCGGCGCTCCAGCGTCTCTTCCATCCAGGTCATGTCGCCGTGAAATCCGGCCTCGACAAACACCTTAAGCCGCTCGGACGCCGCCCATACATCCGGCAGGGCGGCGAAGCGCGCCGCGCTGAATCCCAGAATATGCGCCTGCTGCCGGATGGAGGCGGCCAGATCGTCCATGATCAGAAGTCGAGTTCTTTATAGTGGGCCGAAGGCGCCACGCCGGGCAGCTTGTCATTCAGCAGCGGCCGGAAGCAGGGGCGCGACTTGATCACCATGTACCAGGTCTTGAGATGCGGGTAGCGCGACCAGTTGATCTCGTCGAGATAATCGAGGATCGACAACTGTCCGGCACAGGCGAAATCGGCATAGGAGATGGTGTGCCCGGCCAGCCAGTTACGCACGGCCAGCAGGCTTTCGAAATAACGCAGATGGTCTTTCAGCGCATCGCGGCCGGCCTTCATGGCCGGTATATCGGGCACGCCGCCGCCCATCAGCCGCTTTTCCATCTTTTCGTGCAGCAGCAGGGCATTGACCTCGAAATCGAACTTGCGCTCGAACCACCCGACCAGACGGCGCGCCTCGGCGCGTTCGTTGACGTTCTTCGGCCACAGGCGGATATCCGTATAGGCTTCTTCGAGGTGCTCCATGATGGCGCGGTCCTCGCAGATACGGTGGGTCTGGCCGCCAGACTCCTGTTCGGGTGTTTCCACCAGGATCGGCAACAGGCCGGAGGGATTCAGGCGCAGGATCGTGTCGTCCGGCTCCCAGTAACGCACCGGGATTTCCTCGAAGGCGAGCTTCTTTTCACCCAGCGCCAGACGGACCATGCGCGAATGCGGGTCGAAAGCAAAATGATAAAGCTGGCGCGAACAGGCGGTCATGGCTTCTCTATGCCTTATTCGCCCCCCGTAAGTCAAAGCCCAGTCAGGTATCCGCGTCGTGTTCTTCACTGAAAACGCCGGCATGGGCCTCCGCACGGCCTTTCGGATCGGGGTGGATCAGGATATCGGCATTGGGAAAGATATCGAGCAGGCGTTTTTCGGCCGCGATGATGATCTGGTGCGCCGCATCCAGCGACAGGGTCGGCGCCATTTCGACATGGGCCTGGATCTGGATATAGGGACCGGTCAGGCGGGTGCGCAACTGGTGAACGCCCAGCACGCGTTCGTCATTGGCGATCAGGCCGGCGATGCGCGCCACCTCGTCATCGCCCAGAGCCTTATCCATCAGGTGGTCTGCGGCCTCCTTCAGCACATTGACCGCGCCCCAGATGAACCAGGCTGCCATCAGGAAACCGGCGACCGCATCCATGAAGCCCAGGCCCAAGGTGGCCAGCACAACGCCCGCCAGAGCCACGCCATTACTGACCAGGTCGGTGACATAGTGCATCCGGTCGGCCGAGACCGCCACCGACTGGCTGCTTTTCAGGGCCAGGTTCTGCACGAAAACCAGCCCCAGGGTCAGGGCCAGCGACAGGATCAGCACGCCGATCGCCAGGCCGGAGCGCGTGATCGGCTGCGGATTTTGCAGGTTGTGGATGCAGGACTGCATGACCAGTGCGCCCGAAGCAAAGACAAGCCCAGCCTGAAAAAGCGCGCTGAAAGCTTCGGCCTTGCCGTGACCGAAGGGATGTTCCTTGTCCGGCGGCACCTTGGCATAACGCACCGCGCCGAAGGTGATCAGGGAGGCCAGCAGGTCAAGCCCGGAATCGGCCAGGGAGGCCAGGATGGACTGCGAACCCGAAAGGTAAAGCGTCACCCCCTTCATCGCCACCATGACGCAGGCCGTGACGACCGACAGGGTGGTGGCCAGCCGCACCAGGCTGTCCGGTGACAAATTGTGCAGGCCAGGGCCTTTGGCGTGAGGCGGTTTGGAAGTCATTGAAATCTGTTAGCACCTTGCCGCCGGTCTGCAAAGCCGCACGATCGCCCGTTTCCCGCCCTGATTTGGCCCGGAAGCCGTTGGAGGCTGGACGGCGGCATTACGATGAAAAAACATGTTAACAAATCGTAAATCCACCTTTGACTTTGGCGCAAAGGGTGTAAACCTCGCAATAATCAATCTTGATATTTGCCGTGGTTTTTGTTTCGTTTTTTGAGCAGGTAGACATGTCACGAGTCTGGATCAGCCGCACCGAGGCCCTCAAGCGCCTAGAGGTCAAGCCGCAAACCCTCTATGCCTATGTCAGCCGCCAGCGCATCGCCGCCAAGAGCGACCCCACGCATCCACGCCTCAGCCTCTATGCGCTCGATGATGTCGAGCGCCTGTCACGCCGCGCACCGGGCCGGATATCCAGAGACTCCAGAGCCGACCACGGCGCGCCGCGCCACCATGCCGCCCCCAGTCTTTCCGGCGGCACTATCACGCGCGGCGAAGCGGCCATTGATACCGAAGTCGCCATTACCCTGCACGGCCATCACTATGTCCGCGGCCGCGATCTCGTCTCCCTGGCCGAAACCGAGAACTTTGAAAATGTGGCGGCGCTTCTGTGGCGCAGCGACAGCCCCAATCCGTTCGGTCCGCTCAAGCCGCGCCCGGATGTCAACTTCCCCGGCGGTCCGCGCACCCGCGTGCTCTCCATGCTCAGCCGCCGACTGGAAGAGGATGCTCTTTCCGAGATCAAGGCTGAACGCGACCTTGGCACCGAGGCGGCCAGCCTGATCAACGAAATGTTCGATGCGGTCACCAATGGCGGGCCGCGCCTGTTCTTCCACCAGCGCCTGGCCCGCGCCTGGAAGGTCTATGACCTGAAGGACGTCGACCTGCTGCGCCGCGCCCTCGTGCTCTCGGCCGATACCAGCCTTGACGAAGCCACCCTGGCCGTGCGCGTCGCCGCCGCCACCATGGGCCCGCTGGCCATTCCGCTGATCGCCGGTTTCGCCACCCTGACCAGTCCGAAACTGGGCGGTCGTATTTCGCGCGCAGAATCCTATGTCACCCAGGTGCGGCGCCACGGCAATCCGCTGGCCCTGGCCAAGGCGCTGCTCGAAAAAGGCCACGAACTGCCCGGCTTCGAAAAAGAACCCTCGCCTTCGGAAACCCTCCGCGCGCGCAACCTGATCGAGGCCGCACCGCACATGGGCGAAGACCTCAAGATGATCCTGCGCGTCGGCGAAGACCTGACCGGCCAGAGCGTCGGCATGTCGCTCGCCCTGGCCCTGATCGGCCGTCACCTCGACCTGCCGCGCGAAGCCCCGATGACGCTGTATGGCCTTGGCCGCAGCGCCGGCTGGCTGGCCCACGCCATCGAGCAGATGCAGACCGGCGCTTCGCCGAAGGCGCGCCTGCGCTATATCGGCATCCATCCGGAAGCGACCGAGCCGGCTGACGCATGATTTCGATTCACTTGGCGTTTAAAGTGCTCTAAGGATTTCCCGATCATATAGGGGTTTCCATGCACTATTTACTCGCGGCGCTGCTGGGTCTGATCGAAGGGCTCACGGAATTCTTGCCTGTTTCTTCCACGGCGCACCTGCTGATCGCCGAAAAGCTGATGGCGTTCGATGATCCGGGCGGCAATTTCACCGTCATGATCCAGTTGGGCGCGATTTTGGCTGTGGTCGTGCTCTATTTCGCCCGGCTGTGGAAGGCCGTGATCACCCTGCCGACCTCGGCGGATTCGCGCCGGTTCGCCATCAGTGTGCTGGTGGCCTTCTTTCCGGCTGTGGTCATCGGTGTTCTCGTCAAGAAGTCGGGCATCCTGGGTACTCTTTTCGAGAATATTCCGCTGATCTGTTGCGCCCTGATCGTTGGCGGCGTGGCCTTGTGGGCGGTCGATAAATATGCCCCGAAGCCCGTGCATCATGATTCCGCCAAACTCGACATCAAGACCTCGTTGCTGATCGGCCTGTTCCAGTGCCTGGCCATCATTCCTGGCATGTCGCGCTCGGGCTCGACCCTGATCGGCGCCATGGTGGCCAAGGTGGACAAGACGGCCGGCGCCGAATTTTCCTTCTTCCTCGCCATCCCGACCATGCTGGGCGCCTTCGTGGTCGAATTCGCCGACAGTCACAAGGATCTGACCTCCGATCAGTACAGCACTATCGCCATCGGTTTTCTGGTCGCCTTCCTGTCGGCGCTCCTTGTCATCAAGCCGTTTATCAGCTTCGTGCAGAAGCGCGGTTACGGCTTCTTCGCCCTGTGGCGGGTCGTGGTCGGCGTGGGCGGACTGGTGTGGTGGTTCGGCTTCGCGCACTAAACTAATGGGGTTTGGGGCCTGCGGCCCCACGTCTTCTCTCTTTCCAAAGAAAAACCCGGCCTAAAGGTCGGGTTTTTCTTTGGAATAAGGTAAGGTTTGTGGGGTCACGGACCCCACGCCCCATTAGATTAGCGTCGAATCTCAACCGCATCACCCGGCCGGGCTGCCCGCAGAAACTCCAGCATGTCCGGCAGGGCCACCGCCACGCAGCCCTCGGTGCCGGAATAATCTTCCCGCGCCAGGTGCATGAATATGGCCGATCCCATGCCGGGCGCCGGCGGGTCATCATTATGCCCCAGTACCACGATCACATCATAGACGTGGTCATACCGCCAGAGCTTTTCGTGGCCAGGCTGAAAGGGCAGCTTCACATGCCGGTTATAAAATTCTGAGGACGGATCGTCGCACCAGCCGTCATCAGGCGACAAAGGCACCAATTCCAAAGCGGTTTCGGGCGGCGCCAGGCGGTCCGGACGGTAAAAAACAGAACGAATCGGCCAGATTCCCAGCGGAGAAGCGCCATCCCCCTCTCTTTTATCGCCCGCGGGGCGAACGCCCCCTTTCCCAATAGCGCAACGCACACTATGTTCGTTGATGTGGAATTGGCCAGCGGCGGCGGCACTAAACTTATTGATCATTTATTTGTCATCGCGGCTTAATCTGATAACGACAAGACTTAAAGTACAGGATCATGGTGCAACAAAAAACCCTGCTGATCGTCGATGACGATGATGAACTGCGCGAAGCCCTGGCGGAACAGCTCGAACTTCATGAAGAATTCAAGGTCATTCAGGCGTCAAACGGCACCGAGGGCCTCAAGCTGGGCAAGAGCGTCAATGCCGACCTGATCCTGCTCGATGTCGACCTGCCCGACATGGACGGCCGCGAAGCCTGCCGCCTGCTGCGCAAAGGGGGCCTGACCACGCCGGTGATCATGCTGACGGGCCAGACCTCGGATTCCGATACGATTCTGGGCCTTGATGCCGGTGCCAACGATTACGTCACCAAGCCGTTCCGTTTCGCCGTCCTGCTGGCGCGCATTCGCGCCCAGGTCCGTTCGCACGAAACCAGTGAGGACGCCACCTTCCGCATCGGGCCTTACGAATTCAAGCCGGCGTTGAAGGTTCTGGTCGATCAGACGCAGAAGAAGACGCGCCTGACCGAGAAAGAAACCAATATCCTGAAGTACCTCTATCGCGCCGGCGGCAAGCCAATCACCCGCGAAGAGTTGCTGACCGAGGTCTGGGGCTATAATGCCGGCGTCACCACCCACACACTGGAAACCCACGTCTATCGTCTGCGCCAAAAGATCGAACCCGATCCCGCCAATGCCCGCCTGCTGATGACGGACGCGGGCGGGTATAGGTTGCAGTTCTGAACGTTCAAATTGGAGGGGGAGATGTTCGGTGGAACTGCGACAAATTTTTATCTGTATTTTTCCGATGAAGCTCAAGCCGCGCCTGTTGTTCATCATCTGAAACGCAAAGGTTTCTTAGTGGAATCAAGAGCATCAGGAGATGAAGAGGAATGGTTGGTCCTTGCCACTAAGACCGTAAATTCATTTGAGATACTCTTGATCGAAGGCAAATTAAGGTCATTGGCACGATCTAATCGCGGCGAGTATGACGGATATGACAGAGCCATTTAAACTTCATTCTGAATGTGATTTATGCGGCTTTTTCCACAAACGGCATACCAGACCAACCTGATTGCGTCTTAAAGCTGCCCATCAGCTTCGGTGAACGTCGCAACCAGTTCCAGAAACGCCTCCTCATTCCCTAGCGAAATTGAACTCTGGGCCGGCGCTTTTAAAGCGCCGGCCTTCTTATGTGTGATCCGATCCGCTTTACCAGCGTATCTTTAGAGGGGCGGCAAGCAAAGGATTTCGCATGTTTCTGAAACTCGCCATTGCCAGCGCCGTCGGCGCTCTACTGCTGTCCGCCTGCGCGTCCATGCCCTCCGGTGCTCAGGCACCCCAGACGGCGGCCGTTCCCATGAGCCATTACAGCGGCACCTGGCTGGAAATCGCCCGCCGCCCCATGTGGCTGACCAATGGCTGCGTGGCGGGTTATACGACCTACAGCCCCGGCGCCAAACCGAACGAGATCGCGGTGGAAGACGGCTGCCACAAGGATACGCCGACCGGCAAACTCAAGACGATCAAGGCGCGCGGCGTGCTGACGAATGCCGGCGGCAATAATACCAAACTGGAAGCCCATTATCCCTTTTTCATCACCTGGAACTACTGGGTGCTGTATGAATCACCGGAACACGACTGGTTCATCAGTGCGGATCCGAAGATGAAAAACCTGTGGATCTACAGCCGCACCGTGCCGACAGCCGAAGCCCGCGCCGTCATGGTCTCCAAGGCCAGGGAACTGGGTTATGATGTCAGTAAGCTGGAGTTTCCGGCCTTTTAGGCACGAAAATGCAGACGATTATAGAATATATTGTCGTTGCGATTATCGCGGTCACAGTCCTGATCCGGGTGATTGCCCTGATGGCGTTCAGCCGCAAAGACAAGCGCCGCTAAACCTCTTCCGCGTCCACATACCAGACGAACCAGATGGCATCTTCCAGTGTGCCGCCGGCTTCGACAAAGCGCGCCACCGGTTCAGGAAAGGCTTCTCTAATCTCTTTGCCGAAATTAAATTCCGCCTTGAGCAATTGTAAATCCTGAAAGGCGACATTGGCCGCCATTTCGACCTGGGCGTCCCAGGGCAGGAACGGCGGAATCAACTGGCAGGCATCCACCTGCACCCAGTCGCATTCGCCGATGGCATCCGGCGTGCGGATTTGCAGTTGGCCGCCGATATTGCGCAGGCCCATGGCGCGCGCCGCTTCGATCACTTCCGGCAGGTCGGCAATGCGCCAGGCATATTCGTTATGACGAAAATCTGCCTTGGCGAGGATGGCTTCAGGCAGGCGGCTTTCAACTAAATCGGACATCTATAGCTCGAAAATGGTCTGGATCGGCGCGTGATCGGAGGGCCGCTCCCATTCGCGCACGGTGTCGTGGATTCTGGCAGTAATATCGCCCCTGACCTTCGCCATCAGCCCCGGATTGAGCAGGATGTGATCGAGGCGCAGGCCGCGATTGCTTTTGCGGAAGTCCGCCGCACGATAGCTCCACCAGGTAAATATTTTCTGCGGATCGGGATAGGCGACGCGGAAGGGATCGTGAAACGCACCGGCCTCCATCAGCTTGCCGAAGGTTTCAATCTCGACCGGCGTATGGCTGACCACGCGCAGCATCTGGCGGTGGCTCCAGACATCGAATTCGCCCGGCGCGATATTGAGGTCGCCGCAGATCAGCAGGGGCTTGTCCGGCCCGCGCCGCTCCAGGTCTTCAATCAGCCGCTCATAGAAGGTCAGCTTGTGATCGAACTTGTCATTGCCTTCGCGGTCGGGGAAATCACCGCCGGCCGGGATATAGAAGTTCCAGATATCGATGCCATCAATGCGGATGCCCTGCGCGCGCGCCTCGCCGCGGCGGCAGAAGGCCGGCGCCGGCAGAGTCTCGAACGGGAGCTTCGATACCAGCGCCACGCCATGCCAGCCCTTTTGCCCGGCGATATGGATATGGCTGTAGCCCAAAGCCTCGAACGCCTCGCGCGGGAACTCGTGCTCCTGGCACTTGATCTCCTGCATACACAGGATGTCGACATCGGTATCTCTCAGGAACTGTTCGATCTGGGGCAGGCGCAGGCGAACGGAATTGACGTTCCACGAGACAAGGCTAAGGCGCATAAACGAGCAAACTCTCTAGTGTTTCCAATGCCGTCAGGCATTGGCAAGGGCGACCGCCCGCCGGCGCTGATGCGCCGAGCCCCGCGGTGCCTGAGCGGAAAAAACACAAAAAAAACCGATCCGCGCTGACGGATCGGTTTAAAGATTTGGCACATAACACGAAGAGAAAAAAGGGAAAACGCACACCTGGAAGTCCAGGTCGGGAGATAATCCGCCGTTCCATCTCCATGTGTTCAAAATAACACTCTTGCCAAAAATTCACAAGGGAAAAAGTGAAAAAGGCGTTATTTTTTCTTCTGCGGCTTATTTAACACAAATAAATCAGGCTTTTGCGCCGAATCGCGTGTGAAACTCGTCAGTTTCAGGTTTGTGGCGCGGTTTTGCGCATCGGTAATCGTCCATTCTCGCAGGGCTAGTGCGCCGTTCGGCGCCTGGTCGAAGCCCAGCACCACCGAGCCTTCCACCGATTTGCGGCGGTCGCGCGCCTTCAGCGTAAAGCCTTGTGCGTTGGAACTGACGGCGGTCACGATCACGCCCTGATCGAAGCGGATTTGACGGGCGAGAAACAGCGACAGCGGCGTTTCGGACAGCGGATATTGATCGAAGGATTGCAGGCGCGGATCCCACATGCTGACCGTCTTGCCATTGGAAACGATCAGCAGCGAAGTCGGCGCATCATATTCAAAACGCATCTTGCCGGGGCGCGCCAGATACCAGTTGCCGGCGCTCTTGCGTCCGCGATAATCGGTCTGCTCGAAGCGGCCATGGGCAGTGCCGAGATTTTGCAGATAATCCGTCGCCTTCTGGATGCGCGCCTTATCGGCGGCATTGAAACTGGGCGGCGAAATCAGGCCGCTGAACTGGTTCTTGCTGCCCTGGGCCAATGCGGGTGTGGTGACGAGTGCGGCGGCAAGGCCAGCCAGCAGGGTGCGTTTGGTAAAATCGGTCATGGTCTACCCATAAAAGCAAAATTCGTAAAAATCCAATGCCTTCAGAAACATCTCAAGGCGGCATATTTGCGACCTTTTAAGCGCAGCCCGAAAAGTGTGCCGCACTTTTCGGATAAGGTGCGCGACCAAGCTAAACGCCGTGCGCTGAACCCGGCGTGAATGGCGGCTTCAGATTAAATCGTATACTTTATGCTTGTGCGAGGACAAAAACCGGCTTTAATGGCTATGGTTTTCTTAAGGATCGAAGTCATGGTGAAGGTGCATCGTCGTCATCTGCTGCAAGGCGCGGCCGTCTTGGGTGTCGGCCTGGGTGCTGAGGTGACGGCGCAGTCGGCCTTGGCCGGCATCCTCCCTGCGCCAGCCGATCTGACGCCCCGCCAGCGTATTCGTTTTGACGACGACTGGCGCTTCGCCTTCGGTCACGCCTCGGATGTCACGCGCGATTTCGGCTTCGGCGCCTATCAGTATACCCACGCCAAGCAGGGCTTTTCCGGCGTCACGGCCGCTGAGCCGGATTATGACGACAGCACCTGGCGTCAGGTCACCTTACCGCACGACTGGGCGGTCGAGCTGCCCTTCGTCAATAACGACACCTATACCCTGCCAGCGCCCGACAAGCGCCGCGCATACGAGGAAGACGAGGCAGCGGCGCATGGTTACAAGCCCGTCGGGCGCAAATATCCTGAAACCAGCATCGGCTGGTATCGGAAGGTCATCGACCTTCGACCGGAAGATAAGGACATGCGCCTGACCCTGGAATTCGACGGCGTGTTCCGCGATTCCCTGGTCATTCTCAATGGCTATATCCTGAACCGGCACGAGAGCGGCTATACGCCGTTCGAGGTCGATATCAGCAATTTCATCAATACCGACGACAAGCCGAATATCCTGCTGGTGCGCGTGGATGCCTCCTATGGCGAGGGCTGGTTTTATGAAGGCGCCGGCATTTATCGCCATGTCTGGCTGGTCAAGACGGCGCGCACCTATATCAATCAGTGGGGTGCCTGGATCAAATCGGATATTTCCGGCGCGGTCGATATCGAAACACGCATCGTTAACGGCACCGATACGGCGAAGACGGTGACGCTGACCTCCACGATCATCGACGCCGACGGCAAGGCGGTGGCGCGGCTAAAAACGCCGGTCGAGCTGGCGGCGCAGGCCGAGATAACAGCGAACCAGACGACAAAACTGGCCTCGCCGCGGTTGTGGGGGCTGAAAGACCCGCATCTCTACAGCGTGCGCACCGAGATCATGGAAAACGGCGCGGTGGTGGATATGTTCGCCAGCACCTTCGGTATCCGCGAGGTGGTGTTCAAGGTTGATGGCTTTTTCCTCAATGGCGAGGCCATGAAGATCAAGGGCACCAATAATCACCAAGACCACGCCGGCGTCGGTTCGGCCATTCCCGACGGCCTGCATGTCTGGCGGTTGCAGCAGTTGAAGGCCATGGGCTCGAACGCCTATCGCTCGTCGCACAATCCGGCCACGCCCGAAGTGCTGGAAGCCTGCGACCGGCTGGGGATTATGGTGATTGATGAAAACCGCCTGATGACCTCGGCGCCGGAAGGCATGACCGAGCTGGAAACCCTGATCCGGCGCGGCCGCAACCACCCCTCGATCATCATGTGGTCAATCGGTAATGAGGAGCCGCAGCAAGGGACGGAGCGCGGCGCTAAGATCGCCCGCGATATGCGCCGGTTGGTCAAGAAGCTGGACCCAACGCGGCCGATTACGGCGGCCATGAATAATGGCCAGGGCTTTGGCATCACCGAGAGCCTCGATGTGCTGGGTGTGAACTACTACGTCACGCGCCTGGGGCCGGTGCGCGAAAAATACCCGAACCTGCCGGTGGTGGGCACCGAAACCGCCTCGACGCTGTGCACGCGGGGCGAATATGAGCGCTCGGAGACGAAGCTCTATGTCCCCGCCTATGATGTCACCGCACCGAAATGGGGACATACGGCGGAAAACTGGTGGCCGCTCTACGACAAGACGCCGAACCTGCTGGGCGGCTTTGTCTGGACCGGATTCGATTACCGTGGCGAACCGACGCCCTTCAACTGGTGGCCATCCGTCACGTCGCATTTCGGCATCATGGACCTGTGCGGCTTCCCGAAGGATAATTTCTGGTATTATCAGGCCTGGTGGTCCGATAAGCCGGTACTGCACCTCTTCCCGCACTGGAACTGGGAGCCCGGAAAAGATGTTTCCGTCTGGGTGCATTCCAATTGCGAGGCGGTCGAGCTGTTCGTCAATGGCAAGTCACAGGGCCGCAAGGACGTGGCGAAGGACTATCATCTCGAATGGACGGTGCCTTTTGCGCCGGGCAAGATCACGGCCTATGGCTATCGGGCTGGCCGGGTCGCCATGAAGGCCGAACGGGTGACGGCCGGCGCGGCGGCGAAGGTCGTCCTGACCTCTGACCGGGTGGACGATATCGTGGTGCTGAAGGCCGAGGTGTTCGACAACGCGGGCGTGGTTGTGCCCAAGGCCGATAATCTGGTCTTTTTCGATGTCGAAGGGCCTGCGGAGGTTATCGGCGTCGGCAATGGCAATCCGACCAGCCACGAACCGGATAAGGCGCTTTACCGCAAAACCTTCAATGGCCTGGCGCAGGCGATTTTGCAGGTAAAAGGCAGCGGGCCGGTGACGATCACCGCGCGGTCGGAAGGATTGGTTTCGGGGCGGGTGACTTTGAAGACTTGAGGCGAGGCCCCCTCCGTCTCGACGCGCTACACCTAAAGGCTGCGCTTGCTCGCCACCTCCCCCGTACGCTTCGCTACAGGGGAGGAGAAAGAGCGCCGATGTTGCAACACGCGTTATAGCGAATCCGGGTGCAGGGTCCGTGACCCTGCCCCTAGTGGCCGGGGGGCGGACCGACGAGGATATCGCGTTTGCCGACATGGTTGGCGGGACCGACCACGCCTTCCTGTTCCATCTTTTCCATCAGGGAGGCGGCGCGGTTATAGCCGATCTGGAGCTTGCGCTGGATGTAGGAGGTTGAAGCCTTGCGATCGAAGGTGACGAAATAGACGGCCTTGTCATAGAGGTCGTCGCCGGAGCCGCCGCCTTCGCCCATGCCGCCTTCGGAGCCGCCCTCTTCATCGCCGCCATAGGTGACATCTTCGAGATATTGCGGCGCGCCCTGGTCGCGCAGGAACTGCGCCACGGCTTCGACTTCCTCGTCGGAAACGAACGGGCCGTGCAGGCGGGTGATGCGCCCGCCGCCGGCCATATAGAGCATGTCGCCCTGGCCGAGAAGCTGTTCGGCGCCCTGCTCGCCGAGAATCGTGCGGGAGTCGATCTTCGAGGTGACCTGGAAGGAGATCCGGGTCGGGAAGTTGGCCTTGATCGTGCCGGTGATGACGTCGACCGAGGGGCGCTGGGTGGCCATGATCAGGTGGATGCCGGCGGCACGGGCCATCTGGGCCAGACGCTGGACGGCGCCTTCGATATCCTTGCCGGCTACCATCATCAGGTCGGCCACCTCGTCGATGATAACGACGATATAGGGCATGGGTTCCGGCACCATTTCATCGAACTCATAGATCGGCTGGCCGGTCTCATCGAAACCGGTCTGGACCTTGCGGACGAAATTCTTGCCTTCGGCGGCGGTGGCGCGGGCGCGTTCGTTGAAATTGCTGATGTTACGCACGCCGACCTTGGACATGCGGCGATAGCGGTCTTCCATCTCCTTGACGGTCCATTTCAGCGCCACCACGGCCTTTTTCGGATCGGTAACGACCGGGGCCAGCAGGTGCGGAATGCCGTCATAGACGCTGAGTTCCAGCATCTTGGGGTCGATCATGATGAACTTGCACTGTTCCGGATCGAGGCGATAGAGGATCGACAGGATCATGGCGTTGACACCGACCGATTTACCCGAACCGGTGGTGCCGGCGATCAGAAGGTGGGGCATTTTGGCGAGGTCAGTGACATACGGATCGCCGCCTATATTTTCACCGAGGACCATCGGGAGGGTATGGCCGGCCTTTTCAAATTCGGCCGAGGCCAGCATGTCGCGCAGATAGACGGTTTCGCGCACCTGGTTCGGCAGTTCGATACCGATGGCGTTACGACCCTGGACGATGGAAACGCGGCAGGAGCGGGCCGACATGTTACGGGCAATATCGTCGGCCAGGGCCACGACGCGCGCGCCTTTCACGCCGGCGGCCGGGGCCAGTTCGTAGAGGGTGACGACCGGGCCAGGGCGAATCTGGTCGATCACGCCGCGCACGCCGAATTCGGCCAGTACGCTTTCCAGCATCCGGGCGTTCTGGCGCAAACTATCTTCATCGAAGCTGTGGTTGCGCGCCTTGGGCTTGGCCAGGATGCTGAGTTCCGGCAGACGGAAGTTGCTGGGCCGCAGGAAGTCAAACACCGGCTGCTTTTCGGCTTCGGCGCGCGGCGACGGCTTGATTGGCTTTATATCCGAAACCGGTGTTTCCATCGTATCGAGGAAGTCCGGGTCCTCGTAAGGCTGCATCTCATCATCGAGCGGCGGCAGGGCGCCGGTGCGGGCGGTATTGGGCGAAATGCGCGGCGCGAAGGCCGGCGCGGCGGCCTCTTCCACCGGCGCATCGAAGGTCTCTTCGTCGACGGCGACCTTCACTTTCGGCGCGCGCCTGACCTTGGCGACCACGGCCTCGCCGGCACCGGTGGCGGCGCGGCCAAGGCCCATGGCCGCCACGGCCTTATGGGTCAGGCCGCCAATCACGCCGGAAAGATGCAGATAATGCCCCATGTTCAGGCTCAGGGCCTTGTTGAAGCCCAGAAGCGCCAGGGCGGCATAGATCAGGCTGGCGATGATATCGCCGCCCGGCAGGTGCATGAAATCGAAGACCGATTTCAGCAGATTGTGAATGCCAGATCCCCAGAAACCGCCCAGACTCTGCTTCAGCACAGGATCATCGGAGGTCATGATCGGGGCGATGGTGGCGCTCAAGGCCAGCACGAACAGGGTGGCCCACAGGGCGTGGAGCCGCAGCTTCAGGCGCGTCTGGTCCGGATCGGCATGGAAGGTGCGCAGAAGGCCGAAATAGATCATCAGGGCGGCGGCGGGCCAGGCGGCCAGGCCAATCGACTGGCTGCCGATATCGGCGATCAGGGCGCCGAAGGAACCAAGGGCATTCTGGATATCGCCATGGCCGGCCGTATTCAGGCTGGAATCTTCGGCATGGTAGGTGGCCAGGGCGATAAAGAAGGAAAAGCCGGTCAGGGCCGTGAACGCGCCACGCAGACGGGCCATCAGGGGCGATTGCCACATGGCGCGCATGTGGGTTTCGACGGCGTTCCAAACGGTCATGGTCAGGCTGGACATGTGTACTCGTAGCGCGGCTATAAACGGGGAATTCAGCCTGAACAGATGCCACGGAAAGGGTTAATAGCGGTTTACTATATTGGGGTTTTGGGATGGAAAAGTAAGAAATCCCACCACCAACGCGCAAGCGCGCGTCGGTCCCCCTCCCCGACGAGCGGGGAGGTAAAAAGGATGTCGTGTCCACTGTCGAGTTATAGGTGCAGGGGCCGCATGGCTGACGAAAGCTATATTTTCGCTGGCGCCAAACCTGCAAAAGAAAAGGCCCTCTGGTCCGAAACCAGAGGGCCTTTTCTTTTATCAATGTCGCGGAGCCCTACTCGGCAGCTTCGGCTGTGCCACGGGCCAGGTTGCGCAGGACATACGGCATGACGCCGCCGTTCTTGTAGTATTCCAGCTCGGTCGGCGTATCGATACGGCAGCGGACCGGGAAGCGGGCCACCTTGCCGTCCGAGGCGCGGAACAGCTCGACAATCAGTTCCTGACGCGGGCTGAGGTTTTCGAGGCCGCGGATGGTGACGATTTCCTCACCGGTCAGGCCGAGCTTGGCCCAGCCATCGACCTTGAACTGGAGCGGCAGGACGCCCATGCCGACCAGGTTGGAGCGGTGGATGCGCTCGAACGATTCGGCGATGACGGCGCGGACGCCCAGCAGCTTGGTGCCCTTGGCGGCCCAGTCACGCGAGGAGCCGGTGCCGTATTCCTTGCCGGCGAAAACCACCAGGTTGCGGCCTTCCGACTGGTAACGCATGGCGGCGTCATAGATCGGCATGACATCGCCCGACGGGAAGTGCTTGGTGACGCCGCCTTCGATTTCCGGGGTCATCTTGTTACGGATGCGGATATTGGCGAAGGTGCCGCGCATCATGACTTCGTGGTTGCCGCGGCGGGCGCCGTAACCGTTGAATTCCGAGACGGGGACGCCACGGTCGATCAGGTATTTGCCGGCGGGCGAGGCGGCCTTGAAGGAACCGGCGGGCGAGATGTGGTCGGTGGTGATCGAGTCACCGAAGACGCCGAGCACACGGGCTTCCACGATGTCGGTCACCTTGTCCGGCGTCATGGTCATGCCGTCGAAATAGGGCGGGTTGGCGACGTAGGTCGAGGCCGAGTCCCAGCCATAGGTCTGGCCGCCGGCGACCGGGATGGCCTGCCAGTGCTTGTCGCCCTTGAAAACATCGGAATAGCGGCTGGCGAACATGGCGTTGGTGACATGCTTGCGCTGCATGTCGGTGACTTCCTGCGTCGTCGGCCAGATGTCTTTCAGGAAGACGTCTTCGCCGTTGGCGCCGGTGCCGATCGCGTCCTTGGTCAGGTCGATATTCAGCGAGCCGGCCAGGGCGTAGGCCACGACCAGCGGCGGCGAGGCCAAGTAGTTGGCGCGGACGTCCGGGTTGACGCGGCCTTCAAAGTTACGGTTGCCGGAGAGCACCGAGGCGGCGACCAGGTCACCCGAATTGACGGCGGCTGAAATGGCTTCCGGCAGCGGACCGGAGTTGCCGATACAGGTGGTGCAGCCGTAGCCGACAAGGTTGAAGCCCAGGGCGTCGAGATCTTCGGTCAGACCGGCCGAGTTGAGGTAGTCGGTGACGACCTGCGAGCCGGGCGCCAGCGAGGTCTTGACCCACGGCTTGACCTTGAGGCCCAGGGCGCGCGCCTTGCGGGCCACGAGGCCGGCGGCGATCAGGACCGAGGGGTTCGAGGTATTGGTGCAGGAGGTGATGGCGGCGATCACGACATCGCCGTGGCCGACGGTGAAGTCGGAACCTTCGACCTGGACGCGCTTCGATTCATCACCGGCCTTGCCGAACTCGCCCTGCAGGGCCGAGGTGAAGGCGGAGGCGGCATCGGAGAGCAGGACGCGGTCCTGCGGGCGCTTCGGACCAGCCAGCGACGGCAGGACGGAGCCGAGGTCGAGTTCGAGGGTGTCGGTGAAGACCGGCTCGTGGTCGGGCTCCAGCCACAGGCCTTGCGCCTTGGCATAGGCTTCGACCAGGGCGACGCGCTCCGGCGTGCGGCCGGTTTCGGCCAGATAGTTGATGGTCGGCTGCGAGATCGGGAAGAAGCCGCAGGTGGCGCCATATTCCGGGGCCATGTTGGCGATAGTCGCCTGGTCTTCCAGGGTCAGGTTGGCAATGCCGTCGCCGTAATATTCGACGAACTTGCCGACGACGCCCTTCTTGCGCAGCATCTGCGTGACGGTCAGAACCAGGTCGGTGGCGGTGGCGCCTTCCGGCAGCTTGCCGGTTAGCTTGAAACCGATGACTTCCGGGATCAGCATGGGGATCGGCTGGCCGAGCATGGCGGCTTCGGCCTCGATGCCGCCGACGCCCCAGCCGAGGACCGACAGGCCGTTGACCATGGTGGTGTGCGAGTCGGTGCCGACCACGGTATCCGGATAGGCAACTTCGCCGCCGTCCGCCACATTGGTCCAGACGGTCTGGGCCAGGTATTCCAGGTTCACCTGGTGGCAGATGCCGGTGCCGGGAGGCACGACGCGGAAGTTGTTGAAGGCCGAGGAGCCCCAGCGCAGGAAGTTGTAGCGCTCGATATTGCGCTCATATTCGCGGTCGACGTTCTGCGTAAACGAGGTGGCTTGCCCGAAATAATCGACCATGACCGAGTGGTCGATCACGAGGTCGACCGGGTTCAGCGGATTGATCTTCGCCGGATCGGCGCCGAGCTTGACCATGGCGTCGCGCATGGCGGCCAGATCGACCACGGCCGGAACGCCGGTGAAGTCCTGCATCAGAACGCGGGCCGGACGGAAGGAGATTTCGTGCTCGACGGCGCCCTTGTTCTTGACCCATGCGGCCATGGCGCGGATGTCGTCAGCCTTGACCGTGTCGCCGTCTTCGTTGCGCAGCAGGTTTTCCAGCAGCACCTTCAGCGAGGCGGGGAGGCTGGAGATGCCGTCCAGGCCATTGGCTTCGGCGGCTTTCAGATCGTAATAGGTGTAGGTTTTGTCGCCGACCTTGAGTTCGGCTTTTGACTTGAAGGAGTCAACAGAAGACATTTACGCAGTGTCCTTTTCAGGTTAACCCGCCCAGCCGCCACGATGGCAACCGTGAATTCAAGAACGCGCGTGAATGAGGGACGCACAGGGTCCGGACATTGCGCTGCAATACCTTGAAGGCGGGTAATCTGCCTTCTAAACTTCTTATTTGTTTTCGTCTATGTAAGCGGTGGTGCGAAAAGGGTTATTTTTATGGGCGTGAGTCTGAAGGTGGAAGGTCTGAGCCTGAAAAAAGGCTACAACCTTTTGATTCATAATCTGAATTTTGAGATGTGCGCGGGTGAGGCGATTAGCCTGACAGGCGAAAATGGCGTCGGAAAAACGACTCTTTTGCGCACCCTGGCGGGGTTTCTGGCGCCCCATGCGGGTAGGATTTCTGCGTATGAGAATGATGTGCAGATTGAGCCGGAAATATGGCATGGCAGCATAACCCATTTCCTTGGTCACCAGGACGCACTGAGCCCGTCGCGCACGGTGGCGCAGGAGCTGAAATTTCAGGCGGACTTTCTGGGTGGCGAGGTTTCTAGCATCGAACAACTGAACCTGTCGCCGCTGCTTGATCTGGAGACGCGCTATCTCTCGGCGGGGCAAAAGCGCCGGTTGTCGTTCGCGCGCCTGCTGATGGTGAAGCGGCCGCTGTGGCTGCTTGATGAACCGATGGCGCCGCTCGATATCGGTCACCGGGCGCTGTTGGGGGGGATTATGCAAAAGCACCTGTCCGAAGGCGGCATGATCATCGCGGCCGTGCATGATCCGCTGCCGTTCGAGACGCGCAGCCTGAAACTCGAACGCCCGACGGCGAAAGAACGCGAGGCGGCCGGTGTTTGAGGTGAGGCGCATCTTCTCCTCCCTATCAAGCCTCTTGGCGATGTTGGGGAGGGGGACCCCGAAGTGGTGGAGGGGCGCGTCTCCGTCCTCAGCCGCGCCCCTCCGTCATCTCGCTTTGCTCGATGCCACCTCCCCATCGCAAGCGATAGGGAGGAGAAGATGATCCGTCCCGCTTTCGCTCTCCTTCGCCGCGATCTCGGCCTGTCGCTGACCCGCGGCGGCGGGCCTTTGCTCGCCATCGGTTTCTACCTGACCCTGATGGCGATGATTCCCTTGAGCCTCGGTCCCGACCAGGCGATCCTGTCGCGCATCGCCGCCGGATTGACCTGGCTTTGCCTGGCGCTTTCCAGCCTGCTGTCGCTGGAGCGCCTGTTCGAGCGCGATTACGAGGACGGCGTGTTCGATATACTCCGCCTCGGTCCGCTGCCGCTTGAACTGATCGCCCTGCTGAAATGTTTGAGCCAATGGCTCGGCACCGGCGTGATCCTGTCGGTGATGACGCCGGTCGTCATGATCATCCTCGGTGCGCCGGTATCGCTGGCTCTGATGGGGCTGGTCTCGGCGTTTCTGGGGAGCCTCAGCTTCGCCCTGATCGGCGGGATCGGCGCATCACTGGCCTTGGGCTCGCGCAAGGGCGGCGTGCTGATGGCGCTGCTGGTCCTGCCGTTTTATGTGCCGCCGGTGATCTTCGGCGCCGGCCTGATGCAGGCGGTCCAAACGGGCGCTTCGCCCTTGCAGGCCCAGGCCTTTCTGACGGCCTATGCGCTGTTTGCTTTGGCCTTGGGTCCGATCGCCATGGGTGCGGCCTTAAGAAGCGCCCTCAGCTAACTACCACGGCAGGTAGCGCGTGGCCTTGATATGATGTTCGCGGTAGGTGATACGGCGGGCATTGGCGTGGCCGAACCAATAGCGGGCCGGAATGCTCAGGCCCAGCATCAACAGGATCGACAACTGGATGATCAGGTGAGCGAAGATGGCGTTTTCCACCAGCCGGTCGATGGCGATGCAGAAGCCGGTCATGACGATAGCGGCGAGCCACGAGATCCAGCGGCAATCCTTGCGCACGTCGAAATAATAGACGGCGAAGGTCAGGCCGAAGATCAGGGCGAGAAGAAAATACCCGAACTGCATGTCACGCGCTCCCAGCGATTCAGACGAGTTTAGCAAACAACTGCAATCAGAAGGTTAACGCGAAAAAGCCACATTTGCCGCCTCTTGCCGAAGATCGCCAAACCCCGTATGTCCGGTGCATGATCAATTTTCTCGCCAATCCCGAACGCTTTACCCGCGTCACGCGGCCCCTGCGGCCGTGGTTGGCGGGGTTGACGGCAGTGCTGTTCGTCTGGGGGCTGTATCTCTGCTTTGCCTCGCCGGAGGATTACCAGCAGGGCGATACGGTGCGGATCATGTATGTCCATGTGCCGGCGGCCTGGATGGGCCTGACCGTCTATGCGGCGATGGGTATTGCCAGCTTTTTCGGCCTGATCTTCCGCCATGCCCTGGCCGACGCCGCCGCCAAGGCCATGGCGCCGATCGGCGCGGTCTTTACCGGACTGGCGCTTTTGACCGGCGCCTTGTGGGGGATGCCGATGTGGGGCACGCCGTGGCAGTGGGACGGTCGCATGACCTCCGAACTGATCCTTTTCCTGTTTTATATCGGCTATATCGCGCTTCATGCCTCGATCGAGGACGAGGTACGCGCCGCCAGATCAACCGCCATTCTGGCACTGGTCGGGCTGGTCAATCTGCCGATCGTGCATTTTTCGGTGCAATGGTGGAACAGCCTGCACCAGGGGGATTCGATCTTCGTCAAGGGCGGCCCGACCGTGGCGCCGGATATGCTGTGGCCGCTGTTCGTCATGGTGGCGGCCTATCATGCGCTGTTTGCCTGGCTGTTCCTGGTGCGGATCGACAGCGAAATTCTCGCCCGCAAATACCGCGCCCTGCGCGCCCGTCTGAGTTTCAATTAGGAGACCTCATGGACCTCGATATGGGCAAATATGTCGTCTTCGTCTGGAGCTGCTATGGCGCCACGACGGTGGCCTTGGGCGCGTTGATCATGATGTCCCTGCGGGCGCAAGCCAAACGCCGCAAGGTGCTGGAAGCTTTGCAGGCAGCGGTCGAGAACAAATGAAGCGCCTGATTTATTTTGCACCGCTGGTGCTGTTTGTCGGTTTGCTGGCCGTGCTCGGCTACTATAATTTCCACAAGAAGGAACGGCTGGAACCGCGCGAAATGGTCGGCAGGTCCGTGCCTGAAGTGGTGATCAATGATTTGCAGGACGGCACGCCGGCTTCATTGAAGGCGCTGGTGGCGGGCCATGACAAGCCGGTGCTGGTCAATGTCTTCGCCTCATGGTGCGCGCCGTGCATCGCCGAAAATCCGCAGCTTATGGCGCTGAAGGCCAAGGGTGTAACCATCATCGGCATTGCCTGGAAGGATGAGCCTCAGAACACGCTCAATTTCCTGGCCCAGCACGATAATCCCTACGCGAAAACCCTGACCGATCCGGAGGGCAAGATGGCCTTGGCGCTCGGCATTACCGGTGTGCCGGAAACCTATATCGTCAGTCCGGACGGCACCATTACCGACAAGATCGCCGGCCCCATCGTGCCGGATACGTTTGAGGCGGTCTATGCCGAGGTCAACGGCAAAAAATAAAGGTTGCTTTTGCGAACTTTATAAAATTTCCGGTAACCCTGTTCGGCTAGACTGGCTTCCCAATTGACAGCATCAATCGGGTACGGAGCATGAAACCAGCCAGCCTGGAACGCGTCAGGTTTCTGGTCGTCGAAGATAACGGCCACATGACGAATATCGTGAAAACCATTCTGCGCGGCTTTGGCGCGGTGCATATATTCGAAGCACGCGACGCCACGGAAGCCTTCCACCGCCTGAAACACGACGCCATCGATATCGTTATTGTCGATTACCAGATGGAGGTGCTGAACGGCATCGAGTTCGTGAACCTGGTGCGCAAGTCATCGGACAGCGCCAACCGCTTTGTGCCGATCATCATGCTGACGGCGCATTCCGAACGGTCGCATGTGGTGGATGCGCGCGATGCCGGCGTGACGGAATTCTGCTGCAAGCCGGTCACGGCCAATGAGCTGTACCGCAAGGTCGTGTCCATCGTCGATCATCCACGTCCGTTTGTTAAGCTGAACAGCTTCTTCGGGCCGGAACGCCGTCGCCGGACGGACGCGAAATACGAAGGCCCTGAACGCCGCAAGGAGCGCCGACCAGAGCCGTCTGGCCCTGAAAGTGATCAGGACGCACTTAACGCAGCATCCTGACTAAGCTTTCACTATTCGATCACTTAGCAGATCGACGAGACCATACTCTCCTCCCCTGCGAAGCGGGGGAGGTGTCAGCGCGAGGCTCGAAGAGCCGGTGTCGCTGACGGAGGGGGCATTGTGGCGGGGGGCGGGTTTTACCCGACCACAGCAAAATGCTGCACGGAGGGCTTCCCGTTCGCGTAAACCGCCCACAAAGC
>NZ_JBQCHT010000023.1:0-80786 GCF_051954415.1 Asticcacaulis sp.
GAGCGCAAGGACGGCGACGTGATCGACGCCGAAGTCGTAGAAGAAGAGAAGCGCTAAGCGCCGCGTCAGCGCGCGCGCTCCGCGCGCAGCGCTGGCGGCCAAGGCTCGCGGCCAAGGCTTGCGGCAAGACCTGCGGGACAAAGCACCCGCGGGCGGGACCGCCCGCCTCCCCAAAGAAATCCCCTCGCCCCGCGACAGCGGGGAGAGGGTGGCCGAAGGCCGGGTGAGGGGCGGCGTCGTTTGATAAGGTCACAGGTTTCGCCGGATAGAATTGGAAATCATGATCCATTATATGGCCCGCTATTCGCCCATCGCAAATAGCGACGATCGTTTCGAGTATGCCGTCACGGTTCTGCAAGACATGCCCGCTTGGAAACCGCGCCACCGACCAGCCTTCAGCATTCATGAAAAAGTTACGGACCTGATCTTTTGGGTTATCGATATGCTGGCTACCGTCGAGTTCGATAACCAGCTTAAGGTCTAGACACGCAAAATCCGCGATATACGAGCCTATCGGCACCTGACGGCTGAACTTGATCCCATTCAGATTGCGATTACGCAGAGCCAGCCACGATTTATCTTCGGCTATCTTTCCTGCATTGCGAAGCGTTTTCGCTAATGGCGTCAGCCGTGATTTAATGTTGCGCATACGGTCAGCCCCTCATCCGGCCTGCGGCCCCCTTCTCCCCGCGCACAGGGAGAAGGGGCTTTAACGCCCTCCGTCACAGATCGCTGATCTCGTCATGCAGCGGCTTCAACCGATAGCCCAGCCCCCGAACGGTCTCGATCCGGTCGGTGCCGATCTTCTTGCGCAGACGGCCCATGAAGACCTCGATCGTATTGGAGTCGCGGTCGAAATCCTGATCATAGAGATGCTCGACCAGTTCAGTGCGCGAAATCACGCGGCTCTGATGCAGCATCAAATAATGCAGCAGGCGGTATTCCAGCGAGGTCAGACGCAGGGGCTCGCCATTGACCGAGGCCCGCGCCGCCCGCGGATCGAGCCGCACGCCGCCGCAGACCAGCATGGGCTGAGCATGGCCGGCAGCACGCCTGACCAATGCACGCAACCGGGCCAGCAGCTCCTCGGTATGGAAGGGCTTGGTCAGGTAATCATCCGCGCCGGCATCAAACCCCGCCACCTTGTCGTTCCAGGCGCCGCGCGCGGTCAGGATCAGCACCGGCGTGGCCTTGCCGGCGCGGCGCCACTTTTCCAGTACCGAAACGCCGTCGATCTTGGGCAGGCCGAGATCAAGGATCACCGCATCATAGGGCTCGGTATCGCCGAGAAAGTGCGCTTCCTCGCCATCGGGCGCGTGATCGACCACATAGCCGGCATCGCTGAGCGACGCCTTCAACTGGCGCGACAGGTCGGGATCGTCTTCAGCAAGTAATATACGCAACTAGCGTTCTCCAATAATACGGCCGGAATCGGCATCGACCAACAGGTCGACACGCCCGTGATCGGTCGCCACGCGCACCCAGAAGACAGAACCGCCCTGCGGTCCAGCATCAAGCACCCGTCCGCGCTGCCCGGCCACCGCCATGGCGCGATTGATGCGATCATCGCGGTTCTGGAACTGCCTGGCATTGCCGCGATCGAAATTCTGCGCGTTCGCCGGACGATCCCTCGACGGACGGTTGTCATCCTGCCGGTCGTCTCCGCGATCATTGCGGCGATCGTCATTTCCGCGCTGGCGATTGCCGCCGCTGTAATCGCGGTCCTTTTTATTGCCCGCCATAATCATCACGGCCTCATCCAGACCGCCGCGCAGGGTCGGAACTTCCGCCGCCGCGACCGCCGGAGCGGCCACAGGCGCGGCGATCAGCACAAGACTAAGAAGGGGCCAAATCTGTTTCATGACGCCATTTATAGAGGTCGACACCTGAACCTTATCTGAACAGACGCGTCAGGGAAGTAAATAATCGGAAAAAATACAATCTGTCCGATTACACCCTTACCACCCTATTTCCGCCGGGTGGTGATGGTCGGCGTATAGTCCGCCTTGTCGCGCCAGCGTTCCAGCAGACTGGTGAACTCCGCCTTCAGGTCAGCCGGCATCCCGTCCAGGCCCTTGTCCGGCATGGCCAGGACGACATGGGCGAACAGATCGCCGCGCGTGCCGGCCTTGGCATCGAGCGCGCCGCGCCCCTTCAGGCGCAGAATGGCGCCCGAATTGGAGCCCTTGGCGAGATTGACGCTGACCGGGCCATCCGGCGTCGGCGCCTGCACCTTGCCGCCCAGCAGGGCGTCCGGCAGGGAGACGAACAAATCCATATGCAGGTCATTGCCATCCATGCGGAAGACCGGATGGGGCTTGAGGTGCAGTTCGACCAGGGCATCGCCATGCGCGCCACGGCCCGTTGGCGAAGGCGAGCCCTGCCCCTTCAGGCGCAGGGTCTGGCCGTCGCGCGAGCCTTTGGGAATATTGACATCCACCGTGCGGCCATCGGAAAGCAGCACGCGGCGCGTATTGCCGACAATGGTATCGAGCAGGTCGATATCGAGCCGGATCTTAATATCCTGTCCCTTGACCGGCGCCTGTTCGCGCTGACCGCCGAATCCGCCAAAACCACCACCGAACGGACTGCCGCCCCGGCCACCGCTGCCCCCGAACATGCTCATGATATCGTCCATGTCCATGCCCTCAAACTGCGTGCTGCGTCCACCACCGGCGCCAAAGGGCGAACCGCCCGCGCGACCACCACCACCGAAGCCGCGGAAAATCTCGCGCCCATCGGCATCTATCTCGCCGGCGTCGAACTTCTTGCGCTTGTCGGTATCCTTCAGGAAATCATAGGCCGCCGTCACGCGCTTGAAACGCTCCTCGGCCGCCTTGTTGTCGCGGTTGGTATCGGGATGCAGTTCCTTGGCCAGCTTGCGGAAGGCCTTCTGAATCTCGGCATCGCTGGCCCCTTTTTTCAGGCCCAATTCAGAATAGGGATCATTTGCCACTGTGAAACATACCTCCGCAACAGAGGTGTGTCCTACTCGCTATCGTTTCAAGAGGCAAGCATCGCTCGGGCGCCAGAGGTTCTGTTCTTACGCTCCCCCATTTCTTCGCTGGCGCGCTTTAATCCGTTGCCGATCCGGCAATAATTGTAAGCCTTTTTAAATCGGGAATGTAGATACTGAAAAGGAAAACACCCCACCATTCTTTTCCCGCCTCGAAGTAATTCGACACCTCGTTCAGGGAGGGGCTCGTCCAGTCGAGAATAATCGCCGCGCGGCCATCAGGCAGAATAGTTTCTCGAATATCGTCGAACGTCTTCTGAATTTTGGCCGGAGATGCGGACAGACCGTAAGGCGGATTAAGATACGCATAGGCAAATTGCCCGCCCGAACCGACTTCCACACCAGGACTACCACTCGACTTCACCTGAAGCTTTTCGAGCGACAGCAATTTTGGATTGGTGAAATTCTGGCCGTCAATCGTCGTGATGTTGCCAAGTTTAATCAGATTTCCATCTGTGGAATCATACCAGTCGCCAAAAAACTGAACAGGCGATATCTGCCGGCTCTTGAGCTTCTCAAAAGCACTTTCGTTGAGGCTGCCGCTATTGGCGAGCCCATCATGGATCGCCGCCAGGGAATCATTTTCCGCATCTCGCGCGCCATTATAGACGACAAATTGCAAGACGCCGCCCATTTCGTAATAGGGTTTGAAGACTTGCATGACTTCATCACCGGCCATCAGGAGAGTAGGCGACCTGGACAGGTTTTGGGCGAATGAATTATACGGCAAAATCTGCGTACCCATGACAACCGCTATTTTCAATAGTAACCGTCTGTCCACTGTATTCCCCCAGGCCATATGGCTGATAATATGCCGCCATGGCACAGCAGGCAATGGATACCGATGCGATTTGGCAACCGTCACCCAAACGTCAGAATCAACCCCGGCCCATAGCCCCAGACCTGCGACTTCTGCGCGATCTCCACCCGCGCCTCCGCACCAAATCCCGCCGGAAAATCGGCCGCCCGCTCGGCATATACCCATACCGGCGCGCTCACCTCAACTTCCCGCACCAGGTCATCGCCATCCCACACCTGCACGCGATAAAGCTCATAGTCCTCGCATAACGGGGGCTCGGTCTCCCAGCTATCGCCGCCATAGCGTGGCGAGCGCAGCCAGCTAATCACGTCCCCCGACACCTGCCCGAAAACCGGCGCGCGCGGCCGCAAAGCCAGCCCCGTCCAGGTCGCCGTCATATCCCAAGCCCCCGCCGCCGCACCGCCGAAGCCGGTCCGACCCGCGCGCCACAGCCGAGACAGCCCCAGTTCCTCCAGAGCTATATCCGCCCGCACAAACCCGGCCGGCAGGCTTACCACCTCCGCCCCTGCACTCATCCCCACCAGCAGGGCCTGTTCCGTGCCCCACTGCCCGCGGATCAGACCGGTCAGACGATACTGATCGATGCCCAGGGCCGCCGCAGTCAGATACTGGATGATCTCCCATTCGCCATTATCCGCCTGAACGCACAGGTAATTTTCCCCCGCCAGTACCTCCTCCACGCTGCGGCTGACGGGCGCGGCACCTTCCAGATAGATATCGAGTGATGCCCCCTCATGAAGATATTGCGCCCGCTGGACCGGCACGGTCGTCAGCACCCGCCCGACCGACGCCGCCTCACTCACCCGCCCGCGCAGGCGCAGACTGGCCGCACTCGCCCCGGCATAAACATCCGCCCCGGCCCACGGATCGGCGGAAGGCACCAGCACCGGCCGCGCATTCGCCTCGTCCGTGCCGAAACACGGCAGTTCCAGCAGGCGAAAACCGGTCATGATCGCCCCTGCCACCACCGCACTGACCGATCCAGATACCGACGGATCGGCGCTGACAAACGCCCGCGCTTCCGGCGCCGGCGCAAGCGTGACGGTCGGCGTTTCGCCCTGATCAACATGGCCCAGGCGATAGTTCGCCGCCCCGAAGGCCACGCCGTCGCCCGTTTCCAGTTCCAGCAGGCGCAGCGGATCAACATCCAAAGTCACGGTCTGGCTCACGCCCTGCATCGCCCGCAGCGCATAGGCAGCATAGTCCATCGCCTGCCCGGCGCTCAAAACCAGCGCCAGGTCCACCGACGCCTGCGAAGCGCCCGGTTCATCGCCGCGCACCGTCACGGCCAGCAACTGGTAATCACGGTCGACATCGTAACACCGCAGGGTCAGGCTGGCCGGCGGCACCACCAGATCGCGCCGCGCCATCACCGGGTTCTGGTCAGTATAGGCCAGGTCATCGGCCAGCAGCATCCCATCCACCCCATGCGCCGAACCGATCAGCTTCAGCCCCTCGCCGCGCTCAACCACAGCCAGTCCGAGATAGCGCAGCACCGGCGACAGGGCATCCGCCACCGTCATCGGCTGTTCGATGACATAGCCGTCGATCGTGCCCGTCACTTCATCGAGATCGAGTGCATATACCCCCGCCTGCGCCGCGATATCGGCGATCAGATTCCGCGCCTCGCCCGCGCCCACCCGGCCATTCAGCCAGTGACCGGTGCGCCAGTTGGCCGTATCCCCCCAGACATCATCGCGTTGCGGAAAATACGGATAGGGCCGCGCATCGTAAGCCCAGACCGCCATATCCGCCAGCATCGGCCCGCCATAGACTGCCGAGACCGGATTATGCGCTGTGTAATGCTGTATATAGGCGGTGAGACAGGCGCGCTGCGCCCGATCATCACGCGCGCCATTTGAGAACGGCGGCACGGCGCTTTCCGAGCTTTTCGGATCGAGAAAGAGGTTGGGTGCATTCGGCCCTTTGTCGATGGCCCCGCAGCCGATCTCGATAAACCGGATCGGCTTCGATTGCGGCACCCAGTCAGTCGCCACGTATGAGCGCACGCCATTCGGACGGTCGTGATGGGCGTTCGACCACCACGACACGATATCCTTAGGCCGGTAGATCCATGGCTCGCCATAGGCGCCGTCGCTGATCGCCGATCGCGCTTGCGCTACGCGATCGGCCTCGCTGGCATAGTACCAGTCGAAACCCTCGCCGGCGATGATCCGGCCTTGCAGATATCCATCATCATAGAGCGAAGCCGTCAGGGCGCGGTCAAGGTGATCTTCGCCATCGCGCCAGTCTGTCAGGGGCGCGTACCAGTCGATACCGACAAAATCGATATTGGCGTCGGCCCATAACGGATCGAGATGAAAACTGACATGGCCCGTGCCATCGGCCGGCTGATGGCCGAAATATTCCGACCAGTCGGCACCATAACCGATCTGCGCCTCTGGCAAGAGTGCGCGCACCTCGGCCGCCAGGGCGCGTAAGGCGCTGACCATCGGATAGGTGTTTGTGGCGCTGCGCAGGGTCGTGAGCCCGCGCAGTTCGGAGCCGAGCACAATGCCGTCCACCCCGCCCGCCGCCGCGCCAAGGCTGGCACAGTGCTTCACGAAGCGACGGAAACCCCACTCACCATCCATAAAGGCGCTGACTGCCGTGGCTGCGCCTGCCGTCATATCCGTCGCCGAGGTGATCCGTCCACGCCACGGATAGCCGTCGCAATCCATCAGAATAAACGGGATCAGGGTCACGCTGTACCCGCGCGCCTTCAGTTCGCGGATGGCCTCAATCACCACGGCGTCCGCGGGCGTGCCGCCATAGGCCGGTCGCCCCCCGATCCGCGAAACCACATAGGCGTCCTCACGCGCCACGCCATCGACTTCCCAGACGAGCGGCTGCGTGACCTTCTCCGCCACCTCGACACCGGGCCGGATGGTGCATGTGGCCGCATCCAGGCTGGAACCAAACCAGCTCACCACCAGATTGACGGTTGTCACATTCGGCAATTGCGCCTGCAACTGATCGAGCGAGACGACGAAATCCGTGCGTCCGTTACCCGTATGCTGCGTCTCATAGCTGGCGCGCGTCATGCCGCTCAAAACCGCGTTCGGCTCGGTCGCATAAATGAATTCACCCGCACCGGGGATCAGGCAGACGCCCTCGATCAGGGTTTCCAGATCGGCATAATCGCCCTTCGGACGCCGGAAAACCTCGACCGACAGATTGGGCGGACGATTGCCGAACGGGGTGATATCGAGATCCTCGAACACCAGATAGGCCAGGCCGCGATAGGCCGGCGCGGTCTCCTCCACCGCCTCGATCAGGGCATCCGGCGTTTGCGTTTCCTCGCCGCGATAAAGCCGGTAAGCGATCGCCGACTGATCGAGCAATTGCCCGTCGGCCCAGATACGGCCGATACCATCGATCGGCCCTTCGCAAAGCCCCACCGCAAACGACAGGCTGTAGCTGAAACTTTCCGTCTTCCCCGAAGTCTTGCTGGCGCGCGTCGTCGAGCGGTTCTCCTTCAACCGCGCCGCCCAGATAATGGTGCCGGCCACGCGCGCCTTGCCGAAGACCTGTTTGACCGGATCACCCTGCGCGCTCCCGGTCAGTTGCAGGCCGGTCAGCCGCGCCCCGACCTGCCGCGTGGGCGCCAGACTATTCAGCGCCGTCCGGTCAATCGCCGAACCGATCTGCGCGCCGATCCAGCCCCCGACCGGCCCGCCCAGGGCCTGCCCCACCGCACTCAATACCACCTGCGCCAAATCTCAAATCCTCATCGGTTAAGCCTCTCGGCATAAGCCGCTATGGTGAGGCGAAAAGTATTAGCTCTTAAGACCCGTAGCGCAGCGTACGTTTGGGTACGTGAGCAACGGAAGATTAAGAGATGATGCTTTGCAGCCCGCCAGAGCGAGCTTAGGCCAGGGGCGGCGGGAATCGGAACGCCCCCACCACCGCCTTCCGCCAAAACGGCCCCAGCCAGCTCTCGACCACGGCATGGCCCCAATAGGCGTGAATGATCTTCGCCGCCGGATCGCCAATCCCCTCGCCTGCGCTCAAAATGGCCACATGCTTGGCCACCGAACCCGGTTTCATGCGAAAAGCGATCACATCCCCCGCCCGCGCCTCATTCACCGGTTCAAAATGCGCACCCAACTCCGCGATCAACCGGTCTTCCCCGCCAACCTCCGCCCAGTCCGGACTATAGGCCGGCAAGGCGCACGGCTCCGCGCCATAAACCGCCCTCCAGACACCTCGTACCAGGCCGATACAATCGCACCCGACACCCTTCAAACTCGCCTGATGCTGATAGGGCGTGCCGATCCATGACCGCGCCTCGGTGACGATCATCTTCCGGCGCTCTGCTGCCGCGACGCCCCATCCATCACATCGCCACTGCGCGGATAAACCGTCAGGAAATCCTCGCCCGGCAGGTCGGGGAAACCGCGAAAATTCAGCACATTATCGAACACAGTCAGGCAGGTGCTGTAACGCTTGTCGCAACTGGCTGCCGCCAAGGTGCCCGTCAAACCGCAGCGCGCATCGCCGAGGGCGGCATCGCACAGAAACCCAAACCGCCGCCCGATAACGCGATCGAGCTTGGCCGCCGGCCCCTCGATATGGGCGATAAACGATCCGCCTTCCGCCACCCCGCCCCGGCATTCCAGCCGCGCCAGTGTGCCCGCGCCCGTCAGCACATAGTCGGACGGCGCCGTCCAATCGACCGTATAGATTCGCACCGTCGCCGCATCATAAAGCCCCGCCGCGATATCCTCAGTACTGATCGCCTCGCTGGAAATCACGCCAGATATCGCCGCGCTGCCCGCCTCGCCGATATCCGCATTCGCCGCCCCAGCCGTCAAACCCGATTGCGCTTGACAGACAACGCCGAGAAACACCAGCGCTCGGTCATGATCGGTAAAGCCGAGCACCGCACCATCGGCCCGCTCAATCAGCCAGACATGGCAAAACTTCGCCGCTCCCTGCGCCAGCGCAGAGGCCATAGTCTCAAAAATTGTCCTCATACTTACCTTTCTCCTCCCCTGCGAAGCGGGAACTTCGTTCCGAGGGAGGTGGCGCGCGAAGTCGCGCCGGAGGGGGCCTCTGCCTAAACTCGTATCTCGACCAACGACACCGCCGTCAGCCGCCCGGCATCGACACCTTCCAGAGTCAGGTCGATCCGCTCGGAATCGAAGCGCACCGGCGTATCGAACTCGAACCCGGCCGTGACCGTCTGGCCTGCCGCCGGCGCGCCGGCCAGGGTCACGATGCCCGTGGTCTCATCGACCGCAAACCCGACCTCGACACCCTCCACCGCTACGCGCACCGTGCCGTTCACCGGCTTGGTAATATCGCGCACCACGCTGGCGTAAGCCTTCACCAGTTGAAAGGCCGTCGTCACGCCGTCGCCGCTCCCGATCGCCTGGTCGGTCGCCGCCGGACTGACATTCAGCGCGCAGCTCTTGAAATCGGCGAAATCCTTGAAGCGGAAGCCATAGAGCCGTCCTTCCCGCGCCTCAAAAAACGCCAGCAATTCCGCCGCATCGACCAGCGACTTGACGCCCGCCCCGATCAGATAACGCCGGCGCCCAAGCGCCCACGGACTGATCCGCCGCTCATAGCCCGAAGCCAGCGACACGATCTCGGTCTTGCGCTCAATCCCCGAACCCGACCCGAAGGCCAGCCGCGCCGGAAACCGCACCTCATGAAAACCACTCATGAAAATCCTTTCTTATACCTCCCCAACTTGTTGGGGAGGGGGACCGACGCGCCCTTGCGCGTTGGTGGTGGGTGTCTTGCTTCCTTGAAACTTACCTCAGCCCCAGCCGCGCTGCTCGCTGCAAAGCCGTCGCCACCTGCGCCTCCGATCTCACCAAAGCCTGCGGCCCACCCGCCACCATCACGGTCACATTGACAGTAGGCGAAGAACCACCGGCCTCAATCGATCCCGAAACCGCCGGCCGGAAGACCTCCGGCCCGCGCTCACCAACGAGATAACTGCCGCCGGCACCTACAAACCCACCGTCCGCGCGCGCGCCGGAAAACGACGAACTCACCGCCGAAAACACCTCCGACAACACGCTCGCCAGACCGCCCGAAGACGACGACACGCCCGCCGCCGAATTGACCGCCGCCAGCACCGCCGAGGCCAGTTCCTTCAGGCTGATCTTGCCGTCCGAAGCGGCCCGCGCCAGTGACCGCGACAAGCTTGCGCCGGCCTTGGAGAACGCCTGGTCAATGGCAACGGCCGTCTCTGCCGCCGAGGCTTCCAGCGCCTTCAGACTGGCCCCAGCCTCACCAGCCTGGCTACCAAACGGATCACTCATCCGGAAACTCCCGCATCAAATCCTCCAGAGCCTGCCGGCTCAAAACCGCCTGTTCCGGCGCTGCGCTCAGCATCTGCCATTCGCGCCAACTTAAGTGCCAGAAGGCTTCCGGCGCCAGACGCAAACCCAACACGCCATGCCGAAAAAGCGAAATCCAAATATCCTCGCCCGCCCCGTTTGCGGGGAGGGGGGACCGCGAAGCGGTGGGAGGGGCTATCCCACCGCTACCCATTCATCGCCTCGAACGCCCGGACCACGGCTCGAATGGCCTCGGCAAAGCCGATCCCGTCCGGCAAATCATCCATCGCCAGCGCCCGCAAAACGAACATCAGATCCGCCGCACCCAGGGTCTTCAGCCGCTCACCCAGGGCGTCAAATCCGGACACCCCGAAGTGCCCTTCCAGCGCCGCCAGCGCCCCCAGCGTCACGCATAAGCGCACCTCAGCCCCACCCAGCAAGGCCCGCACTTCACCCCTGGCCGAATTACAAAGCGGCAAAGCTGACCTCCCCCGCAGACGCCAGGGTCAGGGCAAAACTGGCCTCGCCATCATGCTGGCCGGCATATTCCAGCGCCGCGATCAGGAACGGCCCCTCGAACTGACCAAAATCGGGTACAATCACCTGCCAGTCGGATTGCGCCTGCGCGAAAAATGCCTCGCGCATCAGCGCATCGGACGCTGCATCCCGAAAGACGCCCGAACCCGAAACCGACAGCGAGCGCACCCCGGCGACTGCCAGCAGTTCGCGCCATCCGCCCGAACCGGAATCGGTGACATCCACCGTCTTCGCATTGAGCGATACCGTCCGCACCCGCAGTCCCGCCACGGTCACAAATGCCTCGCCATCTGAAATCTTGAGCAGCATGTCCCTGCCCTTTTGCACAGCCATATTTTTCTCCTGTTTATCTTCTCCTCCCCTGCGCAGCGGTAACTTCGTTACGAGGGAGGTGGTGCGCGCAGTCGCGCCGGAGGGGGCCAGCCTAAACCGCCTCGGTCACAGCCCTGATCCTGACCAGCGCATAAGTCGTCCGCTGATCCGCTGATCGAAACACATCGACATAGGTCACCCGCAGACTGACCAGACCGGTGATTTCCAGCGCCGCGCCATCGAGCAAAACCCGCAGTTCCGCGGCCATCGCCTTGGCCTCTTCCGAGCCGTCGAACCGCGACACGCACATCAGGTTCAGCGCCTGCTCGGTCACCTCGGCATCCACCCCGCCGATCGATTGTGCCGACACCCGCCCGAAGCTGACATAGGGATAAAGCACCCCCGTTGGCGGCTGGTCATAAACCCGCGCCGGGCTCCCTAGCCAGACGGCCAGGGATGCCTGACCGCGCAGCCAAGCCAGCAACCCCGCCTGTACATCGAGAAGCGCGCTCATGCGTGAACCCTTTCCAGCCGCACGCGCACACTGCCATCCGCGCCCTCATCCAGACTGACAATCCGCCAGTCGAACCCCTTGAGACTAAGCCGGCCGCCACGCGCCATCCCCACTGCCGATCGGCAGAGAAAATCAGCGCCCTGAACCACGGAGGCATCGCCCTCGGCTGTGCTTTCCAGGGCCGGCGTATCGGGCCGAAAATCGCCCCAGATCGTGGCGTCCGGCACCAGCGAAAATGACCGGCCGCCATAGGCACTTTCGGTCTCGGTCACGGCATAGAGCCGCGCCGGCGTCTGCAAACTCATGACCCTCATAGCCGCATCTCCCGGTAAGGCGAGAGCCAGGCTTCCAGCGCCTCCAGGTCCATCACCGTCTCGCCGCGGTTCTGGTACACCTGCGCCACCAGATACAGCAGGCAGAGCCGCAGCGGCGCCGGAGACGCCTCATCGAGCACCACACCGACCTCGCCCTCCAGCCGCGTTTTCGCCGCCGCGATCAGGGTCGTGATCAGGGTGTCCTCGGCATCGTGCGACACGCGCAAAAAGAGCTTGGCCTCGTCAATCGAGACAGGATCAGCCATTTGATTTTCCTTGAGATTATTGATCTGACGACCAATCTAACCCCACCTAAAACAGCGGGGATTATTTCCCCTTACCTGTACCTCCCCGGCTCTGCCGGGGAGGGGGACCGTCCGGCGAAGCCGGATGGTGGTGGGGTTTCTTGCTTAAGAAGCCGCAATCTTCAAAAGTTTGATGGCATCAAAATTCTGCACCCCGCCGCCGACACGCTTGGTGGTGTAGAACAGCACATAGGGCTTGGCCGAATACGGATCGCGCAGCACCGAAATCCCGGCACGGTCGACGATCAGATACCCCTTGGCGAAGTCGCCGAAAGCCACCGAATAGGCATTGGCCGCCACATCCGGCATGTCCTCGATCTCCTGCACCGGGTAGCCGAGCAGCAGCGGCAATTGCCCTGCGGTCATCGCCGGCTGCCAGATATAGTTGCCCTCGGCGTCCTTGAACTTGCGGATCTTCGCAGCCGTGCGGCGGTTCATCACGAAGCTGGCGCCGGGGCGATACTGCGCCTTCGGGGCATAGATCAGGTCGATCAGCGCGTCAGTCGGGTTGGTGGTGGCGAAATCACTGGCCCCACCGGTCGCCACATAGCCGATCTGACCCCAGGTGGCCGAAGCATTGGCTGCCGTGGTGTAGCTCAGAAAGCCCTTCGGCTTTGCCGAACCGTCGCCGGAAACAAAGGCCGTCGTTTCCTGAGCGGCGAAGCTGTCCTCGATCTCCGAAGCCAGCCATTCGTCGAGATTGATATAGGCGTCATCGAGCAGGTCCTGGGTGGCCGAAGGCGAGGCGTAGAGATCGCCGGCCGCGAAGGTGATCAGGTCGAGCGTCGCCGGATTGGTTTCCGGACGCGCGGCGGTTTCCGCCACCCAGCCAGAGGTGACCGAAGCGGTCGTGACCGGCTTTTTGAAGGTCGCCGCACCGACCTGGCGCACAGTGGCCAGCGAACGGAACGGCGACACCTGCGCCAGGCGGCGATCGATAAAGGTTTCCGTTTCGGTCGGCGCCAGCACGCCCGAACCGCTGGAAGACGAAATACCGGCCTTCAGTTCGATGCCCATACGTCCTGAGCGCAGATAACCGTTCCAGGCCGCCTTGGCTTCGTCCGGCTGCACCAGACGGCCCTCTTCGATCACCGGGCGCGACTTCTGGCTCATCAGACGCTGCAAACGTCCCTCGGCCGATTGCAGCGCGCCTTCGATACGCTCCAGCTTGTCTTCCAGCAGGCCGTCACCGCGCTTGGTTTCGATGGCGCTGAGGCGCTCGTCATTGGCCGCCTTGAAGGCTTCAAAATTGGCCAGCACCTCATGCAGGGCCGCACGCACCTCCGGCGAGGCTGCGGCCTGTTTCACTTCTTTCATTCATTTTCTCCAGTTGAAAACATAGTTTCTCATACCTCCCCAACTCGTTTGGGGAGGGGGATCGTCCGGCGTAGCCTCTGGCGAAGCCGATGGTGGTGGGGTTTCTTGCTTACCTATCCCGATATGCTAGGTTCGCCGCCATGATCGGCTTCACTTCACTTGAAATCGCGGTATTGGCAGCCATCTGCGACGGTCAGGTTCCGTCGCTGAGTGCCTTGCTCGATAGTGCCGAAGTGACCGAACGTGAAAATACCGGGCATGGATTTTACACGTCCTTTTCGGTCGATCACGAGCAACCGCCAGTGCCCATTTCAAACAGGCTCCTGGATGGCCTTATCGCTCATATGAGCGACATGGGAGAGGGTATGATCATGGGTTTTATCCTGTGGTTAGAGGACGGCTATCCAGATTGTCTCGAAGGTTTTCAGTACAGTGATAACCAAGGAAACACGGTTGATTTGAAGACGTACGATCTGACGGTCCTCGCCTTCACCCATGTTGAACGGAGGTAATCCGCTTTCTTCTCCTCCCCTGTAGCGAAGCGTACGGGGGAGGTGTCGAGCAAGCGGAGCGCGTCGAGACGGAGGGGGCCACTTGTCACCCTCGATGCCCCCTCCGTCAGCGACACCAGCCCTCTGGGCTTCGCGCTGCCACCTCCCCCGCTATCGCAAGGGAGGAGAATTCAAGCCGCCACGCTTTCCTCACGTATCGACGTGATCCGCGCACTCGGCAGCATAGGGAAGGTGACGATGGAAATTTCCCACAGTTCCACCGCCGTCAGCACCCGCAGGCTGCCGCTATCCTTGCGGCTCTTCACCGTCCGGAAACCAATGCTCAGGCCATCGACCACACCGGCCTTGACGAGGCTACCCACCATCCGGGCCTCGGCGTTCAGATCGAGTATCCGACCGCGTACATAAAGCCCGATGGCGTCCTCTCGCAGCTCATCCCATACGCCCACCGGCGACTTGACCTGATGCTGGTAGAGCATCCGCACACCCTTCGGCCCCGTACTGACAAGCGTGTCACGGAAGGCTCCGGCCACCACCACATCGTCATTCAGGTCGCGCAGGCCAAAGCGCGAGGCATAGCCTTCGATATAGAGGGTCATGAATATTCCCTATCAAGCTTGGTTTCGATCCGGTCGAGCGTGACGCGCTGTGCGAACGCCTGTTCTTCCAGCCGCGCCAGACGTTCATTGACGCCCGCCTGCTGCTCAAGCCGCTGCTCCATCATGTCGAGCCGCGCGCCGGCTCTGCCAACCCACAGCAGGACAAACGCGGTCTGTATAACGATCGTGATAACGGCCGCGACCGGCACGGCCTGCCAGAAATTCATAGCTGCACCTCGCTTAAACCCGCCAGATGCCGACGCTCCGCATCGGTCAGGAAGCTCGCCGCCTCCAGCCTTGCCCACAAAGCGTCCCGCTCGGCCGAAAGCGCCGGCAGGGCCTCGATGTCATTGACGATCCGCGTCCCCGGAAACTTGATCTCCAGCCAGGCGCTCAAACTGCGCGTTGTCTTCTCGGCCAGTGGCAGCACCGCATTGCGCCAGAAGGCGGCATTGGCCTCCTTGTAATTGGCGTAGGAATTATCACCCGGAATGCCCAGCAGTTGCGCCGGCACCCCGAAGGCCAGGGCGATCTCGCGCGCCGCCGCGTTTTTGCCCTGGATGAAATCCATATCGGCCGGCGTCAGCGACATCGGCTTCCAATCGAGCCCGCCTTCCAGCAGCAAGGGCCGCCCGGCATTGTCCTGGCCGGAATAGGTATCGGCCAGTTGATCCTTCAGCCGTGCGAACTGATCCTCGGTCAGCCGTTCTGACGCTTTCGAACCATAGACCAACGCCCCCGATGGCCGCGCCGCATTATCGAGCAACGCCTTGTTCCACGCGCCAGAGGCATTATGCACGTCAATCGAAAATGCCGCTGCCTCCAGTGGCGAAAGGCCGTACCAGTCGTCAAGCGGATGCCATAATTTAAGGTGCAAGACCTTCAGCCAGCCTTCGCTATCGCGGCCGATCATGGTCTTGGCGTTGCCGGTGCTGTATTCATAGGCTTCCGGCCAACCCGAACGCCCGGCCACCACCTTCATCCGGTCGGGCCGCAGGCTCCATAGCTCGCCGGGCGCCTCTTCATCGAGAAACGCCGCCTCGACGTAAGAATTGCCCGCCGTCTGCAAACCGCCATAGAGCGCCTCGCGCAGGTCGGCCCCGCCCTGCTCCGGATTGGGCCGGTCGATCAGCTTTTGCAGCGGATGATCCGGCGCGCGCCGCCCATCAAACTCCACCCGCAAGGGCACCGACGCGCACGCCTCTGCGATCATCCGCACGCAGCGATAGGCGATGGCGTTTTTCGCAAAGCCTTCACTGGCCAGAGCCTGATAATTGCGCGGCGTCCACACCGGCTTCCCGACCAAATTCATGGCGATCACTGACCCCGCCGCACTTTGCTTTTGCTCACGCCTGAAAAGGCCGCTCAGTTTCTCAAACATAAAATTCCTTTCTTCTCCTCCCCTGATTTATCGGGGGAGGTGTCGCGGCTTGTCCGCGACGGAGGGGGCCTCTTCCCTAAACCCGCCGCAATCTCGGCTCCGCCTTCGCGTTCACCAGCAGCGCGCCCAACGCCCAGACCAGCGCATCCGCGCGATCGGGGCTTTTACCTAACGCCCCGCTCCCCAAAGCCATCAGTTCCTCGTCCAGCTCCGCAAATCTCGACCGACCGACAGGGCAGTGACTCACCCGTCCCTGTTCGTACAAGGCCGCCACCGGCTCGGCCCGCGTCCGCTTGCCGGCCCTGGCATGGACCAGTTCGATCGGCACATCGCAGCCCGACATGGCCAGCAGCGACCGCACCATCTCCCCGCCCTGATTGGCCTCAGCGATGATCCGATGGGCGTCATGTTCGGTCACAACCGACGCCACCTTCTGCGCCCAGCCGAGCGGCGAAAATCCGCTGACCGTCGAGTCTTCCAGCACATAGCCACGCTCACCGAGACGCCCCGCCACCACGATCCCGCAGGCATCACCCCCGGCCGTGGCGGACGGATCGACCGCCACCACCACCTCTTCAAAATGGTCCGGCCGCGCGCCATAACAGCGCGCTAGGTCGTCGGCCCGCCACAGGGCACGGTTGTCGTCATCGACCACCAGCCCTTCCAGTTCCTGCGCCGCCAGCCGCGTGCCGCCATAAAGCCCGCGCAGACCTTCCAGAAAGGCCGGCGCCAGGTTTTCAGCATTCTGTGCCGTCGAAGCCCGCGTAATCGCCACGCCCGGCTCGGCCATCAGATTGCGCAGGGCCGTGATCGGCTTGGGCGTCGTGGTCAGGCACAGCCGCGGTTTCTCTCCCAGCCGCAAGCCCATCCGCAGCATGGCCAGGGTCTCGGCCGGATGCCGCCAGGCGCAGAACTCATCCGCCCAAGCGTAATGAAACTGTGGCCCGCGCAAACTCTCCGGGTCTTCCGCCGAATAGGCATAGGCCACTCCGCCATTGGGCCAGCGCAGCCGTTTCCGCGACACCTCATAGCTCGGCCGATTGCCCTTTGAAGCGGTGACTTTCAGCCCCGAAGGCCCTTCGATCATCACCTCGCGGACATCATGCAGGCTGGCCCCGATCAGGGCACACCGCACCCCACGCTGCGCCAGCGCCGCCAGCCATTCGGCGCCCGCCCGCGTCTTGCCCGCGCCGCGCCCACCCATGAACAGCCAGCTATGCCAGTCCCCCGTCGGCGGCGTCTGCGCCGGATTGATGTGGAACGACCACGTCGTCACGAAGTCCGGCGGTTTCGGTCCGTCCGGCAGACTGTCCAGCCAGGCCTGTCTCTCTTCGGGCGGCCACGAGGCGATTGAGTTTATGTTCCAGTTCTGCGCGCCAATCCCGGCCAGCCCAGTCATCATTCATGTCTTCTTCCTCAATATCGTCCGGCGTCTCGTCATCGCCTTTGAAAATCTGCTCGATGGCGGCGTCCGCAGCCTTGAGCGCCTTGGCCATGCGTTCCGCTTCCAGCGGCGTTTTCGGCTCATCCAGGGCTTCAATATGCGCCACCAGCTTTTCCGCCTGCGCCGCCAGCCTCAGCTTCAATGCCTGCTTCCTCTGCGCCAGATCATCCAGTTGTCGTTCCATGCATCCAATCTACCGCACGCCAGGCCAGCGGGGATTTTTCGCACAAAAAAGCCGCCCCATTTTCATGGAACGGCTTTACTTTATACCTCCCCGACTTGTCGGGGAGGGGGACCGACGCGCATAGCGCGTTGGTGGTGGGGTTTCTGACTTACTTCCACACAAACGTCGCCACCGCCCCGGCCGGCAAGGTATATCCAAACGCCTTCCCGTCTGCCTCCACCGTAAACGCCGTCGCTTCCGCATTGCCATTCAATGCAATCAGCACCAAAGATCCATCCGGATTTTTAAACGCCACATTGGAAATCCCGTCCGCCTCATTGGAAGCCACCCGCACCGCGCCCGCCTTGACGAATTTCGACGCATGGCCAAAGGCGTAATATTCGATATTTTTCGTCACCGCGCCTGTGCCGGAATTGATGGTCACGATGCCCCGGCAATCGCTGCATCCGCCCTTGTGCGGACCGAAATTCTCATCCAGCGCCAGGTTCCACATCAGCACGCCCTTCGCCCAGTTGCGCGTCGAGCCAATGATCAGATTCTTCACCGTCCAGTCGAAGGTATCGCTGAACTTTGGTGCCCATTCGCCGCCCGAACATTCGGTGAAATAAGCATCCTTGCCGGGGTAGGCGTCATGCACCGGGCCTTGCGCCGCCACATCGCCGGCATAGCAATGCCAGGCCACGCCGGCGACATAAGGGCTGGCCTTCGCATCATTAAGAACCGTCAGCGGCGAGGACGGCAGATCCCAGTTGTGGTCATAATCGAGAATCTTCGTCTTCCCGCCATCGGCCTTCAGTTTCGGCCCCAGAAACCCGCCGATAAAGGCGGCGCGCGACTCCGGCTCCACCCGCATCCCCGGATAGGAATCCGGCTCGAAGCCCGGCTCATTCTGCAGGGTCAGCAGGGTGATATCGACGCCCTCCGCCCGCATGTCCTTGAGATAGCGCGACAGATAATCGGCAAAATACGGATAGGCGTCCGGCTTCAAAGACCCCTGAATAAGACTATCCGTCGTCTTCATCCAGCCCGGCGCCGACCATGGCGAGGCCATGACCGTCAGCTTCGGATTGATGGCCAGCGCCTGTTTCACCGCCGGGATGACATCCGTCTTCGCGGCATCGATCGAGAAATGCGCCATCTGCGGATCGCTCTGCCCCGCCGGCATGTCATCATAGGAATAATGCGCGCGCGAAAAATCGGAAGCCCCTATGGTCAGGCGCATAAAGCTGAAATTCAGGCCCTCCGCCCCGAACAAATCCCCCATCAGGGCATTACGCTGATCATCCGTCATCCTGTTGCGGATCAGGTAGGCCGAAGCATCCGTCATGGCGGCGCCGAAGCCCACCATGCTCTGGTAGCTCTGCGCCGGATCGACCGTGATCACCGTGCCCGATGCCACCGCGCCGAAATACACATCTCCTTGCGGCGCCAGCAGCTTCGACTGATCGGCATCCGTCTCCCACACCTTGATCGCCGCCTGACTGCCCGCCAGTCCGACGGTCGCGCAGCCGCCCAGGCCCATCAGAGCGGCAAATAGCGCCACCTGGAAAATCCGCATTCTATCCTCCGTCAGGCCTTACAGGTGGCCTCTATATATTGTGCATGGCCCGGCATGGCCGCCACGCATTTTCCGATCACGCCACTGATATCATTGAGATATTTTATTATTTCGCTGTCCGCCCGCAGGTCAACGAACGGATCGTAACCGGCGGGAATCGCACCCTGGCCGATCAGCACCTGTATCCAGCTTTCGTCGACGAAAAGCTCCTCGCCTGTCTTGAAGAACCGCCCGGCCACGCGCCACAAATCCAGCCGCTCACGCAAGGCTTCGGGGATATCCATATCCCGGCAATAGCGCCACATCGGGCTGTCATCGCGCGTGGTCAGCTTGTAGTGCGCGATCAGGAAATCGCGGATCTCACGGTATTCCTCATCGACCAGCCGGTTGAAACTGTCGCGCTGCGCCGGCGCGAACCCGGTGTCCGGAAAGAAGGCCAGCAGCCGCAAAATCACGCTCTGGATCAACTGGATCGAGGTCGATTCCAGCGGCTCCATAAAGCCGCTCGATAAGCCCACCGCCACGACATTCTTGTCCCACACCTTGCGGCGCTTGCCCGTGCGGAAGCGGATCACGCGCGGCTCCGCCAGGGGCTCGCCATCCAGATTGCCCATCAGCACGGCCGTCGCCTCATCATCGCCGATATAGCGTGATGAAAAGACGTGGCCATTGCCGATGCGATGCTGCAAGGGAATCCGCCATTGCCAGCCGGATTTATGCGCGATCGAACGTGTATAGGGCAACAAGTCTCCCGCCGACGTACAGGGAACAGCGACCGCACGATCGCACGGCAGCCAGTGCGACCAGTCCTCATAACCGGCACCCAGGGTCTGCTCGATCAGCAGTGCGCGCATCCCCGAACAGTCTATGAAAAGCTCGCCTTCGACCACCGCGCCGCTCTCCAGCACCACACCTTCGATAAAGCCGTCCGTCGCTCGCTGATTGACCTTTACGACCTTCCCCTCGGTGCGCTTCACGCCCAGCGCTTCCGAATATTTGCGTAGGTAGAGCGCATAGAGTCCGGCATCGAAATGATAGGCATAGGCGATATCGTTGAGCGGCGATGCCTTCATGTCCGGCCGTGCCCGCATGAACCGGTTAGCATAGGCGGCAGCCGTATTGATCGAATAGTCGGCGAAGCGATCCGACACCTGGCCGGTGCCACGCATTTTCAGCCAGTACTGGTGCATCCGCAGCCAACCCAGGTCCTGGCCGATCTTGCCAAAACCGTGGATATAGCTGTCCCCCTCACGGCCCCAGTTGATGAATTCGATCCCCAGCTTGAAGGTCGCCTGCGTGCTCCTGATGAAATCGGTCTCGTCCAGTTCCAGCAGGTGATTGAAGCGCTTGATCGCCGGAATCGTCGCCTCTCCGACGCCGATAGTGCCGATCTCCTCGGACTCCACCAGCTCGATTTCCAGCCCCTTTTTGGCCAGCTTCGCCAACAACGCCGCCGCCATCCAGCCGGCCGTGCCGCCCCCAACGATGACCACTTTCTTCAGAGGAGTCATAGTCGGATACCTGAAACATTTTCTCGTACCTCCCCGACTTGTTCGGGGAGGGGGACCGCGCGCCGGCAATTCAGAAGCCGCGCAAAGAATGGCGCGTGGTGGTGGGGTTTCTTACTTACTTTTTCTCTGCCGGTCGCCAAGTTATACAAGCAAGAAGCCCCACCACCACGCTCATGAAGAATGAGCGCGGTCCCCCTCCCCATCATAGATGGGGAGGTATAAGCATAAGCAAGATTGTTCAGCTTCATTTACATTCCACCGGCGCCGATACGGGCAATGCCCCGACCACACCCGGTTTAGCATAGCTCAGGCCATAGCCCAAAGCGAACTGTGGTGCCGCACCTGGACACCCCGCCGACGGCCAGTCAAACGACAATGTACCCGTAAAATCTTTCGCCCCGAACAGCACATCCGTCACGCCCTTGCCTTCCGTCCCCGGCAGCCAGGCGGCGACAAAGGCATCCGACAGGTTGATCAGGTCATTGGCATAAACCGTCCGGCCCGATTCCAGGACCGTGATCACCGGCCTGCCCTTGCCTGCTACCGCCTGCAACACCTTCAAATCCTCAGGATATCGCGCCGTGTGCGTCAGGTTGCTCACATCCCCCGCCGTCTCGGCATAGGGCGTCTCCCCCACCACAGCTATCACCGCATCATACGCACTGACATCCACGCCCGCCGCATCCGCGCTATAGGTCACATTCCCCGCCTCGGCCTTGATCCCCGCCAGGATGCTGTCGGCATTGGGGAAGTCCGTATTGGCATTATCCGTGCCCTGCCAGGTGACGCTCCAGCCGCCAGTCTGGTTGCCCAGGCTGTCGGCGCTCTTGCCGACCACCAGGATTTTCGCCCCCTTCTTCAGCGGCAGAACGCTGTTGTCATTCTTCAAAAGCACCAGTGACTCGGAAACCGCCCGCCGCGCCAGGTCACGCGCCTGAATGGCCGAAACCTTCCCGGCATAGGGATTACTCGACGGCCGCGCCCCAAAGATCTTCGCCCGCATCTTCACGCGCAAAATCCGCGTCACCGCGTCATCGATGCGCGACATCGGAATGGCGCCGTTCTCGACATCGGCCACGGTCGCATCAATGAATTTGTCCCACTCCAGCGGCACCATCATCATGTCGATACCGGCATTGATCGCCTGCGGGCAATGATAGTTCAGGCAGCCCGGCAATTGCCCGACCGCGTTCCAGTCGGAGATGACAAAACCATCGAAGCCCATCTTGCCTTTCAGCACGTCGGTCAGCAGATATTCATCACCGTGCATCTTGCCGTAATCCTTACCCGTGGCGCCGTCGGTCCACGAGGAATAGGAGGCCATCACGGTCTGCACACCGGCGCCCAGCGCGCCATAATAGCCCTGGCCGTGAATGTTCATCAGGTCGGACTCGGGCGACATATTGACGCCCTGGTCCTTGCCGTTTTCCGTGCCGCCGTCGCCGATATAGTGCTTGGCCGTCGCCACCACATTGCCGGCCTTCGAGAAATCGCCCTGCATCCCGGTGACGTAAGCCGAGGCATAATCTTTCACCTCCAGCGGATCGGAGGAAAAACCCTCATAGGTCCGGCCCCAGCGCTGGTCTTCCACCACGGCAAGCGTCGGCGCGAATACCCAGTTGATGCCCGTGGCGCGTACAGCCTTCGCGGTCGCCGCGCCGATCTCGCCGATCAGTTCCGGATCGTGCGCCGCGCCCAGCCCGATATTGTGCGGAAACAGCGTCGCCCCGATGACATTGCCGTGGCCATGCACCGCATCCGTGCCCCACAACAGCGGAATCTTAGTCTTCATGTCGGTTTTCATGGATGCGTCATAAAATCCGTCTGACATCGCCACCCAATCCTTTAGCGTGGCGTGCTTCATCATATAGGGCCACGAACCGCCGCCATTGAGCACCGAGCCGATGTAGTTCTTGCGGATATCCTCCGGCGTCACCGCCTTGATCTCGGCCTGAGTCATCTGACCGATCTTCTGCCGCAGGGTCATCTGACTGACGATTTTGGCGATCTTCGCCTCCATCGCCGCATCCGGCTTGATGGCGGATTCGATATGCGGCCAGTCCTTCAGTTCCTGCGCATAACTCAAGGGCGCAAACAGAAGGCACAGCGAGATCGATCCGAGCAACACCCGGCGGAAAGACAACTTGGACATGGAAATTTCCTATACCTCCCCAACTTGTTGGGGAGGGGGACCGCGCCATTCTTCATGGCGTGGTGGTGGGGTTTCTTGCTTACTCAAAACTCAAAAAAGACATCCGGGGAAGGCCGGGAGGTGCCCTCCCCGGATAGCCAACACCTGCCGCCACACGCAACGAACGGCGGCAGGCGCTCGGGGGATTACTGGAACTTGTAGCTGACGCCGAAGAGGATCGTCTTGCCGTATTCCTCATAGATTTCCGGATAGGAAGACCCGTCCGCCGTCTTGTTCTCCGTCACCTTCAACTGGGTCTGGTAGTTGGAGTCAGTCAGGTTATAGCCCTGCAACAGGAAGGTGACGCCCTTGAGCGGGCCGTCCTGCATCTGGTAGCTGATCTGGGCATCGACCTGGTCATCGGCCAAGATGCGGGCCGCCGCGCGGTTGGCGTAAAGCGCATAGGTCTCGCCCAGGAAGGCCGAGCGGTAACGGTAGCTCAGGCGCGCCGAGAAACCACCCCGCTCGTAATAGCCGGTGAGGTTGCCGACATCGCCGGAGAAGCCCGGCAGTTTCGACGGATCGATATCATCACCTGAGCGGATATTGGTCCAGCCGCGCGAGAAGCTGCCAATCACGCCAAAGCCATTCAGCTTGTCCCAGATCAGAGCCCCATCCAACGCGCCACTGAATTCAATACCGGACACGTTCTTGCCGCCGCCGATATTGCTGGCGGTGCCGTCATCATTGATCGGCAGGGTAAAGCTGCCGATATTGCTGAGCGGCGTCACCCCGCTGGTATTGGTCCAGCCGGTGAAGTCGTAGTTGGAGACCGTCAGGTTACGGATATAGTTGCGCATGACCTTCTGGAAGCCGGCCACGCCGATATAGCTGGTCCGGTTGAAGTAGCGCTCGTAGGCCAGGTCAACACCATCGGCGATCCATGGCTTCAGGTTCGGATTGCCGCCGGAGCCGCTCCATGTCTGGGTCGTGATACTGACCGAAGCATTGCGGCTGGCGCGCATATCCTCCATGCGCGGACGGGCCATGGCGCGGCTCATCGCAAAGCGCAGCACGGAATTGTCGTCCATGTCGTAGATCAGGTTCAGGCTCGGCAGGAAGTCGCCATATTCCTTGCTGGTCGAGACCCACTGGCCGATCGCCGGCGAGCCGCGCTGGATGATCTCGTTACCGGCCGAGGTCTGCTTGGCGCCGACATATTGCAGGCCCAAATTACCGCGAAGGCCATGCCCGCCCATCTCCGTATCGATGTTCATCTTGGCGAACAGGGTTACGAGTTCTTCATCGACCTGCCAGTACTTGTTGAGGTTGTCCTCGTTCAGGATGGCGCGGCGGTCATAATATTTGTCGAGCACGCTGCCCAGGTCATAGGACAGAACCTTGCCGAAGCCGGCAAAATCGAGATTGGTCGGTTCCTGCAGATCAGCGGCATCGACCGCCACGCGCGTGCCGTGGCAGTCATTGGTCGTCTGGTTCCAGCCCTTCAGACACAGATCCCATTCCTGCACGCCCTTTTCCTTGGTGCGGTGCGAGTAATCAACGCCCAGTTCAATACTCTTGAAGCCGCCCCAGTCCATGTCATGCACGCCGCTGAACCGCGCCGTCGCCAGTTGATCGACCACTTTCGGCTGACGGATGGCGCCATCATGGCCCCAACCGCCCCAGGGCGCCACATCGCCGAGATAGACATTATCGGCATCGGCATAGTTCAGGCCCGGCGTAAGCTGCGGGAAACCGCCAAAGGCGATGTTCTCATCAATCGTATCGAAGGTTCGGCTGACCGGCGTCGGGTCGGTGCCGTAGCCGGCATAGGTTTCGGCGATGCTTTCCTTGCGCACCGAACGCGAATAGCCGAAATCAATCACCGACCGCCACGCGCCGATGTTAAATCGGTTGTTCGAGCCGAAGGAGAACATCTCGTCGCGGCGCAGATTGTTGTCGTTGCGGATGATCGGCGCAATGCCGCTGATCGTTGCCTTCTGCACCACCGGCGTGCCACCGCGGTCCGACACCACCACATTCGAGAAGTGGATGTCGTCGGTCCATTGGGTCTGATACCACTGCGCGCCGTGCGTCACTTCGTTCTGGTCAAAGACCGAGTAATAGAAGTCATTCACGCTGCGGAAATTGTCGTTCGGCTTGAAATCAAGCACGGCCATATAGCCATCGCGCGTCTGGCGGCGGGCGGTCGACCAGATTTCAACGCCGTGCAGACCAAACGCATCAGCATTGCCGAGGCGCGGCAGGCCGGTGACCGAGTCATTGCCCTGCTTGTCCCACCACCAGCTCTTGGAGTGCTGCAATTCCGACGGATCATCGAGGTGCGCATAGGAGAGCGCGACGCCCAGCTTGCCGTCCATGAACTGATCGATATAGGCCAGGCTGATACGATTACCATTGGCGCTGTAGCCGGGCACGATCTCGCCATTGGTATTGACCGAACCACGCACATTCACCGAAATGACGCGCTTGTTATAGTCCAGTGGGCGCACCGTATTCAGCACCACCGTACCGGAAAGGCCCTGGCCCGTCAGGCCGGCGTCAGGCGTCTTGTAGACGATGGCCGAGGAGACCATTTCCGAGGGGTACTGATCGAATTCGGCAGCGCGGTTGTCGCCGGAAGAGACCTGCATCCGGCCATTCAGAAGCGTGGTCGAGAAATCACCGGAAAGCCCGCGAATAGAGATGGTCTGCGACCGGCCGCCGACGCGCTGCGCCGCCAGGCCCGGCAGACGCGCCAGGGATTCAGCGATCGAGGCGTCCGGCAGCTTGCCGATATCTTCGGCCGAAACCGCTTCAACGATCGAGGTGTTCTTCTTCTTGATGGTCAGCGAATCCTGCAAACCCTTGCGGATGCCGGTAACGATCACGACCTGGGTATCTTCGGCCGGCGCGGCCGCGGCCTCATCCTGAGCCTGGGCCGCCGTTGTCAGGCCGCCCAGCGCAATGGCGCAGGCCGCCGTCGTCATCAGAACCGTTTTAATGGACGCAGAACCGCGTCGCGTGACAGATTTCATCATGTTCCTCCCCGGATCGGGTGTTATGCGCTCTTTGGGTGCCGTATAGGGCGAGTTGATCCCGCCATTGGAAGCGCTCTCAATTCCTGCGCTGCAGAATACGCCTCTGTCAAGCGCGACACCACGCACAAGCCCGTTTTCAGCCATATTTGGGCCGATCAGAGACAAAATGTGTTCAATATGACACAAGGTTTAGGCTGAAACCATTTATGGGAGCGCTCCCATTTTTCTCCTCCCCTGCGCAGCGGCAACTTCGTTGTGAGGGAGGTGTCAGCGCGAGGCGCACAGCGCCGGTGTCGCTGACGGAGGGGGCCTGTTTTAACTTTAATCCCTGTGCAAGGGCCTTTCCTCACCCCTGCGGCGGGCTGGCACTCTCGCGCATGACCACCTTATGCGGCACCACGTCAAACCGCAGGGGCAAGGGACCACTGGCCGTCTTGCCGGCCTTGATGCGCTCGACAATCATTTCCACGGCGCGATAGCCGATGGTCTTCAGCGGCTGGTTCACCGTGGTCAGCGGCGGCCAGATGATCTCCGACACCGGCGTATCGTCGAACCCGACGATGGAGAGATCCTGCGGGATGTTCAGCCCCACCTTGTGCGCCGAAAACAGGGCACCGACGGCCATGTCGTCATTGGCGCAGATAAGCGCGCTCGGTCTGCGGCCATTGCCGAGGATCGCCGCCGTCAGTTCCACGCCCGAGCGGAAGGTGAAATTGCCGCGCATCACCGTCACATCCGCCTCGCCTATCCCCGCCTCGGCAATCGCCCGGCGGAAACCGGAATAGCGCTCCTCGGCCGAAAGGTGCCCTTCCAACCCCTTGATAAAGCCGAACCTTTTATGACCCAGAGACAGCATGTAGCGGGTCATTTCATAGCCCGCCACCTCGTCATCGATGCCCACGCCCGAAGCCACCTTCTGCGCCGCCAGACCGGGCGAAATGCACACCACCGGGCAGTTGCGTGCCTCCAGTTCGCGCAGCAGGTCGCAGTCGTCGGAAAAGGGCGGCGTCAGGATCAGACCGTCGCAGCGGCGCGAATCGACCAGTTCGATGATCTTCGCCGTCTTGCCAAGGCTATGCTGGTTGACCGTGTGCATCAGAAGCTGAAACCCGGCCTCGGCGCAGCCCCGCAGCGCACCCAGTTCCAGGCCGGAATGATAGAAGGAGTTGGGCTCGCTATCGAGGTCCGAGGCATAGACCAGGCCTAGCACCTGCGTCTTGCCGCCGGCCAGGAACCGCGCCTGCATATTGACCTTATACTGCAGCTTGTCGACGGCCTTGAGCACACGCTGGCGAACCTCCTCGCGTACATTCGGTCCGCCATTCAGCACGCGCGAAACCGTGGCCCGCGCCACGCCGGAAAGCGCCGCTACATCATCGATCGTCGGTTTACCGGCACGCAATAGTGTGTCTCATTCGCCAAACAGTCATATCCGCTTTATGCGGCCAGTTGCCGCAGGACACAAGCCCCTATCGCACACCTATTGAAAGCGCTCTCAATAATGAGAGTGATCACGATTCCTGTCCTGATCCCGGTCATGATCATGATCGCGTCCGCGGTGCATCCGCGCCGAATGGTAGCCGTCCGCCGCCTCGCGCCGGAAATGCCGGCCATCGTCGCGGCGGTACTGGCGGGACGTGCGGTCGCGGTAATAGTACCAGCCGTCATTGCTCCAGTAGCCATCCCGCACCGGGCCGTAATAGTTGTCATAGTAGAGATCGTCATAATCGTTATAGCCGTAACCGACCCCGGCACCGCCATAATAACCGGCGCAGCCGCTGAGTCCCAGCACAACGGCCAGGGCCGTCGAAAGAACAATTGCGCGTTTCATGACCGTCTCCCTGAAGATTTCCTCAGCAAAACGTGCGCGCAAAATCCTAAGCCGGAAAGACGAAAGCCCTCGCGCTTCGCAAGGATATAGTAAATCTAGTCGATATCCTCGGCCGGCCAGTCGGAGCGGTCTTCACTCAGATCCCAGGCGGCGAAATCGAGCGCCTCTTCCGGATCGCCGAGCGCCAGCTCGGAAATCGTCTGGCCGCGGATCGACACACCTGAACGATGCACCGTCTCACGGTCGCCGGTGATCAGGTAATGCCAGGCCGGCAGCGTCTTGCCTTCATGCAGCCGGCGATAGGCGCAACTCATCGGCATCCATTCCAGGGCCTCGATATTGCGCGGCGTCAGCTTGATGCAGTCCGGCACATGCCTCTTGCGGTTCTGGTAGTCGGAACAGGCGCATTTGTCCGGATCGAACAGCTTGCAATGCACGCGCGTCGGGATGACCTCCAGCGTCTCCTCGTCCTCGAACCGCACAAGGCAGCACAGCCCGCAGCCATCGCACAGGCTCTCCCACTCCTGCGGATTCATTTCGGCGAGGGTCTTGGTTTCCCAGAAGGGTTTTTGCGTCAGAGTATCAGCCATGCGCGGGCTTATAGTCCCCCGCGCTCATTTTTGCACCCAAGTTATTTCCCAACAGCCTGAAAAGCAGATGGGCCGTTCCTCGCTGACGCAGATTTCCTTTGTAAAATAGCCACCAGCACACTACATGGCGCCTATGGCCAAAACACCCGCTACAAAGGCGCCCCTGCTCGCCCTGAAAGACGTCCGCCTGATGGACGGCATGAACCCGCTGTTCGACGGCGTCGATATCGCGCTGGAGCGCGGCGTGCGCGCCTGTCTCGTCGGCAAGAACGGCGCCGGCAAATCGACCCTGATGCGCCTGATGTCGGGCCTGATAGAGGCCGACTCCGGCGAGCGCATCGTCAGCAACGGCATCCGCTATGCCTTCGTGCTGCAGGAGCCGGAACCCAAGGGCGAAACCATCCTCGACTGGGCCTGTTCCGGCGGCGCCGAGCACTATACCGCCGAGGCCGAGCTCTATGCCTTCGAGATCGATCCGAACGCGCCGACCACCTCCATGTCCGGCGGCGAAAAGCGCCGCGCCGCATTGGCAAAAGCGTTTGCCGAAGAGCCCGACCTCCTGTTCCTGGATGAGCCGACCAACCACCTCGATATCTTCGCCATCGAGACGTTGGAAGACCGCCTGCGCTCCTTCCGCGGCGCCGCGCTGATCGTCTCCCACGACCGCACCTTCCTGGAACGCACCACCCAGCGCTGTTTCTGGCTCTATGATCGCAAGGTGCTGAAGCTCGACCAGGGCTATGCCGGCTTCGAACCGTGGTCCGATTCGGTCATCAGGGACGCCGAGGAATCGCTGGCCCGCCTGCAAAAGGCGATCGAGCGCGAGACCAAAACCTTCTATTCCTCGATCACCGCCCGCCGCACGCGCAACGAAGGCCGCGCCTCACGCCTGGCCGCCATGCGCGCCGACGCCACGGCCCGCCTGATGCAGCGCGGCAAGACCATGGAGATGAGCATCGATTCCGGCGGCACCTCCGGCAAGCTGGTGGCTGAACTGAAAGGCGTCTCCAAGGCGTTCGGCGAACGCACACTTTTGAAGAACTTCTCGACCCGCATCATGCGCGGCGACCGCCTGGCGATCGTAGGCCCCAACGGCGCCGGCAAGTCCACCCTGGTCAAGCTGCTGCTCGGCCAGATCCCGGCGGATTCGGGCGAAATCAAGCTCGGCACCAATCTCGAAGTCGCCTATCTCGATCAGGGCCGCGACGCCCTGAAAGGCGAAGAAACCCTGTGGGATGTGCTGGCCAATTCCGGCTCCGACCAGATCATGGTCCAGGGCACGCCGCGCCACGTTGCTGCCTACGCCAAGGATTTCCTCTTCCGTGAAAACCAGTTGCGCCAGCCGGTTAAGTCGCTGTCCGGCGGCGAGCGCAACCGCCTGCAACTCGCCCGCGCCCTGGCCAAGGCCACCAACCTGCTGGTGCTCGACGAACCGACCAACGACCTCGACATGGATACGCTCGACCTGCTCGAAGACATGCTGGCCGATTACGACGGCACGCTTATCCTGGTCTCCCACGATCGTGACTTCATCGACCGCCTGGCGACCTCGACCCTGGCCCTGAACGGCAAGGGCGATGCCGCCGAAACCCCCGGCGGCTGGCAGGATTTCATCCGTCAGAATCCGGATTTCTTCTCGGAAATCTCGCGCATGGAATCGATCAAGATCAAGGGCGACACGCCGAAAGTCCTGTTTGAAAAACCGGTCGAGGTGGCGATGCTCAGCAAGAAGCCGGCGGCAAAGCTCAGCTACAAGGACCAGAAGCGCCTGGAAGACCTGGAGCGCCTGATGCCCGAATGGCAGGCCGAGATTGAAAAGCTGGAAGAGATTCTCAGCGATCCCAACCTCTACACCAGAGCGCCCAAGGCTTTCGAGCAGACAACCCGGCAACTGACCCACACCCGTACATCGCTGGAAAACGGCGAGATGGAATGGCTCGAACTGGAAGAAAAGCGCGCCCAACTCGCGGGCTAATCTCTCTTGTACCTCCCCATTTTACTGGGGAGGGGACCGCGCCAATTCATTGGCGTGGTGGAGGGTATCTTGTTTTACCGCTTATCCACTTCCCGCGGCTGCAACCGAAAATCCCCGTCTATTAGGTCTTAATTAAACTCACTGGCTTAAGCTTTCAGGGTTACAACCTGACGTACCGCGTGAAAGTCATCAAGCAAGCCATGACCAAGCCTGCCCGCCGTGCCTGTTATCTGCTGCCCGCCGCCGTCGCCCTGACGGTGATCGCAGCCCCTTGCGCGGCCTTCGCCAATTCGGCCGGTCCCTACCTGAACTGGAGCGCCAAGGCCCAACCGGTCACGGAGACACCCCTGCAGACCGAGCAGGTCCAGACCGCCACCGGCGCCTATCCCGTTCCGCCGTCGCCCTATGGCCAGGTTGGCGATCCCTATGCTCGCCCCTTGCGCTGGCCCGCCAAGCAGTCGTCCCCCGTCGCCGCCATCTCACCACCGCCGCAGCCGGATTTCGCCCCAGTGCCGACCGCCGCCATCCGCAATCCGGCGCCGGTTTCGGTGTCGCAACCTGTGCCGATGGCTGCACCGAAACCGCCTGTCGTTGTCCCTCTTCCCCAGGCGCCCGAACGCGAAGACCCCGGCCTGGCCGACGATCCCGACCTGACACCCGAAGCGCCAATCGCTTCACAGCCCTCACCGCCTCAAGCCGCCCGCAAGCCTGCGCCCACTGTGGCTTCAGCGCCGACACCCGCACGCGCCGAAGCCGCGCCGCCCTCGGCCGCCGTCGCTTCCGCCATGAGTACTGACGGCGCCTACGAAGTGCCCACCACCAGCAAATATGCCGCCCGCATCGCCGCGGCCCGCGCCGCGCAACTGCCGACCGCCGAAGTCCCCAAAACCGGCAAGCCAGAGGCCAAACCAACCGCCACCGCGCCGGAACCCGATGTCTCTCTGGCCTCGCAGGAAACCGATCATGTCTTCATTCCCGGCGAGCACTACACCACCCCGGCCGACGAACCACGTCTTTACAGCCTGCATCGCCAGTACGGGATGCGCCCCGATCCGATCAGCGTCACGCCCGGCGCCACGGGCGCATTGCTGACCGTTTCGCCGGAAGAAGGCGGCGATCCGAACGATGACGATAAGACCAGTGATGCCGGCAAAAAATCCGACACCGATAAGAACTGATCCATACTCTCTAAATCTTCCCGCCAGAATGGCCCGCAAGGAAACAGAATGTCCCGCGTCCCGACCTCAGCCCTGACCGACCTGATCGAACTGGCCCAGGAACCTTCGAGCGCCAAGCGCCGCGAACTGCTGCGCCAGGTGACCGGTATCTTCATGACCAATCCGGAAGAGATCAGCGGGCCGGAAATGGAACTTTACGATTCGGTGATGAGCCAGTTGGCCGCCGATATGGAAACCGCTGTCCGCGCCGAAATCTCCACCACCATCTCGCAAACCCGCAACGCCCCGCTGGGCCTCCTGCGCCGCCTGGCGTCCGATGACATCGCCGTCGCCGAACCGATCCTGACCCGCTCGCAGGCGCTCAGCGAAACCGACCTGATGCACATCGTCTCGACACAAGGCCAGGATCACCTCCGCGCCGTTTCCAGGCGCGACACCGTGCCGGAAAGCGTCTCCGGCGTCATCGTCAACCGCGGCGACGACACCACCCTGCACACCCTCCTCAGCAATGACGGCGCCCGCCTGTCGCGCGCCACAAACGAACAGGTCATCCAGCGCGCCCAGGCCAATCCGGCCCTGCACGAGGTCGTGGTCAACCGCGCCGACATGCCGGTCGACCTGATGAACGACATGTATTTCGTCGTCGAGGCTCGCCTGCGCGAACGCATCATGCGCGAAAACGAAAAGCTCGATCCCGCCGTGCTCGAACAGGCCCTGTCAAAGGGCCGCGACAAGGTGGCCGTGGCCTATGGCAGCTTCCCGGATGATTACGAGAAGATCTTCGCCGAGGTCGAATCCCTGCGCCGCAATTCGCGCCTGACCCCGACCCTGCTCGCCAAGTACATGCGCGATCCGAACCCCACCTATTTCCTCTGCGCCCTGGCGCAGATGGCCGATATCGATTTCCTGACCGCCCGTCACCTGGTCGAGAAAAAGGAAATCGACGCGCTCGCCATCGCCTGCAAGGCGGCCGATCTCGACAAGGCGCTCTTCCTGACCTACGCCATGATCATGCTGTCGGACCAGGAAAACGCCATGGGCAAGGCCAGCGAATATGGCCGGCTCTACACCGACCTGCCGCGCGATACGGCGCTTCGCACCATCCGCTTCTGGCGCCTCAGGCGCGCCGAGGGCCACGCCGCTTAATCGGGACTTTGCCCCGATTAAGCTTTTTTCGTAAGAAAATGCCTCGCAACGGAGCTAGGCGCCCCCCTCGGCGGGCAGTCGCGCTTGCCAAAATGCGATTAGGCATCGCATTTTGGAGGTTTCATGCCTCTATCTCCTCCCTACCGTAAGGTGGGGAGGTGGCAGCGCCCAGTACTTTCCGGCGAAGCCCGAAGGGCTGGTGTCGCTGACGGAGGGGCGCCCTTCCTCCCCCCTTCCGCGCAAAAAAAAGCCGCGCTAAACAGCGCGGCCAGTTTACAGGGAGGAAACGCCCAGGAAGGGCAAAGACCTCGAACAAGGTCTAGGTCCTCCCTATAGCAGTCTGTTAGCGCTACCGCAAGTAAAAAATGACAGCGCTGTCATGTTTTTTCACTCACCCCTCACCATGCGCGTGCAGGAACTTCGCCAGCGGTTCACGCAGGGCTTGCGGCCCGGAAACCGCCGCCTCGAACAGACGCTTCTGGATATCACGTGGCAGGTCGAACCAGCGCATGACCACCGCTGCGCCCAGGGCCTGAACCAGTTCGCGCTCATCTTCACGCAGGTCGTGGCCAGCCGAAAGGTTCCATGACAGGTATGGCTTACCGCCGTCAGATGTCTTTTCCATCACACCGCCTCCGGCTGGCGCGCCGCCCGAGCATCCGGTTCCGGTAAAGGCTCCGGCACGGGCATGGGGTCATCGCCTTCCGGCACCGGCGAAAGGTCGGGCACATTGGGCGCCGGATCGGGCACGGGCGGCGGCGGATCGTCCTCAGTATGGGGGTCAGTCAGGATCATAGTGATGCTCCCGGATGGATATCGGACAGATCAACCTAGCACTCAAACCGTAAAATCCGCAGACCGCAAACCGGCAGCTAAATCAAAATTTCATAAATACAGGAAAAATCCCTTATCCGTAAAACATATCCGCTTTTCATAAACCGTCCGAAAAACGAATACTTCCGGTCTGTTTGCCGCACCGACAAGACTTACAATCTCTTTACCGTGGTTACTCGCCATATGGATGACAATCTTACGGATCGGAGCGTAGGGTCTGCGCCGTGCCCGGCGATCCTGGGCACGGCATCAATCCACACATACCCCGTTACCATCCCGCCTCCCTTGCGGGAAAAGGAGATACCATGCCCAGAAACAACGACGACCAACGCGGCTCCCAATCCCGCGAACGCGACGAAGAGGGTCGCTTCACCAGCAGCCCCGGCCGCTCATCTTCACGCTATGACGATGACGACGACGATTACCGCACGCAAGGCCGCGACCGCGATGAAAACGGCCGTTTCACCAGCGGCCGCTCCCGTGACGAAGACCGCGACTTCGAGGACTGGCACGCCTATGGCCACGCCCGCGGCTGGCACGCTCACCAGCAGGGCCGCCACGGCCAGGCCAACCGCAACCGTAACGAAGAAGGCCGCTTCACCAGCGGCGGACGCGGCGCGCGGGATCGTGACGATGACCGCTCTTACGGGGCTTCATCGGGCGGGGCTTCATCGGGACAAGGCCGCGGCTGGCACGGCGATCCGGAAGGCCATGCCCGTGCCGGCAGCATGAGCCACGGCGGTTCGCAAAACCGTAGCCGCGATTATGACGACGATGATGATATGCGCGGTCGTGGCGCCACCAACCGCGAACGCGACGACGATGGCCGCTTCGTCGGCAATCGTCACTAGCCAGAGTCAGATGCTTTTAAGCTGAAGCTTTGCATCGGATGCGCACAAGAAGCCCCACCACCACGCCCGAAGTCGGGCGTGGTCCCCCTTGTAAGTTATTTGCGTCTGCTCTTTTCTGGACAGCGCACTCAATGCAAAGACCCACAACAAGACTTTCAAGACCTTCTTTGAAAACCTGGTCAAAGCCAGAAAGCCTAAAATGGTCGCCATGATCGCTGTCGCCAGGAAGCTACTGACACAGATCAACGCCATGATCAGAGATAACAGCCCCTGGACTGAACAAAAACTTGGCCAACAACGCAGTCGCTCTCCGACAAGTCGGGGACGTACAAAAAAGCCCGCCTCTTGCGAGACGGGCTTTTGTGAGAACCGCGACAACGGCGCGATTACCACCGTCACGATCCCGGGTGCAGGGTCTGCGACCCTGCTACCAGATTTTCACGCGATCAGCCGGCTTGACATAGTATGTCTGGTCCGGCTTGACATCGAAGGCCGAATACCAGGCATCGACATTGCGCACTGGACCGATGGCCCGGAACTTTTCTGGTGAATGCGGATCGGAGGTTAATTGACTCTTAAGGGCGTCATCCAGCGTCTTTGCTTGCCAAACCTGGGCGAAACCGAGGAAAACGCGTTGATCACCGGTAAAACCATCGATGACCGGCGCTGGCTTGCCACCAAGCGACATATGGTAGGCATCAAGGCCAAGCAGGATACCGCCGAGATCGGCGATATTCTCGCCCATGGTCAGGCCGCCCTGAATATGAAAGCCCGGTACGGGCTCGTAAGCATCGTATTGCGCGCCGAGCGCCTTGGTCTGGGCCTCGAACTTGGCGGCATCTTCCGGCGTCCACCACTCCACCAGCGCACCGGTCGAATCATAATGGCGGCCCTGGTCATCGAAACCGTGGGTGATTTCGTGGCCGATGACCGCGCCGATGGCGCCGTAATTGACCGCCATGTCGGCCTTCGGATCGAAGAAGGGTGGCTGGAGGATAGCGGCGGGGAAGACGATCTCGTTCTTGGTCGGCGAATAGTAGGCATTGACCGTCTGCGGCGTCATTTCCCAGTCTTCCGGGTCGATCGGCTGGTCGATATGCGACACCTGATAGGCCCATTCAAAAGCCGATGAACGCTCGATATTGCCATACAGATCATCGGCCTTGATGGTCAGGGCGGAATAGTCGCGCCACTTGTTGGGGTAGCCGATCTTGACGCCAAACGTGGAGAGCTTTTCCAGCGCCTTGGCCTTGGTGGGGGCGCTCATCCAGGTCAGGTTTTCGATGCGCAGCTTCATGGCCGCCAGAAGGCCATGGACCAGGTCTTCCATCTTGGCCTTGGATTCGGGCGGGAAGTAATCACGGACATAGGCGCGGCCGAGGGCTTCGCCCATCTTGTCGTCGGTGGTGCCGACGGCGCGCTTCCATAGTGGACGCTGTTCGGCGATGCCGTACATGGTCTTGGAGCGGAATTCGAAGCGGCGGGTATAGAAGCGATCCGACAGATAGGCCGAGCCCTGGTCGAGCGCATTGAAGGCTTCCCAGGCTTTCAGGGTTTCCAGCGGGGTATCGGCATAGATCTTGGCGATCTTCGGAATGGCGGTATTCTGCGCCACGATCACCTTCTGCGCCTGGGAGACATGGGCAGCGGCAAAGAAGCCATCCCAGTTGAAACCGGGCGCGTAGGTATTGAGATCCTTGAGCGCCATCGGGTTATAGGTCTTGGTGTCGTCGCGGCTCTCGATCTTGGTCCAGCTCACCTCGGCGATCTTGGTTTCCAGCGCCACGATATCCTTTGCCGCCTGTTCGGCGCCCGGATAGCCGGCCATGGTCAGCATGTCCTTGATATAGACCTCATAAGCGGCCTTCTTGTCGGCAAACCCGTCCTGCAGGTAATAGTCGCGGTCGGGCAGGCCCAGGCCGCCTTGCGACATCTGCAGGGCGCGGTAGCCTGGCTTCTTGGCGTCGTCATAGACGAAGATGCCGAAAAAGGCAGAGCCAAAGGTTTCCGAGGTCGCGCCCATGAAGGCGGCCATGTCGTCCTTGTTGGAGATGGCGGCGATCTTCGCCAGTTCGGCCTGTGCCGGCTTGAGATCGAGCTGGTTCTTCAGATCGACATTCATGGCCGAGCGGTAAAGATCGGCGATCTTCAGGTCTTCGCCGGTCAAATCCGTGCGGGCCGCCAGCCCGGTGACCAGGGCCTTAAGGCGCAATTCAGAAAGATCATAAAGAGCGTTGAAGCTGCCATAACCGGGCTGGTCGCCGGGGATGACCATATTTTTCAGCGCGGTGCCATTGGCATAGTCGAAGAAATCGTTACCCGGCTTGATGGACTTGTCCATACCGGCGGTATCGAAGCCCCAGGTGCCGTAGGTCTTGGCGACCGTACTTTCCGGGACCGCAACGGCGGCCGGGGCTTCGGCAAAGGCCGGCATGGCGGCTATAGGGGCGCTCAGCAAGGCGGCAGCGATCGCCAATGAGGAAATAAGGGGTTTGGCCAAGGGTTTAAAATGCATGTGGCTCTCCGGCAATGGACGGCCGGACTATCAGCGCGCCCCCAAAATCAGGCCCGCACATTGATACAGTTTAACAAACCTGTCTCATGAACATTTGGTAATCTTGTTGCGAAAGTTACCGCCGTACCAGAAGCGCGGCCATTTTTGACGCTATCGTCACTTTTCTCGGATTTTCAGGGTAAAAAAAAGCCCGCCTGGGGGGATAAACCCGGCGAGCTTTTTATTCTGTAAATTAAAGAGCGTTTCCTCCCCGAAACGCCGGAGCTGACTTCTCTCTACGGGAAAAGTTCTGCTCTCTTGCAACGGAGAAAACATTTTTTTGCCGGGACTGTCAACCAGTTTTGTCACATTACGTCAAAATTATTTCAGCAACGTGGCCATATTGTTTTTTTGCGTCAAAAACAGATCGCCATTGGCAGCGCTTCCATCCGCAACATCTTATGATTCCACTATGGATTTCAGATGCTTGATAGCTTCGGCACGGGGCAGGGTTACCTGTCCGGGCCGGCCTTCGCGCCAAGCCTTATTGTCACTTATTTGCATCGCCAGGTCACGGCCGAGATCGAGATCCTTGATGGTAACCGTACCAGATTTCAGTTCATCTTCACCAATCATGACCGCGGCGGGGCTTAATCGGCGGTCGGCATATTTCATCTGCGCCTTCATGCCGGAACGACCAAGATAGACTTCGGCGGGCAGGCCGGCGGCGCGCAGTTCGGCGGCCAGGCTGAAATATTCGCCCATGTCCGAATCCGAGAAGGCGATGATGACGATCGGGCCACGGGCACCGCTGCGCTTGCCGCCATCGAGCAGGCTGAGGGCGGCGGCCAGGCGCGAGACGCCGAACGAGAAGCCGGTAGCCGGCACGGACTGGCCGGTGAAGCGCGCCACGAGATCATCATAGCGCCCGCCACCGCCGACACTGCCCATCTGGACCAGATTGCCCTTGTCGTCGCGCAGCTCGCGCAGGAATTCCGCTTCGAACACCGGGCCGGTATAGTATTCGAGACCGCGCACGATACCGGGGTCGAAGATAGCTTCCTCTTCGGCAACGCCCATGGCCGAAACGGCGGCATTGATGCGCGCCAGGTCTTCCAGTCCCGCCTGTCCTTCGGCCGAACTGGCGAGCACGGCCGCCAGCTTTTCCAGCACGCCGGAGCGGGTATCGGCCCCGCCGGCCAGAACAAAATCAAGCACCGGCTGGATGGCGGCTTCGGGCAGTTGGGCGCCCTTGGTATAATCGCCACTTTCGTCCTTGCGGCCGGCGCCGAGCAGCATGGCCACGCCTTCCGGGCCGAAGCGGTCCATCTTGTCGATGGCGCGCAGGACACCCAGTTGCTGCGCAGAGTCGGTGACGCCGAGGCTCACCAGCAGGCCATTGAGCAGCTTGCGGTTATTGATGCGGATACGCGCCGGCACATCGAGCGCCTTGTAGCCGGCGACGGCCAGGGCGATCATTTCGGCATCGGCCTCCGGGCGGTCTGAACCGACGATATCGGCGTCGCACTGCATGAATTCGCGCAGGCGGCCAGGCCCTGGCTTTTCATTGCGCCAGACAGGGCCATAGGCATAGCGGCGGAAGGGCTTGGGCAGAGTTTCCCAGTTCTGCGCGGCGAAGCGGGCGAGCGGCGCGGTCAGGTCGTAGCGCAGGGCCATCCACTGGTCGTCATCATCCTGCTGGGCGAAGACACCGACATTGGGGCGGTCGGAATCGGGCAGGAACTTGCCGAGCGCATCGGCATATTCAAAGGCCGGCGTTTGCAGGGCCTCGAAGCCGAAGTCTTCATAGACTTTCGACACGGTCTCGATCAGCCGGCGCTCGATGGCGATCTGGCCGCTGCGCTTGTCGATAAAACCGCGCGGGCTGCGGGCCTCGGGCCGGAAGGTCTCAACAGTGTCTTTGTCGGTGTTCTGGGTCATGGCGGGCGAATTAAAGCATCCCGCCGCCGGAGACAAGCCGAAACAAAAACCCGTTCGCCCATAAGGGGAAAATAAAGGCGCCACGGTATTTTGACACTTAAGTCAAAAAAATGCGATCAACCCCTTCAAAATGCGGTAAAACAGTGTTATAAATATGGTTCCCTTAAGGAGGGCAAAACAATGAGTAAGTCGCATACAGCAGAGAACTTTTCGCGTTTTGTCGTAGCCATGGTCGTCGTCGTCGCCCTGATCGGCGCTGTCGTCTGGGCCTTCTCGACCTTCGACTCGATAGGTTGTGCCGCCGGTGTTCCGTGTCACAAGGGCGGTGAGCCCACGCACGTCAGTTACTGACGAAGCTCAAGGCTTCGCCATCCGTCATTTGCAGGAGTGACCTCCGGCTCAGTCCATGTGATTGCGCCGCTTGGCAGGTGCATTCCTGATACGCGGCCATTAACGCCGCTCCGTGCCCCATCGGAGCGGCGTCAGTGGTGTCTTTTGTAATGACGTCAGCTATTCGTTAACGCTTTCTTGGCCGCCATATTGCATAGTGCCGGGCAGTTTGTGTCACTCCCGGAGCGCGCCGTGAACCGTCCCCTTGCCATTGCCTGCATGGCCAGCCTGCTGCTGGCGTGGGGCGCGCCAGTTTTCGCCGCAGATGCCGCCGCAGGCTCACCAGCAAAAAGCGCCATATCGCAGGAACCCTTCTTCGCCGGGCTGGTGACGGAAGCCGGGCGCCTGAAAGCCGAAACCGAAGGCTTCACGCCGACGCCGAACCTCGTGTCACAACCCGATTTCCAGACCTATGCGCAAGCCATCAAGGCCCTGTCCGCGGGCGATCTGAAGGGCCACATGACGCTGAAAGCGCGCGGCACCGACCGTGACCTGAAATGTATCCTGACCGGCCTGTCACGCGACCTGCCGATCAAGCTGACGGCGATAGAAGCGGCAAAAAATGACGCCGATATGAAAACGGCGCTGACCAATATGGCCGACCTGCTGAGCGACAATATCGATGTGATCGTCACGCCGGCCACCGCCGATTCCGGGCTGGACTGTACCCTCGAATTCGGACCCGACGCCTGATGCGCCGCATCACGCTGACAGCCTGTCTTGCGATTGCGCTGCTCTCAGGCTGCGACAAACCGAAGCCTGAGGCCGCACCAACCGCGCAAGGCCTATCGCTCCCGGCGAGCCAGACCGCCTTCCTGGCCCTGCCGCGCACCGGCGCGGCGACGGATGACTTCTGCACGCGGTTCAAGACCTTTGACCGGTTTGAAAACTGGCAGGGCAAGGTGCAGGATCTGCGTATCTCGACGCTCGATGGCACGGCTGACCTGGAGATTAACATAGGCCAGGGCATACGTCTGGAGGCGATCGTGCAGAAGAGCGACCCGGTGTATCCGTCGCTGCTCAAGCTGGGCCTTGAGCAGGCGATCGTCGTTTCGGGGCAGTTCACCCACGCCAATAATGACGCCGACTGCCTCTATTATCGTGGGCCATTCGGTGTGCATCTGACCACTCTTAAGCTCTAGCGCGCCCGGACCACCTTCACCACATCGGCCGTCTTGAGCAGTTGCGGCAGGACCACCGGTTCGGCATTATTGGGGCCATAATAGACATAGAGCGGCACGCCGGAGCGGCCGAACAGGGTCAGGTAACGGGCGATGGCGGCGTCCTGGTTGGTCCAGTCGCCCACCATATAGACCGTGCCGGTATCGGCCACGGCCTTTTCAAAATCCTTTGTCGACAGTACCAGCCGTTCATTGACCTTGCAGGTGACGCACCAGGCGGCAGTCAGGTCGACGAAGACCGGCTTGCCCTCGGCGCGCAAGGCGGCCAGGGTTTCGACGCTGAAGTCTTTGTGCGGCAACAGGCCGGACGGCAGGGATTGAATTTTTTCGGCGCGCGGCAGTGAGGCCGCCAGACCGCAGAGCACGAGCCCCCCCGCCAGGACCAGCGGCTTGACGATCTTCGGCAGCGGACTTTTCAGTACGGCGATAACGACCAGCGCCAGGGCGAAGACCAGCAGGACCAGGCCATAAAGCTCGACCTGCTGCGCAAACACCCAGACCAGCCACAGGCATGCGGCATACATCAGCAGCGACAGGACGTGCTTGAGGACGTCCATCCACTTGCCGGGCTTCGGCAACAGGCGGGCGAAACCCGGCACCAGGTTGATCAGGAAGGTCAGGACGACGAACGGCAGGGCGAAACCTACGCCTAAGCTGACGAACACGGCAAAGGACACCAGTCCCCCTTGCGCCAGGGCCACGCCGATCGCCGTGGCCATGAAGGGCGCGGTGCAGGGTGCGGCAACGACCACGGCCAGAACACCAGTCAGGAGGGCGCTGAGCCGAGGGCGTTTCGCGGATACCTGGATGCCGCCCACGGCCTGCAGGGACGAACCGATCTCGAAGACACCCGACATATTGAGCGCCACCAGCAACATGACCAGGCTCAGGAACGCCGTGACATATGGCGACTGCAACTGGAAGCCCCAGCCGATCGACTGGCCAAAGGCGCGCGCCGCCACCAGGATCAGGGCGAGGCCGACAAAGGTAATGATGGTGCCCGCGCCATAGAACAGGGCTTCCTGTTGCGCCAGCCCCTTGTCATGGCCGGAGCGCGCCAGGCTGAGCAGTTTCATGGAGAGGACCGGGAAGACGCACGGCATCAGGTTGAGGATCAGTCCGCCAATAAAGGCGCCGGCGATGGCAATCAGGATGCCGGAGAGGGATGCCTTTGCAGTGGCCTGGGACACAGCGCCAAGACCATGGACCGACGGATCAAGCGGGGCGCGGTTCAGCCTGATCGCATAGGCTGTGCCATCCGCCAGTTTGAGCACACCGGACAAGTCGCCCTCCGGCAGGGCCGTGCCCGCCGCCTTTGTGCGCAGGGTAAAGCCCCTGGCGCCCATATCGAGCGCCTGCGGGGCCGGTGCACTGGTGACGCCACTCTGTTCGGGGAAGAAGTAGGCCCCTTGCGCGGTTACATCCGCCAAGGGGAAACCCAGTTCGATTTCGCCATTGCGCAGGTCGATGGTCGCGGCGGCGGAGTTGGCCACAGGCAGGGCCTTGCGAGCCTTTTCTATCACACCGGCCTCCGCGCCCGGTTTCGGCGCACCGACCTTGAGATCGAGGCTGACATCGAGGCTTTCGGGGATGCAGACATCGGCGCAGACAAGAAAATCGACATGGGCTTTGATGGGCAGGGTGTCTCCCGCCGCAAGGCTGGAGCCGTTATGCGCCGGGATCAGCAAGACCGTTCGGCCGGTAAAGCCATAGCTCATCAGGCCAAAGGCCGGCAGCAATTCCGGTGCCGGAAACTGCGCGTCTGCCGTGGTCACGCCGTCCGGCAGGTTCCATTTGAACTTCGGCGGCAGGCCGGTATCGCCGGGATTGATCCAGTAGGTATGCCAGCCAGGGGCCGGGGTATAATCGAGCGCCAGGGTGATGTCGCCATTCGGCGCAACCGTGGCGGACTCGGCGATCAGGCGGGCGGTGATATGGGGGGATTTGCCTTCGATGGCGCCATCCTGGGCATTGGCCGGCAGGGCAAAAGCAAGCACGAAGAAACAGACAACAAACCGCAGAATTGAAGACACGCGCCACCCGATGGAATTGGTTTTGCCTATCTATACGTTGAAGGCCGCGTTTTGGTGACAGAAAAATTTTTGATGGAGCAAGATGATTTCATGTTGAATCATCTCCCTCCACTTCCCTCTCTCCCCATTTTCATGGGGAGAGGACGACGGGCAAGGCGAAGCCGCAGATCGTCGGGTGAGGGGCTGCCAGTCTAACGGCCCCTCACCCGGTCGCCTTCGCTACGCTCGGCTCCCGTCCTCTCCCCATAAAAATGGGGAGAGGGGACATCAGGGCTCTATAGCCGTTTCGCAGTCGCGGTTGCCGTTCATGCGCGTCACCCAGACCGGCTCGACATAACGATCGCCATCGCGGAAGCCGGGCGCACAGCCCTCTGGGGTGCTTCTGCCGCTGCGGTTCTGGCCGGTCATATCGAGCGACAGGCCCACCGATTGCGAGGTGCTGCCGCGACGCCCCCAGCCGCGTCCGTAACCATAATCGTCATAGCCGTAAGGGTCGCCATAATAGCCAAAGCCGCCATTCTTGCCGTAATCGGTCTGGCTGACGGCAATGCCCAGGGTGCCGTTTTCGCCCAGCGGAATAAGCGATGAAACATAGGCGCTGCGGTAACCGCCGGTGCCGACGGTCACGCTCGCCACGCCATGCACCTCGCGCTTGGCGCTACTATCCTGGTTGGTATTATCGGCGGGCCACAGGGCGTCAGCCTGATCGTCGGAGCGGCTGATTTTCGGGGAACGGGCGGTCCAGGCGGCCACCTGTTCCTCGGTGGTCAGGGGGCGCGATGCCTGGGCAGCCTTGGCCTGCAGATCCGCCTTGGCCTTGGTCTGCTCGGCCTCGGTCGGCAGGGGCGCCGGACGCGAGGCAGCGACCACCTCTTCATCGGCGGCAACCGCGTAAGAGGCGACCGATACACCAGCCGCCAGCGCAAGGGCGAAAACAATACGGGACGCAACCATGACCAAACCCTCCAACCGGGCCATATTGTACCCGGTCTGCAACCAAATTATGGCCTTAATGTATCGGGGAGGCAAGCGGCCTACATATCCAGATCGAGCTTGCGCGCCAAGGACAGGATTTCGTTGCGCACGCTGCCGTTGGAACTGGTCATCAGCTTGGTGATCGCCTTGGCGGCGGCCTCGCGGTCGCAGGACAAAATCATGCGCTTGACCTGCCCCAGGCCCGCCGGCGGCATGGACAGGCGCTCGAAGCCCAGCGCGATCAGCACGAAGGCTTCCAGCGGCCGGCCGGCGATTTCCCCGCAGACCGACACCGGCGTACCTGAGTCCTTCGCCGCCTTCTGGATCATCGACAGGGCGGTCAGGAAGGGCGGCGACAGCGGATCGTAGCGGTCCGACATCTTCGGATTGGTGCGGTCGGCCGCAAAGATATACTGCATCAGGTCATTGGTGCCGACCGAGGCGAAATCGACCAGCGGCAGCAGGGCATCGAGGTGGAACAGCAGTGACGGACATTCGATCATCGCTCCCACGCGCAGCAGGGCCGGCAGGACGCGCCCGCGCCGCTTGGCCCAGGCGCATTCGATATCGACCATTTCCCGCGCCTGGCGGAATTCATCGATCGAGGCCACCATGGGGAACATGATGCGCAGTTCGCGGCCGCGCGCCGCCGTGATCAGGGCGCGAAGCTGCATCCGCAGAAGCGCCGGCCGATCCAGCCCCATGCGGATGGCGCGCCAGCCAAGCGCCGGATTTTCCTCACGCTCCATCTCCATATAGGGCAGGATCTTGTCGCCGCCGAGATCGAGCGTGCGGAAGGTGACCGGGCGGTCGCCGGCGCCATCCATGATGCGCTCGTAAAGCTCGGTCTGGCGCTTAAGGCGCGGCAGGTCGTCCGACACCATGAACTGGAACTCGGTGCGGAAAAGCCCGATGCCTTCGGCACCGGTTTCGTTCATGATCTCGATATCGAATTCCAGACCGGCGTTCATCAGCAGGGTAATGCGCTGTCCATCGCGCGTAACCGCCTCGACATCCTTGATCTTGCTGAATTCGGCGCGCTGGGCGGCACGGACCTCGATCCGCATCGTCGCCGCCTCGATGATATCCGGACGCGGTCGCAGGTAGGCTTCGCCGGTTTCGCCGTCGACAATGACCAGGTCGCCCTGGCTGACCTTGTCACGCAAACCTTGCAGGCGGCCGACGCAGGGGATTTGCAGGGCGCGCGCCACGATGGCGGCGTGGTTCGAGGCCGAGCCTTCTTCGAGCAGTATGCCTTTCAGGCGCGAGCGGTCATATTCCAGCAGGTCGGCCGGACCGAGATCGCGCGCCACCAGGATCGAATTATCCGGAATGTCGCGGACGGTGGTGTTCTTGCCGGCAAGGACGCGCAGCAGGCGGTTGGCCAGGTCTTCGAGATCATGCAGCCGCTCGCGCATATAGGCATCGCGGGCATTGTTGAGCTTGGCGCGCTGCTCGTTACGCACGCGATCGACCGCCGCTTCCGCCGTCAGGCCGTTGCGCACCGCCTCGGTCAGGTTGCGCACCCAACTCGTCGAGTGGGCGAACATGCGGTAGGTTTCGAGCACGTCGAAGGTGGGCCCAGCCAGGCCGTGCGTGCCTTCGAACATGGCGTCGATCTGTTCGCGCAGGACCACAATGGCATCATTCAGGCGCGCTTCCTCGGCCACCGAATCGTCGCTCAGCAGATGCTCGGAGGTCACCGGCACCTCGTGCAGGATGACGACGCCCAGGCTGATGCCGTCGGCGAAGATCGAGCCCTTCAGGCGCTCCGGGCGCGAGGGCGCCAGTTCGATATCCTTCAGTTCTTCCAGGCCGACCAGTTCGCCCGCCGTCACGATCTCGGACAAGACCATGGCGATGATCTGGAGATCCTCGACCTCCTCTTCCTCGTAGCGGCGGGCCGCCATGTTCTGCACGACCAGGACGCCAATGGTGCGGCCGCCACGCAGCAGGGGCACGCCGAGGAAGGACTTGTAAGGGTCTTCGCCGGTTTCCGGACGGTAGGAGAAGCTGGGGTGCGAGGTCGCATCCATCAGGTTGAGCGGCACGCCGGCGCGCGCCACTTCACCGACCAGACCTTCCGACAGCCGCATCCGCGTCTTGTGGACGGCGGCGGCGTTCAGGCCCTCGGTGGCGAAGAGTTCCAGTTCTTCGGAGGTGCGGCGCAGATAGATCGAGCAGACCTCGGCCACCATGCTGGAGGCGATGATGCGCACCACCGTATCGAGGCGCGCCTGGGCGGACTGGCCCTCCTCCATCGTCTCGCGGATCTGGCGCAGCAGGCCGCGCTGGCCGCGAACGGCCATGAAGGGTTTCGGAATACCTTCAAACGGACCCAGTTTTACCACCCTAATATCCCTTCCGGCCCTTTGGGCGCCGATACGCGACAGGCTCTTATTCTGAAACCCTTTTCGCGCGCTGTCTAGCGGCAGCACCCGCCGCCGCGCAAGTCACGAAGGGGTTATAATCACATTGATTTAACAGTCTGATACATTTGAGGCACGTACCGAAGCGGCGAGACGCCATGATGCGGCGAAAACCGTTAGCTGACGAGAACCGGAGCGCAGCGTACTTAAGTACGTGAGCACCGGATCGCAGTCAGATGACGCGTTTGCAGCCCATCATGGCGTCTCGCCTTACGCCGCCTGCAACTGCTTGACGAAGTTCTGCACTTCCTTTTGCAGGTCGCCGGCCTGTTCGCTGAGATTGCCCGAAAGGCCCATCAGTTGCGTGCTCGCCGCGCCGGTCATTTCCGCCGCCCGGCCGACGCCGAAGATGTTCTCGGTCACCTGTTGCGTGCCGTCGGATGCCTTGACCGTATTGCCGGCGATTTCGTGCGTGGCGGCGCCCTGCTGCTCCACCGCCGAGGCGATATTGGCCGAGATGTGGCGCATGTCGGTGATGGTGGCGACGATCTTCTCGATCGAGGCGACCGTGCGCTGGGTGGCCTCCTGAATCTGCGACACACGATCACCGATATCCTGGGTGGCGCGCGCCGTCTGGTTGGCCAGGGTCTTGACCTCGGAGGCAACGACCGCGAAGCCCTTGCCGGAGTCGCCGGCGCGCGCGGCTTCGATGGTGGCGTTCAGCGCCAGCAGATTGGTCTGGGCGGCGATATCATTGATCAGGCTGACCACGGCGCCGATACCGGACGCGGCTTCGGAGAGGGCGCGGATTTCATGCTCGGTGCTGCCGATCTCGTCGGCGGCTTCGCTGGCCACCTGTGCGGCCCGCAGAACCTGGCCGTTGATTTCGGAAACCGAGGCCGACATTTCCTCGGTGGCGGCGGCGACTGTCTGGACATTGACGGCGGCTTCTTCGGCCGCGCCCGAAACTACCATGGCCTGACGACTGGTCTCCTCGGCCGTGGCCGAAAGACTCTGCGCCGCATCGGAAACTTCAGAGGAGGAGCGCACAAACGAATCGGCGAGATCGACCATCTTGCCCTGGAAGGTTTCGACCACCTGGCGTTCGCGTTGCAGGCGCGCCAGTTCGGCGGCCTTGGCGGCCTCGGCGGCTTCACGCAGACGCCGGCCTTCTTCCAGCCCCTGGCGGAAGGTTTCCAGAGTGCGGGCCATGCCGCCCAGTTCGTCCTTGCGATCCTGACCGGGCACGGTGATATCAAGCGCGCCCTTGTCCATCTCGCTCATGGTGGCATTCAGCGCCGACAGCGGCCGCACAATACCCATGCGCGTCACCATGATGGCGCCCACCATGACGATCACCAGGCCAAAGCCCAGGCCCGCCCAGGTAATGCCGATGGTATGCTGCGTATCCGCGCCGGCAGCGGCAGACGCGGCGACATTATCCGCAATCGTTTCATCAACCACCTGCGCCATGGTTTTTTCCAGTTGCGATATGGCGGGATCGCAGGTGGTTCGCATCAGGCGCAGCGCATCGGCATCGTCGCCGCTCTCGGCCAGGCGGCGGGTCTCGGCACAGGTTTCGTCGATCGCGGCATTATAGCTGGCCTGGATGCCCTGGATGCGCTTCGCTTCCGATGGCAGGGCCTTCAGCGCCTCGTTGGTTTCCTTGGAGAAGGAACTCTGGGCCAGTTTCAGTTCGCTGGTGGCGTCGGCTATATCCTGGGGATCATTGAAAGAGACCAGCTTGTAGAAGGCCGTCTGGACGCGCTGAATATTCTTGCTGGCGCGCTCCATGTCCACCGCGGCCGTGCCCGGCCCGGAAATCACCCGGCCGTAATCGGCGCTGATAGCGCTCATGCGCGAGGTCGTGAAAAAGACGGCGCCAATGACGACGAGCGACAGAAAACCGAGCAAACTCAGGATCTTGCCCAGCATGGGCATGTTTTTGAACGACACGGACAACCTCAGAAGCGAAGGACGCATACGCTTGGATCTCGAACGGAATGCCCCCGGATTCGTCCGGACCGTCGATCTTCGTGCATGTCAGGTGATGTATTATGTAACGAACTGTAGTTAATGCCGGTTTAACTGCGATCTTATCCTGCCTTATAATACCTTGTCTCAGGCCGTGCGGAGCTGGCTGACGAACGCATTGACCTCGCGTTGCAGATCGTCGGCCTGGGCGGACAGCGTGCCGGAGAGGCCCATAAGCTGGGTGGAGGCCGCGCCGGTCATTTCCGCCGCCCGGCCAACGCCGAAAATGTTCTCGGTCACCTGCAGGGCACCCGTCGAGGCGCGGGCGGTATTGCCGGCGATTTCGTGCGTCGCCGCGCCCTGCTGCCCGACCGCCGAGGCAATGGCGGTGGAGATTGAACGAACATCGCCGATAGTGGCGACGATCCGGCCGATGGACGCGACCGTGCGTTGCGTAGCTTCCTGGATTTGTGCGACCTTGGCGCCGATATCGCCGGTCGCTTTCGCCGTCTGGGTGGCCAGTTGCTTGACCTCGGAAGCCACGACGGCAAACCCCTTGCCGGCCTCGCCGGCACGGGCGGCTTCGATGGTGGCATTGAGCGCCAGCAGGTTGGTCTGTGAGGCGATATCGCTGATCAGGCTGAGCACGGCGCCGATTTCCTGCGCCGCTGCGGACAGTTCGCGGATGTCGGTTTCCGAGCGCGCCGCCTCGTTGGCGGCCTCGACCGTGACGCCGGCGGCGGCGGTCACCTGGCTGTCGATCTCGCGGATCGAGACGGTCATTTCCTCTGTGGCGGCGGCGACCGTCTGGACATTGACCGCGGCTTCCTCGGCCGCGCCGGAGACGACCTGGGCTTGACGGCTGGTTTCCTCGGCCGTGGCGGCCAGGCTTTGCGCCGCTTCCGAGACTTCGCGCGACGAGCGGACGAAGGCATCGGCCAGCACGCCCATTTTCGACTGGAAGCTGTCGGCGATGCGATCACGCTCCGCCTGCATCTTCTCGGCATTGAGCCGCTCGGCATCGGCGGCCTGGGTACGCAGGGTTTCAGTTTCCTGCAAACCCCGGCGGAAGATATCGGAGGCGCGCGCCATGGCGCCAATCTCGTCACGGCGGTCCTGCCCCGGCACCTCAACCGCCAGGTTACCGCCGGTCATGGCCGTCATGGTGCCGGTCAGGCTTTTCAGCGGCCGGACAATGAACATCAGGGTCATCCAGACCGCCAGGGCCAGAACGATTCCCAGTCCGGCGATGACGCCCGTCCATGACAGGCCGATGGTCTGGCGCGTTTCGGCACCGGCGGCCGCCGAGGCCGCGGCATTATCCGCCAGGGTGTCATCGACAACCTTCGACATGGTGCTGGTCAGTTGGCCGATGGCCGGATCGCAGACATCCTGAAGCTGCCTGACCGCACCGGCGTCATTATCGGCATCGGCCAGTTCGCGGGTGGGCGCACAGGCGTCATCAATGGCGGCCACATAGCTGGCCTGCATGTCGGATATGCGTTTCGTCTCCGCCGGCAGGGCTTTCATGGCCTCGCCGGTTTCCTGGGTAAAGGCGGCCTGGGCCTTTTTGAGATCGGCCTCGGCCTTCGCCCGGTCCTGCGAGCTGATGGCGATGGCCAGTTTGTAAAAAGCGGTCCCGGAACGTTCGATCTGCCGGCTGGCGCGTTCCATATCGACCGAGGCGACGCCCGGCCCGGCGATGACGGCGCTGTAATCAGCGCCGATCTTCGCCATCTTGGTTGTGGTGAAAGCGACGGCCGCGATAACGACGACGGCGAGCGACAGCAGCATGGCCAGGGCCTTGCCGAGCATGGGCATATTCTTGAACGACACCGGTAACCTCATGAAATAAGGACGGCATTCGCGCAGATGTCAGAGAAAGCAGGCCCCGGATACGCTTACAGAGACGATCTTCGTGGATGTCCCGGCGGAAGGTATGCCGACACGGTTAACAACACCTTAAGGTTGTAAGGCGTCGTTCAGAGGTGTCGAAAAGCTATATAGAAAAACTGCTGACGTCTAAGCCGACATGATGTGGCGAAAATGGTTGGCTTGCGAGAACCGGAGCGGAGCGTACTTAAGTACGTGAGCACCGGATCGCAGCAAACAGCCATTTGCAGCCCAGCAGGGCGAGCTTAGATTTGGTCCAGGCCGTAGGCGGCGTGTAGAGCCCGCACCGCCAGTTCGGTATAGGCTTCATCGATCAGGACGCTGATCTTGATTTCCGAGGTCGAGATGACCTGGATATTGATGCCCTTCTCGGAAAGCGCGCGGAACATGGTCTCGGCCACGCCGGTGTGAGACCGCATCCCGACGCCGACGATCGAGATTTTCGACACGCCTTCGTCGACCTTGATGTCGTCGAAACCGAGTTCTGCTTTCGCGGCCGTCATGATTTCGGCGGCGCGCTGGGCGTCACGACGGCCGACGGTGAAGAGCTGGTTGGCATATTCGCCCGAGCGCTTTTCCGACTGGACGATCATGTCGACATTGATGTTGGCGGCGGCCAGTCGGCCGAAGACGGCGGCGGAGACGCCGATCTTGTTGGGCAGGCCCAGCAGGGTGATCTTGGCCTCATCACGGCTGTAGGCCACGCCGGAAACGATATGTTTTTCCACGATTTCTTCCTCGTCGCACACCAGGGTGCCTTGATCTAAATTCTCGCCGGGTTCGACGAAGGATGACAGAACGCGCACCGGCATCCGGTAGGCCATGGCCAGTTCGACAGAGCGGGTCTGGAGCACCTTGGCGCCGAGCGAGGCCATCTCCAGCATTTCCTCGAAGGAAATCTTGGGCAGGCGCTTCGCCTTGGCCTCGATGCGCGGGTCGGTGGTATAGACGCCGTCGACATCGGTATAGATATCGCAGCGGATGGCTTTGGCGGCGATGGCCACGGCCACGGCGGAGGTATCCGAACCACCACGGCCAAGGGTCGTAATGCGGTCATCATCCGTCACGCCCTGGAAGCCGGGGACAACGACGATCTGGCCGGAATCGAGCGCATTGATCAGGTTGTCGGCCTCGAAATCGCCGATGCGCGCCTTGCCGTGCAGGTTCGACGTCTTGATCGGCAGTTGCCAGCCCATCATCGAGCGCGCCGGATAGCCGAGATTGCGCAGGGTCATGGCCAGCAGGCCGGCGGTCACCTGTTCGCCGGAGGCCACGACCACGTCGTATTCGTCATCGCTGTTGGCATGGACCTCGGCGGCCTTGCCGGTGGGCTGGCCGGCGCCATCTGTCCAGGCGACCAGTTCATTGGTCTTGCCGGCCATGGCCGAAACCACCACCGCCACCTTGTGACCGGCGTCAACCTCGGCCGCCACCAACCGCGCCGCCCTGCGGATGCGTTCGAGATCGGCCATGGAGGTGCCGCCGAACTTCATCACTAAACGCGTCATTTCGCCACTTTCTTTCTGACGGACAGGCATCTATCCTTGTCCGGACTTGTTGCGCGGCCTAATTAGCGGTTAAGCCCCTGTGCCGCAAGGCCGATTCCGGCGACAAATGATGAGAAATAGGCACGCAAAATGGCGCAAAACCTAAACAGTTTGGATTCTGGTGCGGCCAGTGGTTTTTCCATCGATGAGGGCGAACCGCGCTCAAGCAGCGCAGCGGTAGCGCAACGTAAAATGGACGAGCCCAAGTCATGAACACGACAGTCAACGATTCCGGCTCCGCAGAAGGCTTCAGTATCGATCAGGGCGAAGTCTCGCGTTTTTCGGCGCTTGCCGCCAAGTGGTGGGACGTGAAGGGTGAATTCGCACCGCTGCACAAATTCAACCCGACGCGGGTGAAATTCATCCGCGAGACCTGCCTGGAGCATTTCGCGCTCGATTACCGCAAGCGCGCGCCCTTCGAAGGCCTGCAACTGCTCGATGTCGGCTGCGGCGGCGGGCTCTTGAGCGAACCGATGCGCCGGATGGGCTTCACCGTCACCGGCCTTGATGCCTCCGAAAAGAATATCGGCACGGCCAGTGCCCATGCGGCGCAAGGGGGGCTCGATATCCGCTACCTAAACCAGACGGTCGAGCAACTGGCGGCTTCCGGCGAGGTGCTTTACGATGTGGTCCTGACCATGGAGGTCATCGAGCATGTCAGCGATCCGGAAGCCTTCCTGAAAACCTGCGCCTCGCTGGTCAATCCGGGCGGCCTGCTGTTCGTCGCCACGCTGAACCGCACGGCCAAGGCCTATGGCCTGGCGATCATCGGCGCCGAATATGTGCTGCAATGGGTGCCGAAGGGGACGCACGACTGGCAGAAATTCCTGACGCCGGAGGAGATCCGGAACTTCCTCGACGGCACGCCGCTCCAGCCGGAACCACCGGTCGGCGTCAGTTATCAGCCGATTTCCGGCACCTGGGCCTTGTCGGACGATACCGATGTGAACTACATGATGGTGGCGAAATATCCGGTTACGGCCGCGTTTTAACCTAGCAAGCAAGATACCCCACCACCATTGGCTTCGCCGAACTTCGTTTGCTTCGCAATGGTCCCCCTCCCCAACAAGTTGGGGAGGTATAAGAATGAGAGCCGTTCTTTTTGTACCTCCCCGGCTGTGCCGGGGAGGGAGACCGCACGAAGGAGCGCTTGCGCGACGAGATGTGGTGGTGGGGTTTCTAGCTTTTCAAACACTGAAGATCTTCCATGCCCCTCACACTCGTCAAAGCCTGGACCGGCGCCCAGCAACGCCTCAAGGCCGCCTTTATCGATTCGCCGGCCATCGACGCGCGCCTGCTGCTGGAGGCCGCCACCGGCGCCACCCGCGCCGACATCCTGACCGACCCCTACCGCGAACTGACCGACGATCAGGTCAATACGCTGGAGGAATTCCTGGCGCGGCGCGAAAAGCGCGTGCCGGTGGCGCGGATTCTGGGGCGTAAGGGCTTCTGGAAGCTGTTGCTCAACCTCTCCGAACATGTGCTGATCCCGCGGCCGGAGACCGAGGTGATCGTCGATATGATCCTCAAGCGCAGCCAGCCGGGTGATGCCTTCCAGTTAGCCGATCTCGGCACCGGGTCCGGCGCCATCCTGCTGTCGGTGCTGTCCGAACGCCCGGCCGCCAGGGGACTGGGCACCGATATCAGCGAGGACGCCCTGGCCGTGGCACGCGACAATGCCGCCAATCTCGGCCTGTCGCACCAGACCGCCTTCCTGCGCACCTCATGGGGCTCGGGCCTGCATGACGGCACCTTCGATATCGTGGCGTCGAACCCGCCCTATATCCGGTCCGACGTGATCCCGACCCTGGAGCCGGAGGTCAAGGAGCACGACCCGATTCTCGCGCTCGATGGCGGTGCCAGCGGTCTGGACGCCTATATCGAACTGGCGCCGGAGATTTTCCGCCTGCTCAAACCGGGCGGCATGGCCTATCTCGAAATCGGTTTCGACCAGGCAATGGATGTGGAAAACCTAATGAGATCAGCGGGTTTTGACGACGTTAATACCTATCTTGACCTCTCCAACCTGCCGCGCGTCGTCACCGGCCAAAAGCCGCATCAGGCCTGACATAAAATTCCGCTTGGCAGAAAGCTTCGGAAAGGCTAGACATAATTGTCTTCCTCACATCGCAGCAGGCCCGGCCTAAAACAGACGGTATGAACGCGGCGGAGGACTGTGAGAGCGCGAGGTTTCTTCGGGTCATAAAAACGGCCCCCGCGCCCCTTAAAGCCAGGACAATTGCAAGGTTCAGGACCGCTCGACACGACGATAGCCAACGGTCCGACCTGACATTTATGCACATATTTCGCCGCCCAACGAACAGACCGGGCGGAGCGTAAGAGAGACGAAATTACCGATGAAAGACTTCAGGGGCATGAAACGGCAACGCAGCCGTAACCGCAAACCCGCCGGCAATTCAAACAACCCCAACCGCGCCTACGAGTCGAACGGACCCGAAGGCACCAAGGTGCGCGGCAACGCCCAGACCATCTACGAAAAGTACCAACAGCTCGCCCGCGATGCCAATTCGTCCGGCGACCGGGTTCTGGCTGAAAACCACCTGCAGCACGCCGAACACTATTTCCGCATGATCCGCCAGATGCAGCCGACGCGCCCGGTCTCGGAATTCGTGCAGCGCGATCCCTTCTCCAGCGGCTTCGACGATGACTACGAGGATGTGGAGGTCGAGGCCACCGACTCGGAAAGCGAAGCTCAAGGCGACGAGCAGACCTCGGACGAGCCGCGCTATGAGAGCCGCGAGCGCAACACTGATCGCGGCGATCGCAATAACCGTGATCGTGACAACCGCAATAACCGCGACCGTGACAACCGCAATAATCGCGACAACCGCAACAATGGCGATCGCAACAACGAGCAACGCAGCTTCGAACCGCGTAATAATAATCAGCCGCGTGATTCCGAACCCCAATATGACGAAAACGGCAATCGCCGCGAAACCCGCCGCGAGCGCTATGAGCGCCGTCGCCAGCAGCGTTTTGCCGAGCAGGAAGCCAATCTGAATGCGCCTGTGCCGCTGCCCGTGGCGGAACCGGCCTACACGGCGCCTTCCTATATCGCTTCCACTCAACCGCTGGGCGCCAGGCCCGCTGCGCAACCGGACCTCGGTTTTGAGGCGCCAGCTGCCGAAGCACCGGTGAAGGAAAAGCGCGAACGCCCGGAACGCAAGCCGCGCGCCGAAGCTTCGGATGATGCGTCGCAATTGCCGGCCTTCCTGCATCGGCCAGCCCCGGTGGCCGCTGATGCACCCGCCCCGGAGCCGGAAGCCAAGCCAAAGCGTACCCGCAAAAAGAAGGAAGACGCCAGCGCGTCCGAAGAAGCCTGATAAAAAAGCCTCCGATGCAAATCGGAGGCTTTTTTACTTAGTCTCCCCCTCTTGGAGGGGGAGGTGGCACGTAGTGCCGGAGGGGGTAAATGCCAGAACCTGTTACCTTACCCCCTCTTGAAATTGCTACTCGCAATTTCCAATCTCCCCCTCCAAGAGGGGGAGATCATTTAGTTCAGCTTCTTATCGATCATCGGCGCTGCGGGCGGCAACACAGGCATCTTCGCCTCTCCTTCCGTTGCCGGCGAAAAGACCGGCACGGCGGCCACCGGCACGCCGTCCTCAACCAGCCCCTTGACCTCTTCCGGCGTCGCCTCGCCATAGATCGGCCGTTCCGGCGTCAGACCCTCGTGCATATCGCGCGCCTCGCTGGCAAAATCATTACCGACATAATCATGCGTCGTCTCGACATGACGGCGCAGGCGGTGCAGGGCCTCTGCCACGGCCTGCTGTGCCTCCGCCAGCGATTGCGGCGCTTCCCTGCCCTTGGTGGTGCGCACCATCGGCGCCATGATTGCCTTGCTCACGGCCTTCGAACCGCACATCGGGCATTCGACCAGCCCTTTGGCCACCTGTTCGTCAAAGCCATCGGATGACGAAAACCAGGCATCGAACTCATGCTCGACAATACACTTCAACGCGTAACGGATCATACTCGGAACTCTCTGTCGTGCTGCAAACTCGGCAGGGCCTGGCGCGCACGGGTCACTTCACTAAAATCGATACTGGCTTCCAGGACCGCCGGGCGGTCATGGTCCAGACGGGCGATGACCTCGCCCCAGGGCGAGATCACCATGGAATGGCCATAGGTGGTGCGGCCGTCTTCATGCAGGCCGCCCTGGGCCGGGGCGAGCACAAAACAGCCGGTCTCGATGGCGCGGGCGCGCAGTAAAACTTCCCAGTGCGCCCTGCCGGTCGGCACCGTAAAGGCGGCGCAGACGGCGATCATGTTGGCGCCCTGCCTGGCCAGCGTGCGGTGAAGATGTGGAAAACGCACATCGTAGCAAATGGTCAGGCCCAGACCGCCCCACGGCGTTACGGCGACGGCCGCCGCCTCCCCCGGCCGCATGGTGGCGCTTTCGCGGTAAGACCGGCCATCGGGCGTATCGGCATCGAACAGGTGGATCTTGTCGTAACGGGCGACGATCTCGCCGCGGGCATCGATGAGCAGACTGCGATTGGCGGCCCGGTCATCGACCTCGGATTTGACGATGGCCGAACCGATCAGGATTTCGACACGCAATGACTGCGCCAGTTCGCGCACACCCCGTATAAAGACATCCTCGGCCTCGGTCGTCACCACCTGCGCCTTATGCTCTTTACGCGCCTCCATCAGGTTGGCGCATTCCGGCAGCAGGATAAGCTGCGCGCCATTGGCGGCGGCCTGCAGGATCAGCGGACGCGCATGGTCCAGCGCCGCCGCCGGTGTGGCCGGCGTCCGCGTCTGGATCAGGGCGAGGTTGAGGATGTCGGTCATGCCTTATGCGGCCAGCAGCGGATCGAGACCGCCACGGGCATTCAGCGCCATCAGGTCATCGCAGCCACCGACATGGGTGCCGTTGATGAATATCTGCGGATAGGTGTAGCGGCCGGAGCGCTCATTCATTTCAGCGCGCAGGGCCGGATCGTGCGAGGCGACGATCTCGTTATATTCGGCGCCCTTTTCTTCCAGCAACGCCTTGGCGCGCTCGCAATAGGGGCAATAGGGCTTGGTATAGATATCGATCTTTGACATGGGGCACTCGGCACAAAATGAAACTGAATCGAGAATATAGGAAAACGTGTAAGAATTTAAAGCGGTTAATGTTTTACCGCTCTGGCCAGCACGCAGACATCCACCGAGGCCGCGCCGGCCTTCAGCAGGGTATCGGCGCAGGCCCGCAGCGTGGCACCGGTAGTAAACACATCGTCGATCAGCACGATCCGCTTACCCTGGATGCGCTTCTGATCGCGCGGCGCCACCGCGAACGCCCCGCGGACATTTTCCCAGCGCGCCTGGGCGCCCTTGCCGCGTTGATGGGTCTGGCGCGTGCGTTTTAAAGCATTGCCAAGATAGGTCCGACCGAAGCGCCGCGCCACCGGCCGGGCCAGTTCAGCCGCCTGGTTGAAGCGGCGATGCAACAGCCGCAACGGATGCAGCGGCACCGGCATGACGATATCGGCCTCGGCGATGACATCGGCACCGGCGCGTTCCAGCCAGCGGGTCAGCATGGGAGCGAGATCAAGCCGGTCGCCATTCTTGAAGCCCAGAATCAGACCGCTGACCGCTTCGTCATACACGCAGGCGGCGCGGGCATGGCGGAAGGGAAAAGGCTTGTCAGTACAGTCATTGCAGCACACACCTGCGCCAAGGAACAGCCCGCCCTCGAATGGCCGGGCGCACATATCGCAGCCGTCATGATCGAGAAAGCGGATACGCGACCAACTGGCCGACGCCAGTCCGGCCCCCATCAGGGCTTCGGGTGGCGCGTCTTCCGCGCTGTCAAAGCGGTGCGGCGGAAAAACCGTATCGAGCGCCTGCGCCATTGAGGCGCGCAGATGAGACAGCGTCAGGCGGTCATCGACAAAAGCCTTAACCTCGGACCGGATTTGGCCTAAACGGGAGGCTAGTCGCATATAGAGTCCCCCATCATGTCGCTGCCTCCCCGTTTGTTTGATCGCAACCTGCTCGCCCATCGACTTGATCGCGCGGCCGGCGGTTTTTCGCAAGCGCATTTTCTGCGCGAACGGGCGGTGGAAGACCTGATCGAGACGCTCTCCGCCATCAACCGGCAATTCGATGTGGCGCTCGATATGGCGGCGCGCGACGGCGCCTTTGGCCGCGCGATCATGGGCACGCCGGTGGCCGGCAAGATCGGCCTGCTGATCGAGGGGGACCTGTCGGAAAAGCTGTCAGTGCAGCAATCGGGCACGGCGCGGCTGATGATGGACGAGGAAACCCTGCCCTTTGGCGATGACAGCCTGAACCTGGTGGTCAATGCCCTGGGGCTGCATACGGTCAATGATCTGCCGGGCGTGCTGGTGCAGGTGCGCCGCGCGTTGAAGCCGGACGGCCTCTTTATCGGTTCGCTGTTCGGCGGCGAGACCCTGACCGAGCTGCGCGCCTGCCTGATGGAGGCCGAGCTGGAGGTGCGCGGCGGTTATGGCCCGCGCATTGCGCCCTTTGCCGAAAGCCCGGACCTGATCGACCTGCTGAAACGCACAGGCTTTGCCATGCCCGTGGTCGATTCCGACCGCGTGACCGTGAGCTATGAGCATCCCTTGCGCCTGATGGCTGACCTGCGGCTGATGGGGGAAAGCAATATCCTGCTCAAGCGGCCGCGCAAGGGCCTGAACCGCGCCATTCTGGAAAAGGCGTCCGCGCTTTATTTCGAGCGTCATGCCGATAGTGAAGGGCGGATCACGGCCACCTTCGAGATCATCACCCTCTCTGGCTGGAAGGCCCATGACAGCCAGCAGAAACCCCTGCGTCCCGGCTCCGCGAAGATGCGACTGGCGGACGCTTTGGGCGTAAAGGAAGGTAAGCTTTAACGCGAACTGGCCTCGGCGTTCGATTTGACAAGCCAGTCATGCAGGCTGGGCATGTCTTTTGTGCCAATATCATGGATGCGCCAGTCACCGTCTTCCATCACCAGATCATAGGTGATTGTGCGCGGCTGCCGGGCTGCCGGGCTATAGGTTGCGCCCGTTTCGGTGATGATGACGCTCGCCCTGGCCGTTGTGGCCGTTACCTGCTCAATCTTGATGTTCGCGGACAATGTGCCGAAGTCCTGACAATCACAGATGGGATCGCCATCGAGTGCGCCGACCTCGCCATTCGCCAGGCGTGTATCTTCGGCCATCAGGCCCACCATCTCCCTGTCGAACCATAGCGGCGCCTGGGCACCTGTCGGTGAGAAAGATGTATCCGCAGGCTTGCCGCTGTAATGGGCGTAAAGACGCGTCAGAAAAGCTTCCGGATCAGGTATCGCTTCTTGCGATGAAGCCGCAGTGGACGAAGTCTCAGATGGTATCTTATCGCACGCTGAAAGACTGCACATTACAGCCAATACCATTCCGACAGGAATTGATTTCATACGCCCCTCCTCAGATTTGAAAGGACGTTAACACATTCCGGCTTTTTGGCCATGCCGCTCAGACGGCGCAGGCAACGCCCTTGTGGCGTGGATCGAAATAGGACCAGTAACCGGGTTCGCCGCGATGGGCCGGCGCCAGATGGACCGCACGGGCGATATCGCAGCCACCGCCGGCGGCCAGATGGCGCAGGGTGGTCGGCACATCCCACGGACTGAACTGCGTCAGGCCGAGATAAAGGCACAGGCCGATCAGGACAAAGGTGCTGATCAGTTTCAGGCGATCGGAAATCTCGCTCTGCGCGCTCAGGCGTTTCGAGTTCGCGCCCAGGCGTTGCCGCAGGAATTGGGCGTCGTGTGTTTCAGACTGTCTTCCGTAGCTTGGTCCATGCGTCATTGCCCGGCCCTCCGGATAACCAGGTTACGCCGAAGGCTCTAACAGTGGGTTTTCAAAAACGCTTAACGATTACTTTCAACGCGCTTTTTAATCCGAAAACCGGGCCGCCGGTGCGGTGCGTCACATTTTTCGGAAACGAAGTTCGGCGAAGCCAAAGCGCTTTAGATAAAATCGCGTAGCCAGGCGACCAGCGGATCATCGGCCGGCGGCATGGGATACTGGCTCATGTCATTGGGCCGCACCCATTTCAGCGCGGCGTGTTCCCTGGCTTCGGGCTCGCCTTCCCAGCGGCGGATGAGATAGAGCGGCATCAGCAGGTGGAAGGTCTCATAGGTATGCGAGGCGAAGACAAACGGCGCCAGGCAGGCCTGTTTGACAATGATGCCCAGTTCTTCCTCCAGTTCGCGGATCAGGGCCACTTCCGGAGTCTCGCCGGGCTCGACCTTGCCGCCGGGAAATTCCCACAGACCGGCCAGTTGCTTGCCTTCCGGACGCTGGGCGATCAGCACGCGGCCATCGGAATCCACAAGCGCGGCGGCAACGACGAGGATGGTTTTCATATCAATCACGCTTTACGATACGGGTGCGATGTTGTTGTGCGGCAGATAAGACCGACTGCCGTACCTTTTCAAACAGGTTCGGCGGCAAGAAGCCATAGGCAAAACCATTTGCGCCCCCTTTGACGGGGCGCAGGTCGAAGCCGGGCCAGACGAATTGATTGAGCTCATCCGTGATGATCCAGGACGGCTGGTCATCCAGCCCCAAATGCGCCTTCACCCGTGGCGGAAGTTCGACGGCGGCGTCGGATGCCGGCGGACTCTGTGTAACGGGCGCCAGACTCACCAGGGTGCGGTCATCTGCCTGCTCGACGGCCAATATGATAACGCAGGGCCTGTCCTTTCGTCCTTCCTTCTGACCGGCGCGATCTTCATACCGCCAGACATAGGCATAGGAAATGACCAGGCCCGGCTCAGGCTTCGGCAGGCTCATTCGTCCAGAAGCACATTCAGGTGGTCGTGCCGGTTATCCATCCGGACATTGTGTAGTGCCTGCAAGGTCTCGGCGGGCATTTCATGTGCGGCATAGGCCCTGGGCAACATGGCTTTCAGGCGCTGATAGGCTTCAAAATCTTCGCTGGACAGGAAATAACCGGCTATGCGTTCGTGCGACGTCACCGCCACCGGCTCCCGGTGAACGGCTTCGCGGTAGCGTCCGAAATTCTTGGCAAATTCAGTCGCGGTAACCGTAACCATTGGCAGCCTCCATATTGTGCATTTTGCACAAATTACGGATTTTTGCAAGCCTAGCTTCTGTAATCGCCATTAATGCTGATATAGCCATGCGTCAGGTCGCAGGTATAGACATGCGCCAGCGCGCGGCCGACGCCGACATCGACGCTGATCTCCAGTTCGGCATTTTTCATATAGGCCGACATCGCCGCCTCGTCATAGGTGCGTGACACGGCGCCGTGCTCGGCCGCCACCAGGTCGCCGTAGCGGTTGGCGATGCGGTCGCGGTCCACCGGCTCCTCGGTCTTGCCGACGGCCATGACGATCCGGCCCCAGTTCGCGTCCTCGCCGGCCAGCGCCGTCTTGACCAGCGGGCTTTCGGCGATCGACTTGGCGATTTTCCGCGCCGACGCCGGGCTTGACGCGCCGGTGACATTGACCTTGACGAACTTGGTGGCGCCCTCGCCGTCACGGATCAGTTGCGTGGCCAGCGAGTGCATCACCTTTTCCAGCTTGGCCTTGAAATCGGCCAGGCGCTTGTCGCCGGCGCGGGAAATTTTCGGCGCGCCGGCTGCCCCCGTAGCGAACAGCAGGCAGGTGTCGTTGGTCGAGGTATCGCCATCCACCGTCACCGAATTGAATGTGGTGCGGGTATAAAGCGCCAGCAGGCTTTGCAGCACGCCGGGGCTCAAGGTGGCATCCGTGGCGATAAAGGCCAGCATGGTGGCCATGTCCGGCGCGATCATGCCTGAACCCTTGGCAATGCCGTTGATCCGCACCGTCACGCCCTCGATCACGGCCGTTTCCGAGGCGCCCTTGGGGAAGGTGTCGGTGGTCATGATCGTGCTGGCGGCATCGGCCCAGGCATCCGCGCGCAGGTCTTTTTCCAGATCAAACAGGCGGGCAGCGATCTTGCTGTCATCGAGCACAACGCCGATCACGCCGGTGCTGGCCAGCATGATGTCGCGCTGGCGGCAATCGATGCGGCGGCTGAGGGCGGATGCCGTGCGGCGGGCGGCGTCGGCGCCAGGTTTGCCGGTAAAGGCATTGGCGCAGCCGGCATTGCAGATCAGGGCGCGAACATCGCTGCCCTCATTGGCGTCGAGCTGCTTCTTGCACCAGTCCACAGGCGCGGAGCCGACCGTATGGCGCGTGAAGACGCCGGCGCAGGTGGTGCCTTCGGCGAACTTCATCAGCAGGGTGTCTTTGCGATCGTGCTTATAGAAGCCAGACCGGGCGGTGGAGAGTTGCACGCCGGCCACCGGCGGCATGTCGGGCAAGGGCACGGCCAGGGGCGATACGGCCAGGCCGGGCTTTCCGGGTGCCGCCGCCTTAGGGGCCTCGGCCTCCGGCGTATGCGTCAGGTTGGCGACCGCGTCGGCGCCGGTCTGGACCGCGCGCTTCACCGCGCTGGTAAAGGGATCAAGCGCACGTTCCAGTCCTCCGGCCAAACCCCCAGCCAGGCCCTCAGCGGCGCGCTGGGTAATGCGGCTGGCGGATGGGGTTTTTGCAGGGGGCGTCTTGGTCACTGGCGCGGTTCCTTTGACTTACGGAATACGGTCTTGCCCCTTAACAGAGACACGGTAAGGACGCCATAGGCAATAGGCGCTCCGGCCCGATACACGCACTGTTACGACAGGTTTTGGCAAATGTGATGGAGAGAGGACTTTTTCGCAGGTGCGAAATATGTTATGACAGCGCTGTCAGTAAATATGAGGCGGGCCATCACCCGCGGGAATTAAGTATCATGAAGTCCATTGCCAGCATTTTTGTGAACCTCGTCATCGGTTGGGCCCGCGCGCATCGCCTGCCCATCGTGGACTAAGGGAGCGCCACAACGATGAAAAAGCAGATTGAAGCCTTCCTGATGGGCCTGCTGGCCTTCGGTTTCGCGCCGGGTACGGCGAAGTTCTGATCGCTGCCGGCGATCGCCCTTTTTGAAGGCCGGGTAACGATTTACGTCTTTTGCCCGGCCTTTTTCACAGGCGCGGCGCTGGATGCCGAGGCGCTGTCCGAAGCACTGTCATCCGCCTCCATCGAGGCCGGGGCGGAATCCGGCTCCTGGCTGCCCGACGTCTGGGACGGCTTGACCAGCAGCTCCACCCTTGCCTTCTTGCGCAGTGAATTCAGCATACCCGCAACCTGGTTGTAGATCAGGTAGCGCATGATGATCGGGCGCTCTTCCTCAAGTGTCGGCAACTGCTCGGGCCGGCGATCCTCCACCCGCAGCAGGGCCCAGCCGCCATCGACCTGGACCGGGCCGACCGTATCGCCGGTCTTGGCGGTCGCCAGCACGCCCTTATAGGCTTGCGGCATGATGTCCGTGGTGAAATAGCCCATGTCGCCGCCATTGAAGCGCGTGCCCTGGTCGATCGACTTTTCCATCGCCATGGCTTCGAACAGGGCACCGCCCTGGAGCTGCTTCAGCGCCGTGTCGGCCTCGGCCTTCGTCCGCAGCAGGATCAGGCGCGTCCGGATTTCCTCGGATTGTTTCGACAGCTTGACCTGCTCATCATAATGGTCCTTGACCGCCTTGTCGTCGATATCGCGGTCGATGCTGGTCTCGACCAGCATGTCGCCCAGAATGCGGTCATGCGCGGCGCGCAGGCGGCGCTGGGCGGTAGTCGATTTCTCCAGCCCCTTGGCCATGGCCGCCTTGGCCAGCAGGCGCTGGTCGATCACCTCTTCCAGGGTGCGCGAGAACAGGTCGGAGGTGACATCGAGCGGCTCCCCCGGACCGATCTGCCCCTGGGCAATCGCCTCGGCGCGGACATCGGAGGTCCAGATGGTTTCGCCATCGATCCGCGCCACGGCGACATCGCCGGCTTCCGGCGGCGCTTCATTGCTGACGGTCGTCTTGTTACAGGCAGCGACGCTTAAACTCAGCGCCAGCAGGACAGGTACGTATACGAAGCGCAGGACAGAGCGTTTAACCATGAATTTCCCCAAAGTGGCCTTACGACGGTACCGACTCCATGCCGAGATTGACATACATCATTCCGCCGCTTAAGTCAGTGCCCGTGCTTGAAAAGCGCAATTCCGGACCTATTTGACCTGTAAGTCGTTTCAGTCTCGTTACGAACACTACAGATAAATAAGACGTTTTCGCGCCGACTTCACAATTCTCTACATCTGACAGGCTAATCTGGCCCGATTTGAGGCTATTTCAGACTGATACGAAATTCATAGTTAAGGTTTCTCATGCTGGCCATCGCCAAAATGCTTTTCGGCTCCTCAAATGATCGCAAGGTCCGCGGTTACATGGCCCGCGCGCAGAAGATCAGCGCGCTCGAGCCCAAATACAAGGCGATGAGCGATGAGGAACTGCGCGGTCAGACGCAGATTTTCAAGGAGCGCATCGCCAAGGGCGCCTCGCTCGATTCGCTGATGGACGAAGCCTTCGCCGTGGTGCGCGAAGCCGCCTGGCGCTCGATCGGCCAGCGCCATTACGATGTCCAGCTTGTCGGCGGCATGATCCTGCACAAGGGCGGCATCGCCGAAATGCGGACCGGCGAAGGCAAGACCTTGGTGGCCACCGCGCCGGTCTATCTCAATGCCCTGTCGGGCAAGGGCGTCCACCTGATTACGGTCAACGACTACCTGGCCAAGCGTGATGCCGACTTCATGGGCCGCGTCTATCGTTTCCTCGGCCTCACCACCGGCGTCATCGTCCAGGGCCTCTCCCAGGGCCAGCGCAAGCAGGCCTATGGTTCGGACGTCACCTACGGCACCAATAACGAATTCGGCTTCGATTATCTGCGCGACAACCTGGCCTACAGCCGCAACGAAATGGTCCAGCGCGGTCACAACTTCGCTATCGTCGACGAAGTCGACTCGATCCTGATCGACGAGGCCCGCACGCCGCTGATCATTTCCGGCCCGACCGAGGACCGCTCCGAGCTTTACAAGATTCTCAACGCCATCACCCTTGAACTGATCAAGGATCCGGATACGTTCGAGCTGGATGAAAAGCAGCGCCAGGTCCTGCTCTCCGAACTGGGTTCCGAGCGTCTGGAAGAAATGCTGGAGGCCGGCGGCCATCTGGCGGAAGATTCGGCCGGGCTTTACGATCCGGTCAATATCTCGCTGGTCCACCATTCCAACCAGGCCCTGCGCGCCAATACGCTCTACACACTCAACAAGGACTATATCGTCAAGGATGGCGAGATTATCCTGATCGACGAGTTCACCGGCCGCATGATGACGGGCCGCAGGCTCTCAGAAGGTCTGCACCAGGCGATCGAGGCCAAGGAAGGCGTCGATATCCAGCCCGAAAACCAGACCCTGGCCTCGGTGACGATCCAGAACTATTTCCGCATGTACGAAAAGCTTTCGGGCATGACCGGCACGGCCGCCACGGAAGCACAGGAATTTGGCGACATCTACAAGATGGATGTGCTCGAAATCCCGACCAACCGTCCGATCATGCGCGTCGATGACGACGACGAGGTCTACCGCACCGAAGCGGAGAAGTTCAACGCCATCGCCGCCCAGGTCGCCTATTGCTACGTCAAGGGCCAGCCGATCCTGGTCGGCACCGCCTCGATCGAGAAGTCCGACGACCTGTCGAAGTTCCTCAATAATTACAGCTACAAGGTCGAGCAGTCTCGCACCCTGCGCGCCAACTTCGCCAATGCCGATAAGAAGGATATACTGAAGGCCGGCGAAGACGCCTATGATATCGTCTACAAGTCCGGCAAGGGCATTCCGCATAACGTGCTGAACGCCCGCTTCCACGAGCAGGAAGGCGACATCATCGCCGATGCCGGCGTACCGGGCGCGGTCACCATCGCTACCAACATGGCCGGCCGCGGCACCGACATCCAGTTGGGCGGCAATGTCGACATGCGCGTGCAGAAATGGCTGGCCGAACAGGACGCCGCAGGCAATGCCGTCTCGGCCGAGCAGATTCTCGCCAAGAAGACCGAGATCGAAGCCCAGGTCGGCGACCTGAAGCAAAAGGCCCTGGCGGCCGGCGGTCTGTTCGTGCTCGGCACCGAACGCCACGAAAGCCGCCGTATCGACAACCAGCTTCGCGGCCGTACCGGCCGTCAGGGCGACCCCGGCCGCTCGAAATTCTTCCTTAGCTGCGAAGATGACCTGATGCGCATTTTCGCCGGCGACCGCCTGAATGCGATGATGAAATCGCTGGGCGTCGAGGAAGGCGAGGCCATCACGCACAAGCTGCTGAACGGGGCCATCGCCACGGCGCAAAAGCGCGTGGAACAGCGTAACTACGAAATCCGCAAGAACCTGCTGAAGTACGACGATGTGGTCAATGACCAGCGCAAGGCCGTCTTCGAGCAGCGCCAGGACTTCATGGATTCGGATGACCTCAGCGAACTGATCGGCGAATTCCGCACCGATACGATCCACGACCTGGTCGAGCGCCACATGCCGCCCAAGGCCTATGCCGAAAAGTGGGAAATTCCGGAGCTGAAGGAAGCTATCCTCAACCTGACCGGGCTCGATTTGCCGCTGGAAGAATGGGCGCAGGAAGAGGGCATCGCCAACGAGGAATTCGAGGAACGCATCCAGACCCTGGCCGCCGAGAAGATGGAGGAGCGTCTGCGCCTGCTCGGCGACGACCAGATGAAGGCGCTGGAAAAGCAGTTCCTGCTGCAAATGATCGACATGCACTGGCGCGAGCACCTGATGCACCTCGATCACCTGCGCGCCGTCATCGGCCTGCGCGGCTACGGCCAGCGCGATCCGCTGAACGAATACAAGACCGAAGCCTTCACCCTGTTCGAGACCCTGCTGGTCAATCTGCGCCACTCGGTCACGCGCTGGCTGATGACCATGGAAATCCGTTTTGAGGCATTCCCGGAACAATTGGCCGAAGCCGAACCGATGCCGTTCGCGCCTTCCCTGCCCCAGCAGCGCCGGGCCTTCGAGGAAGTCCATCTCGATCCGCTGACCGGCCACAATGAGCGCGCCGCCAGACTGACCGACGACCTGACCCCGGAACAACGCGCCGCCCTGCCGCCCCAGGCCCTGCCGGCCGGCTGGGAAAACACCTCGCGCAACGGCCTGTGTCCTTGCGGCTCAGGCGCCAAGTTCAAGCATTGCCACGGTACGCTGGTCTGAGCCGCAAGTTTTTAGCCAGACGGGCTTCGCCCTTTGGGCGGCTCAGGTGCCAAGTTCAAGCATTGCCACGGTACGCTCGTCTGACCCGCAAATTTTTAGCCAGACGGGCTTCGCCCTTTGGGCGGCTCAGGCGCCAAGTTCAAGCACGTGCCACGGCACGCTCGTCTGAGCCGCAAATTTTTAGCCAGACGGGCTTCGCCCTTTGGGCGGCTCAGGTGCCAAGTTCAAGCACTGCCACGGTACGCTGGTTTAAAGCGATCATCCTCCACCTTATACCTCCCCGGCTTGCCGCGAAGGGGGACTGCGCCAGTCTTCATGGCGTGGTGGTGGGTTTGTTGCTTCGACCCAATACCACAACATCTAGCTGGTCATTTTTTTGTGACCATTCCCTATCCCATAGTCCTTGGGCTTGTCGCCGCATGATACCGTCGTATAGGGTGCCGGCGCTTACAGATGGGGGAGCCTATGGCCAGAACGACCGACCGACGTACGCTTATCCGCACCGGCCTGGCCGCCGCCGTGCTGACCCCGCTAACGGCGCCCCGAATAGCCCTGGCGGCCGAGCCGCCGCTGATCCCGATCCGCACCGATCCGGCGCAGGTGTTCCGCACCACGGTCTGCCTGCGCCCCTTCCGCGCCGCCGGTCCGCGCATCGAAAGCGAAACCGTCGGGCGCAAACAGGTCATCCATAATTACGGCCATGGCGGCAGCGGCTGGTCGCTCTCCTGGGGCTCGGCCGCAGAAGCCGTCTGGCTGGCCATGCAGTCCTCGCCAAAAAAGATTGCCGTCATCGGCGCCGGTGCGCTCGGCCTGACCGCCGCCATCACCGCCCAGCGCGCCGGGGCCGAGGTCACCATCTATGCGAAGGAGCGCTTTCCGTTTGTCCGCTCGGCGCGCGCCACCGGCATCTGGTCGCCGGATTCGCGCGTGGCACAAACCGCCGCCATGCCGGCCGATTTCCCCGTCCGCTGGGAACGCATGGCGCGCATCGCCGCCGCCCTGCACGAAAGCTATGTCGGCAGCGCCGGCAATCCGGTGGAATGGATCGATTACTACATCCTGCGCAATCCGGAACCGGAAACCCAGCCGGCCGCCCCTGAACCCACTGACACTTTTGATCCCGGTTTTGCCTCTCTGAACGACCGCCTTCAGGGCCTGATGCCGCACTCCGGCCCCGTGGCACCGGAAACCGCGCCGTTTGCCGCCGCGCAGGTGCGGCGCGCCGCCAACCTCTCCTTCAATATCGCCGATTACGGTCGCCAGCTTGAGACTGATTTCCTGCTGGCCGGCGGGCGTTTTGAATACATGGAATTTCATGAGCCGTCCGATCTCTCCAGACTGAAGGAAAAGGTCGCCATCAACTGCACCGGCTACGGCGCCCGCGCCCTGTGGCGCGATGAAAGCGTCATTCCCATCCGCGGCCAGATCGTCTGGCTGACCCCGCAGCAAGGCGTCCACTACGGTTTCTATCATGAGGGTGTCGGCGTCCTGGCCCGTCGTGACGGCATAGTGGTGCAGGACTTCGGCCCAGACGAAGCTTTCGGCTGGAACGATGCCAATGAAACCGCCGATCCGGCAGCCGCCCAGGCGACACTTGAAAAATTGAAGACAGTCTACAGGGAATAGCGGACAGTTCATTTTTGCCGCAGGGCGCTATAGTCCGGTCAATGATCACCATCATGGATTGCATCGGGATGCGGAATAGCATACCCTTTGTCCATAACCTGCCACGCAGATCGAGCAGGACATTTTCCGGGGGGGATCCATATGGCATCACACAGCCAGATTTCACGTCGTTTTTTTGTTACGGCCCTGGGTGGCGTTTCGACGCTCAGCCTGTGGAACCGGGCGCTTGCCCAAACAACTGGCGCCACTCCTGCGCCGCCACCGCTTACCGTCTATGGCAAGCTGCCCGCCGTCGAAAAGGTGGCCTTGTCACCGGATGCCAAACGCATCGCCATGATCATGGAAAAGAACGGGGAACGTATTGTTTTCGATTACGACCTGACCACCGGCAAGGCCGCTGCCGCCGCGATCGCCGGTGACAAGCTGCGGGAAGTCATGTGGGCGGACAACAGCCATATCCTGGTCGTCACCTCGAATACCGAAATCTATTACGGCAGCAAGTATGAGCAGTCCTACGGCCTGGTGCTTGACGTGCCGGCCGGCAAACGCATCCAGCTCTATGCCAATGTGACCGGCGTCCCCACCTCCATTGTTACCGGCGACTTTTACCGGATCAAGGCGGAAGACGGCTATCGCATCACCGCCTCCGGTTTAAAACGCCCGGAAGGCATAGGCACGGCGGATGGCGGCAGTACCGCCACCGAGACCATTGACCGCTGCCTTTACGCCTTCGGCACCACGACCGGCCGCGGCTTCAAGCTCGACGTCGATTCGCGGCCAGTGCAGAACTGGATCGTCCGCGCCGACGGCACGGTGGCCGCCAAGAGCGTGTATGATGACGACACCAAGAAATGGACGGTCAGCGTAAAAGGCGACAAGGGCTGGCAGACCCTGCTCAGTGTCGACGCCAAATATGACATGCCGGGCCTGTGGGGCCTGGGACGCACGGCGCAATCGGTCCTGATCAAGTTCAACAGCGGCGAAGATACCGGCCGTTTCTTCGAATACGACTTCAGCGGCAACCGCACGCCTCTGGACCTCAAGGGCAGCGACAACTACCCGATCTACCATCCGCAGACCTATCTGCTGGCCGGCTTCGGCAACAGCGGCTCGATCGAGACCTGGACCTTCTACGACGCGGTGATGAAGCGTCTGCCGGCCCTGATCACCGACGCCCTGCCCGGCCAGCTCAACCAGATGCTTGCCTTTGCCGAGGATCCACGCAAGGTGCTGGTATTCACCGAGGGTGCAGGCGATGCCGGCACCTATTATTTCTTCGATTTCACCACCGGCGATTTCAAGGAGATCGGCTCCGCCTATCCCGACCTGCCCGGCGATTGGGTGGCACAGAAAACCTATATCCAGTATAAGGCCGCCGACGGTTTGGACATCCCCGCCTGGGTCACCCTGCCGCCGCACCGCGAGGCGAAAAACTGCCCGCTTGTCGTCCTGCCGCATGGTGGTCCGGAAGCCTTTGACGCCGGGGACTTCGACTGGATATCCCAGGCCATCGCCTCGCGCGGCTATGTCGTGCTCCAGCCCAATTACCGCGGTTCAGCCGGCTACGGGAAGGACTACACCGCGAAGGGCTATGGCGAATTCGGCCGCAAGATGCAGACTGACCTGTCCGATGGCGTAGCATATCTGGCAAAGGAAGGCATGGTCGATCCGAAGCGGGTCGCCATCGCCGGCGGCTCCTATGGCGGCTATGCGGCCCTGGCCGGGGTTTCCCTGCAAACGGGCGTCTATAACTGCGCCGTGTCGATCTCCGGCCTGTCGAACCTCAAGACCTTCCTCGACTACCGCCGTGAGCGCGAGGGCTTCGATGGCGACAGCTACGGCATGTTGTACTGGAAGCGGTTCATGGGCGATGACAGCCGGCTGGCGGAAATCTCCCCGCTCAGCCATGTGGCCGATATTACCGTGCCGGTCATGCTGATCCACGGCAAGGACGATGTGGTCGTGCCGTTCGATCAGAGCCAGCAGATTTATGATGCCCTGAAACGCGCCGGCAAGGATGTCGAACTGGTGGCAACCGACCACGAGGACCACTGGCTGTCACGCGAGGCGTCACGCGTCCAGACCCTCGAAGCCATGATGGGCTTCCTGCTGAAGCATAATCCGCCGGCGTAATTTCCCCCGACCGAAACAAGTGGACCTGCCGCGCCAAAAGTGATATCACTTTGATATAACTTTTGGAGGGTGACATGACCGATGACAGCAGGCCCCTGAGCGAACTGGTGGCGCAGGGCTGGGAGATTCTGAACTACAGTTCTGCGCACGACCCCAACGGCGTGGTCGTGGAAAATTTCCTTCTGCGCAAACAGAAGACGCACCGCATCCTCAGCATACGGCCGAAGGTGCTCGGCAAGGGATTTGTCGTCAAGGAAATGGATGTTTAAGGGAGGCTGAGATGAACGATCAACCGATAAACAGTACCCGCGAACGCTCCGGCGAAAGCGGCAATGGCGGCGTGATGCTGCTGGTCTTCCTGGCGCTCGTGGCGGCGACCGTCATCGCCGCCGTCATGCGGATGCCGCTGTGGGCCATACCCCCGGCCCTGACGGCGCTCTTCCTGCTGATGGGCTTCTACACCGTCCAGCCCAACCAGACCGTGGCGCTCACCGTCTTCGGTAATTACAAGGGCAGCGACCGCAACACAGGCCTGCGCTGGGTGCCTTTCTGGTACGGTCGCCGCAAGGTGTCCCTGCGCGTCCGCAACGTCACCAGCGAAGCCCTGAAGGTCAATGACCAGCGCGGTAATCCGATCGAGATCGCCGCCAATATCGTCTGGCACGTCGCGGATTCGGCGCAGGCTTTGTTCGATGTCGATGACTATGCCGCCTTCGTCAATATCCAGATCGAGACAGCCCTGCGCGAAACGGCGCGCCAGTATGCCTACGATCACGCCGATGACGGCCAGCCAACCTTGCGCGATGACGCCGATATCGTCGGCGCCCGGCTGAAAGAGGATTTGCAGGCGCGCGTGGCGGTGGCCGGCGTGGCGGTCGATGAAGCCCACCTGATGCACCTGGCCTATGCGCCGGAAATCGCCGGCGCCATGCTCAAGCGCCAGCAGGCCGAGGCAGTGATTGCCGCCCGCCAGAAGATCGTCGCCGGCGCCGTCGGCATGGTCGAAATGGCCCTGGAGCAGTTGTCGCAGCGCGGCGTCGTTGATCTCGACGAGGAGCGCAAGGCGTCGATGGTGTCAAACCTGCTGGTCGTGCTGTGCGCCGATCGGGAAGTCCAGCCGGTGGTCAATACCGGCACACTTTACGGCTAGAGCATAGATCCGACTGAATCGGATCTATGCTCTAGCTCTTTACTTTGACGCACTTTTTAATCCGAAAAGTGCGTCACACTTTTCGGAAAGTGCTCTGATGGCCTCGCCCGGCAAGAAAGCCTATCCCCTGCGACTGCCGCCGGACGTCCTGGCGGCAGTCGAGCGCCTGGCCGCGTCCGAACTACGCTCGACCAATGCCCAGCTTGAAATGCTGCTGCGCGAGGCCCTGGCCCGGCGCAGCATCCGCCTGACGCCACCGGGAGCGGATGACGGCGATTGACTTGATCCTCATGGCGCGCCTTAATCGGTACACCAATCCGGAGCCTGCCGATGCCGCCCGTCATTACCGCTTTTGAACGTTCACCCGATGGCGGCCGTGGCCTGGCCCGCGATACCCGCGTGCGCTGGGCGCTGGAGGAAACCGGCCAGCCCTATGAGGTCCGTCATCTCTCCTTCGAGACCATGAAGCAGCCCGCGCACCTGGCGCGGCACCCTTTCGGCCAGATTCCCACCTATGAGTGCGGCGACCTTGTCCTGTTTGAGACCGGATCGATCGTCCTCCATATTGCCGAACAGCATCCCGGCCTGCTGCCACAGGATGCAAATGGTCGGGCACGAGCCATCACCTGGATGTTCGCCGCGACCAATACGGTGGAGCCGCCGATCCTTGACCTGGTGACCGCCCGGATTATCGAACGCGACAAGCCCTGGGCCGAGGCACGCCTGCCACTGGTCCAGGACCGCATCCGTGACCGGTTGAAGCCGCCGTCTGCCCGCCTGGGCGACGATGAGTGGCTAGACGGCGCCTTCAGCGCGGGCGACCTGATGATGGTGTCGGTCCTGCTGAGGCTGCGGCCATCGGGCCTGCTGGACGAGTTCCCAAACCTCGCCGCCTATGTGGCGCGCGGCGAGTCCCGGCCCGCCTACCAGCGGGCGTTCGCGGCACAAAAAGCGGATTTCGAGCGCGCACCCGGAAAGTCCGCTTAGCTCTCAATTCGTGTCCAGTCGACGCCCTTGCAGATCAAGCCACCCAGCACACAGCCGGTCGTCGTCATGGTGTTTTCGGCCACCTGCATCTTCAGCCGGTAATGCAGGCGGCGCTGCGGATCGTAAGCCTTGCCGGTCCACTTGCCGTCGCCCTGGTCGGTGATCGTCATCACCAGGCGGTCGCCGGTTTTTTCATCCTTCGTGCCCGGTCGAATCCAGGTATTGACGGCGCATATGTCCTCGCCGCACGGCGCGATGCGCACCCGCGCCTTGCCGTCGCCACGCGCCCAGTCGCCCTGCGGCGACATAGCATATGCAGAAGGGGTAAAGCCCGCCAAGACGAGCCCGGCCATCAGGATTATCAGTCGCATGGATCGCTCCGATTTTAGCCAGCCATGAACAGAATACGCACGCAACCGCGCACCGGATCAGGCGGCGATTTTTTCAACCTCCGGCGTGAACCGATGGCACGCGCCCTCCGTAAGCCATGGCAGGTCACACGGAAATGCCCATGCCCCTGTCCTCCAATATTATCGTCCTGATCGGCCTCGCCGCCGGCATAAGCCTCATCATGATGGCGGCCACAGCCGTGCAATTGCTGACCGGCAAGAGCGGCTGGATCGACACCCTCTGGACCTTCGCGGTCGGCGCCGGCGGGATCGCGGCGGCCCTGCTGCCGGCCGAAGGCGCCAATGACCTGCGCCGCCTCTGCCTCGGCGTGCTGGTCGCAGTCTGGGCCTTGCGGCTGGGCCTGCATATCGCCGCGCGCACTCATGAAGGCGAGGACGATCCGCGCTACGCCGCCATAAAGGCCGATCATCCGAAGGACTGGCCGGTCTATCTCTTCGGCATGTTGCAGGCGCAGGCGATCGCCGCCTTTGTCCTGGTGATGGCCGTGCGCTTCGCCGCCATCAGTCCGGCGCCCTTCCCGGCCGTCACAGACCTGATCGGCATCGTCATTCTGCTCATCGCCTTCATTGGCGAAGGCGTGGCCGATGCCCAACTCCGCGCCTTTGGCAAGACACACAAAAAAGCGGTGGCCAATATCGGCCTGTGGCGCTGGTCGCGCCATCCGAACTATTTCTTCGAGTGGCTGGGCTGGTGCGGCTGGGCAGTGATCGCCCTGTCCGGTCCGTTCGGCTGGCTGGCCATGCTGGCGCCGGTCCAGATGTATATCCTGCTCGTTTATGTCTCCGGCATTCCGCCGCTCGAAAAGCACATGCGCGAAACGCGCGGCCAGGCATTCGATGACTACGCCGCCCGCACCTCAGCCTTCTTTCCCTTACCCCCAAAGAGCCGATCATGAACCTCGCTACCACGCTTGCCGAACGCGCCCCCCTGCCGAACGCCGTGACCCTGGCCGCCATCGATTTCCTGGTCGGCCGCAGCAAACGAAAGATCGCGCAATCCGCCCCCCCGGAAGAGGCGTTCGTGGCCGCCATGAACGACTATCCGATCGCCGTCCATGCCGAGGCCGCCAATGCCCAGCACTATGAAATCCCCGACCGCTTCTTCGGCTATATCCTGGGGGCGCGGCGCAAATATTCCTGCTGCCTCTACCCGTCGGACAACACCACTCTCGACGAGGCCGAGGTCCTGGCCCTGGAAGAGACCTGCCGCCACGCCGACCTGAAGGACGGCCAGACCATCCTCGAGCTGGGCTGCGGCTGGGGCTCGCTGTCGCTTTACATGGCCGAAACCTATCCGAATGCCCGCATCATTTCGGTCTCCAATTCGCATTCCCAGCGCGACTATATCGAGCGCCAGGCGATCCTGCGCAAACTGACCAACCTGACGGTCCTCACCGCCGACATGAACGATTTCACCACGCACCTGATGTTTGACCGCATCGTCAGCGTCGAGATGTTCGAACACATGTCGAACTGGCGCGAACTGCTGGCGCGCGCCCGCACCTGGCTGAAAGCGAACGGCGCCCTGTTCCTGCACGTCTTCACCTCGAAGGCCCATTCCTATCGTTTCAATCATGAGGCCGACGCTGATGACTGGATCGGCAAATACTTCTTCACCGGCGGGATCATGCCGGCGCAGGATCTGCCGCATCGCTTCCCCGACCTGTTCACGGTCGAGGCCGAATGGCGCTGGTCGGGCGAAAATTACCGCCGCACCGCCATGGACTGGCTGGAGAATTTCGATGCCAGCCAGGCGCAGATCGAACCGATATTGAAATCCGTCTATGGCAAGGACGCCCATATCTGGCGCCGGCGCTGGCGGCTGTTCTTCCTGGCCACCGCCGGGCTGTGGGGCCATGCCGGCGGTTCGGAATGGGGTGTTGGGCATTATCGGCTAAGGCCGGTGAGTTAGCTTAAAAAATCTCCCCCTCTTGGAGGGGGAGCTTGGAAATTGCGGCACGCGATTTTCAAGAGGGGGTAAGGTTACACGCGCCGTATTTACCCCCTCTCCCCTTCATCGCAAGCGATGAAGCGAAGCTCCCCTCCAAGAGGGGGAGACCTTAAGCTTCCGCTGCCTCCTCAGCAAAAACCGACTTCGGAACATGGGTGATCCGGCAAGCCAGGTCGCCCTCACCCGACGCCACGATGTAATGGTCACCGCCATCAACCATCCCGGTGGTAAACACCACGTCGCGGATATAGACCTGGTCCTCGATCGAATGGGTCAGGTCCGCATTCGCCTCGATTAGCGGCGCATGACTGGTGCGGATGATCCGGCCCGGATCGTCCCTGTCCAGCAGCGACCAGTAGGTGCGGTAAATGCCGATAATCTCCTTCGGCTCGACACCATGCCACAGGCTGAGCCAGCCATCGGCGGTAAGGATCGGAGGAGCGCCGCCGCCCATGCGCGCCGTCGCCACAGTGCCCGAATGCGGCCTTATCCCCGGCTTGCGGCAGGGCTTCCAATAGAGCCCGTCCTTCGACGTGGCGAGGTTGATCGAAGGCCCGGCGCGCCAGTTACTGCCCGGCGGATAGGCGAAATAGAGATCACCGAGCGGCCGCGTCTGCGCCCAGTATTCGCCGTTGATCCGCCCCTCGAAGATCAGCATGTCCTTGTTCTGGTGATCGAGCAAAATATCCTCGAACACCCAGTCGAGACCATTCTGAGAACTATACAGCGTGGTCGATTGCCGCTCCGGGCTGATCGAACAGGTCGTCATCAGGAAGCGCCCGTCCACCCGCGATATGCGCGGGTCTTCTATGCCGTAACATTGCAGGCTGTTTCCCGGCGCCACCGCCTTTTCATAGTGCATGGCCACCACAGAGAGCCCATCCGGCGACAGCTCGACCGGCAGGAGCCACGAAAGCGAGGTCAGGGCGATGATCCGCCATCCGCCGCCGCGCAGCTTGAAGACGCGCGGATCGGCGGTATCGACCAGGTCCAGCGGCCAGGGATCGAGGCCATACCGGCCCTCATCCCAGCGGATGGAATGGACATGATTATCGAAGATCGGCGTCCGCAGCGCTTCGGCGACGCGTACCATCAGCAGCAGATTGCCATTGGCCAGCCGGGTCAGGCCGGGATTAAAGGCGCCCAGCACATAGGTTTCGGCCTTTAAATGCCCGGCCAGGGGCGAGCGCGACAGGTCGATATCGTCCGGCGTCAGGATCAGCCGGTCAATGTCGTATCGGCTCACCGCACCGGTCCCGTATCATCCGCGATCGGGGTTTCACGCTCACCGGCGAGCAGGTCTTCGTCCGTGTCATGCACCGCCACAGCACCCGCTTCCGGCATGTCGGCGGCATCGATATCGAGCGCGGCGCCGCTGTGCACATGGTGGGCATCGTCAATGCCGGTCGGCACATATTCCGAACCGTGCCGTTCGCGGTTTTCCGGCGTAAACGGCAGGCCGGCGGCATCGGTCAGGGTGGTTTCACCGGGCTTCAGCACGCTGTCGCGCGCCAGCCCTTTCGAGGTCGTTACGATCATGATCATGTCCTCCATGGCGCCCCGCCGGAATCTTCCGGCAAAAGCGCATCAAGGGACAATATGTTTTACGCCTGTTCGCGCACGCGATCGAGCTGGGCCTGCGCGCCCTTCGAGAGGCTTTTCAGGTGCTGCTCGTCGAAGATTTCCAGCGCCGCTTCCAGCGCATAGGCCGCTTCGGTGCGTTCCATCATGAAACCGGTGATATCGCCGCGCGCCACATAGAGCCGCGCCAGATTGGTTTGCAGGATCGCCCAGCCGACCGGATCATGCTCCGGCTTGCAGGCGCGCAGTTCGGCCTTGAAATCGGCTTCGGCCTGATCGAGCGACTGGAGATCGCCCTTCAGTTCGGCGTGCTTGGCCAGACAGGCGGCGCGGTTGTTGATCAGTTGCCCGCGCAGCGACAGGCCCTTTTGCAGCGGCCGCTTCAGCGCTAGGTCATAGACCTGCATGGCCTTTTCATAGATCTGCTGGTTGAGCGTCAGTTCGGCCAGGGCCTGCAACCCCATGGCCAGGGCCTGCTTGTGCGCCACCCAGTCAAGCGGCGAATGCTCGAAATCAACCGGCTCGTCCTCTGTGCTGAGCAGTGAAATGCCTTCCGAGATCACCCCCGGATTGCCCTCGATCTCGCCCTTCCATACCATGGCCATACCCAGGCGCAGATTGACGCGCGACCACGTCACCGGCTCATAGGCCGGATCGAAGCGCGCCTGAAGCGCCTCGAAATCCTTGATCACCGCCGCCATCAGCGCGGAATCGCAGCGGTCGAGCCCCACCAGGGTCAAGAGGTCAGCACGTTCATAGCGGGCCTGCGCCGCCTCGATCTTGTCGGCGGCGGCATGGGTCTGCTGCACGCGCTTGTCGGCGCGCTCGACGGCGCGATCGATATGCGACATGGCCAGCAGGGCCAGTTCTAGGTCTTCGCCGACGCCCTGTTTCACCGCCAGACGGGCGGCCAGTTGCGCCTCCACGCGGTTGAAACGGGCACGAATGGCTTCATCGTCCTGGATGGCGGCGCGGCCCCCGGCCAGCAGCTCCTCGGCGGAATTCAGCAGGTCGTGGGTTTCATAGAGATCGGAAGACAGGATGCAGGTCTGCGCCTGTTCCAGCGCGGCAATGGCGGCCTCGGCGGCCGTCTTGGCTTCCTTGCCGGCGTTTTCGGCGGCGGAGGCGGCGCGGCGCAGCGCCACCGGATCACCCGTGCGGCGGCCATATTCGCGCCAGACCTGGGCGGCTTCGAGATAGGGCGCGAAGCGGTTCTTGGTCGAGACGCGGCCACCTTCGATATCGAGCTGGCGGCCTTGCGTGATCAGCAGTTGCAGGTTCATCAGTTCGTAAAGACTGGGATCGGCATCGACCCGGCCGTGGTTACGAAAAATGCGCCTCAGTTCACGGCCAAATTCAAACATCGCTTGTCCATCGCGTCCGAAGCGAAAAGCGTATCAGGACGATACGCTCCGTTCGGCGTTTTATGGACAATTGCAAAGGCAGTGCCGAAGGGAACGGTTATCCACGATTTACGGCCGGCATGGCCAAACAGGGCAAATACCGGCAGAATAGACTGAAAGGAGATTGCCAATGACCGAAGCCGGAAAAGGGATGCTGGCCGCCATACTGGCCATGGGCGTCCTGCATTTCACCATGATGATGTGGCTTTATATGTCCCGAATGCGGGCCTTCAAACAGGCTGGCGTGACGCCGGATACCGCGACCTATTCCACCATGCGGAAGCTGCCGGACTGGGCGCTCAATCCGGCCGCCAACTACAATAACCTGACCGAAGCCCCGCCGCTTTTCTATGCCGTGGTCATCGTGATCGTGCTGCTGGGCCAGGCGGACCCGATCAATGTCGCCCTGGCCTGGCTTTATGTCGGCATCCGCGTGGCGCATTCGCTGTGGCAGTCACTGGTCAACAGAATCAGCATACGGATGACGCTGTTCGCAGCTTCGTGGTTTGTGCTCGGCGCGCTGATTGTAAGAAGCGGGTGGCAGATGGCGAGTTAATCTCCTCCCTACGAAGTGGGGAGGGGGACCGCGAAGCGGTGGAGGGGCGCCCCTCCGTCATTTGCGACGCAAATGCCACCTCCCCATTTAAGAAATGGGGAGGAGTTTAGCCCCGCTCTTTCGTCCGCTGGAAACTCACATCCGGGAAGCGCTCAGCGACATAATTGATCTCCCAGCCCGACTTGCCGAGAAAAACCGGGGCCTCATCGATATCCGTCCCCATCTGCGCACGGTACTTCGAGGCAAAGTCCTCGATCTTGGCCGCGTCTCCGCCAAGCCAGCGCGCTTCGGCATAGGGCGACGGCTCGAACACGCATTCCAGGCCGTATTCATTGGCCAGGCGGTCGGCCATGACCTCGAACTGGAGCTGCCCCACGGCGCCGACGATGAAGTCCGAGCCGATCGACGGGCGGAACAACTGCGTCACGCCTTCTTCGGCCAGGCTCTCCAGCGCCTTTTTCAGATGCTTGGCCTTGAGCGGATCTTTCACGCGCACGCGCTGGAGGATTTCCGGCGCGAAGTTCGGCAGGCCGGCGAAGCGGATCGTGCCGCTTTCCGACAATGAGTCACCCACGCGCAATACGCCGTGGTTCGGAATGCCGATGACATCGCCGCCAAAGGCATCCTCAGCCAGTTCGCGGTCCGACGCGAAGAACATGATCGGCGCATTGACGGAAAGCTGCTTGCCGGTGTTCTGCACCTTCAGCTTCATGCCGCGCTGGAACTTGCCCGAGGTCAGTTTCAGCATGGCGATTCGGTCGCGGTGGTTCGGGTCCATATTGGCCTGGACCTTAAAAACGAAGCCGGTGACTTCCTTTTCTGTCGGGCTGACCACCGTATCGACGCCAGCCTTGGTCGCCTTGACCGTCTTTGGCGGCGGCGCGAAACCGCCGATCGCTTCCAGAAGCTGGTTGACGCCGTAGTGGCGCAAGGCCGAGCCGAAGATCACCGGCGTCATATGGCCTTCGAGGAATGATTCCTCGTCGAACGACTTGAAACCACCCTGGATCAGTTCGGCGGTATCCGTCAGTTCCGCGCGTTCATCGGCCGAGAGCCAGCCCTTAGCGACGGCCTCGTCGAGCGGCGCCGGACCTTCGTGGCCCTGGTCATATTCGGCGCCGGAGTCGCGCTTGGTGAAGGGATAAAACAGGCCGGTCTTCAGCTCCAGCATCCCACGGAACCGATTGCCCGAACCGGCCGGCCAGTAGAGCGGTGACGGGTCGAGTTGCAGCTTGGCGGCCACCTCATCGAGCAGGGCCAGGGCGTCTTCGGCCTCGCGGTCCATCTTGTTGATGAAGGTGATGATGGGGATATCGCGCAGGCGGCACACTTCGAACAGCTTGAGGGTCTGCGGCTCGATGCCCTTGGCGGCGTCGAGCACCATGACGGCGGCATCGGCGGCGGTCAGCGTGCGGTAGGTGTCTTCCGAAAAGTCTTCGTGGCCCGGCGTATCGAGCAGGTTGAACATCTTGCCGTCGTGCTCGAAGGTCATGACCGAGGAAGAAACCGAGATGCCGCGTTCCTTTTCGATCTTCATCCAGTCGGAGCGCGTGCGGCGGTTTTCACCACGGGCCCGCACCTGGCCGGCGGCGCGGATCGATCCGCCGGCCAGCAGCAGGTGCTCGGTCAGGGTGGTCTTACCGGCGTCCGGGTGCGAGATGATGGCGAAGGTGCGCCGGCGTGGGGCTTCGGTTTCGGGGGTGTTTGACATGGCCGGAGGCGTTAGCGGTTTGGGGGATAAAAGTCAAAGTAAGAAACCCCACCACCGCATCTAGCGCTGACGCGCGTCGTGCGGTCCCCCTCCCCGGCATAGCCGGGGAGGTATAAGAAAGCTCATTCCTCAATTATACCTCCCCAGTTTTACTGGGGAGGGGGACCACAAGCGAAGCGAAGTGGTGGTGGGGTTTCTTACTTTTTCACACGCCGCCAGAACAGCAACGCCAGCAATCCCAACCACAACACCAGCATCCCTTGCGCAAAGACATTGCCAATACGGCTGTAGAGCGTGTGACCACGCCCGGTAGGCAGGTCGCCGATCAGCATGGCCGGGGCATTGATCGTAGGCTTTTCCGCGACGATGCGGCCGTGGGCGTCGCTCAGGGTCATCAGTCCCTGCGAGGCTGAACGGGCCACGGCAAAGCCGTTCTCGACGCCGCGCACCACCGCCATGCGGCCATGCAGATAACGGTCGCGGTCAAAATCCCACGCCGGCACCAGCATCAGCCCAACATCGCGCTGGCCATAGAGGCGCAGGTCCGGCGCGAAATCCATGTCTTTGCAGATGGCGACGCCGGCGGACTGACCGTTGACTTGCGTGGTCAGTTCGTCATGACCCGGACGGTATTCGGCTTCCAGTCCCGGCACCATGCGTTTCTTGAAATAGAGGCGGGTCTGCGCGCCTTGATAGAGGGCGGCGATGTTCTTTACCCGACCATCAAGCCCGGCGACGATGATGCTGTCTGAGGTGAGCACCGTGCCGGTAGCCAGCATCTTTTCCGGCAGGACAATAGCAGCGGGCTTTTGCCTGCCGGCCTCGGCGATCTGCGCGGTGAAGGCGGCGGTGATTTCGCCATTGGCTTCGGGATGGTTGTAGATCCGCCCGGCGAAGCGGTCGTCGCTCAGCAAGGCGATCTTCAATGATGGCCCCTGCGGTTGCGACAACTGCCAGGCGCCAAAGAGCAGCGCCGCGATGACCGGCACACCCCATGCGGCCAAGGCAATTAGGCCGTAGACTCATAACGCTTTGATCCAGATTCTGGTGGCGACGATCTTTACGGCTGCCAGAAAATTCAGAGGGTTTTTGTCGTAGCGAGTGGCAATACCTCTGAATTGCTTGAGTTTATTGAAGAAGCGTTCGAC
>NZ_JBQCHT010000024.1:0-23864 GCF_051954415.1 Asticcacaulis sp.
GCTGGCGGAATTCCTGTTCGATGACGAGACGGCGATCACCCGGCTCGACATGTCGGAATATATGGAGAAGCATTCCGTTTCGCGCATGATCGGTGCCCCTCCGGGCTATGTCGGTTATGACGAAGGTGGGGCGCTGACCGAAGCCGTGCGGCGCCGGCCCTATCAGGTCGTGCTGTTCGATGAGGTCGAGAAGGCGCATCCGGACGTGTTCAACATCCTGTTGCAGGTGCTGGATGATGGCCGCCTGACCGACGGGCAGGGGCGCGTGGTCGATTTCCGCAATACCTTGATCGTCATGACGTCTAACCTCGGCTCTGATGTACTGGTCAATATGGAGCCGGATGGCGATATAGAGGTTGTGCGTCCGCTGGTGCTGAATGCGGTTCGCAAGCATTTCCGGCCGGAATTCCTCAACCGGATCGACGAGATGATCCTGTTCCATCGCCTCGACCGGGCGCACATGCACGATATCGTGCGCATCCAGCTCAAGGGCCTCGAAAAACTGCTGGCCGACCGGGAAATGACGCTCAGCATCGACGATGCGGCGCTGAATTATCTGGCGGACAAGGGGTATGATCCGGCCTATGGCGCGCGTCCGTTGAAGCGGGTGATCCAGAAACTGCTGGTGGATGAGATCGCTCGCAAGATCCTCAGTGGCGAGGTGACGGACGGCGAGGTCATCCATGTCGGCTTCAACGGGGAGCACCTGACGATCGGCAAGCCCACCGTGAACTAATGGGGTGTGGGGGCTGTGCCCCCACATCTTCTATTCAAAGAAAAAGCCCGGTCGAGAGACCGGGCTTTTTCTTTGATCAGGAAAGCCTTGGGGCCATAGGCCCCAAACCCCATAACTTTTTCGGAGGTCTGCTGGCAGTCCCTAGGGGAGTCGAACCCCTCTTTTCAGGTTGAAAACCTGACGTCCTAACCGATAGACGAAGGGACCGCATCGGCAGAGGCGGTTCTTTGACCGATCCGGAGGAATCGGTCAAGTCCCGCGAGTACTTTTGCACAGATTAGCGCTTTCCAAAAAGTGTGACGCACTTTTTTGAAAGCGCACCGAACCTTAACGAAGTTTGGCGGGCGCAACCTTACCCCTCCGCCTCGACACGCTTCGCCTGACGGCTACGCTTGCTCGCCACCTCCCCTTCAAGAGGGGAGGATAGAAAAGAGCGAAACCAAAGTCATCACGTCCTAGTCGCGCAGCAGGTCATTGATGCCGGTCTTGGAGCGTGTCTGGGCATCGACGCGCTTGACGATGACGGCGCAGTAGAGGCTGGGCGAGGCGGCGTTGGAACCGGCACTGGCCGAAGGCATGGAACCGGCCACGACCACCGAATAGGGCGGCACTTCGCCATAGGTGACTTCACCGGTGGCGCGATCAACGATGCGGGTCGACTTACCAATATAAACGCCCATGCCGAGCACCGAGCCTTCGCGGATGATGCAGCCCTCGACCACTTCCGAGCGCGCGCCGATAAAGCAGTTGTCCTCGATGATGGTGGGGGAGGCTTGCAGAGGCTCCAGCACGCCGCCGATGCCGACGCCGCCGCTCAAGTGGACATTCTTGCCGATCTGGGCGCAGGAACCGACCGTGGCCCAGGCATCGACCATCGTGCCTTCATCGACATAGGCGCCGATATTGACGAAGGACGGCATCAGCACGACGTTCTTGCCGATAAAGGCGCCGGCGCGGACGATGGCGCCCGGTACGGCGCGGAAGCCGGCCTCGGTGAAGTCTTTCACGTTCCACTTTGCGAACTTGTTCGGCACCTTGTCCCAGAAGGGACCGATCGGCGCCTGCTCAAAGAGGCCGCGGCCGGTGTGCATCAACTCATTGCCATTGAGGCGGAAGGACAGCAGCACGGCCTTTTTCAGCCAGTCGTGCGTGATCCACTGGCCATCCTTCTTTTCGGCGACGCGGAAGCGGCCACTATCGATCAGGTCTATGGCACCCATGACGGCCTGGCGATAAGCGCCCTGATAGGTGGGCGACAGGGTGTCGCGGACCTCCCAGGCGGCTTCGATATCATCCTTGAAGGCGGCGAGGTCGGACATGGCTGTGCTCATCTGATGGGACTGTAAAAAGATGGCTAGGCCATAGGCCGCAAGCGTCAGAGGATCAAGTCCTAATTCGGTTGAAAATCACTCAGGAAGGCTTTCAAAGAAGGTGCGCGAAAATCAACATGCGGATCGGTGTTGGCGGACGCTTTCGGCCCGACAAGGATGGTCTTCATGCCCAACTGATGCGCCGGCTTGAGGTTTTTCGGGCTGTCCTCGAAGAAGGCGGAAGTGCCCGGATGAACGGCATGGACGGCCATCATCTTCTCAAAAGTTTGCAGGGCCGGCTTGGGAATCCACTCGGCATGTTCGAGATGGAAGACGCCGTGGAAGAGGTCGGCCATCTGCATATGGTCGAGCAGGCGAATGGCGTGACGCTCGTCGCCATTGGTGAAGACCAGTTTGCGGCCAGGCAGGGCGTTGATCAGGCCGTTCAGGTCCGGATCAGGCGCCAGGGTATCGAGCGAAACGTCGTGGACTTCGTTCAGAAAGGTATAGGGATCGATATTATGATAGGCGACGAGGCCGGCCAGCGTGGTGCCGTGTTCGTGGAGGTAGCGGTCACGCAGGACCGCGGCTTCCGCCGGGGCCAGGCCGGTCTGACGGACCATGAAGGCGGCCATCTTTTCCTCGACCTGCGACATGATATTGGCTTCATGCGGGTAGAGGGTCTGGTCGAGATCAAAGATCCAGGTATCGACGTGGGCAAGAGCGGCGTGCATTTAGCTTGTGTAGGGTGGCTAAGCTGGGAAAGCAAGAAGCCCCACCACCGCATCTAGCCGCTTCGCGTCGTCGTGCGGTCCCCCTCCCCGACAAGCGGGGAGGTACAAGAGTGAGGACTCCAAATTTGGCGATACCTTCGCCAAATTTGGCAAGGGCGACCGCCCGCCGCGCACGTTTGCGCGGGCCTCGCGGCCTGAGCGCGCAAAAAACATTGATAACGGCGGGCTTTAGTCCGCCGTTATCAAAGTGCCGGCACCATGTTCGGTGAACAGCTCGACCAGCATGGCGTGCGGGCGGCGGCCATCGAGGATAACCACGGCCTCGACGCCCGCTTCCACCGCCATGATGGCGGTTTCCAGCTTGGGGATCATACCGCCGACAGCGACGCCGGTTTCGATCAGCCCCTTTGCTTCCGAAATGGTCATCTGGCGGATCAGGTTCTTGTTTTCGTCGAGCACGCCGGCGATATCGGTCAGCAGCAACATGCGCTTGGCATTGAGCTTGCCCGCCACGGCGCCAGCCACCGTATCGGCGTTGATATTGAAGGTGTGGCCATCTTCCGATACGCCGATCGGAGCGATGACCGGCACATAGTCATGGTTCGGATCGTCGATCAGGGTGCGGATCAGCTTGTCATCGACGTTTTTTGGTTCGCCGACAAAGCCGAGGTCGACGACCTGCTCGATCATCGAATCCGGGTCCTTCTTGATGCGGGTGGCCTTCTCGACCGTGATCAGGCCGGCGTCCTTACCCGAAAGGCCGACACCGCGGACATCCGCTTCGCGGCCGGCCTGGGTGATCCAGTTGGCGATTTCCTTATTGACCGCGCCGGAGAGCACCATTTCGGCAATTTCCATGGTGGCGTCGTCCGTCACGCGCAGGCCGTCGATAAAGGTCGACTTGACCCCGGCGCGGCCGAGCATCGAGGAAATCTGCGGACCACCGCCATGCACCACCACGGGATGGATGCCGAGCAGCTTCAGCAGCACGATATCCGAGGCGAAGATCTTGGCCGTTTCGGCCTCGCCCATGGCATGGCCGCCGTACTTGATCGTCACGATCTCGCGGTCGTAGATCTGGATATAGGGCAGGGCTTCGGCCAGTTGCTTGGCGGTAGCCCAGCCACGTTCTTCAGCGGAGTCGATTTCGGTCTGGATGATCATAGGTCAGCATTTCAGAGAAAAGTGGTCGTCCCTTTTCTCGCCCGAAATGCGACAAAAGAAAGCACCCGCGCATTAGCGGATATGTATGTCGCTGTCATGAATTTTTTCGGATTACGCCGGTTTCCGTAACGAAAAGCGCGTGGCGGTGAGCGTATCAGAGACAGCGCAGGTTTTGGAATCGATGAAATTCAGCGCCCGCATATGGGTGCGGACCGCCGATTCCGGCAGGGTTGATGTGGCGCCCTTGGGATAGACGATCCAGATCGGCGCATGGGGCAGGCGCTGGGTCAGCTCCGCCAGGCCGGCATTGAGTTCGGCGGAGGTCAGCGCCACGGCAATGGAGAGAGCGGCACAGGCCGGATCGGTGGTGACGGCATTGATCAGGGCGTCATTGAGCGGACCATCGCCGACATGCCCCCAGACCAGCGCCCGGTGACCGGCATCGACGCCCAGCTTTTGTGCCAGGGAAGGCGGCTCGGTCGTCAGCTTTTTCAGCCACTTCGCCGCCTGGCCTTCCGGCAGGGCAAGGACGTAAGGCAGGCCGTTATGCTCGAACAGCAGTTCGTGATTGACCACGCGTGGGTCTTTTAGTTCAGCGATCGGCAAGGTCTTTTTAAAGGGGCCACGCAGGATCAACTCGCGGCTTTCCAGCAGGGCATGGGCGTGATGGCTTTCGTGCCCGACCCTGACTTCGCTTTCGGCTTCCAGACCCATGACGGCACCTCTTTCGAGGTCAGAGTATCACGTCTGGCCGGGGGCGCAATTATAACCAGCTTACAGCGTGACGCCGCAGGTCTGCATGATTTCGAGGCGCAGTTCCGGAATGCCGAAGCCGGTTTCCGAAGAGGTGGCCAGCACGACCGGGTGGGCTGCCGGGCGCTTTTTGACGGCGTTCTGCGTCGCCTCGGTCACCCTGGCCAGTTCGGCAGGCTTGATCTTGTCGGCCTTGGTCAGGATGATCTGGTAGCTGACGGCGGCCTTATCCAGCGCGTCCATCGGCTCGTTATCGACCTCTTTCAGGCCGTGACGGGCATCGATCAGCAGATAGGCGCGCTTGAGGTTCGGCCGGCCGCGCAGGTAGTCACGACCGAGGTTCTGGAACTTCTTGACCGTCGTCTTGGAGGCGCGCGCCCAGCCATAGCCCGGCAGATCGACCATGTGCATGGCGTCATTGAGCAGAAAGAAGTTCAGTTCGCGCGTGCGGCCCGGCTCATTGGAGGCGCGGGCGAGATATTTCTGACCGACCAGGGCGTTGATCAGCGACGACTTGCCGACATTTGAGCGGCCGGCAAAGGCCACTTCCGGCAGTTCGTCGGGCGGCAGTTGCGCCACGGATACGGCGCCCATGACGAAAGAGACCGGGCGGGCGAAAAGCACCCGCGCGGCCTCTAATTGTTCAGCGTGTTGCTGTTCCGATTCGGTCACGCGGCCTTCTTGCCCTTGTTCATCATCTCGCCGAGCTTCTGGAAGCCGGTATCGATCGGGTTAGAGACCTTGAGGCGGTGCATGATGGAATATTGTTGCAGGATGGTCAGGATGTTCGACCAGATCCAGTAGATGATCAGGCCGACGGCAACGTGCGCCATGAAGAAGGTCAGCATGAGCGGCATGAAGGCCATCATCTTCTTCTGCATCGGATCGACGCCGGTCATCGGCGTCATCTGCTGGCTCAGCCACATCGAGCAGCCGTAAAGAATGGCGACGACGCCGATATGCAGCGGGCCGGTCAGGATGGTGCCGATCAGCGGCACGGTGGCCGGATCAAACGGCAGCAGGCCGAACAGGTTGACAATCGAGGTCGAGTCCGGCGCCGACAGGTCGTTGATCCAGCCGAAGAAGGGCGCGTGGCGCATTTCGATGGCCAGTTGCAGCACCTTGTACAGCGACCAGAAGACCGGGATTTGCAGCAGCATGGGCAGGCAGCCGCCCAGGCCGGCCATCGGATTGACCTTTTCCTCCTGGTAGAGGGCCATGGTCGCTTCCTGCTGCTTCTGCATGTCGTCAGGGAAGCGCTTCTTGATGGCGTCGAGCTTTGGCTTCAGGCGATCCTGCACCTGGCGCATCTTGGTCATCGACTCGTAGGAGCGGTGGGCCAGCGGATAGAAGACGACCTTGACGATAACGGTCAGGGCCAGGATGGCGAAACCGAAATTGCCGAGGAAGGCATAGAGCTTATCGAGCAGCCAGTACATCGGATAGGTGATGATGGAGAGCATTCCCCAGTCCACGGCCCAGTGGAAGCGCGGGATATGCAGGCTGTCTTCATAGGTCTGGAGCTGGGTATTCTGCTTGGCGCCGGCAAAAACGTGCGACTGCGCCTTCCAGGTCTGGCCGGGGGCGACGGTTACGGGCGCATCGACATAGCCACTGCGGAAGATCGGCACATTGTTTACCAGATCGGCCTTGACGGTATATTTAACGCTCTGTGCTTGGTTAGGGATGACGGCCGCCATCCAATACTTATCCGTGATGCCATACCAGCCGCCAATCGAGACCTTGTCATCTCCGGTAAGAGCCTTGCCGTCCTTCGGCTTGGCCATATCCTTATATTTCAGTGAAGCGGTACGGTAGTCGCCGAGTTTCGGCGATGACATTGTATTCGAGTAGGTAGCGATAGCGCCTTCGTGGACAACAGCATTTTTGCCTGCATCGGCAGGGACTCCGGCACGTACGACCATTGAGTAAGGAGCAAAAGCGATCGCTTGTGGTGTGGAGTTTGTCACCGCGTCGTCTTCGGTGATCATGTAATTTTCATCTATCGATAGCGTGCGCGTAAAGGTGAGGCCAGCGCCGTTGGTATAGCTGAGCACGACTGGCTTCCCCACTTGAAGCGCGGAACCGCCAGTTTGTGTCCAGACCGTATCATCCGTCGGCGCACCGGGAATATTCTGAAAGTTATAACCGGAGACGACATAGTAACTATTGGAAGTGCCGGCAGGCGTCAGAAGCTCGACCGGATCATTCTTCTTTTCGACCGTCTGGTCGTACTTGATCATATAGAGATCGTCGATCAATGCGCCCTTGAGCGCGATACTGCCCTTCAGCGACGGTGTGCTGATGGTGATGCGCGGCGAGGTGGCCAGGGCCTGTTCGCGGGTCAGCGTGGTCGAGACGCCGCCGAGCGGCAGGCCCTTGGCTGCGGCACTGGAAGACGCGACGGCGGCGACCTGTGCGGCGGCTTGGCGCTTTTTCTGATCCGGCCCGAAGACGAAAATTTGATAGATTGCCAGCACGGCCATGCTGATAACCAGGAAATAGATCATATTCTTGTTGTCGGCAGTATTATTCATCGAACGGTCTTTGTTTCCTGGGAAGAGACTTCGGGTTTTGGGGCCTTCGGGCGGGCCAGCCTTATCAGGGCGGCTTTGATATCGTCAAGTAAAGCCTTCCAGTCGCGCGAAACCGTGTCGGCGCGGGCGATCAGCACATAGTCGTGTCCGGGCAGGCCGAATTGCGGGATTATCTGTTCGGCGGCTTCACGCAGGCGGCGCTTGGCGCGGTTGCGCACAACGGCATTGCCGATCTTTTTAGTGGCGGTGAAGCCGACCTTGATCACGTCATCTTCGCGCGGCTTCGCCTGCACGACCACGCCGGGACGGGCCTGCCAGGCGGCCTTTGAGGCGGCTAAGAATTCTGCGCGGACTTTGAGGCGGGGAATCATAAGTGCTTAAGATGATAAGCTATGCCGGAAATACAAGAAGAGTCCTTAAGCGACTTAAGGACTCTTCTCAAAATCACAGCAGTGCGAAGACGCTATTAAGCGGTCAGGCGCTTGCGGCCCTTTGCGCGGCGGCGGGCGACGATCTTCTGGCCGTTCTTGGTGGCCATGCGGGTGCGGTAGCCGTGGCGGCGCTTGCGCACGAGGCGGCTCGGCTGATAGGTACGTTTCGTTCCCATAGGGGGCTCCGATTGGTTCAGGCGGGCCCAGTGCAGGGCCGGAATTGCGTAAAGAGGCGCGTGGATAGTCCAGCCACACAGCCTTGTCAATAATATTTGGCTCGATTCCGCGAAAATGCGTCTGCCATGCGGAAATTCTGCTATATATACAACGAAGCAGTATCAGCATCAAAGGTTTACGTGTTCGATCAGGGCAAATCAGGCGGTAATTACCTGAGGCCGGACAGGCCCCGCAAGCCGGTCAGGCGTGCCGGATTCTATGCCGAGCGCCTGAGCCAGGCCGCGCGTCTGATCGCGGCTTTTTCCGTGAAGTACGGCGTGCTGGGCTTTCAACTGGCCCGTAAGTTCGTCTTCAGCCTGTCGGGACAACTGCTGATCCTGACCGCCCTCTTCATCGCCATCGTCGAGGCGGTCATCGTTATTCCGTCGCTCGCTTCCGATCATGAGCGCTGGCTGCTCGATCGTGTACGCCAGGCCGAACTGGTGTCGCAGTCGATCGACGTGGCGCAAAATAATGCCGTCTCCAAGGAGGTCTCCAACCAGCTCCGCCGCAGTGCCGGCGTGCTGTACCTGGCGGTCGAGATCAATGGCGAAAGCTACCGGCTCTATGATTCGCGCGTCGGCGTGCCGGAAGAAGTGCTCGACCTGCGCCAGTCGCACAAGAACCTGTGGCATGACATTCTCTACCTGTGGGCGCCGTGGAATACCTTCATGGGGCGCTCAGACCGCCTGATCCATGTGGTGGCGCAGCCCAAGGTGCGCGGCGGCCAGGAGATCGAAATCGTCGTCAGGGCTGAACCGCTCAAGACCTATCTGAAATCCAGCCTCGGCAGCATGTTGCGGGTGTCCTTGAGCATCTCGTTCCTGGCCGGTTTCCTGGTCTTTATCGGCCTGTCGGTCTTTGTCGTGCGGCCGATCCGGCAACTGACCAAGAGCATTGTCCGCTTCAAGTCGAATCCGGAAGACGCCACCGCGGCGCCCCGGCCCTCCGGAAGGCCGGACGAGATCGGCCAGATCGAACGCGAAATGGCTTCGATGCAGGAAGAGGTGCGCCAGGCCCTGCGCTCGCGGGCGCGGTTGGCGGCGCTGGGGCAGGCGGTTTCAAAGATCAACCACGACCTCCGCAACATGCTGACCGCGGCGCAGATGGCCTCCGACCGCCTGGCCAATTCCGCCGACCCGACCGTCGCCAAGGCCCTGCCGCGCCTCGAACGGGCGTTGGATCGCGCGGTATCGCTGGCGCAGAACGTCCTGACCTACGGCAAGTCCGACGAACAGACGCCGCAGATACAGATTGTCCGGCTTAAAGAGTTGGCCGAAGCTGCCGCCGAGGATGCCGGTTTGGCGACGGAAGGGGTGCGCTTTGTCTCGCGCGTGGCCAAGGGCTTCAATCTGGAGGTCGATCCCGAACAGCTTCACCGCATACTGGTCAACCTGATGCGCAATGCCCGGCAAGCCATCGAATTGCAACCGAACCGAAAGGTACGCGGGCGCGTCACCCTGACGGCGATCAAGACGAGCGAAGAAGTTTTGCTGATTGTTTCCGACAATGGTCCCGGAATCCCGGAAAAATTGCGGGAGAAGCTGTTCCAGCCCTTTACCTCCAGCACGACTCCGGGTGGATCAGGCCTTGGCCTTGCTATCGGCCGCGAACTGGCGCAACTGCACGGTGGCGATGTCCGCCTGGTCAGCAGCGGCACCGAAGGCACGACGTTTGAAGTGCGTTTGCCGCTGAAGCCATAACCGACGGAGTAGAGCTTGGAATTCGAGGAACTGCTGGAACTGGCGCGGGACAGCTATGTCGGTCAGTTTGTCGATTTTGTCGATAAACAGTCGACGCTGTTCGAACAGGGCGCGGCCGAGGTCAAGCTCCAGATCTCCGGCGACAGCGAATATTACCGCAACTATTTCTGCGCCGATTTCGCCTCGAATGATGATGACGGCCATATTGTTGAACTCGCGCCGGATGAGGAGGTGACCTTCGATCCGGTCGAGGTATCGCTGGGCGAGATGGATATGACGGTCACGCGACTGGTATGGAATGACGTCACGGTCACCTCCAATGACCGGACCCTGCTGGTCAGTGATTTCGCAGAATGGTTCGAGACCTGGTTCGATCCGGAAGAAACGACCTTCGATCCGGATACGCGCTTTTCCGCCTGCATCCACTCATTGAAGGTCGATTCCGCGCAGGTGACGGTCGATTTCGGCACGGCGCCGGTCATTGCGCTTGCGGATCTCTTGATGCGATTTGAAAGCCTGGGCTGCAAGTCGCTGACCGTCAGCTAAGCTGGTTCAAGATGTACGCATCTCGGTGATGGTAACCCTGGGCCTTTCCCGCAAGGGCTGGCGTGACGCGGCAGCCATCCGCCGGATATTCAAGGCGGCCTTTACGGCGGCCGGATTTCCGCGCAAGGCGGGATAAGGCGGGGGTATCGAAGAGATCGCCGCTTAGGCTGCGCACGGACCGGCGCCAGCCGGTGACACGCGAGGCCACAATTCCCTAAATGAGCGGTTTGCGGCGTTTGGGGCTTTCCCCGGTGGCGTGACTGCGTTCCAATGGAGCGCACCGGCAAGGATCAGCGCGCCAGCGGCCATATTCACGCCGATGACGTCAAGGACTGGCTCACCACCGCCGGGCTGGATGACGCCGAAATCGCCATCAAGACCGCCGAACAGAACGATCTGAGCCAGCCGGAAAACCTCGATCTGTTGTCTCCCACCAACCGCGTGCGGGTGATCATCACCAAGGCGGCGCGACAGGAAGGCGGGAAGCGTTCAAGAGCACCGAAATCTACCTGCCCAAGGTGCTTTGGGTGGAAGGCCCCGAGGTGGAGAGTGCGGTGCGTGAACTGGATTATGAAACCGATGTGCTGGCGGCCATCGACTGGCGCGGCTTTGATCCGGCGCTGGTGGCGGACAGCATCCCGTAAAACGCCAATACGGCGGAAAGCCAGTTGCAGCGGATCTGCCTGACCGATACGCCGGAGCACTTCGCCACCACCGATCTGGCGGCCGGACTGGAGGCCCTGCGGTTTGATCCGTCCCATGCGGTGCGGATGATTTCCGACCTGGTGCCGAACCCCTTTGTCGGGCGGGAGATTGTCGGGGCAGTGGTGACCCGCCTGGTGGCGCGCGGCTTGATGCGGTGAAGATCAGGGCGCTATCCAGCCTGATCGTGGAAGAACTGCGCAAGGGGATGGAAACCGAACGGACGTGAAAAGCGGGCGAGCCCGAGAATGTACCGCATGAAAATCAAATTGGGGGTACATTTGGGGTATGTGTGATTTTGGGTGATTTAAAAATAGTTACAATTCAATCAATAATTTAAATTGCGACAGTCCGACCGGGCCAGAAGGCTTGCTCCTCAGTTCAGCATCTCACGCGTGCCAAACAGGAAGCGGCGGCACACTGCAAAGTGGGAACAGATTTATTCAACTCTTACAGAGATATAGGGGATTCGTCTGCCAAACTTACGGCCTTAAAGGCATGATCAACGGGAAGAGGCCGTGCGCCTCACGCGTTGAAAGGTAGATTTCCATGTGGTCCCGCCGCCATTTCTCCGATGCCAAACCGGCCGGTGTTGCTTTGCTGAAAAGCCTGTTCGGCAATCATAAAACGCCTGTGCGCGTTATTGATAATCTCGCCGCTGTCGCCTTGCCGCTGCGCCGGCTGGCACGCGCCAAGGCACCAAATCCGGCACATTGACCATGAGCGATGTACAGAAGAAGGGCTGGTTTGCCTGCTTTGCCCAGGCGACGGCGACCCTGGCAGGGAGTGCGCCCGCTTTCGCCACGGCGATTGGTGTCGTCGTGGTTTGGGCGATCAGCGGGCCGTTGTTTCATTTCTCTGAGGTCTGGCAACTGGTCATCAATACCGGCACCACCATTGTGACCTTCCTCATGGTCTTCCTGGTGCAGAATGCCCAGAACCGCGACGGCAAGGTAATCCAGCTCAAGCTGGATGAACTGATCCGCGCGGTGGAAACCGCCAATACCGCCTATATCGGCATGGACGATATGAGTGAAACCGAACTGGAAGCCCTGCGGGCGAAATACAGCCGGCTGGCAGAACGCGCGCGCAGCCGGAATTTCGATTTGCCGAAGGGCGAAAAGCTGGCTCATGCGCGCGCTGAGGCGGCCGAAGAGATTGTCGCCCTGGCGGATGAAAGCATCGTTGGGCGTTAATTCTGCAAAGGGTAGAATCAGCGCTATGGTGGCCGCAGTTTTGCGGATTTTATCCATGACCTTTTCCAGCCTTGATGCTTTTCTTGATACCCGTCTTGATGCCGGCCTGGCGGACCTGCCGGTTCTGATCACGCCGGCGGGGGAATGGTCTGTGGCTGATATCCGGGCGGCAAGGACTGCGGACGCGCTTCAGTCGGCTTTGGGCTGTAATGCCGTAGCGGTGCGGCTGGCCGATCCGCTGAAACTGGCGCTTGCCATTATCGCCCTTGACGGACGGGTGAAGCGCCTGCTGTTGCTGTCGAGCGATATGAGCGATGCCGAGGCGCGCGATCTGCTGTCGCAATTTGGCGGCGATGCCTTGCTGACGGATATGCCGTCTGAAGGTGATCACAACAAGCCGGAGATCGTTTGGCGGGAAACGCCGAACCCCGGCAAAGGCACGGATGTGCCGGCCACGTCACGCGTCACGACCGAATGGATTTTTGCTACCTCCGGCACGACGGGAACGCCCAAGCTGGTGGCGCACAGCCTGGCCTCCCTGACGCGGACAACGAAGATTTTTTCCGGCGCGTCCCGGCGATGGGGGCAGATGTACAATATCGCCCGTTTCGCCGGCATACAGGTGTTTCTACAGGGCCTTACCGGGGGCAGCCTGCTTTTGCCGGCGCCCGATGCGGGGCTGCCTGAGCAGTTGGCTTTTCTGGAGGCGAAGGGTTGCACGGCGCTTTCGGCAACGCCCACCCTGTGGCGCAAGATACTGATGACGCCCGGTCACGAAGTCCTGCCGCTGACGCAGGTGACGCTCGGCGGAGAAATCGCCGATGGCGCTATTCTATCTACCCTGGTGCGTACCTATCCGGCGGCGCGGGTGGTGCATATCTACGCCTCGACCGAGGCGGGAACGGCTTTTTCCGTTCGTGACGGCCGGCCGGGATTTCCGGTCAGCTATCTGCACGACGCGCCGGGCGGCATCCGGCTGAAGGTGGTGGACGGTCGACTGTTCGTTCGGACACGGAACGCGCGCGCCACCTACCTCAACCGGCAGGAGGCATTCGCCGACGCGGACGGTTTTGTCGATACCGGCGACCGGGTGGAGATTGACGGCGATCGCTGCCTGTTCCTCGGCCGTGAAAACGGCGCGATCAATGTCGGTGGCAACAAGGTCTATCCGGAGGAGGTAGAGCACGTCCTGCTGGCCCATCCGGCGGTCGACCTGGCGCGGGTATCGGCGCGCAAAAGTCCGATCACCGGCCAGCTTGTCGTGGCCGAGGTCGTACCATCGCCGGGCGCCGATGCCGGCACATTGCCGGCGTCGCTCAAGACCTGGTGCGCGGACCGCCTGCCGCACTGGAAACGGCCGGCCATGATCCGTGTGGTTGCGCAACTGGCGGCTTCAGCCGGAGGCAAGGTCGACCGGACGCAGACCTGAGCTATTCGGCGATTTCTGAGCGGGGCGACAGATACTTGCTGACCATATGGTCAAGTTGCAACGGGCTGAAGGGTTTTGAAATATAGTCATCCATGCCGGCATCCAGGCATTTTTGCCGGTCACCCGCCAGGGCATTGGCGGTCACGCCAACAATGGCGATATCCTGGATCAGTCCGGCCTTCTGGCCGTCCCGAATGCGTCTCGTGGCTTCGTAACCATCCATTTCCGGCATCTGGACGTCCATGAGGATCAGATCGAAGGTGTCGCGCGCCAGGGCATCGAGCGCCTCCTGGCCATTGTGCGCCACGGTGACCTTGTAGCCCTGATCTTCGAGCATGGCGACCGCGACGATGATATTGCCTTCGTAATCCTCGGCCAGCAGGATGTGGCCACGGGCATCGCCTTGCGGCGCCGCTTCGGTCGTTTCGTCATTGGCGGCTTCGATCCGGGGCGCCGGCAGAGCTTCCAGCGGCAGGACGACGGTGAACCGGCTGCCGAGGCCCTCGCGGCTCGAAACGGAGAGGGTGCCGCCCATCAGTTCGGTCAGTTGCTTGGTAATGGCCAGGCCCAGGCCCGTCCCGCCGAAGCGCCGCGAAATGCTCGGATCGGCCTGCATGAACTTGTCGAAGATGCGCTCGGACTGCTTGGGCGTCATACCCATGCCGGAATCGACGACATCAATGATAATGTTGCGCCTGTCTTCGCCGGCGCTCTCACTCCGGACCAGAATATTGACGAAGCCCTCGTCGGTAAACTTGACCGCGTTGCTGACGAGATTGGTCAGGATCTGCTGCAGGCGCATGGTGTCGCCCATGACGTGCAGTTCGGCGCGCGGCGCGCATTTTATATTGAGCATCAGATCCTTTTCAGACGCCCTGACGCTCATGATCGAGCCCACCTCGGAGACAATGTCGGCGATATTGATCGGCGCCGATTCCAGCACAAGTTCATGACTTTCGATCTTGGCGACGTCGAGCAGGTCGTTGATCAGGTTGAGCAGCGAATCCGAGGACAGGCGCAGGACGCTCAGCAGCTTCTTCTGTTTCTCATCGAGCGGCGCGCCGCGATCGAGCAGGGAGACAATTCCGATGATCGCATTCATCGGTGTGCGCAGTTCATGGCTCATATTGGCCAGGAATTCGCTCTTGGCGACATTGGCATGTTCTGCGGAGAGGCGTTCGCCTTCGAGCACGACCTGCACGATGTTCTGCGCCGTTTCGATATCGTCACGGGTCCAGGGTTTGCAGCGATGCTGGACGGTTTCCTTCCAGAGTTCGAAGGAGGCGCGCGGCATCAGCCGGTAACCGGCCCTGGTCTTTTCAGGCACCTTTTCCGGTGCGCCTGCCCAGTTAACCTGCTGTTGTTCGGAGCCGCGGAACCAGATGATGTAATCCTTCTTGGCGACACTGATCGGCGCCGCCAGGAAACCGCCCCTGAGATGGCAAAGATCGGGGTGAGCGGCGCACGCCTTGTCGGCTTCCTGCGTATGATAGATGCCGCTGGTCTGGCTCTGAACCCAGTCGGCCAGTTGATGGATGATATCCTCGCGCGGCGTCTCGCCGAAGCGCAGCAGGCGCTTGCGGGTCATGACGGCCATGCCCGTGGCGTTCAGGGCGCTGAGCGCCAGGGTCTGGCGGCCTTTCAGAAGCTCTTCGAGATTGAAATCGGTCTTGAGGCCGGCAGTCAGGCGTTCGACGATCAGGTTGCGCTTTTCCTGCTCCTGGCGGTCGCGCAGGCCCTCCATCGAAGACAGTTGCGCCGAAAAAATATGCCCCATGATCTCGGAAACCATGCGGACGCGGTAGGGGACGTGGTAGCCGACATTGTGGTGGCAGGCGACCAGGCCCCACAGCCTGCCATCCTGGATAATCGAGATCGACATGGAGGCGGCCACACCCATATTGGCCAGGTATTGCACATGGATGGGCGAGACGCTGCGCAGCACGCTCAAGCTCATGTCGAGCGGGCGATCGGTATCGGGATGCACGGGCGGGATGATCGGCACCGGCGCGTAGGTTACATCCGCGATCTGGCGGATATAGTTGGTCATGTAGAGCCGGCGCGCCTGTTCGGGGATATCGGAGGCCGGGAAGTGCAGGCCGCGATAGCTCGGCATGTATTCGGCCTTGTTTTCCCCTACCACCTCGCCATTCCAGTTTTCATCGAACCGGTACAGCTTGACGCGATCGAAGCCGGTGAGCTCGCGGATTTTCAGCGTCACGAAATCGTAGAGATCGGGCAGGGTGGTGGCATTGCGCAGGCCGACAGCGAAATCGCGCAGTTCGTCATAGAAGAAGTCACGGACGACCGATTTCTTGTCGTCGACAATCTCAAGCTCGACGACGATATTGTTTTCCACCCGGTGCGCCACGGCGTCGAACCACATCTCGTCTATCTTGATTATGGTCGACTGGATCGGCATCAGGCTGCGTTCGACGACGATATGGCGAATCTGTTCCGCCTGTTCCCGGCCAATGATTTCGCCCAGGGTCTTGTGCAGGACCGTATCGACCGTCAGTTGCGGCAGCCAGCGCGGGACATTGTCCGACACCTGGATGATGCGGTGTTCATCGCCTTCCAGAACGAACAACATGCCATAGGGCTGGATGGAGCCGGGAATATGGATCGGCTCGCGCGCGCATTCCTTCAGCGCCTCTTCCAGCTCGGCATCACTCAGTTCTATGCGGGGATCGAGGGTCATGACAGGTTTTCGGTCTTCAGGAGGTGAGAGGGTGTTTTCATGTCGTGGAAGGCGTCGCAGAAAAAGGTCAGGGTCTCGAAGGCTTGCTGCGCGCTGGAGAGCACTTCGTCGGGATCGAGCGCATCGCCCAGGGCATCGATATGGGCGGTGAATAGTTTCCAGTTGGGACCGTTATCATGGCCGTAACCGGCGAAGAACCACTGATCGAGGCGGGGGATCAGGCCAAGATGGCGTTCCAGATGCCGGCTGATGACATGGCCGCCCAGGGTGGAGCCCTGCTTTGTATAGAGATAGCCGGCCAGTTTCGAGCGCGTATCGATCGGCGGGTGAACAAAGGGGATAAGTCGCGCCTCGCTGGCCAGGCCGTGCTGGGCCAGATCGCTGCCGAGCCAGGTCAGGACCGGAGCATTGGGCACGTCTTCCGGCCAGCCGGCCAGGCAGGCTGCCTCGGCGTGGCTGTAATAGGCTTCGAAAGCGAGCAGGATCCGGTGAAAGTCAGCCAGGGTCAGTGAAGCATTGGACAGGCCGTTCAGCAGCGGATGCGTGTGAAGGGCTTCGTGTTGCTGACGGGTATGGCTTCGCAGAGCTTCGATAAGACGCATAAACTGGAGGGCTGAAACGGAGAAAATAGAATGCTTATCTCCAAATTTTTATAAAGAGGAAATGTGGAGATTACGACAGGGCCGGGGCGGCGCCCACCACCTCGATATCCGGCAGGCCGTCGAATTCAAGCCGGACCTGACCGCGTTCCGGCCGGCAGAGGCGCAAAGGACCGGCCTTTTCATCCAGCCGGCGGCGCAGCAGGATCAGGCGGGTTTCGAGATTGTCCTTGAAATCGGGCAGGCGAAGAGAAGTGTCACGGCGAATTTCCCGGTTGGAGAAGTCGCGCTGGCCGCTTTCGCTGAATTTTCTGACGAAATAATAGAGCAGCCGGCCGGGCACACCGCGGATCAGATACTCGTTGTCGATAAATACGCTGTCATCGTGCATGAAATAACGAAAGCGGAACCAGCGGCTGTCGGTATGTGTCGCGGACGCTAAGTTTGCCGAAGGCTGGATTGCCTGGGCCTGGAGGTCCGCCAGCAGGAGGCAGGACGCCAGATGGTTGGCGATGAGGCTCAGGGCGGCCTCATCCTCATGGGTAAAGGCGAAGGACAGTTCCGATTCGACAAAGATGACGCCGCGCAGCCGTCCCTTGGCCAGCATGGGCACGGCCATCTGGCACTGCGGCGCCTCCAGGCCGGGCAAGGGGATTTGCGCACTGTCGCCGGTGACGGCGCGGGCGTAGCGGCGGGTGCGGGTGAGATCGGCGATCAGGACGGGGCGCTTCGAGGCGGCAGCCATGCCGATCACCCCCGTGCCTACAGCCACCTCGGCGCCCGTGCCGTAACGGTCATAGCCGCGGCCGGCCACCATGGTCAGGATCGTTTCATTCTCGTTCGGCAGCAGGATCATCAGATAACGGAAGGCCATCTCGTCGCGCAGGCCGTCGAGCGCAGCATCCAGAATGGCGTCGCTGTCGGCTTCATGGCTGATGGCGGAAATGATGCGCGCGGCATGGCCGATGCGGTTGCAGCGTGGACGTGGTTCGGGCGCCGGCGTCAGCGGGGCCGCGGCCAGCACTTCGCGGATCTGCGTCACCCGGTAGATATCGGCGCTCTTCAGCTTCATCAGCCCTTCGTGGCCGCGCAGGTGGCTCATGACATCGAGATGGGTCGATATGCGCTCGAACACCTCGCCGCTGTCGCAGGATTGCTCGAACTGGAGATCGAGCAGATGCTGCGCACCGGACAGGGCATCGACAACCATTACCGTGGCCACGCCCAGCCGCCGGACATTGGCGGCCGTCTTGGAAAAGAACTGGTTGGACAGGGCGACGTGCGTTTCGTCTATATAATAGACGTGCGACAGGTAGGATATGTTCGGCATCCCGTCATCGTCGATCGTGCCGATGATCGAGGGGATCACGCCTTCAAAACTGTTGCGCAGGTCGCCGAGACGGATAGCGGGCCGGGTCATGCGGTCAGGCCCGCCAGACGTTCGCCGGCATGAGGGCCGGGGCTTTGCAGGAAGACATCGCTGGGATGGAAACCGATGCGCATGAGATCCCTGGCGCACAGGGAATGCGATAACTGCGCCCGCCGCACCTCCAGCGCTTCCATCAGGGCCAGCATACGCTCGACATATAGTTGGCCGCGTGCCGCCTCGGCCTCGGTGGCGGGGGTGATGTCCTCGATCACGCCCTTGATCTGGTAACACAGATAGTCGGTAGGGCGGACGAAGGTCGCGGCGATCTTGCCGCCGGGCACGGCGTTTTCGACCACATCCGGCCATTGGGCTCGGCAGACAAAGATATCGATCAGACCGGTGGCTTCATCATAAAGGGCGCCGGTGCCGCGGCCTATAGTGGCCCTGAACCGCTTGTCGCGCGTCGAGGTAACCATCATCACCGGTCCGGAAATGAAGTTCGCCAGTTCGCTGCTGATGAGTGTGGATGCGTTCAAAGACCTGCTCCCCGGAAGGTTGCATTCTAGCCAGTTAGGATAGTTTTAGGAATAGGCCTTGTGATCTAGGAACGATTTAGGAAGCACAAAAAGAACGGGACGGTTATTGGCTCGGTCAATCCGGATAACGCAATTATCAAACAGGAAGTCCCCCATGAACCATACTCATTTTGTCCAGTCGATCCCCGATACGCTCGGGCGCTACGATATGTACGCCAATATTCATAAGGCGCTGCGCAAGGCCCAGTGCGAGATGCTGATCCGGCTGGGGCAGACTGATTTCGCCCGCGATGAACTGACGGTATTGCTGGAGGAGTTGCGCGACCTGCTGTCCTTCGGCAGTTCGCATATTTCGCACGAAGAAGTGCATATCCACCCGGCCATCGAACTGCGGTCACCGGCCGCGACAACCGACCTGCAGCACCAGCATGACAGCCACCGCCACAATTTCCGCCTGCTGGAAGAACTTATCAATGTCCTGCAGGACAGCGCGCCGGAAAAGCGCGAGGCGCTGGGACGCCGGCTGTACCTGGCCTACAGCGCCTTTATCGCCCACGATTTCGAGCATATGTTCGAGGAGGAAACCCTGAACAATGCCCGCCTGTGGGAGCTGTTCGATGACGGCGAACTGCACGCCATGGAGCGTGCCATTGTCGGCAGCCTGCCGCCGCAGAAGGCCATGGCGGCCATGCGTCTGATGATTCCGGCGATCAGCCGCGACGAGCGGGTACGGCTGCTGGCCGGCATGAAGGAAAATGCCCCAAAGGAAGTCTTCGAGGCCGTGATGGAGCACGCCGCCCGTCCGACCCTGTGCCGCGAGGACTTCAGCAATCTCAGCCGCCGGCTGATGCTGACCCAGTGCGTGCCGGTATATTGAGTGAGGCAGTTTCCGGCCAATATTTGACAAATTTTGGCCGGATGCTACGCTTCAGACCGGAGGCGCCCATGTCCACGCTGAATGTATCCATGCCTGAGTCCATGCGCGAATATATCGAGCGGCAGGCTGAGCGCGGCCAATACAGCGCCAGTGAGTATGTGCGTCATCTGATCCGTGAAGACCAGAAGCGCTCAGCGCAAACTGAGCGTGGTCTGCTGTGGGAATACCTGGCGCTTTGTGCGAAGCAACTCGATGACGGCGAGTTTGCCGAAAACGTGACGGCTGAAGATATAATCGCACAAGGGCGGGCGCGCCGGACCCGCTCCGCGTGAGTTGGATTCTCTCAAAAGAAGCGCGAAGCGTTATCGAAGAGATTGAAGACTATACGGCAATGACCTGGGGCGATACGCAGGCTGCACGGTATGTTGAAGCGCTGTTCCAGGCGTTCCATAAGCTGGGCGATAATCCGGCCCTCGGACGATCCCGCCCGGACGTGCCCCCGCCATTTCTCGTCTATGCCGTTGGCAGCCATCTGATCGTCTATCGCCACAATTGGCCAGGGATCGGGCAGAGATTCTGACTGTGCTGCATCCGGCAATGGATATAGAAAAGCGCCTCCTGGAACTTCTCAAGCGTGGCGGACTCTAATCCGGCTTGACCGCCTTAAGACTCTCCTATATAGCCCGCGGATCATTTTTGAGGTGCGCCCTTAAAAGCGCGTCCTGATCCGAAAAATATGCAGGGGCTGTGTCCCCGCCGTAACCTCCATAGCGCAGGTTGCGGCTTTTGTGTTTGTTTCGGTTACGGCCTCCGGAATAAAAGCCGCTTGCCTTATGGGAAGCTCCTGAAAACCTATGATCGCCCGGCCAAACGGCACAGGTCATAAAGAAGAAAGCCATCGAATCCGATGCCCACAATTAACCAGTTGATCCGCAAGCCGCGCCATCCCAAGCCGGTTCGCAACAAGGTTCCGGCCCTGAAGGGCTGCCCGCAGCGCCGCGGCGTTTGCACCCGCGTCTATACGACGACCCCGAAGAAGCCGAACTCCGCTCTGCGTAAGGTCGCCAAGGTCCGTCTGACCTCCGGCATCGAAGCCGTGTGCTACATCCCCGGTGAAGGCCACAACCTGCAGGAACACTCCGTTGTTCTGATCCGCGGCGGCCGCGTAAAGGACCTTCCGGGCGTCCGTTACCACATCCTGCGCGGCGTGCTCGACACGCAAGGCGTCAAGAACCGTAAGCAACGCCGTTCGCACTACGGCGCGAAGCGTCCTAAGTAAGGAACAGAGAATATGTCACGTCGTCACCGCGCAGAGAAGCGCGACGTCCTGCCGGACCCCAAGTTCGGTGATCTGGTCGTCACCAAGTTCATGAACTACGTCATGTACGAAGGCAAAAAGGCTGTTGCTGAAAACATCATCTACGGCGCCTTCGACATCCTGGAAGCCAAGAAGAAGGACGCGACTGCCGTCGAGACCTTCCACACGGCCCTCGATAATGTTGCCCCTTCGATCGAAGTGCGTTCGCGCCGCGTCGGTGGTGCGACCTACCAGGTTCCGGTTGAAGTCCGTCCGGACCGCCGCCGCGCCCTGGCCATCCGCTGGCTGGTGAACGCCGCCCGCAAGCGTGGCGAAAACACCATGACGGAAAAGCTGGCCGCCGAGCTGCTCGACGCCGCCAACAACCGCGGCACCGCTGTCAAGAAGCGTGAAGACACGCACAAGATGGCCGAAGCCAACCGCGCCTTCTCGCATTATCGTTGGTAAGAGCGATTGACGGCGAGGGCTCCGGTTCTCACTGTCGCAAAAATATTGCTTTTCGGCGCGGGCGGTTTGGTTTAAACCGCCCGCGCTGCTTGCAATTCAACGAATTTTTTTAAATCCGGCCGCGCCTTCAAACGGCAAAGCGGCAGGACAACACAAACAAGTTTTTGAGGCTCCCCAATGCCCCGCAGTCATAAGATTGAAGACTATCGTAACTTCGGCATCATGGCCCACATCGATGCCGGCAAGACGACGACCACAGAACGCATTCTGTATTACACCGGCAAGAGCCACAAGATCGGCGAAGTGCATGATGGCGCCGCCACCATGGACTGGATGGAGCAGGAGCAGGAGCGTGGCATCACCATCACCTCCGCCGCGACCACCGCGTTCTGGGAAGGCAAGCGCCTGAACATCATCGACACGCCGGGACACGTTGACTTCACCATCGAAGTCGAGCGCAGCCTCCGCGTCCTCGATGGCGCTGTCACGGTGCTTGACGGTAACGCCGGCGTTGAACCGCAGACCGAAACCGTCTGGCGCCAGGCCGACAAGTACAAGGTGCCGCGCATCGTGTTCGTCAACAAGATGGACAAGATCGGCGCCGATTTCGACAAGTCGGTCCAGTCGATCCGCGACCGCCTCGGCGCCAAGGCTGTGCCGATCCAGTTCCCGATCGGTTCGGAATCGAACCTGAAGGGCCTCGTCGATGTGGTCCGCATGACCGCCGTTGTCTGGGACAATGACGGCCTGGGCGCCTCCTACCGTGACGAGCCGATCCCGGCTGACCTGGTCGAAAAGGCCAACGAAGCCCGTCAGTACCTGATCGACAACGCCGTCGAACTCGACGACGAAGCCATGGAAGCGTACCTGGAAGGTAATGAGCCTTCGATCGACGTCATCAAGAAGTGCATCCGCAAGGCCGTCCTCACCGGCGCCTTCTATCCGATCCTCTGCGGTTCGGCCTTCAAGAACAAGGGCGTCCAGACCCTGCTCGACGCCGTCGTCGATTACCTGCCGTCGCCGGTCGATATCCCGGCCACGCAAGGCATCGACTACAAGACCGAAGAGCCCGTTACCCGCAAGGCTTCGGACGAAGAGCCGCTGTCGGTTCTGGCGTTCAAGATCATGGATGACCCGTTCGTGGGGTCGCTGACCTTCTGCCGCCTGTATTCCGGCAAGATGGAAACCGGCCAGGGCCTGCTGAACTCGACGCGCGACAAGCGCGAGCGTGTCGGCCGTATGCTGCTCATGCACTCCAATAACCGTGAAGACATCAAGGAAGCCTATGCCGGCGACATCGTCGCCCTGGCCGGCCTGAAGGATACCCGCACGGGTGACACCCTCTGTGATCCGCTGAAGTCCCCGGTCATCCTGGAGCGTATGGAATTCCCGGCCCCGGTTATCGAAATCGCCGTTGAGCCCAAGTCGAAGGCCGACCAGGAAAAGCTGGGCGTCGCCCTGGCCAAGCTGGCCGCCGAAGATCCGTCCTTCACCGTTTCGACCGACTTCGAGTCGGGCCAGACGATCCTGAAGGGCATGGGCGAACTGCACCTCGACATCAAGATCGACATCCTGAAGCGCACCTACAAGGTGGAAGCCAATATCGGCGCGCCGCAGGTCGCTTACCGCGAGTCCATCACCCGCAAGGCCGAGATCGACTACACCCACAAGAAGCATACCGGTGGTACGGGCCAGTTCGCCCGCGTCATGCTGACCTTCGAACCGGGCGAGCCGGGTTCAGGCTTCGTATTTGAATCCGCCATCGTTGGTGGCGCGGTGCCGAAGGAATACATCCCCGGTGTCGAAAAGGGCCTGGAATCGGCCAAGGAAAATGGTCTGCTGGCCGGCTTCCCGCTGATCGACTTCAAGGCGACGCTTACGGACGGCAAGTTCCACGACGTCGACTCCTCGGTCCTCGCCTTCGAAATCGCTTCGCGCGCCGCCTTCAAGGAACTGCGTGAAAAGGGCGGCCCCAAGCTGCTCGAACCGATCATGAAGGTCGAAGTCGTGACCCCGGAAGAATACCTCGGTTCGGTCATCGGCGACCTTAACGGCCGTCGCGGCATGATCCAGGGGCAGGACATGCGCGGCAACGCCATCGTCGTCGACGCCTTCGTGCCGCTGGCCAACATGTTCGGTTACGTGAATACCCTCCGCGGTATGTCGCAGGGCCGCGCCCAGTTCTCGATGGTCTACGATCACTACGAGCCCGTGCCGCAGCACGTCGCCGACGAAGTGATCAAGAAGTACGCCTAAACCAGAGCGCATTCCGAAAAGTGTCCTGCCATGCTGTTGTGCACTTTTCGGATTAAATGCGCGTCTGACAAATGCCTATTGGCCCGTGGCATTTTGTGTGCTACGGGCCGCTCCAACATTAACAACCCCTGACGAATGAAGGTCCGCTACGGCGGAGATGAAATATGGCCAAGGAAAAATTCAACCGCTCGAAGCCTCACTGCAACATCGGCACCATTGGTCACGTTGACCATGGCAAGACGACTCTGACGGCAGCGATCACGATCACTCTGGCGAAGTCGGGCGGCGCGACCGCGAAGAACTA
>NZ_JBQCHT010000025.1:0-146749 GCF_051954415.1 Asticcacaulis sp.
CCACCAGTTCGAGCAGCTTTTCGATGCTGATACGCTGGTCCGGCTCCTCCGCCAGCTTCACCTCGGCCTGACAGGCGAGCGCCGAAATGCGATAGGCCAGGAAGCCATGCTCACCGGTGACGATATTATCGCCGGCTTCGAGATAGACCTGGTTTAGCAGCGCGAAGACCTCGTCCGAGCCATTGCCGAAGATCAGGCGCTCCGGCTCCAGGCCGTGATATTCGGCAACGGCGGCGCGCAGGGGCGCCGCATGGCCATCAGGGTAGCGGAAGAGCTTTTCCTTCGCCTTTTCATAGGCTTCTATTGCCTTGGCCGAACAGCCCAGCGCATTTTCATTGGAAGACAGCTTGATCGGTTCGGCCACACCCTCGATCTTCGACTTGCCGCCGACATAGGGGGCGATATCCAGTATGCCCGCTTTAGGCGCGGGTGCGGTCTTGGTCATAGTAGAGTCTCTAACTTAAATCCGGGGTGCGGCGCCGATAATGCCCGACAGGCTGCCGAGTGTTTTTGTCGTCAACCGCTCGTCATGTTCCTGCACATAGCCGATGAGGCCGAACAGCTTCAAGCCCTGGGCGGTGCAAAGCCATTCGGCAGCAAAGCCTCGCTGGCCAAGCGCTTCGATGATCTTGTTTTCGTGTTCGGCGGAATCGCTGACCCAGAAGGTCATGTCGTCTCCGGTGGGTTCCGGTGCAATGGCCGCCAGCGCCACGGCGTGCGGCCGGGCTGTAGAGAGTTCGGGGAGCGCGGCGATAATGCGCACCTTCGGCTCCGCCAGCAGGCGCGCCCACCAAGCGCCGCCGCGGGGATCGAGGCTCAGGACGGAGATGTGACGCACATCGCGCGCCGCCTGGATGGCCGCCGTCGCATCGTTGACATAGCCGAAACTGGGCGCAATGCCGAAGCGCTCACGCGCCCACACCAAGACCTCTTTCGAGTGTTCGGCGGTGCTCAGATTCAAATGAAGGCCCCCATTACTGGAGGCCCCCTGAATGCGCAGGTTTTCGGAAATCAGCTCGCGCCAGATGCGCACGACCACGCCATCGCTGGCGGCCTGACGCGGCATGGCCAGCAGCTTGCGGATCAGCATGGCTTCACGATCCGGACGCAGGAGCGACACCTGGGTGTTGGCCGGTTCTTCCTTTGCCTTGGCCTCACCTATGGCCTTACCCAGCGCCGCGCGGGCATCAACAAGACGCAGTAATTCCGCATCCAGGGCGTCAATCTGCGTGCGGAGGTCGGCAAGCGTACTCAATAAACCACATCCTATTAGGCGACAGGAAGCCGGGACTTTAGGCTTCCGCCACCTCTACCACAAGTCTTGTTTGGCAAAATGTCAGTATAAAAGCCTAGTAAGGCAGTATAGGTGCATCTGAAACTTTCAACGGGCCGATATAGGCGCCGCCATCATGAAATTCGACGTTGAATTTTTGCGGCCCCTGCGTCGCCAGGGTCATATTCAGCAAGGGCCTGGCAATCGTCATGTTTTCCTGAGAAATGAGGTTCAGCGCGCCCAGCACGTCGATCGGGTTGAACGTGCCCGACATTTCGATATTCAGCTTGCCCTTGACGTGCCCGGCCGTATCCGGGATCAGAAGGTCACTGCTGGCGCAGACATTGAGATCGCCGGCACTGGCCGCCTTGCAGTCCGTGGTAAAGGTATCGGCCGACAGAGGCGCCAGGCCGCCCTGCACCAGTTTCAGGCGAAAAGCCGAGACCTGCCCGCCCTTCGCCGCCCAGGTACTGGAAACGCCGGTGTCACGCAAAATCGAGACATGGCTGATCGCGCCCTCCACCTGCATCGACAAAGCCTTGCTGGCGCCGAAATCACCGGCCAGGCTCTTCGGCTGCCCCTGCGCGCCGGTGAAATTCAGCATGATATCGGCGCTGTCGGGTACATTGTTGGTCGGGCGCAAATGCGCTTCAAGCGTTTTCGCCGTGGTGAAGGGCAAGGGATAACCGGCATCCGAAGCGGCCAGGATCAGGTCATCGCCTTCAATGGCGACGGTCGGAACCGGTTTCGAGAGGTTGAAGGCGCTGGCCCGCAAGCCGTTGCCCATGACCGAGACCTTGCCGCGATCGATCCCGCCGGTTCGCCCGCGATAGAGGGTCAGGCCTTGCGGCGCCGCAGCCACCCAGTTATCCAGCGCATAGGCATTGGCCTCGGCACGGAGTTCGGGGGCGGAGAAGCCTTTCCCGTTTGGCGAGATGATGTTCAGGCGGTGGAAATCGATGACCATGCGGTACGGAAAACCCGTCACCTGGATGGGGTCAAAACTGGCCTGATAACCGGCGGCAATCAGCGCCTTCTGGTGTTGCAGCACCTGCGTCTGGATGCGCCCGGCGGTATAGAACCAGTAGCCGCTCCATGCCGCGCAGATCAGGGCCAGCAGCAGTACAGGACCGAACAGCCCCCAGCGGCTGGCCTTCTTTTGCGGCTTGGCGGGTAAGGTCAGGTCGTCTGTCACGGTGCGGTCCTCGGATTACCCCGCCTGCCCCATTTATGGGAAAGGTGGCATTGAGCGGAGCGAAACACAGTTCGGCGTAGCCAAATGACGGAAGGGGCAATTCCAAAGACAATAGCCCCTCCCACCATCGCAAGCGATGGTCCCCCCCTCCCCGTAAACGGGGCGGGCGAAGACCGATTGAGCATTAACCAAACACGCCGCCCTGAACAAAGTCAATTCGGATACAAAAACATCTCAATGGCAGCAATCGCCTCGGCCAGGGTGCATCTCTGCACCAGCACGCCTTCCGGCAGGCCGGAAAACAGGCGCGTCGGGGCGGCGGAATCGAGCATGACGAAGACACCCTTGTCGTCCTTGCGACGGATCAGACGGCCGAACGCCTGGGCCAGTTTGGCGCGCGTCAGGGCATCGTCATAGATCTTCTGGCCGAAATGCTGGCGGCGGGCACGGTGCAGTGTATCCGGGCGTGGCCACGGAATGCGGTCAAAGGCAATCAGCCGAAGGGCCTGGCCCGGTACATCGACGCCGTCACGGATGGCATCCGTGCCCAATAGGCAGGAATGATGCTCGGCGCGGAAGACGCTGATCAGGTCAGAGACATCGAGCGGATCGACATGCTGGGCATAAAGCGACAGGCCCTGCTCGCTCAAAGGTTTGTTAATCTGCTCATAGACCGCCTTCAGGCGGCGGATGGCGGTGAAAAGCCCCAGCGCGCCGCCCTTCGCCGCCACGAACAGGGCCTGCATAGCCGCCCCCACCGAGCGCGCGTCCTCGCGGCTGACATCGGTGACGACGAACAGACGCGCCTGTGAGGCATAATCGAACGGCGAGGCGACGCGGATCGCCTTGGCGCCCATGACCAGATGATTGGCGCCGGTGCGCTGACGGGCTAGGGCAAAAATGTCCCGGCTCTCCCCCTCTTCCACCTTAATGCCGTCGCTCAGGGTGGCGGAGGCCACCAGCACACCATGCGCCGGCTTGAGGACATATTCGGCCAGCGGCAGGGACGGATCGACATAATGGCGATTGAGGCAGACATCGACGACCCGGCCGCGGATCACTTCGGTCGAAAACCAGTCGATGGTCTGCGCCCCCTCCGGGGTCGGTTCATCATCCAGCGTCAGTTGCTGCAACAAGGCCCGCCACGCCGGCAGCAGCATCCGCGCCCGGCGCTCCAGCCCGCGCAGCGCACCTTCGATACGGATACGGTCGGCCGGCTCGATATCTTCCTTGCCGCTGCTTAAGCGATCTTCCAGTGCGCGGACCAGGGCCAGCAGGGGCGCCTCGATGGCCGCCAGGGCGCGCGCCGCGGTCTTCGCCGCCAGGGCCACGCCCTCCAGACACGGATGGGCCTCGCATTCGCCGCCCTGATCGGCATCCTGCGAAAAGCGGGAGCGAAGGCGCGCCTCACCCAGTCGGACATCAATCTGCCGGTAGACCTCGACCAGCAGGGCCTCGATCGGCCCCACCGGATCGAGACCGCCGCCATTTTGCGTGCGCACGGTGATGCGTTGCGAAAAACCCTCCGCCGGCAGGACAGCGGCGGCGCGCATCAGTTCCTGCATGGCCTGTTTCGAGGTTTCGTCGCCGGAGAGCAGGTCGCCCAGTCGCGCCTCCAGTCCGCGCCCGCGCCGCGACCGGCCTTCATTGCCGCGTATCCAGCGCCGCAGCTCGAAAGCCTCCAGCCCGGAAAGCCGCGTGGCGAAGGCGCTGTCCGCCGCCTCGAAGACATGGTGGCCTTCGTCGAAGATCAGCCGCGACAGGGCAGGCACCGCCACCTCGTCCTGCATATCCTCGCCGTTCAGTTCGGCTTCCATTTCAGCCCGCGCCGTATCCCGCAGATCATAGGCGGCCTGCGCCATGACGAGGGCGTGATTGGCGATGACCAGGGTGGCCGATTTCGCCTTGCGCACCGACTTTTCGATGAAGCAGACGCGATAATGGGGGCAGGCGGCATAGGTGCATTCGCCGCGCCGATCGACAAGCGCTGAAGGCGTCAGGGTCTGGAAGACATGGGCCGGCGATGAGGGCGGCAAAAGCGACGGCAGCCAGGTCGGGAAATCGCCGCTCATGATGTCGCCGTCGCGGCTATAGAGCACCCAGCGCGCCATCAGCACGGCCATAATGATCTCGGGCTGGCTGTGGGCGCCATTCAGCCTTTCCTGGAAATTGAGCAGGCAGAGATAGTTTTCCCGCCCTTTGCGCACCACCACCTGTTCGGCGCGCTCGTGCGGGCTGTCGAACAGGGCGCGGGTGTCGTTATAGATCTGCTTTTGCAGCGCCTTGGTATAGGTCGAGACCCACACCTGCCCTTGCGCCTTGCGCGCCCAGGCGTGGGCTGGCGCCAGATAGCCCAGCGTCTTGCCGACGCCAGTGCCCGCCTCCGCCAGCAGCATGTTGGGCTGGTCCTTGACGAATTTCGGCGCGAAAATATCCTTGGCCTTCATGGCGAATTCGCGCTGTTCCGGCCGCCGTTCATCGAGCCCGGCGCGGGCCAGATTGGCATCCAGTGCCGCACCGACCTCCTCTTCATTCAGCGAAACGGCGCGCGCCTGGCCTTCCGGCGGCTGATCCTCCCACTCTTCCAGCAGGGTCCAGACATCGAGCGCCGGCGGCGGCACGTAATCGGCCGGTATCTGGCTCTGGTCGAGCACAGCCTGAAGCAGAGGCGCCCACGGCCAGCCCTGCTTTTCCATCAGCCGCACACCCGATTGCGCCACCAGCCGGAAGCCGAGCGGCGTGGTCTTCAGGTCTTCACACAGGCGGGTGACGACATCGAACAACACCTGTGCTTGAGCCTCCGGCGTCTGGGGTTCCGGATAGCCGCAGGCCAGGGCCAGGCCGGCCACGGAGGGCGCGCAAAACTGGGCCGGGCGGACGAAGGCAAACAGTTCCAGGACGTCGAAATGGCGCGCCTCGCGGTGCTGGCGATTACCGAACAGGCGTGTCCGAACCAGGGCGGCATTGGCGACGATCAGGGGCTCACGGCCCCACAGTTCCCGCAGTTCATTGACGGAAAGCGCGCGGGTGTCCTCCCCCGCGATAAAGGCGCGCGTTGACGAATATCCCAACGCTCCTTTCGGCGCGTGGTCACGCCACCAGACCGGCGTCCCGACAGGCGTTTCAGGGGATTTAAGGGTTACGTCTTCACTCACAGACAAAGCTTAACGTGCGCCGGGGACGTGGCCAAGATGAAAAGGAACAAAATGTGAAACAGAATTTTTCTATCCGTAATGCGAAACAACGTCTGAAAATGCGAAGAAAAAGACAGCGTGCCATCCGCATTTTACCGGGAAAAGCGTTTGCCGCCTTTACCCTGTCTCAGGCGCATATTAGGTTTTCGTCAGGGAGGGAACCGAATGAAAAAATTTGCCATATTTGCCGCCGCCGGTCTTTTCGCCGGATGCCTGGTCGTGGGGACCATCGGTGCCGGGTCCGGACCGGCCGCTATTGCCGCCACCTACACCAAGGGCGGCGCCTGCGAAGCGGTCGTGAACACACCCAATGACGGCGTGGTCAAGCAGGCCACCGATCCGCGGCTTCGGGCGCGCGAGGATGTGTTTTTCAACAATGACGATGAACTGACCGCGCTCCTGGAAGACTGCGTCGATATCAATTCGCGCGATTCATCCGGCAATACGCTGCTGCACACCGCGATCGACGGCAACAAGCTTAGCGCGGTCAAGATTTTGCTGGCGCACGGCGCGCGGCTGGATATCAAAAACACATCCGGCAAGACACCTGCGCAATATGCCTATGACAGCACCATGAAGGCTTATCTCGCCAGCCTGCCGCCGCAACCGCCCGCAGCGCCAAAGGCGAAGCCCGCGCCGGTCAGTCCAGCGACCGCCCTGGCATCCAACCAGGGGCCTCATCAGGGCACGGACGAGATGGGATATTGCGAGCGCGCAGCCACCGCAACCACGAATGACGGCCGCACGCCGCAGAACCGCGCACGCCTGCGCGCCCGCGACGCCATATGGTACAATCATCCGGATGAACTGACCGCCTATATCGAGAACTGTGTCGGGGTGAACGACAAGGACAATACCGGCTCGACACTTCTGCACACCGCCGCTGAACGCGACCGGGTGGAAATGGCGAAAATCCTCGTCGCTCATGGCGCCAGCCTTTCAGCCACCGACACCTTCGGCAAGAATCCCGCCAGCTATGCCACATCCCCCGAAATGAAGGCCCTGCTGGGCGCGCCTAAGTCGGTTCAGGCCGCGGGCGATAATCCCAACAAACTGCAATGCGCCCAGAAGCACCAGGCCGACGCCGCCCTGTGTTCGGATACGGCCTGCCGGATGCGCGCCAACAGTCACTGGCAGAAGTGCCTGAAAACAGGCAGTTACTGGTAAAAGAAAGGCCGCGCCTTGGCAGCGCGGCCTTGAAGGATTTATCGCTCAATCGGCTCAGCCGGCCGATTCCGAACCGGCCGTCACCTGGCCGCCGTCGCTTATGGGCGTGAACCGCGCCACCGCATCATCCGCACGGGCGCGCTGCTCGTCGCTCAGTTGCGACCCCAGGTCGGCGGCGTAAGCCTTGGCGCCATCAGCGCCATTATTGGCGGCGATCTTCATCCACTTGTAGGCTTCGCTCGGGTTAAGCGGCACACCCTTGCCGCTCTGGTAGAGCTGGGCGAGATTATACTGGCCGTCGACGACACCGCGTTCGGCGGCCTTGCGGAACCACAGCGCCGCCGTCGGGCGATCCTGGTCGCCGCCTTCACCATTATAGAACATGTAGCCGTATTCGTTCATGGCTTCGGGCACGCCGCCTTCGGCCGCGCGCTTCATCCAGGTGCGCGCCTCGGCCTTGTCGGCGGTGACAAGCGTACCGCCCTTATAGAGGATACCAAGCTGGTATTGGGCCGGTGCATAGCCCTGGTTGGCCACCATCTTCATCAGATCGACCGATTTCGGATCGCGGGCCTGCAAGGCTTGCAGCGCCAGGTCATAGCGCGTTTTCAGTGCCTGCTGGTCCTGGACCGCCGGCGCGCTGACCGTCAGGGCCGACGCCGCGATGGGCGTGGGGGCTTTTTGCTCATTGGCCAGTTTGTTGACGACAACCCAGCCGGCTGTACCGACCGCAACCAGACCCATGGCCACCGAGGACGCCTTGACGGCATTCAGGAAGGTGCTGCCGCCCTTGGCTTTCGCAGCGGCTTCCGGTTTGACGCCCTTGGCCTTTGACGGACCGGCGCGCAGGAGGCCCAGCCCCAGCCCGCCCGACTTGCGGTCCTCATTGCCTTCTATGCTGGCGCGCACCGCCGCCCGTGCCGCCGCCAGGGCGTCACGCGTCGAAACCGAAACCGGCGTCGCATCAAAATCGCTCTCATCCTCATCATCGAACGGATTGCGCGCGGCCTCTGCCGGCACCTCGGCGTGAATCATCGGCTGCTGCGGAATGCTTTCCATATGCACGGCCTGGCGCGGCGCCGTCTTGCGCGACACCTCGATATCGGCAAACGGATCGCTGTCGTCGTCATCTTCAAGAGTCGAAAGCGGCGCCTGAAGCTGCGGCGCGGCTGATGACACTGGGGCCATCAGCGGTTCATTCATCACCAGATCGGCTTCCAGATCCTCTTCCTCAAACGGATCGAAATCAGGCTTGAACTGCGGCTCGCCGAAATCAAGCAGGCGGCCGGTCAGGTCGATAGCTTCCTCTTCGGCTGGTGCCTTGGCCGGTTCCGGGGCCTCCGCCCGCGTATCCTGCGGCGTGGCGGCGAATGGATTGGGCAGGCCGCCGTCCATATCATCATCATGACGGGCGGACGGCTTAGCCGGTTTCGCTTCGGCTTCGGCCAGGAGGCTTTCCGTCTGCACCTTGGCGAGCCGCGAATCGATACGGGCGCGCGTTTCTTCCAGCAGTTTCGCTGTGCGTTCCTCACTGGCGCGAATACGATCGGACAGGTCCGTGCGCTGGCGCTCGAACTGCTCGCCGACCGCACCGACGACTTCCGCGGCGCGGCGTTCGGATTCGGCCATCTTGCCGGTCAGGCGTTCGGAAATGCGTGCGATCTCGCCGCCGAGACGTTCCAGCGCCTGGGCATGGCTGCCTTCAATGCGGTTGAAGCGGCCATCGACCGTATCGGCGATGCGCTGGACATCACGGCTGACGCGGGTCAGGCCGTCATGATTGCTGGTCTCGACCCCCGCCATGCGGCGGTTGAGATTATCGGCAATGCGCAGCACGTCCTGGCCCATGCGCTCAATGGCACCGGCAGAGCGCTTTTCCGACTGCTCGATGCGCTCACCCACAACCTTGACCGCCAGTTCGATCGTTTCCTGCTTGCCCGTCTGCAAGGCGCTGAACAGATCCTGGCGTGATTCCTCGACGCGGCGCGACAGGTCGGCGGCCAGTCCGCTCAGGGACTTCATGGCTTCCGGATCGGTGACATCGCCGCCCGCTTCCACCTGGCTCAGGCGGCCCTCAAGCGCCTTGAACGCCTGTTCGAGCGTGCGAATGGCGCCACTGGTATTGGCTTCGGCGGCATCGAGACGATGCGCCAGTTGCGCCACCACCTTGTCTATCAATCCTTGCGCCGCGCGGTCGGGATCACGCAGTTCCATCTGCGACAGGCGATGCGACAGGCCGACCATATCCTCGCGCACGCCGGTCAGGCTGTCGCGGGTCCGGGCTTCGCCTTCATACAATTGGTTGGCCAGCTTGCCGAGCGTGGCCTCGACGGCGCGGACCGTTTCGTTTACCTGCGGTGAAGCCAGTTCCTTCTCGATTTTCGCAGCCCGTTCCCGCGCTTCACGCACATGACCGGACAAGCCTTCGAGACGCTCGGCCTGGGCGTCGATCAGGCGCTCCGCCTGCTCCAGCCGCTCGGCGAACAGGCCGTGATCCTCCTCGGTGCGCGCCAGTCGTTCAAACGACGACACAACCGCTTCGGACTGCTCTTCGATCCGGCCCTGGACCTCGGCGTGCGCCGCTTCGCTGCGCTCCAGCCGGCTCAAAACCGATTCGACGGCGTGGGAGACGCCGCGCACGGCGCTGGCCGAACGCGCTTCCGAATTTTCCATGCGCGCGCCCAGAGATTCAAGCGCGCGAGCCACCCGACTGAGATCACTGGAAGCGGCCTCGTAACGCGCCTCTTCAGCGGCATAACCGTCATCATAAGCCGGGCGCTCGTCAAAGATCGAACGACGGCGCAAATCACGCGAACTGAGGGGCTGTGCGGCGGATGAATAGGGCGTGGCCAGCTTGCGCGGCGCATCCTTGTGTCTCTGGGCCATGCGCCCTCCCGTTTCGGGTTCGTTATAATTATCACGATAAACAGGGCGCTCAGCACGCGCGCTTTCGCGGCTGATCAATGCCCCGACATCCTCGCCTTCGAGAATCATCTGATTGAGCCATTCGCCGAGAGTCAGGCCGGAGCGGCGCGCCAGATCCTTGGCGACTTCGCGCGCCCTGGCGTCAATACCCTTCACACTCCACGGTGCGTTCGCGCTCATGCGATTCCCCTAACTTCGTCAGGTGGCGAGCGTAGACAACATTATGTGGGGTGTAAACACCTTGTTAACCACTATATATGGCAGGACGTTAATCTTCTGGGGAAAACTGGCAAGACCAGTCACCGAATGCGGGAAATGCCACAGTCAGGCGGAAATGCGCGATAAAATCGCCCCGCGGCCTTGCCCGAAATGCCGTTCCACGACATATGCGACGGATGGAACTGACCTTATCCCTTACCGTGATTCTCACGATTGTCAGCGGGCTTTTTACCGCATTGTTCGGTTATCTCGGCGCCCGGCCGATGGACCCGAACAAGGGCCCGCGCATGGTGCCCTGGCGCTTCCTGATGCTGTTGACCTTTACGGCCGCCCTGCTGCTGGTCGTGCATCTGCTGAACCTGGTCGGCATCCAGACCAAGCCGCCGGAACAGTTCCCGCACCCTTAAATATGGCCGCGATTTTAGCCGCCAGCCTTGAGACGAATAATAGCCGGCAAGCGACGCGGGTACATTTAGTACCCGCTAGCGCAGACTGCGTATTAGTCGGCCAAGGATGGCGCGCTAAAACACCAGGCCAGGATGGCTTTTTGAGCATGTATCCGGTTTTCAGCCTCGTCCCAAATGACCGATTGCGGACCGTCTATGACATCCTCGGTCACTTCCTCGCCGCGGTGGGCCGGCAGGCAGTGCAGGAACAAGGCATTGTCCTTGGCCAGCTTCATCAGGTCGGCATTGACCTGATACGGCTGGAAGGCTTCGAGACGCTCGTCGTGATCGAGATCACCCATGCTGACCCAGGTATCGGCCAGCACGACATCGGCGCCGCGCACCGCTTCTTCCGGATCCTGCGTGACCGTAACGTGGGCGCGCGATTCTGAGGCAAAGACCATGGCGTCCTGGGACGGTTTGTAGGCCGCCGGGCAGGCGATTTTCAGGGTGAAGCCAAAGCGCGCCGCGGCATGGATCAGGCTGTTGCAGACATTGTTGCCATCGCTGATCCAGGCGAGAGTCTTGCCCTCGATGGCGCCGCGATGCTCCTCGATCGTCTGGATATCGGCGATGATCTGGCAGGGATGCGAGGCGTTGGTCAGGCCGTTGATGACCGGCACGGTCGAAGCGGCAGCCAGACGCACCACGTCATCGTGCTCATTGGCGCGGATCATGATGGCATCGACCATGCGCGACAGCACTTTCGCGGTATCCTCGATCGGCTCGCCGCGGCCGAGCTGCATGTCGTTGGAGGTCGAGATGATGGCCTGACCGCCAAGCTGACGGATGGCGGCATCGAACGAAAAGCGCGTGCGCGTCGAGTTCTTCTGGAAGATCATGGCCAGCACGCGATCCCTCGCCGGCACGTCGGCATCCGGCTTGCCCTTGGGCCAGTCGCGGCGCAGGCGCTTGCGGGCGTGGGCGTCATCGACGATGGCGCGCAGCTCTTCGGTGGTCAGGTCGCAGATATCGAGAAAATGCCGGGTCATGGAGGACTCCCTCAAATTTATTTTCTCTTCGCCCGCCCCATTTTATGGGGAGGGGGGACCATCGCTTGCGATGGTGGGAGGGGCTAAGGACGATGGAATTGCCCCTTCCGTCACGACGCAAGCGCCGTGCCACCTTCCCCATGAATGGGGCAGGCGAAGATATGGATTATGCGGTTTCTTTTGCCTTTTCGCGGGCGGCGACAAACGTCTTTTCCAGACGCTCCAGCGCCTCGCGGGCATCGGCCTCGGTAAGGTTCAGCGCCGGCAGCATACGGATGCAGTTTTCACCGCCGCCGGCCACCAGCAGGCCGTTATCCCGCGCCAGGGCCATCATTTCGCGGTTGTTCGGCTTCAGCTTGATGCCGATCAGAAGCCCCTTGCCACGCACATCCGCGATCATGTCCGGATAGGTCTGCTTCAGTCCCTCAAGCTGCTGCTTGAGATAGCCCGATACCTTGACGACGTTTTCCAGCAGTTCCGGTTTCGAGATTTCACCGAAAGCCGCGAGACCGACCGCCATAGCGAGCGGATTGCCGCCAAAGGTCGAGCCGTGCGAACCGACCACCATGCCGGACGCCGCCTCACGCGTGGCGAGGCAGGCGCCGATCGGGAAACCGCCGCCGAGCGCCTTGGCGATACACATGACATCGGGCGTGACGCCGGAATGTTCATAGGCCCACAGCTTGCCGCTCCGACCCATGCCGCACTGGATTTCATCGAAGATCAGCAGCAGACCGTTTTGATCGCACAGATCGCGTAACATTTGCAGTTCGGCGTCGGTCAGGGCGCGCGCGCCGCCCTCGCCCTGAACCGGCTCGACCAGGATGGCCGCGGCCGTCGGCGCTTCGGCGGCCGTGCGCAGCGCGTCATGATCATCGAGCGACACATTGACGAAGCCCGGCAGGCGCGGACCGAAACCTTCCAGATAGGTCTGGTTTCCGGCAGCGGTCACGGCGGCGTAGGTGCGGCCGTGGAAGGCGCCCTGGAAGCCGATGATATCGATGCGCTCGTCGTGGCCTTTCGAGGCATGGTACTTGCGCGCCAGCTTCAGGGCGCATTCAACCGCCTCGGTGCCGGAATTGGTGAAGAACACCTGATCGGCAAAAGACGACGCGCACAGCTTGCCGGCCAGTTCGTCCTGGCCGGGAATGCGGAAGATATTGGAGACGTGCCACAGCTTCTGCGCCTGCGTATTCAGGGCATCGATCAGGACCGGATTGGCGTGGCCCAGGCCATTGACGGCTATGCCCTGCACGAAATCGAGATATTCGCGGCCTGATCGGTCATACAGTCGGCTGCCTTCACCGCGTTCCACCTCGATAGGCGCCCGCGCATACACACCGAACAAATGATCTTCCGACTGAGCCATGGCAATACCCCAAAAACGGCGAAAACCCTGCGTACCTCACGCAAGGGAAAGAAGGCGTCTAAGCTGTTGGGGGCTTAGGCGGGCCTTTTGTCGAATAATCACCGTAATGTCAACGATATTCACAGGGCGTGGTGGGGCGTTCGTTCACCCCGCCACCACCGGCCTGGTCACGGAATCAAGCCGCGTCACCGAGTATCCGTTTCGCCGCAATTGCGCCACAAGCCCATCCGGGCCGATCAGGTGCGCGGCGCCCACCGTAACGAAGGTTGTCCCTTTTTCATTCAGCGCCTTTTCGATGGTCGGCAGCCAGGCCTGGTTGCGCTTCACGATCAGGGCGTCATAGCCCGCCGGATCGGCCTCGGCCAGCAGGGCAAGGGTGTCGGTCAGGGATTTCTGGTCGCCGGTGCGCCAGGCTTCGACCGGCAGCACAAAACCATCATCCGTCACACCCTCGGCGGTGACGCGTCCGGCTTCGGATGCGCCTTTATCAAGCCCCACCGTCATCTTTCGCATGGCGTCCGCACGGTGATAAAGCGCGGCATCCGGACGCAGCGTCACCACATCGGCCGGCAGGACATCGGGATAGGCGCCGACCTCGAACAGGGTGGTATCGGCATTATCGAAGGCCGTGAACAGGCGCCGGTCCATCCAGCCGGATGCGATATCACCCCCGCTGCTGAATCCGCCGAACAGATAGACCGTGGACTCACCGGCCTTCATGACCCACAGCAAGGGCGATCCCGTGGGGCCGGCCCCGGCCTCGGCGGTATCCGGATCGGCGGCCGGCGTAAAGGCCACGGTGACCGCGTCGGGATTGTGCGAGCGGTGCCACCACATGCCGAGCGGCGGCACGACGATGGCGATACCCATGGCCGCGCCCATGATGATTCCGGCTTCCACCAGCCAGCGGGTTGACCGCTTTCTCTTTTTGAAAAAGACACCGTCCGCGTAATTGACCGCCCGCATTTCCGACCTCCGGTTATATATTTCGGAGGCACCCCTGCAAGCCTTGGGCCAGCCTTAAGATTGCATTAAGGATCAGATCGGGACAGGCATTATTGCACGCGCTCCGCCTGAATACCGTGCTGTTTCAACATGGCGATCACGCTGTCCGGCCCGACCAGATGACCGGCGCCGACCGTGATGAAAACCGTGCCTTTTCCCGCCAGTATCTGCTCGATTTGCGGCTCCCAGGCGGCGTTGCGCTCGACGATCAGGCGCTGGTAGCTCTTCGGGTCTTCGGCCTGCATCTTGTCGATCATCAGGCGGGTCAAGGCTTCGGTATCGCCCTGCTTCCAGGCATTAAAAAGATCGCCGAGATCCTGCGGCATGGTCTCTATATCGGTCAGTGTGGCGCGGAGTGCGGTCAGCTCATCAGCCTCGGTTTCCGGCACCAGCGCCTGCATTTGCGAATCCATCGTCTCGAAACCATGAACAGCTTTTCCGGCCTCACGCGCCCGCTTCATCAAGGTCACATCGACGCCGGTATCGGTGGCATAGCCAAGCTGATTGACCTCCTGCATGGTGATGATCAGGCCGACGGCCCACTTGCGCATGGCTTTCAGCGCCGCGGCGTTCAGCCCCATCGGCTTCAATAACGCATCTACGCGCGCCAGCTCTTCCGTCGTGAGGCCGCTGCTCATGTCGCCCTGGGGATCGAACATGTATTTCTGCGCGATCGCACCGGCGGTCGCCTTGTTGTCGAGGTCGGGAATCTCGAACCACACATCCTGGGCGCTGTCGAAGCGGTTCTGGATTGCCGGCGTCAACCAGGGCGTCTCCGGGGTCATGACGTGGATCGACCCCAGCAGATAGATGGTCGAATCCGCGTCCCTGATCACCCACATGGCGGGCTTGACCTGAGTGGCCGGTGCTTCCGCATGGGTCATCGGCGCGAAAGCGCAGCCAAGGAGAGCGGTGACCGCCAGCAGGCCGGTTTTCAATCTGGAAAGCATGAATCCCCCAAGCGCCTCAAACGGGCATAAATATATCTTCTATCCGCAAGGCGAACAGGTCTGCAATTTTAAAAGCCAGCGGCAGGGACGGATCGTACTTTTCCGTCTCGATGGCGTTGATGGTCTGGCGTGATACAGCCAGCCGATCGGCCAGGTCGGCCTGCGACCAGTTGCGTTCGGCGCGCAGGATTTTCAGGCGGTTTTTCATCAGCGATATTTCAGCCAGGCATTGACCTGCCCGATCAGCAGGCCCAGCACGAACGGCGCCATGCCGGATACGCGCCCGATCAGGAAGCCGTCGTTTGCACCATCCATGCTGGCGATAAACTGGCGATAGAGGTCCGGCAGAAAAATCGGAAACAGGCCGGTGATCAGGAACAGCACGAAGCCGATGACAAATCCGCTCTGCGCGGCATAGCGCTTCTTGGCAATGCTGAATTCATCGGTCGTGGCTGCCTTCAGTTTGCGCACATAAAGGATCAGCATGATCAGGACCGGCAGGGCGCAGATATCTATGATGAGGCCATAAAGCGGAAACGATGCTTCCCGACTCCAGCTCAAATTGAACCCGCCCAGCAGCCCACCGATCAATGCCGCCACGGCCACCCCGCCGGCAAATTTCCATTTCGATCCCGTCATGACCAACCTCCCGATAAATGACAAGGACGCTTTACATGTTTGATTTCGACATGTCAAGCATACTTGTCATTACATCAAGAGACCTTGTCATCAAGACCCATGCCTTAAAGACCGTTAAGCCTGATGCCACACCTGAAATTTACCCTTTTGTGGCAATGTTCGCCTGGCATGAACCTTGCCGTTCACGGCTTTCCGATCTTCTTTCAAGTCCCAAGGCGTCCATTTCCTCCATGCCCGACAGCAGCCCGCACGCCTTTACATCCCGGAATGCCGAGAGCGATCTGGCGCGAGTCTGCGTCATCATCCCGACCTTCCGCCGGCCGCAGGGACTGGAGACGGCGATGCGCTCGATCCGTGCCCAGGCGGACGCGCCGCCGCTCAGCCTGATCGTCTGCGACAACAGCCCGGAAGCCTCGGCGCGTGCCTTGGTCGAAGGGTTTGAGGCGCCCTTCCCGGTCACCTATATCCACGAGCCGAAAACCGGCGTCGCCAATGCCCGCAACAGCGCCGTGGCCGTCTGTGACAGCGACTTCATCGCCTTTCTCGATGACGATGAGGAAGCACCGGCAGACTGGCTGAACCGCCTGATGGCGGCGCAAAGGCAATTCGATGCCGATGTCGTTTTCGGCCCGGTCACCGCGCGCATTCCGGAAGCCACACGCCACAATCGTCCCTATTACGAGCACTTCTTCTCGCGCTTCGGACCGGCGCAATCGGAAATCCTGCCGCACTATTATGGCTGCGGTAATTCCCTGCTGAAGAGCGCCGCGCTCACCTCGAAAACGCCTTTCAGCACCCTGCAGAATGAAATGGGCGGCGAGGACGATATCCTCTTCACCGCCATGAAGGCGGAGGGCCGGATCATGGCCTGGGCCGCCGATGCGCCTGTTTTTGAAGATGTGCCGCCCACGCGCGCCACGCTGGCCTACACGCTGAAACGCGGCTTCGCCTACGGCCAGGGCCCCAGCCATTCGAGCGGCGTCAATGGCCGGCTCCTCGCCTGCGCCGGCTGGATGGCACAGGGCCTGGTTCAGGCCGGGCTGTTCGGCGTGGCCAGCCTTGTTCTCTTCGCCATCCGCCATCCGCGCCGGGCGTTCGTGCTCGACAAGGCGGCGCGTGGCCTCGGCAAGACCCTGTGGTTTGCGCCATTCAAGATGAAATTCTACGGGCAGACTCTTCTCAAAAAAGACGAAAAGACAAAGACATGACCCTGATCAACTGGACACCGGAAACACAGCGCGCCTTCACGAAGGAAAACCTGCTCTTCACGCACAGCATCGCCGACAGCGAGTTGTTCAGTGAGGAGGCGCTGATCGCCCTGATCGACCGCTATCCGCGTGACAGCGTCGAGGTCTTCACCATGGGCTATGACCCGGCGGTTTTCGGCGAGTGGTATCTCGGTCGTAAGACGGCGCTGCGCCGCCTGTTCAGCCTCAATCCGAGCCTGGCCAGATCGCCGAAGCTACTTGAGCCGTTCAAGATCGTCTTCGCCCGCGCCTACAAGCTGCTGAGCGGCGGCTTCAAGGGCCACAAAAGCCCGCTGACACCGGCCTTTTCGCTCGATCCGCAGCAACCCGGCACAATCATCTATGACGACGGCATCACGCCATTTGCCTCGCCCGTTACCAGCCGGAAGCGCGAAAAAGTCGCCTGATATTTTGTTCTTGATTTGTTCTTATTTCGGCGTAGGGTGCGGCTATGCCCGCGCCTCCACCAGATACACGCACAAAAAGTGACGACGCCCTGCCCGACCTGCCGCGCAAAGGGCGCGGCTCGGTATCCAACCGGCCGAGCCACCGCTTCGGCGTGGCTGATCGTTACGAGATCGATGACGGCTGGAGCGATCATGACCGCGAGGAGTGGGTGAAGGCCCGGCGGAAGACAATCCTGGGCATCGATACCGTCCGCCGTATTATCAGCCGCAACAGCTCACCCGATATCCATTTTGATCGCTCGATAAACCCTTACAAGGGCTGCGAACACGGCTGCATCTACTGCTTCGCGCGCCCGACACATGCCTATCTCGACCTGTCGCCTGGCATGGATTTCGAGACGCGCATCTTTCGCAAACCCGATGCCGCCCAGGCCCTGCGGCGCGAACTGTCGGCACGGAACTATACCCCTGCGCCCATTGCGCTCGGCATCAATACCGACGCCTATCAGCCGACGGAAAAATCGGAGAGACTGACGCGCGGTATTCTGGAGGTGCTGCATGAATTCCGCCATCCGGTCCATATTGTCACCAAATCTGCCCTGATCCAGCGCGATATCGATATCCTGGCCGCGATGGCAGATCTCAACCTCTTCAAGGCCACCCTGTCGATCACCACGCTTGACCGCGACCTGGCGCGCCTCATGGAACCGCGCGCCGCCACACCTTCACGCAGGCTCGATACGGTCCGCGCCCTGACCGATTCCGGCATCCCGACCAGCGTTCTGATGGCGCCGGTCATTCCCGGCCTCACCGACCACGAGATCGAAAAAGTCATGGAAGCCGCCGCCCATGCCGGCGCCACGCGAGCCGGCGGCACGCTCATCCGCCTGCCGCATGAGATCAAAGGGTTATTCGAGGAATGGCTGCGCACTCATTTCCCAGATCGCGCCGACAAGGTGCTCAATCACATCCGCGAATGCCGGGGCGGCAAGCTTTACAATGCCGAATTCGGCAGCCGGATGCGTGGCGAAGGCGCCTATGCCGACCTGATCCAGAACCGCCTGGAGAAGGCCATCAGGCGGTATGGACTGGATAAGCCCGGCCGGCCGCTTGACAGCAGCCAGTTTCGCGGCGGCGATCCGCAAATGCGTTTGTTTTAGAAAGACAGCGAATGAACGACGACCGCACGAAAACAATCTCCCGCCGGACCCCGGAATCGGCGGCCATGGTTGCCAGCGTCAAACGCGCGATGGCGATGACCGCTGCCCTTAATCGCCTGACCTATGACGATACAGCACAGATACGCGCCCTATTCAGCGAACTGATCGGTGCGCCTCTGGACGATGGTTTCTCGCTGATCCCGCCATTCTATACCACCGGCGGCGACAATCTCCGCATCGGTCGAAATGTCTTCATAAACCAGAACTGCACGATCTATGATCTCGGCGGCATCGATATCGGCGATGAGGTGATGATCGGGCCAAATGTCAGCCTGATCACCTCAAGCCATCCGATCGAGCCATTCCGGCGGCGTGATGCGGTCATCGCAAAACCGATCGTGATCGGCAAAAATGTCTGGATCGCCGCCAATGTGACGGTTATCGGCGGCGTGACCATAGGCGAAAATTCTGTGATTGCCGCCGGTTCCGTTGTCACCAGGGACGTGCCCGCCAATATGCTGGTGGCCGGCAATCCGGCGCGGGTCATCCGCTCGATCGCCGAATGACGGTTGCATGAGTGATTCCGCCGGCCCATAGTTGCCGGGGCGAAACCAGGGATTACCGGATTGACCAAAGCCGAACGCACCCCAGAAATGACCCGGCGTATCCTGCCCTGGCTGGTCGCCGTCGCCTTTTTCATGGAGGCGCTCGATACCACCATCCTCAATACCGGCGTCCCGGTCATCGCCAAGGCGCTGGCGGTTACACCGCTCAGCATGAAGGCCGTGCTGTCGAGCTATACGCTCAGCCTTGCCGTCTTCATTCCGATCAGCGGCTGGATGGCCGATCGTTTCGGCACGCGCACCGTGTTTGCCGCCGCCATCGGTCTGTTTACGCTCGGTTCGCTGCTGTGCGGTCTGTCGACCAATATCCATATGCTGGTGGCCTGTCGCGTCCTGCAGGGCATGGGCGGCGCCATGATGACGCCGGTAGGGCGGCTGGTCATGGTCCGCACTTTTGAGCGCACGGACCTGGTCCGGGCCATGAGCTTCGTCGCCGTGCCGGTGCTGATCGCGCCGATGCTGGGCCCCCTGGTCGGCGGCCTGATCGTCGATTACCTGCACTGGCGGGTGATCTTCTTCGTCAATGTGCCGGTTGGCCTGATCGGCATGGCTATGGTCTGGCTCAAAATGCCCGATTATCGCGGTGCGGCGCGGCCGCTTGATTTCCTCGGCCTGATCCTGTTCAGTTCCGGTATTGCGCTGCTTTCCTATGTGCTGGAGGTTTTCGGCGAACACCGGCTGGGCATTGGCGGCATACTGGGCCTGCTGGCCATCTCCCTGCTGCTGATCCTGGGCTACGGCCTGCACGCAGCGAAAACGGCCTTTCCCTTGCTGAACCTGACGCTGTTTCGCCTGCGCACCTTCGCCGCGGCGGTCAGCGGCAGTTTCATCACCCGCCTCGGAATCGGCGGAGCGCCCTTCCTGCTGCCCATGCTTTACCAGATCGGCCTGGGCCTGACACCGGTGCAATCGGGGCTTTTGATCATGCCGCAGGCCCTGGCCTCGATGACCACAAAGACCCTGCTGCCGCGTATCCTGGAGCGCTTTGGCTACCGCAGCATACTGGTTTTCAATACCCTGGCCCTCGGCGTCATGCTGATGCTGTTCGGCACGGTCGGCGGCAGCACGCCGATCTGGGTTATTGTCCTTCAGGCACTGATTTACGGTGTGCTGACCTCGCTCCAATTCACCAGCATGAATACGCTGGTCTATGCCGATGTGCCGCGTGACCAGTCGAGCGGCGCCAGCACCATAGCCAGCACACTCCAGCAATTGTCGGTATCGTTCGGCGTGGCGGCAGCGGGCCTGACCACGCTCTTCTTCCTGCCAGCCGACGCCATCAGCAATCCGGCGCTCATGATTGACGGCCTGCACAAGGCGTTCTTTGTGCTGGGCGGCTTTACCCTGGTCTCCGCCCTGATCTTCAGCCGCCTCAAACGCGGCGACGGCGGCAGCGAGTCAGGGGAAAAAGACCTGCACCTCGATGAGGCGAAAGGATAAATCTATCGCTTCACGTCGAAGCCGTCGTCGCTCAGGAAGGCGTCGAGATCGGCCGGCGTGGCCAGGCTGGCATCACCCGGCTGGGCGTGTTTCAGGCAGGCGCAGGCTATACCGTAATCGAGCGCCTTTTCATCATCGGCGTCAGTCAGCAGGCCGTGCATGACGCCGGCGGCGAAGGCATCGCCGCCGCCGATTCGGTCGATGATGCGCTCGATATTGTGCGTATCGGTTTCCAGAGACTGGTCACGCGTATACATCAGACCCGTCAGGCGATTATGATCGACATTGACCTGTTCGCGCCGCGTGCAGACCAGGCGTTGCAGATGCGGGAAGGTGGCGAAGGCATGGTCCGCCGCCGCGCGCTCGTCATTGAAACGCTGCCCCGATACCAGTTCGATATCGCGGTAACCGCCGAAGATCAGGTCAGCTTCAGTCATCAGTTGCGTTATGTAGGCAGGGGCGTCGGCGCTCCATTCGGCCCACAGCTTGGGGCGGTAATTGCAGTCGAACGACACCTTCACGCCAGCCTTGCGCGCCGCTTTCATGGCGGTGAGCGCTGCCGTCACGCAGTTCTCGCCGAGCGCCGCCGTGACACCGGAGACATGCAGCCAGCCGGCGCCCTTCAACAGCTTCGGCCAGTCGAGCGCGCTGAAATCGGCCAGGGCGAAGGCCGAACCGGCGCGATCATAGACAATATCCGACGGGCGATGAATGGCACCCGGCGTCAGGAAATAGAGACCCATGCGCTGCGGAGCCTTGGTTACGGCAGAGGTATCGACCCCCCAGCGGCGCAGTTCATTGACCGCCGCCACGCCCAGGGCATTATCGGCCACCACGCTGACCATGCGCGTCTCGTGGCCCAGGCGCGCCAGCCCGACCGCCACATTGGCCTCCGCCCCGCCCACGACCGGCTGCAGGGGCGACAGGCTCTCCAGCAGATGACCACCGGTGACGGTCAGGCGGATCAGCAGTTCGCCGAAACAGACGAAGGGGGCGGTCGATGGCATTGGGTCGCTTCCTGTGTGTCTTGTGATATGGCTTTAGGCGATTTCCGGCGCGCCGGCGGCAAGCGCTACGGTCTTCAGCCTTATTACCACATCCGTGACACCGCTGAAGGTAATAACCGAGGTCTGACCGGGCCGGATGCGATGGACGCCGGTGGTCTGGCCGGTCGAGATCAGCAGGCCGCGCGTCAGCGGACGGCCGCGCCCGGCCAGGTGCCCTGCCAGCCAGGCCAGGGCCTGGAAGGGGCCGCCCGGCATGACGAACAACCCGCCTTCGCCGACCACCTGGCCATCGATCTCGGTCTTCGACCTGTAGTTTTTCAGGGCTTCGGGACCAACCGTGTCGAGCGTCGTGTCGGAATCGATTTCCAGCAGGCGCGGCCCCAGGATTTCACCGAAATTATTGCCGAAGTCGGAGGCGGTAACCGTTGGGCCCAGTTCGTTGATCTTCGGAAAAGGCGAACCAGCCACTTCCACGCCGGCATAGAGACCATCGCACAGGCGCAGCGCCTCTTCTTCCGTATATTCAGTCTTTTCCGGATCGGCGTCGTGATCGATGCGCAGGACGAACTCGGCCTCGACCGCCCCGAAACCGTCGCTGAAAATCGGATAGGTCAGGGGCTCGCCCCGGTATTCATGGAAGCTGTTGGCGAAGATCGGTCCGGCCATACGCTCGCCGTGCTGCGCCTGAAAATCGGGATGAATGCGGGCGATTTTCCAGCCGACCAGTTTCTGGTGCCACTGATCGATGGCCGCATCCTGGATGGCGTAGGCATCGGCCATGCCGGCCGGCAGGTCGCCGGGATAATCCGGCAGGGCGGTCGCCGTGCGCCGGGCGGCAGTGAAACGATCGGCGATGGACTTGTGGGACATGATACTGGGCTTCCTTCCGGGCCGTGAACCTAAAAGATACCGGTGTCATGTTCAATCGAAATACGAAAGTCGCACAAAATATTGCCCCCGCATGTCACAGCGGCGGTGCCTGGCTCGTCATACTGGCAGACCCCAACCGAAGGAGACTGCCATGACCCACTTCAATCGCCTGAACCTCGCCGCTCTGGCCGCCGATGGCTATAACGGCCTGATTGCCACTGAAACCTATCTGCACGGCGCGCTTGACCTCAAGCTGCTCAGCCTGGTCAAGCTGCGCGTATCTCAGATCAATGGCTGCGCCTTCTGCCTGCACATGCACTATGAAGAGGCGCTGAAAGCCGGCGACACCCCTGCCCGCCTGAACCTGCTGCCGGCCTGGGAAGAATCGCGCATGTTCACGCAAAAGGAACGCGCGGCGCTGCTGTGGACGGAAAGCCTGACCCATATCGATGTCGATCGCGCCGAGGACGAGACCTTTGCCGAGGTCAAGGTGCAGTTCAGCGACAAGGAAATGGCCGACCTGACTTTGGCGGTTGCCATGATCAATGCCTGGAACCGCCTCGCTGCTTCGATGCGGAATTTGCACGCGAACGATAAGCCGGCGTAAGATGTAAAAGATCTCCTCCTCTTGGAGGGGGAGGTGGCGCGTAGCGCCGGAGGGGGTAAGTTCGGTGCGTGTAAACTTTACCCCCTCTGTCTTTTTGCGGGGCGCAAAAATCCAGCTCCCCCTCCAAGAGGGGGAGATTTATACAGATCGGTCGTCATCATGATCCCTCAATCCGATATCCACTGGTTTGAAGACGAGCGACGCTATCTGCAAGGCGTCGCCTACCGGATGCTGGGCACGGTCAGCGAGGCCGAGGACGCGGTGCAGGACGCCTTTCTGCGTGTGCGCGAAACCCCGCCTGAGACCATCGACAACAAACGCGCTTATCTTACCCGGATCGTGACGCGCCTCTGCCTCGATATCCTGAAATCGGCGCACAGGAAACGCATTGATTATGTCGGACCGTGGCTGCCGGAGCCGCTGCACGATGTCAGTGATTTCACCGGCTCGCCGGCGGCCGCCACAGACCTGGCCGATGATCTCTCCATCGGCCTGCTCTATGCCCTGGAACGCCTGACGCCGCTGGAACGCGCCAGCTTCCTGCTGCACGATGTCTTCGATATCGGCTATGACGAGATTGCTCGGACGCTGGAACGCTCCGAAGACAATTGCCGGCAACTGGCCGCTCGTGCCCGCCAGCATGTCCGGGCGTCGCGGCCGCGTTTCAAGGTGACGCCCGATGACGAGCGCCGCTATCTCGAAGCGTTTGTCGTGGCCTCGCAAAAGGGCGACATGGCGGCACTGGAAGCCCTGCTGGCCGATGATGTGAAGCTCTACAGCGACGGCGGCGGCAAGATATCGGCGGCGATCAATATTCTCGACGGCAAGCGCCGGGTGGGGGCCTTCATGGTGGGCATCTACCAGAAGTTCCGCAACCACACGACCGCAGCCTTGCGCTATGAACGCGTCAATGGTGGCCTGTCGCTGCTGACTACCCACACCGATGATTACACTGATGTGCTGAGTGTCGAAATCAGCGACGGCCGGATCACGGCTGTCTGGTTTCAGCGCAATCCGGACAAGTTGACACGGGTGAACTGACCTTCTCCTCCCTACGAAGTGGGGAGGTGGCATTTGCGTAGCAAATGACGGAGGGGCGCCTCTCCACCACTTCGTGGTCCCCCTCCCCATTTAAGAAATGGGGAGGAGATTTTTACAGCTTATACGCCGCTTTCGGCAGGTTATAGGTCAGGTCCTGGATGACCTGGGCGGCGTCTTCGATCGGCAGACGATGCTCGGCCACAAGGCGCGCCAGGAAGGCGGAATCAATGCGCCGGGCGACATCATGACGCGCCGGAATCGACAGGAAGGCGCGGGTGTCGTCATTGAAACCGACCGTGTTGTAGAACCCCGCTGTCTCGGTCACCTGCTCGCGGAAGCGCATCATGCCTTCCGGTGAATCGTGGAACCACCAGGAGGGACCAAGCTTGAGCACCGGATAATGACCGGCCAGCGGCGCCAGTTCACGCGCATAGTTGGTCTCATCGAGCGTGAACAGGATGATCGTCAGGTTCTTTTCATTGCCGAACGCATCGAGAAGCGGCTTGAGCGCATGGACATAACCCGTCGGCATCGGGATATCCGCGCCCTTGTCACGGCCATACCTGTCGAACACCCTGGCATTGTGATTGCGGAAGGCGCCGGGGTGGATCTGCATGGTCAGGCCGTCATCGAGCGACATGCGCGCCATCTCGGTCAGCATCTGGGCGCGGAACAGTTCGGCGTCTTCGGCGGAGACATGCTTTTTCAAGACACGATGGAACAGATCCTTGGCGTCGGAATGCGAGAGATTGGCGGTCTGCGCCGTCGGATGACCGTGATCGGTCGAGGTGGCGCCGTGAGCCATGAAGACATCGCGGCGTTTGCGGTGGGCGGCCAGATAGCCCTTCCAGCTATGGACATCTTCACCGGTCAGGTCGGCGAACAGGGCCAGCTTCTCGTGGAAATCTTCATGCTCCGGATCAATCACCGGATCAGGGCGATAGGCGGTGACCACGCGGCCTTTCCAGCCGGAAGCCTTGATCTTGGCATGATGCTCCAGCGTATCGGTCGGGCCTTCGGTTGTGGCCAGCAGTTCGATATTGAAGCGGTCGAACAGGGCGCGCGGGCGGTAGGCGTCCGAGGCCAGCAGTTCGCCGATGCGGTCGAAGTAAAAGTCGGCCGTGCTTTCATCGAGCGCCACCTCGAAGCCCATGATTTCGCCGAAGACATGCGACATCCACATGAAGGACGGTGTGCCGCGGAACAGGTGCTGGTTGGCGGCATAGATGCGCCAGGCGGCGCGGGCATCGGCACCGGAAGGACCGGCCTTCGAGCCGACGCCTACCGCATCCATATCGATGCCCTGGCTATACAGCATCCGATAGATATAGTGATCAGGCGCCAGGAACAGTTCTGTGGCGTTTTCGAAGGGCTGGTTATTGGCGAACCACGACGGATCGGTATGGCCGTGCGGCGACAGGATCGGCAGAGCCTTCACGCTGGCATAGAGATCACGCGCAATGGCGCGCTGGGCCGGATCACTGGAAAACAGGCGGTCGGCGTGAAGAAAAAGCGGTTTGGACATGTTATTGACCTTGGGGATCGACCCTGAGAGATATTTGCCGCCATAGGTAACCGGTGTCATTACGTTTGACAACAGGCTTTTTTAGCCAGCCTTAAAGACGGGCCGTCGATTCCCGCACAACCAGGCCGGATTCAAAGATGATTTCGTCCCTGCGATCGTCTTCATCGGCCAGAAGCGTGGCAGCGGCGGCGCGGGCCATATCGCGGCTTGGCAGGTTGACCGTGGTCAGCGGCGGCGACACACGCAGGGCCATGGGGCTGTCGTCATAGCCGCAGATGCTGAGGTCGGCCGGAATGCGCAGCCCCAGTTCAAAGGCGGCCTTGTAGGCGCCGATGGCCATTTCGTCATTGCTGGCGAAGATGGCGGTCGGGCGGTTGGGCCGGTCGAGAATTTTCAGGGCCGCGGCATGGCCTGACTCGAAGGTATAGGCCCCCTGCGCCTCCAGTTCCCAGTTTATATCCAGCCCGTGGGCCTGAAGCCCCTCACGGAAGCCGGCGCGCCGCTCAATAGCCGAGACATAGCCTTCGGGCCCCGTGATAAAGCCGATCTGCGTGTGGCCAAGTTGCGCCAGATGCTCGCCGGCGGCGCGGCAGCCGATGCGCTCTTTCGACAGGACCGCATAACCGCCGGTCGTGGTGGTCGGCTGCACGGCAGACACCCGGACATAGTCGACCTCCAGTTCCTCCAGCAGGGCCAGCAGGCGGCGATCCTCGGAAATCGGCGGCAGGATGATCACGCCCGCCAGGCGCTGCAACTCTATGAAATCACGGATATCCTCGATAAAGCGGTCGCTGTGGCGGTCGCACGGGTGAACCACCAGTTCGCTGCCAGAGCCGCGCAGGGCATCCAGCGCCCCCATCTGCATGTTGACGACATATTGTGCGTTCGGATTGTCGTAGATCAGGCCGATCAGGAACGACCGGCGGAAAGCCAGGCCGCGTGCCTGCGGGTCGGGTCGGAAACCGATGCGCTCGATGATGGCGTTGACGCTGTCACGCGTTTCGGCCCGCACACTCGGCGACTTGTTGATGACCCGCGACACCGTCTTTTTCGACACGCGCGCCAGCCGCGCCACATCATTGATCGTCGCCTTCTTGCGGCGCTGGATGAATTCCTCGATAGCGTCTTCGGACATGGAGTATGGGGCCTGATCGTCTTGTTGGGGCTATGGGTAGCGGGCTTCGCGGCGACTGAACAGTTATTTTCTTGAAATGCCAGATTGAAAAGATTGCATACTCGGTTTATGACACCGGTATCATTATTTGTAAAACCCATCCTGGAGTTAAAGTGCATGGCGGATGATCCGGCAGGTGTATCGGTGCCCTGGCTGCGGGTCAGCGCGGGCGATTCCGTCGCGGTGGCCCTCCAGGATCTGGCGGCGGGTTATGTCATCGCCATCGATGGGCGCGAGATTGTTTTGCACAACGATGTACCGAAGGGCCACAAAATCGCGCTGAAGGATATCAAGGCCGGCGATGAGGTCATCAAGCTCGGCTTCAGCATCGGCCGCGCCTCGCAGGATATCGCCGCCGGTGAGCATGTTCATGCCCATAACCTGGTGACGGGCTTAAGCGGACTTGAGGCTTACAGCTATCAGCCGGCGCCCGTTACGACGCCGCCAGCCCTGACGGAAGCCACTTTCGAGGGCTATCGCCGCGGTGATGGCCAGGTCGGGATTCGCAATGAAATCTGGATATTGTGTACGGTCGGCTGCGTGGCCAAGACCTCGGAAAAGCTGGCGCGCATCGCCTCCGAACGGTTCAAGGGCCGCGTCGATGGTATCCACGCCCTGACCCATCCGCTCGGCTGTTCGCAACTGGGCGATGATCTCGATCATACCCGTAAGCTGCTGGCCTCGCTGGCCATGCACCCCAATGCCGGCGGCGTGCTGATCGTCGGTCTCGGCTGCGAAAACAACCAGCTTTCGGCGCTTATCAAGGAAATAGACCGCCCGGCCGATCGCCTGAAATATTTCGCGGCCCAGATGGTCGAGGACGAACACGAAGCGGGGCTGGAAGCGCTGGAAGAACTGGTGGCCGTGGTCGAAAAAGACCGGCGCGAACCCTGTTCCGTCCGTGACCTAGCCATCGGCGTCAAGTGCGGCGGCTCGGATGCCTTTTCCGGCCTGACCGCCAATCCGCTGGTCGGGCTGATCGCCGATCGCGTCGCCTTTGCCGGCGGCAAGGCGATCATGACCGAGATCCCGGAGGTTTTCGGCGCCGAACGCGGCCTGATGAACCGGGCGAAGGACGAGAAGGTCTTTCATCAGGTCGTCGATGTGGTCAACGACTTCAAGAATTACTTCATCGAGCACAAGCAGCCGGTCTTTGAAAACCCCTCGCCGGGCAACAAGGCCGGCGGCATCACCACCCTGGAGGAAAAATCGCTCGGCGCGGTGCAGAAGGGCGGCCACAGCCCGCTCAATGCCGTCATGCGCTACGGCGAGCGCGCCCGCGAACGGGGGCTTTCCCTGCTGGAAGCGCCCGGCAATGATGCGGTATCAAGCACAGCCCTGACGGCCGCCGGCGCGGTAATCGTCCTGTTCACCACCGGCCGCGGCACGCCGCTCGGCTTCCCGGCCCCGACGCTGAAAATCGCCTCCAACTCGGCCCTGGCGACGCGCAAGCCAGGCTGGATCGATTTCAACGCCGGCCAGGTGCTGGAAGGCCGGACGCTGGAACAGACCGCCGATGACCTGATGGACCTGATCATCAAAACCGCTTCGGGCCAGCCGGCCTGCAATGAAACAAACGATGAGCGCGAAATCGCCATCTGGAAAAACGGGGTAACGCTCTGAATGCGCCTTTCACTTGATACACTTGCCACCGCAAACGCCACAAAGCCGGGCTATGATCCGGCATCGCTGGATATTGGCGTCGTTCATTTCGGCCCTGGCGCCTTTCACCGCGCCCATCAGGCAGCCTATTTCGATGCCCTGGCGGCGAAAGACGCGCGCTGGGGCATCTGCGGCGTGTCGCTGCATTCGGCCGGCGTGCGCGATGCCCTGAAATCGCAGGACGGCCTCTACACCCTGGCCATTCTTGATGAGGACGTCAGCTACCGCATCATCGGCGCCATGCGTGAAGTCCTGGTCGGCCCGGAGGATATCGAAGCGGTTATGATGCGCCTGACGCGGCCTTCGGTCGAAATCGTCACCTCGACCGTGACGGAAAAAGGCTATTGCCTGGCACCGGATTTCTCGCTCGATCTCCAGCACCCGGACATTGTTCATGATCTGACCAATCCCCGGACGCCAAAATCCTTTATCGGCTATGTCGCGGAAGGCTTGCGCCGCCGCCGGCAGGCCGGGCTAAAGCCCTTCGTGCTGATCCCCTGCGACAACCTGCCGAAGAATGGCAAGCGCCTCAAGGAAGCCGTCACCGTCTTTGTCGGTCAGTCTGACCACGACCTGGCGAAGTGGGTTCACGATACCCTGCAATGCCCTTCCACCATGGTCGATTCCATTACGCCGGCCACCGATGACGCCCTGCGCGCCCGCGTGGCAGAAGCCACCGGTCTGGAAGACGCCTGGCCGATCCAGCGCGAAGCTTTTACCCAGTGGGTGATCGAAAAGCACAGCCACGAAAACGGCCCGGACTGGCAGGGCGTCGGCGTGACCCTGACCGACAATGTGCCGGCCTATGAGCGTGCCAAGCTGCGCCTGCTCAACGGCCCGCACTCGACCCTGGCCTATATGGGCCTGCATCGCGGCTACGAAAGTGTCTCCGAGGCCATGCAGGATGCTGAGCTGGCCGATATCGTCCGTAAACTGATGATTGAGGATGTGGCACCTTTGCTGGAAGCGCCCGAAGGACTCGATCTCGTAGCCTATAGCGAGGATATCCTCGCCCGATTCCGCAATCCGGCCATTGTTCACAAGCTGGCCCAGATCGCCTGGGACGGTTCCCAGAAACTGCCGATCCGTATTCTGAGCAGTCTTGTTGAGGCGCTCGATCGCGGCCAGGATATCCGCCGCCTGTGCCTGCCTCTGGCGGCGTGGATGCGGTTTGTACGCCGGAAAGCGGTCACCGGAGAGGCGATCACCGATCCGCTGGCGGATGAACTGATCGCGCTTGGCAAGACCTGTGACGACACGGTGGCGGATGTTGGCCGCTTCCTCGCTTTGCGCGCCGTCTTCCCGGAAGCGCTGTCGACGGACGCTCCTGTGATCGCCGGAATCGAAAGCGCCTATGCCGAACTCCTCAGGCGCGAAGCCGTTTTCGCTTGAGATAAAGGAACCCAGCGCCTAAATCTGCTTTAAAGACAACAGATGAGGCCGGCATGAGCGAGATTACGGAAGCGGACAAGACTTTTCTGGGCGGTGGCCGCATCGACGAGACGCGGCTCTTCCGGCCGGTCAGCCTGGCCGTCCTGACCATTTCCGACACGCGCGACGAGGAAAGCGATACCTCCGGGGATGTGCTGGTCAAGCGCATCGAAGCGGCCGGCCACAGCGTCGTGCGCCGTAATATCGTGCGTGACGATATCGACGCCATCCGCGCCAAGGTGATGAAATGGGTCAATACCGGTGAGATCGACGCCATCGTCACCACCGGCGGCACCGGCATTACCGGCCGCGATGTCACGCCCGAAGCCATCGAGCCGCTGCTGACCAAGCGTATCGAGGGCTTCTCGACTATCTTCCATATGCTGAGCTACCAGACGGTCGGTCTCTCCACCCTGCAATCGCGGGCGCTGGCGGGCATCATCGACGGCGTGTTCATCTTCTGCCTGCCGGGCTCGAACGGCGCGGTCAAGGACGGCTGGGACAAGGTCATCCGCTGGCAGCTCGATAGCCGCCATGGGCCATGCAATATGGTCGAGCTGATGCCCAGACTGAAAGAAAAGTGACTCAGGGAAAAATAATGAAAAACGTTGCGGTCGATGCGGCGCTGGCAGCGGTCAGGCTGGGCGCGATTTCCCCGGCGGCAGAGCGTGTGCCGCTGGCTAAGGCCATGGGCCGCGTACTGACCGAAGCCGTTTTGGCCGGGCGCGATCAGCCGCCCTTCAACGCCTCGGCCATGGATGGCTATGCCGTTCGCAGGGAATCGCTGAAAGCAAAAACCAAACCGATTACCCTGCATGTGGTTGGTGAAAGTGCGGCGGGCCGCGCCTACACAGGTACGGTGGCCGCGGGTGAGGCCGTGCGCATTTTTACCGGCGCGCCGGTGCCTGCTGATTGCGACGCCGTCGTCATTCAGGAAAATGTCGTGCGCCAGACAGACATGATCGATGTCCTGCTGGATGGCCGCAAGCCCGACGGACCGTCTCATATTCGCAAGGCCGGCCAGGATTTCAAGGCGGGCGACACCCTGCTTGAGCCCGGTCAGCGGCTTGATCCATGGCGCCTGTCCCTGGTCGCAGCGGCCGGTCTGGATACGGTGCCGGTCTGGCGCCGTCCCAAGATCGCCGTCCTGTGTACCGGCGATGAACTCGTCCTGCCTGGCCAGACGCCGAAACCCGACCAGATCTACGAATCCGCCTCCCATGCCCTCATGGCATTGATCAAGCAATGGGGCGGCAAGGCCAGTTATATCGGCGTGGAAGGCGACGATGCCAGGGCCCTGCACAAGGCGCTGAAGAACACGAAGGCCGACCTGATCGTCACGGTCGGCGGGGCCAGTGTCGGCGATTACGACCTGGTGCGCCCGGCGCTGGAAAAGCTCGGCCTGCAACTCGATTTCGCCTCCGTGGCGATCAAGCCCGGCAAGCCGACCAGTTTCGGCCGCCTGACCGATGGCACGCGGATATTGAGCCTGCCGGGCAATCCGGCCTCGGCCTTCGTGACGGCGCAACTGTTCCTGAAAGCCTGGATCGAGGCATCACTGGGAATGCCGGAAACCAGCCCGTTCATCACCGCCGTGACACAAGGCCCGCTCTCTGCCGCCGGCCAGCGCGAATCCTATCTGCGGGCAAAGATCGGCAGTTCGCTGCAAGGCCAGTTGCAGGTGACGGCGTTTGATGACCAGGATTCCTCGCTGGTCAGCGTGTTTGCCCGCGCCGATGCCCTGATCCGCCTCCCGGCCAACACCCTGCCGCAGAACGCCGGTTCTCGCGTCGAGGTGCTGCCGCTCGATCGGCTGTAGTGGTTCAAAAGCCACGGCAATCAGCATAATCCACCGTCCACTGGACGAACGTGGTTCGCACATGCACACATAGGGCATGACTCCGACACAAAATGCCTCCAGGCTCGACATCGCCGCCGGTTTCGCCAGCGATATCGGCAAGCGCGAAGAAAACCAGGATTTCGCCGCCCTCTGCCTGGAGGACGGCCAGCGTCATCACGGCGCGGTGGCCGCATTGGCCGATGGCGTTGGCGGGCGTAAGGGCGGGCGCGTGGCGGCCGAGCTTTCGGTGCGCACCTTCATTGATGATTATCTCGGCCAGTCGGAACTGCTGTCCCCGCAAAAAACGGCGGCGCGGGCCCTGGAAAGTATCAATTACTGGCTGTTCCGCGAAGGCCAGAAGAACGAAAACCTGAAAGGCATGTGCGCCGCCTTCACTGGCATCGTCATCAAGGGGCGGCGGCTGCACAGCTTCCATGCCGGCGATACCCGGCTCTATCGCCTGCGCGCCGGCCAACTCGAACAACTGACGCAAGACCACAAACCGGAAGGGCCGGACGGCAGCCCCTTCATCACCCGCGCGGTCGGGGCCGAGGAAGCCATCCGCATCGATTATGGCGCCCACGATATCTTCCCGCATGACCGGTTGATGTTATGCTCGGACGGCGTCCACGGCTTTGTCGGCCAGGCGCAAATCCTGAGCCTGCTCGACGGCCGCACCGCGCCGGAAGAAACCGCCCAGCGGCTGGTCTGCGCCGCTATCGCCCACGGCGGCGACGACAATGCCACCGCCCTGGTGATCGATGTCATCGACCTGCCCCCGGCCACGATCGAAGACCTCAACCTCGCCATCGCCCGGCTGCCGATCATCGAACCGCCCCATGTCGGCGACCTGATCGACGGCTTCAAGCTGGAAAAGCAACTGGCTGATGGCGTTTACAGCCGCGTCTTCCGGGCGCGCGACATGCGCGAATTCCGCACCGGCATCAGCCCCCATGTCGTGCTGAAATTCCCAAAGCCCCACACCATCGGTTCGGAAACCTCGGCGCGCTCGGCCTTCATGCGCGAAGCCTGGGTGGCCAGCCGCGTCCAGCACATGTGGATCGGGTCGGTGCTTGATATCGCGCCCGGTCGCCAGACCTGCCTCTATGTCGCCCAGCCCTATTATGTCGGCGAAACCCTGGAACACCGCCTGCTGCGCGCGCCGAAAATTACTCTCAAGGAAGGCGTCGGCATCGCCACCAAGCTAGCCAAGGCGCTGGGTTCGCTGCACCGCGCCGGCATCATCCACCGCGATGTCAAGCCGGAGAACATCATCCTGACGGCGGATGGCGGCTTCAAGCTGGTCGATCTCGGCGTGGCGCGCATTCCCGGCATCGACAAGGACAGCCTGTTCGTGCCGGGCACCCCCAGCTACAAGGCGCCGGAACTGTTCGACGGCAAACCCGGCGACGAACGCTCGGACATCTTCGCCATGGGCGTGACGATCTACCGGATGTTCACCGGCGGCGCCTACCCCTTCGGTGAAATCGAGAGCGGCCAGACGCCCCGGTTCAACAAGCCGGAAAGCCTTGCCAGCCGGCGCCGCGACCTGCCGGCCTGGCTCGACAGCGTCATCCTTCAGGCCTTGGCGCCCAATCCGGCCGATCGCTTCCAGGACGGTTTCGAGATGGCCTTCAAGCTGGAGACCGGCTCGCATGGCGCGGAGCCCGATTTCTTCCGCAAGCATTCCTGGCTGGCGCGCAATCAGGTCGGCATCTGGCGCGGTATCAGCCTGTTCCTGGCCGTCTGCCTGGCGATTTCCGTCATGACGGCAAAGACAGGCATCCCCCTGCCACCGTGGGCTCAAACGGCCCTGTCGGAACTGGCCAAACGCATCTTCGGCTAGTCTTTCCTTATCCTTTGCCGGGGCCGGTGACGATCTCGCGGTGATGCGGCGCCATGGCGGCCAGCAGCCTGTTTTGCGCCCGGAAGGGGACATGGTTCTTGTCCATCGCCTTTTGCAGGCTTTCGACCAGGGCCGTGAAATCCTCTTCGCGGATGCCAAGCTGCGAATGGGCCTCGGTCATGTCCTTCCCGGTGTACTCACAACCACCGCCCATGACGTGGCAGAATATCTGGATCAGACCCGTCTTGATCTGGTCGCGCTTGGCGGCGACGAAGAAATCATGGGTGCGCGGATCGGCCAGTACATTGACCATCAGGTCATCAGTGATGCGCACCAGTCCGTCATGGCCGCCGAACGCCTGATAAAGGCTGCCATCGGGCGAGATCACCGGGAAGGGATCGGCGTTTCGGGGTTCGGCAAGGGCCGGCGTGGCGAAAAGCAAGACGGTTAAGGCAAAATATTTCATGATCAATTCCTAAAAGCCGACCTGCAGGGAACCATAAAGCCCGCTCTGGCGCCGCGTCACGATATGGCCGAGATCGGCATAGGCAAGAGTAAGGGACAGATGCTTGTTCAGGGCGTAGGCGGCAAATAAATCGACGGCCGCGCCTTCCTTGGCCACCGCCAGATTGTCCGGCTTTGTGCGTACCTCGGCGCCGATCGCCAGGTGACGATTGACCAGGTAAGCCACGGAACCCTCGGCCTGCAGGTGATTGTCATCATCGATACCGCCGTAGCCGAGAATGCCGAACTGATTGGCCTTGGTGGCGCGCAGGGTGCCGTTCAGAAGAATGCCATGCGACAGGTAGAGTTTGGTGGCGCTGACATAATAATCGACGGAGCGATCATCCCGCGCGCCCAGTGCCTTGACGAGGGCGCCGTTTCTGTTGTGCTTGACCTGCGCGCCGATCGAGACCTGCGGCCACCAGTGATCCTGGTCGAGAATGGCATCGCCAATGACGCGGACCTTTACGCCAACCGTCTCCTGCGAGATCGTATAGCCGTAGCCGAGACCAAGCGCGGCGCCGACGCCCTGCGTGTCGAAATCCTGCCGCGCATAGGACAGCTCGACGCGGTTATAGAGCCCGAGCAGCGCGCCTTGCGATGTGATGCGGTAATCCTGCGTATCGACGGAGGTGTAAAAAGCGTTGGCGCCCACCTGATCCTTCGTTTCATAGCCGCCGATGACCGCCCAGGGCGTCAGGCCGCCGCCGGCCGCGCCTTCCACCTGCGATACGCCGCCGGTCAGCAGCAGCTTGCCGCTGGCATAGGTGAAAATCGACTCCGCCCTGGCGGCAGGTGCGCCGGCAAGCAACGATAGCGCCAGCAGGGCGCCGAACAGGTGATGCTTCAAAATGGATCCCTTGAACTCTGGTCCGGTTCAATGAGGGCATTCAGCCGCAACTTCTTTAAGGCTTGCTTTATGTGGCAGCGTTTCTGAAGAAAACGCGCACATTGCGGCCTTTTTGCCACGTCCGGACACCCCGGCATTACAAAAACTTAATGTGCAGCCGACGGAGGTCATGCTAACCCTGCCGACTGGTTACATTCTCAATTATCGCGCCGCATCCAGGGGTCGCCTAGCTCCGCGCCGCGCTTACAAACCCGGATTTCACATGCGCCCATTGCTTTTTGCCGCCAGCCTGCTCCTTGCCTCGACCGCGCTCACCCCCGTAGTGACCCTCGCCGCGCCGGCGGCCACGGCCATTGTCGCCGATGCCAATGCGCCCAAGGGCAAGCTGCCCGACGCCGCCACACCCTTGTCCTACAGCCTCAACCTGACCATCGTGCCCTCCAAGCCGCGCTTTTCCGGCCATGTCGAGATCGATGTCAATGTAAAGGCCGAAACGAAATCGCTTTACCTGCATGGCCGCGATCTGAAGATGTCCAAGGTCGTCGCCATGGTGGGCGGCAAGCCGGTCAATGCCAAATATACCCAGGTCGATGACCTCGGCGTCGCCCGCCTCGATTTCGCCAAGCCCCTTCCCGCCGGCCGCACCACGCTGGTATTCGATTACGACGCCCCCTTCACCAATGATGCCGCCGGGCTTTATCGCGTTCAGGTCGGCGGCGACTGGTATGTCTGGTCGCAGTTTGAATCGATCGATGCCCGCGGCGCCTTCCCGTCGTTCGACGAGCCGGGCTTCAAGACACCGTTCAAGGTGCAGATCACCACGGAGAAGGGTCTGGTCGCCCTCAGCAACGGTCCGGAAGATGGCTCGACCACGGCCGGCTCGATGATCACCCACTCCTTCTACCGCACGGAAAAGCTGCCCACCTACCTGGTGGCCTTCGCGGTTGGCCCCTTCGCCGTGGCCGAAGGCGTGGCTCCGCCCAACCCCTACCGCAACTACGCCCTGCCCATTCGCATTGTCGCCACCAAGCCGAACGCCGCGAAGCTGAAATATGCGCTCGACGAAACGCCGTCGATCGTCTCGCATCTCGAAAACTATTTCGGCCAGGCCTTCCCCTTCCCGAAGCTGGATCAGGTCGCTTCGCCGATCATGCCCGGCGCCATGGAAAACGCCGGCATCGATATCTACGGCGATAATATCCTGCTGCTCGATTCCGGCGCCTCGACCGTCCAGAAGCAGGAATTCGGCATGGTGGTGGCGCATGAACTGTCGCACCAGTGGTTCGGCGATTACGTCACGCCCGCCTGGTGGGATGATATCTGGCTCAATGAGAGCTTCGCCAACTGGATGGGCTATCGCATCGGCAATGAATGGCGTCCGGAACTGAATATCGGCGTCGGCGCCATCGATGAAGCGTTCGGCGCCATGGATACCGACGCTCTGAAGGTGGGCCGTCCGATCCACGAAAAGATCACCAATAACAGCGATATCGACTCGGCCTTCGACTCCATCACCTATGGCAAGGGCGGCCAGGTCGTGGCCATGGTGGCCGGCTATCTCGGCGACGAGACCTTCAAGCGCGGCGTGCGTCTGCACATGTCGCGCCACCCCTACGGCAACGCCACTTCCGATGAATTTTTTGGTGCCCTGGCCGATGCGGCGCAGGAACCGGGCGTCCTCGACGCCATGAAGAGCTTCGTCAACCAGCAGGGCTTCCCAACCGTCGATTTCAGCCATCAGGGCGGCTGGCTGGTGGCGACGCAGTCGCGCTATGCCCGCCTCGGCACCACGCTTGATCCGCAAAGCTGGACCATCCCGCTCTGCCTGCGTCAGGGCGAGGAACGCAAGTGCTTCCTGATGGCCCAGCCCCAGGGCACGCTCGGCGCCGATGCGCCCGGCGCGCTGATGCCCAATGCCGGCGGCACCGGCTATTACCGCTTCACCCTGACGCCGGAAGACTGGTCAACCCTGATCGCCACCGGCGACAAGCTGCCCGCCGGCGAGGGCCTGGCGGCGCTCGACAGCCTGTGGGGCCAGTTCTATGCCGGCAAGCTGGCCGCGCCGCAACTGATCGAGGCGGCCAAGGTCTTCGTCAACAACAAGGACTCCAACGTCGCCACCGTCAGCGCCGATCAGTTCGACGAACTGGTGACGCGCGGCATTATCCCCGAAGCCGGACTGCCGGACTATCGCCGGGTAATGGATGAAATCTACGCGCCGCGCCTGGCCGCCATCGGCTTCAATCCGAAGGCCGGCGCGCACCTCTCCGATGATCCCGACACCCAGAAGCTGCGCCAGCGCCTGGTGGTGGCCGTTTCGGATGCGGGCCGCGACCCGGCCGTGCGCAAGCAACTGCTCGATGCCGCCAATGCCTATCTCGGCGGTGACAAGACGGCGCTCGACCAGGCGTTCCTGGCGCGCGGCTTCAAGATCTATGTCGAGGAAGGCCACCAGCCGGCGGCCAAGGCCCTGTTCGACCGGATGCTGACTGAACAGGACGAAGTCGTCCGTTCGGCGGTGCGCGGCGCCATCACCTCCGACGCCGATGCCGCCACGGCCACCTGGCTTCTGGGTGCGCTGAACGAGCCCCGCCTGCGTGTGCCGGACAAGCTGGCTCTGGTCGGCGGCCTGATGAACAATGCCGCCACGCGCGACATGACCTATGACTGGCTGAAGGCCAATTATGACAGCTTCTCGGCGGGCGCCGGCATCTTCTCGGCCGGCCGCATCGCTTCGCTGCCGCATAATTACTGCGATGCCGGCAAGGCGGATGAAATCGAACGCATCATGCGCCCGAAGGTGGTCGCCGCCGGCCGCGGCGAACTGTCCTTCAACCGGATGCTGGAAGACATCCGCTCGTGCAGCGTCCTGAAAGACGCCAAGGGCACGGAAGTCGTCACGGCGTTGAAAGACGCGAAGTAGACGAAAGCCATCACCCACAAAAACCCTCCGGCGATTTCGCGTCGGAGGGTTTTTTCACGCCTGTTTTTCTGGGCCGAGGCTAATCTCTTGCCGATACGCCGCGCCTGTGCCATTTCTGCTTTCAAAGAGACAAAAGTCACATCCGGTAATCGGGTGCATAAGCAAAGCAAGGGGTTGAGACGTTATGGGCGAAACGGCGCATAAGAAACAAAGCATGTGGCTGGTGATCGGGGCATCATCGCTCGGCACCATCTTCGAATGGTTCGATTTCTACATTTTCGGCACACTGGCCGCCATCATGGGAGCGCAGTTCTTCGAGGTGAAGGGCATCAACCCGACCACCTCGTTCATCTTCGCGCTTCTGGCCCTGGCGGCCGGCTTTATCGTGCGACCCTTCGGCGCCATGGTTTTCGGCGGCATGGGCGACAAGGTGGGCCGCAAGCACACCTTCCTGATCACAATGATCATCATGGGCCTGTCCACCTTCCTGGTCGGCGTCCTGCCCACCTATCACCAGATCGGCATTGCCGCCCCCATCATCCTGATCGGCCTGCGCCTTGTGCAGGGCCTGGCCATGGGCGGCGAATATGGCGGGGCCGCCACCTATGTGGCCGAGCATTCGCCGGATAACAAGCGCGGCCAGATGACCGCCTGGATCCAGACCACGGCCACGCTCGGCCTTCTGCTGGCCCTGGTCGCCATCGGCGTGACCCAGCACTATGTCAGCGAGGATGATTTCAAGGAATGGGGCTGGCGGCTGCCGTTCCTGTTCTCGATCGTCCTGCTGCTGGTCTCGATCTGGATCCGGATGAAACTCAATGAGAGCCCGGTCTTCCAGGCCATGAAGGAAGAGGGCCGCACGGCGAAATCGCCGCTTTCCGAAGCCTTCCTGAAATGGTCGAACCTGAAAATCGTGCTGATCGCGCTGTTCGGCCTCGTCATGGGCCAGGGCGTGGTGTGGTATACCGGTCAGTTCTACGCCCTGTTCTTCCTGCAGAAGATGCTGCACGTCGACCTCGCCACCTCCTACTGGCTGATCGGCGGCGCGCTGGTCATCGCCACGCCCTTCTTCATCTTTTTCGGCTGGCTGTCAGATCGCATCGGCCGCAAGCCGATCATCCTGGCCGGCCTGGTGCTGGCGGCCATCGGTTATTTTCCGCTGTTCCAGATGCTGACCGGCGCCGTCAGCCCGGCGCTCGAACACGCGCAGAAAGCCTCTCCGGTCGTGGTCGTGGCCGATCAGGCCGCCTGCGCCGTCCAGTTCGACCCGGTCGGCAAGGCGAAGTTCCTGCAATCGTGCGACATCGCCAAGTCGTATCTCGCCAAGGGCGGTATCAGCTACACCAATGAAGCCGCCCCCGCCGGCACGGTGGCCAGCGTCCGCATCGGCCAGACCGTTATCCCGTCCTTTGAAGGCACCGGCCTGGCCGCGGAGGCTGTGAAAGCGGCGCAGACCGATTTCGCCAAGTCGGTGGGCGACGCGCTGAAAGCCGCCGGTTATCCCTCTAAGGCCGACACCGCGCAGATCGACTTCCCGAAAACCATAGGCATCCTGACCCTTCTGGTCGTTCTGGTCACCATGGTCTATGCCCCGATGGCAGCGGCCCTGGTCGAAATGTTCCCGGCACGTATCCGCTACAGCGCCATGTCCCTACCCTATCACTTCGGCAATGGCTGGTTCGGGGGGCTGCTGCCCTTCATCACCTTTACCATCGTGGCGGCGACCGGCGGCATCTATGACGGCCTGTGGTATCCGGTGGGGATTGCGGCCCTGACCGTCCTGATTGGCCTGTTCACCATCAAGGACAACCGGCATATCGATTTTAAGGAATGATGACTTCACGAAAACGTTGAAACGAAAGGGCCTCCGGTTGATTGACCGGGGGTTCTTTTTTGGCCATGCTCGCCTTATTGGGGCAAAAGACTGACTGTGCCCCGCCAGTGCCAGCGTATGTATTATCCACTGACAGGGCGATCCCACACATGACCGACGACTCCGTTCCCCCCGTGCAAGCGCCGGACCCCAATCCCTATGCCAATCCCAAAAACCCCAACAATCTGATCGAACGGGTGCAGGCCATCCTGCTGAAACCCTCGCCGACCTGGGATGTGATCGAGCGCGAAACCCCGACCGTCCAGCAGCTCTATACCAGCTATATCATGCCGCTGGCCGCCATCGGCCCGGTAGCCAGCGCCATTGGCGGCGTGGTATTTGGTGTGGGCGCGCTCGGGTTTTCCTTTCATACGCCTCTGCTGATGGCGATTGTCGGCGCGATCCTGGGCTACGTGCTCTCACTGATCATGATCTATGTGGTGGCGCTCGTCATCGATGGGCTGGCCCCCAGTTTCAACGGCCAGAAAAACTTTATCCAGGCGCTCAAGCTGGCGGCCTATGCCTCGACCGCGACCTGGGTGGCCGGCATTTTCGGTCTTTTGCCGGCGCTTGGCATCGTGGTTTTCCTGGCCTGGATCTACGGCATCTACCTGTTCTATCTTGGTATGCCCAAGCTGATGAAGAACCCCGCCGACAAGACCATAGTCTACATGATCGTGGTCGCCGTCATCTATTTCGTACTCGCCCTGATTGCCGGTGCCGTCGTCGGCACCGTCACCAGCGCGGGCATGATGGCAACCGGCGGCATGGGGCATATGGGCGGCTTCGCGTTCAATAATCACGCCGTCGTCGCGCCCAATGTCTCCAGGATGGAAGAGGCCGCCAATCAGATGGAGGCCGCGGCCAACCAGATGGCCGCCCAGGCTTCAGCCGCCCAGACCGGCCAGTCGGTGGTCAAGCTGGCCGATGCCTCGGCGCTTCTGGCGCTCCTGCCCCCGTCCTATAACGGCGCCGCCCGCACCGATGACAATACCAGTTCCGGCGGCGCGGGCGGCATTGCCGTTTCCACCGCAAAGGGCACCTATCATATCGGCGACGGCACGGTGAATGTTACGGTCACCGACATGGGCACGGTGGCCGGCATCGGTGCCATGGCGGCGGCAATGAACCTGAACTCATCGAGCAGCAGCGCCACCGGCTACGAAAAGGTCACCACCGAAAATGGCCGAATGGTCACAGAGAAATGGGATAATGCGAACAAGCACGGTGAATATGCCATTGTTTCCGATGGCCGCATCAGCGTGGCGGCGGAAGGGGATAATGTCGATATGGGCACCCTGAAAGCGGTGGTCGCCAGCGTGGATGTCGGCCGCGCGAAAGCCCTGACACAATAACATGACACAGTAGTTATTTGGCGATGACGATTGCCGGATCGACATCAGTCTCCGGCAATCCCAGAAACTTCCAGTAATAAGGATAAACGCCGTCACGGGTCAGGGTATTATGCTCTGACCCGTGCATTCTTACGAACACCTTCGGATCATTGGCCAGGGCATACAGGCGCTCGCCCTGCCGAAAAGGAATAACGCTGTCCTTGTCGCCATGAGCGATCAGCACGGGCATATGGACGTCCCTGATGCGTTCGCGGTTCAGGAACTTGTCCTTCATCAGAATCGATACCGGAATGAACGGATAACGCTCGGCCCCGACATCGCTCGCGGCGGTAAAGGGCGCTTCGAGGATCAATGCCCGCGCCGGTCGCTGCGTGGCCACATAGGTGGCGACTCCGGTGCCCAGCGAATGGCCATGAATGACGATGTCGGAATCCCGAAACCCTTTCGCTTTCAGCCAGTCATAGGCCGCCAGGCCATCGATCAGCAGTCCCTTTTCCGATGGCGTGCCGGTGGAGCCGGAATAGCCGCGATAGGCCAGCGCCAGATAACCCACGCCCTGCTTGTGCATCCGGATATAGCGCCACTTGCCCATCATCAGCGTACCGCTCTGGCCATGCAGGAACAGGATGACCGGCCGGCCTGGCCGCGGCGCTTCATAGAGCGCCTGCAGGGTTTCGCCATCAGGCGTATGGATGCGTATGTCCTGCAGGGCCAGGCCCTTTATGGCGAGGGCTTCGGTCTCCGATTCGGGAAAGAAAAGCAGGTGACGCTGCTCGATATAGAGATACCCGACCGCCAGCAGCCAGGCGGCCAGACAGGCGCCCGCCAGACCAAGGCCGGTCAGGCGCAAAAGCCGCCAGGCGAAAGCCAGGCCGCGTGGTTTTTTATCGATTGTTTCGCTCATACCCGCCCCTTTTCACATGATTTATCGAAGCTTTGATGACGGGCGCAATCCTGAAATATATAAACTGGTTTACATTTTAAACTTGTTGATATATCTGTCGCCGCATTGGGGCAATCGGCCCTGACGGGAGGTCATTATGTCTGTGACGACAAAACTGTCTGTGAGTACCCATTCCGAGCGTTTTCACGATCTCGATGCCGTGCGCGCCGGCGCGCTTCTGCTCGGTGTCGCCCTGCATACCAGCATGTCATTCATCGAGCCGCAGGTCTGGCTTATCAAGGATGCCAGTTCCTCCGCAGGACTGGGCGTGCTGTTCTATGTCATTCATATGTTCCGCATGATGACCTTCTTTGTCATGGCGGGCTTCTTCGCCCACATGCTGATGGACAAGCACGGCCTTGGCGGCTTCATCAAGAACCGGCTGATCCGCGTCGGTGCGCCGCTGGCCATCTTCTGGCCGATCGTCTTTGCGTCGATCCTCGCCATCATGATCATCGCCTTTGCGCCACCGCCGGGCGCACCAGCCGTACCTGCGGCCCCGCCACCCCCATTGTCAGCCGGAACCTTTCCCCTGACGCATCTGTGGTTCCTTTATGCCCTGCTGTGGCTCTATGGCGGTGCCATCGTTCTCAAGCTGATCACCGACGTACTGCATATCGGCGGCATTCTGGGCCGGGTGTTTGACGCTGTCATCGGCTTCCTGACGCGTACCGATCTGATCGGTGCCGTCCTGATCCTGCCGGCCTTTGCCGCGCTCTATGCCAATCCGTCCTGGCTGATGTGGTTCGGCATCCCCACCCCGGATGCGGGCGTTATGATCAATACCCCCGCCCTGGCGGCTTTCACCACGGCCTTCGGTTTTGGCTGGTTCCTGCATCGCTCGCCGGACCTGCTTAGCCATCTGGCGAAGCGCTGGTGGGCACACCTGCCGGCCGCAACGATCGGCACGGTCATCTGCCTGAACATGGTCGGCATTACGCCCGTTATAACGCCCGCGAAAGGCAGCGAACATCCGCTCTATCTGGCGCTTTATCTGCTGACCGGCTGGTCGTGGACCCTTGGCCTGATCGGCGCCGCCCACGCCTTCCTCAAGCGTGAAAACCCAGTGTTGCGCTATCTGTCGGACGCCTCCTACTGGATCTACATCCTGCATATTCCGGTCGTAATGGGTCTGCAACTATTCGTGCGCAATATGGCCGGTCCGGCGGAACTGAAATTCGCCGGGGTTTTGCTGGCCACCGTGATGATCGGGCTCGTGACCTATCAAATTATGGTACGCTATACCTTCGTAGGGGCGATTCTCAATGGCCGACGCCGTAAGGTGAAGCGCGCAAGCCTGGGCCAGGAGGCCGTATTAGGAGATGGGGCATGACTGAACCGGGCGAGGACGTCCATAAAGACCTTGCCTTCCTGAAGGCCCTCATCAGCGAGGGCCCGAAGGCGCAAGGGGCGGCCGGCATCGTCTTCCTGACCGCCGGCCTGGCCTATGGTGTCGATTGCCTGGCCTACTGGGCGCAAGGCACGTTCGGCTGGCCGCAGACCGGCCTGATCGCGTGGGCGCTGATCCTGTTTCCTATTGTCATATCCGTCCCCGTTATCATCTACGTGACCTGGCAAAGCCGCAAAAATGGGCCGCAGGGTGTTGCCACGCGCGCGCTCAATGCCGCCTATGGCTCCGCCGGCCTGGCCAATCTCGCCATCGCCATCGTCTTCGGCTATGTCGCCAGCACGCAGAAAAACATGCTGATCTGGCTGCTCTATCCCGTGGTGATCTGCGCCTTCCTGGGCGCGGTCTGGTATGTCGCCTACATGATCCGACGCAAGCTGTGGCTGGTGGGCGTTTCCGCCGGCTGGTTCGTCACCACGGTGGCCCTGGGCCTGCTGATCCGCCAGCCGCAGCCCTATCTGCTCGTGCTGGGCATCGCCCTGATCGTCCTGATGGGCGGGGCTGGCTGGACCATGATATCGCTGGATCGCCGCCAGCAGGGAGGCGACGCATGAGTGAGGATATTCAGTCCGATCTGGCTTTTGTGAAGGCGCTGGTCAGCGAAGGCGCGCGGGTGCGCATCTCAGGCGGCGCGCTCTATCTGACCGGCGGTCTGTGCTACGGCCTGCAATGTATCGTGCAGTGGATTCATCTGGCCGGCATCGTCAATATCGGCGGCATCGGCAATCTGATCGCCGGCATCCTGCCCACCGTCGTCTTTCTGGCCGTGATGGGCGTCATCCTGTGGCGTGATCGCAAGGTGCCGAAGAACGGCGTGGCGACCCGCGCGCTCAATGCCGCCTTCAGCAGCGCCGGCCTGGCCAATCTGTTCATGGTCTTTGTGTTCGGTTATGCCGCCATTACCGAAAAGAGCATTCTGATCTGGCTGCTGTATCCGATCACGGTCTGCGCCTTCCAGGGGGCGGTATGGTTCACCGCCTACATGATCCGCAGGGAGGCATGGCTGGCCATCATATCCATCGGCTGGTTCGTCACCACCCTGGCACTGGGCCTGCTGATCGGCACGCCGCATTATGTGCTGGTTCTCGGTCTGGCCCTGTTTGTCATCATGGGCGGCGGCGGCTGGTACATGATGCAGCAGGCGCGGAAATAGCTATGGCCGGCTTCGATATTAACAAACTGGATGACGCCATTCACGGGCGCCTGCGTCTGGGCGTAATGGCCTATCTCATGGACGCCGAAGCCGCCGATTTCAACGAGCTGAAGGCGGTGCTGGAGGCGACCCAGGGCAATCTGTCGGTTCATCTGCGCAAGCTGGAAGAGGCGGGCTATGTCGAGATCATCAAGAGCTTCCAGGGGCGCAAGCCGCTGACCCGCGTCCATATCACGCCGGCCGGCCGCAAGGCGTTCGCTGATTATCTGGAAGCCCTATCAAACCTGGTGGCCAGACGTTAAAATACCTGTTCTACCTGCGATGGTGTACGTGCTTTTTTCTGAAAACTGGCGATACGTGAATAAATGAATAAGGCCATGGCTTGGTGTATGGCCAAGCTTGATAGTATGGCGGCGCTAACGACTAATGGAATTTCACTGCCATCTTTGCCTGCCACGTTGATCGCCATTCCGACAATTTCGCTGACGATGGTGAAAATCCACCAGATTAATATTATTGGTGATGCCTTCTGTGTCTTCCAGTTTTCCGGGTCGCGGTTGGCCCGATAGAGTTCTGAATAGACAAGATATGGCTGCCATAAGGCGGCGAATGGAATGAAATGCCACCCGACGGCCCAGCCAGGCGAGAACTCCATTGTTTTGGATGTTATCTCATGTGTATTTTTACTGGTCCGGTATATCCAGAACATTTTTACAACGGTGATTGTCAGCGGCGTGACGAAGAGGCTACGGCGCACCAGATTATATACGGCAAATATCTCTGGTGGCATCTCCAGATTTTCGCCGCGAATGACTGCCAGAGCCAACACGGCACCTACAAGCGCAGCGGAAAAAATCTGAAAAGCAATTATCGTGAATAACAAGGCGGTCAAAACGCGCGGCTGCCTGTAATCCGAAGTCTCCTTAGCCAAAATCTGTACCCCCCTACCTGTTCAGCCTCACCCTCTGGTATTTTCGGCTTGAACACAAGAGTCACCGTCACAAAGCTGATAATCAGCAGCAGACCCCAGGCACCCATCTTCTGGATCGAGACCAGATGCCATGCCTTGCCGGGATAGCTCCAGGTATGCGTAAAGGTGCCGATATTTTCCGCCAGCCACAAGAAGAAGGCGGTGAGCGTCCCCGCCAGCAGATAGGGCATGGAATGTACCGTCTGGTCGATGCGGAAAAAGACAAAACAGCGGAAATAGATCACGAAAATCGCCGCAAAGATCACATAGCGGAAATCGAACAGGAAGTGGTGCGTGAAGAAATTCACATAGATCACCAGGGCCAGCAGATAGGTCACCCACGGTTTCGGGTAATGCGAAAAACGCATGTCGAACACGCGGATCGCGCGGGCGATGAACGAGCCGACGCTGCCATACATGAAGCCGGTAAACAGCGGCACCCCGCCGATATGGAAGATCGACGGTTCCGGATAGGTCCATGAGCCCATATGGGTCTTGAAGATTTCCATGATCGTGCCGGTGACATGGTAGAGGAAAATCACCTTCACCTCGCCGAAGGTCTCCAGCCGCGTCCACAGCAGCAGGCACTGAATGCCGATCGCGGCCGCCAGCAGGAAATCATAGCGATAGATGGGGCTGTTTTTCGGCCAGACCAGATGCGTGACGATCATCAAGCCCAGCATACCGGCCCCGAAGAGGCACGACCACGCCATTTTCATACCGAACAGGACAAACTCTCGCAGCGGCCCCGGCAGCACCAGCAGGGTGCGCCTGATCCAGCGCCGGACCGGCTGCAGAAAGGGGGCAAGGGGGTGAAGGTGTGTTGAGTTCATGCCGTCATAATGGCGGAATTTTCTCTATGTTCCAGAGGCGAGCAGCACCTTTTTACCATTCCTGACAGGCTCTGGTTTGTGCGCGTGAAAATTGTTATGCAAAGCCATGCACGTCATTTCCATACCCGCCGGCGAGCAAAGCTATGTCACGCGATGGTGGTCGGCCATGGCGATGAATAGCGTTGCCCTGATCATCGCCCTGTGGGTGGTTCTGGCCTATCAGCATAACCGGTCGCCGCTGGATATGGCCTTGATACCCGCCCTGGCTGGCATAGCCGTTCTGCCGGCTGTGGCTTGGAAGCGTTTCAGGCTGATCGACTACGGAGATGCGGAAAAACCGAGCCTGGCCACCGGATTTTACGCCTTGCTGCTGTCGATAGGCGTACATGCCATTGAGGATCAGACGCTGCTGGATCGCTCGGCTGGCCTTTGGGCTGGCGTGATGGTCGGACTGATCCTGTCGGCTCTGATCCTTTGGTTTGAACGGCCTGTGAAAGCCTTTTGGGCTTTTGTAACGATTGCTGTGTTGATCTTTGCCGCGTGGGGCATGGCGCAGATCGTAAACTGTCTGCTGGACAACAGCCCTGAAGTTGCCGTGCAAACCGGAATTGATAGCCGATACGCTACCGAGCCATTCTGTACCCACGGTGGCCGTTATAGTTCCGGCTCGTGTGTGGGCAAGTTCGCCAAATATGCGGTCCTTTCGCCCTTGCCTTACGGCTTGCCCGCGCAACTCAGTGTCGATAGCGGTTGGTATCGTCGCGCACAGATCGGTGACCGCGTTTGCATCACAGTGCATTCAGGGCGTCTTAGGGCGCGCTGGTATAGCTTTGATCTCTGCCCACGGGCGTGATTTCGTGCCCGCTTCAATCTGCGCATTTGGATTGTCCCCCCTTGCCAACCTTGCTAAGAGGGGCGCGCGCACCATATGGATTGACTATGACCTTAAGCCCGCCTTCTGAAATCAACAGCCGCACCGAGATTCTCGCCACCGGCGCGCGGGTGATGCGCACGGAGGGCGAGGCGCTGCTTTTGTTTGCCGGTTCGCTGTCGGAATCTTTCGTGCGGGCGGTCGAGGTGATGTACGCCGTCAAGGGCCGGGTCATCCTCTCCGGCATGGGCAAGTCGGGCCATATCGCCGCCAAGATTACCGCGACGCTCGCCTCCACCGGCACGCCGGCGCAGTTCGTCCACCCGGCCGAGGCCTCGCACGGCGACCTCGGCATGATCACGCCGGATGATGTGGTCGTGGTGCTGTCGAATTCCGGCGAGACCTCGGAACTCAGCGATATCATCCACCATACCCGCCGCTTCCAGATCCCGCTGATCGGCGTTGCGTCGCGCCCGGATTCGACCCTGCTCAAGGCGGCCGATATCGCGCTGGTCCTGCCCAATGCGCCGGAAGCCTGCGCCATCGGCATGGCGCCGACCACCTCCACCACCATGACCCTGGCGCTCGGCGATGCTCTGGCCGTGGCCATCATGGAGAAACGCGGCTTCCAGCCGACTGACTTTAAGACCTTCCACCCCGGCGGCAAGCTGGGGGCGCAATTGCTGCCGGTTTCCGGACTGATGCACACCGGCGAGGCCCTGCCGCTGGTCACCGAGCAGACGCCGATGGGCGAGGCCCTGTTGGTCATGACCGCCAAGAGCTTCGGCGTGGTCGGCATCACCGACGCCAATCGTAAACTGACCGGCATCATCACCGATGGCGACCTGCGCCGCAATATGACCGGCCTGATGGACAAGACGGCCAAGCAGGTCATGCACGCCGGTCCGCGCACCATCCGCCCGGATGCCCTGGCCGCCGAGGCGCTGGGCATCATGAACGACAAGAAGATCACCTGCCTGTTCGCGGTCGATGACCACAACAAGCCGGTCGGCCTGATCCATATCCACGATTGCCTGCGTGCGGGAGTAGCCTAAGTGAAGACCATTATCCTGATCCCCGCGCGCTATGCCTCCACCCGCTATCCCGGCAAGCCGCTGGTCAAGCTGACCGGCAAGGACGGCGTGCCAAAGTCGCTGATCCAGCGTTCCTGGGAAGCGGCCAGCGCGGTCCAGGGCGTGTCGTCGGTCTATGTCTGCACCGATGATGACCGCATCCGCGACGCCGCCGAAGCCTTCGGCGCAAGCGTCATCATGACCTCGGAATCCTGCGCCAACGGCACCGAACGCTGCGCCGAGGCCATGCACAAGCTGAAAGAGTCGGCCGATCTCTACGTCAACCTGCAAGGGGATGCACCGCTGACCCCCGCCTGGTTCGTCGAAGACCTGATCCGCGAGATGAAGACCTATCCCGACGCCCAGATGGCCACGCCGGTCCTGCGCTGCGACGCCCAGACCTATGCCAATTTCGTCGAGGATCGCCAGAATGGCCGCGTCGGCGGCACGACGGCGGTGTTCGACCGCCACATGAATGCGCTGTACTTCTCCAAGGAAGTCATTCCGTATACGGACAAGACCTTCAGCGAGGGCGACACCATTCCCGTCTTTCACCATGTCGGCGTCTATGCCTATCGTGGTGAGGCGCTGAACAGCTATCTGAAATGGCCTGTCGGGCCGCTGGAAACCTATGAGGGGCTGGAACAACTGCGCTTCCTGGAAAACGGCACGGCCATCCGCTGCGTCGAGGTCGATGGTCGCGGCCGCGTGTTCTGGGAACTGAACAACCCCGTCGATGTCGCCCGCATTGAACAAGTGATTTAAGGAAGTAAGCTCATGTCGATCCAGCCGCAGCACGTCAAAACGAAGACCTTCGAGATCGGCGATTTCGGCCAGCCGAAGATCACGGTCGGCGGCGACGAGCCGTTCGTCCTGATCGCCGGCCCGTGCCAGATCGAAAACCTCGATCACGCCCTGATGATGGCCGAGAAGATCGCCGAAGCCTGCGCGCCTTCGGGCACGAAATTCATCTACAAGTCGAGCTATGACAAGGCGAACCGCTCATCGATCGGCACCGCGCGCGGTATCGGCATGGAGGAAGGCCTCGATATCCTGGCCGCCGTGCGGGAAAAGTTCGGCTGCCCGGTCCTGACCGACGTGCATGATGCCGGCCAGTGCGAACCGGTGGGCAAGCAGGTCGACGTCATCCAGATCCCGGCCTTTCTGTGCCGCCAGACCGACCTGCTGCTGGCCGCCGGCGCCACCGGCCGCACCATCAATGTCAAGAAGGGCCAGTTCCTCGCCCCGTGGGACATGAAGAACGTCGCCAACAAGATCGCCAGCACGCGCAATGAACGCATCCTGCTGTGCGATCGCGGCACCAGCTTTGGCTATAACACCCTTGTCAGCGACTTCCGCGGGCTGCCGATCATGGCCCAGACCGGCTATCCGGTGATGTTCGACGCCACCCACTCGGTGCAGCAGCCCGGCGGCCAGGGTACCACCTCCGGCGGTCAGCGCGAGTTCGCCCCAGTGCTGGCCCGCGCCGCCTGTGCGGTCGGTGTCTCGGCGGTGTTTATCGAAACGCATGAAGACCCGGACCACGCCCCTTCCGACGGCCCCAACATGATCTATATCGACAAGATGCAGGAACTCATCACAACGCTCCGCGCCTTTGATGATCTGGCAAAAGGGAAATAGGGATTGGGGTGCGGGGTCCGAGGCCCCACCTCTTCTCTTCGTTTTCAGCCCGCCGCGCGCATCTTCAGCAGCACATCCAGAAATTCCGCCTGGCTCGGCATGGCGCTGACCGTCTGCTGCAAGGCTGCCCTTACCTCGCGCATATGCCCCGGCAGCGCCGACAGCGGCACGTTGGCCGGGAGGGGTTCGAGCGCTTCTGGTAAAGAGCCCTGGCCCAGCATGACCGCCATCCAGCCCTGCAACGGGAAGGGGTGGTCTTTCGGTATCGATACCCGGCCGGAGCGGGCAAACAGCTCCATGTTTTCGGCAACCTTGTCAGGCACCTTCATCTCCCGGCAATGCCGCCAGAAGGGCGTATCGTCGCGCTGCGTCATCTTGTAGTGCAGGATGATGAAGTCGCGGATACCCTCGAACTCGTCGGCGACAATCCTGTTGAAAGCGTCGCACTGCGACGGATCAAGGCCGGTGTGCATCAGCAGGCCCAGCAAGCGCACAATGCCCGTCTGGATCATGTAGATGCTGGTCGATTCCAGCGGCTCCAGGAACCCGGAAGACAGCCCTATGGCAATGCAGTTACGGTCCCAGACCTTGCGACGCTTGCCGGTGACGAATTGCAGCCGGCGCGGCGTCGCCAGGGGCGGCCCTTCCAGCGCTTCCAGCAGTCTTTGCTCGGCGGCATCATCGCTGATGAAATAACTGGCATAGACATAGCCATTGCCGGTGCGGTGCTGTAGCGGAATGCACCAGCGCCAGCCGGCGGCATCGGCCGTGGCGCGCGTATAGGGCGCCGGCGGCCTGACATTCTGGCTCGGCACGGCGATGGCACGATTACACGGCAGGTAGTGGCTCCAGTCCTCATATCCGGCCTTGAGCGTCTTCTCGATCAGCAGGCCGGCAAAACCGCTGCAATCGACAAAAACCTCGCCAGGTATGACCAACCCGGACTCCATCGTTACAGACCGGATATCGCCCGTCTCGCTGTCCTGCGTGGCCGTGACCACCTTGCCTTCGATGCGCGTGACGCCGCGCGCTTCCGAATAGGCGCGCAGGTAACGCGCATACAGGGTGGCATCGATATGGAAGGCATAGCCCAGCGGACCGATGCGTGGCGTGTGTCCCTTTTGCGGCAGCACGAAACGGCCCTGCCGCGCCGCCAGGCAGCCGAGGTTGTAATCGTCCAGATGCAGCTTCTCGCCCGCCGCCAGCCGTTCACGGGCATGGTGCATCCACACCCTGGGAAAGTTGGGATTGGCGACATCCGGACCGAAATTGGTAAAGGGATGCATGTACTGCTCCCCGAGCCCGCCCCAGTCGGCGAATTCGATGCCGAGCTTGAAGGTGGCTTCGCAGGCGCGCATGAATTCGGGAACATCGATCCCCAGCAGGGTATTAAACAGGTTGATCGATGGGACGGTGGCCTCGCCGACCCCGATCGTGCCGATCTCCTCGGATTCGATCAAGGTGATCCGCGTCTCAGGCCGCAGGGCCTTGACGAGCGCGGCGGCCGTCATCCAGCCGGCCGTGCCGCCACCCACTATGGTGACGGTCTTTATGGTCTGAGCAGACATGTTTCCCCGGATATATGTCAGACATTATTACAAGCCCGACACATAAACATGTAACCGCGTTATTGACAATCGCGCCCGAACCGCGAACTCATGAGGCCGGCCGCGCATCGGCGGGCGCCTGCGGGGCGGTCGCGGCGTCCGCGGCACGTTTGTCAGCACGCGCCTTTTCCAGACGTTCTTTCGCCCTGGCGATCAGCGCCTTGTTTTCCGCCCGTTCGGCCTGCATCAGCTCGACCGACGCCTTCATCAGCCGGATGGGGATGAAGTGGTCGTCATCTTCCGGCGCGAAACCTTCCAGTTCCAGCGCTTTCAGGATATTGCGCTGCCGGTCGCCTTCCGCGCCCGGCGACCGGCCATAGCTCAAAAAGAAGGAGCGCAGCTTTTCGCGCGTCACCGGATCCAGATCGTCCCGATAGATCAGCACGTCTTCCGGCAGGGCCTCTGATGCCCAGATGACCTTGACCCTGGCAAAGCGCGCCGGCGCGCTTTTCTGCAGGGCCTGGAGGATATCGGTATCGACGGCCGCGGCATTCAGCTTGCCGGATATCACGCCGTCGATGTTTTCATCTGCCGTGGCGGTCGTCACCGCTTTGAAGCAGGTCTTCATATTGATCCGGTTCGGCTGGAAGAAATAGTAGAGCGGCGCCTGTCCCGAAGCGGCGGCCCGGCGTTCACCAAGGCCCAGGGTGAGCTTGCGATTGCATTTCAGCAGGTCTTCCGCTTTCAGTTTCGAGGCCGCGGGCACAATGATCAGGCTCTGATAGGCGCTAACCCCTTCCGCTTCGGCGAAAACAGCGCCATGGCCGCGCCCCAGCACTTCCGCGCCGGTCAGGTTGGTGAACCAGCCGGCCTGCGCTTTTTTCGTCTGAAACGTCAACACCTGGGCGTCGTAATTGGCGGAGGGGACAATTTTCACCTTCAGGCCGGTCTGTTTTTGCAGATCAGCCACCACAGGCGCCCACAGGGCCTGGGTTCTGGCGTCATCGCTGGAGAGGACGGAGAAGGCGATTTCGCGGCGGGCCTCAATACCGTTGCCCAGGCGCTCGCACGCGGACAGGCCAAGCGTCAACAAAACGACAGCAACCATCCAGACTTTACGTGACAACGCGCTCACGATCATAAATGCCTTATCCCCCAATTCTCACTGCCAGACTGAATCATATGGGACATTTCACCGTACTGGCAACCGATTTGATCACCGATAAAGAAGGTTGATTTGTCCCACCCCTTATTGCCGTGGGGAACCGGATGAGTTAAGGCGGAGCGAGGCCGGTATGATTGTATCGGCAGTAATGAGGCTGGTCATGCAAATTCATAGGCGACATCTGTTGGCCGGACTGTACTTCCCCCTGCTGGCGGCCGGCGTAAGCGCTTGTGGCGGCAGTGGCGGAAGCAGTAGCAGCAATAGCGGAGGCGGCGGTTCTTCAACCTCATCCTCCAGTGCCTCATCCTCTTCCAGCACAGCAGTCGCCTATACAGGCGGCACAGAATTCACAATCGAAATGCAGGTGGCCAACAGTTTCCGTCACAGCAACCCGATTGGATTGAGCAATGGCCATATTGTCACGGGTTGGACAGACACTACCGTCGCTGGTGACCGGGCCGAGGTCCGCGCCCAGATTTATACCACCGACGGCACCAAAATCGGGGGCGCGATTGCCGTCAATACACAGACCAGCGATCAGCAACAAGAGCCAGCTGCTTCACCACTGGTCAATGGCGGCTTCGTGTTTGTGTGGGCCGATTCCTATGCCTTGGAAGAGCCTGACCCAACCCTTTCGCTGCCCGCTGCTCCTGCGGACGATTTCGGCGGTGTGCGGGCGCAGATTTTTGATGCGAACGGCGTGAAATCAGGCAGTGAAATCCGCGTCAATACCAGCCTGCCAGGATTGCAGCGCGGTGCCACAGTGACCGGTCTCGTGAATGGTAATTTTGTCGTCGCATGGCAGGATTCAGATGGCGATTCGGACGATGATGCGGTGAAAGCTCAGATGTTCAGCGCGGCTGGCGTAGCCATCGGAACGGAGTTTCTGGTCAACACCAACACCACCAGTTTCCAGACCCGCCCGGCCATTTCCGCCCTGACCGGCGGTGGCTTCGTGATTGTCTGGCACGATAATAGCCAGACCTTGGGCGACGTCAGTCGCCTGAGCGTCAAGGCACAGATCTATGATGCGACCGCCAACCGGATTGGCGGCGAATTCCTGGTCAATACAACCACCACCGAACAGCAATGGTTTGCCAGTGTCACCGGCCTGAGTGGTGGCGGCTTCGCAGTAACATGGGAAGACACTAGTCTTATGGGGGGAGATGCCAGCATCGGATCGGTCAAGGCGCAGGTCTTTACCGCTACCGGTACAAAGGTTGGAGCCGAGTTTCTCGTCAATACCAACACTACGGGCAATCAATTCAGTCCCAGCATCGCCGCCTTGCGTGACAACGCCTTCGTCATCACCTGGCAGGACAATAGTCAGACGCTGGGAGATACGGCCGTAAGCATCATCAAGGCACAGATTTTCACCGGTACGGGCGCAAAAACCGGCGACGAATTCCTTGTCAACATGCCCTCGGTCGATACCAAAATATACCCCTTTGTCAGCCCTCTTGCTACCGGGGGTTTCGTCATAGCCTGGAAAGAATTTAGCGGTATTCTGCTTGATCCCGCCAGTTCGGAAAAAACCAAGGCAAGGGTCTACACACCTGCATAGATTGCCCTGTGGAAAATTTCAGGGTTAAATCAGGTTTATCCCTTTACATGCGCAACTATTCCACTATTTTATGCGCCACTTCCGGCGGACCCCGAGTTCAAATGGTCCTGCCTCATTTTCTTCGCAAAGAGATTGTATCTTTGAGGGAATTGAGGCTCAGGCATCGCTGCTAACGCCGGTCTGGGTTTAACTTATCTAAGGGTATGCTGGTGGAAAACTACCAAACAGCCCTGGACCTGGTCCGCAAGCAGCCTCCGGAACGTCCCGTCGCCCTCGTGCGACGCGCGCCCGTCACAGTTGCCGCGCAATGGTTTCAGGCAAATTTCAAAGGCGATGTCTTCTACGCCGTAAAGGCCAATCCGTCCGTGTGGGTGCTGGAAACCCTGTGGGCGGCTGGCGTGCGTTCGTTTGACGTGGCGTCTATCCAGGAAGTCGAGCTGGTCCGCTCCACCCTGCCCGCCGCGCGTCTGGCCTTCATGCACCCGGTCAAGAGCCGCGTGTCGATCGCCCGCGCCTATTTCGATTTCGGCGTCCGCACCTTCTCGCTCGATACGCATGAGGAACTGGCCAAGATTCTGGAGGCCACGGGCAATGCCAAGGATCTGAACCTGGTCGTTCGCCTCGCCACCTCAGGCGAAGGCTCAAACCTGCCGCTGACCAACAAGTTCGGTGCCCAGACGCACGAAGCCCCTTCCCTGCTGCTGGCCACCCGCCAGGCGACGCAGGACATGATGGGGATTTCCTTCCACGTCGGTTCGCAGTGTATGCGCCCGACCGCCTATGCCGCCGCCATGGCCGCCGCCTCGCGGTCGCTGGTCCGCGCCGGTGTATTTGCCGATATTGTCGATGTTGGCGGCGGTTTCCCGTCGGTCTATCCCGGCATGATCCCGCCCGCGCTTTCGGAATATATGGACACCATCAATCGCGCCTTTAACGACATGAAGGTGCATGAGGAAACCCAGCTCTGGGCCGAACCCGGCCGCGCCCTGGTGGCGGAATCGACCTCGGTCCTGACCAAGGTGGAACTGCGCAAGGGCGACGCCCTCTATCTCAATGACGGCTCCTACGGCAACCTGTTCGACGCTACCCACGCCAAGTGGCCGTTCCCGGTGCGCCTGCATCGCCCCGACGAGACACATGACGACGAACAGTTGAAGCCCTTCCGCTTCTATGGCCCGACCTGTGATTCCATCGATTCCATGCCCGGCCCTTTCTGGCTGCCGGCGGATGTCAATGAAGGCGACTATGTCGAGATAGGCATGTTGGGCGCCTATGGCGTCACCATGGGCACGCGTTTCAATGGTTATGGCGAGACGGAAACCGTCTTCCTCGATGACGCGCCGATGGCCTCGCTGTTCGGCCTCGGTCCGCGTAGCCTGACCAATCCGCGTGGTTTTGTGGAATCCGATGACAACAAGGTTGTCCGCCTCAACCGCCCGAAAGGCGGCAAGCGTGGCAAGAAGCGCGTCAAGGCCAAGGCATAACTTGTAGGGCGTGGGGTCTGCGACCCCACACCTTCTTCTACCAAATAAAAAAGCCTCGCCTTTAAGGCGTGGCTTTTTTATTTGGCAGGACAGGATTCGAGCCACTGCCCCTTGTTTTTTATCAAATCATGCAACATATAAAGTTACATGAAACAAGACAGCAAGCTTTCCGGCATCCTGCACGTCCTCCTCCATATGGACAGTGTCGACGGTCCCACCACGTCCGAACGACTGGCCACTATGATGCACACCAATCCGGTGGTGGTGCGCCGCATCATGGCCGGCCTGCGGGATCACGGCCTTGTCCACTCTGAAAAAGGTCATGGGGGTGGCTGGACCATCGCGCGTGACCTCAATCAGGTCACCATGGCGGATATCTACAGGGCCATAGGTGCGCCCGAAGCCTTCGCCCTGGGGCATCGCAGCGAACAGCCGCATTGCCTGGTCGAACAAACGGTCAATGCGGCGCTTGATGATGCCTTTGCCGAGGCCGAAGCCCTGCTGATGACACGTTTTGCCAGCGTGACCCTGGGCCAGCTGGCCGCTGATTTCCGGCAGCGCCTGACGGCGCGCCACCAAACGCTTGAGGAACAAACCCATGATCTATGACGTCCTCATCATCGGCGGCAGTTTTGCCGGCCTGTCCGCCGCCATGCAACTGGCACGCGGGCGAAGAACCGTCTGCGTGATCGATACAGGCCTGCCGCGCAATCGCTTCGCCGACCACTCGCACGGCTTCTTTGCGCATGATGGTGACGCGCCGCTGGATTTGATCGGCGCTGGCCGTAGCAAACTCCTTGCCTACCCCAATGTGACCTTCAAGTGTGGCGAAGCGATCCATGCCCGCCGCGAAGGCGAGGGCTTTGCCGTAGACATCATGGGCGGCCATACGCTTCTGGCGCGCAAGCTGGTACTGGCCTTTGGCGTGCGCGATCATTTGCCAGATCTGCCGGGGCTAGCAGAACGCTGGGGCGAGTCGGTGCTGCATTGTCCGTACTGTCATGGTTACGAATTTGGTGGTGGTCCGCTCGGTGTGCTGAGCACGGCGCCCATGTCGAGCCATCAGGCCATGTTGATTCCGGACTGGGGAGCGACAATCTTTTTCCTGAACGGCGGCGCCATGCCCGACAGTGAAACGCGGGCGCATCTGCAATACAGACAGGTTGCCATCGAACCCTTGCGTGTCGTGGCTCTGGAGGATGCCGGTATCGGCTTGACGGGCATCCGGCTGGAAGATAGCCGAACCATCCCCCTCAGGGCCCTTTACCTGGCCCCGCGAACCGAATTGAACAGTTCGATCGCTGTACAACTGGGTTGTGCGCTGGATGATGGTGTATTCGGGCCTGTGATCCGCGTCGATGCCATGGCTCAGACCACGGTGCCTGGTGTCTTCGCCGCAGGTGACATCGCCCGGTCGATGCACAATGCGACGTTCGCATCGGCCGATGGCGTTATGGCGGGGGCAAGCGCGCACCGCTCGCTAATCTTCGAACCCTTGGGCCTTTAACCTGCGTTCGGCCCCTTGCGACGTGTCTGCGACGGCGATTCCCCGAACAACTGCGTATAGTATTGCGCAAAGCGGCCGGCGTGCGGGAAGCCATGATCCGCCGCCACCTCGGCGATCGGCCGCGTATCGTTCGGATCGCTCAGCGCCTCACGCGCCATTTTCAGGCGCAGGGTGCGCAGGTAAGCGTGCGGCGTCACATCCATATGCTGGCGGAAGCTGGTTTCGAGGGTGCGGACGCTGATATTGGCCGCCCGCGCCACGGTCACCATGCTCGGATTGCTGCGCGCCTCACGGTGCATGAAATCGCGCGCCAGGCGCAGATAGTTCGGCATCGGGCCGCCTTTATTGGCCTGCATACGTTCGCTGTAGCGATGCGGAATGCTCTCCAGCAGCAGATGACTGAAGGTTTCGACCAGGCGATGCTGGAGCGAACCCGACAGGTCGCGGCTCTGGGCGGTGAAGGCATCCGAACACAGGGTCTCCACCAGGCGCGACAAAACCCGCGCCTTGGGTGTAGCCAGATCGATCACCGGACCCAGATGCAGGTCACGCTCGACCGGCAACTGGAGGATATCGAACAGGAAGCGCTGCACCCACGCATAGGACAGCTTGATGAGATAGACCTCGCAGGTCTCGCCATCGGCTGCGTGGGAGATGCGAGTCTCGATCATCGGCTGATAGATAATGGCGTGGCCGGGCGCGATCTTCTGCACAGCCGCGTCCTTATGCTGCAATGACAAGGCGCCTTTCACCGGCATGACGATCACCACGTCATAGCTGGCTTCGCTCTGCAACTGCACAAAGCCGGAGCTTGAAATAAGCCGCGCCATGATGGCGTGGGCAGCCGCCCCGGTGTCATGCGGCTTGAGCACGCCCAGATACATCTGCCAGGTGAAATCGGGACCATCCAGGTCACGCGCACAGCTCCAGTCGAAGAACTTACAGATATTTTTCTGGAAGCTGTCGAAGTCCGTGCCTTCGCATTGCCAGGTCTCAATGGAATCCAAAGGATTGCCCTGCATGCGGTTTCGTTCCAGCCCGTAATCTGTCATCTGGCACCTCGCCAGAAAGAATCGATATGGAAGTAAATCAAAAGAACCTCCCTTGAAAGGGAACGGCTATCCGATAATAAACCGGGAAGGCCGTATTCCGAAAAAAACGTCTAGTCTTCCGGAATAATCCACAGCACCATTAAGTACAATTCGATCTACGATCGTAATTTAAAGCAATTTTCCTAAATTATCCATAAAACGAATGCGTTTATCCAAATTTCGCCTGACATTTCTTATCTATATTAAAATCCCTCAAATAAATACGATCGCACTGTTTTAACGCCAACTTATACGCCCGGCTTGAGGCAAGATAATGACTTACCATTTCCTTATAAATAACGATCGCATTGCCCGACCGCGTCAATCACACCGACGCCACAAACATATGTCACAAGAATTGCAAAACCGCTGGCTATGGTCTATAGGCCGCCACTTCTGAATACCCTCCCCATCGCACCGTCTGGGGGATAGCGGGTAAATGACGGGCGTCCACCTTTATCCACCCCGTACCGGGGCGCTTCTCAAAGGAACGCAAAAATGAGCGCAGATACCACTCCCCAATCCAACATGAAGGCATCGCTGCTGGCTGAAACGGTCGAGCACGTCGATATCACTTCGTATGACGCCCGTCCGATCATCGACTCGATGCGCAAGATGTCCTTCTCATCGCGCGATACCGCCCGCGCCGCCGACATCTTCAACATGGCCCTGGCTGACAAGGGCTGCTCGACCTGGCTGATCCTGGCCGGCTCCACCTCGGCCGGCGGCTGTATGCACGTCTACCGCGACATGGTGAAGTTCGGCATGATCGACGCCGTGGTCGCCACCGGCGCCTCGATCGTCGACATGGACTTTTTCGAAGCCCTGGGCTTCAAGCACTATCAGGCCGCCGGCCCGGTGGACGACAACGTGCTGCGCGACAACTATATCGACCGCATCTACGACACCTATATCGACGAAGAAGAACTGCAGAACTGTGACCACACCATCCTGGAAATCTGCAACCAGCTTGAGCCGCGCCCCTATTCATCGCGTGAGTTTATCTGGGAAATGGGCAAGTGGCTGGCCGCCGGTAATGCCAAAAAGGAAGGTTCGCTGATCCAGACGGCTTACGAGAACGGCGTGCCGATCTTCTGCCCGGCTTTCGTTGACTCGTCTGCCGGTTTCGGCCTGGTCAAGCACCAGAAGGAACGTATTGCTGCCAAGCAGCCCTACCTGACCATCGATGCCGTGGCCGATTTCCGTGAACTGACGGACATCAAGATCGCCGCCGGCACCACCGGCCTGTTCATGGTCGGCGGCGGCGTGCCGAAGAACTTCGCGCAAGATACCGTCGTCTGCGCCGAGATTTTGGGGGTCGAAGCCGACATGCACAAATATGCCGTCCAGATCACCGTCGCCGACGTGCGTGACGGCGCCTGCTCGTCCTCGACGCTGAAGGAAGCCGCCTCGTGGGGCAAGGTCTCGACCACCTATGAGCAGATGGTCTTTGCCGAAGCCACCACGGTCGTGCCGCTGATCGGCTCTGATGCCTATCACCGCGGCGCCTGGCAGGGCCGTGAAAAGCCGCGCTGGGCGAAACTGTTCGCTTAAGGGGTGATTTTGGCCTCACGCAATATTCTGTTCAAAAAAGCGTGAGACCGGGAGATTATCCCATAAAATGCGGAGATATTTTGTGCATCGCACTAGCATTTTCCGCATAAAGTATTAAGTAAGGGTTCGAAGCTATAACTCATAATATGAGTCGGCTTTACAGCCAGATAGCTACAAGTTCGTCACCGGGATCATCCCCCCCCTCGAAACCGGTGGCATGCGACGGAGACCATTGCCCCCCAATGGTCTCCGTTTTGCGTTTTAGGACCATCGCGCCCCATCAGGGTTTCGCTAACGTTTTGCGTTTTGGGTTTAAGCAGGCGCTTCGCTACGGCTTGCGGCGATAGATTGTGAAATTGTCCCAGTCCCCCTCTACGCGCGACACGGCCCGATAATGCCGGGCCAGTTCGTCGGTAATAGCGGCTTCACGCTCAGGCAACCGGCAGCCCATGAAAAACCCTCTGTCTGACACCACCAAGAAATCCGGCTGTGTGGAAAAAGCCACCGCCAGCGGATCCTTGTCGGGCGTCGGAAAGGTGCACATCAGGTGCATGGCATTGAAATACTTCGCTTTCGGCAGGGCTCCCGCCAGAAGATAGACGTAATGACCACGACCGGTGACCAGCAGATTATCACCCGGTTTCAGACCGTTTGCCTTCAGACTTTCGGCCGCGCGCACATTGCCAAGATAATCCGGTGGACCGAAGGGGCCAGGATTGAAAAGCGTGTAGCCCTCGACGATGAAGGGCTGAATGGCAGCGGCCAATATGTAAAGCCCCATCCAGACGACACGCCACCGCGCCTTGAAGTCTATCCCGTAATACAACACGGCGCAGAACAGGATCAGGGTTGGCGGCACAAGTGTAAAGCCATACCATATGACCAGTGACTGATTGACCAATATGCCCGCCACGGCGGTTACGTACCAAATCATGATCAGAAATATGAACGGCGAAGACAGAGCCGTTTTCAGACGCGGCAAGCGCATTACCGCCAGCAAAGCGCCCGCTGTGATGACCAGCATGGGCTTGTAAAAAGCGGGAAAATGCCAGAGCCGAAGCAGGAAGCCCAGATGCAGGGAGTCCGGTTTTTCGGACATATCGACCTGGGATCGGTCAATCGCTGTCAGAACGACGGTGTCGAAAGCGTCTTTGAAATGCCCGATTGCCGCAAAATAGAGGCCACAGGCGATCGCTGGCGCCGCTCCCGCGGCACAGAAGAGGGCAAGCGCTTTAAAATCCCTTTGCCGCCACGAATGCCAGGTCACCCAGCCAAACAAACCAAGGGCGGTAAAGGCCGCCGTCTGCTTGACCATGACGGCGCACCCCATCAAGAGGGCGGCCAGAGCCAGCGCAATGAGGTGCTTTCGGTACATTTCCCCCTCGGCCCTGCCAAGCTGAGCAAAGGCTTCGATGGTGAAGGCGGCCTCGATCAGTTGCGTTGGTGAGGATACGCCCATCAGGAAAAGGGAATAGAGCGGGTAAAGGACAGCCACAAGCAGGGCAAATCGTCCTGAGCCGGCGCGCCTAACCAGCCTGAACAGTCCAAACGCCCCCCACAGCGTAGCGAGCATTTCTACCGCCTTGATGACGATCAGATTGGCGCCAAACAAGACCTGGAAGCCCGCCATGATAGCAAATATGCCGGGCGCCTTGATGTCGTAGCTGGCGATATAGGGCGGCTCTCCATTGAGCCAGCGCGAGGCGACCACGCTGTAGAATGCCTCATCGTCGTGGATCACATGCAAAAAGGGCAGGCGAACGATAAGGGTGCAGAATAGCAGGACAATAAAGACCCACAGATAAGGCCGGCCGGAAGCCCTTTGTCGCGCGATGTCAAAGAGACTTTGGAGACTGGACATGACACCTGCGGCGGAAAGAGTTGACCGCCATATGCGCAGAAAAACGTAAAAATTTAGCGTGGATAGCCGGGCCGCCAGGCCGCAAATAATTAACGCCGCCTTAAAATGCGTTAACCATTTAAATACCTGATTCTGCGTAGGGTTCGGGCATGACCACACCCATCCGGCCTTCCCTAGCCCAAATGCTGAACCCGCAGCCGCCCGCAGTCGCGAAGCCGGCGCCGGGCGCCACCGGATTTGCCAGCGCGCTCCAGGCGCAAAAGGCGTTTTTCCAGCAGGTCGCCGCCCCCAAAATCACGCCGGCCACCTATACGGCGGCGGAGGTCGCCAAGGCCACCGGAAGCGCCCCTTCTGCACCGGCACAGTCCCCCGCCATGCAGGATACCAGCCAGCCTCTGCGCCGCCCCGGCTCTTACCTCAACATCGTGGTTTAACACGCTTTCGCGCGGCGCATTTTTTCAAAATGCTGAAAGCACTTGCTTTCGCAGGGAAAATTATGTTCTTTAAACCGAAAGCCGCTGAGCGTACAGGGGTTTAGGGATGATGGACACCATATCAGGCAAGGTCAGGCTTGAAGATATCGCACGGATCGCCGGCGTATCGGTCGCCACGGTTTCGCGCGCCCTGAACGATTCCCCCGCCGTCAATCGCGTCACCAAGCGCCGCGTCTGGAAGATCGCCCGCGACCATAATTACGTCCTGAACCAGGACATGCCGATGTCGATGTCGGGTTCGCAGGCCACCATAGCCATCGTCATTCCGCCGCCGCATGGCCGCGAAGGCCGCTTTTCCGACCCCTTCTATCAGGAACTGATCTCGGCGGTGGGTGAGGCCGCACGCGATATGGGCTGTGACCTGCTGCTGTCCCACCTGACGCCGAGAAGCCAGAACGACCTCGCCACCCTGATGGCCAATATCAAAGCCGACGGCGTCATCTTCCTGGGCCAGAGTTACCTGCACGACCGCTTCAACCACCTGGCCCACTCGACCAACAAGTTTATCGTCTGGGGGCAGGAAATTCCCGGCCAGAAATACTGCACGGTCGGGTCGAACAATCTCCAGGGGGGCACACGGGCCACCTCTCACCTGGCACGCCTGGGCCGCAAACGTATCGCCTATTTCGGCGAAACGGAGGGCGTGGAGATGAAACTGCGCTACCAGGGCTATCTCAATGTCCTGTCGGAAAACGGCCTGGCGCCCGATCCGCGCCTGGTCGTTTCCACCCACTTCGAAATCGCTTCGGCCGAGGCCGCGGTTCTTAACCTGATCAGCAAGGGAATCCGGTTCGACGGTATTTTTGCCTGTTCCGACATCATCGCCTTCGGCGCCATCCGCGGCCTGATGCGCGCCGGCCTGCGCGTGCCTGAGGACGTTTCCGTGGTGGGATATGACAATATCACCCTGGCCAGCCTGACACATCCGTCCCTCACCACCATATCCCAGGATCTGGCGCGCGCCGGCAAGCTGATGGTCTCCAAGCTGATCGGCTCCATTTCCAATGACGAGAGCCATTCCGAGATCGTTTCCACCGAACTGGTGGTCCGAGAATCCTGCGGCGGCTGAGGTCGCGGGCGGCAGACAGCCGTAGGCGCTGTCGTGTCAGCGGCGCTTTGTTAGCGCTAACTTTGCATAAATTTGCAATTTTTTATGCAAATCGTCAAAAACGAAACGCCACAACTTCATATACAAAAGGGGTAATTTCGGGCATTTTGTACGATTTTTTCGCCAAAATAGTGCCAAAAATGGCGAAATTCGTATCTCGAAAGCCACATCATTACGAATTGTACAGGTTTTGGCCTGCAAAATTTTGCAAAGCATTGCAAAAAGAACCGCGTTGTATAGATACTCACGTTCAACAGGCGCCGTCAGAGTGCCGTGAGGGTTGAGATGTCTAAAGGCGAATGTCCTGCACTGAGAACAGGGCAAGCGTTGAAGATCGAAACGCAACACCAGGAGGAAACCTTATGCGTAATTCCAAGGGTCAAAATGCAGCGCTGCGCACGCGCCTGCTGACCTGTGGCGCCACCGCGGCCATTGCAACGGCCTGCGCTTTCGCCGCCCCCGTTATGGCCCAGGATACGGCCGCCGCCGCCCCGGCGCCTGCTGAAGATACCACCACGATCGTGGTCACCGGCATCCGCCGCGGTATCCAGGACGCCATCTCGGCCAAGAAGAAATCATCCCAGATCGTCGAAGCTGTCTCGGCCGAAGACATCGGCAAGCTGCCGGACGCCTCGATCGCTGAATCGATCGCCCGCCTGCCGGGTATCGCCGCCCAGCGCACCAATGGCCGCGCCCAGACGCTCAGCATCCGCGGCCTCGGCCCGGATTTCACCCTGACCACGCTGAACGGCCGCGAGCAGGTTTCGACCAACGACAACCGCTCGGTCGAATTCGACCAGTATCCGTCCGAACTGATCAGCCAGGTCGTCGTCTACAAGACGCCGAACGCCGGCATGGTGGCTCAAGGGCTTTCCGGCACCGCCGACCTGCAGACCGTGCGCCCGCTGGCCTATGGCAAGAAAGCCTTCGCGGTTAACCTGCGTGGTGAAATGAACTCGGAAGATGCGGCCATCGGCGGCATGAAGAATACCGGCAACCGCTTCTCGGCGATGTATATCGACCAGTTCGCCAACAAGACCATCGGCCTGGCCCTGGGTTACGCTCACACCGACTCGCCCTACCAGACCCAGAAGAAGGAATCCTGGGGCTTCCCGTCCTGCTCGGCCTGTCTGCCCGCGGACCAGTCCCTGCTGATCACCGGCGGTGAAAAGGACGCCGTCGATTCGTCGAATCTGAAGCGCGACGGCTATATGGGTGTTCTGGAATTCAAGCCGAATGACCAGTTGCACGTTACCCTCGATGCCTACCACTCGGATTTCAACGAGTTGCAGCGTATCGCCCGCCTCGAATATCCGCTGGCCTGGGGCGCCAACCAGCTTCAACCCGGCTACACCACCAATGACGAGTTCGTCACCCACGGCGTCTTCACCGGCGTCAAGACCGTGGTTGAAAACTACATCAATCAGCGCAAGTCCAAGCTCGATTCGTTCGGCGCCAACGTCAATTACGACCTGAACGATCACTGGTCGCTGATGGCCGATCTCAGCACCTCGAAGGTCGTGCGTGACGACGCCCTGATCGAATCGACGGCCGGCACCGGCCCCAGCGGTTCGGGCGCCACCGACACCATCACCTTCGACCAGGGCGCCTATGGCCTGACCACCCTGTCGGGTGTGGTCGATTACAGCGATTTCGACACCGTCTTCCTGACCGATCCAGGCGGCTGGGGCGGCCCGCTGGCCAACCGCGCCGGCTATGTCAAGACACCGCACATCACCGACGAAATCAAGGCGGCCAAGGTCGCTGCGACGCGCAAATTCGACAACGGCTTCCTGAGCGGCGTCACCTTCGGCTTCAACCACACCGAACACACCAAGGCCAAGGTCGGCGTCGAAGGCTATATCGGCATCAAGGGCGCCGCCTACGCCGTGGTTCCGGAAGCCTATCGCACCGGCACCACCGATGCGAACTTCCTCGGCAACAACAGCGGCATGATCTCCTATGATGCCCTGGGCCTCTACGAATCCGGCTTCTTCGCCTTCAAGGAAGACACCACCACGGCCTCGCTGCAAAAGACCTGGTCGGTGACGGAAAAGATCGACTACGCCTATGTCCGCGCCGATATCGACACCACCCTGTTCAATATCCCGGTGACCGGCAACATCGGCGTCATGTCCGAGCATGCCGACCAGAAGGCCGTTTCGCTCTATACCACCGGCGGCGGCGATTCCGCACCCGTCACCGGCGGCACCAACTATACCGACCTCCTGCCGTCCCTCTCGCTGAACTTCGCCGTGGCTGACGACACCACCCTGCGCTTCGGCGCCGGCACCACCATCGCTCGCCCGCGCATGGACGACATGGCGGCCGGCACCGGCTTCAGCGTGGTGACCGACGGCAATACGTCGGGCAGCACCATCAATGGCCAGCCCGTTTACTGGACCGGCGGCGGCGGCAACCCGGAAATCAAGCCGTGGAAGTCGAACAACTATGACCTGTCGCTGGAAAAATATTTCGGCCGCAAGGGTTATGTGTCGGCGGCGGTCTTCTATAAAGATCTGACCACCTTCATCTTCAACCAGTCGATCATCCACGACTATACCGGCGTGCCCCTGCCGAGCTATTGTACGGTCACCAGCGGCACGACCTCGACCTTCGTGTGTAACAATGCCGACGCCAACCGCATCGGCCTGACCACGGCCCAGGCCAATGGCCAGGGCGGTTACATCAAGGGCCTGGAACTGTCGGCCTCCGTCCCCGGCGAACTGCTGTGGGCGCCGCTCGATGGCTTCGGTGTCATCGTATCGGGTTCGTTCAACGATTCGAGCATCAACCCGACCGGCCATGCCAATATGGATGTGCCCGGCCTTTCCAAGCGCGTGATCAATGCCACGCTCTACTACGAAAAGTACGGCTTCTCCGCCCGTATCAGCGGCCGCAACCGCGCCGACTTCCTGGGTGAAGTGCCGAACTACACCAACACCCTGGAAAACCAGTGGGTGCATGGCGAAACGGTCTATGACGCCCAACTCGGCTATGCCTTCGAGAATGGTCCGCTCAAGGGCTTCTCCCTGTCGCTCTCGGCGCAGAACATCACCAACGAACCCTTCACCCTCTATCAGGGCAAGGGCCAGCGCGACCATACCATCCGCGAGGAAAAGTATGGCAGCACCTACCTGTTCGGCGTCAACTACCGTTACTAGGGCCTGACGCAGACCCAAAGCGCATCCGCCGGTCTTCGGATCGGCGGATGTTTTTGTTTGTAAAGTGTGTAAGCTGCGAAAAACGGGGACATCCATGCCAGCAGAACCCATCCGAAAACTCGTCATCCTGGGCGGCGGCACGGCCGGCTGGATGGCGGCGGCCATGGCCTCGCGGACCTGGGGGCAGCGCCTGAGCATAACGCTTGTGGAATCCGAGGCCATCGGTACGGTCGGGGTTGGCGAAGCGACCATCCCGCCCCTGATAAAGCTGCTGCGGTTCTTAGGCCTCGATGAAGACGTGACCCTGCGCAATATCCAGGGCACGTTCAAGTTCGGCATCGAATTCGATGGCTGGCGGCGCAAGGGCGAAAGCTATATGCACTCCTTCGGCACGCCGGGCGCGCCCATCGGCATCGTGCCCTTCTATCAGTACTGGCTGCGCCGTCACCTGGCGGGCGAAGACTGCGGCTCGCTGTGGGATTACAGCCTCAATACGCAGGTATCCCATGCCGGGAAGATGTCGCGCGAACCGCGTATCGAAGGCAACCTGCCAGGGCCGGAGCGCGCCTTCCATTTCGATGCCGGCCTGCTGGCGCAGTTCATGCGGCGCGGCTGCGAGGCATCGGGCGTGGTGCGGCGCGAAGGCAAGGTCTCCGGCGTCAATCTGCGTCCGGAAGACGGTTTTGTCGAGAGCCTGACCCTGGACAGCGGCGAAATCATCGATGGCGACATGTTCATCGATTGCTCCGGCTTTGTCGGCGTGCTGATCGAGGGCGCACTGAAGGCCGGTTACGAGGACTGGACGCACTGGCTGCCTTGTGATCGCGCCGTGGCCGTACCCTGTAAGTCATCCGGGACTGTCCTGCCCTATACGCGTTCCACGGCCCATGCGGCGGGCTGGCAATGGCGCATTCCGTTGCAGCACCGCACCGGTAATGGCCATGTCTTCTGCTCCGGCGCGATGAGTAATGACGAGGCCACGCGCATCCTGCTGGAAAATCTCGATGGCGAACCGCTGGCCGACCCCCGTGTCATCGGCTTCCGTACCGGGCGGCGCAAGGCGACCTGGGTCAAGAACTGCGTCGCGCTGGGTCTGGCCTCCGGTTTCATGGAGCCGCTGGAATCGACCTCCATCCACCTGGTGCAGTCGGTGATGACGCGCTTTCTCGACTTCTTCCCGGATAAGGACTTCAATCCGATCGAGATCGCGGAATTCAATCGCCGCTGCCGGCGCGAGTATGAATATATCCGCGATTTCCTGGTGCTGCACTACCACGCCAACGAGCGCGACGAACCCTTCTGGCGCGACTGCCGCAACATGGTGGTACCGGACTCGCTGGCGCACAAGATTGACTATTTCCGGCAGCATGGGCGTCTGCTGGTCGAGGAGGGCGATCTGTTCCGCGAGGATAGCTGGGTACAGGTGCTGATCGGTCAGGGCATCATGCCGAAAGCCGCCTCGCCGCTGACAGAAACCGTGGGGCAGGAGGCGTTGGCCAGTTTCATGAACGGCATGAAGATGGCAATGGACAAAGCCGTGGCCGCCATGCCGACGCATGATGACTTTATCGCGCGCCACTGCGCAGCCACCACTGTTTAAAGATTGTCCCTAAGCCAGGCGGCCGCATCGGCGCGCAAAGGCGCTTTCTTGCGGAAAGGTACGGAGAAGGCTGCGGCCGTATCGGGATGGGTCAAACCGTCGTAGAGCTTCAAGGTCACGTCGGTGCCGGCCGTCTTCAGCCGGGCATCGAGATTGACCGCATTGTGGACGCCGACCACCGTGTCGGCGCGGCTCTGCATCAGCAGGAAGCGGGTATCCAGCTTACGCGCATAGGTCACAGGTTGCGTCTCTTCCGGCCTTGGCCACTGGCCAAAGGCCTCTTTCGAGGCCGGCACATCGAAGGGATAGAAGTCATACGGGCCAGCAATGCCGACGCAGACCTTTAAAGGCGCGCCTTCGCCGAGGTAACGCGGATCGAGCGCCATCATGGCCGCTTCATAACCACCGGCCGAATGACCGATCACGCCCAGGCGCTGGATATCACCGCCGTAGGCGCCGGCCTGAGCCATGACGTGCTGTATGGCCAGGGCATTGTCTTCGAGGAAGACCGGGTAGAGCACCTGCGGCACCAGGCGGTAATCCGGGATGACCACCAGATAGCCCAGGGCCGCCAGGGAATGCCCCATCCACACATAGTCGGCTTTCGAGCCTGAGTTCCAGCCACCGCCATAAAAGAAGACCAGCACAGGCAGATCACGACCGCCGCCTTTCGGCGCATAGATATCCAGTTTTTGCCGCGGATCATCACCAAATGACACATCGCGCGCCACACGCGTGGCCTCGTCCTTCGGCGTGAAGGTATTGAACAGGGACAGGGTGTTGCAGGCAGCCAGAAGCGGCGCCAGGCCCAGCATGGCAAGCAGGGAACGTCTGGCCATGCGCTCAGGCACTGAGGCTGACGCTGGATTTTTCGGTCGGCGGCTTCGGCCGCAGACGTATCCCCTTGAGGAACAGCAACAGCGCCTCCCAGTGAATGCCCCAGACAACACCGAGCGTCATCAACGGCATGGCGAAAAAGAGATACAGCAAGGTACGGTCACGCAACGGCTTTCGTATGGCCGTAAAACCGGCGAACAGCACCTGTTGATCGCCTTTTTTCAGGTCAATTTTCAACGCGAAGGTCTCATCCGGCACGATCAGATCGAAGCTGTAGGCCATGTCCATATCCATGAAGGGCGAGACATGCAGGCGCTTTTCACTGGCCTGGTGGATGCGCTTTCCGGATTGCCGAACCGGCAGGACATAGGAATGGCGGTCGCCGAAGGTATTATTGACCTCATAAACCACCGCCTTCATCACACCATCGGCCGATTGCAGGAAATAGAGGCTGATCGGATTAAAGACGAAACCGAGCACGCGCGGCATGGCCATCAGGAACAAACGGTCGCCGTGGGTATATAATCCGTGTCGGGATAATAGCCTTATCATCCGATCACGCAGCGGCGCCGTCCGGGCCTGCGCCTTGTCCGGGCCGTGGTCGCAGTCATGGAAGCTAAACAGATTGAAGCGGTTATGCGAGAAGAAAAGCGTCTCTTTTGGCTGATCGAGATCGATCAGCAGCTGGAAAATGCGGTAGGTCAGGCGGTGGGCCTTCGGTACAAACCGCTGATGGATGACCTCACCTGTGTAGATTCCGGCCTGAAGGGCCGGCAAGGGCGACTGCCCGTCCGCGCTGATGCGCGGAGCCCGCGCGGCCTCTGAGCGCACAAAGCTTTCCACTATTCCGCCGCCTCTCGCACCGGCTCTTCCCACGGATTGTACGAAATGCGGCTCTGGTGCCAGTCGAAATCCCATGGCCGGCGCTTACCTGTGATCGCCTCGGCCACGGCCAGGCCCGATTGCAGGCCGTCCTCATGGAAGCCGGAGCCGAAATAGGCGCCGCAGAACCAGCTATGGTTTTGCCCCTGCAAATCCGCCAGCCGGCCTTGCGCCGCTATGGCGCGGGCATTGAAAAGCGGATGCTCGAACACGATGCGCTTGATGACTTTCGCCGGATCGACCGCGTGCGTCGGGTTAAGGGTAACGAAGTAATTCCGGTCGGTTTTCAGCACCTGCAGCAGATTCATCCAGTAGGTGACGCAAAGCTGCTGTTCATTGGAAGCTGAGCGTTCGCCCATATAGTTCCAGCTTGACCACGCCGCCCGGCGCTTTGGCATGAAGGCGGCATCGGTGTGCAGCACCACCTCGTTCGGGGTGTAGGTAAAGGCGCCGAGCGTCTCAATTTCATCCACGGTGGCATCGGCCAGCATCTTCAGCGTCACATCGGCGTGGGTGGCGAAAACCACCTGGTCGAACAGATGGCTGACGCCGTTCTGATCATGAAGCACAACGCCTTTCGGGCCGCGCGTCACCCGCCTGATGGCGGTGTGGGTGCGGATACAATCAGCAAACGGCGCGACCAGTTTCGTAACGTAGGCTTGCGCGCCGCCGATAACGCTGCGCCACAGGATGCGGTCCATGATCTGCAGCAGGCCATGGTTCTCGAAGAAGGCGATAAAGGCGCGGAAAGGGTAGTCCATGATCTGGCTTGCCGAGGTCGACCATATGGCCGCAGCCTGGGGCAGAAGATGGTCGTCGATAAAGGCACGGCCGTAATTGCGGTCCTTCAGATAGTCGCCCAGCCGGTAATTCTCACGGGCGCGGGCGGCGTGATCTTTCGGCGCTTCCCGATAGAAACGCATGATATCGAGCAGCAGGGAAATAAAGCGCGGCCGGAAGAGGTTGCGCGTCTGGGCGAAAAGGCCTTTCAGGCCCAGGCTCGAATATTCCAGCCGGCCCTTGTCAATGGAAACGCCGAACGACATGTCGGAAAGCTGGTGCGGCACGTCGAGATGTTTGAAGAGTTGGACGAGATTGGGATAGCAGGGCTCATTGAAGACGATGAAGCCCATATCCACCCACAGCGGATTTTCCTCCGTGCCGACATTGACCGAATGGCTGTGACCGCCGACATCAGCCTCGCTTTCAAAAACGGTGATGTCGCAGGTGTCATTCAGCATCCAGGCCGCTGACAGGCCGGCGATACCGGTGCCGATAATGGCGATCTTGGACTTTACGGGGATAACCATTGCGTTGCCGTTATGCTTGTTTTTCGTATGGAGGGTTTACGCCCGCCCACGCCGCATGGATCACCGGGTGTGATCCACTGCGGACATGGCGCCGTAAAAGCAGCAAATACGCGAAAATAACCCGCCTGATAGCTGAATTTCTGAAACGGACAAAATGCACTTTGACCGCGCCCTCACAATCGGCTCTTCTGTCCGCATGATATCGCCGGATCAGAAGAACTGCGCCGAAACGCCCGAAGCGCTCATCACGCGCATTGCCGGCACAAGGGACCGCGCCGCCTATGCCGCCCTGTTCACCAGTTTCGCTCCCCGGATCAAGGCGTTTGTCATGGGCCAGGGAATGACCGCGCAGGAGGCCGAGGATCTGGCGCAGGAAGCCCTGCTCAATGTCTGGCGCAAGGCGCACATGTTCGACGCCTCGAAGGCCTCGGCCGTGACCTGGATCTATTCCATCGCCCGCAATCTGCGCATCGATGCCGCGCGCAAAGCCAAACGGGTCAGGGAACTGCCCGAAGACCTGTGGCAGGGTGACGGCGACAAGGCCGCCGATGAACAGATTGTCGACACGCAATCGGCGCAGGCCGTCGCCCGACTGCTCGATGGATTGCCGCCCGAACAGAAGGATATCCTGCGCCTGTCCTTCTATGAAGACCTGTCGCAAAGCGATATCGCCAAAACCCTGTCCATACCGCTGGGGACCGTGAAATCCCGCCTGCGCCTGGCCATGACGCGCCTGCGCACCGCCATGGACGGCAAGAGTACCGGAGTAAAGTCATGAGTGCCGTTCACCATCCGGGTGAAGATCTTTTATGGGACTATTTCCGCGGTGCGCTGGCGCCGGGCCTGCGTTTGAGCGTCAGCACGCACCTCGATCTGTGTCCAAACTGCCGGGATGACCTGCGGGTCTTCACGGCGATTGGCGGCGCCATGCTGGAAAAGACCGAAGGCGTGGCGATGTCGGACAGCGCGCTTGACTTGGCCCTGGCCCGGATTGAAAGACCGGTCGAGCTTCCGGAAACGAGCAATTCGCCAGTGCCTGCACCAACCAGGGGCCCGGCGTTCCTCGAAGGCTTTGAATTGCCGCCGTCACTGCAAAACGTCGACATTCGCAACCGTTATTTCGTCGCGCCCGGTGTCTGGATGGCGCCGATTGCCTTGCCGGACGATCCAAAGGCGGCAAAGACCTACCTGATGTGCGTCAGGGCCGGCATGGAAATGCCCGAGCATACCCATCGCGGACGCGAAATTACAGTCATGCTTCAGGGGCAATACCGGGATCACAAGGGGCTTTACCAGCGCGGCGATTTCAGCCAGTGCGACGAGGCCGATGACCGCCACATGCCGGTCATGATGGGTGATGTCGACTGCCTGTGCCTGGTGGCGCAGGAAGCCGCGATCATCCCCAAGACCTGGCTGGGCTGGCTGTTGAAGCCCATTGCGAGGATATAGTCATGATCCGCGCTTTTGCCGTCACGCTCTTACTCGTGCTGGCCTTCATGCTGGCCCTGGATTTTGCCTGGCTCAGCCTGACGGCCGAAGCCCTCTACCGGCCGAACATGGCCGGCCTGATGCGCGCCAAGCCCGATCTTGTGCCGGCGGCGGCCTTTTATCTGCTGTATGGCATAAGCCTGACCTGGCTGGTCCTGTTTCCCGTGCTTTTCGGCGGGCGCGGACGTCCCTCTCTCATCGATCTGTCCATCAAGTCGGCGCTGTTCGGCCTGGCGGCCTATGGCACCTATGACCTGACCGCCCTGGCAGTGATCCGGGACTGGCCGCTGCGCCTGAGCCTGATCGACATGGCCTGGGGCATGGTCATCACCCTGGCCACGGCGCTGCTGACAGCGGGCGCGCTCAAGGTCTTGAAGCTCAGGCTCTAGGCCGGCCTTTGGCCACGGCCACCTTTGAGCGCGGCGGGCGGGCCAGCACATCCGATATCTGCCAGGCGGCGGCCACGATGGCATCGAGATCGACACCGGTCTTTATGCCCAGTCCCTTCAGCATGTAGAGCACGTCCTCGGTCGCCACATTGCCGGAAGCGCCCGGCGCATAGGGGCAGCCGCCCAGCCCGCCGACCGAGGAATCGATGGTGGCAATACCGTAATCGAGCGAGGTCAGGATATTGGCCAGGGCCTGGCCGTAGGTGTCATGGAAATGGACGGCCAGTTTGTCCGCCGGTATGACCTTCAGCACCGTATCGAGCAGGCGCGCCACATCTCCGGGCGTACCGACGCCGATCGTATCACCCAGCGAAATTTCATAGCAGCCCATGTCGAGCATCCGTTCCGCCACGCGCACCACGGCGTCGGGCTGGACCGGCCCTTCATAGGGACAGGCGATGACGGTCGAGACATAGCCACGTACCCGTATATGGTCGCGCGCCGCCGACTCCATTACGAAGCCAAAGCGTTCCAGACTTTCCTCTATCGAACAGTTGATATTCTTCTGGCTGAAGGTTTCCGACGCCGCACCGAAAATGGCCACAGAGGTGGCGCCGGAATCACGCGCGGCTTCATAGCCCTTCAGATTGGGCGTCAGAACCGGATAGGTCACGCCCGGCGCGCGCGTGATGCCGGCCACGACCTCCGCGGCATCGGCCATCTGCGGCACCCATTTCGACGAGACGAAACTGGCGGCCTCGATATGTGTCAATCCGGATGCGGACAATTGGTCGATCAGCGCGATCTTGTCGGCGGCGGGTACGATCTCGGTTTCCGCCTGCAAGCCATCGCGCGGCCCGACCTCGTAAAGGGTGACGTACTTGGGCCTCACATTTCCAGAATTCATTTGGTTTCCTCGAACAATTCGCGGCCGATCAGCATCCGGCGGATTTCCGAGGTGCCGGCGCCGATCTCGTACAGCTTGGCGTCACGCCACAGTCGGCCGACCGGGAAATCATTGGTGTAGCCGTTGCCGCCGAGGCACTGGATCGCTTCGCCCGCCATCCAGGTCGCCTTTTCAGCGGCATAGAGGATGCAGCCGGCGGCGTCCTTGCGCGTGGTCTCGCCGCGATCGCAAGCAGCGGCCACGGCGTAGACATAGGCGCGGCAGGCCGCCCAGGTCGAATACATGTCGGCCAGCTTGCCCTGCATCAACTGGAAGGTGCCGATGGGAGCGCCGAACTGTTCGCGTTCGTGGATATAGGGGATCACCACATCGAGACAGGCGCGCATGATGCCGAGCGGCCCACCGGACAGCACCACGCGCTCGTAATCCAGACCCGACATCAAAACGCCGGCTCCGCGTCCCTCCGTACCCAGAACATTTTCCGCCGGCACCTCACAATCGGCGAACACCAGTTCCCCGGTGTGCGACCCGCGCATCCCCAGCTTGTCGAGTTTCTGCGCCACCGAGAAACCCGCAAAGTCCTTTTCGATCAGGAAAGCCGTCATGCCTTTCGAGCCGGCGGCGGGATCGGTCTTGGCATAGACCACCAGAACGTCCGCATCCGGACCATTGGTGATCCACATCTTGCTGCCATTGAGCACATAGCGGTCGCCTTTTCTGTCGGCGCGCAACTTCATCGACACCACATCCGAGCCCGCGCCGGTTTCCGACATGGCAAGCGCCCCGACATGCTCGCCGGAAATCAGCTTCGGGAGGTATTTCGCCTTCTGTGCCGCATTGCCATTGCGGGTGATCTGGTTCACGCAGAGATTGGAATGCGCACCGTAGGACAGACCAATCGAGGCCGAGGCACGGGAGATTTCCTCCATGGCGATGGTGTGGGCCAGATAGCCCATTTGCGCCCCGCCATAAGCTTCCGGTGCAGTCATGCCCAGCACGCCCATTTCGCCCATCTTGCGCCACAGCGGCATGGGGAACCGGTCGTCACGGTCGGCGGCCTCGGCCAGCGGCGCGATCTCGATTTCGGCGAAGCGTCGCACGCCTTCGCGCAAGGAGTCTATTTCCTCGCCATGGCCGAATTGCAGATGGGGAAAGTCGATCATCGCCTGCCTCTTTTTCTTATACCTCCCCAGTTTACTGGGGAGGGGGACCGCGAGCCTCTTGGCTCGTGGTGGTGGGGATTCTTGCTTTACTTACTCAATCTCAACCAGCAGCGCCTTGTCAGCCACCTGATCACCGGCCGCCGCATGGACCGCACGGACCACGCCCGCCATCGGTGCCTTCATGGTGTGTTCGATCTTCATGGCGCCGAGGATCAGCAGTTTCTGTCCTTTCTCGACGCTTTCCCCGATCGTAACGAAGACATCGATCAGCTTGCCCGGCATCGGTGCCTTGACATCGCCGGAAACCACAGCCGCCTCGCCGGCTTCCGACTTCAGGTTCAGCGGCGCCTGCGGCGGCAGGTTGAGCCGCCAGCCGGTGATGTCATTCCATGGCGAGGTCGGATCTGCCGCAGAGGGCGCTATCTCGCTGTCGGGCCAGGGCAGGAGCAGGCGGTCCTGATGGCGGGCGATAAAGCCGGTATCGATCTCCGCCAGCGCAAACGCCTCGTCCGATACCACCCGCCGCAGGAAACCCAGATTGGTCGCCAGCCCGCGCAGTTTCGTCTCGATCAGGGCTTCGCGCATCCGCGCCAACGCCTGTTTTCGGTCCTTGCCGTGAACCACGATCTTGGCGATCATCGGGTCGTAAAACGGGCTGACCGCATCGCCAGTTTCAACCGCCGATTCAATGCGCGCCGCCGCCGGGAAGTCGAGCCGTTCCAGTGTTCCCGTCGCGGGCAGGAAATCGTTCTGCGGGTCTTCGGCATAAAGCCGCGCCTCGACGGCGTGACCGGTGATCGTCAGTTCTTCTTGCCCCTTCGGCAAGGGTTCGCCCGCTGCCACGCGCAACTGCCATTCGACCAGATCAAGCCCGGTGATGGCCTCGGTCACCGGATGCTCGACCTGCAAGCGCGTGTTCATCTCCATGAAGTAAAACGGCGCGTCTTCGATGCCTTTCGACACATCGACGATAAACTCCACCGTGCCGGCGCCGCGATATTTGATGGCCTGCGCCGCTTTCACCGCCGCCTCGCCCATCGCCTCACGCATGGCTTCCGGCAGGCCGGGCGCCGGCGCCTCCTCGATGACCTTCTGGTGGCGACGCTGCAGCGAACAGTCACGCTCGAACAGATGCACCACATGCCCGTGTTCGTCGGCAAAGAGCTGGATTTCGATATGGCGCGGCACCTCGATGTATTTCTCGATCAGCACCTTGGGATCGGCAAAGGCATTCAGACCCTCGCGTTGCGCCGATACAAGGGCATCACTGAAATCCTCGGCCCGATCGACCCGTCGCATCCCCTTGCCGCCGCCACCAGCCACGGCCTTGATCAGCACCGGATAGCCGATCCGCGCGGCCCCCGCTGCGAGATGCTCCGCGTTCTGATCATCACCATGATAGCCGGGCGTCACCGGCACGCCGGCGGCCGTCATCAGCGCCTTGGCGGCCCCTTTCAGGGCCATGGCGCGGATGGCGTCCGGGCGCGGGCCGATAAAGACCAGACCGGCCTCCTCGCAGCTTTCCGCGAATTCGGCGTTTTCCGACAGGAAACCATAGCCGGGGTGGATGGCCTGGGCGCCGGTTTCCAGCGCAACGGCGATGATCCGGTCGCCACGTAGATAACTGTCACTGGCCGCCGCCGGACCGATCAATACGGCGCGGTCTGCCTCGCGCACGAAGGCCGCGCGGGCATCGGCATCGGAATAGACAGCGACGGTCTCCACGTTCATCCGTCTACAGGTACGGATGATGCGGCGGGCGATTTCCCCGCGATTGGCGATCAGAATGCGTTTGAACATCAGGCCGTCCAGTGGGGTTTGCGTTTACCGAGGAAGGCGGCAATGCCCTCGCGGCCTTCATCGGAGGCGCGGCGCGTGGCGATGCGGTGAGCGGTCAATTCCCCCTTGTCGTCCATCTTCGTGATGTCATTTATCAGATCCTTGGCGTCGGCAATGGCTTCCGGACCGCCGGCCAGCAGGGCCTCGACCACCTTGGCACCCTCGGCTTCCAGCGCGCTTGAAACCTCATGGATCAGGCCGATGCGCAGGGCCTCAGCCGCGGTGAAGCGCTCCCCGGTCAGCATATAACGCCGCGCCGCCGATTGGCCGATTTTGGCGATTACGAAGGGCGAGATCACCGCCGGGATCAGGCCCAGCCGCACCTCGGTCATGCCGAAACTGACCTCCGGCTGGGCGATCACCACATCGCAGCAGGCGACCAGCCCGACACCGCCGCCGAGCGCCGCACCGTGGACCAGTCCCACCACCGGCTTGGGGCAGGTATTGATGGTGTCGAACATCTTCGCCAGGGCCAGGGCGTCCTCGCGGTTGGCATATTCGTCCTGTTCGGCGGCGCGCTTCATCCAGTTGAGGTCGGCCCCGGCGCTGAAACTGGCGCCATGGCCGGCCAGAACAATGACCCGCACGCCGTCCTGCCTGCCAAGATCGGCGAAGGCGTCGGTCAGTTCGCCGATCATGCCCTCATTGAAGGCATTATGGACGGCGGGGCGATTGAGAGTGACGCGGACCACGCCGCGTTCGTCGGCGTCTACGGTAATATCCTGCATGGTGGGTTCCTTTCGGCATTACGGCGGTTACATCCTGAAGACACCAAATCTGGTCGGGGCAATCGGGGCGTTCAATGCGGCGGATAGTCCCAGGCCCAGTACGCGGCGGGTATCCGCGGGGTCGATGACGCCGTCGTCCCACAGCCGGGCGGAGGCGTAATAGGGGTGGCCCTGCGCCTCGTAGGTGTCGCGGATGGGCGCCTTGAAGGCGGCCTCGTCCTCGGCGCTCCATTCGCCGCCCTTCGCTTCGATGCCGTCGCGCTTGACCGTGGCCAACACATTGGCCGCCTGTTCACCACCCATGACCGAAATCCGTGCATTGGGCCACATCCACAGGAACCGCGGATCGTAGGCGCGGCCGCACATGCCGTAATTGCCGGCACCATAAGACCCGCCGATGATGACGGTGAATTTCGGCACAGTGGCGCAGGCAACCGCCGTGACCATCTTGGCGCCGTGGCGGGCAATGCCTTCGTTCTCGTAGCGCTGCCCGACCATGAAGCCGGTGATATTTTGCAGGAAAATCAGCGGGATGCCGCGCTGGCAGCACAGTTCTATGAAATGCGCCCCTTTCAGCGCGCTTTCGGAAAACAGCACGCCATTATTGGCGATGATGCCGACCGGATAGCCGTAGAGATGGGCGAAACCGCAGACGAGCGTCTCGCCGTACAGCTTCTTGAATTCATCGAATTCGGAGCCATCGACCAGCCGGGCAATAATCTCGCGGACATCGAAGGGCTGGCGCGTATCGGCGGGGATAATGCCGTAGATTTCCTCGGTCTCGTGGAGCGGCTCAACCACCGCCCTTGTCGCCAGAGATACCTGCTTCGGGCGATTGAGATGACCGACTATGTGGCGGGCAATGCGCAGGGCATCGGCGTCATCGGCCGCCAGGTGATCGACCACGCCGGACACGCGGGCATGGACATCGCCGCCGCCAAGATCCTCGGCGGAGACCACCTCACCGGTGGCCGCCTTGACCAGCGGCGGCCCCGCCAGAAAGATGGTGCCCTGGTTCCGGACAATAATCGATTCGTCGCTCATGGCCGGCACATAGGCGCCGCCAGCGGTGCAGGAGCCCATGACCACGGCGATCTGCGGGATATCGCTGGCCGACATCTGCGCCTGGTTGAAGAAGATGCGGCCGAAATCGTCCTTGTCCGGAAAGACCTCGTCCTGGTTGGGCAGGTTGGCGCCGCCGGAATCGACCAGGTAGACGCAGGGCAGGTTGTTGGTCTGCGCGATCTCCTGCGCGCGGAGGTGCTTCTTGACGGTCAGCGGGTAATAGGTGCCGCCCTTTACCGTGGCGTCGTTACAGACAATGACGCATTCGGTGCCGTTGATGCGGCCGATGCCGGTGATCAGGCCCGCTGCCGGCACATCATCATGATAGACCTTGTGCGCCGCCAGGGCGGAAAATTCGAGAAAGGGCGAGCCGGGATCAATCAACCCGGCAACACGATCGCGGGGCAGAAGCTTGCCGCGCGCCGTATGTTTTTCACGTGCCGATGGCGACCCGCCCTGAGCGATGTGCGCGGTCAGGCTTCGCAGGTCATTCACCAGCGCCTGCATCCGCGCGGCATTGGCGCGAAACTCATCCGAGCCTGTGTCAATCTCGCTCCTGAAGGCGGTCATATGATCCCTGTCTCACGTTTTCAGGGAGGATAGTACGCGCCTGGCCTCAATTGGAAAAATTGATAGTCACAATTCTGTGCATAGACAATATCTATAAATAGGTGCTTCCACATTGCTGTAAGCAATGTGACAAGGGCGACTGCCCGCCCGAGCTGATGCGAGGAGAGCCTAGCGGCGTTTGAGCGACAAAAATGGAACTATATCTTCTGCGCTATTTTCTGGCGGTGGTCGAAACCGGCAGTTTCACCAAGGCGGCGGCCGCCTGCCTGATCACCCAGCCAACGCTTTCGGCCGGAATCAAGCGGCTGGAAGAGCAGTTGGGCGTCGATCTGTTCGTGCGCAACAACAAGCGCGTATTTCTCACGACGGCCGGTTCGCGCTTTTTGCCGCGCGCCAAGGCGATCCTGCACGAAGTCAATATGGCTTCAGCCGAAATCTCCCGGACCGAAACCGCCGATGTGTTGCGGCTGGGTGTGCTGCAAACCCTGCCGGCAGCCCTGGTGGCGCGTCTGCTGGCCGGCTTCTCGGCGGCACATCCCGGCATCCGTTTCGATCTTTATGACGGCAGCGAACAGGAACTGCTGAATCGCCTCGATGAACGTGGCCTGGATTATGCGCTTTCGCTGCGCCGGGTCGCTGACAATACGAGCCTGCCGCTCTTTGAGGAAGGTTACAAACTGGCCCTGCCTGTCACGCACCGGCTGGCGGGCGAGGCCATCATACGCGGCGAAGACCTGGCCAATGACTCGATGATCGTCCGTTCGCGCTGCGAAGTGCTGAGCGAAACCAGCCGCCATTTCACCGATCGCAATGTCCGCCCGCCGCTCGTTTACCGCACGGCGCAGGACGAGCGCGCCCTCAGCATGGTTGGTGCCGGCGTGGGTATAACCGTCATGCCGGATTGCTACCAGGCGTCCGATGTGGTGCGGATCCCCATGCGTGATTTTAATCCGCGCCGCACGGTGGCGCTGTTTTTACCGCGCTTCGCCCTGCCGGATCGTCTGACCGGCGTGGGCGACGCCTTTCAGCGTTTCGCCGGCAACTTCTTCGGCCACGCGGGCTGACGCCTGCGGCATCATATAGTCGCGGGTGATTGGCAGGGTATCGAGCCGCTTGGCCAGTTGCACCTGGAAGACCATGAGGTCACCGTAGCGAAAACCGAGTTCGCACCAGCAGAGATAAAATTCCCACATGCGGCAGAAGCGGTCGTCATAGAGGGCGGCGATCTCCGCGCGGTGCGCCAGGAAGCGCTCACGCCAGTGCCGCAGGGTCTCCGCATAGTGCAGGCGCAGGGGTTCGATATCGGTGATGTATAGCCCGGATTTTTCGACCGAATCCGTTATTTCCGATAAACTCGGAATATAACCGCCGGGGAAGATATATTTGTTGAGCCAGGCCGAACGCCCGCCAGTCTTGCCACGCCGGCCGATGGTATGGATCAACGCCACGCCGTCGTCCTTCAGCCGCTCCGCCACGGTCTGGAAATAGCCATCAAAACCGGCCAGCCCGACGTGCTCGAACATGCCGACGCTGACAATGCGATCGAACAGGCCGCTGACCTCGCGGTAATCACATAGTTCAAAACGCACACGCGCATTGACGCTGGGCGCCAGGGCGCGCTGTTCGGCCACAGCCAGTTGTTCGGTCGAAAGCGTCACACCAGTGACATTGACGCCCGCCTGCTTCGCCAGGTGCAGCGCCATGCCGCCCCAGCCGCAGCCGATATCAAGCACGCTCTGGCCTGGCGACAGATAAAGCTTGTCGGCGATGTGGTCCTTCTTGGCAATCTGCGCCTCTTCCAGAGACGCCTGGGACGACTGAAAATAGGCGCAGGAATACTGCATGTCCTCATCGAGAAACAGGCGATAGAGCTTCTCCGACAGGTCGTAATGGTGCGCCACATTGGCGCGCGAGGCACTGAGCGAATGGGCCGGCAGGAAGCGCTTGATGCCATGCAGCAGACGCGAGAGCCAGCCGCGATCGGGCGCGTTTTGCAGGTTCAGCCCGATCAGTTCCATCAGGTTCCAGAGGCTGCCTTTTTCCACCACGAGGTCGGCCTCCATGACCGCTTCGCCGAAATAGAGATAAGGATGCAGGCCGATCTTGAAGGCCGTCCAGGGACTGTTGATCCAGATGGCGACATCCAGATCGGGCCTGTCCGGTATCAAATTGCCGAAAGTAAAGGTCTTGCCGGGATTGATCCGAACAGTCAGCCTGCCTTGCTGAATAAGAGCCTGAAGATATCTCTGCAACATGGCGATCTCCAACGCTTCTGGGGTGGTAACAGAAGAAAACGGCGGGCGCAAAAAACCGATAGGGTTCACGGTTTGGGAAATAAGGAATTGGTTAAGGCGGAAAGTGTGAAAACTTTTGTGTAAATCGTCATCAAAGGCGTTGACCGGCGAAAAGTTTGCCCCTATAGGTCGCCGCCTTCGCGGAGAAATCGGCGGAGACTACCACCTAAGTAAGTGCCCAGGTGGCGGAATTGGTAGACGCGCTGGCTTCAGGTGCCAGTGGCTTAACGGCCGTGAAGGTTCGAGTCCTTTCCTGGGCACCATTTAGGTGAATTTCCCCTTACATATCAAAGCGTTATTTGGGGTTAGACACTCAGGTTAGACAGCCGGTGTTCACACTCTGTCTCTTGGCAGGCTGTTGATTGCCCGCCGGGCCATCTTCCTTTGGTTGACATCCTTAATGTAAATCTGAAGGGCTTTATCGCTGGCGTGGCCCGATATGGCGCGCGCGGTTTCGCCGTCGCAACCGGCTTCGATGAGGCGACGGCAGGCCGCCTTACGCAGGCCGTGCGGGCTGCGCAGTTCGGTGATGCCGGCTTCCCTGGCGCTGTCCCTGATCCAGTTGCTGAACCCTTCCTGAGACAGAGGCTTGCCGGTGCGCTTATTGACCAGGAACATCATCTGATCTTTTGGCCACAGGGCGATTTCCTCAATGAGGATCGGGTGCATCGGTATCCATAGCCGGGTGCCGGTCTTTTGCTGCACCACGGATATCTCATCAGCACGCACATGCTGATGGCCCATCTTGACGATATCCGACCGGCGCTGGCCGGTGAACAGCAAGAGATAGAGCGCCAGGCGCTCGCGCGTGCCCGGCCCCCAATAGGCAAGGTACTGGTCGATTTCCTCATCCGTCCAGGGCGCAAAGCCATCGCCCGCCTTGGGGAACTTGAACCGCAGCATCGGATTATCCGTGCGGAAGCGGCGGTCGACGGCGAAGTTCAGCAGGGTATTGAGGCGCTTCAGATAGGTCAGGGCCGCGCCCGGCTTATCCGCCATGCGGTCCTTGATCCTGATGATATGCTCGCGCTGCAATCCGCGCACGGTCTGTGCGCCAAACTTGGTTCGGAAGTCCTCAAAGATTCGACGGTAGTTCTTTTGCGTGGTCGCCGTCAGGCGCTTGAACTCGGCGCTGTTATAGAACTGGACGATCAAGTCGGTGATCGATCCGGGAACGATCCGCCCGGCGCCAAGCGGCTCCCGGTCTTCCCACTGGCGAACGGCGTCGTTATATGCCTGGTCAAACTCGAAAGACCCAAACTCGCCCTTGATCGCTATCGCCTTCGCGCCGCCGCGCCGATAGTAATAGCGCATTTTGCCGTGACGGTCGGTGTACGCCTTGACGAAATCGTAGGTCTTAGTGAGCTTTGCCATCTAGTGCGGCGTCCCATGAGGATATTTCGGCGGCGATATGATCACCTTCAACGGTTTCCGGCAAGTCGCCGGTTAGGAAATTGAGCGTGATGGCCCCGGTGCGGGTATCGATGGTGGCGGCGCGAACCACCTTCCCTGCCTTTTCGGCCGCCTTGATCGACCGGGCAATGTCGTTTTCCTTCACGACGCGGATTCGGTGAGCGGTCATATTACAGAGGTCCGCAGTTTGGGCAGTAATGGGTGCCGGGCCTGTGATCGCAGGGTTCGATCATTTTCCCGGCGTCGGAAATGTGGTCCAACTCGTGCATTTTTTGCACAGGTTGCATGGAGGCGCGGAACTTCGGGCCGCAGGTCGGGCACAGATGGTGCTCGGTCTTGGCCTGGCCGAACGTGCCAAAACTGACGGTCAGCCAGCCTTTAGGATCGAACCGGCTTTCGGTTTGGTGTGTTGCGCCGCAGCCCATTTCACAACGGAATTCGCGGATGGTAGCGATGGTCATTGCCCGGCCTCCAGCGCCTTAGCGGCGGCGCGCTTTTCGAAATACGCCACGCGCCACGCCTCGGCTTCTGCTGGATCACCCAGCACGCCTTCGACGCCGCGCCGGGCGCACATGAAGCCGCAGGTCATGTACTCGATCTGCACGGCGCCAGCGGCAATGGCCTTGGCGCGGGCCGACATTGCCACATCATAGTGTTCCTGATGGGTGCCCGCGCTTTGTATCCAGCGCCTAGCCACGCCGATCTTATCGGCCATTGCGTCAAGTTCCTCGCGGGTATCCGCGATCAGGTGCGACATTTTCATGCGGCGGAACTGCCCGACCGGATATTTATACATATCATCGACATAAACGGTCATCGCGCTCTCCAATCAAAAAAGCCAAGCGCGCCCTTAACCGGGATGAATTCACACGGCTGCGGGTCGCGCAGAATGTAGCCGTATTCACCGAAAAACCACGGGCTATCCGAAGCGGTGACGCAATCCACGATTTCAACGCTTCCGATAATCCCGCCGCGCTCGATATTGCCAAGGGCCGGGCGAATGTTGACTCCTACGTTCAACATCATGAAATCGAAGGCTTGCCGCGTTTCCTTGGCGCCGGCAAACAGACTGGCATGGATCGCCACGCGGCCACGGATATTGGTTCGGCGTGGGCGGTTCTCGATATCTTTTCCGGCGTGCAGAATGGCCCATGCCCACGGCTGGCGCACAGAGATTGCCATTTTCGGAAGTGACGAGGCATGGGTCATGCGACGTTCCTTTCGGGCTGCGTTTCAGCATGGGGGAAGTTGGCGCGGGTCAGGGCCTCGGCCATGGCCGGGCAGACGCTGTTGCCGATCTTGGCGATCTGGTGTGTCTTCGGCAGGGGGCCGGTCTTTTCATTCCCCGCGTCGGTCGTATAGGTGCAGACCGGATCAAGGATATAGCTATCGGGGAAGCCCTGGGCGCGCGCGAGTTCGCGCGGGGTGAGCATCCGCATCCCGATATCGGCAATGACGTATTCCTGCCCCTCGATAGTGACGGTTATGAGCCCGAAGCGATCCTTCGTGGTCACGGTGCCCATGGGGGCGTCAAGGCCGTGTCCGTCGATTTCATTGCCATAGTATTTGCACAGGAAGGCCCTGACCTCGCCAACGTGCATCCCGCCTGCGGTCACGGTCGGCATGGGTTCGTCGGTGGCCTGGCCATCGGCGCAGGTGCCGCGCAGCTTGATCAGATTGGACGTGACCAGCGCCGAATCCTGCGAGGCCGTGACTGTCGGGAAGCTTTCGGTGACTTCGTGGCTGCCGCGACCGCGTTTCTTGCCCTTGCTATCCACATCGCCATGGGCGGTGCGGACGAAATGGGCAGTCACAAGGTTCTGGTTGCTGCCCGCCTGGGTGATGGTTGAAAGCGGCGCATCCGCCGCCCGGCCCTCGCCCTGATAGAAGCCGCCATTGTGCTGCGCAATGAAGGCGGCGACCATTTCAGGACTTGTTTGCATTTTCTGCAAAGAAGCCTCCACCAGGCACTGATGCGCGCCTTCGGCGGTAATGGTATGGGTCGGCTCATCGCAGCCCTGCCATGGCTTGCCGCTGTTACGCATGGTCATGACATGCGGAGCGATGATTGCCAGTTCGCCGCCCTTGGCCGTGGTGATAGTGGCCAGCGGGTCTTCGCCGGAGCGTCCGGCCCCGCCATTGCTGGTATGGGTGATCGGCACCACGAACGGATTGACCACGGCCATTTCGCCGCGATGGGCGCCGGTGACCGTATTGAACGGGGCGTCGATATCCGCTGTCCGGTCGCCGCCGTGGTGGGTCAGGGGCACGATGAACGGCTTCGCGCTGTTGACGACATAGCGCATGATGCCTGCGGCGATGCGGCGGCAGGTGGCTTCCTTGAGCGGCTTCGCGCGCTCAAAGATCGACGGGCACGGTATTGACCAGTCGATGCACTCCGCCGCCGTGCGCCACGGTTTCAGCTTGCCCGCCTTCACCGCTTTCGATTTCGGGTCGCCATGGGTCGGCTTCGGCCACACAATGGGCTGGCCGTCGCTGCGGGCGATCAGGAACAGGCGCTTGCGGATGGTGGGGGCGCCATAGTCGCACGCCTTCAGTTCGCGCCACTGGATGCGGGTATAGCCCGCCTTTTTCAGGGCCTTGATCCAGCGGCGGAACTCATCGCCCCGGCGATCCGGGCAGGGCATCAGCCCCCGCTCGGTTTCGACCAGCGGCCCCCATTGCTGGAACTCTTCGACGTTCTCCAGCATGATGACCTTGGGCTTCAGGTGATCCGGCAGGCGCGTGGCCCAGTGGACCACCACCCATGCCAGATCGCGGATATGCTTTTCGACCGGCTTGCCGCCCTTGGCCTTGCTGAAGTGTTTGCAATCCGGGCTGAACCACGCCAGGTCGACCGGGCGGCCCGCGACCACCTCCAAAGGATCTACTGACCAGACCGACTGGCAATGGTGGCGCGTGGCCGGGTGGTTGGCCGCGTGCATGGCCAGCGCCGCCGGATCGTGGTTGATGGCCTCATCCGGCTCATAGCCTGTGCCCGCCGCGATGCCGGTCGATGCGCCGCCGCCGCCGGCGAAGTTATCGACAATGATGCCCCTGCCCGCCGGGCGCTGGGGCGTGTGGGTGGGGAATTCGAGAACGGGGGCGTTCATCGGGCCGCCCCTTGGCCGCGCTGCTGGCACCACTTTCCGAAGTCCATTGCGATGCCTTCGGTTTGTGTCTTTAGGTAATGCTCGTAAGCGATTTCGTCCGGCGTCTGCTCGCTGCGGCGCTCCGGGTCATTGCGGTAGGCGAATTCCTCGCGGGTGCGCTCTTCTTCGGGCTTTGGGAACAGCTCAAGCCGCGCGCCCTCGTTCAGCACCTTCAGGCGTTTCTCTACATCGGCCAGATGGGCGATAATTGCAGAACGTGCGAGGGACCAGGGGACATTGTGCAGCCGCGTGGTGCCGTTGCCGGGAATACCCAGTTCGAGGCCGCGCGCCGGGCGGCCAAAGGCATCCCGGATATTGGTCTGCTGCTCGCGCCCTCGCCGTTCGGTCTCGATGGACTTTTCCACCTCATCCAGCAGGGCTTTGCCGTTTTTCAGTTCCTGATAGCAAAGGGCGATATCGAGGGCGGTTTGGTAGCTCAGCATGTCGGGCGCTCCCGCCCGACGCTTGCGCGCCGGGCTTTAAGTTGCGGTGAAAAGGAAGGGTGGAAAATCAGGAGCGGCAGGCGCCCGGCCAGTATGGGCCGCCTGCCGCTATCGCCACGGGTTGCCGCCCCTGAGGGTTCAAGGGTCCGTGGCTGATGGGGTTAGCGGGTGCCGTAAACCACCTGCACGTCGGCGCGGTCGGCGATATCGGCGGCGATTTCCTTGAAGACCGCCTGGCGGACGCGTTCGGCGCGCTGGAGGGCGATGCCCAGTTTCAGGCTCTGGCCTTCCAGCTTCCAGCGCAGGCATGACCGGACATCGACCGTGGCGCCATTGAAGTAGACCGGAATGCGCAGGGCGAATTCTTCCGGAATAGTCAGAGCGCCCTTGCTGCCCTTGGCCTGGGTGTCATCGACATACTCGAAGCTTTCATTGTCCGAGTTCAGACGCACGGCCTTGGTGAAGTTGACATTGCGCACCGCCTGAATATCCATGGCGACCTCCAGCAGGGTGGCCGGATCGGGTGCGGACACATCGCAGGCGTTTTCCTTGAGGAAGCGGCCGAACTCAAGCTGTTCCTGCCACTTGCCGCTGATGCCGTTCCACAGGGTCCATTCTTCCGAGAACGGCAGGTCAAGAATGGCCATATGGTCCGCGTGATCCGGCGTTTCCGGCTTCTCGTGATAGTCCAGCACGGCCACGATGCGGTTGCGGGCAATATCAGCGAACAGCAGTGTACCGGGCATCCGGAAGCGCTTCACATAGTCGACCAGCGAGTCGGCATCCTGAATGGTGACCGACACGGCGATGCGGGTGGGCTTGTTCAGCAGAAGGCCGTGATCGTCCTTGGTGGGATCATCGGCCAGTTCAAACCCATTTCCCCGCTCGCCCAGAATGAGCGTGGTGCCATTGGGAAGGGTGTGAATGCGTGACTTGGCGGCATCGCGGCCCAGTGCGGCGATGGTATCGATGCCGTCTTCGGTAATTTCTGACATGGGGTTTCCTTTGTCTGTCAGGGGTGGGAGAGCGGGTTAAGCGCGACCGGCGCGGGCGTCGGCGGTATCGACGAACATGTCGCCCTGGTCGGGATCGGCGCGCAGCAGATCGCCATCGACGTTCGACCAGAAGACGGCCTCCGGCGTCGGGTGGGTCGGCAGCTTCGCCTTGATGTCGAAACTGAGGGTCTTCTGGGTGCCGCCATGCTTGTCCGGCTTGACAGTGACCTTGAGGGTCAGTTCGCCGGCTTTGTTGGTGGCGTCGACGGCCTTGACCACGGCGGCCAGTTCGTCGGTCAGGCGATCTGCGATCACGCCCTTACGGGCCTCGCGCAGGGTATCGGTAAAGGGTTTCATGGAAGGCTCCGTTTGGTGGGTGAAGGAAAAAGGCGCGGCGGGCCTTGGGGGCTGTTGGGGGCTACGCCCGCCGCGCCAGGTGCGCGCGCCGATTCAGGGATGGTCCCGGCGCGCGAAGGGGTCAGTGGATCAGGGCTGCGACCCAGTGCCAGAGGGCAAAGCCGCCCCAGATCAGGCCGCCGATGACGGCGATGACGGTGCAGACCAGCCCGGCGAACAGGCCGATGCCGATGGTCAGCAGGCCGGGCATGTCGGTTTCGACGGCGTCTTCGAGATAGCGGTCTTCCTTGGGCGACCAGGGGTGCGGATCGGGTTTCATGCGGCGGCCCTTTCATCCCGGCCGATCTGGCGGCGGCGCGCGAAGGATGCCCAGTCACGCGACCAGGGCGGCGGCACATGGAACCGGCGGCGCTGGTGCTCACCGAACAGCCACCAGTTTTCCGGATTGGCGGGCCTGAAGCGGCTGTCGGGATAGACCCGCACCTCGCCTTCGACCCAGACATCGAACCAGGTCTCGTTGCCGTCCTTACGGTGGCCGCGCAGGGCGTAATAGGTCTGGTCATGCACCAGCGGCCCGCCCTCTTCGACGCAGACCAGCAGGATGTAATGGGGCTTATCCGGCACGGGGGCGACGGGGCGCAGCATGGTCAGGGTCCGGCTCATTGCGCGCCCCCTGCCCGGCTGTGGCGGTCTATAAGGGCCGTCATGTTGCGGATATGGCCGTGGATGTCGGCGCGCTCGGCGGGCGTCAGGTCTTCGGCCAGACGCCGGGAAAGACCATCGCGGATATCCTGCGCGGCGGCGACCCACAGACGGGCCAGACAGACGCTGACATGGATCAGGCCGTCGTCGCCTTCCGTGAAGCCGACAGACCGGTTGATGACCTCGCGGCGGCGGAAGGGCGCAGGCTCCGGTTCGGGGCGCGGCATATCGAGCGGCGCGCGGCGGGCGATCTCGTTGAAACGCTCCAGTCTTTCGGCGCGGCGGGCCTGCTCGGCGGTATCTTCGGGATCGTGCAGGCGGTAGGCTATCACGTCCCATCGGTGGTCGCCTGCGTTCCATTCTTTTTCTGACGAAGGTTTATAGACGACCAATGTGCCGTGCTCACCCCGGCGGGCTTCGGGCTTTCCCCAGGTGAAGCCCAGCGCCTCTTCGCTATTCAAGCGCAAGCGTACATCGAAGGTCTGGCCGTTGCGGGCCGGGATGTCCTCGCCAATGCCAAGGGCAATCCAGCCGTTGGTTTTGGTTGCCGGGGCGCTCATTGGGCACCGCCTGCGGCGTGCGCCGGCTGCGGGCTGGCCGGTTCGGTGCCGAGGTCGGCATCCATCGGCGTGAGCGCGATAATCCAGCCGATCAGCACCGCGACCAGCAGAATGCAGGCCACGGCGCGAAAGAACTCAGTGTAAATCTGTGAAAGAGACATAGCCCCAAACTCCCGATAGTGGGTGTGTGGGGGAATATGTGCGCAAAATTGCGCCTATGTCAACGCATTTTTGCGTCTATTAATTCATGATGCGCGCAAAAACGCGTCTATTTGCTTGCAGGTGAGGGTTGTAGTGGTTCGCCACGTTTCAGCGCTGCTTTCTGTTCGTTAACCAGTTGATGAAAATCCACACCTTCCGGACACATGACAGTAGCCTCCCAAGTGCCACCATCCTTCATGATTGCCTCAACCCTTGGAATTCCGCAGCCGGCTGGTGTAACAAATTGCTCGGCGACACGGCGCCAAACCGATATCGGCGTGTCGGCGCTGCCGGTGCCGCTGCCGAGCGCCCCTTGCATCAATATCGTATTATCAGATTTGTGCACCTCGACAATGTACTTGCCGCCGTTAAGCATCACCGGGTAGCGAGGCCCAGAATAAGCGAACATGGAATGCGTTTTAGCTTGAGTGGGGCTAGCAACGAGAGCAATGGCGCCGAATATTAAGACGTAGGTTCGCATTGAATTTTTCCATCCTTCTCAGCACATTCTCTGATGTCAACTTTAGAAGAATATGCGGGCGTCCCGTAGTCGGTAATGCACCGACGCCTCATTTCTTCGATTACAGCCTTTCGATTTTGTACGTGGCCGTTATCGATGACTGCGTATACCCCTGTCGATAGAGGGCCGGCCAATAAAGTAGCAACGTCGGCGGCTCCGCGCAGAAACCCCTTGTTGTTATACTGCATCGCAATATTTCGAGCTTCCAAACAGGATTGCGAATTGTACAGTGGGTCTGCTTTGTCGAATTCAGAAAGTACCTGTTGTGGAGTTGTGGCAAAACAGGGAGACGCCACAAACAACAAAAGTAAAGCGGCTGAACGTTTCATATCACCACCAATTTAAATCTTTCGCACAATAGCAACAACCCGACCAACAACTTCCATAGAGCCATCAGTTGCGGTGATTGTGCTCACGTTTGGATTGTCAGAAGTCAAAAGGAACCCATAGTTGGTTGGGCGCAAGCGCTTAATCATTCCATGTCCGTACTGGTTAATCGCCCACACTTGATCAAACATTCTCGGCGTTTTCTGGCTAGAATCAACGAGTACAAGATCGCCATCAGCAATAGTTGGATACATTGAATCACCAAAGCCTGATGCCCAAAACAACGATTCAACCGGCGCCGAAGTGAGCTGTTTTATCCAGGCACGCGAGAAAGACATCGGTTGCGATTCAACTGGTGCGTCATACATGCCGCCGCTACCCATGCCGAAACGCAAGTCGATCTGCTCCACGCTCACCTTGTCTTGATCGGCATCTGCGAGTTCAACGTCAAAATTGTCAGCTTCATCGTCGCCAGCTTCCCTTTGGGTAACCGGAAGCTTCTCCACGCTGAGGTCAATTCTCGGTGTCTGCACACCAGCAGTGCGGGCAAGTAGGCTGACAGTTTCCGCTTTAAGCTCTGACATAGGTTCATCTATTACGGCGCGCTGAACGTACGACGGATGAAGACCCGCTTTCTTCGCCCATGCGTATGGGGTCCACTGCCGCACCTCCATTACCTCAAGCAACCACTCACGAAGTTGCGCGATCCGGAGACGTTTTTCTTCCTTCTTATCCATAGGGAATTAGTCGCATAATTGCGGCTACCCGCAAATAGACGCAAAATAGCGCTTGATTGAACGCAAAATTGCGCCTATTTCTGGCGCTATGTCTCAACGCATCCATCATTTTGAAGAGCAGTGTTTGTCTGCCGGCGTCAAACCGGTTCAAGCGCTGGTGCAAGCGAATCTCCATAGGTCACTATGGTGGAAGTGGCGATCCGGGAAGGTCTCTCCAACGCTTGAGCGATTTGAAGCGGCTGAACGGGGCTTACAGGAAATTTTGGCAGGACGTGTCATGCCGACAGCTTCGCAGGCCGACGCGGAGGAGACTACCCGAATTGACGTGCCGGTTTCGGGACAACCCGCCGGGGAATATCAGGGCGGTGCGGTATGACCAAGCAAAACTGCCCCGTCAGCCTGCATGGCGTTACCGAACGCGCCTTCGACCAGATCGGCGGCTTCGATGAGGTGCTGACCGTGCTGGCCGCCCGCAAGCGCGGCGCGCTTTATGACATGATCGATCCCGACCGTGACCCGACCAAGGCGGCAAAGCTGACCTATGCCGACGCCCGCGCCCTCACCCGCGCCGGGGCGACCGCCCTCGCCGAAGACCTGGCGCGGCTTTGCGGGATGCAGCTTGTGCCGCTGGGCGGCGACGGCGCGCCGGTGCCTGTGGAACTGATGACTCGGACATCGGCGCTAATGACCGAGACCGGCGAGGCCGTTTCGACCGTAGCCGCCGCCATAGCCGATGGACGGCTGGAGGGCCGGGAAATCAAGGATATCCGCACGCAGGTGCAGGACGTTATCGAGGCGGGTTACCGCCTGCTGACCGATCTGGAAAAGGGAGGCTGACCTATGTTCGATGGGGCTGGGCGAAATCATAAGTACGTATCCAATGGCACGGGCTGGACCGAGGCGCGGGGCGAAGAGGCCAAGCGGCTGTGGATTGCCGGGCGTTCGGCTTCGGAGATCATGCGGGCGCTTTCGACGCCCGAACACAGGCTTACCCGGAGTGCGGTGATTTCGTATATTCACCGCGCCCTGCCGCAGGGCACGAAACGCGCCACGGTGGCGCCGCCCGCCATGGGCAAGCGCTTCGCCTGGACGCTGGAACGCCGCCGCCGGGCGGCCGAACTGAAGGCCGAGGGCCGGACGCCGACCGAAATCGCCGCGGCGATCAATGCCGGGTTGGCGGACGATGAACGCGCCTCGGTGCATTCGGTGCGGGCCATGCTCAAGCGCGATGCCGAGCGTGACGGGCCGCCTGCGGCTTCCATGCCATGGAGCCCGGCGGCGGTACGGCGCATCGGTGAACTCTGGCAGGCGGGGCATTCGGCGCCGGAGGTGGTGGCGCTCACCGCCGGGGAACTGGATGACGGGCGCGAACTGACGGTTCAGGCCGTGCGGGGCATCGCCGAGCGGGCGGGCTATCGCCGCCCGATAGACACGTCATACCGCACACGCGCCATCACGGCCCGCGCCAAGGCCACAGCCGCCCGACCGCCCGCCACCGTTTCGCCGCGCGAGTATTTGGCCCCGCCTGAGCCGGTGCCTTCGCTTAACGTGACGCTTTTTCAACGGGGTGCGCGGTGCTGCGGCTTCGTGACCGGCGAAACGCCCCAGGGCGAGGCGCTTTATTGCGGCCTGCCGGTCGATAGCGCCACGCGGCAAAAGCTTTACTGCGCCGGTCATCATATCCAGACGCACCGGCCATCGCCGCCGCGAAAGATCAGTGCGCCGGCATCGGGCCTGCGCCGGTCGGGCGGCGGCAGGCGGGATAACGGCTTCCTGTCGCGGTGGGGCTGACATGACCGGGACCGCGCCGGCATTCGGGCGGCGCGCCGCCGCACCGGCTGCCCCAGACGCACATCGGGCCGAGACCCTGGCGGAATGCGGGCGCAGCGTGGCCGTGGCCCTGCTGTGTGTCCGCTTCGACAAGTGCGGCGCGGTTTCGGCCTTTGGCCTGCTGGAGGATGCCCGGCAGCGGCTGGTGATCGCCCTGGCCGTGCGGCAGGCCATCACCGGGCTGGACGATATCAGCGCGCTGGCCCGTACGCTCAATGCCTGCCGCCAGAACGGTGACCGCATCGGCGGGATCATCGATGCGGTCAGGACGGATTTCTTCAATGAGCGCCGCGCGGCGCTGAACGCACAGGGATGGATCGGATGACACCACTGCAAGGCAAGGTGCTGACGGCGATCGAAACGCTGACCCATGACGGGGTATGCCCCTCCTATGACGAAATTGGCCGCCTGATCGGCCTGCGGTCGCGCGGCGGCGTGCGGCGGGTGATCGATGCGCTGGAGGCGCAGGGGCGGATCGCGCGGACGCATGGACGGGCGCGGACGCTGACCGTGCTGCCGGAAGGCGACCTGATGGCCAAGATGCGCGCCCTGATCGCCACCGAGGGTGAATATCTGGTGGGGCGGGCCTTCAAAGCCTGCTGCGCAGAACGCGATGCGGCGGCGATCAATGGGAGGCCGATGTGAGACACCGGTTAATGAATATGGCGCGATGCCTGATCTCAAAGATTGGGCACGGCATCATTCTTCAGATGAAAAAGGCTTTGGGTCAGCACCCATTCCCCGTCCTTATTCTGTTCTCTGACGAAATACGCGGCAGTTATGTGATCCTTGGTTCGTCCGCTGGCCAAGTCCTTGTAACGCAGTGCGATGTCGAGCCTGAGGAGGGCGTCAACGTCTCCAAAGGCCTCCAATGTCGTCGGGCTCAGATGTTGCTTTTCTATGTGAAGTTCCACATCACCCAGCGCATGAGCCGCCAGAACGGGAATGTATCTAGGCTGGGCTTGGTTATATCTTTTCTGTTTTTTCAGGCGTTTAAAAAAATTGGCGACGTTCTCGTCTTGTTTAAATGTCGCGGCCTGAAACCGCGCATAGACCAGGATCATCTCAGCCGGAGAATTACCGGCATTTTGGATCTGGATGGTTGCACTGGCGTAATCGGGATCCGTGAAACTGGCCGGAGCTATCTCGATCTTGCTGGGAACAAGCCAGGCCCGGTTGGTGTGCGCCGCGCGGAATGCAGCCGAGACACCGATGGCCGTGGCGATCGCACTGCACAAGGCTATCAACAGATTCCAAACCTGGGTGGGGTCTGTGGGAAGGGCGAAGCCCTGCGGCCACTGCGGATGCTTCAAAGCGTGAACAACTGCTTTTGGCAAAGGCACATTTGCGATGTTCAGGTACATGATGAAACCAAAGAAAGCCAAAGCGGCAATAACAGCGGCGTAGGCTTTAAGGTTTCGATACAGGAACGGGTTCATTCTACACCCCCCAGTGCTGAGGCGTTAACCTTATCCGTAAATCGAAAGCCCGGCAAGGTACGGCCTTCCGAGGTGCGGTCATGAGGGCCGATCCGGACAAGCATCATGTGCCCACCGCCGCCGATGCGGCGCGTTGGTATGCCCTGGCCGAGGTGGCGCAGCAGATCGCCACCGGCTCATCGAAAGCCTGGCATGAACTGGAGCGGCTGGCGAAGGCGTGCGACAAGGCGACCGTGTTCGGGCCGCTGAATGACATAAATCACTGCTGCCTGCTTCAGCGGATATCTTATGCTGCGGCCCACTCGCTTGAGCCACATAGGTTCGATGACATGCTGCGGGATCACGCCGAAGCGGTGAAGGCCGCCTTCTATGACTGGGAGGCGGGGCGTGGGTGAGATAAGCCATATTCCCTTCAACATAGAGGCCGAGCAGGCATTGCTTGGCCTTTTCCTGTACGATCCATCGCTGATGGCGGAGGCCGGTGGGCTGCGCGCGACCGATTTTTACGACGGCGGGCATCAACTGATCTATGCCGCGCTTCAGGGATTCCAGTTCCGGGGCGAGGCGATCACCGGCCCGGCCATTGCCGCGAAGCTGGCGGGCGAGGCGAATTTTCAGACGCTGGGCGGCGCGCCCTTCCTGTACACACTGGCCGACAAGGCGCCGGCGGCAACCATGCTGGCGCATTACCGGGGGCTGGTGGGTGACCTGTCGTCGCGCCGCGAACTGGTCCGTATGGCGGACAGCCTGAAGGCCGCCGCCGCCGGTGGCGATGAGACCGCCGAGGGGCTGATCGCGCGGGCGGAAGCTGCCCTTGTGCGCGTGGCCAGCGGCGCAGGGTTTACCGATAGCTGGGTGAATGTGGGCGCGCTGGTCGACCGGGTGGGCGATATCCTTTCCGGACGCGCTGCGCCGCAATACATCACCACGGGCTATGACGGCCTCGATGAGGTCATGGGCGGCCTGCGCATGGGCCGGATGATGGTGCTGGCCGGGCGGCCGAGCATGGGCAAATCCGCCGTGATGACCGCCATGGCGCGGCGCATCGCCATGCGCGGCATACCGGTCGGGGTCTTCAGCCTTGAGATGGATGAGGATGAGGTGGGCTTACGCATGGCCTGCGATGCCGCCTATGATCCGGATGATCCGGATTCGCCGGTCTATTACGATGCGCAGCGCGGCAAGATACACCCCGACGCCGCGCGCAAGCTGGCCCTGGGGGCACAGACCCTGCGCGGCCTGCCGATAGAATTCGACTGCCGCCCTGGCCTGCGCACCTCACAGATCGCCATGGCCGCAAAGCGGCTGATCCGCAAGATGGAAAAGGCCGGTTACCCCAAGGGCGTGCTGATTGTCGACCATCTGCACATCGTGGCGCCGGAAGAGGAATATCGCGGCAACCGCGTGGCCGAGGTGGGGGCGATGAGCCACGCCCTGGCCATGCTGGCCAAGGAAACGGGCTGGGCGCTGCTGGTGCTGGCGCAGCTATCGCGCGAGGTCGACAGCCGCAAGAACGCCGACAAGCGCCCGCAGATGAGCGACCTCAGATGGGCGGGCGAAATCGAGCAGGACGCCAATACCATCAGCTTCATTTACCGGCCGGAAAAGTACCTGCGCGAGCCGGAAAACAAGGCCGATCTCGATGCCTGGCAGGAATACGAAATCGAGAAGGATCGCCTGCGCGGCGTTCTTATGCTGCTGAACGAAAAGAACCGGGGCGGGCCTACGGGCACCGAACATGAAATGCGAATATCACTGGCACACAATGCGCTGTGGGAAAGGCGGGCGGCATGAGCGCGACCCTGATGGACATGGCGGCGGACCTGATGCCCGCGCGCTGGGGCCTTCGGGCCTTCGAGAAGTTCGTGCTGGAGCAACTGGGACGGATGGCCGACAACGAGACGGATGACTGCTTTCCGGGCCTGCCCTATATCGCCAAACGGACGGACCTGAGCGTCGATACCGTGCGGCGCTGCATCCGGTCACTCAGCGAAGGCGGATGGCTGGCCGTGATTCCGCGCGAACGGGCGAACGGGGCCACCACATCGCACATTTACCAACTCAACGCGGCGCAGATTACCCAGGCGTGGGTGACCCAGCGGGCCGAGGAAAAGGCCGCCAAAATGGCCGCCCCCCCTAGCACACAGCCGCCCGCCCCCCCTAGCACACAGCTAGGGGGCCCCTTGCTCCCTGCTAGGGGCAATATAACTGATATAAATATAAATAACTCTCTCTCAGGCGCGCCAGCGCGTGAGGATTGGAAGGCTTTCGAGGCCGAGGTGACCGAAGCGGCAGGGGATGCACCTGACCCGACCGCGCCGGGCATACTGGCGGTCTATCCGCTGATGGCGCTGCTGTCGGTCGAACCGGCCTGCACCATGACCGAAATCACCCAGGGCGTGCGCAAGGCGGCGGGCTGGTACGCGGATCGCAACCTGAAACACAAGATGCGCAACTGGGACATGGCCGTGAAAATGGCTCTGGAATTCCGCGATATGCGGCTGGCCGGGCATCCGGTGAAAGAACCGGCCAAGGCCACGCCGGCGGCCTCCGAGGCCGATGTCTCGGCGTGGTCGATCGAGCGGTGGCGCGGTGCGGTCAGGGCCGTGAAGAACCGGGGTGGCGGGGTTTGGCCGCCCGGCTGGGGGCCGGAGCCGGGCGCGGAGGGATCGGCGGCGCCGCCGGAAATTGTGGAATTGTGGAAGGGAGTGACGGCATGACGCGGGCTGTGGCGGAGAAGGGTCGGGAAATGGAAATGCGGGCCCGCTGGGCAGACGAAGCCGCCAGAGAAGACCGCAAGGATGCAGTGGTCTATGCCCGGCATGTGATCGGCGATGCGGCGAACAAGGTGGGTGATGAGGCGATCACCGATATCGTGCTGCCGACCATCGACCGGATCATTCAGGGCGGCGTCGATCTGGTCGATCTGGCAGGCCATGAAGGCAAGGGGTTGGTCAGGGTGCTGCGGGTTTCCAGCCTGGGCGCACGCCTGCGCAAGATCGGGGTCAGCGATGAACTGGCGGCAGTGGCGCTGCGGTTCAGCCGGGATTTCGAGAAGGCGCGCATCGGCGGCCTGACCGCCAACTATGAAGGCGGCGGCGGATCGAAGCGCGCCTGTGAGCCGGAACGCTGGCTGGAGGCTATGGAACGGCTGGCCAGGGCCTCGGCCAAGCTTGATCATGACGAACGGGTGGCGGTCTATGGCTATGTGCTCTTCGACGTGTCGGCGGCCGATCTGGGGGCTTTCCTGTGCGGTGGGCTGTCTCACGACCATGTGAACCATAAATTTTTAGAAAAATTTCTACTCAATAAGTCATTGAATAAATTGGCGTTGTTCTATGAGGATTGCGATTGGCGGGAGTTGAATGGGGTAAAACAGGCAAAAATCGCTTGAAGTTGGTCGGTAAAATGGTCATTTTTTGCATGAGCGCGAACTGTGTCGCAACACTGATTTGGCCTATTCAAAGGGCGGTTTCACTCCGGTGAAGCCGCCCTTGGCATGTCTGGAGGGATGATGGCGAGACTGACCGCCCTGCCCTCGCGGATCGGTGCCTTGCCGTCACGACTGGCCAAGCCTGCCGATCCGAACCGGGGACCGACCCAGCGCATCCGGGACGATGCGGCATGGCGCGCCTGGTACAAGACCAAGGAATGGCGGGAACTGAAGGTCGCCTGCCATTTGCGCGATAACTACACCTGCCAGATGTGTGGCAACGTCTGCGCCGGCAAGTATCCGGCGTATGACAGTCCGGTGGCTGACCACAGGCGCGCGCATAGAGGCGACCGCAAGCTGTTCTTCGACCTCGGCAACCTGCAAACCCTGTGCAAGTTCCCCTGCCATGACAAGCATAAGCAGGCGGAAGAACAGGCGAGCATTCACCATCGCGGCGTTTGGGACTGACCTCAATAGGGGGGGCGGTCGAAAGTCTGGCGGGCCGGTTGGCCCAAGACCCGCGCCCAAGTCATTCGGAGATTTTTTTTGTCTGAGCCCAAAAAACCGGCACATCTCGATTTGCTGGGTGATCCTTGGACGGAGTTGAAAGACCCGCGTGGCCGCAAGCGCCACAAGCGATCACCGCAAATAGCTGAAAAGGTTGCGGTTTTGAAGGCTTCTGGCATTGCGACTGTGGACATTGCCCTTCGGGTCGGGCTGAGTGAACCGACGCTTCGGCAGTATTATTTTCGGGAGCTTTCCAACGGCGCCGCCCTGGCGCAGGCGGTCCTTAACGAAGCCATGTGGTCAAAGGCCATGGCGGGTGTCGTGGGGGCCGCGCGTTATCTGCGCGAGGAATTCGAGAAGGGGCAGATAGAGCGCATCGCGGCACCCGTTACGCCAGTCAAAGAGGCGGCCATGGGTAAGAAGGAACAGCGGCAGGAAGCCGCCAACCAGATTGGCGGACGTTACGCCACGCCGGAACCGCCCAGGCTGAACTGATCAGATGGAATGGACTACAGCCTGCACTGACTGGCGCGAACGGATCGTCGCCAGGCAGTCGCTGATTCCTGCACCTCTGTTTCCGGATGAAGCGCAGGCCGCCCTGGATGTGTTCAAAGGGTTGCGAATTGTCGATGCGGCGGGCAGTCCTACCTTCGGCGAATCCTGTGAGCCGTGGGTGTTCGAGTGGGTGGCCGCGATCTTCGGGGCCTATGACAAGCCCCGCAACAAGAGGCTTATCAAGGAATTCTTCCTGTTGATCAGCAAGAAGAATTCAAAATCTACCATCGCCGCCGGGGTGATGGTTACGGCTTTGATCCGCAACTGGCGGATTGGCGCTGAATTGATCCTGCTGGCGCCGACAATCGAGGTCGCCAAAAACGCCTGGAAGCCTGCCGTCGCCATGATCCGCGCGGACCCCGACCTGAGCACCTTGTTGCATATTCAGGAAAGCGTGCGGACGATCACCCACCTGAAGACGAAGGCGGAACTGAAAGTCATCGCCGCCGATTCCGGCACTGTGGCGGGCAAGAAGGCTGGGTTCGTCTTTGTCGATGAGTTATGGGAGTTCGGCTTTCAGGCGGACGCCGAAAACATGCTCACGGAAGCCACCGGCGGCCTGGCTTCGCGGTCTGAAGGGTTCGTGATTTACGCATCGACCCAGTCGGACAAGCAACCGGCAGGGGTATTTGCCGAGAAGCTGGCCTATCACCGGGGAGTGCGTGACGGTGAAATCGATGACCCGCATAGCCTGCCAACGCTCTATGAGTACCCGGAGGCCATGATCGAGGCGGAAGCCTATCTCGATCCTGAAAACTGGTATGTGACGAACCCGAATCTTGGACGGTCGGTCGATATCGACTACCTGTTGCAGGAAAAGGCGAAGGCTTTCAGCCCGGTGGCAAAGGGCGGTAAGAAACAGTCGTTCCTGGCCAAGCATCTGAACCTCGAAATCGGCCTTCGCCTCTCCGCCAATCGCTGGCGTGGTGTCGATTATTGGGAGGCCGCCGCCGACCCGACACTGCGAACTCTTGAAGCCATACTCGAACGCTCGGAAGTGGTGACGATCGGCATTGACGGCGGCGGCCTGGATGATCTGGTAGGGCTGTCAGTCATTGGGCGGGAGCGCGAGACGCGCCGCTGGATGGTCTGGGCCAAGGCTTGGGCGCATAGCGACGTGCTGTTGCTTCGTCAGGACATCGCCACCCAGTTGCTTGAGTTTGAAAGCGATGGCGATCTGATCGTCTGTGACGATCCGGAGCAACCAAACCGGGACGTTGCCGAGATCGTGGCGATGATCAGGGACCGCGACCTTTTGCCCGCCGCGCATGGCGTCGGCCTCGACCCTTTCTGTATTGCCGGGCTGGTGGACGAACTGGCGATGCGCGGTATCGACGGTGAGCTACTGGCCGCCATCAGGCAGGGCAGCGCATTGTCGCCGGCCTCCTGGGGGTCCGAGATCAAGTTAAAGAACCTGTCGCTACGTCATGGCGGCTCGCGTCTCATGAATTGGTGTGTGGGCAACGCGGCCGCCGTGGTTCGTGGATCGGCAATCCTGATCACAAAAGAGACGGCGGGCCGGGCAAAGATAGACCCGCTGGTCGCCATGTTTAACGCGGTCATGCTGATGAGCCGCAACCCTGAACCGTTTATCACCCGCTCGGTCTATGAAGACCGGGGCATTCGCTCATTTTAAGGACACGCATGGATTGGAATCGCTTCCTGCCGTTCGGGGCTAAACCCGCGACGGCGGCCCGGCCGTCTATCCATGCCGAGGCGGGGGGCCGTGTTTTCAATGGGCTGGATGACCCGGCCCTGCTGGAATATATGCGTTCTGGCGGCTCCGAACGCGCCAAAGAGGCGCTGTTCAATACGACTGCCTTTCGGTGCTGCGAAGTCATCTCCGGTGTCTGTGGCGCGTTGCCTTTCCGCCCGGTGCGTAAAGACCCCAATGGGAAGCTGGTCGAGGACCGTGACCACCCTCTTTACGATGTGCTGAACGGCGCGGCGAATGAATACCAGACCGGCGGAGAATTCCGTCAGCTTATGACGCTGCGGGCACTTACGGATGGCGATGCCATTGCCCGAAAGGTTTATTCTGGCACCCGTATTGCCGGTCTGCTGCCGCTCGACAACGTCACCGCCAGCCTGAACAACTACGGCCAGCCGGTGTACATGGGACCGAAAGGACAGATTCCGGCGACCGAAATCTTCCATCTCCGAGGCATTTCGATCAACGGCATAAATGGCCTGTCTAGGGTTCGCCTGGCGGCCCGCGCTATCGGTCTATCGCGCGAAGCGGAAAACGCCGCGATCAACATCTTCAAGGGTGGCGCCGCACCGGGCGGTGCCATTACGCATAGCGGCAAGCTATCCGACCCTAGCTTCGAGCGCCTGAAAAATCAGATTCGCACCGAATACACGGGCGCGGAAAACGCCGGAAAGTGGTTCCTTCTCGAAGAAGGCATGACCGCCAACCCGTTCGGTGCAACGGGCAAAGACAGCCAGTTGATGGAGCGGTCCATTCACCAGGTTGAAGAAATTGCCCGCGTCTTCGGCGGCGTGCCGCGTCCGCTTCTGTGCGTGAACGACACCACCTGGGGCTCCGGAGTGGAACAACTGGGCATCCTGTTCGTGCGCTTCACCATGCTGCCCTGGTTCACAGCATGGGAGGGGCGCGGAAAGCAGTCCCTCCTGACCCTCCCCGAGCGCAAAATATATTCGCTGGATTACGATGAGCAGGAATTGCTGCGCGGATCGATGAAGGACGTCGGCGACTTCCTCGCCAAGGTAGTCGGCGGCAACGGCAATAACGGGGTTCTGACCCAAAACGAAGGCCGGGACATGCTCGGCTATGGCCACCATGCAGACGGCGACCGTCTGGCTTACAATTCCGGAGATTTGAAAAATGTCCCTGCGCAAGCTTCCTAAAGTCAAAGCCTTCGTCAAGCCGGATGGCTATGAATGGGATGCCCCGGCTGACCTGCTGGAAAAGTGGACCCCGCAGGCGGCGGAGGCCGATTCCGGCGCCAGCATCTCGATCTATGACGTGATCGGTTATGACTACTGGTCAGGCGGTGGTTTCACGGCGGCGCGCGCGGCGGCCGCGTTGCGCCAGATCGGCCCGAATCCGGTCGAGGTGCTGATCAACTCGCCCGGCGGCGATATGTTCGAGGGGTTGGCCATCTATAACACCTTCCGCGAACACCCTGCCGAAGTGACCGTGAAGGTTATGGGCATGGCAGCCTCTGCTGCCTCCATCATCGCCATGTCCGCCGACAATCTGCTGATGGGCATGGGGTCTTTCCTCATGATCCACAATGCGTGGGGGGTGGTGGTTGGCAACCAGAACGACATGCGCGCCACGGCGGCCACGTTCGCTGAATTCGATGCTGCTATGGCGGAGATTTATCAGGCCCGTACCGGCCTCGATCTGACTGTGATTGAGGACATGATGGACGCCGAAACCTGGCTGCGCGCCAGTGAGGCCGTCAGCAAAGGGTTTGCCAATGGCACCATCGACACGCCCGAAAAGACAGGCACGAACGCGCGGGCGACCGTTAGCGCGAAGCGCCGCCTCGATACCATTCTCGCCCAGGCGAACATGCCGCGTGCCGAGCGGCGGAAGCTTCTGGGTGAAATAGCCGGCACGCATGACGCTGCCGGAACGGCTACGCAAGACGCTGGCCCCGACCTGAGCGACGGCATTGCCGCGCTGATTCAAACGCTCCGGGGCTAAGCCCCTTTTTCACAAGAGGAACCAAAATGAAATCTTCCACTCTCAATGTGGTGGCGGGTGCGGCTGTGCTCGCCGCTCTGACTGCTGCCCGCACCGCGCCGGTCGATGCACCTGCGCGTCGTCGCGGCGTGCTGGTGGCCCGTGCCGACGCGGGCAATGCCCCGCAGGTGCTGGCCGAACTGCAACGCGCCTTCGCCGAATTCAAGGACGCCAATGAAAAGGCCCTGAAGGGAAAGGCCGATGCACTGGACGCCGAAAAGCTGGAAAAGACCAATGCGGCCATGACTGAGCTTCAGGCGGAGTTGGACAAGATCAATCTGCGGCTTGCTGCCGCCGATTCGGGCGGCGGCCCGGCTCTGACGGCCGAACGTGTCGAGCATCGCAAGGCGTTCCGGAATTTCTTCTGCAACGGGGTTGATGCCGGCCTCGGCGACCTTCAGGTGAAGGCCGGCCTGACCAGTCAATCGAAGCCGGATGGCGGCTATCTGGTGCCGACCGAAATGGAAACCACCATCAACCGCGTGCTGGGCACCTCTTCGGTCATGCGCCAACTGGCCAATGTCCGCGCCATCGGCACGTCGGAATATACCGCCCTTGTCAACATGGGCGGCGCTGGTTCCGGCTGGGTGGGTGAAGAGGATGCCCGAACCGAAACCGACACGCCAAAACTGCGCGAAATCCTGCTGTCGGTCTGCGAAATGTATGCCGAGCCCTATGCCACTCAGGTCATGCTGGATGACGCCTTCATCGACGTGGAAGCCTGGCTGGCGGACGAAGTGCAGACCGCTTTCACCGACCAGGAAGGCGCGGCCTTCATCAGTGGCACCGGCGGTAAACGTCCGCGTGGCCTGTTGGATTACGACACGGTCGAGAATGACAGCTATGCCTGGGGCAAGATCGGTTACAAGGTCACTGGAGGCGCGGCTGGTTTTGCCGCCACCAACCCAGCGGACGCGCTGATCGATCTCTACTACGCCCTGAAATCGGGCTATCGCGCGAACGCGTCGTGGCTGACCTCCGACAAGGTCATGGGTTCCATCCGCAAGATGAAAGACGGCCAGGGTAACTACCTGTGGGCGCCGCCGGCCTCCGCCGGGGCCGTGCCGACCATCCTCGAAAAGCCGGTCTACACCGACGACAACATGCCCGCCCTGAGTGCCGGTGCGCTGCCGATCGCTTTCGGCGATTACAAGCGCGCCTATCTGATCCTCGATCGCGTCGGCATCCGCCTGCTGCGCAACCCCTACAAGGTCAATGGCAAGGTCGCCTTCTACACGACCAAGCGCGTCGGCGGCGGCCTGGTCAACTTCGAGGCGGTCAAGCTGCTGAAGTGCTCCACGTAACCTGAAGGCCGGGGCAAACCCTCGGCCTTTTCTCGCCTTACATCCTTTATCTCAGAGGTAATTCCATGAAAGACATTCATTCCGGCCTGTCAGCGGTAGCGCTGATCACGGCTGCCGTCCTCGCGGCGGATAACACGCCCACCGCTCTCGACCTTCAGGGGTACAACGCGGCTGAAATCATCCTTGCCATTGGCGCCGGTGGCATCACCTTCAGCGGTACGAACAAAATCGAGTTCGTTTTGACCCATTCGGATGACGATACGACCTATACCGCCGTCACTGATGCCGACCTGATTGGCGTTTCCGGGACGACGGGGGGCATCATCAAGGCCCTGAAGGCCGCCTATGCCGGCGGAGTTCATCGCTTCGGATACAAGGGCGGCAAGCGTTACCTGAAGCTGCTGGCCGATTTCTCAGGCACGCACGGCACCGGAACGCCAATCGCTGCCCTTGCCCTGCTGGGCCACGGTCACGACAACCCTCAAGCTGACCAGGCTTAATCCATGTTGAACGTCGTTGTCATTGAAACCGGCCCCCTGTTTACGCTGGACGAAGCGAAGGCGCACCTGAAGGTCGACTTCAGTGACGACGACGCGATCATCGAAACCTATAGCAACAGTTCGGTGGCCCTGTGCCTCCAGTACTGCAATCGCGATCTGGTGCCGTACTCTGATATCGCTGTCGCGGCCTTCAAGGCTGCCGCCCTGATGACCCTCACTGACTTCTATGAAGGGCACCAGCCTGTGATTAGCAGCGACAGCCCGGCCGGCCGAATGCTCAACCCTTATCGCTGGCTGCGAGTCTGATGGCGCGCGCCCATTTCACCGATGATTTCGACTATGCCGTGGTGGGTCGGTCTGTGACCATCAGCTACAAGGCGGGCCGGGATTACACGGTGAAGCGCGATTGCCTGGATAAGGCCATTGCCGCCGGCAAGGCCACAGAATTGCCCGCCCCTTCGCGGCCGGAGGCCGGTCATGGCGGTTAGCGTACCTACCGCTGGGGATCTGCGCTGGCGCGTCCGGTTTGACCGGCGGGCCACGGATTCGGCGAACACGGACGGTAACCCGCAGGGCGACTGGAAGCCGCTCATTGCCTCGCGCCGCGCCAAGTTGCTGCCGACGAGAGGCGGCGAAATCACCATTGGCGACCGCCTGGCCGGACGCTCCAGCTTCGATCTGTGGGTGCGCGCCGACAGCGAAACCCGACTGATCCGGCCCTCTGACAGGGTGATCGATATCACCTCGGATGACTGCACCCGCCACCGCGTTTTCGATATCCGCTTTGCCGAGGTCATGGATGAGCGCGGCATGTGGATTTTGATGCAACTGGAAGCCACCCAGGGCGAGGATGGCCGCCATGACTGAGGTGCAGGGCCTGAACAAGTGGGAGCGCCAGGTGCGACGGATTCCGGGCTCCGCAAAACAGACGCTGCGGGATACGCAGGGTAAGAATGCCGAGAGGCTGGCCAATTCCATCCGGGCCTTTGTGCCGCGCGGCAAGACGAACAAGCTGTTTAAGTCGATCAACTGGCGGCGCGGCCCGATGCCGGGTGGCGCAGGCGCTACGGGTGCGTTTCGCATTCGGCAAAAAATCCTCACCGATCGTCAACTGGTGCTGATGGATGATGACCTGCTGGTGACGGTCTATGAAGGCAATGACGATGCCTATTATGCGAAGTTTGTCGAGCATGGCACTAAGGCATCCGTTGCCCGTGATCTGAAACAGACCCGCGCTGAACGGGCACGTGGCGCGTCGGTTCGGGTCAAGCGGGCACACCATGCCACAAAGGCAAAGCCGCACTTCTACCCGGTGATCCGCGCCTATAAGGACAAGATCAGGCGGTCGAACGCAGCCGCCGCCAATCGCGGCATCAAGAAGGCGGTGACAGGATGATCGATCCGGCCGATGCCCTACAGGCCGCCGTGGTGGCCGCCGTGCGCGCCCTCACCAATCCAGGGGTGACCATATATGAGGAGCCGCCCGCAAAGGCGGTTTACCCTTATGTCAGCCTTTCCGGTATCGTCGTCACTGATGACGGCGACGGTGATTGCTACCTTGGCAGCGTGGCGGAGGTGACCCTGCACCTGTGCGACCGCGCCGACACCGGCACCAAGGGGGTCAAGCCCATCGGCAAGCGCCTGCTGGCGGCCCTAGATACGGAACTGACCGTCGCCGGCTTTGAGGTGGTGGTTCATGAGGCGCTGCCCGCCCTTTATGCCGCCGACCCGGAAAGCCCGGTGCGTGGCACCCTGCGGTTCCGATACGACCTTGCGCCCATAGCGTAAGCTTCATTCACAAGCCCTGCCCCGGAAACGGGGCTTTTTTTATGAGAGGACGGCCACAATGACCGAACCTGTATATCCTGATGTCGTTTCCGGCTCCAAGCTGCTGGTGCAGATCGGCGATGGTGCCGATCCGGAAGTGTTCGCCACGCGCTGCATGATCAACACCACGCGGTCGATCAGCTTCACGGCGCAGATGATCAACGAAAATATCCCGCCCTGCGATGAAGAGCACGCCGATGATCCGGCCTGGACCTCTTCGGAGGTGGATACGATCAGTTGCGGCATCGAAGGCGCCGGCTTCCTTGATGTGGCTGATGTCGATTTCTTCTTCAACTGGCTGGCATCCGGCCTGGCAAAGAACATCAAGTTCAAGGTCAACAAGGCCGGCTCCAGCGTCTTCAGCGGCGCGTTCAAGCTGTCCAACTTCGCCCTGACGGGTGACCGCAAGAACAAGGCGACCGCCACCATCTCGCTGGTCAATGACGGGCCGGTCACCATCGCGGCTGTGGCCTGATCATGAGCCGTAACGCGACCACCACCCTCGCTTTCGCGGACGGGATTCACACCTTTCGGCTCGGTATCGCCGAACTGGAAGAGCTTCAGGAAAAATGCAATGCCGGGCCACGGGTCATCCTGTCGCGGATCGATACCGGCGCCTGGCGCCTGAACGATATCCGCGAGACCCTTCGGCTGGGCCTGATCGGCGGCGGCATGAAGCCGCTGGAAGCCCTTCAGCTTATTGATCGGTATGTGGAACCCGGCCAGCTTGTCGACCACGAACGTCCGGCCCTGATGGTGCTTTCGGCGGCCCTGGTGGGGTCACCGGACAATGAAGGCACGGACGATGAAGCGGGGGAGATGACGGGGGAGACGCAGGCGAACGTCTCCCCGACGGAAAGCTGAATTTCGCCGCCTTTTACCGCATCGCCGGGGCCATCGGCGTGCAGTTTTCAGAACTGCGCGCCATGAGTCTTTGGCAATTCGACCAAATCTTCCGGGGCTGGCGTCAGGCCAATATGCCACCGGAGACACCGCCGCCCACACAGGCCGAATTCGAGGCCGCAGACTGGAACTGGTAAATGCCGCAAACCGAGCTTGAAGCCCTCATTTTTCAGATGGATGTCAATCTGTCTAAAATGAACAAGAAGCTGGACAAGATGACGGCGGACACAAAGAAAACGTCATCCCAAATTCAGCTTCAACTCGATAAGGCCGGCGGGAGCATTTCCAAGAATTTCACCGGCGCCATCGAAGGCGCGGCCAGTCAGGTGCCGATTCTGGGGGATGCCCTGATTTCGCTGGGCGGCCCAGCGCTAGCGGCTACGGCGGCTGTCGCCGTGTTGGGCGTGGGTCTGCATAAGGCCCGCGAGGCGATGGACTGGGCGGCGGAAACAACCGACCTGGCCGACCATATCGGCATCACGACCGAAGCCTTGCAGGAATACAATTTCATCGCTGATGAGTTTGGCGTCAATGTTTCCGATATGCAGACCGGATTGCAGGCGCTTAATGCGTCGCTTGGCGCTATCCAGACCGGCGTAGGGTCGGCCAAAATCGAAAAGGCATTCGCGGCCATTGGGATCAGCAAGGATCAGCTTGCGAGCATGAATGACGCAACCGATTTGATGCCATTGCTGGCCGATCGTATCAGCGATCTGGGCACCAAGGCCGAACGGGTGCAGATCGCCAAAAAGCTGGGTATCGAGACCCTGCTGCCGATCCTAGAGCAGGGCTCGGACGGTATCGCCGTCATGACGCAGCGTGCAAATGATCTCGGTCTGGTGATCGATGGAAAGACCGTTTCGTCACTCGACAACCTCCAACGTCAGGCGGAAATTGCCAGTCAGCGGATCGATGTACAGCTTAAGAAGGCGTTCATAAATCTCGCACCAGCCATCACTGGGGCCACGACCGCCATCGCCGATTTCACCCAATGGCTGGCAAAACCCGCCCCGACAAATCGGGGATCAATGGGCGAATATCTGCTCAATTTGGCGATTAATCCGCAGCAGGTTATCCGTGATGCGGTCATGTCCGGTGAATACAAGAAGCTGGCCAATGCCAATGGCGGGAGCGACCAGGGCTTCAACAGCAAAAAACGTGGCCGTCTTGATTTGCCGTCTGGCTCTGCTGAGGGCGACAAACCCACAACCCCCACAAAAGCCCAGGCCACGGGTGCGATTCAGCTTATCGAGGCCCTGATGGCCGAGGATGCGCGGCTGGCCAAACAGTATGAAGACGACAAGAAAAAGCTGGCCGCCGGTCTGAAACAACGCGAGATCACCCAGGCGCAATACGATGCCGCCCTGGCCGAACTGACCCGCGAATATAAAAACAAGCAGTCCGGCACCTTCGTGACCCGAAAGGACTATACGCAGGATCAGGAAGACCGGTACGGCAAGATCGAGAAAGACACGCTGGGCACCCAGAAAGACCGGGATATCAATATCATCGATCCGATGATGAAGCTGCCGCAGGTGGTCAATCCGGCCCGCGAGGCCCTTGAGGGTCTGCGTTCTGTCTCGCGGGATATCGCCTATGATCTGGGCGAGGCCCTTGCCTATGGCGATGATCTGGGGGATGCGGTGTCGCATAGCTTCCGCCGCATCGCCGCCGAGTGGATCACAGGCGGACTGGATGACATATTCGCCGCCCTGCTGGGCAAGTCAGGCAGTTCGAGCGGGGGGCTGCTCGGCTCAATACTGAACGGCATTGGCGGCGGCATTACCGGCGCGCGCGCCGGCGGCGGCATGGTTTCCGGGGCGGGCAGCTATCTGGTGGGCGAGCATGGCCCGGAAGTCTTCACGCCCGGCCTCAATGGCAGCATCATCAATAATAACGCCCTGCGCGCCCTGCAAGGCGCACGCGCCGCCGGTTCGCAGGCGATACGGGTTCAGGTGGAAGCCTCGCCCTATTTCGACGTGCGGGTGACGCAGATTGCCCAGCCGATGAGCGAACGCGCCGCGCAGGTGGGGGTCTATGGCGGTGCGCAACTGGCGCGGACGCAGGCCGCAAAACAGCAACGCAGCGAGATGTACTGATGGCCGCCATTTTTCTGCCTGCCCTGCCGAAGCCCCGCAAGTGGACGCCGCACTATGTGTCGGCGGGTAATGACCTGTCGTCGCCCGCCGCCGCTGCCACGCAACGCATCCTTCGGATGGGTGACCGCTGGTCGGTCACCGCCACCTTCCTGAACGTCAAAATGGATAGCAACGGGCGCGACTGGGTGGCCCAGATGCTTCTGGCCTCACGCGCCACGGCGCTGTGGGCATTACCCCTGCCGAAGGGCGGCGTCGGTGCGCCGGGCGCGCCCGTGGTCGATGGCGCGGGACAACTGGGAACAGCGCTCGATGTGAAGGGCCTGACAGCGGGCTATGCCTTCAAGGCCATGCAATGGGTCTCGCTGGTCAGTGGCGGCCGCCGCTATCTGCATATGGTGACATCCGGGGTGACGGCGGACGGCACCGGCAAGGCGACCCTCAATATCCTGCCCATGTTGCGCGTCTCGCCAGCGGATGGGGCCACGCTGGAGGTGGCCGCGCCGAAGATCGAAGGGCTGTTGCCGATCGATCCGTCCTGGCCGATCAATCCCGGTGATATCGTGGAATTCACCGGCAACTTCACCATTACCGAGGCCCGCTGATGGCGCTCGATCCGGACATGCAGGCGGCGCTGGCCGGTGATGTCATCGGCCTGTTCGTGGCGGTTGAGATCGAGCATCCGCTCGGCACCATCCGCCTGCTGGATGGGGCCGGGGTGCTGGTCTTCGGTGGCCATACCTTTGTGGGGCACGATGACGCCTATGGCTCTTTGGGGGCGCTCGATATCTCCGCCGATGGCCAGGGCAATGAAGCGCCGACCGCGCAGATCGCCATCAATGTGGCGGATATGACCATCGGGCCCGCGCTCTGCACCCCTGCGGCGCAAGGGGCGGCCACATCGGTCTGGGTCGGGGCCTTCAATCCGGTCACCGGTCTGGTGCTGGGTCAGCCCGATCTGCGCTTCTATGGCGAAATCGACACCATCGACTGGGACCGGGCAGCGGACGGAACGCCATCGCTGCAAATCGAGGCGGTTTCCGGCTTCGAGCGCTTCTTTGAAAACGATGAGGGCAACCGGCTCAATGACACCTTCCATCAATCCATCTGGCCGGGGGAAAAGGGACTTGAATTCATGACCACAGTGCTCGACCAGATTCCGTGGGGCATTGCCGGGGCCAAGCCGCCCCTGACCAAATCGGGCACGGCCTGACCAGATGGAAATGGTTCACCGCATCGCCTGCGCTTCCGAGACGGTGGCGCAGTATATCGACGCGCGCTTTCAGTGGGGGCGTAAGGATTGCGCGCGCATGTGCGCCGCGCACGTCCGGCGCATGGGCCACACGGTTTCGCTGGTCAAGGCGGGCGATTATTCATCGCTCAAGGGTGCGAAGGCGGCCCTGAAGCGTGCCGGTTTCGACACGCTGGAAGCGGCGCTGGATGCGCGCTTTGACCGCATCGCCCCGGCGGCGGCCCTGCCCGGCGATATCATCGCCCTGCCGAGCGATCACGAATTGCCCGCCCTGGCCGTTCGCCTGAGCAATAATGCCGTGCTGCACACCTCTAACGGTGGGTTCGCGGTATCCGAACCTCTGGCCTTCGTCGCGGCCTGGCGCGTACCCTGTCTGATCGGGTCGCCGCATGTCTGATCCGATCACCTGGGCCGTCGCGGCCATCAAGGCTTATGGCGCATGGGCGGCGCAGCACGCGATTGCTGCCGCCGCTATCAAGATCGTGGCCACGGCTGTGGTCACCAAGGCCCTGACGCCGAAGGCCAAGGGCATAGGCGCCACCGGCACCCAGACCTCTTTCAAGGCCGATCCACAGGCGCCTTCGCCCTTCCTGATCGGTCGCACCGGTACGGCGGGCTACAATGTCTTCACCTATCCCAGCGGCGAAAAGAACAAGTATCTCAACTTCTTCACGGTGTTTTCGCGCTTCGGGCCGCTGAAAGCCTTCGAGGCGTTCACCGCAAACAAGGTGACCCAGACCTTCAATGCGGGCGGCACCCTGACCAGCGGCGGCACCTTCGCCGGCAAGATGTGGCTGATCGCGGCGCTGGGGCTGACGCCCGCCACCGCATTGGCCACGCCGACCGACCTGACCACCTCCGGCCCGGTGGCGGAATGGACCTCAGATCACAAGCTTTCCGGCATGGCGGCGCACCGCTGGACGCTGGAGTTCGACAGCAAGGTGTACGCCAATGGCGTGCCGCAGCCGCTCAGCGTCTGGCAGGGCATCCGGGCCTATGATCCGCGCCTTGACAGCACCTATCCCGGCGGTATCGGCGACCAGCGCGCCGATGATCCGGACACCTGGGGCTATGACAGTTACGACAACCCCTACACGGTGGCCCTGACCTATCTGCTGGGCTATTGGGAGAACGGCAAGCGCGTCGGCGGCGTGGGTCTGGCGCCCGCCATGATCGATATTCCGGCCTTCGTGGAAGGGGCCAATGTCGCCGATGTCAACGGCTGGAAGGTCGGCGGGGAATTCACCTCACAGGACACCAAGTGGTCGGTCCTGACCAATATCCTGCAAGCCGGGGGCGGTGAGCCGCTCAAGATCGGCGCGAAGGTCAGTTGCCGGATCAATGCGCCGCGCACGGCGCTGGCGACCTTTGGCGAAGCCGATGTGGCCGGCGCGGTGCATGTGCCTGGCGTCCGGTCACGGCGCGAGCGCAAGAATTCGATCATCCCGCGCTATCGCTCCGAGGCGCATGACTGGCAGATGGTGGCGGCGGAACCGATCACCGCCCCCGAATATCAGGCCGAGGATGGCGGCCTGCGACAAAAGGAAACCGAATTCCCGCTTGTACAGCAGGATGAGCAGGCCGGGCAACTGGCGGGCTATGAACTGGTCAATGGCCGCGAACTTTATCCGATCACCATCACGGCCAAGCCGGCCTGGATGGGCTATCGCCCCGGCGACTGCATCAATCTGAACCTGCCGGAAATGGGGCTGATCACCCAGAAGGCCATCATCCTCAACCGCGATCTGGACCTGGCGACCGGCACGGTTTCGATGACCCTGACCAGCGAGACGGACGGCAAGCACGCCTTTGCCCTGGGCCAGACGGCCGTGCCGCCACCGACGCCCGGCCTGACCGTGCCCGATTTCACGACCATCATCGCGCCCGCCGTGGAAGCCTTCCATGCCAGCGTCGGTTACCTGACCAGCGGGGCCAATGCCCTGCCCGCCATATCGATCACCGGCGTGGGGGATAACCCCTTCGCCAAATATATCGTGATCGAATATCGCGTGGTCGGGGCAGCGGACTGGATCGAATGGGCGACGGCCCCGGCCACCACGACCGCCTTCACCATCACCGGTCTGGATGCCGGGCAAACCTATGAAATCGCCATCTCCTATATCTCGGTGCTAGGGGTGCGCGGCGCGCGGCGTGTCTATGGCCCGTTCATCACCGGGGCGGTCAATGCCAACCAGTTGGGCGGCATCGATGGCGCTACGATCATCAACGGCCTGAACACCAATATCGAGGGGCTGGCCAAGGAAATCCTGAGCCGCCAAAATCTCGACGCCTTCACCAAGGCCACCTTCTATGACGGCGACGGCAAATCGATCAAGACGGTGGCGCTCAATGCCATCGACAAGGCCGACAATGCGGTCAGCACGATCAACTTCATCGGCGCGTTCAATGCCGATCACAGCGCCTTTATACTGAACGGCGGAACCGTCAGTGTGGTCGATGCCGATGGCGTGACAAAGACGCTTTCGACCTATGTCAATGCGGTATCGACCAAGGTGGGCGATTTGGAAACGACCGTCGCTATCCAGCAGGAATCGCTGGACGGCATCACCGGCAAGCTTACCTTAAGCGTCACGGCGCCGGGCGGCACCGGCGGGATCGTCATCGGGGCGGGCGAGGCAGGTTCCTATATCGGCATGGCGGCCGGGGAGTTCGCCATTTTCGATAATTCCGATCCGAGCGTCTACACCATCGTCTTCGGCTATGCCTCCGGGGTGATCACCCTCAATTCGGCGATCAAGATCAATGGCGCGGCGGTCATCAACGGCACCCTGACCATCAATGCGGTGCCGGTCAATTTCGTCATCGTGCCCGCCTATGCCAAGACGGCGATGATCTATCACGGCGATGACAGCACTACCTTTACGCTGTGCGAGACCACCATCACGCTGGATACAGACGGGTATCTGGAGTGCAGCGCCAATGTCTATCAGGGCTTCCCTTCGGGAGACGATAACTGGAACATATGGCTCTATGTCGATGGCGTGGCCGATGAGCCGACCTCGTACATTCAGGGCGACTGGACGCAGGTTCAGGTGCGCCTCGATACCATCAAATACAAGCCCGCCGGCACATACACCGTGACGCTCAAATGGAAGGGCGGATCGACGGTTGAAAACGTTGTCGGTGTTCTGTTCGCCAAGGGACTGGAAAAGACCTCATGATCTATGTGTCGTATCAGCCGACTGTGCCCGGCGGTAACAGCGGCCCCATCGTGCAGGTGCAGCGCTGCGCCCGCATCGTACCCGAAAAGCTGTCCCTGCCCATCGTGGAAGTGTCCGAGATGCGCGATGACTACGGCACGAATTATGAGGTGGTTGACGGCGCCGTGGTGCCGAAAGTTTAAACCATGACAATTTCAGCCCCGACAAACCCCGCCCTCTTCCTTGAGGACGGGCTGACAGCTTTCGCCCCGACCGGTGGCGGCACCTTCACGCGAAAGGGCCTGAAGGCGGGCCTGGCATATGTGTATGACACCGGGGCGGATGGCGTGCCCAAGTCATTCGTGGCCGGTCTGCAAGCCTCGGTGCTGGACCTGTCATCCGGCAATGAACAGTATGTCGTCACCATCGAAGGCGGCAATGCCGTTGCGACCGATGGCGACGGCAATGTCAGCCTGACCGGTGAGGTACGCGGGCTGGACGAATGGTCGATGTCCGTGGTGGATCAGCAGGATGTGCGCGGCTTCTCTACGCTCGACCCGCTCGATAATACCCTTTGGCGTTATATCCGCCTGTCGATACAGGTCAGCGGCACCACACCGCAGATCGCCATGACGGCCTTTATACGCCCCCTGTCGGACATGGAAGCGTATGAGTTCCATGAACTGATTCAGCTTCAGGTTTTCACGGCGGAGAATATCCAGAACGCCATTGCCTGCTGGCTGCCCTGGGCAAACGGCGTGGCGGGTGGCGGGCCGAACAGCGATGGCAAATATCCGATCTATGACGGGTTCGGTCATTCCTATCTGCTGGCCTGCCCCCGGCAATGGTCGGCGGATTTTCAGGTCGATGTGCCCCTGAGCTTCGGGGCTATCGGCGGTCCCTTCTCGCATCCGGCATCCGAGGTCTTTGATACGCTGGCGGATTGCCAGGCGGTCTATCCCTTCGCCACCTCGCTGGCGCAGGAAATGGATTTTCTGGCCATGCAAAAGGCGTGGAACACCGGCCGCAAGATTGGCAGCCCGCCCATCCCGTACAAGATGTGCAATGCCGATCCGGAAAGCCAGACGAACTTGACCTGCGTTGCGGGTCTGACATGGGTGGAAGCGGCGGGCGCGCGTCTCAATTTCTCGGCGCTTGGCCCGAAAACCAGCGATGACCATTTTGTCGATGACTATGGTTTTGCGCTCACCAGCGGCACGCCCTGGATGAATGCCGCGACCTATGATCCGGGCGAGCATGACGACGCCACGTTTGGCAGCGGGGAAGCCGCCTGCATCGACACCCGCACCGATGGCTCCAGCCCGTTTTTCCAGTTCGGCCAGGAAGTGACGCTTTCGCCCGGCCGCTACACCGCCACCTGCACCTATGAGGCCAGCCGCGGCGTTTCCTATGACCACGGCAACCCGACCGTGCCGACCGCCAACCTGGCTTTCTTTGCCGATAGCCCCGGCGTGGGGGCCAATTTCAGCGGTCGCGGGCAAACCTCGCGGCCTAACGTGGCGGCGGCCGATGCCACCGATACGGTGACCATGACCTTCGATTTCGAGGTCACCGAAGAGGTAACAAGCTGGTACACGCTCTCCGCCTATGGCTGGGCCGACTGGCATGTCACGGATATGGATATCGTGCCCGCCCTGCTGAACTGCGCTGTGCTCATGACGCGCGACGGCGCGCCTGAGCATTATCCGATCATGCAACCGCTTTCCGGCCTATGGATCGAAGGGCCGGGCGTGACTGGTGTGACTGGCGTGCTGTGGAAGTCCTTCACCAATCTGGACGGCAATGTCGCGTCGTTGCGGCTGTGTAACACGACCGGTTTCGACTATGCCCTTGAAACCAGCGATGGCGCCTATCTGGTCGAGATTGACCATTGCAATGAATTTGGCAATCAAGCTGCCTATCGCCATCGTCCTGGCAGCTATAATGCCGGTGAAAACATCCGCTTCACTGGGGGCGGCATCTTTAACAATGGCGTCGGCATCGACAATATCGGCGGCGCGGAAATCACGCTGGACAAGACGGCGCTAGATTTCTGCACGCAACTGGTCATCAACAATAATGGCCGCATCGAATGCACGAACGTCCACTGCGAAACCAATACGCCGACCGATGCCGACAAGCCGCTGTGGCACCTGATCGGCGGCCAGTTTACGATGTTCGGCGGCATGATCCTGATCGCCGGCACGCCCTACACCTCGCCCTGTGCCATGATCAAAAGCGAGTATTCGACCGCAGTCTTTGAAGTGTTCGGCACAGAGCCATACAACCTGTCATCCGATCCGAATGGGGCGGGCAAGGGCGCCATCATGGAAGGGCCTGGCCGGTTCATCAGCCACGGCATCCGCAACAGCGGCAATCCGAACCTGGGGCCGCTGTGCGTCTCATACGCGCCTGTCATGGATGCCCTGAGCGGCGCGGGCCTTATGCCGGAGCCGAACGCCTATACCGCCGATCCGAACGGCATCCTGATCGAAGGCGGGGCCTTCCCGGATGTGCCGGGGCAGATACCCATTACCGCATCGATTTCCGGCAGTGTCATGACGCTGCCCGGTGCGCCTCCTTTCCAGATCTATGAGGGGATGCGGATTAAGGGTCCGGGCGTCAAGGGCGAGCCACTGGTTAGTTTCATTGATGGTGGCGGCACGGGCTGGGCCGGAACCTATCGGGTCAGCGTGCCGCAGACCCTTTCCGAACGCGGGCTGACGGTCGGCAAGGATGCCCAGATCGACCGCTGGAATACCGACTACGGCACGCTGGAATGGTCGGATGATCATTCGATAGATGGCGGCAACTGCCTGAAGTTCACGAAGAACAATGACGGCCTGAATTCGGAGCTTCGGTTCCTGTTCCCGGCTCAGCCCGGCGCCGTGGCCATGGGATTCATGAAGTTCCTGTTTCCGGTCGATTACGCGCCGGTCGATCCGGAGCAGACGGTGCCACTCTATTACCGTCTGCGCTGGGTGAGGTCGATCGGCACGGATAGCTACCGCCGCCCCGTTGTGGTCAAGGAATGGGAGACCGGTAACGAAACAATAAACGTGCTGCGCGCCGGTTCGATGACCCCTGTTTTGCGCACGCTCAACACCACCCACAGCGATGTCAAAAGCGACCCCGCCGATGAGGCCAGCACGCGCGCGCCGGAAGGCACGACGCACCTGGCGGTCTTTATCGGCACGCAATCCCTGCCGGCTGGGCAGGTCTTATACATGAATATCCCGATACTCAACTTCCTGCGATAGGGCCTCAACACATGGACGAACTCGGTTACATCGGTGAAGAACGCCCGCTGCTGATCCGCAAGGGCGCGCCGCTTGGTCCCTATGCCGCCACCCTGACCGATGCCAATGGCCAGCCGGTCAACCTGACCAACTGCACAATTCCCTGGGTGATCAAGAAGTACTGGAAAGACGCCGAACCAGTAGCTTCCGGCGTATTCGAGGTGACCGATGGTGCGTCCGGGCAATACACGGTCTTCATCGATCACCAAGACACAGATGTCCTTTTCGCTGGTGGCACTCTGAACGAACCGGCCTCCATGGGACATTGGCAGGCTGATGTGGTCGATGCCGCCAATGTCCCGCAGCCGCTTTATTATGGCCAGGTGCGCGTGCAGCGGGATTTGATGCCGTGAGTGATTGGAACGTGCAGTGGCCGCTGCCGGCGGCGATTGTAACGCGCCGCCCGGCCGCGCAGGAGATCGTGAGGATATGGCACGGCGGGCCGCTTAATATCGGCGGTTCATTATCGGGACACGTCGCTGCGTCTGCGGCCGTTGCCGGTCATGTCAAGCTGCGCCAAAAGCTTTCAGGCGGCATCGCGGCTGCTGGTGCAATGGTTGGGGCTATCGCCTCGCGCCTATCGTTGGCTGGCCATATGGATGGCGAAGGCTCGCCCGCCGGTCAACCTTCGCTACGTGTGGCGCTCTCCGGTGCGCTGAGTGATGTGGCGGCACTGGCTGGGACCATCTCCGGGCGTTTGGCTATGGCTGGCCATATGGCCGCACAGGCAAATCTGGCGGGCAATATCGCCGGCCGCCTGGCTGTGTCGGGGTCCGTAACGCCTGCCGCGCCTATGGTCGGGTTCGCATCGGCGCACCTGAGGTTAAATGGCGCGCTGGCCGGCATCGCGTCGACCTCCGGCACGGCGGCGGCGGCTTTGCCCGTATCGGGCGGCATCGCCTCCCAGGCCGCGCTATCAGCGACTGTGTCGGCACGGCGAGCGTTGACAGGATCGGTGGCTGCCACTGCCCTGCTGAGTGGATCGATCAGCGAGAGCGAGGCGGCCGACCCTCTGCGCGGTGGCTGGAATACGGAAGCCCTCGATGCGGGCATCCTCACCTTTACGAACGATGATCGCACCGTCACCTCTCCCGGCGCCACCTGGCCAGGCGTGATTTCAAAGGCGTCGTTCTCTTCGGGCAATATCTATCTGTCGGTGAGGTTCGACGCTTATGAATATGGCGGCATCGGCATCAACGATTTCGATAAGTCGCATGAAATCTACTTCGGCTGGGATGGCCAGATTTACACGTCTTCCGGCGGCACCATTGACACCATCACGGGCTTCGCAGCCCCTTGCGATATCGATGTGGCCATACGGACTGACGACCACCTTGTGTGGTTCCGGGTCAATGGCGGCAACTGGAATGATGACGGCACCGCCGACCCCGAAACCTCGACCGGCGGCTATCCTCTGCCGGGTACGGGCCTGACCTACTACGTCCAGGTCGGATTGCCCTATTTTGCCGGTTCCCAACGCACTCTGAACACCGGCACGGCCGCCTTTGCGTATCCGCCGCCGGCGGGATTCACCCCGCTTCAGGAATAAGCTTTCAACAAACGGAGACTAAACCATGCCCGGATTCTCGGACTATCTCGAAGACAAGATCACCGACTGGCTGACCGGCACCGACATGCCGGCTGCGCCCGCCGCGCTCTACATCGCGCTTTTCAACGGCGACCCCACGGATGCCGGAACCGGCGGAACCGATGTCACGACCGACATTCGCGCCGCCGGCCGTGTGGCGGCGGCATTCGATAAGGCCGGTGGTTCCATGACTTCCAATGCGGTCGTCACTTTCGGCCCGGCCGATACCGGCCCGGTCACCTTCACGCACTTCGCTGTCTATGATGCTGCGGCCGACGGGCACATGCTGGGATCGAATGCCCTGGCGGGCGGGTCGAAAACGGTCAGTGCCGACACCGAGGTCTTTTTCGATGTCGGCGACCTGACCTGGACCATTGATTAAGCCGGTTCACGCAGGGCGTTGCGGGCAGCGGCGGCCAGAAAGCCGCTGCGGGTCAGGCCGCGTTGTTTCGCGGCCTTGTCCACCTTCTCGACCAGGCGCTCATCCATTGAAACGCTCAGGCGCGTGGGTTTGCCCGGCAGGTCATATTCGACCAGGGCGAAGGCGACCATATCGGCCAGGCCCTCGGCCTCTTCCGGATCAGCCTTGATGTCCTCAACGGATCGCAGGCGCGGCATATCCTCGCCATCTTCCTGCATGGCTTCGATATGGAGATCGAGTCCATCCTTCGATTTACGCAGGGCCTCTTCGATGGTTTCGCCACCTGAGGCGAGGCCGGGGAAGTCGGGGAAGGATACGCCATAGGCGCCCGGCTCCCCGTGAATAACGGCTACTATATGGGTCATGTGAAGTCTCTTATGAATAGGGATTACAAACGGTTTGTAATCGCAAAGAACTGAGCGTGAAGGGGAGTGGTTTTCACCACTCCCAGCCTGCCATTCGGTAAATATTGCGAAGAGTGCCGATCGGGATTTCCTTGGCTCCGGTGTCGACAGTGACTGTCTTGTGGCCCGGTTTCTTGAAATTCACATGATCGCCCTTCCCTTTTCGCCTTGTCCATCCTTCGCTTTCGAGGCGCTTGATGATTACCGAGGGGCTCACTGTGCTTTTTGCGTTCATTCCATTTGCAACTCCGTGTGTTGTTGATGTGTAGAAACTACACAATTTTGCGTACCGCGTCAACATAAATTGCGCAGAAACTACACAATTTTAGCCGTTTCCGATTTCACGGGGACGGCTTTTTTATGCCCTAAGGAGGGGCTGGGACTATGATGAAACTGCTGAAAAACAAGAAGGTGCTGGGGGCGCTGGTCGCCCTTGGGGTGGCGGTGGCGGCCGCGCTGGGCACGCCCCTGCCCGACTGGGTGGCCTCGGCGGTCACGGTCGCCATCGGCGCTTCCGGCAACTGACCGGAGATGACCGCTGTGATTGAATTCCTGACCGCGAAGGCCGGGTGGATCGTCGCCATGGCGATGGGCCTTGTCGGTCGCCTGCTTTACCACACAACCCTGGTCCAGCGGGGGCGCCGCAAGTTCTTCAGCCGCGCCCTTCTGCTGGAACTGCCGATTGCCGTGGGCATGGGCTGCATCGCCCATGGCTTCTGCGCGCTTCTGCGGATCGAAGGCGATGGCGCGGCGGCCATCATCGCCGCCGTGTCCTACATCGGCCCGCACTGGGTCGATGCCGTTTACACCGTCTGGCTGGCGCGCGTCGGCGGCGAAAAGAAAGACTGACCATGACAATCAAGACTCTGCAAACCCGCCTCATCGAGGCGGGTTTTTCCTGTGGTCCGGCCGGGGCGGATGGCGTCTTCGGCGCGAAGACCTTGACCGCCGCCATGGGCTATGTGGCCCGCCGGCAGCCTGATAAGGCCATCTCAGACCGCGCTGCGCTGATCCTTCAATACTGGAAGCCGCAAAGCGACCAGAACCCGCAGGGCTGGTCATACCTCCGGCTGATTCACTTCCTGGCGCAGGTCTGCCATGAAACGGCCGGCTGGACGAAGTTCGAGGAAAACCTGCACTACACCACACCTGAGCGCCTGATGGCGGTCTTTCCGTCAACCGTTAAGACGCTGGCGCAGGCGGCGGCGCTGATCAAGGCCGGTCCGCAGGCTATCGCCAATCACGTCTATGCCGGTAAGAACGGCAATGGCGATGAGGCGAGCGGCGACGGCTGGCGCTGTCGCGGGCAAGGGGATATCCAGATCACCGGCCTGAAGAATTACAAGCTCTATGGCGATGCCATCGGCCTGAACCTGGTCGACCATCCGGATATCGTGCAACAGCCGGATGTTTCGGTGCGGGTGGCGCTGGCCTATTGGCGGCTGAATAGCTGCAATGCCTGGGCCGACCAGGGCAACACGGCGCGCATCACCCTGCTTATCAACGGCAAGGGCATGGAGGGGCTACAGGCTCGCAAGGATAAGGTGGCGCGATTGAGGGATGTGTGGGGGGTATAGGGGGGCCTGAATCGCCTGCGCCTTCGCATTGTGGTAGATACTGTCCGCGACTCACAGGAGAGCGGATATGGCGAAGTCCCCAAAGAAAATAGATCTGATTTATTTAAAGCATAATATAGATCAGTTTAACCTTGCTGCGCAGCGGGCGGCCGAAGAGGTACATATAGGCGGCAAGGTCATTATGCTACCAATAGCCGCGCATACCTTGCATTGCTTTGTAATCGAGTTGAGCTTTAAGTGGATTATTGCTACTCGCACCGGCGAAATGGAACATGGTCACGACTTAACCTCACTGTTCAATAAGATTGATGATGGAACCAAACAAGCCATCTACATGTTTATGGGCGTTTCCACTGCTGATCAGCCGGTTTTTCTGAAGAAATTAGCCGACATGGCAACCGACTTTATGGATTGTCGTTATTTTGCCGAGGACATGCCAGGGCTTAAATTTGACCCGTCGTTTTCAAGTAAGCTAGCGAACGCAATGGTCGAGTTGATCAGCCTATCACCGAAAAGCAAACCCACAGGCTGACTTGGCTAGGGTGGCAAGTAGCGAGGTTAGGGGCGCTTAAATTCCCACCGGCTCGCCGTTTGATGCAATACGTGTATTGCATAGACCGGCCTAAAGCGTTACGCTCGATTTGAAGCGTTGGCGGACTCTTTCGAGCCCGCCCCCGCTTTGGTTCCTGATTTAATCAGGTGGCTTTCTGAGCCGGATCAGCGCTGTGATAATGCCCAGCAAGACAGAATTCACAAACTGATCCGGTATCAGAATTACCCCAAAGTCTGCCAGATGAATAATCATCGCGGCCTCCTTACTAGGGGTGCGCGGCAAACACAGTGCCTGCCGCGTGCATATAATCCCATATTTTCGAGTTAAGGTAAGAGGTGACGTTTCCGTCACCCTAAGATATTTCGATTGACTCTGTTAACCGATTGAACTTCTTCAACAATTGACAGTAACAAAAAGAACCATACAAAAGAAATTAATCTAAATTACCCATATTATGCGTGTGAAACACCATAAAAATAGCCTCACTTATTGCATTTTCCGGAAGATTAGAATCGTTCTCGCAGGCGTTTCTGATTCGGCTAAGCAAAATTGCGACTAGATAGGTACGGGCCGGTCTGAAGACGCCTATTCGAGTGCGCTATAACCGCCCTGCCAGGGCTGATGGGCTAGGATAAATATATAATCACCTGGTGCCGGGCTTCGAGTTCGCTCGACCCCACGAACACCCGGTGCTCGATCTCCGCAACCCGACGCGAGCCGCAGTCCATGCGGTCGTCGACTATCACTCGCACGGCCTCGCCAATTCTCGGGCAAATCAGAAGTCGTGGCACGACAAATCCCTCGATCTCTTCGCGGGATTCGTAGTCGTAAAAGCTGTAAACTATCCCGTCAGCCAAGCGCTACTCCGCTCCGATCGCAATCAGGTCCAGAAAGGCCGGCACGCCGGCAGCGGCCAGACTTCGGGCTTCATCGATAGAAGTGACGGCCGTGTAGATATCAATGCAGCGGGATTCAACATCAGCAACAATCTGGCCGACGAACGCCTGGAGTTCCTTCAGGTCTTCAGCTTTAAACTGGCCCGGATAGGCTTCTTCGATGACACCAACCAATGACGAAATGGCATTGAATCGGTCCATCTTGGCTTCGTCCAGGGCCGTAAGGGTCTTTTGAATCGCATCAGTCATTCCGTGTCCCTTTGATAAGCGATCCGGATACCACCTATAGAACCGTCCGGCTTGCTGTAGACGACCAGGCTGTGGCCATACTGGTAGTATTTGAGAACATATCCGCGATAAAGTTTCAATGGGCGTCGCACATAGCCACTCCCCCATGTGCGTATCTGCCCGGCGTCGGTGTCCAGGCATTTGATGGCCAGCAATTCCTTATAGTGCGGCCACGACAACTCGATATAAACATCCTGCGCGTCGGCGGGCAATTGGCCCAATGCGGCGTCGATCTCGGCCATGACCGTTCGCGGCGCCGGCGGCGGCGGGGCAGCGAGTTTCATTGAAGGCCGGATGCTAAACTGTGAGGCAATGGCCGGTCCGAAAACGCCCATTCGACCTGCTCTATGGTCAAGGTGCCGCTGATCCGCGCTTCATTTATCAGTTCGTGCACGGTGAGGCGTAGCGGCACCTTCCCCGGCCGGGTGATGGTCAGCACCTCATCGGGGTGCAGTTCCTTCAGCATCGTTTCGGCCTTCCAGTTTTCGGTGCGTGGCCACTTCATTGAAACCTCCATTTGTTCCTTTTTCGTTCTCATTGAAAAAAGAGTCAAGAGGTGACACGCAAGTGGCACGCAACACGCGCCAAACCCTGAACTTATATAAGCCGTCTTGCGGTTCTTTGCTGGCCTATGCCATTGATTTTATTAAACTGGCTTTGCCTTGCCAAGGCATACGTCGTTGCAACAGGCAAGTCAGGAAATATAGATTATCTGGATTAATATTCTCGCCTATGTAATAGCGGTAGCAGCTTAAGATTGCAGAGGTGTGGCATGACCCTAAAACTTAAAGAAGTGTTCACCCCAGGTGGTCAGCCTTCGGTCACTTATGTAGCGCGGGACCACTTGGAACTAGAGGATGCCATTAGGAAGGTGCTGGCCCAAGGATATACTCTCAACGTGGTAACTGGGCCAACCAAGTCTGGCAAAACTGTTCTTTGCACGAGAGTTTTAGACACCGGTTACAAACACGTCGTCGTTGAAGGCGGGCAGGTACGGACGGAAGCTGATTTCTGGTCAAACCTGGCTCACCAACTAAATGTCGCTCAAAGTGCCACTAAAAGCAAAACTGAAACTGACGCCTGGAAAACTGGCGGGGCAGTTGGTGGGGGCTTCCCTGGAATCGCCTCAGCCACTGGCAGCCATGATGTGTCTGGCGGAACTCAAACAACGAGCAGTTTAACCTACCAAAATTCGCTCATGCTAAACTCATTGAAAAAGCTGGCCGATGACGACGTTGCGCTCTTGGTCGACGATTTTCATTACATCCCGTCAGACGTGCAGCGGAGCATAATTCAGGCGTTGAAGGGGCCGATATTTAAGGGGCTTTCTGTGATTTTTTTAGCTGTCCCCCATCGCGCTTTTGATCCCATTACTGTCGAGGACGAATTACAAGGTAGATTCAAGCACTTCTCTATTCCGCCTTGGTCTATATCTGACCTTTCATTGATTCCGAAAAAGGGATTTGATGCGTTAAACGTGCAGTGCTCAACAGGCTTACTTAATAATATTGTTAATGAAAGCTTCGGCAACCCTCTCCTTGTACAGGAAATTTGTAGTAATATATGCATCCGTTCCGGAATATACAGTAAGTCAGATGTGGGCGAAACAATCGACCCAAAGCTGCTTGTTCCTACATTAGAGGACGTGGCCCAAAGCAAGGGCTTTCCGAAATATCGTAAGCTCAAAGAAGGCCCGCAGGCGCGTAAGGAAAGGAAGGCGCGTAGATTAAAAAGTGGTGGGACTGCCGATATTTATGAAGCACTCATGCTCGCGTTGTCGGCGCTAGGACCGAAACCAAGAACACATTACGATGAAATTAGATCTGCTCTGAAGGATCTCATGGAAGAAGGCCAGCTTCCACAAAAGCATGAAATTTCAGCGGCACTAGCCCATATGAGCAAAATAGCCCGCGAGAACATCGAGGGGGAGCCTCCATTAGAGTTTGTAAAAAGTGAGGACGCACTCGTGATAACAGACCCGTTTTTGTTATTTTACATGAAGTGGGAAAAACAGAAATCGTCGCCAGGGTCGGCATTAAACTGAGCGCCCCCGATCAAGGGTGAGCTTTACGGCCCAGATAACGGTTAGACACTGACCGAAAATCTTTAGTGTTTTCAGTGAGCGTTTAACGGTGGTTAGACACCTCATTTAGTTGAAACGACACACTATTGTGAGTCCTTTCCTGGGCACCATCTTACCATCTGCACATGCCCGCAGATGATTGAAAAACCCAATAAAATCTGCTACTTTGACAAGGCTAAGACCTGTCATTGTCGCCCTGTGTCCGCACAAATCGCGGGCTGTCCTGGGTCTAATCCTGGGTCTGATGCCATGGTTTCAATTTTCCCAGGTGGCACCCGCATGACTCTTTCCGACCCCCAAATTCGTAGCGCAAAACCTCAGGACAAGTCCTATTCGCTGGTTGACAGCAATGGTCTCAGGCTCTTGGTCAATCCAAATGGCAGCCGGCTATGGAAAGTGCGCTATTTCTTCGACAAGAGGGAACAAACGCTATCGCTTGGCGCTTATCCGAACCACAGGTATTGTTATCCGCTTAAATGAGGCTTGGTTCGCTGGTGGAAATCCACAAGCCAGCAGCCGACGTGAGAGCGTAGCGCAGGCCTTCATGCAACTGCTCTGTAGGGAGCGTAGTGTCGCGCCCTCTGACGTGGATTGCGCCTTCACGAATATCGCTATTATGACGGACGGAGCCCCAAAAAAAATTAGCGACGCAATCGTCATATACGACACAGTGTATGGCGGTTTGCGCCTGACTGAAGATTTGTATCATCACTTCTCGGAATATGCGGCGCAGCTTGATCGCGCCGCCGGACTTGCAGGTCGAGCGGCTTTAGTGCCGGACGATGTAACGGAACGAATAAAGCTATGGGCTGAAGAGCTCGAGACCGCTGATGTTCTTGCGAACCCCGTGATGATCGCTCCGGGAGGGATGTACATGGTTTATAAACCTGGCAGTACCGTCGGGATGTACTTTCAGGGCGTTCTCGTGAGCCGCGAGATCGTCGCACCTCGTTTGATTGATCTAATGAATGATGGTCAGAAACAATTGGCTTACATCTATGATCATAATGGACGGAAGTCATTCGTCAGCCACGAAGAAATACAACCAATTGATGATGACTCGCAGTTTATCTACTGGAACCCTGACGAAAATACGTTTCATGAACTTGATGAGGGTCGGGATCAAACAGCGACCGAGCAAATTGATAAGGACACGGTGCGGCGAGTGTTTCGCCCCGGTAGTATCGTGATGATACCTCACCACGGCACAATGGTGAAAAGGACGCTACTGGGGCCACGCCAGGTCTTTGATCGAATGGGAATGACGACGATCCAATATGAATATTCAGACGATAACGGCGTTGGATTGGTGATGCACGATCAAATCCAAACTACCGGTGCCGAGTGGGGGTTAATCGGTTGGGACCCGGTGTCAAACCAGTTTAAGGAGCTGCCTTCCTGATGGAATTCCGAATAGCCGATACGTTCACCGACAGCCTCGGTCGATTAACCGCTCAAGAGCAGAAGGCTGTCAAGACGACGGCGTTTGATTTGCAGATGAACCCGTCGGCGCCGGGGCTTTCGTTCCATCGGATCGACAAAAGCAAGGACGACAATTTCTGGTCGGTCCGGGTCAATGCCGACATCCGGCTGATCATCCACAAGACGGCGTCGAGCTTTCTCCTCGCCTATGTCGATCATCATGACGACGCCTACAAATGGGCGGAGAAGCGCCGCATGGACCGACACCCGGTGACCGGGGCCATGCAACTTGTCCAGATACGCGAACGTGTCGAGGACGCGGAGATTTATCAGCTTCCGGTCATCAGCCAACCCGCCAGTCCCGCAAAACCCAAGTTATTCGACAATCTGCGCAAGTTCGAAATCATGGCTTTTGGCGTGCCGGAAGACTGGGTTGACGACGTGCGCAGCGCGACGGAAGAGACTTTATTCGAGGTCATCGCTCATCTGCCGCAGGAAGCTCAAGAGGCCTTGCTCAAACTGGCCGTCGGAGAGACGCCGGAAGCGCCTGTTGAGACACCCGATACGGTTGACGCGTTCGCGCATCCCGACGCCCAGCGCCGCTTCAGGCTGGTTGCCACTTCTGAAGACTTGCAGCTTGCGCTCGACTTTCCCTGGGACAAATGGGCAGTGTTCCTTCATCCGGCGCAGGAAGCACTTGTCAGCAGGTCGTTTTCCGGCCCTGTGCGCGTTTCGGGATCGGCCGGCACCGGCAAGACCATTGTCGCGCTGCACCGCGCCGTCCATCTGGCGAGAAGTCAACCTGAAGCGCGCGTCCTGTTGACGACTTTTTCAAAAGGGCTGGCCAATGCGCTGGCGCGTCGCCTGGATTTGCTGGCCGGGCACGACGCGGGGCTGAAGGCTCGAATTGCCGTGAAGGCGTTTTCCGCTGTCGGCTACGATCTGTATACCGCCAACTTTGGGCAACCTAATTTGGCTTCGACGGCCCAGGTGCGCAATCTACTCGCCAAAGCGGCTTTGGAAGTAGATGGACATAAATTTTCCACGACCTTTCTGTTCAACGAATGGTCTGAGGTCGTCGATGCTTGGCAGCTTGGGAACTGGGAGGCCTATCGCGATGTGACGCGGCTTGGCCGCAAGACCCGGATTGGTGGCAAGCAGCGCGAAACCTTGTGGGCTATTTTCGATAAAGTGCGGGCGGCGCTGGCCGAGCGCAATCTTGTCACTTGGGCCGATGTTTTTGGCAGACTGACGGATCATTTCCAACGAACGGACAAGAGAGCATACGAATTTGCCATCGTTGACGAGGCGCAAGATTTGGGTGTGGCAGAGGCGCGCTTTCTGGCGTCCGCCGTGGGTGTGGACGGCAACGCCCTCTTTCTAGCCGGCGATCTTGGTCAGCGCATTTTTCAGCAACCATTCTCATGGAAGGCATTGGGCCTGGATGTGCGCGGTCGTTCGTCCATACTTCGAATAAACTACCGTACGTCACAGCAAATCCGCTCGATGGCGGATAAGTTGCTGCCTCCGTCCGTCAGCGACGTTGACGGTAATGTGGAAGGGCGGAAAGGCACGATCTCGCTTTTCGACGGTCCTGCGCCTGACGTGCAGACCTACTCGACCCCGGATTCCGAAAATGACGGGGTGGCGGTATGGATCAAGGAACAAGTCACCAGCGGCATGAACCCTTGCGAAGTCGCAATCTTTGTTCGATCTGATGCCGAAATGCCCCGCGCCAGGCAGGCAGCAAAGAAGGCCGGGTGTGATGTCGTAGAGCTTGACGATAAGTCTGAGACTGCCGACGGAAAGGTGAATATCGGCACCATGCACTTTGCCAAAGGGCTTGAGTTCAAAGCCGTAGCGGTCATGGCTTGCGACGATGAGGTTATTCCGAACCAGGAACGCATCGAAACCGTGACAGATGAATCCGAGCTTGAAGAGGTTTACAACACAGAGCGGCACTTGCTGTATGTCGCATGTACCCGCGCGCGTGATCACTTGCTGATTTCTGGCGTTGATCCTGCCTCGGAATTTCTGAGCGACCTGTAGCGATACCGTTGATTTGTAGCCTTTCCAAAATACAACGGATTCGTGCGAATGCTGGTGGACATCAATGGTTATGTTGGTGTAGCTTAAGACCGTCTCTAGAACCCAGCACGCAAGCTTGGGGGAACATTTGGGGGTTCTTTACTCCCCGCACCTTTCCAATAGAAAATTGAATCAATTGACTATTTCAAAGGTGAGAGTTCTTTCCTGCACCATTAGGTTGTTCGCTTTCGTCCTCGAAAGCTGGAAAAACCTTTAAAAATGTGCTGATTATAAGACGCTGAGTTCAACTCCGTCCGCCGGAGTCCACCCGCATCCGCCCTCGTTGGGGGGGGCATTTGAGGGGATTTCTCAGCGGTGCGGTCCTAGTTTTAGGACAGACGCGATGGCACTTTTGGATAGGCGCCTTCTGACTATCACAGCAGGCGAAGAATAAAGATTAGGATTTCGGTCCGCACGACTGAACCTAAAATTCCGCCTTCAATCTGAGACACAAATTGAAGGCGGAATGTAGCTTTCTTTAGTAGCGGTAATGATCCGGTTTGAACGGGCCATCGACCGGCACGCCGATATAGTCAGCCTGTTCCTGGTTCAGCACGGTCAGTTTCGCACCGAGCTTGGCCAGGTGCAGCAGGGCAACCTTTTCGTCGAGGTGCTTCGGCAGGGTGTAGACCGACTTGTCATAGGTCTTGCCGTTCACCCACAGTTCAATCTGCGCCAGGGTCTGGTTGGTGAACGAGGCCGACATGACGAAGGACGGGTGTCCGGTGGCGTTGCCCAGGTTCACCAGGCGACCTTCGGAGAGGACGATGATCTTCTTGCCGTCGGGGAATTCGACGTGGTGGACCTGCGGCTTGATTTCGTCCCACTTGAAGTTGCGAAGGGCGGCAATCTGGATTTCCGAGTCGAAGTGGCCGATATTGCAGACGATGGCGTTGTGCTTCATCTCGCGCATGTGCTCCAGGCGCAGCACGTCCTTGTTGCCGGTGCAGGTAACGAAGATATCGGCCGTAGCGGCCACTTCCTCGACCGTACGGACCTCATAGCCTTCCATGGCGGCCTGAAGCGCGCAGATCGGATCGACTTCGGTGACGATCACGCGCGCGCCGCCATTGCGCAGGCTCGCGGCCGAACCCTTGCCAACATCGCCATAGCCGAGCACGACCGCGACCTTGCCCGCCAGCATGACGTCGGTGGCCCGGCGGATGGCGTCAACCAGGGATTCGCGGCAGCCATAGAGGTTGTCGAACTTCGACTTGGTGACCGAGTCATTGACATTGATGGCCGGGAACGGCAGGTCGCCCTTCTGCGCCATGGCATAGAGGCGGTGAACGCCCGTGGTGGTTTCTTCGGAAACACCCTTGATGGCGTCACGGATGGCCGAATAGAAGCCGGGCTTTTCCTTGAGGTAGCGCTTCATCACGGTGTAGAGCGCTTCTTCTTCCTCGTTCTGCGGATTGTCGAGCAGGGCCGGGTTTTGCTCGGCCTTCGGACCCAGTACGCAGAGAAGCGTGGCGTCGCCACCGTCATCGAGGATCAGGTTCGGATAACCGCCGTCATGCCATTCAAATATCTTGTGGGCGTAGTCCCAGTATTCTTCCAGGGTTTCGCCCTTGATGGCGAAGACCGGCGTGCCTTTGGCGGCGATGGCGGCGGCGGCGTGATCCTGCGTCGAGAAGATGTTGCACGACGCCCAGCGCACTTCGGCGCCGAGGGCCTGCAGGGTTTCGATCAGCACGGCGGTCTGGATCGTCATATGCAGCGAACCGGCGATGCGCGCGCCCTTCAGCGGCTTGTCCTTACCGAACTCCTCGCGCGTGGCCATCAGGCCCGGCATTTCGCCCTCGGCGATGTCGATTTCCTTGCGCCCAAAGGCGGCGAGCGAGAGGTCTTTTACAATATAGTCGGCCATGATCAGATTCCGTTTCAAGAGATATGAGACGGCTTATAACGATCCGGCAGCGAATTGGCAATAAACATATAAAGATATCTTTATATGGCGTCGGAAGTCGGTGCCAGCCACAGCCTTCCGGCCGGCACATCCCAGTAGGTATGCAGACGCCTGAGAACATCCAGGCCGAGCGTGACATCGTGTTCCAGCACATTGTCGGAAATCTCGGCGGAGAGGTCATGGAATGCCATGCCGCCGATATGGATATCGCGGACCGGGCTCAGGGTGAGCGTGCGCAAGCCGTTGATATCGCCGCCCAGGGCCGTGGATTGCGGGCGACCGTCCAGCAGGCCGTTCCGCTTCGCCCAATGCCTTCGCAGGATCAGCGCGGTATTGGCGCCTGTATCAAGACTGGCGCGGACCGGCTGGCCTTCCAGTTGGATATCCACTACCAGAGCGCCCTTCGGACTACGCGACAAGGGAATTGACCTCATGCCATTCGCCGGCCGCTGGCGTCGGAAACTGGCGCGCTGAGCCGGGCCATCGAGATCGAGCGGAAAGGATGACAGGATATCGCGTCCGATCAGCATATCCGAGGTCAAACCGGCCTGCCGCATCGGCAGGATCATGACAGGCGCCGTGTAGGCCGCATCACCCGCACGGATATGTACCGGCGCACTTTCACCCGCGGTAATCTGCCCATAGACGGCCTGCCCCCGCCGTTCGCTGATCGCATTGAGCCCGAGGTTTTCGGCAACCCCGGCATCCATCAGGGTGGCGCTGGCGCCGCAATCGAGAATACCCTGCAAGAATTGGCCGCCCACCATGACCGGCATAATCAGGCCCTCATTAGTCAGGCGCAGATCGAAGCCCACGGCTTCCGCGCGAGCCATGGAAGCGGTAAAGCCGAGGGCCGTAAAGGCAGTCAGAATCTGGCGGCGGTCGAGAGTCATGGCGGCAGAATATTAGCCGAAATGAGCAGAATTTGGGTGCCGGCATGGCGCAATTGGACTAATCAAGGCGCAAAGCTAAGGATTTGATGATGAACGCACCCGCTTTTTTACTCCGTCATGACTGGTCAAAGGACGAGATCGCCGCCCTTTTCGATCTGCCCTTTATGGAACTGGTCTTTCAGGCCGCCACGGTGCATCGCCAGCATTTTGATCCGTCCGAGGTGCAGCTCTCGCAGCTCCTTTCGGTGAAAACCGGCGGCTGCGCGGAAAACTGCGGCTACTGTTCGCAATCGGCGCATTTCGATACCGGCCTGAAAGCCGGCAAGCTGATGGCGGTCGAAAAGGTGCTATCGGAAGCGCGGGCGGCAAAAGGCAGCGGGGCACAGCGCTTCTGCATGGGGGCGGCCTGGCGCGACCTGAAGGACCGCGACGTACCGGCGCTGGCCGCCATGATTGGCGGGGTCAAGGCTATGGGCCTGGAGACCTGCGCCACGCTCGGCATGATCACGCCCGATCAGGCGCAGGCGCTGAAAGACGCCGGCCTCGACTATTACAACCACAATCTCGATACCTCACCGGAATATTACGATTCCGTGGTCACAACACGGACCTATCAGGAGCGGCTGGATACGCTGCAAGCCGTTTCCGACGTCGGCATGAAGACCTGCTGCGGCGGCATTATGGGGATGGGCGAGGCGCGCGCGGACCGGGTGTCATTCCTGCACCAGTTGGCCACCCTGCCGCATCATCCGGATTCCATCCCGATCAATAATCTGGTGGCCATTTCCGGCACGCCGCTGGGTGACAAGGTCGGAAATGATGGCGGGATTTCCGGCATCGAATTTGTCCGGACGATCGCCGTAGCGCGCATCCTCTGCCCGAAGTCGATGGTGCGGCTATCGGCCGGCCGCAACGAGATGAGCGAGGAATTGCAGGCCCTGTGTTTTCTGGCCGGCGCCAATTCGATCTTTATCGGCGACACGCTTCTGACCACGCCCAATCCGCAACCCGGCACCGACGCCCACCTGCTGCGCGAACTGGGCTTAAGGCCGATGGGTGTCATAGAAAATTGACGTTCGGCGTGCTATCTTCAAGGCTATGAAAACAGAAAAGAAAACGGCAGCCCCCCAAATCTCCGCCGCTGAAATTGTCCGCCAGTTGCGCCAGATCTATGACGAAGCCGTGGCTGCGCTCCAGGCCGATCTGCAAGCCTATCTTTCCACCCGTCAGAAACCGTCGCGGCCTTTACGCGATGCCGGGCGCTACTGCTATCCCAAGCTGGCGATCGTCTGGAAGGGTGTGCTCGATGACGAAGACGAGGCGCTGGTCATGGCCAACCGTCATCCGGAGGTCAATCGCGCCTATGCCCGCTTTTCGCGCCCCGGAACCTATTCCTCCTCGATCACCCGGCCGGATATTTTCGGCGACTATATCGAGGAACAACTCGATCTGCTGATCCGCGACTATGGCGCTGAATGCACGGTGTCTCTGTCCGATCAGGAAATCCCCTATCCGTATGTGCTCGACGGTGCCGGGCTTGATCTCAACAGCGTTTCGGCCATCGATCTCTCCCGCCATTTCCCGGCCACCGAACTGGCCCTGATCGGCAATGAGGTGGCCGACGGTATTTCGTTCATCGACGCCGAGGGCCATCATCCGCTGGTGTTGTTCGATGGGCTGCGCAGCGATTTTTCCATCGCGCGCCTGAAGCATTATACCGGCACCCCAGCCGAACATACCCAGGGCTATATCCTGCTGACCAACTATAACCGCTATGTCGATGTCTTCGTCGCCTACGCGCTGGAGCAGTTGAAAAAGCCGGAAAGTCCTTACACGGCCCTGTCTTGCTGCGGCAATTTCACCATCACGAAGGATACCCCCGATCCGGAGGCGATGATCGCTAACTCACCGTGGCGCAAGCACCAGATGCCGGCGTATCACCTGATGGCGCCCGGCCGGCAGGGCATTTCGCTGGTCAATATCGGCGTTGGCCCGTCCAATGCCAAGAACATCACCGATCACCTCGCTGTCATGCGGCCGCACGCCTGGCTGATGATCGGCCATTGCGGGGGCCTGCGCGCCTCACAAAGCATCGGCGACTATGTGCTGGCCCATGCCTACCTGCGCGACGACCATGTGATGGACGATGTGCTGCCGATCGAGATTCCCATTCCACCGATCGCCGAAGTGCAGCAGGCATTCCATCAGGCGGCGGTGCGCGTCACCGGCCAGGATGGCGAAGACCTGAAAAAGCGCCTGCGCACCGGCACGGTGGTCACCACCGACGACCGCAACTGGGAACTGAAATATTCGCTGTCAGCCCGCCGGTTTTCGCAATCGCGCGCCATCGCCATCGATATGGAATCGGCCACCCTGGCGGCCCAAGGTTATCGTTTCCGCGTCCCCTACGGCACGCTCCTCTGCGTTTCCGACAAGCCGCTGCACGGTGAACTGAAACTGCCGGGCCAGGCCAATCATTTCTATGAACGCGCCATCGCCGAACATATCCGTATCGGCATCGAGACGGTCGGCATATTGCGCGACTTCGGTCCGAAACTGCACAGCCGCAAGCTCAGGGCGTTTGACGAGCCGCCGTTCAGGTAATTCATTAAGCTCCTCCCCCGGTGCCAAGGACCGCGAAGCGGTGGAGAGGTAAACAACAGACAACCGCGATTGTGGCTTTACCCCTCCGTCTCGACTTAGCTAACGCTTGCTCGACACCTCCCCTCCAAGAGGGGGGGATCAAAAGAAAAAGGAGCGGGTTGCTGTTAAGGCAAACCGCTCCAGTCAGATCAATGGACCTCCATCCATAGGCTGTAACCGGTGCGGGCGGGCGTCATCTGACGCGGGCTTGTCGACAGGGGTTACATCCTGATATGATTGTGCGCCTTCTGGCCCTCACTATCGAATCAAGTTGCTGTGAATGTTGCCGTTTTCGGCCGTCTCCCTTTCCACTGCTGCGCAAAAAAAACTGCCTTACGAGGCGGTGGGCGCACGGCTGGAAGGCTGGCTGGACCACGCCTTTGCCGCCGGTTTTCTGTCCGATGGCGGTGCCCTCGGTCGGTATAGCTACCTGGTGGCACAGCCTGTCGCAAAATCGCACCTGGCCTGTGACGATCCGCGCGAAACGGCTGATTTTCTGCGCGAAGCGACCGCCCCCATCACGGCCGATCACCACCGCAGTGATCTGCCACCGTTTTCCGGCGGGCTGGTCGGCATGGCCGCCTTCGAGCTGGGCCTGCGGCTGGAGGGCATGAAGCGCCGACCCTTCCGCATCGAGGGCCGCCAGCCGTGGCCCGAACTGGTCATGCTGTGCTATCCGGCGGTTATAGCTTTTGATCATCACGAGCGCACCCTGACCGCTATCGGGCGGGGGGCAAGCCTTGCCGAGGCCGAGGCCGCGCGCGACGCCCTGGCGGCGCTCTATTCCGCAACCCCCGCATCCGCTCCGCACACTGCGCCCTTTACCGAAAGGCCCCTCGACCTCGAAACACCGGACGAGGTCCACGAAGATAAAGTAGCCGCGCTGGTGCGGCAGATCCACGCCGGCGATCTGTTTCAGGCCAATCTGGCGCGCGGCTGGAGCGGTCGGCTGAAACCAGGCGCCAGCCCCGGCCGGTTGATGGCGGCGCTGCATCACAAGGGCGCCGCCCCTTTCGGCGGCTTCCTGACTCTTGGCGATCGGGCGGTCCTGTCCAACAGTCCGGAACGCTTTATCGCGCTGGACAGCAAAGGCCACCTGGAAACTCGCCCGATCAAGGGCACCCGGCCGCGTGGCCAGACACCGGATGAAGACGCGGCCCTGGCCGTCGAGCTTTCCGCCAGTGCGAAAGACCGCGCCGAAAACCTGATGATCGTCGACCTGATGCGCCACGATCTCTCCAAGGTGGCGGAAGTCGGCAGCGTAAAGGTCACCGCGCTGAATGCATTGGAATCTTATCCCAATGTCCACCATCTCGTCTCGACCGTCACGGCGCAACTCCAGACTGGAAAGACAGCCGCCGATGTGTTGTGTGCCACCTTCCCGCCCGGCTCGATTTCCGGCGCCCCCAAGGTACAGGCCATGAAGGTGATCTGTGAGATGGAGGCGGCGCGCGGCCCCTATTGTGGGTCGCTGTTCTTCATCGATGCCGGCGGCGCCATGGACTCAAACGTGCTGATCCGTACCCTGGCGCTGGAAAAAGATGAGGCCGGCTGGCATTTTCGCGCGGCGGCCGGCGGCGGCATCGTGGCCGACAGCGACCCGATAGCCGAGCGCTTGGAGACCGAAACCAAGCTGTCCCTGATCAGATCGGTTTTGGAGGGTTAGGGGCACAACGGGCAGGTGACCTCCGAGCCATTGCGCGGATGGTGCATGAAGGTGTCCTTGAAGACGGTGCCCGTCTTGAAGAAATTGCCGATGGGCGAATCGTAATCGTATTCCACCTCGGTCAGGATCAGGCTTTCACCGACCGCAATCTGATCGGTCGTGATATCCGTGATCGCCTTGTCAGTGTTGGTATGCTTGGTCCAGTTGGAAGGCTCGCTCCAGTCCACCGTCGCCTTTTTCGTGCTTTGCATCGTCACCGATGTCAGGCGAATTCTCAAGGAGGTGCCGCTGGTCGGGAAAGGGTCCAGCATATTGGCGCCGATCGCCCACAGATCGGTGATATTGGTCGGCGTCAGGGTTTGCGACTGCGCCGCCAGATCGCCTACCGTGGCGGCCAGGTGCGAGACGCGGCGCGCGGCCATCATGCCGAGCGTCAGTTCGGCCATGCCGAGATAAAGCAGGATAAGAATCGGGGCGACCAGGGCGAATTCAATGGCGGAGACGCCGCAGCCGTCAGCGGCGAAGCGTTTGCCAAAGGCTTTCAGCGTGACCAGGCGGTTGAGGCGGCGCAGGGAGATCATGTTAAAACGGCTCGTTTCTGAAAACGGCTTTGGCGGAGACAACCGCATCGTTATTGCCCAGCTTGGAAAGGGCGCCATCGAGCAGGGGCGTGATCAGCGGCCATTCGTAATAGACGCGCACCATTTGGATTCTGGAGCCCGGACCGATATTGAAGTTGAAACTGGATGCCTTGAATTTGCCATCCTCGATCGGCGGCGGCGCATTCGACAGGTCGGCAAAGCTGCTGTAGGTCTGGACATCGACCTGAAGGCTGCTGATGCAGTTGCCGCCCAACCAGCCCATCTTGTCACAGATCTTCTGCTTGAACTGCTCAACACTGGTATTGGCATTGGTGGTCAGGCCCGTGCGGATATCCCGCGATGCCCTGTCCGTGGCGTTATCGAGCGTAACCGATACCAGGAAAATCAGCGCCAGTTCGGCGCAGGCGCAGATCAGGAAGATCAAGGGACCGGCCACGAGTGCGAACTCCACTGCGGTGGAACCGCGCGTGTCTTTCAGGCCCCGAATGGCCCTACGAAGGTCCGCAAGCCTGGCTCGCATGGTGGTTTTCGCGCCCCTGTTTCAATAGTCGCCCCCAGATTACAGTGTCGCGGTCAATAGTCCGTTAAAGCCGGTTTACAATTGTCACCGGCCAGGGACACAGGTCTTACGGCGTGACGCCCGCTGCCGCTGGCGTGCCAAGCGCGACCGGCGAACTGGTGCCGGCATTGCTGCTGCCGGTGTCTTCCGAGGTGCAGATCGTCGAACAGACCATCAATGACGGGGTCAGGCCCTTGTAAACGGTGATGGCGCCCTTTTGCGAGGCGGTGACCACCACCTCGCCATCGAATAGCGGACGGCCCATCTGATCGGTAATGATGACGCTGGAATTTCCGAAGCCCTTGCCGACAATATATACGGTGCGGGAATCGACAACGTTAACATCGGCGATGTCCGGATTGGCAACAATGACCGAACCCGCCGCGCCATTCAGCGATATGCGCGCCGAATGGTTCTTCTCAACCACCAGGCGCTGGGCAGCGGAAGCGCTCGAAGCGATGCCTGAAGAAATGAAAGCGGCGGCGAGCACAAAGGCCATCACGCCAGTCGATTTGATATTCATGTGTTTCATTATCCAAATGGCTCGTGTTTCGCAGGTCACCCGAAACCGTTTCGGTCCCTTCAGTGACTTTATAAGGATCATGCGTAAGGCCCGCGTTAGGAAACAGGCTAAATAAGATTTGTTTAAATTTGTTAAACGCAATATTAACATGAAAAAATACGCATTAATACAACGATAAATATCGTTAAATCAAATTAAGGTTAATTCAATTTAATAGTAACCGCAGATTAACTATAGAATAATTTTATTTTCATTTGATTGTTTACTTCAATTTAATCATGGCTTGCTAATTTGATCTCGTGTTCGGGGGCAAATGAGCCGTTTACTCGGTACCCGATACGAAAATGGTTCACTTGCTTTAAAATTATCCAGGAGAAATCACATGACCAAGTTCTTCAATCGCTTTGCCAAGGACGAATCCGGCGCCACCGCCATCGAGTATGGCCTGATCGCCGCTCTGATCGCCGTCGCCCTGATCACCGTTCTGGGCGCTGTCGGCACCAACCTCGGCCTGACCTTCACCAAGATCTCCGACTCTGTGAAGCCGGCCGCCTAAGCCTAAAAGCTTAGTCCTGACGGACTGAAAGTATTCGGGCCGCAGACGAAACACTGTCTGCGGCCCGTTCTTTTTAGCCCCTATACTTGCAGGTGCAGGCAGATGTTCAAGCAATTTCTGGCGGATGAAAGTGGCGCAACAGCCATCGAATACGGCCTGATCGCCGGTCTGATCTTTCTCGCCATCGTCAGTGCGGTTCATTACTACACTGAAAGTACTGAGGCTATGTATAACAAGATCGGGACCGCTGTCGGGGGCGCGACAAACCCCGGCTGATAAGCACTGCTTAACCCGGACCTGCTACTTACACACGGCCACTCATCTCGTTCGAGGTACTGTCCGTGTCGATAACCATACTGCTGGCCTGTCTGTATCCGATCGCGCTTTTCTGGGCCGCAGTGTCTGATCTCACCACCATGACCATTCCCAACCGCCTGACCCTTGGCCTGGCGGTTCTTTTCGTGCCGGTCGGCCTGCTGGCCCATCTCAGCCTGTCGCAATGGGGCATCCATCTCGGCCTGGGCCTCGCCGGACTGGTGCTCGGCATGACGCTTTTCGCCCTGCGTTTCATGGGCGGCGGCGACGCCAAGCTGATCGCGGCGGCCTCTTTGTGGCTTGGCCTTCATGGCTTTGTGGCCCTGCTTCTCTATACGGCGATCTTCGGCGGAGTCCTGACCCTGGGCCTGCTGGCCCTGCGCCAGTTCTTCTCGCTTTATGCTCCCAAACTGCCGCACTGGCTCGGCCAGCATCTGGAGCCGAAGGGTGGTATTCCCTATGGCATCGCCATCTGCGTCGGCGGCATCGCCGCCCTGTGGCAGAGCGATTTCATGAGCAGCCTGCTGCCCCTGCCGGCGCTCTAGGTTTGCGGCACCGGACGCCAAAATCCGGAAACCTTCATGAATCTAAAGAATTATGCGCCCGCACACTTTCTTTAGTCGGACGTTAACTAACCTTAAGCGAAGATTCCTTAAGTTCAATTTCGCAGATGATTTGGCCCGCATGACGCGGACTGCCGGATTTTCTCAGAGTCAGATTTTCTCAGGGGATATGGGGTCAATGAAGACGTCACGCTACGCCGTTATCGGTCTCGCGGCCATCGCGGCGCTGATCCTGGCCTTTCTGGTGCGCGGCATGATGGCCGGCAGCGGATCGCACAAGGCCGAAGCCTCCGTCCAGGCGCCGCCGGCGCAACCCACCGTCCGCGTGCTCGTCGCCGCCCGCGACCTGCCCGCCGGCGCCCGCATCACCGAGGCCGATCTCAACTGGCAGGACTGGCCGGTCAATACCCTGAACCCTGCCTACATTGTCGATGGCGGCGCGCCCGCCGCCGCGGCTCCGGCCGCCGGCAGCGAAGATGCTGCGGCAAAGAAGGGCGATTCTAAAGAGGGCCCCGTCGCCGTCAAGAAGCCCGGCAGCGAACTGGTCCAGGCCGTCGCCGACAAGGTGGCGCCGTCTCCCACCAAGGAAGCCTATGTTGGCGGCGTGACGCGCGAAGCCATTCTCGCCAACGAGCCGATCATCGACGCCAAGATCGTCCGCGCCGACGAAGGCGGCTATATGGCCGTCATGCTCAGCCCCGGTATGCGCGCCCTGGCCGTGCCGGTGAGCGTCGATAATACTGCCGGCGGCTTCATCCTGCCCGGCGACCGCGTCGATATCCTCGTCACCCATCAGACGCCGCGCACGACGGGCGGCGGCACGATCGATTCGGTCCAGCCGGTCCTGCGCAATATCCGCGTGCTGGCCATCGATCAGCAGGTCAATGTCGAAGAAGGCAAGCAGAGCGTCATCGGCGCTACCGCCACGCTCGAAGTGTCGCCCTCTGACGGCCAGGTTGTTACCCTGGCAAAAGCATCCGGCACCCTGTCCCTGATGCTGCGTTCCTATGCCGATGCCGCCGGTCCGTCCGGCGCCGTGGCTGCTGCGCCCACTGGCGCCGGCGACAAATCGGTGCGCGTCTTCCGACCCGACCAGACCACAGAGGTAATGGTGTCACGATGATCTCTCTCACCCGTCCCCTTGCCATAAAAGCGGGCCTGAGCGCCGCGGTTCTGGTATGTCTCCTTGGCGCGGCATCCGTTTCGGCGGAGCCGCGCACCTACGCATCCACCGGCGGCCTTCAGGTCCATACGCAAACCGCGTCGGTCAAGACGCAGGTTCTGAACCTCTCCAAGGGCCGTTCGGCGGTCATCGACCTGCCGGTCGACGCCAGCGATGTCTTCGTCTCCAACCCCGCCGTTGCCGACGCCGTGCTGCGCACGCCGCGCCGCATCTTCGTGCTCGGTGTGGCCAACGGCCAGTCCGACGCCATCTTCTTCGATGGTATGGGGCGCCAGATCCTCAACCTGTCGATCATTGTCGATGCCCCGACGGATGGCCTGGCCGACGCGGTCCAGCGCCTCTTCCCCGGCACCCATGTGGAGGTCCAGAGCGTCAACGGCCATGTCGTTCTGTCAGGCATCGCGCATGATGCCGGCGAATCCGACCAGATCGGCCGTCTGGCCGCCAGCTTCGCCGGCTCTCCCGATAATGTGCTCAACCTGATGACCATCGCCGGCAAGGACCAGGTGACGCTCAAGGTGCGCATCGTCGAGGTCAACCGCTCGTCGATCAAGCAACTGGGGCTGTCCAGTTCCATCACCTATAATGACGGCACCAAATCCTATTCCTTTGGCCGTCCCAATACCTACGGCGCCAATGGCAGCTATCAGGGTGGCAAGGGCCTTTGCTATGGCCAGGCCAAGACCGCGACCTTTGACGGCTCCACAACCACCACAACCACCAACGGCGGCACGACCACCACGGTTACGAATGCCGGCAAGCTGGCCAACGGCACCAGCAGCGATGCCTGCCTTGAAGCCTTTGAACATGCCGGCCTGGCCCGCACCCTGGCCGAACCCAACCTGACGGCGGTTTCCGGTGAGTCGGCCAAGTTCCTGGCCGGCGGCGAATTCCCCGTGCCGACCGGCGAAGACGACCAGGGCCGCGTCACCATCGAGTTCAAGCCCTTCGGTGTCGGCCTCGGCTTTACACCTGTGGTGCTTTCCGGCGGCCGCATCTCGCTCAAGATGTCGACGGAGGTCTCTGAACTGACCAATACCGGCGCCTTTACCGTCACCGGCGGCGTCACCATTCCGGCGCTCAGCGTCCGTCGCGCCGAAACCACGGTCGAGATGCAGTCCGGTTCATCGCTGATGATCGCCGGCCTGTTGCAGTCGAAATTCAAGGAAAGCCTCGATTCCCTGCCGGGCATGACCTCCCTGCCGGTTCTGGGCTCGCTGTTCCGCTCGCGTGACTTCCTCAATGACGAAACCGAGATGGTCGTGCTGGTCACGCCCTATATCGTCGACCCCACCAACCCCGACGCCATGCAGACGCCGGCCGACAACCTCCAGGCCGCCGGCGACATGAGCGCCACCTTCATGGGGCAACTCAACAAGATCGTCAAACCGGCCGCCGTTGCCTCCGGGCAGCCCCCCGAGCCTTATCAGGCGCCCGTCGGCTACGTGATTGAATAGGACACAGGCATGACACATCTTTTACGTCCTTTGGCCTTGACCACCGTCCTGCTTACGGCTCTTTCGCTCGCCGGCTGCGCCACCGATTCCGGCAAGGCAGGCAGCATGGCCCTGACGGCGCCGACGCCCACCGAGCAGTATCCGCTTCAGGCGCAGACGATGACTAAAACCATCAACCTGCGCATCAATCCGAACGGCCTGTCGGGCAACCAGCGCATAGCGCTCGACCAGATCGCCCAAAAGGCAGGCTGGACCTCCGGCGCGCCGGTAAATGTCGAAATCATCACCAGCGGCGATCCGGCCGCCATCGCCGCCGGACGCACAGTCGGCGACTATCTGGTCGATAACGATGTCGCCGCAACCAGCCTGTCGCAACTGAGCCAGGCCGGTCAGCCTGCCGATATCGTCACGGTCAATATCGTCGATTACCGCGCCCGCACCTATGCCTGTGGCCAGACCTGGGAAAACCTGGCGGCCACGCGCAACAACACGCCTTACCAGAACTTCGGCTGCGCCGTTTCTTCCAACCTGGCGGCCCAGATCGCCGATCCGCGCGACCTGCAGACACCGAGGGCCGCTACATCGGCGGACATGGGACGCCGTTCCGTGGTGTTCGACAAGTACCGCAAGGGCGACGTCACGTCTTCGGCGAAGGACGACAACGCCACGGGCGCCATTTCCAACGCGATCAAGTAGAGCAAGGCAGATCATGGCAAACCCCGCCAAACATAATGACCCCTTCGACAGCCTTGATGACCTGGACGATGAGTTCGTCGACTACAAGGCCAGGCTCGATGCCGAGGACGACTATGCCGTGGACAGCTACGCGGCGCCGTATGCGGCGGAAACCCCGGCGCGTGATCCGTTTGCCGACGCGTTCGACGACGAGCCGGAAGCACTCCCGGCCGACCTGCAACGCCAGGCTTTCGCGGCCCCGGCCTCCGGATCGGCCGCCCCTTTGAGTTTGCGTGAACCGACCGGCCTGCATTTCAGCCATGATGATGAGGATATCGGCGCGATTTCCATTCCGCGCATCGCCATACACTTCTTCCCGGACAATGAAGGCTCGGTCGCGGCCTGTGACGCGGCGGCGCTCGACCGCCGCATGACACGCGCCCAGTCTCTGGTTCGGCGCGGCGGTATGGCCGAGGCGATCGAAACCTACCGCAACGAGCCCACCCCCTCGCTGATCTTCGTCGAAAGCGCCGCGCGCGGCCGCGACCTGCTCGATCAGCTTGGCCAGCTTGCCGAGGTGTGCGACGCCAATACCAAGGTGGTGGTCATCGGCGCGCATAACGACATTTCCCTTTACCGCGAACTGATCCGCCAGGGCGTCAGCGACTACCTGGTAGCGCCGATCCAGCCGATGCAGTTGATCAAATCAATCGCTACCCTGTTCAACGATCCGGAAACGCCCTTCGTCGGCCGCACCATCGCCTTTGTCGGCGCGCGCGGCGGCGCCGGTTCTTCCTCCATCGCCCACAACTTCGCCTACAATCTCAGCGAACAGATGCAGTCGAACACGGTCATCGTCGATTACGACCTGCCGTTCGGCACTGCCGGCCTCGATTTCAACCAGGATCCGCTGCAGGGCATGGCCGAGGCGCTGAACGAACCGGACCGCCTCGATTCCGTGCTGCTCGACCGGATGCTGGCCAAATGCACCGATCGCCTGTCGCTCTTTTCGGCCCCGGCTGCCCTCGACCAGGACTATACCGCCGACCAGGACGCCTATGACGAGGTGACGCGCAAGGTGCGTTCCGCCGCGCCCTACATCGTCATGGACCTGCCGCACCTGTGGTCGCCGTGGCTGAAGGCGAACCTGATCGCCGCCGACGAGGTCGTTATCGTGGCCACGCCAGACCTGGCCTCTTTGCGCAACGCCAAGAACATCATCGACCTGCTCAAGCATTCCCGCCCCAATGACTCCGCGCCGAAACTGGTGCTGAACCAGACCGAGATGCCGGGCCGTCCGGAAATTCCGGTCAAGGATTTCACCGCTGCGCTCGGCATCGAGCCCTGCGCCCTGATTCCTTTCGACGCCAAGCTGTTCGGCCAGGCGTCAAACAACGGTCAGATGCTGAGCGAGGTCGCGCCCACTGGCAAGGTGGCCGATGCCATGGCGCAACTGACGGCCCGCATCACCGGCCGCAATCCGGAACCGAAAACCAAGAAATCGTCCTCCTTCCTGGGCAATCTGTTTAAGAAGTGAGGTTCTGAACGTGTTTGGTAAACGTCCGACCGAAGGAGCTCAAGGGGCAGGTACGCGCGCCCTCGCCGATGCGGCCAGATCCGGCCCGTCGCCGCTGGAGATCCGCGCCCAGGCCCTGAGTGCGGCCCCGCCGCCCGCCTCGGCCCGGTCGGATATCGCCACGCGTCCGCAAACCCTCGACGCCAAAACACCCGCCCAGAACACGGGCGCACCGCGCGCAGCCCTCCCCGAACTGTCGCAGGAAAAGCGTGTTGGTGGGGATAGTGGCGGTGCAGCGGCGGCCAAGCCGAAGCTCGCCCCCAACAAACTGAGCAAGGGTCTGGAGCAGATGCACCAGGCGCAGGCGGTTACCGAGATCGTCCGTGAGCAGTCGGACTATTACCACGCCACCAAGACGGCGATCTTTAACGCCCTGCTCAATACAATTGATTTAAGCCAGCTCGCCTCGCTCGATCATAAGGCCGCCTCCGAGGAAATCCGCGATATCGTCGCCGAACTGGTGGCGATCAAGAACGTGTCAATGTCGGTGGCCGAACAGGACAATCTTGTCCAGGACATCATCAACGACGTCCTGGGCTATGGCCCGCTGGAGCCGCTGCTGGCGCGCGACGATATCGCCGATATTATGGTCAATGGTGCCACGCGCGTCTTTATCGAAGTCGGCGGCAAGGTGCAGCTCACCAATGTGCGCTTCCGCGACAACCAGCAACTGATGAACATCTGCCAGCGCATCGTGTCGCAGGTCGGCCGGCGCGTTGATGAAAGCTCGCCGGTCTGTGACGCCCGCCTGCCTGATGGTTCCCGCGTCAACGTCATCGCCCCGCCGCTGGCGCTCGATGGCCCCACGCTCACCATCCGGAAATTTAAAAAAGACAAGCTGACCATGCGCAACCTGGTGGAGTTCGCCTCCATCAGTCCGGAAGGGGCACGCGTGCTCGGCGTCATCGGCGCCTCGCGTTGCAACGTCCTGATCTCCGGCGGTACGGGCTCCGGCAAGACCACCCTGCTCAATACCCTGACCGCCTTTATCGATCCGACTGAACGCGTCATCACCTGCGAAGACGCCGCCGAACTCCAGCTCCAGCAACCGCATGTGGTGCGTCTGGAAACGCGCCCGCCCAATCTCGAAGGCCAGGGCACGATCACCATGCGCGACCTGGTCAAGAACTGTCTGCGTATGCGCCCCGAACGCATCATCGTCGGCGAAGTCCGCGGCCCGGAAGCCTTCGACCTGCTCCAGGCCATGAATACCGGCCACGACGGCTCAATGGGCACGCTGCACGCCAACTCGCCGCGCGAAGCCGTGTCGCGTCTCGAATCCATGATCACCATGGGCGGCTACGGCCTGCCCTCACGCACCATCCGTGAGATGATCGTCGGCTCGATCGACGTCATCGTCCAGGCCGCCCGCCTGCGCGACGGTTCGCGCCGCATCACCCACATCACCGAGGTGCTGGGCCTGGAAGGCGATGTCATCGTCACCCAGGACCTGTTCGTCTATGAAATCGAGGGCGAGGACAAGCAGGGCAAGATCATCGGCCGCCACCGTTCCACCGGCATCGGCCGCCCGCGCTTCTGGGACCGCGCCAAATATTACGGCCTCGAACGCGAACTGGCCGAAGCTTTGGATGCGAGTGAATAATCCATGCTCATGACCATCCTGATCGCCTTTCTGGGCTTCGTCATCATCGCCAGCCTCGGCTTCGCCTTCACCGGCGGGGGCGGCGGTTCGGCAGCCCTGACCAAGCGCACCCAAACCATCGGTCTCGGCAGCAATACCCGCACCAAGCAGCGTCAGAAGGCCCAGGCCAAGACCCCCGAAGAGCGCCGCCGGCAGATCACCGAGCAGCTCAAGGAAGCTGACAAGCGCGAACGCAAGGCGCGCCTGACCCTGCGCGCGCGGATGTTGCACGCCGGCGTCACCCCGGATATCACCAAGTTCTGGCTCTATAGCGGCATCCTCGGCGCCGTGGTGTTTGTCATTCCGCTGCTGGCCCTGGGGCACATGCCTTTCCTGGTGCGCCTGCTGATCGCCTGCGGCGCCGCTTTCGCGGCCTGCTATGGTCTGCCGCGCTGGGTGCTCGGAATGATGGCGACACGGCGCATCAAGAAGTTCACCGAAGAATTTCCCAACGCCATGGATATCATCACCCGCGGCATCAAGTCCGGCCTGCCGGTCAATGACGGCCTGAAACTGGTGGCCAAGGAATGCAGCGCGCCGCTCGGTCCGGAATTCCAGCGCCTGGTCGAAAATGTCGGCGTCGGCATGTCGCTTGACGGTGCGCTTGAAAAGATGAGCGAGCATATTCCCGCGCCGGAACTGCGCTTCTTCACCATCGTTATCGCCATCCAGGCCAAGACGGGCGGCAACCTCTCCGAAGCGCTCGGCAACTTGTCAGCCGTGCTGCGTGCGCGCAAGATGATGCGTGAAAAGATCAAGGCACTCTCCTCCGAAGCCATTGCCTCGGCTTCGATCATCGGCGTACTGCCGCCGGGCGTCGGCATCATGATTTCGATCGTGCGTCCGGAATATATCGCGCCGATGTTTACCGATACGCGCGGGCAACTGATGCTGCTGGGCGGCGCGACCTGGATGTTCATGGGCATCATGATGATGCGCAAGATGATCAACTTCAAATTCTAGGGCGAGCAAGCACATGACCGATTTCGCCGCCTTTATCATGACGCCGGGCAACCTGGTCTTCGGGTTCGTCGCCGTCCTCGCCTTCTTCAGCCTGCTGACGCTCGGCCAGAGCCTGACCTCTGGTGACCAGCTCGACAAGCGCATGAAGTCCGTGGCCACTCGTCGCGACGAACTGCGCCGCCTCTCGCGCCAGACCGTGAAGGAAGGCTCCAGCCTGCGCCATACCGACACCAGCCCGTATCGTGCGCTGGTCGAGAAGCTGAACCTCAAGACCCTTCTGGAAGACCCCAAGGTGGTCGATAACCTGGCCACGGCCGGTTTTCGCGGTCCCAAGCCGGTCTCGACCTTCTACTTCTTCCGTTTCGCCATGCCGTTCGTGCTGGGTGCCATCGCCGCCTTCGAGATGTTCGTGATCGATATCGGCCACTATCCGGTACAGATCAAGCTGCTGATCACGGTCGGCGCCTTCGTTATCGGCTATTATGCGCCGAATATCTATATCAAGAACCTGGCCACCAAGCGCCGGACCTCGATCATGCAGGCGTTTCCCGATTCGCTCGACCTGCTGCTGATTTCGGTCGAGGCCGGCATGTCGATCGAAACCGCCCTGCAAAAAGTGGCCGCCGAAATGGGACCTTCCTCCATCGAACTGGCCGAGGAACTGTCCCTGCTGGTGGCCGAACTCTCCTACCTGCCGGAACGCCGGATGGCCTATGAAGGACTATCCAAACGCACCAACCACCCCGGCATCAAGGCCGTCTGCACCGCCATGGTCCAGGCGGAAAAATACGGCACCCCGCTTGGCACCGCCCTGCGCGTCATGGCCAAGGAAAACCGCGAACTGCGCCTTTCGGCGGCCGAGAAAAAAGCGGCGGCCCTGCCAGCCCAGCTTACCGTGCCGATGATCGTCTTCTTCCTGCCGGTACTGTTCCTGGTCATTCTGGGCCCCGTCGTGCTGCGCATTACCGACATGCAGAAGAAGGATCACTCTGCACCGATGATCGGCGACCGCCCGGCGGCTGAGCAGAAGAAGTAAGACGTGGGGTCACAGACCCCACACCCCGTAAGCTATTAGAGCGTTATGACTTTAAGTGGAAGCATAGCCTGAGTTCCTGAAGTAGTTTGCGCATTCGTCTGGAGGAAATCGATCAATGAGTTTTCCGATCTTCCTCCAGACGGTTTCTTTGGTTCGCTCCGCCGCCTTCCTCATG
>NZ_JBQCHT010000026.1:0-126652 GCF_051954415.1 Asticcacaulis sp.
GCTGGAAACCGGCCGCGACCGCCGCCGCTTCGCAAGCCTTGAGGATTTGCCCGCCCAGGCCGCGCCGTGTCCAGCCGGGTTTGACAAAAAAAGCACGGATACGGGCGGCATCGATCTTCGGGTCAAGCCGGTTATCCTCCCGTCCCGCCAGGGCATCCGCGCCATAAAGCGTCTTGCGGAAGCTCCAGCCGCCACAGGCAACGATCTCGCCCGATGTCTCGATCACGAAATAAGTCTGGTCGATGATCAGTTGCGTATCGACGCCGAACACCGTGCCGAGCGCCGCCCGGCGCTGGGCTTCGCTGTAATCGTCCGCCTGGAGGGTCATGACGGATTCGGCAATCAGATTTTTCAGGACGGGAATATCCGCCATTGCGGCGGGACGCAGGATAAAGCTCATAGATGGAGCAATATCAGCGCGATCAGCGCGGGCAAGGCCTGAATGACGAGGATCGACTTTTTGACGGTAAAGCCGCCATAAAGCCCGGCCACGATCACGCAGGTCAGGAAGAATATCTTGATATAGAAGCCGTCGTGCGGCGCCAGAAGTCCCCAGATCAGGCCGGCGGCCAGAAAGCCGTTATAGAGCCCCTGATTGGCGGCGAGCTTGGCGGATTGCGCCGCGAATTCCGGCGTCAGGCCGAAAATGCGCCGCCCGAGCGGCGTCTGCCACAGGAACATCTCCAGAATCAGGAAACCGATATGCAGGGCGGCGACAAGGCCGGTGATAATATTGGCGATGGTGTGCATGACAGGCTCCCTGTTGTTGACAACAGGGTGGGCCAGCCCTTGCCAAAGCGCAATGAAAAAAGCACTCTCGGCATCATTGCCAAGGAGTACCCCATGACCGATCTCTACTCTATCCCCCTGAAACGTATCGACGGTACGCCGACCACGCTGGCGGCCTTCAGGGGCAAGGTGCTGCTGGCCGTCAATGTGGCCTCGAAATGCGGGCTGACGCCGCAATATGAGAGTCTGGAAGCCCTCTATCGCCAGAAATCGGCTGACGATCTGGAAATCCTTGGTTTTCCGGCCAATAATTTCCTTGGCCAGGAACCCGGCACCGACGCCGAAATCGCCGATTTCTGTGCCACCAGCTATGATGTCACCTTCCCTATGTTCGCCAAGATCAGCGTGGTGGGCGCAGATAAGCATCCCCTTTATGATGTTTTCACCAAAGCGCAACCTAATGCCGTCAGCGCCGGTCCCATGCGCGAGCGACTGGAAAAGTTCGGCATCCCGGTCAGCCCCGAAGGCGAGGTTCTGTGGAATTTCGAAAAGTTCCTGATCAGCAAGGACGGCCAGGTGGTCGAACGCTTCGCGCCGGATGTGACCGCCGATGATCCGCGCCTTGTGGCCTCCATCGAGCGCGAACTGGCGAAATGAAACAGGCGGCAATCAAAACGTTGCCGCCAAGCTTATGACTTTATTACAGTTTGCCGGCCTGTCCGGCATTTAGACCCGATACAGCCTGCCCTATCCCTGATTTATCGTTTCAATCATGGGAGGTTTTCTTATGGCTAAAGGTATTTTGTTGTGGCTGCTGGGGGTGCCTATCCCCGTGATCATCATCCTGGCCCTTCTGTTTCACTGATCGGAGGGCAAGACATGGCACTCCCTGATCCCCTCACGGCGACCGACGGCCCCAACCTCGAATCGTCAAAATCCGGCATTCACTGGGCGTCTATCCTTGGCGGTGCCGCGGCGGCCGCGGCGATTTCCGCCATCCTCCTGCCGCTTGGCTCGGCGCTCGGCTTTGCCTCGACCTCGGCCTATAATCCCGGCGAAAGCCTGGTGACCTTCACCGCCGGCATGGCCATCTGGCTGGTGGTGATGCAGTGGGCGTCTTCCGGCGTTGGCGGCTATATCGCCGGCCGGCTGCGCGTCAAATGGGCCGACACCCACAGCGATGAAGTCTTCTTCCGCGATACGGCGCACGGCTTCCTGGCCTGGGCCGTGGCCACTTTGTTCACCTTCACCCTTGCGGCCTGCGTGGCCCTGGGTGCGGTCAATGCCGGCGTCCAGGCGGGCGCCACCGTGGCGGCTGGCGCTGCGGCCGGTGCCGCCGGCAATGCCGACGACCTGGGTTATTACTCTGACAGCCTCTACCGCACAACGACTCCGGCCACGCCCGCAACAGCCGCAGACGTCAGCGCGGAGACCACGCGCATCCTGGCCAATGGCGCCAGGACCGGTGTCATTCCGCCCGCCGATCGCACCTATCTGTCTGCTCAGGTCGCCGCCCGTACCGGCCTTTCCAAGCCCGAGGCCGAAGCGCGCGTCAATAATACATTGGCCCAGATCGATGTCGCAAAGGCCAAGGCGACCAAGGCTGCGGAAGATGCCCGCAAGGCCATGGTCGCCTTCCATACAGCCCTGTGCATTTCCCTGCTGGTCGGCGCCTTTATCGCCTGCGTCACAGCGGCACTGGGCGGCAGGCTGCGCGACAACTACTAAAACCACAACCTGCTTCAATAGGGCCGGGGCCAGATGGAAACATCCGGCACCGGCTTTTTTGTTGCCCCACGCCCAATTATACAATATGTATGATGTATTATATATAAATAGGAAACGCGCCTATGCCCAAGCTCAACCGCCGCCACTTCCTTGCCGTCAGCGGACTGGCGGCGGCTTCCGCCCAGGCATCGAGCATACAGGCCGCCGCAATGCCTTTCGGTGTAACCGATCTGCGTGCCGAACAGACGACCGAACTGCTGGGCACGCAGGTCCGCGAGCCGCGCCTGTCGTGGCGGCTGACCGGCCCAGAACGCGATCCGGAGCGCGGCCTGATGCAGACCAGCTATCGCATCCGCGCCGCTTCCACGCCCGATACGACAAAGGCCGATCTGTGGGACTCCGGAGTCGTCAATGCGAGCGATTGCTTCGATATTCCTTACAAAGGCACGGCGCTCAAATCGATGCAGCGCGTTTGGTGGTCAGTCGAGATCACCGATAATAAGGGCCGTACGGCCGCATCGGCCACAACCTGGTTCGAGACCGGCCTGCTCGATCCGGCCGACTGGCGGGCGCAATGGATCATCGCCGAGGACAACCTGGCCGCCGGTGATCGCGCCGCCGCCCTGCAATGGATCTGGTCGCCCAAGGCACTCGACGATCGTCTACACGCCTTCCGGCTCGATTTCGATGCGCCGGCCAATCTCGCGTCCTCCGAAGTATTGATTTCCGGCAAGGACTGGATCAGGGGCGTCTGGGCGAATGGCGAAACCCTGCCCCTGCCCGACCAGCCGGTGCCCAATTGGGGCACGCTGGTGCCGGTGCCCGCCAAAATCGCGCCCGGTCGTAACAGTGTCTGCGTCCTGTTACAGGCCGAAACCACCGGCTTTTTTCCGGTCGATGGCGGCGCCTTCGCGGCCCTGATCCGGCTGCATCTGGCCGATGGTTCCATTCAGCGCTTCGTCAGTGGCCCGGACTGGAAGGTCCGCCCGCTGCCGCCTGAAAACTGGTGGGCCGCCGGTTTCGACGCCAGCGACTGGGACAAGGCGCAAAAATCCGGCTCAGATGCCCAGAACGATCCCCGTCCGGCAGAGCCGGCCCTGCATCTGCGCACAGCCTTCACGTCAAAGGGCAAGGTTGTCAATGCCCGCCTCTACGCCACGGCCCTGGGCGCCTATGACGCCCACCTCAATGGCGAACGCGTCTCACCGGCGCGTTTATCGCCTGAAATCAGCGTGGCGCGCGACCATATCTTCTACCAGACCTTCGATGTCACCAAATTGGTCCATGCGGGTGAAAACGCTTTGGACATCACGGTCGGCGACGGCTGGTATGCCGGCGCCTTCGGCTGGCGACTGGAGCGCTATGGCTTCGGCCCCGCGCCGCGCCGTCTGCTGGCGCAACTGCGGCTCGACTATGCCGATGGCACCACGGACTGGATTGTCACTGATGACAAATGGCGCATTGGTCCCTCGCCAATCGTCACCTCGGAAATCTATAATGGCGAAGTGTACGATGCACGCCTCGAAACACCGGGCTGGGACAAGCCCGGCTTTAAACAGAACTGGCCCGCCGCCCAGATCGGCGAGGCACCGAAAACCCACATTCTGGCCCAGACCAGTCCCCTTTTAATGCCCGTGGCCAAACGCCGTGCCGCGAAGATTACGCAGCCGAAACCCGGCGTCTATGTCTTCGATTTTGGCCAGAATTTCGCCGGCTGGGCGCGATTGTCCGCCAAGGGCAAGGCCGGTCACACCATCACTCTGAAATTCGCCGAATACCTCAAGGCCGATGGCGAGGTAGACCAGGCCAATCTGCGCATGGCCAAATGCCAGGACCACTACACCCTGCGCGGCGACGAAAATGGCGAGACCTGGGAGCCGAGCTTTACCTATCACGGCTTCCGCTATATCCAGGTCGAAAACTATCCCAGCGTGCCGAAAGCGGCCGATATCGAGGGCATTGTTGTCACCACGGCCTGCAAGGTCACTGGCGATATGAGGTTCGACTCCGCGCTGATCCAGCAATTCTGGAACAACGCCATGTGGAGCCAGCGCTCCAACTTTTTCGGTGTGCCGACCGATTGCCCGCAGCGCGACGAGCGGATGGGCTGGATGGGTGACATCCAGGTCTTTCTCGATGCCGCCGCCTTCAATATGGAGGTAGATCCCTTCATCCGGCGCTTCCTCAACGAGGTCCGGGCCGCCCAGACGCCGGAAGGCGCCTACCCGATCGTCGTACCGCAGCCCCTGTCCTTCCCGGATATCGTGACCGCGGGCTGGTCGGAGGCCGGCATTATTTTGCCGTGGACCCTGTGGAAGCGCTATGGCGACACCGCCGTGGTCAACGAAAACTGGGCCGCCATGACGGCGTGGATGGATTACCTGCTCAGGCATAATCCGGACTATATCTGGCGTCACGAACGCGGGCTCGATCTCGGCGACTGGCTGTCGGTCGATGCCGTCAAGCCCGACGACGAGACGACGCCGCGCATCCTCTGCGCCACCGCCTACTGGGCCTATTGCGCCGACCTGATGACCGATATGGCGCACGCCACCGGCCGCAGCGACCTGGCGACGAGATATGCCGATCTGCGCGCCAGAATCGGCGCGGCTTATGCCAGGGGATTCATCGATGCCAACGGCAAGGCCGGTAATGGCAGCCAGACATCACAAGTGCTGTCTCTTCACTTCAAACTGGTGCCCGCCGATCGCATCGCCGGGGCTTCCCAAGTGCTGGCCGACGAAATCCGCGGTCGCGGCATGAAGCTTTCCACAGGCTTCCTAGGCACACCCTATCTGTTAGACGCGCTCGCCGACACCGGCCAGTTGGAGGTCGTCTCCGGCCTGCTGCTGCAAACCCAGAAACCGTCATGGGGCTATATGCCCCTGCACGGCGCCACCACCATGTGGGAACGCTGGGATGGCGATACAGGTGATCTGGCGATGAACAGCTATAACCACTACGCCTATGGCGCGGTCTGCGGCTTCATGTACCGCCGCCTGGCCGGCCTCTCCCCCGCCTCGGCCGGTTTCCGCACCCTGCGTGCAGAGCCCATTTACCTGCCGAAAGCCGGCACGGTCAGCGCCACCTATGACTCGTGCCTGGGTCGGATGGCCGGCCGTTGCGAAGGTGATGCCACGGGCCTTAAACGCTACGACCTGACCGTACCGCCCAACGCCACGGCCGAGGTCATCCTGCCGGAAGGCGCCTGGCGCGAAAGTGGCAGGGCGCTGGATGGCCATGACGATATTCGCAACCTGCATCGTGAAAAGGGCAAGGTCAGGTTCGAGATCGGTTCGGGCGATTATCGTTTTCGCGTCGCGTAGTGGCCTTCGGAAACTCCGGGCTATCCCATTAACCGCTCCAGCGCCGTCATCTCGTCTGCTTCGGCCGCCGGCTTGTCCCAGCGGATGCGGCTGATGCGAGGAAAACGCAGGGCATAACCGGATTTATGGCGCGTCGAGCGATGGACGGCGTCGAAAGCGACCTCGAACACCAGCTCCTTCTTCACCTCGCGCACCGGCCCAAAGGTCTTGAGCGTGTGGTGGCGTATCCATTTATCCAACTCGACCAGTTCGGCATCTGTAAAACCGAAATAGGCCTTGCCGATTGGCAGCAGTTCACCATCGCGCCACAGGCCAAAGGTGAAATCGGAATAGAAGCTCGACCGCCGGCCGGAGCCGCGCTGGGCGTACATCAGCACGGCATCCACCAGCTTGGGATTGATCTTCCACTTGTACCACGGGCCGGTCGGCCGACCGGCGACATAGGCGCTGTCGCGGCGCTTCAGCATCAGGCCTTCTATGACCGACAGATTATCGACACTGGCGCGCGCATCTTCCAGTTGGCTGAATTCATGCCAGGGGATCTGCGGCGACAGGCTGATCCCGACCGGCTGGTATTTATCGAGTGCAGCCTGGAGCAGTTCGCGGCGCTTTTCATAGGGTAGCGGCCGCACATCCTCGTCTTCCAGCATCAGCACGTCATAGATGATCATCGCCGCCGGATAGTCTGTCATCAGTTTAGCGGATGGGTTCTTGCGGCCGAGCCTTTGTTGCAGGTCATTGAACGAACCCAGCTCGATGCCGCGCTGGACCAACAGTTCGCCATCGAGCACGGCATGGAAGTTGAGATGCTCCAGGGCGTCGGGAAAACTGCCGCTGATATCATCACCGGTGCGCGTGAAAAGCGCGCGGCCAATGGCGCTGTTGACGCACTGGACTCGGATGCCATCATATTTCCATTCAGCGGCGTAGGTTCCCGGCACGATCAGGCCGAAATCCTTTTCTTCCAGCGGATGGGCCAGCATGACCGGCGTGAAAGTAAGCCGCTCATTGACCGCCGGCGCTTCCGCCCGCCCCTCCAGCCAGGCGAACAGGTCTTCATAGGGCGGATCAACGCCATGCCACAGGGTCTCGATGCGCTCGATCGGCTGGTTACCATACTTGGCCAGAACCTGTTTCAGCAGCCGCGCCGATACGCCTATGCGTAAGCTCCCGGCACCAATCTTCAGCAGGGCCCAGCGCTCAGGTGACGTCATGCGATCGAGCAACCCGGCGACATAGTCGGGCAGTTGCGCCTTGGGGGTATGGCGCAGGCCGGCCACCACCTCATGCAGCGGCGGCAGGTCGGGGTCATTAGGCGGAATGGCCGCGGTTGGCCACAGGTGGGCTACCGTTTCGGACAACTCGCCGACATAGTCATGGCTCATGGCCAGCAGTTGCGGATCGGTGCGCGCCCGGATCAGGTCGAGCACCATGCCGCGCTTGAAATTGGGCAGGCTCAAGCTTCCGCCGATGATCGCCACGGCATAGCCACGATCCGGATCGGGCGCGGTGGCAAAATAATCAAGCAGCAGCCGCTCCTTGGCCGAGGTCGCCGGCTCGTAATAGAGCTTTTCCAGCAGACGCGAGAAATCCCTCATTCGCTGTCATCCTCATAGCCCAGCAGGTGCAGGGCCTGAGCCTTGAAGCCGTGCCGCTGGGCGTAATAGACCAGGGCGTCATCGCGGCCGTGCGTCACCCAGACCTCCGGCGCGCCGACATCGATAAGCGTCTGGGTCAGTTCGTCCCAGTCGGCATGATCGGAAACCACCAGCGGCAGTTCAACGCCCTTCTGCTTCGCCCGGGCCCGAATGCGCATCCAGCCGGAAGCGGCGGCGGTCAGGACATCCGGCAGCTTGCGCGACCAGCGGTCCTGCAGGGCCGAGGGCGGGCACAGCACGATCTTGCCGGCAAGGTCGCGGGCGTTTTCCGGCGTCACCAATTCAGTCTGCCCCAGCGAAATGCCGAAGCCTTCATAAAGCTCACAGAGGCGGATCATGGCGCCGTGCAGATAAATGGTTTCCTGATATCCGGCGGCGCGCAGGGCGCAGATCATGCGCTGGCACTTGCCAAGCGCATAAACCCCAACCAGATGGCAGCGCTCCGGGAACTGCTGAAGTGAGCCCAGCAGCTTGGCGATCTCGTCCTCCAGGGGCGGATGGCGAAAGACCGGCAGGGCGAAGGTTGCCTCGGTGACAAAGACATCGCAAGGCACCGGCTCGAACGGCGCGCAGGTCGGGTCCGACCGGCGCTTGTAGTCGCCGGAAAAGACGATGCTGGCACCGGCATGTTCCAGCCGCGCCTGGGCCGAGCCGAGGATATGCCCCGCCGGATGCAGGCTCACGCGCACATCGCCGATCTCAACCCCCTCGCCATAGGCCAGCGGGTTCTCGGTCATCAGATAGTGCGTCTCGCCGTAGCGCGCCCGCATGATGGCGAGCGTTTCGGGCGTCGCCCAGACATGGCCGTGGCCGGCGCGGGCATGATCGGCATGGCCGTGGGTCACCACCGCCCGGTTCACCGGCTGCATGGGGTCGATGTAAAAATCGCCCGCCTTGCAATAAACGCCCTGCGGCCTCACCTCTATCCAGTCCCTGGGGTGCATTTCCACCTTTCGTCTTTATTTCCGGCCACGATACAGTCTCAGCATGGTGAAGATTCCTCCCCGGTTCCGGCAGTGGTTCGACCAGCAGGGCTGGACCATATTGCCGCACCAGCGCGAAATGGTCTCCCGCTACCAGAAAGGCCAGTCGACCCTGCTGACGGCGCCCACCGGCACCGGCAAGACCCTCGCCGGTTTCCTGGGCTCGCTGATCGAGATCAGCGAAACCCAGCCGAAAGGGCTTCACACCCTCTACATATCGCCGCTCAAGGCATTAAATTACGATATCGAACGCAATGTCACGGCGATCATAGACGCTCTGAATCTGCCGGTGCGCGTCGAGAGCCGCACCGGAGATACCTCGGCCTATCGCCGCAAACGGCAGCGCGCCAAGCCGCCCCACATCCTGATGACCACGCCGGAATCGCTGATGCTGCTGCTCAGCTATCCGGAGGCGCGCGACATGTTCGGCTCGATCGAGGCCGTGGTGATCGACGAAATCCACCAGGTGGCGGCAAGTAAACGTGGCGACCTGATCACGCTCGCCCTGGCCCAGATCGAAGCTTACCGGCCGGGCTTCCGGCGTATCGGATTGTCCGCCACCGTGGCCGATCCCGACCTATTCTGCCTATGGCTCGGCAAGACCGGACAGCCCGTCAATCATTTCAACAGCCCGTCCACCGGCAAGCCGCCGCAGGTCTCGATCCTGAAGACGAAAGAGCCCGTCCCCTTCACCGGCTTCGTGGCGCAATATGCCGTTTCCGAAATCATGGCCGAGATCGAAAAAGCCGGCTCAACCATCGTCTTCGTCAATACGCGATTTCAGGCCGAACTGCTGTTCCAGTTCCTGTGGGAGGTCAATGATGACGCCCTGCCCATCGCCATCTTCCACGCCTCCCTGACCCGGGAGATACGCGCCAAGACGATGAAGATGATGGCCGAGGGCAAGCTGCGTGGCCTCGTCGCCACCTCGGCCATCGAACTGGGTATCGACTGGGGTGACGTCGATGTCGTCATTCAGGTCGGTGCGCCGAAGGGCGTGTCGCGCCTGCTGCAACGCATCGGCCGCTCCAACCACCAGGTCGATGTGCCGTCAAAGGCGTTTCTGGTGCCGGCCAATCGTTTCGAGGTGCTGGAATGCGAGGCCGCCATGCTGGCCATCAAGGCGCGGCATCTCGATGGCGATCATCCCCTGCCCGGTTCGCAGGACGTCGCCATCCAGTTCATATTGAATGCTGCCTGCTCGGCGCCGGTGACACCGCATCAGTTGCACCAACTGGTCATGCAGTCCTGGTCCTATCGTCAACTGACCTATGAGCAGTTCGAGGAACTGTTCCAGTTCGTCATCGATGGCGGCTATGTGCTGCGCAATTATGACCGCTGGCAGCGGCTTATCAAGCAGGATGACGGCAGATGGATACCCGCCAACAAGGCGGTTATCCAGCGCCACCGCAAGAATATCGGCGTCATCATCGAGGCCGGCAAGCTGAAGGTGAAGCGCCGTCATGGCCGTGGTGGCAAGTATCTCGGCGAGATCGAGGAATCCTTCGGGCAAAGCCTGCGGCCCGGCGATACCTTCTATTTCGCCGGCGAGATCCTGGCCTTCGAGCGCATCCACGACATGACCCTGGAAGCCCGTGCATCGGCGGCCAAGGAGCCGATGATCCCGACCTATGCCGGGGGCCAGATGCCGCTCTCGACCTTCCTGGCCGAGGGCGTTCGCGCGTTTTTGCAGGATGAAAAAGGCTTCGAAAAACTGCCGAAGATGGTGCGCAACTGGCTGCAACTGCAAGCGCGGTTTTCCGTGCTGCCCGATCGCAAAAGCCTGCTGGTCGAGAGCTTTCCGCGCGGCAAGCTCAACTGCGTCATCTTTTATACCTTCGAAGGCCGACGCGCCAACCAGACGCTGGGTATGATGGTCAGCCGCCGCATGGAGCGCATCGGCCTCCACCCTCTGAGCTTCACCGTTACCGACTACGGCCTGGCCATCAACAGCCTCCAGCCGGTGACGGCAGAGACCGTCTATGACCTGTTGTCGCCCGATATCCTGGCCGACGAACTGGAAGAATGGCTGGCGGAATCGCCCATGCTCAAGCGCTCGTTCCGCCGCGTGGCCACCATCGCCGGCATTGTCGAACAGAACAACAATGCCGCCCGCAAGACGCTGAAGCAGGTCACCTTCTCCACCGATCTGATCTATGATGTGCTGCGCAAGTACGAACCCGGACACGTCCTGCTGGCATTGGCACGTTCCGACGCCGAGCGCGAACTGCTTGATCTCGACCGCCTGACCGACATGATCCTGAAATTCCAGCGCCATATCGAATTCCGCGACCTGCCGCGCCCGTCGCCGCTCAGCCTGCCGGTGATCCTCGATGTCCGCACCGAACGTCTGCCCGGCGGCGGCATGGAAGCCCTGCTGGCACAGCAAAGCCTGGCCGAGACCGCCGAAACCCTGATGCACGAGGTCGAAGATGCCTTCAAGTCTTGAGGTCGATTTCGCCGGCCAGCGTCTGGTGCTTGATGCCGCTCTCGGGCTTTACTGGTCCGCGCGGCGTATGCTGGTGGTTTCCGATCTGCATCTGGAAAAGGCCAGTTTCCTGACCCAGTTCGGCTCACCGCTGGCCCCTTACGACACGCTCGACACCCTGAACCGGTTGGAGGCTCTGGTCTCAAAATACCGCCCGCAATCCCTGGTCATGCTGGGTGACAGCTTTCATGACCGCCACGCCTGGGAACGGCTGGAAACGACTGCGCGCCAGCAGTTCAAAGCCATTTGCGGGGCGGTCGATACCTGCCATCTGGTGGAAGGCAATCACGATATAGGCCTGTTGAGCGAAAGCGGCCTGACCTTTACCGACAGCGTGACGCTGGACGGCCTGACCTTCCGTCATGAGCCCGATAGCCACGCGGCACCGCAGATTATCGGCCATTTTCATCCCAAGCTGCGCACCTCCCTTCAGGGCCACCGCCTGACCGGCAAATGCTTCGCGATAAATCAAAACCTGTTGATCATGCCGGCCTTCGGCAGCTTCACCGGCGGGCTGGACATGCGCGATCCTGTTTTTGCCGAACTTGGCGCCGATGATCCCCTGCGACCCTATATCATCCACGGCCGGACGATTGCCGCCCTGGACCTTCCATCCTGATCACACCCCTTGGTGTTCTGCAGAGGCAAGTCCAAGTACCGCCTGCCGCAACTTCGGCTGAGATGTCCGAGGGCCCAGGCAAATGCCAAAAAAAGCCTCTGAAAATCCATTTTCCGCGATATGTCCCAAAGATCTGTCCCCGTGAAAAAAGAGGACCGCGCCCCCCTGGTCCCGCACGCCGGTCAGCACGTCTCCCCGCCGCATATCGGGCAGGACCGTTTCCAGTTGACGCTTCCAGAGTTCCAGGCGCCCGGCATCGCCTGCCCCGATGTGCTGCATCTCATCCCGGATATGACCAGCCATCCTGCGCGCCTCCAGATCGCGCAGGAAGGTGACCTGCAAGGCATAGGGCCTGTCAGGACGCCAGTGTGACTGCGGCGCAAAGAGCGATATATCCAGCACCGGGACCGCCAGTATATTCAGCCGGCCCGAGCCCACCAGACCCGGTTGCGGCACGAAGGTCAAAGCCGCACCCGCCCTGGCGATACCGGGCAAGAGCATAGCGGAAACAGCAGAGATAAACAGAGTGCGGCGGTTCATGACCATGATCCTCCATCCATGTTCGGCACCGGCAGGCCGATGCCCCTTGCCTGACAGACACCGCCTGCGGCCAATACCCGTAATCCCGCCCCGCAAAAATTTTTCCGGCGCCAGTACGACCTCCGCAATGCGGCGGTGTCGTTTGGATGATCCACCCAACGGAGATCTATTGTGGTTATTAAACGTCTGTTGCCGCGCCTGCTCGCCGGCCTGTCCCTCTTCGCCAGCGCCACCCTGCTGGCCAGTGCGCCGCCCGTCATGGCGGGCGAGCCTCTCGACCTGTCCGCCTACAAGGGCAAGGTCGTCTATCTTGATTTCTGGGCCTCATGGTGCCACCCCTGCGAACAGTCCTTCCCCTATATGGAACAGCTCAAATCGCGCTACGGACCCGATGGCCTGGTGATCATCGCCGTCAATGTCGATCACAGCCGCGACCGCGCCGACAGCTTCCTGAAGCGCGTCGGCAGTGACCTGACCGTCGTCTACGATGCCAAAGGCACCCTGGCGCAACGCTACAAGGTCCACGACATGCCGACCAGCCTGCTGATCGGACGCGACGGCCGTATCCGCTATACCCACCTGGGTTTCCATCCGGAACAGGCCGCCAATTACAACGATCAGGTCGCGGAGCTTGTCCATGAAAATTAAGGCTTTGCACATGGCCACGCTGGCCGCGTCCGCCGCGTGCCTGATGCTGGGCGGCTGTTCCTCCCTGGGCGCCAAATCCTGGGACCGCGACCTGATGGCTCGGCGTTCCATGCAGCCCGTCACCCATCCGCTGATCGCCGGCGCCGACGATCATATCTATTTTTCCAAGGAAGGCGCTTCCGGCGGCCGCTCTTTTGACGGCGGGGGCTGCGGATGCAACTGAGGAAACGCAAAGGCCGCCTGACGGCTGCGCTCGGCCTGATGACCGCGGGCCTGTTTGCCGGTGCGGGCGTCCACGCCCAGCAGGCCAGCCAGAATATCAATGACGATACCTCCACCGACGCCGGCTTGACGCGTGTCGATACGGCCGTCCTGTTCTACCAGGAAGCCGGCGGACGGGTGAAGGCCACGGAGCCAGTTGCCAGCTTCACACTCAATGACGACAGCGGCGATGTGCTACATGTCAAGCTGACCGCCGACACCCTGACCGGGGCCACCCCCAATGGCGCCGCGCCCTGGACCCATGACCAGACCTTCATTACCCCGTCCAAAACCCAGGGGCAAAAGACGACGGTCACCAGCGCGTCGGGCAACAGCACGCTCGTCACCATTCCCGGCACCGATGTCACGGCGCGGCAATACACGGTCGCCGCCAACACCCTGCCGGTGGACAGCGGCTTCCAGGACCAGAGATACGCCATCGATCTCGGCTATACCGGCACGCGCGACAATGGCGACCGCCTGAGCATCGGCGGCAGCTATTCCAGCGAGCGCGACTACAGCTCGATGTCGGCCAATGTCGGTTATGCCCGCGATTTCAATGACAAGAATACCACGGCCTCGGTCGCGCTGAATTTTGAATCCGACACCTCAAAACCCTATTTCGGCACGCCTGAACCACTGAGCCAGATGAGCGGCATGATAAAGGGTGGCAACCGTCAGAAGACGGTCGTCGATCTGGTCGCCGGTGTCAGCCAGGTGATGAACCGCTACTGGCTGATGCAGGTCAACTACTCGCTGGGCGACACCTCCGGCTACCAGACCGATCCCTACCGCATTATCTCGGTGGTAGATGGTGAGAGCGGCGCGCCGGTGAGGTATCTCTACGAAAGCCGGCCCGGATCGCGTCTGCGACAGAGCCTCTATATCGGCAACAAGCTGGCCCTGTGGGGAACAGTCGCGGATGTCTCCGCCCGGCTTTATCACGATAGCTGGGGGATCAATGCCGAGACCCTGGAAGTGGCCGAGCGCATTCCGCTGACCTCCTTCCTCTATATCGAGCCGAGTTATCGCTATTACCACCAGACCAAGGCCAACTTCTTCCGCGATTATCTGATCGACGGCCAGGCTCTGCCCGAAAACGCCTCCTCGGACAGCCGGCTGGACAGTTTCGATGCCTCGACGATCGGCCTGAAACTTGGGATGCGGGTGCGCGGCAATGATGAGCTTTACCTGCGCGCGGCCAGCTATCAGCAGACCGGCACCAGCCATCCCTCTTATGCGGTAGGCGACCTCAAACAGGAAAACCTGTTCACCGGTGTCAAGGCAACCAGTGTGATCCTTGGCTACAGTTTCGCCTTCTACTGATGACGGAGGCCACAGCCGAGCTGGAGCAATTGGATGACGGCTTTGTCTATCGCTTTGCCGCCATGCACTCGCCCTGCGAACTGCGTATCGAAACCGACGATCCCCGGCTGGCCGAAGAGGCTGGCCGGGCGGTCGAGGCCGAAGCCCTGCGCATAGAGACAACCTACAGCCGCTATCGCCCGGACAGCGTTATCGGCCGCATCAATGCTGCGGCCGGTACACCGGTCAGGGTCGATGCCGAGACCCGCAGCCTGATCGATTTCGCCGATCAGGCCTGGCGGCTCAGCGGCGGACGGTTTGACATCACCTCCGGCGTGCTCAGGCGTATCTGGCGGTTCGACGGTTCGGACAATGTGCCGTCGCGCGCCGATATCGCCTCCCTTCGCCCGCTGATCGGCTGGGGCAAGGTGCGCTGGCAAGCCGGAGAGATTACGCTCGGCGCAGGCCAGGAGATCGACTTCGGCGGCTTCGGCAAGGAATATGCCGTCGATTGCGCGGTCAATCGCTTGCGCACCTTCACCGACCGGGCCTGCCTGGTCAATTTCGGCGGCGACCTGCGGGTCACCGGCCCGCGCCGGGATGGTCAGCGCTGGCGCGTCGGCATCGAGGACACCGACCGGCCGGGCGAAATGGCTGGCCGGCTGGAGATCAGTGACGGCGCCCTGACCACCAGCGGCGATGCGCGCCGCTTCCTGCTCAAGGACGGCATTCGGTATTCACATATTCTCGATCCGCGCACGGCCAGGCCGGTCACGGACCCGCCGCGCTCGGTAACCGTGGCGGCCCCGACCTGCATCGAGGCCGGCTTTATCTCCACCCTGGCCATGCTGCACGGCCGCCGGGCGGAAACATTTCTCAAACAGGAAGGCATAGCCTCGTGGTGCGTTCGTTGATCCGCTTCAGATACCTCCGGGTCAGTCTCGCGCTGGCCGCCCTGCTGCCTGTGGCGCCGTCATGGGCCGCCGTGCGTTCCGGCCACATGACCGCCGCGCTGGAGACCGCGCCGGCGGCCATTACGCCCGGCGGCGAGACCGTGCTGGCCGTGACCCTGACACCCGACAAAGCCTGGCATACCTATTGGATCAATCCCGGCGATACGGGCCTGCCGACCGACATCAGCCTTAATGACGCGCCTGAGGTCAGCCTCGTGCGCACCCAGTGGCCGACGCCGCAAAAACTGACCTATGACGGCGTCGTCACCTATGGCTATGATCAGCCGGTCACCGCCTATGTGCATGTGCGCGCGGCGCCGGATGTGAAAATCGCCAGCCGCCTCCCTTATATCCTGCATATCGACTCCCTGGTCTGCCGCGATAGCTGCGAGCCCGTCAGCTTTAATCTGACCGGACGGCTGAGTGTATCCGCCCAAATGGCGCCCGTCGCCACGCCGCCCGCCCTGCCGGTCGATCTCCAGGCGCCAGCCACCTATAGCCGAGAGGCTGGCACCCTAAACATCCGCTTTTCGCTGCCGGGCAATCGGACCCAGCGCATACGGTTTTCCCATCCGGACGGCGCCTACGTCTTCAGCGAAATCGCTGATCTGATTCCGCCCGTAGCCCCGCAAACCCTGACAACCGACCCACAGGGCTTCACTGTCAGCCTGCCGATGGCCAGCGGCACGGACCTGCCCGCCCTGGCGCCGCTGGTGGTGCGCTTTGCCGATGGTGCGGCGGTACGCGTCCTTGCGCACGAGGCTGCACCGCCCGTTGCGAAACCAACCGCCCCGGCATCTGACGGCATAGCCCTGGCGGTTCTGCTGGCCTTCCTCGGCGGGCTTGTGCTTAACCTGATGCCCTGTGTTTTCCCCGTATTGTCGATGAAGTTGCTGGCCCTGACCCGCACCGGCCACGATCACGGGCTGGCTCGGCGCGAGGCCCTGATCTATGGCCTGGGCGCCGTCCTGAGCTTTGTCGGCCTGTCGATCCTGCTCGATGTGGCGCGGGCGCTCGGCGGCATGGTCGGCTGGGGCTTTCAGTTGCAGTCACCCTATGTCACATCAGCCTTGAGCCTGCTGATGCTGATGGTTGGCCTTAATCTCTCCGGCCTGTTCGAAATCGGCGGCTCATTGCAGGCCGCCGCCGGCGCACAGCCGATCGGCCGCCATCCCTATCTGGCCGCCTTCATGACCGGTATACTGGCGGTGATGGTCGCCGCGCCGTGCAGCGCGCCCTTCATGGCCACGGCCACCGGCGTGGCGCTGGCGCGCGGCGGCTTCGCCTCCGTAGCTATTTTCACGGCCCTGGGCCTGGGCTTCGCCGCGCCCTTCGTAGCCCTGACCTTCGCCCTGACCTGGATGCCGTCACTGGCGCGCCTCATGCCGCGCCCCGGTCCCTGGATGGATCGTCTGCGCCAAATTCTGGCCATCCCCATGTACCTGGCCGCTGCCTGGATGGCCTGGGTCTTCTGGCAACAGGCCGGCCCAGCCGGCCTGGGCCTGCTGGCGCTCGGCATGGCGCTGGTCGCCGCCGCCATCATCGCCCGCAAACTGCCGAACGGGTGGCGCGCCACCGCCGTCATCATCGGGCTGGCCCTTGGCATTGGTTCGGCAATGCAGACGCCCGCCGCGCCGGTCACCGCCGCCACTGTGGGCGAGGTCGCGTTCTCGCAAGCCCGCCTCGATGCCCTGCGCGCCAAGGGGCAGCCGGTTCTGGTCGACATGACCGCGGCCTGGTGCCTGACCTGCAAGGTCAATGAGCACGTCGCCCTGGCGGACACGCACGTACAATCGGTGCTGAGGGCGCAGAATGTGGCCTACATGGTGGGGGACTGGACACACCGCGATGCGGAAATCACGCGGTATCTGACACAGAATGGCCGGTCGGGCGTGCCGCTTTATGTCTATTACGGTCCAGGTCAGGCCCAGCCAGTGATCCTGCCGCAACTGTTGACGCCTGACACCGTGATAAAGGCTGTGCAGGCTGGCAGATAAGGCGCCCATATCGAGGGGTCAGGCCGCCCTCGATACTGGTGACGCAACGCTTACTTTTACGGTTAGCCCTGGCTGGCCATCATGGCCTTCGCCTGGGGCGACAGGGTCACGGTGGTGGCCGGGCCGCGCGAGGTTTCGGCGGCTTCGGCGGCTTTCGACTTGCCGGCGTCATTGTCGCCGTCATGATCGGGATCGACACGCGCGACGGGTTGCGACGCGGGTGTCGGGCTATAGGCGCCAACCGCACTGATAGAGGTCATCTGGATATCCTTTCGGTAAGTTCTTTACCCTGCAAACAAGGGCCAAGGCCCTGTGGCAAATGGATTTGCCACAGTTGAAAGATGCGCCAGCACCCTTAACAACCTATTAAATTTCAATGAGTTGTCAGGAAAGCAACATCACTTAAACGTGCGCCTTACGAGGTCTGGCCAGCGGCGGTGTCATGGGATTATGGCCGCTTTGTCAGAAGTCCCGCGACAGGCTGATCCACAGGGTGCGCGGACGTGGCGGTGTCTGTTGCGGCGTCAGCCCCAGACTGAACGGATTGCCATAGGCGAAGCTGTTGCCATCGGCGCCCAGCGCATTCTCCAGTCGCAGGTTTAAGCGCATCGTGTCCGCCTCCAGGCTGGTATAAAGGCCCAGTTCGGCATAGCCGCCCATTTCAATATTTTGCAGCGGCCCAAAGTTTAGATGCGAGCGACCGCGCCAGGTCAGATCGGCGCCGGTATGCCACAACGCCCCGCCAAGCGTCCGCTGCCAGTCCGCCGACAGGTTGAAACTCTGCCGGGCGATATAGGGCAGTCCTGCATCCTCATTGGTGACAAAGTCTGGATTTGGCCGGGTCAGGCGCGGTTCGTTGATCAGGCCGGCCGCCTTGAGCGTCAGGGCCGGCACCGGCGTCCATGTCGCTTCAACCTCAAGGCCGGTATTGACGCCATTGCCGATATTGACGGTGACCGGCAGGCCATCCGCCTGCAACTGGTCGCTTTGCAGATCGCGCCAATAAGCCTTGAACAGCGCCATATCAAGCCGCAGGTTCACCGCCGGAAACCGCAGCTTGGCACCTAGCTCATAGGCATTGAGCTCATCGCCGGCATATCGCGCGGGGACCGCCGGTGTGCCGTAGAGATGCGTGGTATTGAAGCCGCCGCCGCGATAGCCTTCGCCCGACTGAAGATAATAGGTGGCGGTATCGTTCGGCCGGTAACGCAGGGTCACCTGATGCGACAGACGTACTGTTGAGGCACGGTCGCTTATCTGTTCGTCATGATCGCCGCTGACGGTTTCGGTATCGATATGGCTGTCAAGATCATGCCGGGTGCCGGTCTGGCGCAGGCCCATCACGGCGGTCCAGTGCGGCGTCAGGTCGTAACTCAGTTCGCCAAACGCCGCCAGGGTGGTGATGCGGTCGTGGCGCTGCTCGCTGTAAAGTGGGCGGCGCGTACCCGGTTCGGACAGTCGCGGTGTCAGCCGCTCGGTACTCTGGGCGGAAAACACCCCTGCCAGCCAGCGCAGACGATGGTTTGACGGCGATACCAGGGTCAGTTCACGCGTCGTCAGTTCCACTGCCTGGGCCTGGTCGTAGATGAGCCCTGCCGTCGCCGGCAGACCGTATTGCCCCGCCAGTGGTGAGGCGTCATAGCGGCTGTCGAGATGGTGATGCAGATGATTGAGCGACAGCTTCAGCGTCCCCAGTCCGGTGCGCCCCTGCAAGCCGAATGATGCCTGGCTGAAATCGTTGTCGTGCGGTTCGCGGATGGTCAGGTCACGCGCATAGGCGCCGAGATTGCCGGAGACGTACTGGCTGTCTTTCGCATTGATATGTTGGGTCGCCTGCGAAGCGGACACCGACCAATCGGCATTGACGCGCCAAAGCGCCGAAAAACGTGATCCGAAGCGCTGCACACTGTTGATATGGGTTTGCCCGGTCGAGAGATCGCGGATATAGCCGCCCGCCTCGTCACTGTAGGCCACGACGCGGACACCGAGACGATCTTTGATGATGGGCAGGTTGAGAACGCTGTCCCAGCGGCTGGAGGAGGCGGCCTGATCACTCAAACCGACGCCGGCGCCCACACTGCCGCCAAACCGGCTCAGATCCGGCGTCCGCGTCACCAGGCGCACCACGCCGGAGATCGAGCCCTCGCCATAGAGCGCGCCCTGCGGCCCTTTCAGCACCTCGATCCGCGCCATATCGACCAGAAGCAGATCAGGATCTGGCGCATTATAGGTGATCGGCGCGTCATCGAGGTAAAGCCCGACGCTGGACTGGGTGCGGCCGGTGAACACGCCATCCGACAGGCCGCGCAACAGGATTTTATTACGGCCGGCGCCGAGATTGGTCAGGGTCAGCCCGGCGGCCTGAGCGGCGACATCGGACAGGTCACTACCTTGCCGCGCCAAGGCATCAGCACCGATGACGCTGATCGCCGAAGCGGCCGTCGCCGCGTTCTGAAGCCGGCGGTTGGCGATCACCATGACCTCGGTTGGCGCTTCCGCCGGCGTCGCTTCGGGGCGCCGCACAGGCAGGCGCAGAACCGGGCGCGGACGCAGTTTGAGCACGAAGGTGTTGGCGTCCGGCTGATCGAACCGGCAATGGCTGCCGCGCAGCAGCCGATCAAGGGCCGCCCGCGCAGTCATAGCGCCACGAATGGCTCGCGGCGGCGCGGCACACAGGGCGGGATCAATGCCACCGATATTGCTGCCGGTCTGGCGGGCCAGATCGACCACGGCCAGAGACAGAGGCTCGGCGGGAATATCGATGGGGACTGTCTGCGTGGCCAGGGCGGGCGCCGCCACCACCAGTGCGCCGAAGCTCACAAGGCTAAGGCTTCCGGCGCAGGATAATCGCCTTGTCGCTCTCGGTGGCCTCGACCGGCAGGAAGTCTTGCAGGTGACGAACAACCGAAGCCTCCGAATCGAGGGTGAGCACTGCCGTGACGTTCAGTTTGCCCGTTTCGGCGTCAACCACAATCGGTTTATCGAAATAACGATTGAGATCACTGACCACATAGGCCAAAGACCGGTTGCGGTAAACCGCCTGTCCGCGCTGCCAGTCGAAGCCCGGCCCCACCATGATCCTGGAACGCTCTGCCCGTCCAGTCTTTTCATCGATGACGGCCTGGTTGCCCGCGCGTAAAACCCTTTCCGGTGCAGGGGTTTTTGACGTTTCTCCCGCCCGCAGCAGAGCCACCGCCCCGCTTTGGACCGTCACCGTGACCGCGCCATCATGCCGCAGCACATCGAACACAGTGCCGACATCGCGCAGTATCTCATCGCCGGCATGAACGCTCAATGGCCGATCTGCATCATGGGCCACATCAAGCGCGACCTCGCCCTTATCGAGCACAATATCGCGTTGCTTGCGCGCATAGCGTACTTCAAGCCGGGTGGCGCTGTTGAGATGCAGTTTGGTGCCGTCATCAAGAGCAACTTCGCGCGTCTGGCCGGTCGCGGTCTCATAGATCACGGGCGCCTGCGTGTTCCACAGACCGGGCAGCAGGGCCAGAGCCGCCAGTCCCGCCGCCAGGCTGCCAGCGATCAGCCACAGGCGGCGCGACGGCGCGGCCGGCCTGCTGATTTTCCCGGCACGCGCGATGGCCAGATCAACTACGGTTGCTGTTGTTTCGTTTACGGGCATCTCACCGATCCAGACGCGTTCGGCGGTGTCATAAGCGGCCAGATGCGCCGGGTCGGCCTCCAGCCATTCGCTCAGAGCGATAATATCGTCATCCGACATGTCGGAGGCGTGCACGCGCACGACCCAGGCAATGGCCTGGTCCTGAAGCGTCTGCGTCCTGATAGCGTCGTTTGACATGGTTTAGTCTGGTTCCGGCTGCGGTTTTGTTTGTACCTGTCATAACGACACCGCCGCGAGGGGAGCATCGTACAGGCCAGGGCGATTTTCTGCGAAATATTTGCATCATCGTGGCGATTTTGAGGCTCTTTCAGGGGCCGGGGCCAGCGCGCGCCAAGGCCATAAGGGATTTCAGCGCCGCGCACAGGTGCTTCTCGACCGTGCTTTTCGAGACGCCTAGCTTTTGCGCTACCTGCGCCTGATTTAGCTCTTCAAATTTGTGCAGGCGGAAAATATCGCGCGTCCGCTCAGGCAGGGCCTCGACTCCCTTCATGACCAGCGCCAGTTGCTGACGCGCCGCCAGGCGGGCTTCCGCATCGGGTTCATCGACAATGACATCTTCACCGATCGATTGGCGAACCGTTTCATGCCATTCGCCATTGCGGCGCCGGTCGCGGCCTTCGCCACGCAGGCGATTCAGCCAGATATTATTGGCGGCGCGAAACAGGAAGGCGGAGGGATTATCGACGCTGTAATCATCCGGCTGCGCGGCGATCTTCAGATAGAGTTCCTGCACGATGTCTTCCGCCACGCCGGCGTCACGGGTACGCGCCGTGAAATAACGCACCAGCAGAGTCCGCTTTTCCATATAGGCGCTGAGTAAAGGCGAAGTCATCGAGCCCGGCGAACCATTAGACACATTGCTATTATATCGCTTGGCCTTGAAAAAAGGTCAAAATGTGGCTCATCCCGGCCCCCGCAACAGGCTTTGAAAAAAAGCCGCTGCATGCTTTACGACTTTACGACGCGGGCGGTGTCCATACATCAGCGCCGCTGATATCGGCCGTGGCCAGTCCTGATTTCAGACCTAAAAAGGATAGTAATGACATCTCCTGTTTCCGGTCCCGCCAACCTGTCTTCGGCCTGGGCCATGACCGGCGCCAGCGCGCCCATGCCGCCGGCCAAACGTATGTCCGACCTCTTCGCCAAGATCGACACCCAGAGTAGCGGCAGCATCACCAGGCCGCAGTTACAGACGGCTTTCCAGACCCTGAGCCCGCCAGTGAACTTCAAAGCCTATGGTGTCGACAAGACCTGGTCCGCCCTCGATCCGAACAACACCGGCAGCGTGTCGAAGGACACGTTTGTCTCGACCATGACCGGCCTGATGACGTCTCTTCGCGGCTACGCCGCCTCCCAAGGCGGCAAATAGATAAGGTCAACAGCCAGCCGGACCGTCCCGGCGGCTGACGAGAAGGAATGCCGGTCGTCAGGCCACCGGCATTCCTTTTCCCCAGTCCAGGAGCAGGCAGGCGCCTTGCCTGAAGCGAAGCGGATTTAGGATATAGTTATGCGCGCCGACCGGGAGTCAACCCGCTATTCGGAAAACTGCAACGTCAACTTGTCCCCATTATAGCTGGCGGTTTTTACCGGACTGGCTTCGCTTATGCCGGCGGCATTGCCTGGCGCGGCGATTACGACGTTAAAGGTGCGCGACTGAACCAGCCCAGGAAAAGTCCCCTGACGCTTTCCGAACACCAGTGTCCTGGCTTTGTCATCCCAATGGATATCAACCGTTGCCCGCGCGCCCTTCTCGTAGGCGTAGGTTTCATTGTCATCTTCATAGAGGGTGAAGCTGGCATCGGCGCCCGGATAGATCCTCAGTTCATAGGGCGCTCCGGGGTTTTCGGTGGCGTACTGAACGACCGGCCCCATGGGGACGATAGATCCCGCCCGGACATAGAGCGGGAAGCGATCGAGCGGTGCATCCGTTGAAGCCGTCTGCCCGCCCTTGAAGGCTTCATTCGTCCAGAAGTCGTACCAGTCCGATCCCTGCGGCAGGTAGGTTTCGACGCGGGTGTTGATCGCGGGCGTGTTTGCTTTCAGCGCGCGCAACTCAGCCGGCGTGCGCCACGCCAGGCGCAGGCTTCGCTCGCCGCCGCCCTGGAAATACTCGATCCTGACCGCGACCTGTTGCCCCTTGTGCAGGCTGACATTTGCGCCCTTGTAGCGCTTGGCGCCCTGGGACCAGTCTTCCACGACCAGCTTGCCGTCGAGGAAGAGGCGATAGCCGTCGTCGCCCTCCAGGCCGATTTCATACGTGCCCTCTTCCGGCGCGGTGACAAAGCCTTCCCAGCGGGCGGAGAAGTTGTCCAGGCTCTCCAGGCCGGCCGGAATTTCGGCCAGCGGCGGTCCGGGCCAGCGGGCATCCAGGGTCGCATCAACGACCTTACCTTTCGGCGTGTCGAAATTGATGCCGGCAAAATATTGCCCGGCCAGTCCGGTTTTTCCATCGGCGGTGTGGAGCGCACTGGCGGGAATGGTCTCGGCCGGCGGATCCTGCACATGGTACATCGCCCGTGTGACCGGGTGGACGAGGAAAGACGGCCCGAACATGAAGGCGTCGTCGATGTCGTGCGTCGCCTTGTCATCCGGAAAATCCATAGGCAAGGCGCGCATCAGGGTCGAGCGGTTGGCGGTGACCTGCCAGGCCTCGCTGTAGATATAGGGCAGCAGCCGGTAACGCAGGTGCACCGTATCCAGCAGCGACTGGTACATCTCCGGGTTCAGGTCTTTGAAGATATAGGGTTCACGCTCGATACTGGTGCCGTGGACCCGCATGATCGGATTGAAGGCGGCAAACTGGAACCAGCGGGCGAACAATTCCTGATAGGCCGGATTGTGTTCACCGCCGGGGAATTCATTGACAAAGAATCCGCCGGTATCCTGCGTCCAGTACGGGTTGCCGGTAATGGTCACATTGACGCCGCCGCTGATCTGTTCACGGAAGGTCTTCCAGTTGGCGAAGATGTCGCCCGACCAGGAGGCCGCCGCCGTGCGCTGGGCGCCGGCCCAGGCGGAGCGCGTCAGGGTGAAGACACGCTGATCGCTGGTGGCGCGCTCACCGTCATATGTGCCCTGCGTCGTCATCAGCGAATAGGGATTAAGGTAGCGGGTGAAATCGCCCATGGCGTTCACGCCCAGCCCCTTGATATCGCGGATATTTTCCTGCGCATCCCAGGCGGCCGATCCGACTTCGACCTCGGTGCCGTCCATCCACAGGGCGTCAACGCCCTTATCCAGCAGGCCCTTCTTGATGTATTTGAAATAGATTTGCCGGCCGAGCGGACTGTAGGCGTCGTAGACCCTGGCCTTCTTGGAAATCCAGTGCAGCGGCGTAAAGCGCAGATTGTGCGCGTCGAGTTCGTGCGCCAGCTCGGTATCGTTGCCGATCGATGGCCAGATCGATACCATCAGCTTCATGTGCAGGTCATGTATCTCACGGGTCATGCCCTCCGGATCGGGATAACGCTCCGGATTCCAGATCATGCCGCTCCAGGTGCCGTCGGTGTCGCTGCCCCAGTATTGCCAGTCCTGAACGATGTAATCGAGGGGGAACTGTTCCTTGCGGAAAGTGTTGGCGACTTCGACAAGCCGCTTCTGATCGCGGTAGCGTTCCTTGCTCATGAAGAGGCCGAATGCCTGTTTCGGGAACATCGGCGCATCCCCCGTCAGCCCGCGATAATCGGCAACCACCTCATCCAGCGAATTGCCGGCCATGAAATAGTAATCGACACCGCCCGGCGCGCTTTCCGCCCACAGCGTGGCCTTCCCGGCGTCATCCTTGAACCGCATCTGGGAATAGGTGTCCCACAGAATGCCGTATTTTTCGCTGGACACCATGACCGGAATGACGATCCCGACATTGGTCTGCACCAGCAGCAGATCCTGGTTACGGCGGTTGAGATGGCCCTGATCGACAAAACCGAAACCGTAAATGCCTTCGTCCGGCTTGAGGGTGAAACTGTTGCTGACCTCATAGGTCGGCGCATCCGATATGGTCTTCTTCTCGACCATTTGTGGATGAGCGGCGTCCTCGCGCGTGAATACGTGCCCGTCCGGTCCCTTGAACGTCAGGGCGCCCGTGGCGGTATCGATATCGATCTGCAGCCGGTCACTGCGGATCGACGCCGTGCCGCCGGACCGGCTGATCTTGAAATCGATATCATCCGGCGCGTCGGTGACGACAATACTCGGCTGCGTCCAGTAGTTTTCACCGAGGTTGGTGTTCACACGCACCGTGGTCGGCGAATAGAATATGACGCTCTTGGTCATGCCGCCGACGCGGAACTGTACGCCGTTCTTCAGGCGGACCATATCAAAACCGGCGGCATTCGCATTGGCGACCTCCACCATATGGCCGCGGCCATCGAGACCGGTAGGCGTTTCCGCCAGGCCGGCGGAGGCGACGAGCGCCAAAGCCGAGACAGCCAAGCCTAATGTTTTGAGTCGCATGTGTTTCTTCCCTTTTTCGCCGTCGCCCTGAAGGCCCGTCTTTTATTTATTCAGCAGGGCGGCATTGCCCCAGGTGACCACGGTCGGCGTCTTGTTTTTTCCGCTCTTGCCGCGCGCCACCAGTTCGACAATCCGGACGCCGGTGACATCCGCCGTCACGGCCTGGGCCGGCTGACCAAAGCGCATGGCCTTCGATGTCGCCAGCAGCTTGCCATCGCCGTAGACCGAGAAGGTCACGTCGTCTTCGGCATCGAACGTCGAATCATCCACCCCGACCTCGGCGGCGAAGCGACGGAACTGACCGTTGGCCTTGACCTCCAGCCGGGAATTGGACAGCACGCCGAGGCCGGTCTCATAGGCCATACCATTGATGCGCAGCATTTGCCGGAAGGGCGTGGCGTCGGCCTGGGCGCCGCCCCAGCCGGTATAGGCCGGCGGCTCACCCGTATCGGTCGTCCCGCCCCAGGGCGTGATCATACGGTGGATCGTCGGATCGGGTTGCGGCGTGACCACGCCGTCCACCGCCGGGTTCACGCGCCCGGTCATTTCCGACAGGTAAAGCCCATCAGGCAGGCTTCGGGTGCCGGTGGCATCAAAGATCAGCGTCTGGCGCGGATCGAGATGCAGACGGGTTTCGCCGCTGAAAGCCGGCAGGGCCTGGCCGTCCCACAGGTTCCTGAGCGCAACCGGCGCCTTCCCGTCAAATTTCAGGTGGTGCGCCGTCAGTGTGACCTCGGCGGGCGCCAGTCCCCGGTGGAAGCTGGCCACCGCCTTGTGACCATTGGCAACCGTCTTGACCAGTATCTGGATGTCGTCGGTGTCGTAGGCGAGGACGGCCTGGTTACCCGCCGGATCCTGATCGACGGCGATGATGTCGCTGTTGCCCAGGATATCCATGAGCGGCTGCGGCGCCTGCCGGAGATCATAGCCGATGAGTAGCGGCGCCGACAGCATGGACCACAGGGCAAAGTGCGACCTGGCCTCGGTCAGATGATGTTCGTCGAAATCGCCGTGACCGATAAACAGCATGTCCGGATCATTCCACGAACCGGGATGAGCATAGAGCGACCGCCCGACGGCGCTGTCGAAATTGGCCAGCATACGCGTCCAGCTCGGGGTGATATCATCGCTGGTACGCGAAAGGTTTCCCACGTCTTTGGCCCAGGCGCGGACATCGGCCGAGCCCCAGGCGCAGATCGAAAAAATGTAGTCATTATCCGGATTGGTGTGGTGAAGCGCGTCCGCGACCTGCTGGTAAAGCGCGCGCACGGCCGGAATGTCGGTACGACGGATTTCCTTTGTATCAATCAGCGGATCGAGCGCCCGGTACAGGCCGGATTTAACCTTCGCACTATCCGCCCCGAAAGCACGAATGCCGCAGGCATCGACCTTGATATAGTCGAAGGCCCAGTCACCGAAATAGAGCTTGATGTCCTGATCGATGTGACCGTACAGGCCGACCTCGCGCTCGGCGACCGTGCCCTCCGGCAGGTTTGGCGTATCGGGGCCGCCGAAAGCCTGCGAACAGTTGTTGGCGCCTATATCGGAATAGATCCCGGCCTTCAGCCCCATGGCGTGAATGCGGTCGGTAAAGGGCTTAAAGCTTGTCTCTTCGGCACCGCCCACGGCGGCAGAGGGGAAGATCGCCGTGCGCACGATCATGCGGCCGTCCGAAGCCCGCCGCTTCAGCCACCAGCCGTCATCGATATTGATGTAGCGGTAGCCCTTGGCCGCCAGCCCGCTATCCACAATGGCCCTGGCCGAATCCAGAACCTTTTGTTCGGTGACATCCGTATGGAACGCGTTCCACGAATTCCAGCCCATGGGCGGCGTGGATGCCTGCCCGGTTGCCACCGCCGTCCAGTGACCAGCCGGCGCCAGCGGATCCGGCGCGGCATTAGCGACGCCCGCAAACAACCATACTATAGCCAGCCCCGTGGCAAGCCCTTTTCCAAATCGCATGACGTCTCTTCCCAAAAATTCAATTTGTGCCCGTTTTTTACCGGCCCGCCTAATGTTTCAGCCGATACGGATTTACCGCGCCCTCGATGGACACATTTCACTGACCGGGTCAGCTCCGGCAACGGTAATCAGGGCCAGCCGGTAAGGCAGCTTGAGATAGTCCGGTTCCTGGCTGTCCGGGTCAAGTCCCTGATAAAGAAATTGCAGCGGCCGGCACGGATCGATCGACAAGGTCTGATCGAAACCTGAACGGATCATTTCGCCATGCGAGACGCCCTGCGACCAGGTTTTGCCGTCAAAGCGAACATTGCCCGCCCCGGCAAAAACATTCATTGAGTCGCCGACTGGGCTCCATTCACCATCCAGGCGATCGCTTTTCCATACCCGGAAATACCGCCCTTTGGGCCCTATGGCCTCGACCAGCGTGATGTAGTTTTTCGTACCCAGAACCCTGTAGGTATTGCTGGCTTCAAACACATCGTCCCGTTGCCCGGTCATTACGCGGGTCGTGTTATGGAAGCCGGCCGGGAAGGCATCGAGCGTTGTTTCGGCGCGGAAGAAACTGCCATTATCATTGGTGAAGAAAAGATAGCACTTCGCGTCATCGCAAATGACCCAGAAGTCCAGCCAGCCGGCCTCGCCGTTCGGTTGCCTGACCACATCCGGAACGGTGTCGAAGAAGGGTGTGGGCGTGCTCCACGAAAGGGGATCGCTGATATCCGAACTTGTGGAGTACAGCGGGTCGCCGCCCTGGTAGACCATGTACCAGAGCTTTCGGGGCGCGAAGTAAAAGACCTGCGGCGCCGCGCGATAACCTGGCCCCATCGGCGACTTGTCCAGCGGTACGATCGGCGACGTTTTCGCCTGCGACCAGTCGGAGAAATGGGTATAGGCCAGTCCCCACCCGTTTGTCCCGGCAGTAGTCATGAATACATGATATTGGCCGTCGTAAAAGACGACCGACGGATCCTTGACGCCGTAATAGGTTATCCCCTCGCCTTTCGGCGGCACGATAAGCGGCGGGCTGGAGGCCCAGTGAAAGCCTCCGCCCGCATCTGCCTGCGCCAGCCCCGGCAGTATGGCGAGCGCGATGAGGGCGGAAATGACAGATTTGCGTTTTTTCATAAGGGCCTCAAAAATCCAGGGTCAACCTGACTGTCAGCGTATGTCCAGGGTGAAGGGGGATGCTGGCAGGTCCGCCCCGTCATAGAGATTGAGGTAAGGCACATCAGCCCATCCGAAGCGCACCGACCTGGCTTCGGCGCTGCCTTCTGCCGGTAAAATGACCGAATTGCCCTCGATATGGGCGCTGGCGAAGTGACAGACTGCCGCACAGACCTCGAAGCCCAGTACATCCTTGCCACCATAGGCGCGAAGCGAACCATTCACGCCCTGGAATTCGACGACCAGATCATTGCCGCGCCGATAAACGCGCTCCGGCCGTGGCCCCAGTTTCAGCGGCTCGCCATAGGCCACCTTGCGCGCGGCCAGGGCCAGTCTCAGCCCGACCTGGCGTTTTTGCGTCGGATGAATATCGAACCGGTCGCCGACATCATAGCTGACCGCCATGCCGACATGCGGATCATCCTGCTCCAACTGGCGCTGGATATCGCGGATTTCGGCCCAGCCGGAGGGCAATGGCGTATCCTGGGGCGTACCGAACGAACTCAACTGCACCACCAGGAACGGCAGGTCAGGCGATTGAAAACGTTCTCGCCAGTCTTTTACAAGAGTCGGCAGGAGTTTGGCATATAGTGCGCCCGCGCCCGCATTGGCCTCGCCCTGATACCAGGCCACGCCCTTGAGCGTATAGGGAACAACCGGCGCGATCATGCCGTTATATAGCACGGCGGGCGCAGCGGCTTCCGACCAGGGCGCCGTCGGCGGCGCCCCCACCGTCTTGATATCGGCGCCGATATGATAGCGCCACTCTGCCGGCAGGGCGACCGTCGCGCCGCTGTCCAGCGTCAGCGTCCGTTCGGCCGGTGCGCCGTAAAGGCCGCCGCCGCCGCCCGAATCCAGCACGCGCACGGCAATGACGTTTTTCCCCGCTTTAAGCGCCCCTTTTGGCAGGGTGTAATGTCGCGGCAGGTTCCAGCCGTCGGTCGATCCAACCCATGTGCCATTTACCCAGGTGGTGTCGGAATCGTCGATCGGCCCCAGGTCGAGCGTCACGGCATGAGCGGCCTGATCCGCGGTCAGGGTGATCGTCTGGCGATACCAGACGATGCCGTCAAAGGTTTTCAGATCCGCGACGCCGCTGTTTTCCCAGACGCCCGACGGTACCAGTGTCGGCCAGTTCGTGTCGGCAAAGCCCTTGCCCGACCACTCGCCGACCTGGCGGTAGTCCGGGTCGTGATCGCGCCACCAGGCCTGTGTGTAGGTCTTCCAGTAGGATTGGGCGGCCTGCGGATCAACACGGTACAAATCCTCTACTTTAAGCGCCTCGCGCATCTCGTCAAAGGTCGCCAGGCTCTCGCGGCTGATCCAGAGCTGTGCCGCCGTGCCGCCCCAGGACGCATGGATCATGCCCTGGGGCACATGCAGGGAGTCGGCGAGTTGCCGCGCCATGAAATAGCACACCGCCGAGGTGTCGGCGGCGGCCGCCGGCGACGACACTTTCCACTGCGTCTCTTTGGCAAAGCCGGTGACCGGCGCCGCTTGAGAATTTCTCGGCACATCAAAGATGCGCAACAGCGGGTCCGACGCCCCGGCCACCTCGCCGGCGCCATTATTGGCCGCCTTGAGCGGAAATTCCATATTGGACTGGCCTGAGCACAGCCAGACATCGCCGACCAGGATATCGTTAAGGGTTTGCGTATGGTCGTGCGTATCCGAAACCGTCAGCACATAGGGACCGCCCGCCGCCTGTTGCGGCAGGGAGAGTGAAAAACGGCCCGAGGCATCCGTTTTACCGCTGGCGCTGGCCACTATGCGGCTGCCATCGGACAGGGTCAGGCTGACTGCTTCATTCGCCGGCGCCTGCCCCCAGACGGCCACGGGCTTGTCGCGCTGCAGGACGGCGTGATCGCTAAAGACCGGCGCCAGACCGAAAGCCCCCTGTGCCTGGGCGCCGGAAGCGACCGCCAGGGCCAGCAGGCTGACAAACATCTCAGCCGCAAATCTATGTGTCATGGGACGAATTCCTCTGATGTATAACTTGTAGCCTGCCCGCCTGCGGAGGCTGACGGCAGCCGTGTTTCATCCAGCCGGGTGAAGGTTTAAGCGATTTAGCGGCTGGGTTCAAAACCGTTCCGGCGCACCTGCGCGATCAGCCTTGCAGTACTGGTCGATGAAATCCTGGTGCGAAGGAACCGCCTGCGCCGAACGCATGATCTCTTCGCGGCGCGATTTCATGCCGTTGCGGATCTGCTCCAACGGATAGAGATCAGCCGCTACGGCGTAGCGCTCTGGAACGACGCCGTTGCCCAGCAGGATGGCGAGCCAACTCGGCTCCATATAGGATTCGAGATCACCGAGCGCGATTTGCCCGCTGGCTTTCCAGATATCAAGCTTGTGCCGGAGGCTGTCGGGTATTTCGATGTCGCGGGACGCCGCCCACAATGGCTCGGGCCGGCGTGAGAGGTAATAGTGCGCGATGATGAAGTCGCGTATGCGCTCGAGTTCAAGGGTGGTTATCCGATTATATTCGTCACGCAAAACGGGGTTGATAGTCCCCTGGGGGAAGAGTCGAAGCAACTTCAACACCCCCGTGACGATCAACTGCAGTCCGGTTGATTCCAGTGGTTCGAGGAAGCAGGAGGCGAAACCAATCCCAATACAATTGCGGTTCCAGAACCGTTTGCGATGCCCGGATGTAAAGCGGAACACCCTTGGTTCAGCCAGTAGTTCGCCGTCGAGATTTCCCAGCAAGACGTCGCGCGCCGCGTCGTCGCCCCAGATATCCGAATTATAGACCATGCCATTGCCATTGCGATGTTGCAGCGGAATGGTCCAGCGCCAGCCCCCGGCATGGGCGGTGGATCGCGTAAACGGCATAAGCGCGCCAGTACGCTTCGATGGGGCCGCTATGGCGCTGTTGCAAAGCAACCAGCGCGACCAGTCAACAAACGGCGTTTCCAACGCCTTACCCAGCAATTCAGACGCAAAACCCGTGCAATCCAGGAACAGGTCGCCGGGAACCTTAACCCCATCGGCAAGATGGATTGCGGTAATATTGCCGGAGGCGCCATCCAGATCGAAGTGCGTCATCTTGCCTTCGATACGCTGCACGCCCAGCCCGGTGGCCATGTCCCGCAGATAGCGGGCGTACAATGCGGCATCAAAGTGATAGGCATGGTGATAGCGCGAATTCTGCGGATCACTGGGCGCAAAATTGTTATTCTTTGCGACGGCGTAGGCGAACGAGTAGTCATCGATCGGACGTTCATCGCCGGATTGCCGCAATCTCAGCCAGTAGTGGTGGGTCGATACATTGTCAACGTGGTGACCATAGTCGCTGAACGCGTGGAAATGCCGGTTTCCGGCAACGCCCCAGTCGCAAAATTCAATACCCAGCTTGAACGTACCCTGGGTGCTGCGAATAAAATCATTTTCGCCAATCCCAAGCAAAGCGTTGCAATGCGTCAGAATCGGAACCGTCGCTTCCCCGACCCCGATGATGCCGATTTCCTCGGATTCAACCAGAGTGATGCGGATTCGACTGCGATCCGTCCTCTTGGCGAGCAGCGCGGCTGCGATCCACCCCGCCGCGCCCCCCCCCAGTATGACGATTTCCTGTTGCTGTACGCTATTCATAACACACCTCGCCATGACTGCACCCGACGCCATGTCTGGCGAAGGGGCTTCAGGCTTATACGGTTTGGATCCGGGCAAGCCGCCTGCGCCTGTGCCCATGCCTGCAATAAGCGGCCGGGAATGATCCGGCCGCCAGACTTTATTTTAAAAAGGGAGGGCGCTCCGCGATGAAGCGCCCTCCCCTTAGCCGGTTAGTAACGTGCCCGAATGGTGACCTCGTAGCGCTGATCACTGACGTTATAGTCGTACGGCTCGAACACGCCAGGCACTGGCTCCTGAAGCGTTCTCGACTTCGTGTTGGTGAGGTTGTTCGCGTTGAAGGAAACGGAAATCTCGTCGTTCACCCGATAGTCAAAGCCCATATCCAGGTAACCGGCCGCTGCCATGTAGGCAGGGACCATATTGTACACCGGATAGGAATGGGCGCTGTCAAAGTTGGTCGGGCTGGTGTTGAGGACGTAGGGGTTGCCGCCGCTTGTCGCATAGGACAGCGGATTGACGTTGGTCGACAGCAACGCCTTGTCGCGCCAGTTGTACGCCAGACGGAAATTGACCTTGTCACGGCTGTACAGCAACTGGATGTTGTAGGCCCACTTCGACAACCCGGCGTAGGGGAGCTTGGAGTAGGTCTGCGGCACCGTGCCGTCCGGGTTGAGGCCCGGCAGGGCCCCGCCGGCGGGAGGTGGGGTCAACACGCTGTTGGCCTGCTGGGCAGGGTTTCGGCTGTCGATGTAGGTCACGTTGCCATCAAGGCCAAACCCGCGAAGCAAACCGGGGAGTTGATCGAAGAATGTGCGCCCACCGAGCTCAAAGCCCTTGATATAGGCCTTCTGCTCCGACGTCTTGTTCTGCAGGTAGAGCCAGGGAAGATCGAGTGTTGTCGCGGTCCCCGGATCCGGATCCCCTGCATTGACCGGAGGGGTGTCACCATTGGCGTAGGCCAAAACCGGGATGGGAAGGTTGTTGGCGATGAACGAATAGAACACCGGGTGATCCTCAACCTGCTTGGCGAACAGATCGAAGTACAGGAAACTGGACGACGACGGATAGTATTCGAACGTCAGATCCTGGCTGTTGATCATGGTCGGCTTCAGATTTGCGCCCCCACCGTTAACGGAAACACCTGTGAGAATCGAAGGCGCCTGCGGATTTCCGGCAGAAACTGATCTGGCGGAAATCGAACCGCCTGCGCGGATATCATTGAGATTCGGCGGAGCAGACGCCCTCGATGCCGCAGCGCGAATGATGAACTTATTGGTTACGTCGAACTTGATGTTGAACGAAGGCAGGATACGATGGTAGCTGTAGTCGCGGGTCTGCATGCTATACCCAGGAACAAACGAATAGAGCGTCGGGAAGACCGGCGATGAATTCGGATCAGCTGCCAGCGCCTGCTGCGCGTTGTAGTAATCCAGGCTGTCCTGCAAGGTCAGAGCAAGGTTCGCGGCATTCGGCGTTTGCAGCAGACCGCTCGCATGCAGGGTTTCGCTGAACGAACGAATGCCGATATTGCCCGAGAACGCCGGAATGAAACCGAAACCATCGTGCGCAAACTTGGCCTGGATATAGACCGCATTTGTGGCGATGTGGCTATTGGTCTTGTTCAGCCCCTGATCAATATACTTCGTCCAGTAGTCATCCGCTGTCCCGTTAGCGATCTGCCCGTTATACGTCGAGAGCAAATGATACCAGTCATAACTCTGCATGAGCGATTGGCTGGGGACGAGAAGCTGGGCCGGAACAGCCGCTTCACCACCAAAGAAATTCTTGAAGGTGCTGATTTCATAATCTGACGACGGGACATTCGTATTCGTCAGATATAGTATATTCCCCGCGCCATAAGTCGGGTCTCCCGGATGCGATCCCCACGGATTCCCGAGCCAGGACTGACTCAGAGGCGCCCAATAGGTTCCTACAAAGTCGTCGTTCTCGTCACGCGTAGCGGAACGACCGCCGAAACTGATGCTGCGCAGGAATCCATCATCACTGACCTGGTATTCAACATCGATGTGGGCAGCGACCATCTCCCCCTTGTTATCGGGTCTGTGATAGCCGAAATTGCTGAGATACGCGCTGCTTTTATCGAGCATGCCAGTGGTGGAAAGACCAGACAACACTGGCAGAGCCCCCGTCAGGTCAACGTCCATTGACGTCACTAACTGGCTGGTCTGAGCAAGGCCAACAAAAAACTGTTCCCCGGTCGAGCTGGAATTGACATATTGCACACCACCCCGAACCGCCAGACGGTCTGTGGGCGTCCACATGAAGCTCTGCGAAATATCGAGCGTGGAACTTTTGCCGTGCGTGGCCGACGCCCCGCCGCTCGGATTAAACGTACCCGCGGGGCCACACTGCACCAGACGCTTACCATCCCAATCCGCAGGGGGATTGTTCGGATCAATACCACTGTTGGCCGACCAGTCCCACTGAAGCGACGACGCGGGACTGCCAAAGACGCCGCCGCAATCCATCATATAATAGGAGGGGAACCAGCCGTTCGCCGCCTTAAAACTGTCGCTCGCGGTCGTATTCGACCAATCCACCGAATTGCCGGTGGACCCGACAGTGAGGCTACCCGCGCGCAAAGCGCCATTGGCGTCATACTCAACCGGGGTGCCGACCTTGGGCATAACGGCAGATGCCGCCGAGGGGGAAGACCCTACGCCACCGCTGTTGCCCCAACTATCGTCGTTGTACTGCGTGTAGAACACCGTGTTGGTCAGCGTCAGGTTGTCATTCGGCTTCCACTGAACGGCCTGATAGGCGCCGTACCGTTCGCGCTTACTCGTACTGGTACTCCAGTTGAACGAGCTGGGAACAAAAGCCAGATGATCGTCACGCGTGGAAGTCGGCGCGTATTCGCCGAACATGGCACCAACCTGCAAATCGCTGCTCTGCTGGTGCAGAGCGCTGTAGGCCACATCCCACAACACGCCCACTTCACCGAATTTGGTGTCGAAACGCTTGGAGAACATGGCGGAAACACGGGGCGAACCCTTGTTTACCTGGCTGCCGTAACTTGCACCGACGGTGAGCTGGCGCTGGGTCTCCTTGAAATCGAAGGGCAGATGGGTGCGAAGATTGATCAAGGACGCCCCGCCTTCAATGAGGTCAGCACGTGACGCCTTGTAGACATCGACACCCGCCATCAATTCGGGCGTGACTTCGTTCCAGCTGATGGCGCTCGCGCCATTAGCGCTGAATAGCTGCTGGCCGTTAAGCATACTCGAATTGAAGGGAAGACCGCGCACAGTGACGCCCGTACCCTCGATCTGGAACGCGGTGCTGCCTCCGTTAGCCCCAGTGAAACGGGATATCGACACGCCCGACACGCGTTGAAGCACTTCTGTGATCGAATTGTCTGGCAGCTTGCCAGCCTCGTCGGCGACGACCGAGTCGACGATCGTGTCCGAATTCTTCTTGATCTGGATCGCCGACTGCAAGGCTTTCCGACGCGCCGTAACAATAACAAGCGTATCGTCCGCGGCCGCCTTGGCTTCAGGCGCGCTGTCATTTCCGGTCGCAGCATCCTGCGCCATCGCGGACACGCCCGTGACCGCCAGAACAATGGCCGATACGCTTGCGCCCAATAAAATCCTACTCGTGAGCTTTTTCATTTTCTTCCCTCTGATCCGAAACTGACGCTGTCGCCGCTTCTTATTCTTCGTGGCAGCCGCGCCGCCATTTGTAGGATAATAGCCTTGGCATTTTTAATTCAAGAATAAAATTGAATTTTATATAAGAAACGTCATGATTGTTGCGCCTTTGACACAAGGCGCCGTCTTCATAAATTTCGGAAAAAAGCCCCTCGCGCTGCGGAGCGAGGGAGTCGGGGAGGAAGCGCAATCGGTTGGGACGATTTGCGCCTTGTTCACAAGCTTGCTCGAAACGCGCCGCAGCAACCTGACAGGACTCCAGGCGCCAAGCTTATTGTACGACAATACACCCGTCCGGCAATTTTATCAAATATAATTTTATTTTTTGCTTATAAAATACATTTGAGCGCCGAAATTCAAGGCGGCGCCGACGGCCATAACCCATGTAACTAATTTAGTTTATTCACATTTATGTGCAGAAAATGCAAAAAGACAGGACCACCTCGCACATCGCCTATAAAATGGCTAAGTCGTATTTTGCCACGAAACACTTTTCTAGTTGCCTCTTTCTTTTGAAATGAAGGCATGGGTTTTCTCAACCGCTTACATCAATCGTAAGCAGCGAAAATTACCCTGCCGGATGCGCGATGCTTCAAGCCCACAGCCCCACCCGTTGCGCCAGAAGATGCGCCAATACGATGGCCGCTTAAATTTCTCTAATAAATTTTATTTTTATTGATGCAATTGCGTCTTCGCGTTACATAAAGCCAAATATCTATGGCTAAGGAAGATAACAGCCGACCACTCATCATGCAGGTAGGAATATGAATAAGATAAGCAAACGCAGCTTTCTGGGCGCGCCCCTCCTGGCGACGGTCGGCCTGGCAAGCGCTCCCCTGGCGTTTGGCCAGGAAACCGCAAAATCCGGCGCGGACGGCGACTGCAAACCCGCCGAAAAGCCCGCAGAGTACAGGCTGCCGATCGCTTCCGGGCCGTTCGCGCCGGACATGGCCTCACTGGAGCAATATCATGCGCCGGAGTGGTTCCGCGACGCCAAGTTCGGCATCTGGGCCCATTGGGGACCGCAGGCCGTGCCGCGCGCCGGCGATTGGTATGCCCGCCAGATGTATATTCCAGGGCATCCGCACTACGAACACCATCTCAAGACCTACGGGCACCCATCCGAGGTCGGCTACAAGGACATCATTCCGCTCTGGAAGGCAGAAAAGTTCGATCCCGAAGCCCTGATGGATAAATACGTAGCGGCCGGCGCCAAATATTTCGTCAGCATGGGCGTCCATCACGACAATTTCGACCTGTGGAACTCGAAAACCCACCGTTGGAATGCCGTTGCGATGGGGCCAAAGCGCGATATCGTCGGCGCCTGGAAGGCGGCGGCAAAAAAACGCGGCCTGCGCTTCGGCGTGTCCGAACATCTGGGCGCCAGCCACAACTGGTTCTACCCCAGTCATATGTACGATCAGATGTGGCCAAAACTGGGCGTCAATTATGACGGCGCCGATCCGCGATTCGTCGACCTTTATCACGACAACAAGGACGAACCCTATCGCGGTACTGACACCTGGTACACGCGCGATCCTGCCTATCACCAGATTTGGTTCGACCGCATCCGCGATCTGGTCGACAATTATCAGCCCGATCTGCTCTATTCTGACGGTGGTCTGCCCTTCGGCATTGTCGGACGCTCTCTCCTGTCGCACTACTATAACAGCGTCACTGACAAAAGCGGCCACACCCAGGCTGTATATAACTGCAAGGCATTCGGTTCCGGCGAATACAGCGCCAAAATGTGCGTCCAGGACGTGGAACGCGGTGTTCTCAAGGGCATCAATCCCCTGCCCTGGCAAACCGATACCTCGAACGGCGACTGGTTCTACAGCGACAACTATACCTACAAGACGGCGCCTGATGTCATCCACATGCTGGCCGACATCGTCAGCAAGAACGGTAATTTGCTCCTCAACATCGTGCTCTACCCCGATGGCAGCCTGCCCCCCGAATCGCAAAGCCTGCTCGATGAACTCGCGGCGTGGATGTCGGTCAACAGCGAAGCAATCCACGACTCTCGCCCATGGAAAATCTATGGCGAGGGCCCGACCAAAACCGCGGATGGCGCTTTCATGGAAAATAATGTCTACACCGGCCAGGACATCCGCTTTACGACCAAGGGTGATACGCTCTACGCCATTACGCTCGGTGATCCGGGCGCGACCTGCCGGATCGCCGCGCTCGGCTACAAGTCAGGCCATCTCAGCCGACCGGTCCGCAAGGTGCAACTTCTCGGACAAGCGAAACCTGTGTCCTTCCGGCAAACCGACGAGGCTTTGGTGGTGGATATGCCTGCGAACCTGCCGACACGACACGGCTGTGTGCTGAAACTGAGCCTTTAACCGCGCACTTTTTTCCGGGGACACCCATGTTTGACCGCCGCAGCCTGATCGCCGGGACGCTGTCCCTGCCCTTCACCGCATCCGCGCTCATGGCCCAGACCGTAACGGACGAGCAGCGGTCCGCGCAAAAAACGGCCAATGCCGACCCGACCCTTGCGCCTGACCTGCTGCTTCCGGAGCGCAAGATGGCCTGGTGGCGCGATGCCAAGTTCGGCGTCTTTGTCCATTGGGGCCTTTATGCCATTCCCGGTCGCGGCGAATGGTACATGTTCAACGAGAAGGTCGCGCCGGAGGACTACGCCAAGCTCGCGCAGGAATTTAATCCCCGCCACTATGATCCGGATAGCTGGGCCCGCCTGGCAAAAACCGGCGGTGCCCGCTACATGGTCATGACGGCGAGGCACCATGACGGCTTCGCCTTATGGGATAGCCCGGCCAGTTACGGTCACTATGATTCCATGCACGCGGCGGCCCACCGTGACCTGATCGCCCCCTATGTGAAAGCGGTGCGTCATCAGGGCCTGCGCGTCGGCCTCTATTATTCTCCGCTCGACTGGCGCTTTCCCGCCTACTTCCACCCTAAGGAAATGCCCGAAAACGCCGCCCTGTTCAAACAACAGACCTATGCCCAGGTCGAGGAACTGATGCGCAACTACGGCCATATCGACATCCTGTGGTGGGATGGCGGCTGGCTGGCGCACACGGGCACGGATGCCGATGCCGCCTGGTTCTGGGAGCCTGACAAGCTGAATCGCATGGTGCGTAAATACCAACCGGACATCGTCATCAATCCGCGTTCCGGCTGGCAGGGCGATTTCGATACCTCCGAAGGCCCCAGCCCGATCACCGGCCCCATCCGTGCCCGTCCCTGGGAAAAAGCCTTTTCCATCAATAATGGCGCCTGGGGCTATACGCCCGAAGACAGCATCATGACCACGGATCAGCTCGTGCGGCTGCTCGTCGATGCCATTGTGCGCAATGGCAACGTGATTGCCAATCTCGGCCCGGACCGTGACGGCCTTATCCCGCCCAAACAGGCCGAGACTCTGAAAGGCGTGGGGCTGTGGCTGAAGCGGCACGGCCGCGCTGTTTACGGTACACGACCGGGACCATTCCAGCCCGTGGATGGCGTCTATGGCGCCACCGTGGCCGGCAAGAGCATCTTCGTTCATATTGTCGGCTGGCCGCAGGATCAGCTGGTATTGCCCCCGCTGGCGGGCAAGATCGTCGATGTCCGGAATCTGTCGGGTGCGACGGTGAAGTGGTCCGCCATCAGCGACGGTCTTGCATTGTCCGTCCCCCCGGCATCGCGCGGCCCGGCCGTCACGGTCATCGAATTGCGGCTTGCCTGATCATATAGATCCAATATGGCCAGAAAAAAGTCTCCCGCGCCACGCCGCGGGAGCAGGCCAGTTGTAAAATTCGGCACCTTTCCAGGGAGAAGCAGGCGCCGCGCCAATTCTGACTCATATATTGCGTGGAGAGCCGGGAAGACCCGCGAATGGATAAGTCAGACATATAGAGACGCTTCAGAAAATGTCAAATATAAATATCATTTTTACAAATGAATTTGTATGTCGAAATTTGAGTTCGTTGATCGGGCCTATGCTCCTTGGAGAATGGGCTTATGCAGCGAAGCACGTGCCGGATGGCGCCGATGCAAACTCCATCATCACAAAAACAGGTGTGGTGATGCGAACAGCAGCCTGAGCCTAGAGCCCCCCTTTCTGGCGGTTGTGTTGACACCCCGATGAATAAATTTCAAATTTAAATTTTTACTTCACATACAGTTTTCTCTTGACGGCTGACGGCTTAATCGTTCTGATCCGGCCATCTGCTTCATGGCTTTCAAAGACGAGCGTTTTCATGACACCTCCTTACCTGAACCGCCGGTCGGCGCTTTCCGGCCTCGCCCTGACCAGCGCCCTGACCGGTCTGGGCGGGCCTGCCTTTGCCGCCAAGGCCACAGCGCGTCGCGCCGTGCTGGATCTGCGCCAGGCGACGCAACCGCTTGACCGCTTCTTCGACCTGTCGGTCGGGGCGGATTTTCCCGGCACGACCATCCGCGACGCCAATCTGGCGCAACTGAAAGAAGCGTCGGATGAGTTGGGCTTCCGCTATATGCGTTTCCACAACATCTTCGCAGACGATCTGGGCACGGTGAAGCGCAAGGATGACAAGCTGGTCTATGACTGGACGCGCGTTGATTATCTTTATGACGCCATGCTGAAATCAGGCATCAAGCCTTTTGTCGAACTCGGCTTCACCCCTGATGCGCTCAAGACCTCCGACCAGACCATCTTCTACTGGAAGGGCAATACCTCCCATCCCCGTCCCGACCTGTGGAAGCAACTCGTGGATGCTTTCACGCGGCATATGATCGAACGGCACGGCCTTGACGAGGTGCGTTCCTGGTTCTTCGAGGTGTGGAACGAACCCAACCTGGACGGTTTCTGGCAATATGCCGATCAGGAAGCCTATTTCGCGCTCTTTGGCCTGACCGCCCGTACCCTCAAGGCTATCGATCCGCAATTGCGCGTCGGTGGTCCGGCCACCGCCGGTGCGGCCTGGGTGCCGGAATTCCTAGCCTACGCCAAGGCCACCAACTCACCCGTCGATTTCATTACCACCCATACCTATGGCGTCGATTACGGCTATCTCGACGAGGAGGGGAAGATGGACCTGCAACTGTCCAAGAACCCTGACGCCATCATCGGCGACGTCAAAAAGGTGCGCGCCCAGATCGAGGCTTCGGCCTTTCCGGGCCTGCCGCTTTATTTCTCGGAATGGAGCACCAGCTACAATCCGCGCGACCTCAGTCACGATTCCTACGTCGCCGCGCCCTATATCCTCAGCAAGCTGAAGGCCGTTCAGGGCATCGCCCAGGGCATGAGCTACTGGGTCTATTCCGACCTGTTCGAGGAACCTGGTCCGCCGTCCAAACCGTTCGAGGGCGGCTTCGGTCTGATGACGAAAGACGGCGTGCGCAAGCCGTCATGGTTCGCCTACAAATATCTGCACGCCCTGCAGGGCAATGAAATCCCTTGTGCGGACAGTCAGGTCTGGGCAGCGCACGACGATCAGACCGTCTCGGTCGTCGCCTGGGATTTCCAATTGCCTGACCAGCAGGGCCGCAGCAATGGTACCTTCTTCAGCAAGCTCGTGCCTAATAAGCCGTCGCAGCCGCTCGAACTCGCCTTCGAGGGTTTGCAGCCCGGTGTTTATGATCTGAGCATTCAGCGCACAGGTTATCGCAAGAACGACGCCTACAGCGCCTATATCGCCATGGGTTCGCCCACCGCCCTGTCGCCGGAGCAGCTCCGTGACTTGCAGGCGCTGACGCTCGACCGCCCGGAATCTAAGCGCACGCTCAAGGTGGGCAGCGACGGCAAGGCGCAGGTCAAACTGGTCATGAACAGCAATGACATCGTGCTGGCGCGGCTGACGCCGAAAGCCTGACCGACTGCCGGGCGCGGCTTTGGGCTGCGCCCGGACACGTCCGCCTTATGGGGCCACAGAGTTTTCCGAAACCACATTCAGCGTCAGATATTGCGTCGGCAGGCCCTCGGCCTCGACCGCGACATGGATTTCGCCCGCCCGGTTCAGGCTGCGCAGCACGAAGGCGAGCTGGCCGTGGAATGTGGTTCGCACGCCCGACTGGAAGCTTGAGGCATCCATCGGGTTGCCATTGCCGATTCCGGCCAGGACGGCGGCGCCTGACACATGCACCGTCACCTTGCGGTCGCCGCTGCGGGCATAGATGGGCGTGCCGTTCTCATCAGCCAGCTTGAGAGTGACATAGGCCAGATCCTCGCCATTGCCCCGGATCTGCGTCTTGTCGCTGCTGAGTTGCGCCACGGCGGGGTCGCCAGCGGTGCGCAACTCCCAGCGCCCCGCTTCGTGACCATCGCGGTAGCCGACCGCAACCAGTCTGCCCGACGCGTAGGGGACGGAATAAATGGCCTTATATTCGCTGTCCACGCCGACAGCCTTGCGGCCCAGACTCTTGCCGTTGAGGAACAGCTCGACCTGCGGGAATTCTGAATAGACATCGACTTCCAGAGCTTTGCCCTCCTGACCGGGCCAGGTCCAGCTTGGATGGACATCATCCAGCGACCAGTCAAGGTGCGGCGGCGTAATCGGGAAAAGTTGGCGATCAGGCAGGTCTTCGGTGCCTGCCGGCTGGCGCACAAAGGCCGAGATCGGGTCAATGCCCGTCTTCCACAGCACCTCGCGGTAATAGGCCGCCGGGCGCTTGCGACCGATGGCGTCAATCTCGCCGCAATAGGCCAGATGCCACGGATAGGGCCCCAGCTTCTGCCAGTCCTGGCTGTAGCCCATCCAGCCGATACCGGTTTCGCCGATATAGTCCACCGCCGTCCAGACGAAATCGCCAATCACCCACGGCATGGTCTCCACCGGCCGCCAGTACTGGAAAGCGTCCTTAGAGGTCGACTCCGAGGTGAACATGACGCGGTCCGGGAATTTATCGTGGTCGCCGGCGAAAAGCTGAACATGGTAATTATAGCCCGCCACGTCGCCCGTGGCGAACTGCGCGTCATCAAGCGGCGGTTCGGCGTTCACACCCTGCGTCACCGGACGCGACGGGTCCAGCTTACGAACCAGCGCGGCCAACTTATGGCCTGCCTTCACGCCCAGGGGCGTGCCGCTTTCCGGAATTTCGTTGCCGATGCTCCAGAACAGCACGCTGGGGTGATTGCGCCCGCTGCTCACAAGGCTGGTGATGTCCTGCTGCCAATTATTGGCGAAAAAGCGGGCATAATCCTTGGAACGCTTGTCCTTGTTCCAGGCGTCGAACGCTTCATCGATTACGAGCATTCCCAGTTCGTCGGCAGCTTCCAGTGTAGCCTGGCTGGCAGGATTGTGGGCGTTGCGGATGGCGTTGTACCCGGCCGCCTTCATCAGCGCGACCTTGCGCGCATCGGCGTCATGAAAGCCCGCCGCGCCGAGCATATAGTTGTCATGGTGGATATTACCGCCACGCAAGCGAACCGGCTGGCCGTTGATGCGCAGACCGTTGACCGCATCGACGCTGATCGTGCGGATGCCGAAGCGGGTGCGGCGTTCATCGACGACGGCGCCATCAATGCGTACCCGCTGGACAAGGGTGTAGAGGTTGGGCGCATCCGTCGACCACAGCGCCGGAGACGGCACGGTCAGTTTTTGCGTTAGCGGAACGCCGGCCTTTGCCGGGGCGGAAAGCGGCACGGCCGAATGCGCCACGACCGTTCCATCCGCCGCCACCACTTCGCTGACCAGTTCCGCGGATTGCGGTCTTGCCGCACAGTTGGCAAGGGTGGTCGCAACCACGACCTCCCCGCTTTGTGGCGTGGCCATCGGCGTGGTTATCGCCACGCTGTCCGGTTCGATGTGAGTGCAACTCAGCAGGTCCAGAGACACCGGACGGATCAGGCCCGTTCCCGCATACCAACGCGACGACGGGTCTTCATGATTGACGCGTACCGCGATCAGATTGTCACCTGCGCGCAGCTTGCCGGTGAGATCGACCGAAAAGGCGCTGTAGCCGTAGCGATGCGTGGCCACGGACTGGCCATTGACCCAGATTTCGGCATCCATATAGACGGCCTCGAAATTGAGCCGTGCCACCTGCGCCACCTGCGCGTCGGTCAGGTTCAGATGCTTGCGATACCAGACCACGCCGCCTGACAAATAACCTGAGTCCTGTCCGGCCGTGGCCTGGGCATCGAAGGGCGTGCCATCCGGGCCATCCATGATTGAGGCATCGTGAGGTGCCACTACTTGCGTCCAGCCCTGATCGTCGTAGGCGACTTTATCGGCTCCGGCGGCATCGCCCTTATGGACCCGCCAGTCCTGCGACAGGTTCAGATGCTCGGCCCTGGCCGCCAGCGGCTGAACAGAAATGAGCCCAGCCAGAATAAGTGCGCTGGCGGAGGACGTGAATTTAAGCAAGATCTTTCCTTTCGGAGATGTTCAGGAATTACTTTTGCGCCGGCGGCGCAGGGTTCAGATCCGAAGCCGGCTGTCCCAGGGCAACGCCGCGGCCGGATGTGGTGATATAGACCAGTCCGTACTGGCGCGGATCACCGATGACCTGGCCGCCCATGCCCCCGCCATACTGGTGCGCGTCGTCATTGATCCTTAGCCATGACGCGCCGGAGTCATCGGAGCGGAAAATCCCCCAGACACCCTTATAGCGCCCCCACATGTAAACGGCGGGATAGGTCTGGCCCGGCGCGCTCTTGCCGAAGCCGACCGCCGCCGCCTCGGAAATATCGGCCAACTGTTTGAAGGAAGATTTGGCGTCGGCCGAATGGAAGAGCCCCTGCGGCGTCGGCAGCCAGATATCACGTAAATGCCCAGGAACCGCCCGCGGCTGGCCCACAGGCCGCCAGGGTTCGAGGACCGGCAAACCTTTGACAAAACCCTGGAAACTCGCGCCGCCGTCGGCGCTGACCAGCATAGAGCCCGTGCTGGCGTCGTAAGCATAAAAGACACCCTCGGTCGAGCGGTCCGAAAAGACCGGGAACAGGCGCCCCTTGACCTGCGGAAAGCCCTTGGAAGCCGCCCATGACTTGCCGCGATCCAGCGAATAATAGGCATCCCCCTTGCCGGTCACCCAGACCATGGCGCCGCCCTGCGCCGATACAGCGATCCGGCCCGGCGCATACCAGCCATCGGCATCATGCCTCACGATCGGCGGAGACGACGGCATATCCGCCCAGGTCTTGCCGTTGTCGAGCGAGATCAGCGCGTGGGTCTTGGCCGCGTCGCCGTCGGCAACACGCACAACAAGGCCAGGATTCAGCTCGGCAAAGTCGATCGAGCGGTTGGACCCGGCGGCCGGCTGGAAATAGCCGCCCTCAGCCGGTGGCGACGCCTCGAAGCTCAGATAACGGAACCCGCCAACATCTCCGACCGCGGCCATGAGATGCGCACCGGCAGACGGGCTGATCAGGTCCAGCGGCGCGGTCTCTTCGAAATTATAGACCTCGAAAGTCCATGCCACTGATTTGCCTGCATCAGCGGCGCCAAGATTTTTGGTCATCCACAAGCCGTCGCCCGTGCCGTAAACGGCTGCATTGGGATCGAACGGATCGATCTTGATGTCGGACATCCAGTGCCCCATGGCTTCCTTGCCGCCGCGACTGACTTCCATCCACGGGAAGCCATCGGCGCTGTGATGCGAGGCTGCGCCCAGATCGGTCCAGTGCGCGCCGCCGTCCGTGCTGCGATAGGCTGTGTCGCCGCCCCACCACCGATCCAGAGTCGTCGTCACCACCGTTCCCGGCGCGCTGGCCGCCGCACTGATACCGGCATAGCAGAAGTCTGGACCGCCCTTGCCGGGCTTTTGCGGCGTGATGTCTGTCCAGCTTCCGCTGGCCGTGTCGAGGCGCCAGACGGCGCCGTCCTTGCAGTCATTGGGACCGGGGCGGTCGGCGAAAGTGACATAAAGCCGCTTGCCGTCGCCATCGAAGGCGGCGTGGTCGGCCATGAAACCACCTGTCGGCGCGCCCTTGACGGCCTGCCATGAGGCACCGCCATCATGGCTGACATAGAGGCTGGCGGATTTCGCGTTCACCCCGGCATAAAGAGTGGGCGTCGCCGCGCCATCCACGCCGGACGCCGGATCGAACAGCACGAAGCTGACATATTTTTCCGGAAATGAAGATACCGTGCTCCAACTCTTGCCGCCGTCCGCGCTTTTCAGCAGGCCGCCTGTCGTCGTGCCGAGAAACAGAATATCGCCTTTATGGGGATCGACCTGAAAACGCTCGCCGGTATTGCGTCCGTCCTCGTTACCGCCCAGCTTCACCGGCAGAGCGGTTTTCGCCCAGGTCTGACCCCGGTCGTCCGAGCGCCAGACCGCGCCATTGCCCGCCCACTGGCTGGTATAAAGGCCGGTGGCAACATAGACCCTGTTCGCGTCTTCAGGATCGAGCGCCAGACTGAACACGCCCAGATCGTCGGATGTATTCGCCCCGTCCAGCAGCGGAATCCAGATCTGATCGGCGCCGTCCCAGCGATAGGCGCCGCCCACATCGGTGCGCGCGTGAAGCAGGCCCTTCTCTTTCGGATGATAGATGAAGCCATCGACAAATCCGCCGCCGCCCATAGGCGCCGTGGCCCAGACATAGGGCACGCTTTTAACTGCGGAGGTTTGCGCCAGGGCGCCGCCAGCCATCAAAGCCATCAGAGCCGTACCCCAAAGGGCACTTAAGCCTATGCGTTTCATCGTCTGCCTCGCTGCCCGTATTTTTATGAAACCGGGAAATTTTCGATTATGCCCGCCGCCTCTTCAACACACCTGCATCAGACGCGGCGGTTTTGCCCTGCTCGAAACCCGTCTATATAATTATATTACATACAAATAACTTCAAATGTAAAATATATTTTCACATGCAAACCCGCATGAATAAATTGACAGGCAGTCGAATGATCCTGACATTTGCGCGCATAATCCAGCTTATGCCTGTGCAGGCGACGAAATGAGTTCAATATGCCGGTATTTTTTTCGGACTACTCTTTTCCGGTGACGTTATTTTTTCTTTTCATATATGATCGCCATTGGTAAGACTCATTCATACCTGTGAAAACATCGCAAGGCGTTCATTTTCAAGGTGGATGCGCAGGCATACAGAGGCATATCATGGCGAAGCTAAATCTATCTGTTCAGGACGACACAGAGGAGAGCGAACTGAAATATCGCGCGCCGGCCCTGGAAAAGGGGCTGGATATCGTCGAGCTTCTCGCCGCCTCTCCCAAACCCATGCCGCCCCGTCAAATTTCGGAGCAGTTGAATCGCTCCGTCAGTGAATTGTTCCGGATGATCGCGGTGCTCGAACACCGCGGCTATGTTGCCATGGCCGAAAACCAGAGTGGTTACGAACTGACCAACAAATTGTTTTCACTCGGCATGTCCCGTGGCGTCAGCAAAAATCTGCTCGATTACGCCATTCCCGCGATCCGGGCGCTCAGCGATGAGATTTTACAGGCGACACACATCGTAGTCGCTTCCGATGACCAGGTTGTTGTCATCGGGCAGATGGACGCACCGGCCGCCCCCAGTTTTCATGTGCGCGTCGGCTATCGTCAGGAGATCGTCGAGGCGACCGCAGGCACCGTACTGTACGCCTTCCAGACTCCGACGAGCAAGGCGGCGTGGCGGAAAGCACTGCAGCCCACCGTCTCCGAAAGTGAATGGGCGCGTTTTGAGCAGCAGGCCATACGCGCCAGGGAAAATGGTTTCCTCATCGCCCAAAGCGCCTATTCGGAGAGCATTACCGACATCGCCTGTCCGGTCTTTAACGATCGCGGCCTGGTTGCCGCCATCACCATACCGTACATCCGCAGCAAGCTGAGCATCAGTGTCGAAGACTGTGCGAACGCCCTGGTTGACACCTGCACCTCCCTGTCGAACGCATTGGGGGCGGCACCGCGGGAAACCTTCTAGCTATCCGCCAGACTCTTACTGCCCGGCAACCTGAACATAAATACCGAAGACCAGGGCTCTGAGTGTTCCGTCAACCGCAGGTCACCACCATGCGCCAACGCGATCTGGCGGGCGAGGGACAGACCTATGCCGGCGCCTTCCGGCTTTGTCGTTATAAAGCCGTGGAAAATGCGGTCCCGCATCGCCGGTTCTATGCCAGTACCGTTGTCCGCGATCACAATACCCATATCATTATCCACACACCGCAGAGTAATATTCACACGCCCCGGCCCGCTATTATCGCGCGTGGCCTCGGCCGCATTGGTCAGGACGTTGATCATCGCCTGCGCCATTAGGGCCTCGTCCATTTCCAGGAACGCCTCGCCCTCGTCCATCTCAAGGGTAACGATTACGCCCTTAGCCACGGCGCTTTGCTCAAACACACGCACGACATCCGCGACAAACCCTGAAACATCGACGCGACGCAACTCAGGCTGCGGCAGACGCGCCAGCGAACGGTATCCCTCAACGAACCGCTTAAGGCCCCTGGCGCGCCGCTCAAGCAAGGCCAGCGCTTCCCTGGCGGACTGTACGTCTTCGGGCGCCTGGCCCTCAAGGTAGTGTTGTGCCGTCTCGGCGAGAGAGGCGACCGGCGTCAGCGAATTCATGATTTCGTGACTGATGACCCTCAAGGTATCCCCCAGGGCCGTGGCCTCCGCTATGCGCATCTCGGCCTGAATATCCGTCAGGCTGATAAACCGCTCCTTGCGTTTCTCAAAAGACAGTTCGCTGACCCCAAGGGCATAGATGCTGTCAAAAAGCCGGATCGAGGACCGTGCCCCTCTTTCCGCACGCATCACCGCCATTACCAGCGCCGGCGGAGGATCGCTTATAAAATCATCCACCCGAAAAAGCCGGCGTGCGGCCAGGTTCAAGGCATAATAGCTCTCCCCTTCGACAGACCTTAACAATGGCACCGGCACCTGATCCAGCAGGGCCGAAAGGGTTGGCGGCGTCGCTTCGGAACGGATGCTAGGCTCGGCGGAATCATCCTTCTGGCGCCTCCATGTCTCACTGGCTGCCAAGAGCACCACCGTGCTTACAGCCAGCCCCATAAGACACAAGGCCATATTGGCCCACATCTGATCACGCGCCGACGTGAATGCCAGGATCGCGGTCACCGCCACGCCCACGACACCCATAAGTTTGATGATCACGCCCCTAAAGACCATGGCGGCTCATTCGGCGGTAGAGAGTCTGCCGTGTCACGCCCAGTTCGGCAGCCGCCTTGGTGACATTGAAATTGTGGCGCTTGAGGGCCGACTCGACAACGAATTTTTCCGTGGTTTCCAGACTTGAGACGGTCGTTCGGAGGTCGATATCCTGAATGGACGGTATGTGCAGATCCTTCGGCCCCAGCACCGGTCCGTCCGTTTCGATAACCGCACGCTCCATGACCTGACGCAGCGCATGCAGATTATCGCTCCAGACAGCCGCCTTGAGATGCGCGATGGCTTCCGGGGTCAGGGCGCGGTGCGACAGATTTTGCCTGTAGACGCACAGGTTGGCGAAATGCTCGGCCAAAACACCGATATCGCCAGTACGTTCCGCCAGGGTAGGCAGATTGATTTCAAGGGTACTAAGCGCATAAACGAGGCCACGCGGCAGATCCATATCGCCGCGCCCACGCGCAGAGGTTGCGACCACACGCACATTACGGCGCTCAAATCCTGGTAGCCAGTCCAGCAAGACCTGATAAAAACCGCTATCGAGCCTTTCAATCGCTTCAATAATCAGAGTGACGTCCCGCAGCTCTTCGGACGCAATCGTCGAGATCGATGACGCGTCAACCACTTTGAGATGCGCCCGCCCGGAGCGGTTATGCAGGGCGCGGGCGATATGCGATTTTCCTGTTCCTGGTGCCCCCGACAATAAGACCGGGACCGTCAGCGGCGCGTAGCGGTCCACCAGCGCCTTGATACGCGTCATGGCCTCGGTGTCCCCGATAATGAATTCCGCGTCGGAAACCGATGGCGGCTCTGAAATCGGACCGATGTCTGCACTCGGGTTTCGCTGCCCCTGCCCCAGCCCCTCTTCGATTGCGGCGATGAATTTGTCGTTGCTCCACGGCTTCATGATGAAGTTGGTGGCGCCGGCCCTCAGGGCGCGAACAGCCACGGTTAGTCCGCTGTGACCGGTCACGACCAGCACGGGTAAACCCGGCGCATAGCGGCGCAACTCCTGCAAACTGGCGAGGCCCTCCTCACCTGAAGTCTGAGCCTGGGAAAAATTGAGGTCGAGCAGGATCAGATCGACGGCCTGTGCAGACAATAACGCATAGGCCTGTGCCGGCGAACTGGCCTTGAGAAGGGTATAGCCTGCCCTATTAAGCAACAACTCCGCCGTCTTGAGGACATCGGCATCGTCATCGATAAACAGGAGGGTTTTATGCGTTTGCGGCATGTACGATTCCGGACAACTCGGACACTTGATGCGTCAAAATTCACTCAAATTATGAAAAAGTCAAATAAAATTGACGCCTTAGCTTATTTTTGGAAATCCGCTAAACTGTCAAAAAGAACAAAGATACGGACAATGCGGAGGAAGCCACATGATGATGACCCAAAGAAGTGCTTTTGTCTTGAATGCGCAATGCGAGGACATGACGGACTGCGCAAGGCCGGTTCTGGATCAGCTCGCGGAGACCCTGCAACAGTCCTGCCAGCTTGTCATGCGCCAGGAAGGATGCTTCCGCGTCATCCTTCAGAGCGTCCCGTCGGCTGCTTTCTATGTCAACATGCCCACAGGGATGGTTTACGAGGTTCAGGACACCGGAAACACTGTATCTGATCAGCCATATAAGGCCGACCAACAACCGAACCCCAACCTGCCTGACATTACGGATGTCTATGCCCCCATCTTCCAGGGCACGAAGCAGGTCGCCCTTCTTGTGTCGTCCTGCGTGAAGCGTCGCAACGGGCCATCCCTGGAAGAGTGCCGGGCGCAGGTCGCGGCGGCCGCAAACCGCCTGAGCCAATCCTTTATTGCACAGTCCCTGGTGGCTTAACTTACCGCAAAACCTGTATTAAGCTCGTTGACCAGACGCGCCTTGCGGCTCCCAGGGTTTCCAATTGCCAGCGCAAAACACAGTATCGGATACGACCGCGCCCCTCATAAGTTTGAGGGGCGTGAATTTCTCCTATCGAGCCGCCGGCCGTCGCGTCGACGCTCTGCGTGACATCACGCTCGATATCGAACGCGGTGAGTTCGTTTCCATTTGCGGTCCCTCCGGTTGCGGCAAATCCACCCTGCTTAACATCATGGGGACTCTGGATCGTCCGGAGACAGGCAGCGTGTTGTTTCACGGCCAGAACGTCGCGGATGCCGCCCCCGGCGCACTTGCCCGGTTGCGCGCCTTTGACATCGGCTTCATTTTTCAGAGCTTCAACCTGATCGATAGCCTCAGCGTTTACGAGAATATCAAGCTGGCCCTGCTCTACCGGCATAAGCCGGATTTTCACATCGATGAACGGGTCCAGGAAGTCATGGACCTTGTCGGCATCGCCCACAGGGCCAATCACCTGCCAAACCAGCTTTCCGGCGGCCAGCAGCAGCGCTGCGCCATTGCCCGTGCCATAGTGGGCAAGCCATCGATCATCCTCGCTGACGAACCGACCGGCAATCTGGATTCCGAAAATGCCGCGCAGATTTTCAATATCCTGAAAGCCGTCAATGCCGAAGGATGTACCCTTGTTATTGTGACGCACGCGCCGGCGCAGGCCGATCAGGCCGAACGCATTGTTGAAATGCTGGATGGCAAGATTCAGTTCACCCGCCGGCGCCTGTCATGATGCGCCTGGCGCAAGGTTTCGGGCAGCCCGGCCGGATATTGAGCCGGTACTGGGGCATGAGCCTGCTGAAAGTCCTGAGCCTGGCGATTGGTTTTGCCGCTGCCTTCATCGTTGCGCTGGAGGTCAGGAGCGAACTCGGCTTTGATCGTTTCATACCCGATGCCGACAATATCTATCTCCTCAGAACTCTGTACGCGCCCGATGGCCCCGAACAGGTCAGCAGCGACCAGTCGCCTGCGGGCATGGCCAAATGGCTGGCCAAGGACAACTCCTCGATAGACGCCGCATCGCGTCTGGTCACGGCCGAGTGGCCGATGCGAACGCCGCAAATTACGACGCAGCAGGCGTTCTACTGGGCGGACTCCAACTTCTTCGACCTGGTGCCCTTCAAAGCCGTTTCCGGGGATTTAAGCCATGCCCTGCAGAAGCCCGACAGCATGGTATTGACGCAGAAAATGGCGCGGGCTTTTTTCGGACGCGAAGACGTCGTCGGACAGACCGTTATGCTGAGCGACTGGCTGCCCGTTACCGTCACGGCCGTGCTCGCTGATTTTCCCGACAATACGAGCTTCGGAAGGCAGATATTTATATCCAGCGAAGCGGGTTACAGTATGCTCTCCATCCTGGACACGCATCCGGAATGGAACTGGACCTCGTGCCTGACCTTCGTGCGCCTGAAACCCGGCGCATCGGCTCCAGCGGCGTCGCTCAGCGCCTTGGCGACCCGCCACGGTATTTCGTCACGCGAGCGTCCCATGACATTTGAAATCGTCGCCCTGCCCAGAGTTCACTTCCTGCCGAGGGCCGATGCCCCGATCGCGCCGCGCGGACACCCCGATACGATTATCGCCATGATTGCCGTGGCCGTCCTCATTGTTGTGCTGGCCGTGGTCAATTTCAGTGAACTAATGGCCATACAGATCGATGAACGGCGCCATGAGATGGCGATCCGCAAAACCCTGGGGGCGAAGACGCACGAGATCTGCCTTCAGGTCCTGGTTGAAGCCGCCATCCTGGTCGCTCTGGCTTTGATACTGGCTGCCGCCGCGGTTGAACGTTTCCTGCCCGTGCTTGATCCGATCATGCGCATAGGCCGGTCCCCCTGGTCCGAAGCCTGGTTTTTATGGGGAAGCTTGTCGGTTGGTTTCATAATCGCCATGGTGGGCGCCTTGTACCCCGCCCTGGCCCTGGCGTCCGCCCATCCCCGCCTCAGCCGCAATCGCCCCCCGTCATCAAGCGGTCCCTCATTGTCGCGTTCATTATGGACGGTGGCCCGCTTTTCTCTGCTGATTTTGCTGCTGATGACCTCTTACACGGTTTACCAGCAGTGGCGGTTTGCGACGAGCGACGCGCTGAACCATGATGCCAGCCACATCCTGCTGATCAACACGTCATCAGACGTACCGGCGGACTTAAGCCTCAGGCAGCCCTTGCTGGCGCTGAAAGGCATTGAAAAAGCCACCTACTCACGAAGCCTCCCCGAACAGGCCAACATCTGGCCGGACTGGATACGCAGAGCGGATGGACAGATTATCCAGGCGCAGCGGCAATCCGTCGATCCACATTTTTTTGAGTTTTACGACGTACGGCGTCTTGCCGGCCAGACCTTTGCAACTACCTACCCGGAACTGACACCCGCGCGGGACGTGGTGATAAACCGGGCCGCCTTGCAGGCCCTTGGCTTCAGGGCGCCACGGGACGCCATTGGCCGCGACATAAACCTGGCGCGTAACAATGGTGACATTGTCTCACATGTCATAGGCGTGGTTGACAATATACGTTTGGCCGACGTCCGCGAACCCGCGCCGCCGATGATTTTCGACAATCAGTCGGCCTTCTTTAATCGCCTGAGCGTGAAACTGGTGCCTGGCACCGAGGCAGAGACTCTGGATCAGATCGACCGTATCTGGAAACAGGCCTATCCGAGAGCCGGCCCGCTGGAAAGGCAGTTCTATTCGGAATATGTCCATGCCGAATACGCCGACATGTACCAGCAATGGTATGTCTTCGGACTGTTGTCGGTTATCGGCGTGACCGTTTGCATATTCGGCCTGATCGGCTTGTCTATCCATATTTACAGGACGAATCGCAAGGAAATCGCCATCCGCAATGCGCTCGGCGCCAGCAAGGCCGATTTGATCGCGCTCCGGCTGAAACCCTATCTGCGACCGCTGCTGATCGCCAATCTGATCGCGGGGCCGCTCGCATGGAGTATCGCCGTTACCTGGCTGCATACCTTCGCGCTGCACGTAACCCCCAGTTGGCTGGCTTTCATCCTGGCGAGCGCCTCCACATTTGTCATCGCCTTCGGCACCCTGGCGATCCATACGGCGCTGGCGCAACCCGCCCGGTCAAGCAGCCCGTTGAGAAATCTGGAATGAGCGTCTTTATATTTGAATAATAGATTTATATATAATACAAATAAACAAAACTATTCAACTGAAGGGGAAAAAGATGAAATTTATGAACAGCCTGATGGCGTCCTTATTGATCGCCACAGCCATCCCCTGTGCTGTTCATGCCAAGACGGTGGCAGAGCATCCCAACTGGCCCGGTGCTGGACAATTGTTCGTCGGCACCTGCTATCAGCCTGTCGATCGGAACCCCGAGCAAATTCACCGTGATATTGCGCTCATGAAGAAGGCCGGGTTCAATATTGTGCGCATGGGCGACCTGTCGTGGGATTATTTTGAACCCGAAGAAGGCGTCTACGATTTCAAGGCGTTTGACGCCGTTATGGCCGAGATGAAGGCCAATGGCATTCGTGTTATCCTCGATATACCGGGCCTGCCCGCGCCTTTGTGGCTGCATCGAAAATATCCGGGGGTTGATCTCGTTGCACAAAACGGAACGCGGCTCAACCCGGCCGAACGCTATATGGACAATATCAGCGATCCCGATTATCGGCGCCTTGTGACCGATTTCGCCGATACGCTGACAAAAAGATACGGCGCCGATCCCAACATTATAGCCATCGGTTTCGATAACGAAATCGGCAACGGTTTCATGTCCTATTCAGAGGCCGACAGGCAGCGTTTCATTACCTGGCTCAAGGCACGTTACGGAGACCTGGCCAGTCTGAATAAGGCCTGGGCCACCCAGCGCTGGTCGAGACGCATCAGTGCCTGGGATGAGGTTCAGCTCCCCTATGGCGATGGTCCGGGGCCGGCAGAGCGCTACCTGGACCTGCATCGTTATTGGTCGGATGTGACCATCGGCGCCCTCAAGGATCTGGACGCCATTCGCCAGCGTAACGCACCGGAAAAGCCAGCGATTTCAAACCTGTGGGACAGCTCCGATCGCAAGGGATTCGACTATCTTTCGACCTACCGCCAATATGTCAATTATGGCGCCTACGGCTATTACAACGGCGACCCCATCAGCGGCGGCTTTGAGACATCAATGATGCGCGGCGCCTTGACGACTCCTGTCTGGTTCAACGAGTTTCAGGCCGGCGGCGGCGGCTTTTACGGCAGTAAAGGCCGTTCGCGCATGTGGGCCTATTTCGGCCTCCTCAATGGTGGACAGGCCGTCCTCGCCTGGACGTTCAACAGCCATCTTGGCGGAGAGGAACAGGCCCTCTTCGGACTGATCGATCACGACGACACGCCTTCCTGGAAGCTTGATGAATTCGGTGCCATCGCCCAGGAATTCCGCGCAATGCAAACCCTTGGCTTCCCTCGACAGGTCTCGCCTGAAGTGGCTATCGACTATTCGTTTGACTCGCGCGTCGCCTCCAATCCGAATGGGCCCAGCAATACGGTGCGCGCCTACTACACCACGCCCTACCTGACGCAGAAGCACAACGCCTTCGCGCCACTTTATAACGACAATATCGACGTGGCGGTGATCAATGTCGCGCACGAGGATTTGAGCCGATACAAGCTTGTGGTTGTCTCCGGCGAATACCTGATGGACCAAAGGGCGACCGACGCGATCCGCGCCTATGTCGCAAATGGCGGCACGGTCGTGATGACAGCCTTATCCGACAAGGCCGACGGCACCGGCCAGTGGCACAACACACCCTTGCCGGGCAGGCTGTCCGATGTCTTCGGCCTGAAAACAAATGCGTTTTATCGCACCGACACGCCGCTGACCGGCCGGATCGGCGACACAGATTTCAGCACCACGATCAATTTCTACGAAGTGCTCGAACCGTCAACCGCAAAAGTCATGGCCCGGTTTTCAAATGTTGAAGGATCACCGCCCGTCATAACCATGAATAGCTATGGCAAGGGCCGTGCGATCTACGTGGCCACGCCCGCTCAGGCGTCCATCATGACGCCGCTATACGAAAGCCTGTATGCCGACCTGAAAATCGCTGTCGGGCCTAAAACACCCGAAGGGGTCTATGCCCGCGAGGTGAATGGCCGGACCCTGTATGTAAACACAACCACGACCGATAAGGTCGTGCCGATTTCCGGTCAGAAAACAGGGCTCGTTACGCATACGACCTGGAATAGGGAGATGCATCTGGGGCCTTACGGTGTTGACCTGTTGCAATAGGGAAAAAGTACGACAAAACGGCATCACTTTTCAAAGAAGTGGGGCGACAGCGCGTATTTTATTTGCAAAATGCTATTTTATTGACAAATTAACACTACCCCCATGCGTTCAACCTTCATGATCGGGCGCACAACAAAAATATCGAGGAAACCAAATGATACTTGGCAGGCGTGCATTTCTTTTGTCGACAGTGGCCATCGCCGCCACCTGCAGCGCGTGCGGCGGCGGAGGTTCCGGGTCATCCGGTTCTTCTGGCGGCGGCTCGTCCGGCGGCGGATCTTCGTCGGCCTCGTCCTCGTCTTCTTCGTCTTCTTCGAGTTCCTCGTCCGCCAGTCTGTACCCGGATTACAATACAAGCCCGCTGGCCGCGGATTCCACCGGCATGACCAGCACCGCGGCGCAGATTTCCAGCAAAATCAAGCTGGCCATCAACATCGGCAATACGATGGAAGCCATCGGCGGCGAAACTGCCTGGGGCAATCCATTGATTACCCAGGATCTGGTGAATAAGTACAAATCACTGGGCTTCGATGCCATTCGACTGCCTTGTGCATGGGATCAGTATGCCGACCAGGCCACCGCCAAGATTTCCGCCACCTGGCTCGATCGGGTGAAGACGGTCGTGCAATACTGCATGAACGCCGATCTCTATGTCGTGCTGAACATTCACTGGGACGGCGGCTGGCTGGACAGTCATATCAACGACACCGACAAGGCGGCGACGGCTGCAAAGCAAAAGGCGTTCTGGGAGCAGATAGCTACTCATCTCCGCAACTTCGACGAACGACTGATATTCGCAGGCGCGAACGAGCCACCTGCCGACACCGCAGAAAAGATGAGTGTCCTGAAATACTACCACCAGACCTTCATAGACGCCGTTCGTTCGACTGGCGGCAAGAACGCCTATAGAACTCTGATCGTCCAGTCGCCAAATACCAGTACTGAATATGCTGTATCACTGTGGACTGGTATGCCTACCGACACTGCGACCGATCGCCTGATGTTCGAAATCCACTATTATACCCCCTCACAGTTCATGATCATCAGTGAGGACCAGTCCTGGGGCAAGATGTTCTATTACTGGGGTAAGGATAACCATTCAACCATCGAGCCCGACCGCAATGCGACCTGGGGCGAGGAAGACTATGCCGATCAGCAGATGCTGGCGATGAAAACACATTTTGTCGACCAGGGCATACCCGTCATCATGGGCGAATACGGCGCCTGGCGTAAAACCACGCCGCTCGATCTGCCGAAGCACAACGCCTCCGTGACCTACTGGAACAAATACGTCACCCAACAGGCCCTGGCCAACGGCGTGGTGCCCTTCCTTTGGGACACCGGCAGCCTGATCGATCGGACCACACTTGCCGTCAAGGATACGGATATTCTCGACGGCCTGCTCACGGCCGCCGGCAAGAAATAAAGCTGTGTCACGATCATCAATTGGTTTTCTGCTAACCAGGTAAAAGCGCTCCGGATATCTCCGGAGCGCTGGCTTCGGCTGATCACCCGATAATGATCATTACAGGAAACCAATAATCATGCGGCAGCGCTTGTCGACCCTTCCCCAGCCTGCGAGACCCAGACTATTTTTTCGCCATTATTCGATTGATAAAACATAATAATTTTCAAAATCGGCAATAATGCTGCAAATTTGCGACGCCTCTACAGCGGTTTACAAACGAAAAAAGTGGTGTAATTGCACCGCTTTTTTTTCGTTCAAGTCACTGATTTTAATTGACGCACTCGAAGAGATTGATGCGCGTTGTTTTAACAACGCTTACCCCTTCAGGGCGCCTGCGGCGTCGGTCGCCCTTTCGGGTCGGCCTGTCATTACAAATCGGGGTAGCGCTGCAAACATAACAAACCGCTCGTGGCCACGAAAGCCCAAATAGCCAGCGCCCGAAGCGAAGAGCCGAGTGATAAGAACCTGGCTGTTTCACGGCTTATTTGATCTTTTCCTGCAGACGCGCCATAAGGTCGGCGATAATTTGTCGCATGACGCGCCAAAATCCATCGAATTGAAAGCCTGACTATCCAATGGCCGTTTCTTCGCAAGATCCTGATGAAAAAACCCGCAAGTCACCGGTATACAGCGCGCCCGCCCTTGAAAAGGGCTTCACAATTCTGGAGCTCCTTTCCGAATTTCCCGGTGGCCTGACTATAACCGAAATGGCTGGCAAGCTGGGCCTGTCTGTCAGCGAAATCTTTCGTGTTATCATGGTCATGGAAAGACAAGGCTGGATCAAACGCCATGCCGGCGACCGGTTTCGCGTGACCTTGCGTCTGCTGGAAATGGGCTTCAAGGCCACGCCCGTCGACGATCTGGTTCAGACGGCGGCCCCGTTCATGCGCGAACTTTCCTACCGAATCGAACAGTCCTGTCATCTCGCCGTGCGCAACGGTGACCGCGGAATGATCGTATATCGCCAGCAGACGCCTGGTCCTACTGTGTTTGCCACGCGCGTCGGCGCCGAGATCGCCTTGCCGGCCACATGCTCCGGTCACGTCCTGCTTGCCTTCGATGCTGTCAACGACGGACCGCGCGTTGGCGAAGTCAGTATCGATCCCACGCTGGAAAATACGCTGCGCAAAATTCGGACCCGCGGCTACGAGATGATGAAAAGCACCCGCACGGTCGGCGTTACGGACATGAGCTGTCCGATTTTTGGCGGCAATGGTGTTGCTCTCGCCGCGCTCACAGTGCCCTTTCTGCAATTGATAGACGGCACGCAAAAGGTCGATCGTGAGGAAGCACGGCTGATTCTGCAGGAAACGACCCGCCAGATTTCGGAAGAACTGGGCGCCATCCGCTGCTGATGCCGCATTCCTGCCGGCGGCTGTTCGTCTGCTCAGGCGGCGCCGGCCTTGCGGTAGCGCTTCAGGACTTCGTCATGCGTCGGCATCTGGCTTGCCGCCTGCACCATGGCCCTGCGCATTGACTCCACGCTGGCCATGACCTCATCCGCCGGCAAGCTGGCGATAACCGGATCGCAGGCGTCAGGGACGATATTCTGCCCGAGCAAGACCGCCACCCAGCTTGGACGCGAAAACAGTTCGTCCTCGTAGCGGAAAGTGCGCCCGCCCTCGCGGAACAAGGCGATTTTGCGCGCCAGGCTGTCAGGGATCGTCATATTGCGGCAATAGTTCCAGAAAGGGCTGTCGTCCCTTTCGGTAGCCTTGAAGTGCAGGATGATAAAATCCCTGACCTGCTCGAACTCGGTTTTCATGTGCCGGTTATATTCGTTGCGCAGTACGTCCGGCAGGGCGCTGTCTGGGAACAGGGAAATAAACCGGCTGATCCCCTCCTGAATCAGATAGATCGAAGTAGATTCCAGAGGCTCCAGGAAACCAGCCGAAAGGCCGATGGCAATGCAGTTCTTTTCCCAGAAGGTCTGGCGGTGGCCGGCCGTGAACCGGATGGTCCGCGGCGCCGCCAGGACTTCGCCGTCCAGCCCGAATAGGAGGACCGCAGTCGCCTCGTCATCGGAAATGAAGTCCCGGCAGTAGATATGGCCATTACCCGTCCGCGCCTGGGTGGGGATGCGCCATTGCCAGCCGGAAGCCTTGGCCGTGGCGCGTGTATAGGGCGTGAGCGGTCCGGAATGCGCCGACGGCACGGCCTGGGCGGAGTTGCACGGCAGCCAGCGGCTCCAGTCGATATGGCCGACGCCGAGCGTCTGGCCCAGCAACAGAGAGCGGAAACCCGTACAGTCAAAGAAAAATTCACCCTGAACGGATCGGCCATCTTCGAGATCGAGATGCATTATGCGGCCGGTTTCGGGGGCCTGGCCAACCGACCGTATCTTGCCTTCGACCCGATGGGCACCGCGTTTTTCGGCATAGCCGCGCAGATATCGGGCATAAAGGCTGGCGTCGAAATGATAGGCGTACCGGATATGTGACAGTACGGTGCGCGGATTGGTATCCGGATGGGTAAACCTGCCCTGCCGGGCGGCGACGGCGCACAAACTGTAATCGTCGATCGGGTGGGGATTACCGGCGGCGCGGCTGCGCAGCCAGTACTGGTGGAAATCGTAACCGTTCATATCGACGCCGTGGCCGCTGAACGGATGGATGTAGCGATCCCCCTTTCGCCCCCAATCGATGAATTCAATGCCGAGTTTGAAGGTCGCGTTGGTCTCGCGGATGAAGTCGGCCTCGTCGATGCCCAGCAGATGATTGAAATTGATGATGTCGGGAATCGTGGCCTCGCCCACGCCGATGCTGCCGATTTCCTCAGACTCGATCAGAGTGATCGACAGCTTGTCCGGACCGAGCAGGCTCGACAAGGCGGCGGCTGTCATCCATCCGGCCGTACCGCCGCCGGCAATCACGATGTTTTTCAGGAGCGGTGCCATTCTATGCGCCTCTGTGCGCCAAATAGCGCTTCAGGTTGACCATGTAGGTGTGGTGATCGGGCAGGCTGCGGGCCGCCGCCTCGATCCGGTTGCGCAGATCGGAAAGATAGGCCCGGACCTGTTCGTCCGGCGGGGTATCAGCCAGGCGGTCATGGCGTTTCGGCCGGCGCCCCATGCCATAGTGCAGGATCAGCCAGTCCTCCGGCGTAAAGGGTTCGAGGTCGTAAGAGACCAGTACGCCCCGGCTGAGAAATTGCGTGATCTTCCGGTCGAGCCTTTCATCGGATGCTTCTCCCCCGTGCCAGTAGGGGCCGGCGTCCTCAGGCGGCGAAGCCAGCAGCGCGCCGCGAAACAGTTCGGCGTGGTCATGATCGTTGGCGAATTGTCGATTGAATTCACGCCGTTCCATGGCCATGTCGGACGATACGGGAATTAGCGTGAGCAGACGCTCGACATCGCGTTGCAGCAGCATCAGGGGTGCGGGCGTCAGCGGATCGACAACGGCCGCCGCCTGACCTATCGCCACGCAATTGCCGATCCAGGCGGCGGACCGGCGACCGCAGACCGCCTCGGCGCCGACATCGACAGCGCCATGCGCCGCCAGGGCCGCGGCTTCATCTTCCATCGCGTACAGGGTCAGTTTCGCCGCAGCGTCCTGCAAAGGGGTATCCGCTTGCCAGCCGAATGCCTGCCCAGTCAGCACGCGGATAGCAGTCCCCAATGTCCTGGATGGCGTCTCGGTCAGTGCCGCGCCCAACGCTTTACCACTGATCATCTCCGCGCCCATGCGACCAATGAGGGCGGCCTCGGGACCAGTGCAGTCGATAAACAGGTTGGCGCAGACCGATTGTCCATTGGCCAGGTGAACCTGCTGAATATCATGGGCCAGACAGTCAATCTCCGTAACAGTCGCCGCGATCACACTCAGGCGCGAGCGGTCGATTACGGAGTACATTGCTTCCCGGTACGCTCCGGCTGAAAACTGGTAGCCGTATTCGGCGCGCGCGAGCGAATGCCCATCGGTTTCTGGCGGATGCGCAAATACGCCCAGCCTGGCAGCGGTGGCTGAAACCAGATAGGGTTCGAGCGCTTCATTATCGCGGGCGGCGAGATATTGGTGAAACTGGACTCCGCCCGGCACCGGCAGTGGCAGTTGGAAGCCCTGTATCCAGTCCCTCCTCTCTTTCCCCCACGCCTGATAATGGGTGCCCCAGGAAAAGGCCGTATTGCCGCCACGGATCAGGTCCGGTTCCGACAGACCGATCGACAGGTTGAAGTTATAGGCCGTGGGTGAGGTCACGCTGCCATAGAAGATATCGGTCACCGGATTTTCGTCGGTGATAATCAGGGTCAGCCTGTAGTCTGGCGGCAAATGACGGCTAAGCGCCGCCGCCGTCATATATGCCGCCAGGCCGCCGCCGCAAATGGCGATGTGAAAAGCCGGTGTGTCGTGTTCGGGTCTCCTCATGGCTCAGATCATCCCGGCCATGATCGGAGTGCTGCCGGAGCCAGCCCCGACCTGGCGAATAAAGTCGGCGTGTTTGGGCGTTTTCTCGACCGCGGCCTGGACCGCGTCACGAAGGCGTCGGGCTTCCATCCGCAACCGGTCATCGCCGATCTTACGCACACGCGGGTCGTAACCGCGCGGCACCAGGTTTTGCCCCAGCAGGACCGCCAGCCAACTGGGCGGCAGGAAGGTGCCGAATTCATAGGCGATGATATGGCCGCGCGTCATCCAGGCGCTCAGCTTCTCTTCGAGACTGTCGGGCAGTTTCAGGTTCTGGAAATGCAGCCACAAATCGCCCTGCTCGCGCTGATTGGCGACATAATGCAACAGAAGGAAATCGCGCACCCGCTCAAACGAAAGCCCCATGCGCGCATTGTATTCATCAGCATCCAGCGTGGAGAAGGACTGGTCAGGGAACAGTTGCAGGAGTTCGGTAATGCCTTCCTGGATCAGGTGAATGGAGGTCGATTCCAGAGGCTCAAGGAAACCTGCCGAAAGTCCGATGGCGACGACATTCCGGTTCCAGAATTTGCGCCGGCGGCCCGTGGTGAAAAAGAGCTGTCGGGGGGCAGCCAGGGCCGGCCCTTCGAGATTTTCGAGAAGGCGCGTGGTCGCCTCGTCATCCGAAATAAAGCTGCTGCAATAAACATGACCGTTGCCGACCCGGTGCTGAAGGGGAATGCGCCACTGCCAGCCAGCCTCGCGTGCGGTGGCGCGCGTAAGCGGCGCGAAGGCACCACGGGATTCGCAAGGGACAGCAATCGCCCGGTTACATGGCAGCCAGTGGCTCCAGTCGTCATAGCCCGTTTTCAGCGCCTGTTCGATCAGGACGCCGCGAAACCCGGAGCAATCTACAAACAGGTCCGCCGCCGCTGTCTTGCCGTTATCCAGGGTAAGCGAACGCACAAAACCATTTTCGGGATGGCAGTCGGTCAAGGCCACCTTCCCTTCCGTCCGCACCACACCCTTAGCTTCCGCATATTTTCGCAGGAACCGGGCATAGCGTGAGGAGTCGAACTGGTAGGCATAGCCAAATCCGCCGTCGATCGCCGTATGGTCAGCACTGGGCCGCTGGAAACGCGCGTGCTCGGCGGCTATAATCGAATAGGCGTATTCATCGAGACGCGAAGTGTCTCCCAACTGCCTCAAACGCAGCCATGCCTGGTAAAAGGGCAGACCATCGATCGGTCGTCCGTAGTCACCGAAGGGATGGATATAGCGGTCGCCCGGCCGCCCCCAATTACAGAACTCGATTCCCAGTTTGAAGGTCGCCTCTGTCTCCTTCATGAAGGTCGCTTCGTCGATGTTCAGCGCTTCATTGAAGTTCCGGATCAGCGGCAGTGTGGCCTCACCAACGCCAACCGTGCCGATTTCATCGGATTCGACCAGTTCGATGTGGACCGGCAATCCCTTCAGCTTGTGGGAGAGCGCGGCCGCCGTCATCCACCCTGCCGTGCCCCCACCTAAAATGCAGATTTTTTCAATATTTTTCGAGCGCTGCGGCATCCCAAAACCCTGATATAATTGTCAGCCGCTATTTTTGGCCGTTTGAATGAATATATTAGCCGTCAGTCGTCCCGCCCGAGGATCGCTGCTGTAATTGAATTCCGGCGGGAAATAGCCCGAATGAAGCAAACAGCCCTGGTAAATGACAAGACGATTAAAACGGCCTTCGACCTGGAATAGCTTTTCGTAGTGCGCATCCGGACCGGGCCGGCATTCTGCGATTTCCGCCTGCACCCGTCTGCCCAGCCTGGACGCAGCGCCGCCGCTGACCTGTTCGAGATCGCTTGCCACATGACGGTAGAATGCCGTGCCGGTGTCAGGGACACGATGCAAATGAAGCATAATAGCCAGATAGTTGGGATCATCCCAGTCGTAATGCGGAATGCGTTGTCTATGACTCATTTCCGCCGGCGGCGTCGTGACCAGGGAAAAGCTCGCTTCAAAGACCCTGAAATTGTCCACCCCATACTGGCTCTGAATGAGAGGCCCCGCCCCTTTCAATATGTCCATAACGCATAATGAAGCCTTGTCCGCCGGGCCGATCTGGTGACGCCTGCCTGGGTAACCTGTCCTGGTTTCAGGCGGAAAGGCGGGCACTGCAGCCGCCGCATCCACGGCGTCCTGGGCATTGCGCAGAAAGTCATCAATAACGATGACTTTGGACTTCGAACGCCCGACTTCATATACCCCGACCTGCATGGCCCTACTCTAACACCCAGTCCGCACGGAAAGTAAATTATGGCTTGGGCGATGGCGCGGACGCGGCCCCTGTAGCGGGAAAAATTTCCGGCGTGTGGTCCAGTCCTGGAAATGAAGCATTATCGCCTGATCCCAGTTCGATCACGAGGAGCGTCTGACGTACCTTGCGTGGCTCCCAGCGCTCCAGCACACTGTTGGGGACCGCTTCACCACCGAAGGTGCCCGTATTATTACGGGAATTGCCGGCCGGTGCGCCGGAAACCGGCGCCGACGTATTCGCGCCACCGCTAGAACCCATAAAATTGCCGGCGCGCATCTGCAGATCGTCAGCGACACCAAGCTGAACCATGCGATTGGTGGTCGTCAGCACAGCAAACCATTCCTTGTGCTGCTCTGCGGCCAGATCGCCGGCACGCCTCATGGCGTATTCGGCGATTTCGCGGTTGGACTGCCCTGGCTCACCAGTATAGCCGACCGTCCAGAAACCACCCTCCTCAAGCACATTGAAATAACCGGCGTCACCCGGTTTGGCGGCAGCCTTGTATTCCTTCGCCTCGGCGCCGGAGACCGCGACCACGGCGATAAAGGCCGCGGCGACAAGTGAAAACCTCTTCATTGGAAAACCTCACGGATCAGGCAAAAAGGCGGGGTAGACTCTACCCCGCCCTCTCTCGGATTGACTTAGTACAGGTAACGCAGGCCAACCACGATCCGGCGATCGTTCTTGATGGCGAAGCGCGGAAGCGTATGCCCAGCCGCATCAACCTGCATGACCGCCTTCGTCGTCGTATCGAGCATGTTCTCGACCGATGTATGAAGTTGCAGGTGCTCGTTGACATTCCACTTCAGCGATCCATCGAGGAAACCGCCCGCCTGGTTGTAGGTCGGGTTGCCCGTCATATAGTCGCCTTTCACGATCAGGTAGCGGCTGCGCCATGAATAGGCCAGACGCGCTTCGAACTTGTCATCCTGATAGATGCCAACAAGGTTCGCCAGGTACTTGGACTGACCGAACAGATCGGTGATGTTGTAACGGCAGGGTTCGCCGTTATTTGTACACGATGTATCCGGCGCCGTGCTCGCGTCGATGTAGGTGAAGTTCGCCTGCGCACCAAGGTGGGAGAAGATACCCGGCAGGAAGTCGTAGAACTGCTGATAGGCGAGCTCGACGCCGTCCACATCCACTGACTTGGCATTAACCTGGCCACTATAGACGATCGGCACCTGCTTTCCATCGAGCGTGACGTTGCCGATGTTTTCCGAGCCGCCCTGGATGACGTCGTGCAGCTTCTTCGAGAACACCGCCGTTGTGATATTCCCACTGGGGAAGTACCACTCATAGGAGAGGTCGAAGTTATCCGAAGTCGTCGGCTTCAGGCGCGGATTTCCGCCGCCGGCGCTGATCGCGGTCAGGCTTATATTCTGGACCCCGTCATTACAGCCGTCAGGCAGGCTGAGAGAGGCGCAGTGCCCGGCAGGGAACGGCGTCCTGAGCGTGCTGGCACCGTAGGTCGTGTAGGCCCGCAGGTCCGCGATGTTGGCGCGCGTCAGATTCTGGCTGGCGCCAAAACGGATCAGCATGTCCTCGTTCAGGTTCCACTTCATGTTAAACGATGGCAGGACATGGTCGTCGCTGGTCGAATAATTGATGGCTTGTGCGGCCAACTGAAGGTAGGCGGTGGTCTCCGGCAGGAAATCCTGCGGATTGTCGCGTGAACAGGCACCCGGCGTCGTCACAGTACCGTTGGTGTCCGTGCCCGGCGTACAGGTTGTCTCATCAGGGAATGGAACACGGACCAGGTTACCCGCCGATTCCAGATCGGTTTTCGCATAGCGAACGCCGATATTGCCCTCGATCGACTGGCCGTTGCCGAACTCATGATTAAAGTCCAGTTGAACATAGAAGTTGGTCGTCTTTTCGGTGATCTCGGAACGGTTGGCATCCGGGAACATCGGAACGCGCGGCGCCCAAGGCGCACCGCGAACCAGGCCGGTATTCGGATCCGAGTTGTTGGCGAAGAAGTCCACCATCTTGTCGTAATTCAGGAGATAATCCCGGTTGATATAGACAAACTTGGTATTATCGCCCTGGACGAGACCGCCACGGAAGAAGTCCTTGTAGTCATCGACTTCAGTCATGCCGGCCGGCAGGGCACTGAACGGCGTGGCACCGCCGCCGGCCCAGGGCGGTGCGACGCCCGCCCAGTTCTGGTTGGCGGTATCGTTGGTCTGGTTACGTTCAGAATAGCGGGCGCCGAATTTGATATCCTTGAACCACGAATGGTCCGCGAAGTCGTAAACCAGGTCGCCGCGAAGCGCATAGAGATCGCCGCTGCCCTTTTGCTGGTTATCGGCATTATAGAGCCACCAGTAGACCCCGGGATCAGCCGTACTGGTCGACGCAGTGGTCGGTGTCAGACCAGGCTTGACCGCAGTGATCTGGTTGCCGCGCGGGTCCATGGTGAATTTGACAGACCCATGATCAAGGTCGGACACCATGTCAACCATGAAGTGCGTCTGACCGCCGGCCCACATTTCGTTTTGGGAAGCCGTTGCCTTGGTATATTGCGCATCGAGGTTGAGGTGCAACTGGCTGCTGAAATTGTGCTTCAGGTTGATGCTGAAATCCTCGGTCCTGGAGTGATCAACAACCCCACGCCCCAGTGTATTGATGGCATAGCCATAGGCGCCGCCGTCTTCTGAGGCCCCGTTAATCCGTCCCGACGTCATCAACTGGCCGATGGCGATCGGCTGGCTGCAGCCGCCCAGGGCGAGATCATAACCGGTATTGCAGAGCGCGACTGTGCCACTGTACGGTATAGTCTTGATGTCCGAGAGAACCGTATTGTTCGGCGTGTTCGAATCCGGCAGGTGCTCAACCGTATGTTCGACGGTGTCCGTACCATTCTCAACATTGATGTACTTGATCAGAACGCTCGTCGTATCGTTGCGCCATTGCCCGGCCAGATAGTAGCTGGTGCGCTCGCGGTCCTGCTCGTTGTGGCGCAACTGGAAGACCGTCTGTGTGCCGATGACATCGCCGACGGGCACGCCGTCGAACTTGTCCGGCCCGGTGGCTTCAACCGCACCGACATTGACCTTAGGGACCGGCGCGCCGATCTGCCAGTCATTGATGTTTGATTTGAGTTCCGAATGTGAATAGGAGCCCAGCAGGCCAAATTCGCCGGCGCTGGTTTGCCAGCGGTTGCTCGCAATGACGCTGTAGGTGGGCGACCAGGCGTCACGCAGGTCGGCATAGGTGCCGTCCACACTGACGGAGAACACCTTTCCCTTGCGGTCGAACGGCGCCAGCGTGCGCAGATTGATCGTACCGCCGGCGCCGCCTTCGATCAGCTCGGCCGAAGCGTTCTTGTACACATCGACACCACCGACGAGTTCGGGCGGAATGGACGACCAGTCGAGCGCGCGGCCGCCGTTGGCGGTGAACTGGTCACGGCCGTTGAATTCAGAGCGAACGAACGACAGGCCGCGAATCAGGTTGCCCGAGCCTTCGGCGGAAGGGAAGTCGCCACTGGCGCCGCCGGCACCGCCGGTGTTGTATTGCGGCAGGATCGAATACCGCGTCACGGATACGCCCGGAATACGGCCCAGGGCCTCCGCCACACTGGCATCCGGCAGTGCGGAGACGTCGGATGCCGTGATCGAATCGACAAACGTATCGGACTTCCGCTTGATTTGGGCCGCCGTTTCCAGCGACCTGCGGATACCGGTAACGATGACGACCTGGCCGTCGTCCTGAGCCGTTGCCTCCGGATTATCCGAACCAGCTGGCGCCGCCTCTTGTGCGAAGGCCGTGGTGGCGAGCAGTGCCGCGGCAAGCGCCGTCGAGCCGAGCAGCAGCCTGCCGACGCGAGAACGGGCACGCATGGCGCCGTGATTTTGGACAAAGTTATCCCGTGTGGATGTCATTATGTTTAGCTCCCTGTCTCGTGTGGCTTATGGCCCCGAGTACTTTTTGTGATTTCCCGCCGAAGCGAGTGTGTCAGTTAGACGTTTTTATGGTATCGCTAACATTTTGAGAGCCGTGCCTTGCCGGTCCCCGCCAGTTAGACGTAACAAGGTTATGATAGCGGTCACATGATTTCAAGCTAAAAAGTCAGACATATTTTTGAAAATTTGCGCGACGTTGCCAGATTGCGACACATTTGTGTTCATATAAAGAATTTATTTTCATAAAATGCTACCGCATGAAGGCGCGTCAAATTACGGAGTGCGCCCAGTTATTTTATTGTTTTTATTGCAAATAAGTATAAGGAAGTCACTTTATTGAAGCAGACAACCGCCTTCCAATTCTAAACTTTGCAGCTATAAGTCGAAAATAAAAATAATTTTTTCTAATAGAAATAAATATTAGGGAATAAATTGTCTGATTATTTCAACCATCAAGACGTCACAAATTGTCAAGGTTCACCAGAGGAAACCTTGGGGAAAACGCCCTCTGCAACTGGCGATGCAAAGGTATGTGGCGCGTCAGCGGGTTGACGCTTTACGGTGTGATCATGATCACGGCGCCGCCTCCGCCCGACATTTTTACGCTGAGCGCCTCACCTTTTGACACGGTTCTGGCTGTGCGATCGACCTGGTTGGCGCTCGCTCCATCTGCCCATATCACCGCGTTCTGCGTCTTATCCGCCAGGAAGGTCAGCGGTATGTCTATGACGCGCGCCATCTCGTTGTTCATGGCGCCGACATACCAGGCACTACCCTTGCGCCTGGCAATAACGACGTAGCTGTCCGGCGTGCCTTCAATGAAACGGGTCTCGTCCCAGGATGTCGGCACCGCCTTGATGAAATCAAATCCAGTCGCGTTTTGATAGGCAGACGGATCATCCGACACCATCTGAAGCGGACTGTCGTAGACGACGTATTGGGCCAAAGCCTGGCCGCGGGTGAATCGTGTGGACGGCATGACCTCCGTCTGTACGTAGGTGTCCGGATACGAGTTGCGGAAACCGCCCGGCGTGTAATCCATCGGCCCCAGCAGCATCCGGGTATAGGCCAGTTTGACATTGTGCGACGGCGTTACCTGCCCCCAGGCGAATTTGTTGTACTCGGCCCCCAGAACACCTTCCTGGGTGATGAAGTTCGGATAGGTTCTCGACAAGCCCATCGGGGGAAACGCGCCGTGCATGTCGAGCAGCATATGCCGCTTGGCCGTGGCGGCGGCGAGCCGCTCGTAGAAGGCGACCATGTCCTGGTCATCGCGCTCCAGGAAATCGACCTTGATCCCTTTGATACCCCATGCCTGATAGGTATCGAGCACCTCGTCCATGCGCGGCTCGACGTGCTTCCAGTGCGCCCAGAGGAGCAGACCGACGCCTTTCGACGCGGCATATTGCGCCAGCGCCGGTATATCGATGCCCGCTTCAGCCTTTGTGATGTCGGTCCGCGGGTCAGCGTCACAGCACGGCCCGGTATTCAGCGCCCAGCCGGCATCGATCAGGAAATAGGGAAAGCCGGATTCGGCCGCGAAATCGATGAATCGACGATAACGCTCCATGGTCGGCTTTTCGCCAACGGTGGGGCCGGACCACCAGTCCCACGCCACCTTGCCGGGCTTGACCCAACTGAAATCGCCAGAGGCTTGCGCCGACAGATTGCCGATCAGGTTCGATTCGATCAGATCGCCTGCCCGATCGCCCATCAGAATAGCCCGCCAACCGCTTTGCAGGCCAGCCGGCGAAGCCACAGCCACATCCTTGCGATCCGGGCGGGGAAACAACTCGACCTTGAGACCCTCCGTTGCCGGCTTCAGTGCCGAACCGGCATAGCCCGACAGGCCCGCCTGGACGATGGCATAGTGTGTGCCGCCACCGGGGGAAGCGCAAACCATGGGGTAGTCGTAGAGTTTGGCGGGATCGAGTTGCGAGACGCGGACGGAATTCCAATAATTTTCGTGGGAGGAGCTGTATTCCGAAACGAGGCAATTCGGATCACCGGCCAGGCGGAACTGCGTGTCCTCATTTGCCAGATTGACCGCACTGCCTTTGGACAGATCATAACGCCAGGCAACGCCCTCATTATAGACCCGGACTTCGAAGGTGATTTCGCGCTTCAGGCCGGACGCTTGACGGAACACCAGGCTTTCGCTGTTATAGACGTCCGGTGCCCGGTCGGCCTTGGTTGCGGTCAGGGGGTGGATCGTATTTACGCTGTGGTGCGTGTGTCCGGTCAGAATAAGGGGCGCAAACCGCTCTGATCCGGTCAGTTGCAAACCGAGCTTCCCGGAAGCGATATCCTCATGGTTGCGCGCGGCGACATAGCTCGAACCGTCCGGGGCGATACGAAATTCGACCTTGCCGTCGGGTGACGACACAACAATCTGGGCGGCAGCGGCCGCCGTTAAGAGATATGCCAGCATCATTTTTTCCCGGTCAGATGGTTACAATCGCTTTAAGAAGATCACCGCGCGCCGCCATGAGTTGCGGAACCTTCTGCGGCATCTCCGCCGCGGCCAGCGAATGGGTGTGAAGCTTTTCGGTGGGGATGGCACCACCCCTGATCATGTCGATGACCATTTGAAAATCATGCTTCATGGCGTTGCGGCTGCCGATGAGCTGCATTTCGCGCTTGTGAAATTCAGGATCCGAAAAGGTGATGTTCTGGCTGACGACGCTGACCAGGACATAGCGGCCGCCGTGCGCTACATAGGAAAAGCCTTTCTCTATGGCTGCGACGCTTCCCGAAGCATCGAAAACAGCGTCGAACATGTTGCCCTCTGTCCGCTCGCTCAACCAGGCATCGATGCTGTCGTCCACCAGCGCCGTCTTGATGTCGGGGCACACGCCCTGGGCGCGTTTCAACCTTCCGTCATTGGTATCGATGACATGGACACGGGCACCGGCCATTCTGGCAAACAGCGCCACGCCCATGCCAATGGCGCCGGCGCCAACCACAAGCACCCGATCCACCGAAGTGACGCTGCCACGACGGACGGCGTGCAGGCCGATCGCCAGAAACTCGACCATTGCCGCCTGTTCCAGGCTCAACCCGTCTACGTCGATGACCGCCTCTGCCGGAACCGCAACGAATTCCGCCAGGCCGCCATCGATATGGACGCCCATGACGCGGATATTCATACAGCAATTCGGCTTGCCCATCTGGCAGGCATGGCACGTCTTGCAGCGGAAATAGGGATTGATTGTCACGGTCGCACCGGTTCGCAGACCCGAAGCCGGGTCGGCTTCCCACACCTCGCCCGCCAGTTCATGCCCCATGACACGGGGATAGGAGAGATAGGGCTGGTTTCCGGAATAGATATGGAAATCTGTTCCGCACATGCCGACGCGCCTGACACGTACCAGCACCTCGCCGGCGCTGCGGTCGGGCATGGGGCGTTCAGCCAGGCTCAGATCAAACGGCTTGTTGCAGGATATGGCGAGCATCTTGAATCTATTTCCTTATATGGAATTTACTTTTATATAGGATAATATCAGATTGCAATATCATGTATTGGAATTCGCTTGCTTATGCGAAAGCCGGAACGAAAAACGCAATAAAATACAAGAAAAACAACAGGCTAAGGAATGACCTCTCTTAATCTATCGGCCAAGCCCCCTACCCGGCGCACCTTTTTGACTGGTACCGCTGCGCTGGCCGGCGTGGCGGCAGTAAGTACGCAGGCAAAGGAAATACCGTCACGCCGCGCGGATTATATGGATGTCCGGGAAAACGGCACCTTGCAGATATTTGCCCTGACCGATCGGGCGTTTCGTGTACGTTTTTCGCCGGGAACGGCCCCGCTGACGACGGCGCCGGATCGCATTCTTCTGCCTCAAGAGCAGCAACCGCGCGCTCAAACGCAGACGGCAGATGGCAAGGTTCGTCTCCGCCTGCCAGGCATTATCTGTGATATCGACCTAACGGATGGCCACCTGACCTTCCTCGATGGAAAGAGTAATGTCCTCGTCAGCGAATTGCCCGATGGCCGGCGTCTCGAAGCCTCGAAACTGGGTGACGAAGATGTCTTTATCGCCGAGCAGGCGTTCGATTCGCCGCCAGATGAACGCATCTTCGGCACCGGCTGTTTTCAGGATGGCGCGCTCGATATCCGCCAGCTCCCGCGCCGCCTGACCCAGGTCAATACCCAGATCAGCCTGCCATTCCTCTTGTCGAGCCGCGGCTACGGCCTGATGTGGCTTAACGAAGGGCGAAGCGATGTCAATCCACCCGCCCGGCGCGTTCAACTTGCTCGCGTCGATACCGAAAAGCAGGGGCAGGTCGTCGATGTAACGACAGGCGCCGGCAATGCGCAACTGACGCGGACCGAAGCGGAATTCCGCGGCGAAATCCATGTCGATGCGCCCGGTCGTTATGCCTTTCAGCTCGATATCGGCCGCAAGATGGCCTCACGGCACTTTGTCGAAATCGACGGCAAGGTTTACAGCGATCTGTCAAACCTGTGGCTGCCGCCGACCACCAGTTTCCTGGCCGAACTGGAGCCCGGCCCACACACCCTGACCGTCCGGGCGAATGCGGACGACAGTCCCTCCATTTCTTACGACAAAGCGGAAGACCGCACGGTCTGGCGGTCCGATGTCGCCGAGGCGATCGATTATGTCGTCATCGCCGGTCCTGATGCTTCGGACATCATGGCAGACTACCGGCAACTCACCGGCGCGGCACCGATCCTGCCGAAATGGGCCTACGGCTATATCCACTGCCGCGAGCGCTTCAAATCCGCGCAGGAAATCCTCGACACCGCTCATGAGTTTCGCCAGCGGCAACTGCCGGTCGACGTCATGGTGCAGGATTGGCAATACTGGGGCAAACATGGCTGGAACGCCATGCGCTTCGATGAAACCCAGTACCCCGATCCGGCGGGCCTCGTCACGGCGCTGCATGGTCTCGACATGCGCTTCATGCTGTCGGTCTGGTCAAAGGTCGATCGCAAGGCCGAACTCGGCAAGGCCATGGCGTCGAAGGGCTTCTATATCCCCGACTCCGACTGGATCGATTTCTTCAATCCGGCCGCCGCCGCCTTCTATTGGCAGAACCAGAGCACGCGGCTGGCGGCGCTCGGCATCGATGCCTGGTGGCAGGATGCGACGGAGCCGGAAAACGACGATCTGGTCGGGCGCCAGACCCATGCCGGCAAGGGAGAGCATGTCCGCCTGAGCTATCCTCTGCAGGTGTCGAGGACCGTATATGAAGGCCAGCGCCGCGACTTCCCCGACCGTCGGGTATTTATCCTGACGCGCTCGGCGTTTCCCGGACAACAACGCTACGGCGCCGCCACCTGGTCGGGCGATATCGGCAATGACTGGGAAACGCTGAAACGGCAAATACCGGCGGGCCTCAACATGGCGGCGGCTGGCTATCCTTACTGGACGGTCGATGCCGGCGGCTTCTTCCGCCCCGGCCCGTCGCAATATAGCGACAGCGCCTACCACGAACGTTTTATCCGCTGGTTCCAGTACGCCACCTTCCTGCCGTTGCAACGTGTTCACGGCTATATGACGGATACCGAATTCTGGCGGTACGGTGAAGCGGTTGAAAACGTGGCGCGCGACTATCTCAACCTCCGCTACCGTCTCTTCCCTTACATCTACAGTCTGGGCGCCATGGCCAATCGCAGGGGGATGCCTTTACTGCGCCCGCTGGTCTTCGATTTCAGGAGCGACGAAAAAGCCCTGGACCAGGTGCACAGCTTTATGTTCGGCCCGGCCTTTCTTGTGGCACCGGTCACCGCTCCGGACGCGACCACCTGGCCGGTTTACCTGCCGCAATCGCCGGGTGGCTGGTTCGATCTGTGGACCGGCGCCCACCGCGCAGGGGGCGAGACGCATCTCGTCTCCTCTCCCCTGTCGCAGATACCGCTTCACGCTCGCGCAGGCACGATCCTGCCGCTGGGCCCGGAGGTTCAGTCCACCGCCGACATCACTGGCCAGGTTATGGACATTGTGATTTTCCCCGGACAGGATGGACACTTAGAGCTCTATGAGGATGACGGCCTCACCTACAGTTACGAAGCGGGCGCTTACAGTCTTATTCCCCTGTCCTGGAGTGAGAACAGCAAAGAGCTGATCATAGGCGCACGCACAGGCCGGTTTGACGGCATGGCCAAAGAGAAACAGCTCCGCATCCGTCTCGCCGCTGAGGGGCATTCTCCGTTAAGCCAGGCTCCCGACCTCGCGGTGACCTATACCGGCCGGCCGCTTCGCATTCGCCTCGGCGAATAATCTTCAGGTGCCGCCGGCCTGCGCCACACATTGAAAGCTGGACGCGGTTTCGGGATTGCCGCCTGTGTATTTGGCCCATTGCGGATAGACGCACAGCGGGCGCGTGCGTCCCGGCCATGGCGTGGCAGGTCCGGCTGCCGCAACGATACTCTGCGGCGCCTGCCCCTGCTCTACCCAGGTCACCAGGGCTGTGAACAGGTCATACTGGTCGGTTGCGCTGCCGCCACCGCAGTGACACATGCCGGGAACCGGAAATACCCGGACGAAATCCGCTGCGTGGCCGCCATTGGCCGCGTTCACATCATCGAACCAGTTCAATGTGTCTTTCAATGAGAATACCGGGTCTGACTCGCCATGCGCCACGACCATCCGACCATGGCGCGCACGAAATGCCGACAGGTCCGTCGACCGCGCGCCCACATCGTCCCACGCGGAGCGCGTAAAGGGTTCAGCGACGGCGTAGATACCGGCGGCATCCCGGTCGAAATTGAAATTCAACTGGTATGCCAGAAGGGCATCCGGCGATCCCAGGGCGACCGGCGGTGTCGTAAAGGCTGAAGCCAGGGCCGGACCACCCAGGATGACATTCAGCGGTGGTATCTGGCCGTTTTCCGAACCGATCTTCCACATGCGCCATTCGGGCGCATTGATCGATGACGGCCAGGCCCAGTCACTATAGATGCGGGCGCCGGCCGAGGTGGTCGGCCCGTCAATAACTTTCTGCAAAACGGCGGCCTGGCTCGGCGTCAGGCAGGCATCGGTTTTCCCGCCTGCACACACGCGCTTTTGCAGCGTGGTCTGCACCCTGGCATTGGTGCAGGCGGTGATATTCGATGCCATGCCGTCCTGCAGCCCGTCATCGCCGTCGCACGCTTCCAGAATGGCGCTTCTCACAAGGGCGAAATCAGCGGAGGAAAAGGTGTTGGTAAGATCACCCATTTTCACGGCATCTCGCGGTCCGGCCAGTGAAGCGAAGGCCTGAACATCCCACGCTTCGGCCACGGCCGCGCGTGGCAGGGCAAAGCCCGGCGCCGAGGCAATAATGCCATCGAAAAGATCGGGGTAAAGCTGGGCGAAGACCATACCTTCCTGACCGCCTTTGGAACAGCCAATGAAATAACTGAATTTCGGTCCATGCCCGTAGGCCGCCCGAAGTACGGCTTTTGCTGCCTCTGCGGATGCTTTCAGCGAAGCATGACCATAATCGGCACGCGCCTGCGGATCGAAACCAAACGCCAGGGCACCGTTTAGCGCCGGGTCGCTGTTGGTCGCGTTGTCATGGCCGGAATCCTGACTGATGACGGCATACCCCATGGCCAGCGCCACTGGCCCCACCGAAGACACATGCCCCAGGGCATCGCCGATATCGCCATTGCTGCCGCCTCCGCCCTGGAACACCATGCGCTCATTCCAGGCCTGCGGCAGGCGCATATGGAAGCGGATGGCATAGACCTGACCGAAGCGTCCCTGGCGCTCGTGCATGATGCCTGCAAGGTCGCAGTGGGCGGGAAGATCGGCTGTCGCGGCCACCGGCGCGGCGCTGATAATGCGCGCCGCGTCGCCGGACCAGGCGATGGTTCGCCCAGCCAGAGCCTTGCACACAGGCTGAGTATCGGCGGCACGCACCAGCGACGTCTGGGCGGCAAACAAAGCGAAGATGACGGTCAGAAACAGGCGCATGGTTCAGGCTTTCATTTGGTAGATGCCGCGGCTGTCAAGCCGGACCGTGCGGATGTCACCGCTGTGGCGCAGGACGACCTCCTGCGCCGGCCGGCCGTAGACCTTGAGCGCCGTCAGCTTGCCGCCGGTCCAGGCGATATCCAGCCTGATATTTCCGCGCGCGTGCAGACCCTCCAGCCGGCCCGAAGGCCAGGCCGACGGCAGGGCCGGCAGCAGGTGAATCTCGCCGCCCCACGACTGCACGATCATCTCCACGATTCCCATGGCGCCGCCGAAATTGCCGTCGATCTGGAATGGCGGATGGGCGTCGAACATGTTGGGATAGGTGCGCTGCGGCCCGAGCAGGGATTTCAGGATCAGGTGGGCATGGTCGCCCTCGCCCGTCCGCGCCCAGCAGTTTATCCGCCAGGCCGTGGCCCAGCCTGTCGACAGATCGCCCCTGCGTTCAAGCGTGACCTGAGCCGCCTTGACCAGTTCCGGCGCATCGCGCGGATTGACCTGGGAACTGGGGAAAAGCGCATAGAGGTGGGAAATATGGCGGTGCTGCGGTTCCGGGGCGGCGTCGTCCCAGTCTTCCAGCCACTCCTGGAACTGCCCGGTCTTGCCGATGCGGTCCGGTGCAATGCGCGCCGCCGTGGCTTCGATTGTTGTAAGCAGCTCAGCGTCGCGGCCCAGCGCCATGCCGGCAGCTACCGTATGATGGAACAGGTCGCGGACGATCTGGCGGTCCATGGCCGGACCGGCGCACACCGAAGAGCCGAAGGGATGGCTGTTTTCGGGTGAAACCGATGGCGATGTGATCAGCCCGCGCCCCTTGGGATCTTCGATCAAGGTGTCGAGGAAAAACAGCGATGCGCCGCGCATCAGGGGATAGAGGCGCGACAGCATGGCTGCATCGCGGCTGTAATCGTACTGGTCCCACAGAGTGTTGCACAGCCAGGCCCCACCGCACGGCCACAGCCCCCATAACGGTCCGTCGATCGGCGCGGCCGCGCGCCACAGGTCGGTGTTATGGTGCGCCACCCAGCCCCTGGCATTGTACATCGTCTTCGCCGTGCCGGCGCCGCTGACCGCCAGTTCCTCGGTCAGGCGCAGCAACGGCTCAACGCAGGGCGACAGGCCGGCAGGCCCAGCCAGCCAGTAGTTCATCTCGGTATTGATGTTGATGGTGTATTTGCTGCCCCAGGGCGGGTTCGTCCCTTCATTCCAGATCCCTTGCAGGTTGGCCGGCTGCGTGCCGGGGCGTGATGACGAAATAAGCAGATAGCGGGCATATTGCAGGTAAAGGGCGGCCAGCGCCGGATCGTCTGCTGCCTCCGCCGCCACGATGCGCTGGTCGGTCGGCAGGTCCGCACTGGCGCCGCATCCGAGATCGACTGTAAAACCGGCAAACAGGGATTGATAGTCGCTGATATGGTCCCGCCGAAGCATTGCGTATGATTTTCGTGCCGCCGCTTCGCCTTGCCGGCGCACGATAGCCACGGGATCGCCGCTGGTATCGCGGAAATTGATATAGCTGGTCGCCGCCGAGATCAGCAGGGTTGCGGTGCGCGCCCCTTTGACGGAAAAAGCGGAATCGGAAACCGAGACCTGACCGTCCGTACTCACCTGGACACGAAGGGCAAAGCTCAAGCCGGCCGGTATACCCTGGCTGGCAGCGTTTCTGCCGGTGATCAGCCAGACATTTGTGCCGTCCGGGCGGATACGGATATCGTCACCGTTCGTTCCCGGGTCTTCATGCTGCATCCAGTCCGTCGCGATGTCTGCCGCCAGACTGGTCGCGGAACCGCTGTAATTCGCCGCGGTATATTTCAGTTCCCGCGGCCCGCGATAGGCGAGATCGAAACCGAGGCGCCTGCCCTCGGCTTCGAGCCGCACGACCACCACCTGATCCGGCGCGGACGCAAAGACCTCACGCCGGATCGCACCCGATGCCGTGCGGTAGCTGACACCGGCAATCGCCGTTTCCAGATCGAGCCCGCGCTCATACCGGTCGGGAACAACGGCTTCGTCGAAGGTCAATAACAGGTCGCCGAGCGTTCCATAGGCCATCTGTGACAGGGGGCGCGCCATCATTTTCGCGCTGGCCAGGTCGGTGGCCTCCTTATAGCGACCTTCGGCAATCAGTTTGCGCACCTCCGGCAGCGCCGCCAGCGCATCCGGGCTATCCGGCGTATAGGGGCCGCCGGACCACAGGGTGTCTTCATTGAGTTGCAACCGCTCCTGCCCCGTTCGGCCGAAGACCATGGCGCCCAGCCGACCGTTGCCGATCGGCAGGGCCTCCTCCCAGCGCGCCGCCGGCTGGCGATACCACAACCGGTTGTCGCTGGCTTTTGGCCCGGCAATTGCCGGAAGCGCCGGCGCCAGCGAAAGCGCCGCGACGCCCGAAAGTACAGCGCGACGCGATGGTCCGTCCGGCAACTCCATGGTCGATCTCCCGTCAGAAATTCTTGTGTTCGTAAACAATGCGCTTGTCGGTGCAGTAACCGCAACCGTCACCGGCAAACTGGCTGGCGGCCGTCGCATCGCCCTTGAGCCGCCAGTTCAGCCAGGCGGTGACGACCTCGGCGCCAATCCCGCCATTGGGCTCCATATAGGTGCCGCCGTGCCCGACGGGAATGTCGATATAGGCGGCCGGAATATGCGAGATACGGCTGTAGTCGTCACGACCATTGGCGTAGGCGATGTCGCTGGGCCCGCCCATGACGTAAATCACCGAACCATGCAGATCGGCCAGCATCGACTTGTCGACGTTTAAGCCGGCGATCGGATTTGCCCCGTTAAAAACGCCGCTGTTCATGATGACGAAGGTCGAGATGCGCGGGTCTTTGGCGATGGCGATGGCCTGCAATCCACCGCAACTCCAGCCCGACGCCGCGATCTTGCCGGGCGCCAGGCGATGATAATAGGGGCTGCCCTGCCGGTCATTTTCGCGCACCGCCCAGTCGATGGCCTCGGTCAGGGCTTCGGGCGCGGTCGGCGCCTTTAGCTGACCGTTGCCAGGCGGGGCCGTCGCAGGCTTGGGATGCTGCGACGGGATGACACCCGGCGCGATCACCAGATAGCCATGAGAGGCGATTTCCAGCAGGTGATTGCGCGAACTGGTGCCATCGGTGCTGCATCCGCCATTGCCGAACACATAGACGCCAAGCGCGCCGTCTTTCACCGCTGCCAGGTTTTCCGGACGATAGACGACATGGTCCGGCAGGCCCGCATCTTCTTCAAAAACGGCGGGGTAGGCGCCTGTGCCTTCGCCAGCAAGCGCATTCCCGGCAACGGAGACCATGGCTAATCCACACAGGAGTCCGAAGGCTTTTTTCAGTTTCGTGCGCATCGATCAAGGCTCCAGCGACTGGCCGGAGGTGACGGTGATCGCGGCCGCCACGCCCGCTGCCTTGGTCAGGCCGGCGCGTTGCTGCGGCTGCCCGCCGCCCAGCCAGATATTGACCTTGCCCGGTTTCACCGAGCGTGACCCATCCAGATTGACCGTACTGAGGGCGCGGCTGTCGAGCGTGAAGCTGACCGTCTTTGTCTCACCTGCCTTGAGATGGACGCGGTCGAACCGGGCCAGGGCGCGGATCGGAACGTCCTTTTCTCCCGGATGGCTGAGGTAAAGCTGAACCACTTCGTCCCCATCGATCTGGCCCCTGTTGGTGACGTCAACCGAGACCGTGACTTCACCGCTTCCACTGACCTTGCTGGCCGACAGTTTCGCAGGCGCATAGCTGAAGCGCGTGTAGGATAGCCCGTAGCCGAAAGGATAGAGCGCCTCGCCCTTGAAATAACGATAGGTACGGCCCTTCATGCTGTAGTCGCTGAAGGCTGGCAACTGATCGACCGAGCGATAGAAGGTGATCGGCAGGCGGCCCGCCGGACTATAATCGCCGGCGATCAGCCGCGCCACGGCCGCTCCGCCCTGACCGCCCGGATACCAGGCCTCGACTATAGCCGGCACGTTTTTATCCGCCCAGCTGACGCCAAGCGCGCTGCCATTGGTCAGCACCAGCACCACCGGCTTGCCAGCGGCCGTCACCTGCTCCAGCAGCTTTTGCTGGACGGGCGGCAGATCGAGGCTCGTTCGGTCGCCGCCCGAGAAACCCGGCGTTTCGACGTGCATTTCCTCGCCCTCGACCCGCTGAGACAGGCCGGCGACGAAGATCACCACGTCGGAGGCATTGGCGGCGGCCACGGCGTCCTGCGCGCCGGTATCGGAGGGCAGGCTCCAGACCAGCTTCTCGTCACCCTTCGCCTGGCGCTGGAACGCCTCGACGCGAATCTTGTTGTGGCTGCCCGCTTCCAGGCGAATGGCGCCGGTGGCGATGGAGGGACGCCAGTCGACCCGCCAGGCATCAACGACAAGCTGGTCATTGATCCAGATGCGGTATCCGCCGTCGGCATCGTAACGGAAGCGGTACTCGCCGCTTTCCGGCGCGGTCAGGTAGCCATCATAGCGGGCTGCGCCGCTGCGCTGTTCGCCGCTCCACGCCAGGCGTGCGCCGGGCTCAGCGGCGGTCTGCGGTGTGCCGGTCATCTCCGGCGAAGCGAAGTGGCTGGCGGTGACGCCGGCCTCGTTGCAGGTAGTGTCACGGCAGAAGGCGCTGTCAGGGACAGCGGTCATGACCGGATCGATCAGGCCCGTCCCTTGCGCGTAGCGAACGGTGGTGTCGGGGAAGCGGTCCCGTATCCCCGCCAGAACCGTCGCCGGATTCGAGGGATCGCCGTTATAGTTGCCGACGAGTGAGTCGATCGAATCAGCATTGGGCCCGATGACGGCGATCGACCGCGGCGCGGCCTTCAGCGGCAGCAGGTTGCCGTCGTTCTTCAGCAAGACCATGGCGGCTTCGGCGACATGCTGCGAAAAGTCGCGGTTCGCCTGGGTGTCGTAATCCGCCGGTGTGATGGCGGGGAAAACCTTGGCCGGCGGATCAAACTGGCCAAGGCGGAAGCGTGCCGTGAACAGCCGGACCAGCGCCGTATCGACCGCGCTCTCCGGCAACAGCCCGTGACTGACCGCGTCGATGACGTGGTCGGCCTCGTTGGCATTACCGCAGATCAGATCGGTGCCGGCCAGATAGGCGGCGGTAACCCCCTCTTCCGGCGTCGGGCGGTAGAAGTGCGAAGTCTTGTAATAGATGTCGCCGACGGCGTCACAGTCTGACACGACAAAGCCCTTGAAGCCCCAGTCCTTTCTCAGGTGGGTCACCAGCAGGTCGTCATTGGCGCAGGCCGGCTGGCCGTCGATGGCATTATAGGCACACATGATGGACCCGGCCTTGCCTTCGGTGATCGTCGCCCGGAAAGCCGGCAGATAGGTATCTTCGAGATCATAGCGCGACGGCGAGACATTATCGCGGTGACGTCCGGCCTCCGGTCCGCTATGAACGGCGTAATGCTTGGGCGTCGCCACCGTGCGGTAATAGAGTGGATCGTCGCCTTGCAGGCCTTCGACATAGGCCACCCCCATGCGCGCCGTCAGATATGGGTCTTCGCCATAGGTTTCCTGACCACGACCCCAGCGCGGATCACGGAAGATATTGATATTGGGCGACCATACGGTCAGTCCGCGGAACCAGTCGGTACCGCCGAAGCGATGGCGGCTTTCCAGATACTTGGCGCGGAACTCGACGCTGACCGTATCAGCGACCTGATGGACGAGCGGCGCGTCGAAGGTGGCGGCCAGGCCGACCGCCTGCGGGAAGACAGTGGCATGGCCGGCGGCGGCCACCCCGTGCAGCCCTTCGTTCCACCAGTTGTATTCGCGGATACCGAGACGCGGAATCGCCGGCGCGTCATTGATGAGCTGGGCGGCCTTCTCGCTCAGAGTCATGCGCGATACCAGATCGGCGGCGCGCTGCTCCGGCGTGCGGGTCGTATCCTGATAAGGCGGGCGATCGAGCGGGTTCTGCGCGTGAGCGGCCGCGCCCATACACACCAGTAAGGCAATGGCTGAAGCGGCCATGCTTCGACAGGCGGCCTTTGGCATTTGAATTCTTTTCATTTTCGTTTCCCTGTTTTTTCCGCCTAAGCTCTCGTGAATTCGTACAGCTCGACGCTGATCGGCGCGATCTTCAGTCCTGCCGTCGCATTGAATGTACTTTCGGCGACCACGACCTCCGGGGCCTTGCCCACCTGGTTTTGCGCTTCCAGACCGTTGCCGGTCAGTTTCCAGCAGCGTCCCGTCTTACGCGCCTTGAAACCTTCGAGGCTGAGCTGAAGGCTTTGCGGCTGCTCCGTCGCATTGACCACCGCCACCACCAGGCTCTTACGGTCCGCCGTCAAAGCAGCGGAAAGATCAAGTGGATAGGTGGCGCTGCCGGCATTAACGCGCGGCTGGTCGCCCCCGGCCGGATATTCCGGCGCCGGCACCGGCGAATTGCCGGTCACGGCCACGGGAATGGTCCCGAAGTGCTGGTTGTACATCTGATACATCCGGCCGGTGGCGCTGATCACCGAGCGCGTGCGGTCGAAATCCATCCAGCCGGTGGCCATGGTGTAGCCCGCCATGTCGATGAAATCGGTATGGCGGAAGAATTCGTGCAGGCACATGCCCAGGGCCAGGCAGGTTTTCAGATTTTGCCGGAAGCTGTAGGCATATTCGTCGAAGAAGACCTTGACCTTGCCCTCGTTCAACTTCGGGAAGCGGCGCTTGTACTCTTCCCAGCATTCCACCATGGTCAGCACACGATTGGCCGGCTGACGCGCCCATTCGACGAGCGGACGCTCGACATCGAACAGCTTGCCGGTCTTGATATCGAACTTCTTGTTTTCCGGCGGATAGGCGTGGGTAGCCAGGGCGTCGAACTTGCCCCAGGCATTGGCGAACATGCCATAGGCCCAGTCGCGCTCCGATCCGAATTCAACCTGGGGCTGGCCCTCGATGAAGATGCCCTGCCCCGTCGTCATTTCATCGGCGAAGCCGCCCGGCGCGATGATAAAGATCGACGGATCGACCTTGCGCATGGCGTCGGCAAACAGGGTGTGCTTGATGGCATACTGCTTCATCGGGATGTGGCCCATCTGCCAGTGGCCGTACATTTCATTGCCGATGTTCCAGTATTTGACGCGATAGGGCTCCGGGTGGCCATTGGCGGCGCGTTTGGCGCCCCAGTCGGTATCGGCGGCGCCGTTGATATATTCGACCTGTTCCGCCCCCGAACGCGGCTCATCAAAGCCGGTGCTGACAGACCAGCTCGGTTCGGCGTTAATCAACTGGCACATCTGCAGCAGTTCATCGACACCGACATCGTTCGGCTGCGGGAAGTTCCACACTGGGTCAAGAATCGGCGGGCGCTTGTCCGGATCGCCGATGGTGTTTTTCCAGTCGTAGCTGGAGATAAAATTACCGCCCGGAATGCGCAGAATCTTGCAGTCGATTTCCTTCATCAGGGCAATGGTATCGGCGCGGAAGCCCTTGATATTATCGGCTGGCATCAGCGACACGGCGCCGAGCCGGAAAGCCCCCGTGCCCGTTCCGGTGATTTCCAGGCGCGCGGTTTGCGTATCTACCGGACAGGAGAACCGCAGCGGCACCGTGTTCCAATCCTTGCCTGCGGCGATTTTCACCGCCTGGCGGTCAGTGGCGCCCTCGCCCCAGATCAGGGTGGCGGCAATATCGACCTGGCCATCGGCGGCAATCACCACCCGTCCGGTATAGTCCTTTTTGGCCAGAACCAGACCCGACTGGGCAATGCCGCGCGCCTCCGCGCCTGCCAGCGCGATGACCGGCGACTGTTCGCCGACATAGGGCGCGGCGGTATCCATGGTGACGGCACTGTCCGGCCCGACCGGCACCCACGCGTTCATATCGCGCATACGGCCCGCCTGCCCTTGCGGCTGAGGCGCGGGCTTGCTGCTGATGACGTTGAAGAACTTGCGGTCGTCGAGCACCTCGCTCCACAGGCTGTGATTAATCAGATTGCCGATGTGTTCAAGGAATCCGCCGTAAATAAACGGATTGATCGGCGCACCTGCCTGGCCGGTGAGGATCGTCGAAGCAATGGAAGACCGGGTTTGAGACAGGGCCGGAAAGCTGGCGAACAGACTGGCGGTGGCGCCGGTCAGAAGGGCCTGGCGGCGCGACAGGGTGAGTTTGTTGTCGGTGTGCATGGTAACCTCTAATCCAGGAAAAGAAGACGGCCCGCCGAACATCAGCGGGCCTTGGTGGTTACAAACTAATGGCGATGACTGTGACGGATGACGGGGCGAGTTGGACAACCGCCTGGCCGTCCTTGAGCTTGACCGCTGCCGGCTTGGGCGCGACCGTATTCGGCGCATCGAAGGTATTGGCAGAATCCATCTTCGGCGCCGCCAGGGTCTTGCCGGTCACGGACTTCGCCTTGACGCCCAGGAAGGCGGTGTCGATTTCCACAGGCCGGTTCGGATCGATATTGGTCAGCGACACGTAGAGCTTGCCGTCGGCGCCCTTCGCTGCAATCGCATCGACCCGCGGCAGGCTGATATCGCCGTAGGTATATGTGCCGGCATCCAGCTTGACCGGGATGAAGGTCGCGTCCTGGAAGGGCACATACATTTCAAAGACGTGGTAGGTCGGCGTCAGCAGCATCTTCTCCTTGTCGGTCAGGATCATGGCTTGCAGCACATTGATCATCTGGGCGATGTTGGCCATGCGGACGCGATCGGCGTGACGGGCGAAGATGTTGATGTTGAGCGCAGCCAGCAACGCGTCGCGCTGGGTGTTCTGCTGCATCAGGAAGCCGGGATCGGTGCCGGGCGTCGGCGCATACCACGCGCCCCACTCGTCAACCACCAGCGCGACCTTCTTCTCCGGATCGTACTTGTCCATGATCGCTGAGTGTCTGGTGACCAGATCCTCCATGCCCAGGGTATCCTTCAGGATGACCGCATATTCCTTTTCCCCGAAGCCGGTGGCTTTTTGCGAGACGGGGAACCCGCCGCCCGTCGTATAGGAGTGCAACGACAGACCCTCTATGCCCCACGCCCAGCTCCGGCCCTGATAGGCTTTCATGACCGCTTCGGTATAGGCCGTGTCGCCGCCGTTCGGTCCGACCGCCACGCGCTGCATCGGCTGGGCGGGATTATAGTTGCGATCAAAGCGCGCGTGCATCTTCATCTGGCTGACATAGAAATCGGGCGTCATGCCGCCGCCGCAATCCCAGCTTTCGTTGCCGAGGCCGACAAAGGCCACCTTGTACGGCTCCGCGTGGCCGTTCTTCGCCCGTTCCGCCCCGATGCCGTCGTCCTTTGAAGCCGTCATATATTCCAGCCATTCGGCGGCCTCGCTCACCGGTGCGGAACCGACATTGACCGAGACATAGGCTTCGGCGCCGACCTGATTAGCGAAATCGAAGAACTCGTCGGTGCCGAAGGTGTTGGGTTCAATCACGCCGCCCCAGTTGGCGTTCATCGACGCCTTGCGCTCGGGGCCGATGCCGCGGCGCCAGTGATATTCGTCAGCAAAACAGCCGCCCGGCCAGCGCACCACCGGCACCTTGATGGCCTTGAGCGCCGCCACCACATCGTTACGAATGCCGCGCGTATTGGGGATGGCGGAGTCCTTGCCGACCCAGATTCCTTCATAAATGCCGCTGCCGAGATGCTCGGCGAACTGGCCGAAAATCCGCCGATCGATCTTTGCGCCTGGCTGGGCGGCGTCGACCGTGACTGCAACGCGATCCTGCGCCATTGCCGGCGCGGTCAATGCAGCCACTGATACGGCTGCGGTTAGAACAATCGACTTCATAGTACCTCCCTGTTTCAACCCCACCTGGTGGAGCTTTTTCTGGCTGCGGCTCACGCCGCCATTATGATAGCGCTACCATCTTGTGACAAAACAAGCTGCCGCCAAGATCATATCATCGCGCGCGATAGAAACGAATTTTCACCGCCGGTTTCCCGTCTTGTGTCACAATACCCAGCCGCGCCACGAAGGCCGACTGATTGAGCCACTGATAGCGGCCAAGCGGCGCTTCAAAGATGGGCGTCAGCAGGATCGGTGCAGACTCAGACGCCGTCTGAGGGCACATTGGCCCCTGGTTGCGAACATTGATCACCGCGCCATCATCGGTCTGAAGCATGTAATCCGCCGTCGCCCATACGCAGCCATCGGCGCGCTTAAGCTGCCAGTCCCAGCCGCCAGGCCGTACGATCCCCTTAAAGCCGGCACCGTCGCCTGGGCCATCAAACGTTCCACCGGTAATGGGAATGATATAGCGCTCACCCATCGGCGTCGGGCCCGGATTGACCCCCTCGCCCAAACGGACGGTTTCCTCGAAGACAAATTCGAGATGCGGCGCCAGCGGCTCAGAGGTCTGCGCCTGCGCAGGCAACGCAAGCCAGACGATGCCGGCTATAGCAGCCGCGCACAGCCGTCCAAATCGGGCGATAAGGCGGGTCATGGCTTGGCTGGCCCAAAGGCCAGGTGCGCGGCAAAGAACGGCAGGACATGATTCTGGAAGCGGTCCGCCACGCCACTGACGTGATCTCCGTCATACAGCGCAAAGCTGTTGACGATATGATAGGCAGTAAGTGTGTCGCTCAGGGCTTTCGTGTCCGTCTTGAGCCCGTCGCGGTCACCGACATCTAAGGCAATCGCTGTATAGCGGCGCATGTTCGGAATATACTGATGCACCATCGATAAGGGCGCATTCGCCGCCCAGCGCGCAATGACATCCGGCTGCGCCACACCGCCCTTTGTCGGCAAATCCATGTAAAAGGGCGGATTATTGGGATTGGGAGACCAGGCCGAAGACACTGCCAGGGTGGCGCGGGCGAAAAAGCCGAGCGATTTGGCTTCCTCGGGTGTTTTCACCGCTTCAAGCGCCACCCCCTCTTCGGGCGAGGGCGCGCCGCGCGCCGAGAGACAGCACGGGCTCATGACATAAAGCGCACTGAAGACTTCCGGGTGCTTCATGCCAATACGGATCGTGCCGTAGCCGCCCATGGAATGCCCCGCCAGGCCACGGCTCTCCCGTTGCGGCAGTGTGCGGTAATGGCTGTCAATATAGGCCACCAGATCTTTCGAGATAAACGTCTCCCAGTCGCCGGTGGTTGCCGAACTGGAATACATGGAGCCGTTATGCAGGGTCTGGGAACTCGGCAGCACAATAATCATGCCCTTCACGCCGGCCGCATAGGCGTCTTCGATTGTCTGCGGCGTTTTGATTTCCTTCGACCATATCTCGTTATTGATCGAATAGCCGTGGAGGGCATAGATCACCGGATAGCGTTTCTGGCTGTCCTTGTCATAGTCCGGCGGCAGATAGACGGTCACGCTGCGGTCAGGCGAATTGCCTTCGAGATTGCCTTCCAGGGCCTGACTGTGAACCGTAATCTGCTCGGTCCGCACTGATTGCGCGGCCACAGGGTGCGCAATGACCACAGCCAGAACCACGCACAGGCTTGATAACAGCCGCCGCATACCATCCTCCCTGGAATTTTTATCTCTTTCTTATTTCCTCCGACAATATCCGCTAAAAATCAAGGCACGAATTCATTCACCCAACCCAATTTTGGAAGCTTTTTTTATTAGCAGAATATTTTAAAGTCGGGAAATTTCTATTTTCCCCATTAAAATCAAATTATTATTTAAATTTAGCCTGTTTAAATTCATGAAAAGAAGCAAATTTATTTCTCATTTTGGCGAAAACCGGAACCAAACCTGATTGACGGAAATTGTCCGATATAATAGCGTTGTGACCGCTAACATGAGTTGGCGCTATTCTCCCCGTCCCTGGAGAATGGCAGTTCGTATTTTCTTCCTGACTGCTCTTTGTCTCCGGAGCATGAGGTGGGCGCATTTTCGGGATGCGCCCTTTTTTTTCGATACAGTTAAGCGTCCTGACGGGCTTAGGACTGATTTCGCGTTACGACCAAACCAGATAAACTAAAAAACAAATACAGAGGAATGCCATGAAAGCGGAAATTCACAAGCCATTCGCTGCGCGACTGGTTCATCAGCTGCTGACCGGCGTCGGCGCGGCCGCCATTGTCCTTACCTGCGCGCTCACCTCTCCGGCCCATGCGCTGGATGACAAGATGACGCCGATCGCCACCCCCGCACAGCCCAATGCCATCGAACTGGGCACTGGCCCCCTGCCGGGTGCTACCGCCAAGGAAGCGTGGCACAGCCAGTATGGCAGCGTGTTCGCACGCAATGTTACGGTCGCTACACTCACCCCTTTCCTGCCTGATCCTGCCAAGGCGACCGGCGCCGCCGTTATTGTCGCCCCCGGCGGCGGCTTCATGACCTTGTCCATGGAAAACGAAGGCTGGCAGGTCGCTCAGGCGCTGGCTGACCACGGGGTCGCCGCGTTTGTGCTGAAATATCGCCTCAACCCCACGCCGGAAGACATGGGCGCGTTCGAACATTCGATGGCTGAAATGTTCTCAGGCGCCGCGCGTCCGCGACCGCCCGCACAGCAGGATCCGGCGACAGCCCTGGCGCCCCAGATCAACGATGCCCGCGCCGCCTTCGCCCTCGTTCGTTCGCGGGCCGCAGAATGGCACATCGACCCCGATCGCGTCGGCATGGTCGGCTTTTCCGCTGGCGCCATGCTCACCCTGTCTACCGCCCTCTATGGTCAGGACGCCAAGCCGGCCTTTATCGGCGATATCTATGGTCCGCTGATGCCGGTCACCGTGCCGGCCGATGCGCCGCCGCTGTTTGTTGCCCTGGCTAGCGATGATCCGTTCTTCGCCAACGCCGGATATGGCCTGATCGACAACTGGCGCGCTGCCAAACGCCCGGTCGAATTCCACCTGTTCGAACAGGGCGGGCACGGCTTCGGCATGTACAAAAAAGAAACCACGAGCACAGGCTGGTTCGATGAGTTCGTGTTGTGGCTTGGCATGCACGGCTATCTGAAACCGAAAGCCTGATTTAAACAGGCTTAAGCCAGCAGGAATTGCAAACATTAAAGGGGAGGCCAATGTTGAAAATGACGAGGACCAAAACAACACTGGCTTCCATCCTGTGGCTGGCTGCGGCCTGCGCACTTCCTGCCCTCGCCGATCCCCTGCGTACACAGCCCATGGCCGCCAACGGCGACGGTACCTACAACAATCCGCCCCTCTATGCCGACTTCCCCGACCCCGACATCATCCGGGTCGGCAGTGACTTCTATTTCGCCACAACTACCTTTGCCAACACGCCCGGTCTGACCATCCTGCACTCCAAAGACCTGGTAAACTGGGAATATGCGGGCCATGTCATGCCTCGCCTGGACGGACGCGATGCCTATGACCTTAAGGGCGGCACGGCCTATCGAGCCGGCGTCTATGCCCCCAGCCTGCGCTATCACAACGGCGTGTTTTATATCGCCGTCACACCGAACGGCCAGAACACACGAATCTACCGCACGACCGACATAAAAGGACCATGGACCTATACCGAACTCGATCGCGCCGCTTTCGATCCCGGCCTGTTTTTCGACGCTGACGGCACGGGCTATATCGCCACATCTGGCGGATGGGACGGCACGCTCACGCTCCTGACGCTCGATGTTGCCTATTCAAAGATCGTTGCGTCCAAAGAGGTCTATTTTAACAAAGGCGCCGAAGGCTCGAAGCTGATCCACCGCGGCGACTGGTATTACCTGTTTAACGCCATCCCGTCGCGCCTGGGCATGACGGTTTCACGCGCGCACAAGCTCGAAGGCCCGTGGGAAACGCGAAACCAGATTGATGACACGACCGGCGGCCATCAGGGCGCTCTGGTCGATCTGCCAGATGGCGGCTGGTATGGCTTTGTGATGGTCGATGCCGGTGCTATTGGCCGTGTGACACAGATCAGCCCCGTCTTTTGGGAAAACGACTGGCCGGTATGGGGAACGCCCGCCGCGCCCGGTCGCGTGCCTTTGTCAGCCGCCCTGCCCCTGCCCGCGCACCCGGAATTAGGACTGGCAACATCGGATGGCTTCAGCGGCGCCACCCTCGGCCTCCAGTGGCAATGGAATCATAATCCCGACAACAGCCGCTGGACATTGACAGAACGTCCGGGCTTTCTGAGACTTAAAGCCACAAAGGGAGAGGCTTTCTGGACGGCCCCCAACACCTTAACTCAAAAAGGCTTCGGTCCCGCCAGTGAGGCCGTGGTGCGGCTGGACATCTCACACCTTCAGCCCGGCGACCAGTGCGGTGTCGGCACGCTCGGCAAATACAGCGCCCAGGCAACGGTTGAAACCACTGCAAATGGCCACCGCACCTTGGCTCTCTACCTGGGTGAGGATACAGTCGATGGACAAAAAGCCACTGTTCTGGCGCCGCCTCAGGCACTGAACGGCGGCGGCCTGTACGTGCGCACAGATATGGACTTCAAAACCGACCGCGGACACATTGCCTACAGCCCGGACGGCGTCGCCTGGACACCGCTAGGCGGCGATTTCCCGCTGGCCTACGATTGGCGCACCGGCACCTTCCAGGGACCGCAATTTGCCTTGTTCTGCTTCAATCCGGTTCCAGGTGACGGTTATCTGGATATTGACAGTTTCGACCTGACCATCAGCGCCTCAAAAACATCGCCGACAACTCCCTGATCCATGCCCCCACGCCAAAGGGAACCCCGGGGTGGATTGAACCTGCCATTCACAGCGATTTGCCGGAAAATTCTCAGTTATTGCTCTCTATGGCTTTCGCCACGGATAGCCGAGTCCGCAATTGCCATGTGGGGGTATCGCCTAACGGGGGCACTTGAACGTACCCCCGGAAATACCCCCAACTTGTACGGATAATCCCGGATACAAGTGGAAACGACCGGACAGATACCCGGCTAACACATCAGATTTTAAAGGATTTTTCAATCATCGCCTGACCCAGGCGGAAGGAGAATGGTGGGTGGGCACGGACTCGAACCGTGGACCCGCTGATTAAGAGTCAGCTGCTCTACCAACTGAGCTACACACCCGAACCAATTCTTCGGAACCAGCCGGGCTTGGTGACCCCGGCGGTGAGGCGCGGAACATAGCCAATTATTTTGCCATGACAAGCGCTAAATTTGCTTTTTCCAAAGTTTTTAAACAGATAATGTCCTGCCATTCATCCAGGCATCACGCGCCTTTACGCCGGTATCGGCGAAATCGGTGAAAAGACCATCCACGCCCAGATCAAACAGGTCAAAATACTCTTTCTGGGCATCGCCATTATAATACGGATCAAGCTGGTCATTGCGCATGGTCCAGCTATGGACCTGGAGACCGCAGGCATGGGCGTTATCGACAATTTCCTTGCGGCGCACAGGCTGTCCCTTGGCGAAGCTCAGCAGGTGTCGCTTCCAGGGCGCCACAATATCGGCATAGGTGGCGATATCCTTCAGGCCGGCGGCGGAGAACTGGTCGAGGTTATCCCCTGCCCGCCCCGCCACCACCCAGTCATAGGGCTTATCTGAAGGCGGCTGGAGGATCATGGCGCCGGTATCCGGATCGGTATCGGAGCCATCGATCAGTTGCATCAGACGAATCGTGGTTTTCCGGCGCAGGTATTTCAGGTTGGCGGTCTCGAACGACTGGATGATCACCGGCGATGATGCCTTGTCCAGCCCGGCGCGCTTCAGCATATCGAGCAGTTTGTCCTCTATGGCGAGGCCAAGCTGCTGATGGAAGGTGGGATGCTTGATTTCCGGATAGAGGCCGATGGTGCGCCCGGTTTCTCGGCTTTTCGCCTGCGCCAGGTCGATCACCTCCTGAAGGGTCTGTACCTGATAGAGGCCGTCATGGCTGTGATCGCGGTTTGCGAATGCCTGGCGGGCGCGTAAGGTCTTGATCTCGGCCAGGTTGAAATCGCAGGTAAAGAAGTCGGTCGTTTCAATACCATCGAGCGTGCGGGTGCGCTTTCGTCCGGCAAATTCAGGGCGGTCAGCGACATCGGTGGTGACGGACAGCAGCGGTTCGTGCCGCACGATGAGTTGGCCATCCAAGGTCGAAACCACATCGGGCTCGATGAAATCGGCGCCCATTTTTATGGCCAGTTCATAGCCGGGAATGGTGTGTTCAGGCAGATAGCCCGGCGCGCCGCGATGGCCCACAATCAGCGGCCTCTTCGGCGTGGCGGCGTAGGCAACAGTGGCGGCGGCCATGGTGGCAAGTCCTGCGCCGATCAGGCGGCGGCGGTTGAGATGCGTCATGGTAACTCCGCTGAAAAAGAAAGGCCAGCCGTTGTGGTGAAAACGGCTGGCCCAAGGGAAAGTCTGTAGACTCTCCAAATCCTGCAAAGGATTTGGCAAGGGCAAAGCCCGCCGCCGCCAAAAAACGTAAAATGGAGCGGCGAGCCTTCGCGGCCTCTGAGCGACTAGAATGTCTTACGCACGTTCAGGAAGACCTGACGGGGGGCGCCCGGCTGGATGGTCTGGCTCGTTCCGGAGGCATCGGAATTGACGAAACCGTTGGAGCCGATGGTCGAGATGTACTGCTCGTCCATCAGGTTGGTGACGTTGAGCTGAACCGTGGTGCCAATGGTTTCAAAACGATACCCCACGCTCAGGTCGGTGATGGTGCTGGAAGGCACTTCACCGCCGATATTGGTGTAGGTGTAATAGCGCTTGTCGGTGAAGTTGACGCCCAGCGAGCCAAACAGCGCACCGTTGTCATAACCCAGTTCGGTCTTCAGCAGGTTTTTCGGCGTATTGACAACGGTCTTGTCCTTCGTCGGGGTGACCACCGGATTACCGGCGCCATCGAACGAATGCACATCGTCTTCGTACTTGGAGTCGTTGTAGCTGTAGGCGGCGTAGATCTTCCACTGCGGGGTGAAGCGGTAGGTGCCGGCCAGTTCGACGCCCTGGCTGGTCACGCCGCCGACGTTCGACAGCACCGGGGCATTACCCTGGATGCCCGCGCCCTGGGTAACCGCCAGGATACGGTTGTCGAACTTGACATTATACAGCGCGGCGACACCAGAGAACTGCGGGAAGCGGACGCGCAGGCCGCCTTCGAGGGTTTTGGAGGATTCCGGCTTCAGGCTGGTCTTGACGTAATCGATATTGGCCTGGCTTTGCGAGCTGAACGGACCGGAAGTCGCAGCCGAGACATAAGCGTCCATGTTTTCGGCATAGGAGCCGAAGACTTCGTAATGGCTGTTGACCTTATAGACCGCGCCGACCTGCGGCAGGAAGGTGTCCTTCGACTTCAGTTCGGCATTGATGGTGCCACCGACCAGTTGATTGACCTTGTTGGTGGTTTCCAGCGACTTGAAGCCGTAATTGATCTTCAGGGCATCGGTGACCGTCCAGACATCCTGGAGATAGAGCTGGGTCGTCTTGGTGTTGAAGGCGTATTCCCATTGCGTATAGAAGGGGTTGCTCTGGAAACCGAGGCTGTCGCGATGCGGCGCGGCAAGGGTTTCGCCGTAGAAGCGGCGGGCCTGGTTGAAGTCGTTGTTTTCAATCCAGAAGCCGGCCGAAACCTGATGGGCGCCGAGATCGAGTGTAGCACCGCCAATGGCGCCGGTGCGGTTGATGTCATATTCCGTGGTGCGGATCGAGACATAGGCATTGTCGGTCGACGGGTTGGCGGCGTTATAGAACGGCGAGTAGCTGACGCCGGGCGAAGGCAGGTAAGGCGTGACCCACAGCCCTTGGCCCTCATTGGTGTGGTTATAGATAGTAGCATTGAATTTCAGCATGTCGGAGACCGGCAGGTTCAGGCTGATGCCCGACAGGGTATCGTCACGTACGCCGCCGCCATAATAATAGGCGTCATCCACCGTGGTGATTTTGCCCGGATAGGTCGGGGTCGTTTGCGTCTGGTAGAGCTGCGCCACCTGGTTGGCCAGAGCCCAGTTTGGCTGGAAGTTATCCCAGTCATAGCCCAGACGGTCGATCATCTCGAACGACATATCCTGATAGTCCTGCTCGCGGCGCTGGCTGTGATTGACGAAGGCCGACAACGAACCTTCGCCGAGCGGGAGGACCGCTTTGGCGTCGACCTGCTGCTGCTTCTGCTCACCGCCGCCCTTCCACTTGTCGGTCTTCATATCGACCGCCGAGATATAGCCGCGCAGGCCGCCGAGCGCCGTGATCGCGCCGGTTTCAAAACGGCCGTAGACGCGGTGCATGTTGTCCGAACCCAGCGTGCCGGCCAGTTCGCCGCCAAGGGTTTCCGACGGATCGCGCGACACGAACTTCAGCGTGCCGCCCATATTGGACGAGGTGGCCGAATCGAGCGAACCGGCGCCTTGCGAAAGGTCGGCCCGGGCGATGTCTTCATTGATGATGGCGCGCGAGATATGCAGGCCGTTATAATTGCCGTAGCTCATATCGCCCAGCGTGATGCCATCGAGCGTGAAGCCCATCTGGTTCTGGTTGAAGCCGCGCACCGAGATGCGGGCGGACCATTCGTAGGCGCCGAAGGGATCGGCCGACTGGAAGGTGACGCCCGGCAGCTTGTCGAGCACCTTCAGCGGGCTGGTGCCCGGAGCCAGCTTGGTGATGTCGTCGGCCTTGACCGACTGGGTCTGACGGCTCTGGCCCTGGCCATAGACGATGACTTCGGTGACCTGATCGGCAGCGGCCGGCGCGGAGGCGGCAGCGGCAACCGGTGCGGCGTCCTGCGCATGAACCAGGCCGGCATTCAGAAGGGCAAAGGCGGCCACGGAAGTGAAGAGTGCGATTTTCATGATATATCCCCAGCAGGGCCTTAATGCCCCTCTGGGAAAGCGCCCTAACGTCGCTCGGTGACAGTTTTTCCAAGGTTTGAAGACGCAATCTTGTCAGGAACGAAACGATTAAATGACACCCCACAAGATATTGAATTTGCTGTATAAAATAATGTGCTTTTCAGGTTACATTTAAACAGGAGAGAAAAAAATGAAGCCTGAGCTGCTGACCTTGGGAAACAGCCAAAGCCGCGTTGTCGTCATTGATGACTTTACCGGTACTTATGACCAGATTCGCCGCATGGCCGCCGCTCTGGCGCCCTTCCCGCCGCAATCGCAATATTACCCCGGTCTGCGCCGGATGATCACCGAAACAGATCTGCCGGCGCATGACTATATGCAAAGTCTGCTGGTCGAAGCCTCTCCCTATATCGGGGGCGCCTTCGATATCGATCGTTTCGACTGGGTAGAGGGCAGCTTTTCGATGGTGACCCAACCGCCGGAAACACTCGCACCCCGCCAGCGCGCACCGCATATCGACACGGTCGAACCGAAATACCTGGCGATCCTGCATTATCTCAGCGACACACCCGGCACCGGCACGGCTTTTTTCCGTCAGCGCTCAACCGGCATTGAGCGCGTGACAACGGAGACTTTCGATCGCTATGTCACTGCCGCGGAAGCCGAAAATACGGACGCAAAGGGGTATATCACCGGATCAAACCCGTGGTTCGAGGAAATCGGCCGGGTTGAAGCCAAACCGGACCGCCTGGTCATTTATGAGGGCTGCCTGCTGCACTCCGGCCTTATTCCACCGGACATGCCGCTGAGCGACGATCCGCTGACAGGCCGCCTGACTGCCAATCTGTTCGTCCGCGGCTATTAGCGTATGCGGATAACCTTGCTGAGCTTCGAGACGCCGGTCTCGTTGAACGCCTCGACCGCCACATAATAGCCGACGCCGACATTGAGCGCGCGCAGATCAAGCGCGTTGCCATGCTGGCGGCCACCGAATTCCTTGTCGTCGTCTTCGGCAAACAATTGATAGGTCAAGGTCAGACGGTCCGGGCGGATGCCCCAGCGGACATTATAACCGACCGCGCCCGGCACCGGCTTCCAACTGATACGGGCATTGCGCTGATCACTGTCCCGTTTCGCCAACACGGCCGTAGGCTTTTCCGGCGCCTTGCCATCGGCATTGCCGAAGACGCGCAGATCGGCGATGGCCAGGTTCGGCGCACCGATATGGCCGTGGACATAGCGAATATAGCGCGCCTTCACCGGCTGAGGCAGTTCAAAATAGGCATTGGGCCGATCCCGGCGGGGGGCTTCGGTTTCGGCCACCTTCGCCCAGGCTTGGCCGTCGATCGAAGCTTCCAGCGTGAATTCAGTATAGATATCCGGGCTGTCGGCATAGAGGCCGGACTTGTAATCGGCATAGTTGACCTGAATGGCACGCACCGTCTTTTCCGCCCCAAGATCGACCGTCAGGGTCTGGCCGGGCTTGTTATCGGCCGCCAGCCAGAAGCTGCGCGGGTTCTCATCGGTGGCGTTCTTCGCGTCGAAATTCTGCCCTTCGACCGGCGCGTGTTGCGACGAGACGCTGACAGGCTTGCGGTAGGACAGCAGCATCCAGCCGGTGAACAGCTTTTCGGGATCGTCGATCTTGGATTTGGGCACATAGTGCGGGAAATCGCCGAAGCGCGCCGACACCGCCATCTGGCCGTCGGCGTAGAATTTCGCCGGCAGCATGTCGATGCGGCGCTCAAACGTCCAGTTATAGCCCAGCCAGGGCGTACCGGTATTCCAGTAGTTGCCATATTTGTCCTGGAAGGTCGAGCCGTGTCCCGCCCCTTCGACGAAACCGCCAGGCTTATAGGCCACGGGATTGTAGTCGGCATAGGTGAATGGCCCCAGCGGCTTGTCACTGACATAGGTGCCGTTGGCATAGACATTATATTCCGTGCCCGGTGCGCCGTATTGCAGGTAGTATTTGCCGTTCACCTTGGTCATCCACGCCCCTTCGGTGAAGGGTTTGATCGGCGTACCATTGGGCAGCTTGCCGGAGTGATCCTGACCGAAGCGTTCCCAGCCGTGTTTTTCCGGCTGGAGCCAGATGAAGCGGTTCGGCTTACCCTTGTAGGCAAAAGGCTCCGGCGTCATTTCGATGCCGTAGATCGGATAGATATTCGACGAGCCCCAGTACATGTACCACTTGCCGTCATCATCGATGAACAGGCCGGGGTCCCACGGGCTGGGCTGGACCTGATCCGGCCCCAGATGGCTGTCATCCGTCCCCTCGCCCACCGCGGTCGGCACCGGCGGCGTGCGACGGACCCAGAAGTCGAGCTTGCCGGATGCCGGGTCATCGCTTTTCAACAGGGCCGTCTGGCGAGTATGCGACTGCATGATGTAAAGCGTCTTGCCGTCGGAAACGAGCGCCGGCGCCACGATGCTCTCGAACGGCCAGCGGCTCGGCGTGATGAAAGTCCAGTGGATCAGGTCTTCCGAGCGCCAGTAACCATCGGCCAGGGTCTGGAACAGGTAATAGGCGCCGTCATGCAACACCACCGCCGGATCGGCGCCGGTACGGTAGGAAATGCCCTCGTTCTGCTGCTCGAAATTATAGCGGTAGTCGATATCGACCGGATTGGCGTATGTCGTCTGCTCGGCGTGCGTGGCCGTGGCCAGAGCCAAGAATGAAGCGGCGAGCAATATCGCAAATTTCATAATCCGATCCTCATCAATTTCGCCTGCCCCGTTTACGGGGAAGGTGGCGCGGCGCTTGCGATGGTCCCCCCTCCCCGTAAACGGGGCGGGCGAAGATTTATCCCTTTAGAAGCGTCAGTTTGGCTGGCGTGCCGCCCGCAGAAGACGGTGCGATCCAGATATCGAAATCGCCGGGTTCGGCTTCCCATTTCAGATCCAGCCCGACAAAGGCCAGATCGGCGCGGGAGAGTTCGAAGGTGATGGTCTGGGTCTCGCCGGGTTTGAGATCGATATGGCGGATGCCCTTCAGCCAGCGCACCGGTTGGGTGATCGAGGCCACGCGATCGTGGATATAGAGCTGCGCCACCTCATGCAGCGGGCGCGCACCGGTATTGCTCACCTCGACCGAGGCGGTCACCTTGCCGGACCACGACAATGTCTCCGCGCTCAGTTGCGTGGCGCCATAGTTGACCTTGCCGTAGCCCAGTCCGTGGCCGAACGGATAGAGCGGCGCGAACGGCGCATCGCGCCAGCGGGCGCGGTAACTGGCGTCGTCGCCAATTTGCGGCCGCCCGGTGGTGCGGTGATTGTAATAGAAGGGCTCCTGCCCCGATTTCAGTGGGAAACTGCACGGCAGGCGGCCGGACGGGCTATAATCCCCGAAGAGCAAATCAGCGATGCCATTGCCGGCTTCCGAACCCAGGAACCAGGTACAGAGGATAGCGTCGGCGTCCCTCACCGCCCCTTCCAGGGCGATGGCGCGGCCGTGGCTGAGCAAAACGACCACCGGCTTGCCCGTCGCTTTCACCGCCTCGGCCAGCGCCATCTGCGCATCCGGCACGGTGATTTCAGTGCGCGACTGCGCCTCGCCGGACATCTGCTGCCCTTCGCCGATACAGAGCACCACCACATCCGCCGCTTTCGCTGCTTTCACCGCGGCCTCGACGCCGCCTTCGATCGGTGCGTCGATATCCGAGCCGCGCGTGACCGTCAGCCTGTCCCCGACCACGCCGCGCATCGCCATTTCGACGGTCATGCTGTCCTTCGTATCGGGGAAGACCACCCAATAGCCGTTGAGCTGGTTCTGATCCGCCGCCAGCGGCCCGATCAGGGCGATCTTCTGGCCGGATTTTTTCAACGGCAGGACATCATTGTCATTCTTCAGCAGCACGCAGGCCCGCCGTGCCGCCTCACGCGCCAGGGCAATCGTTTCAGCTTTACGCATATCATTGCGTTCACGCGCCGCATCCATCGATTTATACGGATCATCAAACAGGCCGATGGCCTTCTTGATGCGCAGCACCCGACGCACGGCCTCATCCAGCGCCTTAACCGGCACCTCGCCGGAGCGCACCAGGTCCGGCAGATACTTCATATATATGCCCGACTGCATCGACATATCGCAGCCGGCCAGGAGCGCCTTTTTCGCGGCGTCGCGGCCATCGGCGGCGAAACCGTGGGCGATCAGTTCCTCTTCCGAGGTGAAATCGGAAACGACGAAACCCATGAACCCCATCTCACCGCGCAGGATATCGGTGAGCAGCTTGTGATTGCCGGTCGAGGGCACGCCGCCGATATCGTTGAAGGCGCTCATCACCGTCAAGGCGCCGGCATCGATCCCCGCCCTGAAGGACGGGAGGTGAGTCTGGCGCAGGGTCGGTTCGGTAATCTCGACCGTGTTATAGTCCATGCCGGCTTCGACCGCGCCATAGGCGGCGAAATGCTTGAGGCAGGCCAGCATCGAATCCTGCGCCTTAAGGTCCGCTCCCTGGAGGCCCTGTACGCGGGCGGCGGCGAACCGGCAGGCCAGCCATGTATCTTCCCCTGCCGCCTCCGCCGATCGGCCCCAGCGCTGGTCGCGCACCACATCGACCGCCGGGGAAAAGGTCCAGTGAATGGCATTGGCCGTGGCTTCCATCGCCGCCGCGCGGTTGGTGCGGCGGGAGAGCTCCGGATCGAAACTGGCGGCCTCGGCCATCGGGATCGGGAAGATGGTCGTCATGCCGTGGATGATGTCGGCGGCGAAGATCAGCGGAATGCCGTGGGGCGATTTTTCCACCGCCACCTTTTGCAGTTCACGGCTCAGGGCCACACCGCGGCCATTGAACAGGCCGGTGATCCTGCCGGCGGCGATATCGGCCAACACCTGGTCTTTCGAATGGCTGGCAATGGCCGGGTTGAAAAACGCGGCCTCGGTGCGCACGGAGTCTGAATAAAGGCTCAGTTGCCCGGCCTTTTCCTCCAGCGACATCTTCGCAATCAGCCCTTCTATAAAGCTGTCCTTTGGCGCGGCCATCGCCGGCAGATAGGCCGATGCGGCGCCCGCCACCGCGAAGGTCGAGGCAGCCCCCTTGAAAAAGGCGCGCCGGGAAAGGGACTGGGACATATTTCAGGCTTTCAGAATAAAAAAGAGGGGAAAACCAAGGCTCTCCCCTCTCCAGTTTACGCATTCACCAGGCCGCGCTTACCACTTGTAACGCAGGCCGACCTGATAGGACCGGGCCGAGCCGACCGTCACATCATCGCCGGCGCGAGTCGGCCCCTGCTGACCATTGCGCTGATCGATACAACCTGTGTCCGTCGGCGAGCATTTCAGGCCGCCATTCCAGCCGGAATAGGTGCGATTAATTGAATCGAACAGGTTGTAGACCTGCCCTTCCAGAGTGATGGTCTGGCCGCCCGGCAGATCGAAGTCCTTCGAGATGCGCAGATCGACATTCTGGTAGGCGATGTCGTCCTTAGGCGAAACGCCGCCAGGGATGATACGCACGGCCGGGCCGCTGGCATCGATGTAATCGAACGGACCGCCGGAAGCCAGGGTTACGAAGGCTGAAACCTGCGTATCCCAGGGGCCATCGACGATACCGGTGCCGACAAAGCGCCACTTGTCTACGCCCTCGGCATCGTGCCAGCCGGAATCGTGCGGCATGGCGTAGTCAAAGATAAAGCGATCGTTGTGGCCGGTCGCCCTGGCATTGGTCAGGGTCAGGGTGCCGCTGTAGCCATAGTGCGAGGCGCGGGTATAGGGCTTGTCAACCGTCAGATAGAGCGCCTGATACTTGGCCTGCTGGTCATTGGTCGAGATGATCAGATTGCCATAACCCGGCAGACCATAGCCCCAGGGCTGACAGGCATATTGCGGCCCATAGCTGCACCAGGAGCCATCCGGATTGCGATTGCCCAACACGAAGCTGAACATATCCTTGCTCTCGATATCGGCCAGGGTTAGGCTGGTGGCGATATCACCGAACTGCTTGCGGACGCCCAGGTTGAACTGATCCGAATAGGGCACCTTGGTATTGTTGTTCAGCGCGAAGATTTCACCCTTCTGGCCGGTGGCCTTGGCGGCGGCGATCAACGCGTTTTTATCCGTGAAGTAGGAAGGGTCCCAAGTGATGTTGTTGTCGTTCGGATTGGTATCGACGGTGCCTTCCGGATTGATGTTCAGCGTCACGACATGAATCTGGGTACGGCGCGTTTCCAGTTGGGCGTCATCATAGATTGTGCGGTCATAATAACGGCCATAACCACCAAAGATCACAAGGTCACGGTCGCCATGCACATCATAGGAGAAGCCAAGGCGCGGCGCCAGGGCGCCACCAAACGGCTTACGGTTATGTCCGTCGCTGATATAGTCTTCCGGATCGAAACCTGCCGCCTTGAAATTGGCCCAACCGCGCAGAGCCGCCGCCACGCCAGGATCGGTGACGAACTTGTCGTTCAGCATATTGGTTTCATAATCCCAGCGCACGCCGAGATTCAGCGTCAGGTGATCATCAACCGTCCAGTCGTCCTGAATGAACAGGCCCCACTGGTTGTTCTTACCAGTAACGACCGGATTGCCGTCAGCGATAACGACGCGCACCGGCACATTATTCGATGCGCCATAGGTATAGCTGCTGGCCGGATAGAAGAATTCCGGATTGAAGTGATCGGCCTCGGTGGCGATGTAGCTGTAGAGCGCCAGCTTGACGCCTGCCTTGATGACATGCTGGCCGTGCCAGTCCAGACCGGTGAAGGTCATGGTGTCGCGGAAGGTGGTGTTGTCCTGGCCCTTTTCCTGGGCATAGGTAGCGCCGCCCACCTTCGCCAGTACGCCGAAATCCGTCGGGCTGTTGATAATGGTCTGGCCCGGCGCATCGGTCAGCGGCGTCTGTAGCCAGTGATAGGTCTGGTATTCCAGGGTCATTTCATTGAGGATATTTTCCTCACGATACTTCCACGAAATCAGTCCCTGGCGGACATACTGGTCGAGCGTATTACCCTGTGTATAGGCCGTGGTCCGATCGAAGCCACGTACATCGTCTTCCTCACGATCCTGGAAGGAGACGTCGATCGTGTTCATCTCATTCGGCGTCCAGGTCAGCTTGCCGAAGTAGAGATCTTCCTGGAAATCCTTGGCGTAGACACCGTTTTCCGACTCAAAGCCCGGAAGTGTGATGTCGACAGCATCGGTCGGGCGCTGGTCCTTGCGGTGCTCATAGGCCGCGTAGAAGTGCAGCACATCCTTGATGATCGGCCCGCCGAGATCGACGCCGTATTCGGTATTCTGATAGTCGCCCTTCGGCTGGCTGCGCTGGAAGTAGGGCTGACCGATCATATCCTTGGACTGGTAGGTCGCAAAGGCGCTGCCGTGGAACTCATTGCCGCCGGTCTTGGTGACGGCCGAGATGATGGCCGTGCCGGCCTGCTCGTATTCGGCCTTGAAGTTCTGGGTCGAGACCTTGAACTCCTGAATGGCCAGTTGCGGGAACGGATTGCCGCGCGAGGAATCCTGCCCCATCGTGCCGCCCTGCAGCACCTGGTTCTTCTGGCTCTGCCCGTCGATGAAGACATTGACCTGGTTGGCCGACGTGGCGCCGGCGCGGAACTGCTTGTTTTCGGCGTCGGGCGTCACAGCCACACCAGGGGCCAGGGCGGCGAAGTTCAGGAAGTTACGGCCGTTCTGCGGCAGGCTGTTGATCTGGGTTTGCGATACACTGGTCGCCACTTCCGAGGTGCGGACCTCCTTGCGCCGGCGGCCGACGACCGTGACTGTGGCGGTCGGTTCGGCAGCCGCGGCGGCATCTAGGTCGAGCGTGGTGGTTTCGCCCACCGCCAGTGTCACTTCCTGAACCGTGGAACCAACCGCGATCTTGTAATTACCTGGGCGCAGGCCCACGATGACATAGGTGCCGTCAGGGCGCACAGTGCCGGTGGTGACGGCGCCGGTATTGGTGTCGGTGGCGGTGACGGTGTCGCCCGCCTGGGCCGAAGCCACATGCCCCTGCACCGTGGAAAAATCCGCCGCCAAAGCGGCGTCGCCGAGCGTGGCCGTGAGCGCCAAGATAGACGCCCCCAGGACCAGCCGGAATTTCGTTGTATGTTTCATTATCGTTCCTCCCACTAATTAGTGTGTCGTGCTTGGTGCCGGCCAAAACCCCGTCTTTGACTTAAGGTTTCAGCCCGTGTGTGGTGGTCAGCCTGTTCGTCTGCTGCTTTCCCGAATGACCAGTTCCGGTGAAATCACTATGCCCTCGGCCGGTTCGGCGTCGGGGTTCGCCAGCGCATCGGCCAGCAGTTCCAGGCCGCGCCGGCCCAGTTCGTAGACGCCGACCCGCAGGGTGCTCAGGGCCGGTTGGGCGAAACGCGCGATCGGCACATCGTCGAAACCAACCAGGGCGATATCGTCCGGCACCGACAGCCCGCCTTCCTTGAGCGCGAACAGGGCGCCCACCGCCATCATGTCGTTGCCGACAAAAATCCCGTCCGGCAGGGGCGCGCCGGCATCGGCCGCGGCCAGAATGTCCTTCACGCACCGGAAACCGCTCTCCTCTGTGAAATCGCCTTCGTGAATGGTGACAGACGTGACCTTTGAACCGGCCGCCGCCACCGCCGCCTCGAAGCCGCGCTTGCGTTCCTGCGCCTCGAAATTGCTTTCCGGCCCGCTGATATGGGCCAGACGCGTGCAGCCCTGTGCTACCAGATGCTCGACCGCCAGCTTGCCGCCGGCATGATTATCGACCGTAATGGCGCCGTAACCAGACTGACCGATGCGGCTGGCTATGGTCACCAGCGGCAGGCTGACCGGCAGCACGGCGCCCAGGTCCTGCGAATCAACGAAGGGCGACATCACCAGCAGGCCATCGACCCGGCCGGACATGGCCAGGATGGCCGCCACGGCTTCCTTGACATCGCCGTGCGAACCGGAAACCAGCAGGTGCAGCCCCTTGGCGCGCGCCGCCACATCGACGCCACGAATGATTTCGGAAAAGAATTCGCCGTAGATATCCGGCAGCAGCAGGCCGATGGTGTTCGTCTTGGCCAAAGCCAAAGAGCGCGCGCCGCCATGCGGAATGTATTTGAGCTTGGCAGCAGCTTCGAGCACACGTGTGCGCACCCCTTCGGCGACATTGTCGAGGCCATTGATGGCGCGCGATGCCGAGGCGATCGACACGTCCGCTTCCTTTGCAACGTCGTTCAGCGTGGCCCGCCGCATCGTCTCTCCTGTGGTGGTTGTTTCGCGGCCGGCCTGCGCGGTAAAACATGGCAGGAAGGCGGCACTCTCTCACATAACGCCACTCCGTAAACGCTTACATTTCGCTTGTCAACGATTATGCAAGCGCTTACAGTGCCGCTTGTGATCACGAATTTTGGGCGTGAAATCGCCTGACACGATGCCAAAACGATAAGTCAAAATATTGTATTTTAAAGGAATTTAATAAACACAGGCCAACCTGCCGCCTGACGCCTCACCCTTTGCGATCCGGTTTCGACCCAAAGCCCCCGCCAAACGCCCGCCAAGTGTTGCGCCAGAGTAACAAACGGACGCCCAAAACCAGAGACACGCAGACGCTGTCGCCCTATCAGCGAATGCGCCCTAACCCCGCCGCACCTGTTCCGGCGGGGTTCTTTTTATAGCTTCGGCGCCTGGCAATAGCGGGTGATATAGTCCTCGTGACGTGGCATGGCATTGACATTGCCATCAATCACCGCCTCGATATCGCGCAGGAAACCGATGATTTCCGCCTCGCTCAACAGATCGACATTAGGGTCGTAACCAGCGGCCATCCCCTGCCCCAACAGCACCTGCACCCAGCTTTCCTCGCGGAACAGCTCGAACGCGCCACGCTTGAAGACCCTTGCCGACGACCGGAACAGATCGAGCTTGCTTTGGAGTGAGTCCGGCACCGGCATGTGCCTGACATAGGCCCAGAAAGGCGTATCCTCGCGGTTGCTCACCTTGTAGTGGGCGATGATGAAGTCACGGATGTCGCGGTATTCGTCATCGGCATAGGTGTTGTATGCGTCGATGTCGGCCGCATTGAAGCCCTGCCCCGGAAACAATGACAGCAGCCGCAGGATTCCAGTCTGGATCAGGTGGATGCTGGTCGATTCCAGCGGTTCCAGGAAACCACCCGACAGGCCGATGGCGACACAGTTTTTTTCCCATGATTTATGTCGCTTGCCTGGCCGAAACTTCACCAGGCGCGGTTCGGCCAGCGGCTGCCCGCCAAGCGTCCGCATAAGGGTATCGACCGCCGCGTGGTCATCGGTATAACCGCTGGAATGGACATAGCCATTGCCGGTGCGGTGTTGCAGGGGGATACGCCACTGCCAGCCGGCATCGCGTGTGGTGCAGGTGACATAGGGCGTGATCCGGGCCGGATTGACCGAAGGCACGGCATAGGCGCGGTCGCACAACAGCCACGCGTTCCAATCTTCGTAGCCGACACCCAGCGCCTCGCCAATCAGCAGACCGCGCATCCCGGAACAGTCTATGAACAGGTCGCCGCCAACCGATTGGCCGTTTTGCAGGGTTACCGTATCAATAAAACCGTCTTCGGGCCGGAGCGTCACATTCGTGATCTTGCCCTCGACGCGCTTCACGCCCCGGCCTTCGCTCAAAGTACGCAAATAACGGGCATAGAGCGAGGCATCGAAATGATAGGCGTAGTCAAGATCACTGATCGGCGGTCCGCGCCGCGGATCGGGCGACGTGAAGCGGCCCTTGCGGGCGGCGGCGCAGCAGATGGCGTAATGGTCGAAATGTTTGACCATGCCTTTTTCGCGCATCTTCAGCCAGAACTGGTGCGTATGCAGCCATAACCGGTCTATGCCGATCTTGCCAAAACCGTGGATATAGCTGTCGGTCGGGTCGTGCGGGCCATCGCGCCAGCCGACGAATTCGATGCCCAGCTTGAAGGTGCCTTGAGTGGCCTTCAGGAACTCGGCTTCATTGACCTCCAGCATCTCGTTGAAGACCTTGATCGCCGGGATGGTCGCCTCCCCCACCCCGATCGTGCCGATCTCCTCGGATTCGATCAGGGTGATGTCGTAGCGGCCCATCAACAGTTTGGAGAGCAAGGCAGCCGTCATCCACCCGGCCGTGCCGCCACCAACGATGGTGATGCTTTTGATGGAATTGGTCATGCGATCCTTACCTGTTTAGACCACGAATGCACACGCATAAGCACGAATAAGAAAGTGTCGCGCAAACTAAACTGCGCCTATGCCTCGACCCATTCGTGTCTATTCGTGTGCATTCGTGGTTCTCTTCTTACTATGCCGTCAGATCGAACGAGGCCGCAGTGCCGCCGGTGGAAGACGGCGCGATCCAGACATCGAACCGCCCCGCTTCAGCAGAGGCTTTCAGGTTGGGGTGAACAAAGGCGAGATCGGCAGCCGTCAGGGTAAATTCGACCGTCGTGCTCTGGCCCGGATCGAGATCGAGATGCTTGAAGCCTTTCAGCGCCCGGATCGGCTGGGTCATGCTCGCCACCTTGTCGTGGATATAGAGCTGCGCCACTTCATGCAGCTTGCGGGCGCCGGTATTGCTGACGGTCGCGGTCACCTTGATCTGGCCGCTCATCGTCAGGGTGGCGGCGCTGACTGCCGTGGCGCCGTAGGAAACCGTCGAATAGCTCAGGCCGTGGCCGAAGGGATAGAGCGCGTCATTGGTGACTTCGCGATAGCGCGCCTTGAAGTTCTTATCGTCGCTGATCTGCGGACGACCGGTGATGCGGTGGTTGTAGTAGAACGGCTCCTGCCCTGACGCCTGCGGGAAGCTGACCGGCAGGCGCCCCTGCGGGGCATAATCGCCGAAGACAATATCGGCGATGGCGTTGCCCTCCTCCGAGCCCAGAAACCAGGTGGCCAGGATCGCCGGGGCGGCTTTCACCGCCCCTGTAAGCGCCAGGGCGCGGCCGTGCTTCAGAATGACCACCACCGGCTTGCCGGTCGTGGCCACAGCCTCGGCCAAGGCCAGTTGCGGCGCGGGGATCGAGATATCGACACGCGATTGTGCCTCGCCCGACATGTTCGCCGCCTCGCCGATGGCCAGCACGACGATATCCGCCGCCTTCGCCGCCTTTACCGCCGCGTCGATACCGCCCTCTATCGGCGTCTCGACATCCGAGCCCTTCACCACGGTGAGATTGTCGCCGATCACTGCGCGGAATCCAGCCTCCCAGGTGACGCAGGTTTCGACATCCGGGAAGACCGCCCACGGACCGGGGCAATTGGCCTTGTCATTGCCGAACGGGCCGATCAGGGCGATTTTCTTGCCCGATTTCGGCAGGGGCAACAGGTTGCCCTCGTTCTTCAGCAGCACGCACGATTTGCGGCCGGCCTCACGCGCCAGGGCAATGGTGTCGGGCCGGCGTATATCCGTCTGTTCGCGTTTGAGATCGAGCGATCGATAGGGATTTTCAAACAGGCCCAGTGCCTTTTTGACGTAAAGAACCCGTCGCACCGCCTCGTCGAGTGTGGCCAGCTTGACCTTGCCCGACCGCACCAGGTCCGGCAGGTATTTCATGTATAGACCCGACTGCATCCCCATGTCGCAGCCGGCATTGATCGCCTTGGCGGTGGCATCGGCGCCATCGGCGGCAAAGCCGTGCAGGATCAGTTCTTCTTCCGAGGTGTAGTCGGAAACCACCAGCCCCTTGAAGCCCCATTCGCCGCGCAGAATATCGGTCAGCAGGTAATGATTGGCTGTCGAGGGCACGCCGGCAATATCATTGAACGACGACATGGTGGTCAGGGCACCGGCGTCGAAAGCGGCCTTGAACGGCGGCAGGTGGACCTCACGCAGGGTCGTTTCGGGGATATCGGCGGTATTGTATTCCATCCCGCCCTGAACCGCGCCATAGGCCGCGAAGTGTTTCGGACAGGCCACCACCGAGGTCTCAGACTTCAGGCTGTCGCCCTGGAAACCCTTGACGCGCGCCTTTGCCAACTTGATGCCGAGGTACGTATCCTCGCCCGCCCCTTCGGCGACGCGGCCCCAGCGCTGGTCGCGTGCCACATCGACCATCGGCGCGAAGGTCCAGTGCAGCCCCTTGGCCGTCGCTTCCAGGGCGGCGGCACGCGCCGTGCGCATGGCCAGGTCTGTATCCCAACTGGCGGATTCGCCGAGCGGAATCGGGAAGGTCGTCTTGACGCCATGGATGATATCGCCGGCGAAGATCAGCGGAATTTTATGCGGCGATTGCTCGATGGCCACCTGCTGCAACTCTCGCCCGCCGGCCACACCGATGCCGTTGAACAGGCCGGTAATCTTACCGGCGGCGATATCGGCCTTGACCTTTTCCTTACCCTGCGCCTGTTCCGAGGTCGGGTTGATCGGCGGACCGTCGAAGCGGGTGGTGTCGCCGTAGATCGAAAGCTGCCCGGCCTTTTCCTCGATGCTCATGCTTTTGATGAGGTTTTCAATGAACGGATCGGCGGCGGGCGTCACCCTGGCGAAACCGGGTGCAGCCACCGGCACGAGGGCGGCCGTGGCTGCGGCGCCTTTCAGGAAAAACCGGCGTGAGGGCGTAAAAGCGGTCATGAGCGTTACTCCTTTTTATGTTCCAGAAACCAGGCGTAGAGGTCCGGATTGGCGTAGGTGGCGTCCCAGGCGTTGTGATTGCCGCCGGGATAGATGGTGTATCTGATATCGATGCCGCAGGCTTTCGCCGCGCTGACCAGCACTTCTTCGTCGCGGATCGGCACCACATCATCAACCTCGCCGTGGAAGGCCCAGATGTGGTTGCCGGTCAGCTTGCAGGGGGTTTTCAAATTCGAATAGCCGGAGACCGGCGCGATGGCGGCGAAACGCCTGGGCTGCGTCATGCCCCAGTCCCAGGCGCCGCCGCCGCCCAGCGACAGGCCGGTGAGGTAAATGCGTTTGCGGTCCGCCGGGATGTGCGCTTCGACATCATCCAGCCATTCTTTCAGCTTTTTAGGTTCCCATTCCTCATCGCGCCACTGCTGCGGCGCCAGGATGATGAAGGGGAAATCGGCATGATCGCGCGCATATGCCCACGGCCCCGGCCCCATGACGCGCGTAACATCGCTACCTGCCTCGCCGGAGCCATGCAGGAAGACAATGACCGGCGCCTTGCCACCATGATAGCTGGCCGGCACATACTGCATGTACTGGATGGTTGAGCCGTCTCTCAGCACGACCTTTTCGGCGGTCGCGCCTTTCGCCAGCATATCCGGCCGGATCGTCGCGCATCCCGTCAGAGCCAGGGCCGCCAATACCAAAATAAAGGTTCTCATCCTTTGATACTCCCCGCGAGCAAACCGCGCACGTAATGTCTCTGCAAAGCCAGAAACAGCAATATGACCGGCGCGATGGTGACCGTGGCGCAGGCCATGACCATGCCGGAATCCTGGATATGTTCCTGCGACAGCGAGGCGATGGCCAATGGCAGGGTATAGTTGTGATCGTCGGACAGCACGATCAGCGGCCACAGGAAATCATTCCAGGCGGCCAGAAAGGTAAAAACACCCAAGGTCACGATGATCGGTGACAGGTTGGGCAAAACGATCTTGCGGAATATCTGCCATTCCGAGGCGCCATCGACGCGCGCCGCCTGAAGCATCTCATCGGGCAGGCCCAGCGCGTATTGGCGCACGAGAAAAATACCGAACAGTGAGGTCATGAAAGGCACCACCACCCCGGCATAGGAATTGAGCAGGCCCAGCGTCTTGAGTTGAAAAAACAAGGGCAGCATGGTCAACTGGCCGGGAATGACCACCACCGCCAGCAGAAAGCGGAATAGCTTTTCCCTGCCCCGGAAATGCAGCTTGGCGAAGGCATAACCAGCGGTCACATTGAAGGCCAGCGACAGGACCGTCGCCAGCGAGGCCACCAGCAGGCTGTTAAACAGGAAGCGCCCCATCCGCTGATGGGCGAACAGGTCGGCATAGTTGGCCAGGGTCGGATCGTGCGGAAACAGCCGCGCCGGAAAGGCATTGGCCTCGGCCTCCGGCATGAAGGACATCGACACCATCCACAGCAGCGGAAAGACAGCAATAAAAGAGGCGGCAATTAACAGGCAAGTGGTCGATATCTTCTGGAGGGCATTCCTCATGCGAACACCTCTTCCGATTTCGGCCTCAGGAAGGACAGTCCCATCAGCACGGCGAACAGGATGAAGGCCGTGGCCGAGGCATGGCCGAGGTTCCACCACTTGAAGCCGTCCTCGTACATGAAATAAAGCAGGCTTACCGTCGATTGCGCCGGACCGCCCTGGGTCATGACATAGGGTTCGGCGAAGAGCTGGAAATAGCCGGCCACGGTCAGCAGGGCCACCATCCACAGGCTGGGGGCCACGCCTGGCAGGGTGACATGGATAAAGCGCTCCCACGATCCGGCGCCATCGACACGCGCGGCTTCATAAAGATCGTCCGGAATGCGCTGCAGGGCCGCCAGCAGGATCAGCATGTTGTAGCCAAAGTTCTTCCACACCGAGAACAGGATGATGGCCGGCATAGAAAAATGCGGATTGCCCAGCCAGTCGATCGGTTGCAGGCCGATCACTATCAGGAACTGGTTCAGCCAGCCATATTGCGCATCCAGCATATAGCGCCAGATCACCGCTGCGGCGGCCAATGTCGCCACATAGGGCGCGAACAGGGCCGTGCGGTAAAGCGCCTTGAGCCCCACCCCCGGCACATTGAGCAGCATGGCCATGGCCAGCGACACGGCGATGGACAGGGGCGCTCCGACCAGGGCGAAATAGCAGGTATTGCCGAACGCCTTCCAGAACAGCGGCGTCTGCATCAGGTTGATATAGTTACCCAGCCAGATGAAACGCAGGTTCTTCAGGTCGGCCAGGGCATAGAGGTCAAAATCGGTGAAGCTCATCACCAGTGCGCCCAGAACCGGCATGAGAAAAAAGACACTGAGCACGATCATGGCCGGCGCCACGAAGACATGGCCCGGCGATATCTCCCGCATGAGGGTGCGCCAGGTCATCATGCCACCCCCTTCAGTTCGAGCATGGCGCGGCGCTTGGCCAGCAGGGTCCAGGCGAATTCATCCAGCCCCTTCAATGCCGCGTCCAGGGTGGTGATCCCCCGCACGACGCGCTCCAGCGCCGCCACCATTTCATTGGCGATGCGTTCCCATTCCGGCACCTGTGGCGGCGGGCGTGTGCGATTGAGCTGATCGAAGAAGGTCAGAGACCGCCGGTCGTGCATCAGGCTAGTGCGCAGCCAGGCGCTCCGGTCGGCCGGCAGGTCGCTGGTGGTCTGGTAAAAATCGGCCTGGCGCTGCGGATCGCACAGATATTCGATAAAACGGAAGGCATCGTCCTTGCGCCGGGAGGCACGCGGGATGCACAACGATACCCCGCCGGCTGAGGAGTCGCCAGGCCCGTGCGGTCCCGGCAGCGGTGCAGTCGCCCACTGATCCTGCAATTCGGCCGGCAGGCGTTTGGCGAACTCCGCCAGGTTCCACGGGCCGGTGATGATGAAGGCGAAATCGCCGCGTGCGAATGACGAGTAGACATCCGTCACTTCGGAATGGGTCAGGCGTGCGGCATAGCCCCGCTGATACAGCGACGCCGCATAGGCGAAACTGTCGCGGATGCCGGGCTGGCGGAAGCCGCCGCGCGTATCGCTGTCAATCAGGATCGGCGCGTCGGCCTGGAGGCAAAAGGCCACCAGAGGTTCATATTCGGCAAACGGCATCAGCAGGCCATATTTGCCGCCGCGGTGCGCACCGGAAAGCGCCGCCAGTTGCACGTCCCAGCCGGCCCATGTGTGTGACGGTGTATCGAACCCGGCCTTTTGCAGCAGATCGGTGCGATAGAACAGCAGCCGCGTATCAACGTACCACGGCACGCCTAGCACCTGACCATCGAGGGTGACCGATTTTCGCGGGCCATCGAACCAGCGGTCAGGGATTATGCCGCTGCGTGACAGGCGGTCCGTCAACGGTTCCAGCGCGCCCAGGGCGGCAAATTCCGATACCCAGGTGTTTCCGAGGGCAATGACATCGGGCAGGTTGTCGGCGGCGAAGGCGGTCAGCAGTTTTTCATGCGCCGCCCCCCACGGCAGGGCCTGCACCCGGACCGGACCGGCCGGGTTTTGCGCCTCGAAATTACCGGCAATCGTCCCCAGCGCCTCGCCTTCCAGTCCCATGGCCCAGATGCGCAAGGGTTCATGCTTTTTGGCGCAGGCCGTGAGACTGACCGCCGCTCCGGAAAGAGCGACCCCCGCCAATGCCAGTCCAAACCTGCGCCGGTCCGTGTTCATCAGGCTTTCAACCAGTTCCCCGCCTCGGCCACGGGCTGAAAGCCCGCCGCCAGAAACGCCTTCTTCACCAGCGGACCGGTGACAGCGCTTCTGTTGAACATATCCCAGACGAAGCCGGAGCGATAGTTTTCCAGTCCGATCAGGATCGGCCCCTGATCGATACCGAGATATTCCCTCGAGACCCAGCCAGCCTTTTCAGTGTGAATGCCGGTCCTGGACGGCTGATCGGCCGGAAAGCTGGGATTAAAGGCGTCCATGAAGCCGTACTGGCCATAGAGATCGGCGCCATAGCGGTCACGCATCGCATGGATGGCCGGCACGCAAATATCGGGCGCAAACATCACCGATCCGGCGGCGGCGGTCGGCGCGATCGTGCCATCGTCCAGTCCCTCCTTGTCGGGCGTCTGCGGGCCGCGCGCGCCATATTCCTGGAACTGGACCTCGCGGCCGTTCACCTTCGCCTTGACATAGCCCGGCCCCCGGCAGGCGGTCAGTCCCCAGATATCGGCGCCATAATCCGCAAATCCGCCGGGGTTCTGGATGGCATAGTTGCGCTGGGCGGAGGTGGCGCGCTGGGAGTTGATGAAATAATCGATGCCCTTGCCGCGCATGAATGTGTCTGCGATGCCGCGATAGTCGAACCAGGCATGACTGTACTGGTGGCCGAACATCGGCGCGAAGCCGAGATGCGGTTCGCCGAAATTATCGCCCCAGGTATCGAGCGTGGCCACCCAGCTTTCCCAGGCCTTTACCGGCAGGGGATGGGTCGGCGACGCCATGCCGAGATGATAGATCATCATGCCTTCATTATAGCGATCCCAGTTCCGGTTGATCAGGCCATTGGCGTCATGATCCTTCATGCCGCTTTCCGGATGCCAACCCATGCTGACCAGGCCGTTTTCGCGCATCATGAAGGTCCAGTCGACACGCTCATAGAGCTTGATGGCCAGGTCGCGGATCTCGGTTTCGATAGCATTCTTGCCGTCGAAAAAGGCCGCCGCCGTCAGGGCGCCGCACAGGAACAGGGCCGTATCGATACTCGACAGCTCGACCCTATTGTAACGCAGGCCCGTATCCATATGCAGGAAGTGGTAGAAGAAGCCCTTGTGGCCCATCATGCCTTCGGCGGCCGGTCCCTGCGGACCGTTCCAGAAGGTGCGCAAGGTGGTGCGCACCCGTTCGGCGGCATCGAACCGGCTGACATAACCGCTCTTACAGCCGATGGTGAAGGCAGTCAGGGCAAAACCGGTGGCGGCGATCGAGCAGAAATCGGGGCTCGGCCAGTTATCCGGCGCCAGACCGGTTTTGGCGTCGGTCGTTTCCCAGAAATAGGTAAAGGTCCGCCGGTGCAGGTCCGTCAACGGCGCATCGAGCTCTAAGCTCTTGCGCGCCGACTGCGGCCGGGCGCAGGCCGCCAGCAGGCCGGCCGAGCCTGAGCCCAGCAAAAGATGACGACGACTGACCTGGTTACGCGAAACCATTGTTTTCCCTGCACTGACGGCTATTTTATGACCCTTGCAGGTCCGGTTGACTTCCGGCTGTAAACGCTTACAAATTTGTTGTCAACGCCGACATATGTGCTACCAAGACCGCATAAGAACTTTGAAACACGGAGGATGCGGGGGTAATGTCACGGCGCTTTCCAGAGGGCTTTCTGTGGGGCTGCGCCACCGCCGCCTACCAGATCGAAGGCGCGCCCACGGCCGATGGCAAGGGCCCCAGCATCTGGGATCGCTATGCCCACACCCCCGGTATGATGGCGAACGGCCATCATGGCGATATCGCGTGCGATCACTATCATCGCTTCCGCGAAGACATCGCCCTGATGGCCCAACTGGGAATGCGGGCCTATCGTTTCAGCCTGTCCTGGGCGCGGCTTCTCCCCGAAGGGACTGGCCGGATCAATTCCGCCGGCGTGCAATTCTATTCCGACCTGATCGATGACTTGCTGAAACACAATATCGAACCGATGGTCACCCTGTTTCACTGGGACCTGCCCGCCGCGCTTGATGACCGGGGCGGTTGGCTGAATCGTGACTCAGCCGACTGGTTCGCCGAATATGCCCGCGTAGCGTTCGGGGCTTACGACGGCCGGGTGAAAAAATGGATCACCATTAACGAACCCTGGGTGGTCAGCGATGGCGGTTATCTGCGCGGCACCATAGCCCCCGGACACCGCAACCGTTTCGAGGCGCCGATCGCCTCACATAATCTGATGCGGGCGCATGGTGCAGCGGTCAAAGCTTATCGGCAGATTGGCCGGCATCAGATCGGCCTGGCGGTCAATATAGAGCCGAAATACGCCGCCAGCGCCACGCCGGAAGACATGGCGGCCACCCATCGCGCCTCGGCCTATATGAACGAACAGTATCTTGATCCGGCTTTGCTCGGCCACTACCCGCCCGCCTTGCGCGAGATCTTCGGCCCCGCCTGGCCCGACTGGCCGGAAACGGATTTCGACCTGATCCGCCAGCCTGTCGATTTCCTCGGCATCAACTACTATACCCGCGCCGTGGTCCGTCATGACGCGGCGGATGATCTGCTGAAAGCCGCTGCCGTCCGACAGCCGAATGCCATATATACCGAGACGAATTGGGAGGTTTTTCCGCAGGGCTTTACCGATACGCTGCTGTGGGTACGGCAACGCTATGGCGACATACCGATCTACATCACCGAAAACGGCGCCGCCTTCCCTGATCCGCCCGCAGCCGCCGACGGCGAGGTTCATGATCCGCAGCGGGTCGATTACCTGCGCACCCACCTGCTGGCCCTGCATGAGGCCATCCGCCAGGGCGTCGATGTGCGCGGCTACATGGCCTGGTCCTTCATGGATAATCTCGAATGGTCGCTGGGCTATGCCAAGCGCTTCGGCCTAATCCATGTCAATTTCGAGACGCAGGCGCGCACACCCAAGACCAGTGCCCGCTTCTACTCACAGGTCATTGCCAGCCACGGCGAATGCCTTGACCAAGATACAGTCCGGGGAAACACATGACCGCAACACAGGCGCGCGACGCCGATCATTTCGTTATCGTCGGCGGCGGCACCGCTGGCTGGATGGCCGCCGCCTGCCTGGCACGCCTGCTGCTGCGCACACCCGGTCCCAAAAAGGTCACCCTGGTCGAATCCGAGGATATCCTCACCATCGGCGTGGGGGAAGCCACCGTCCCCTCCATTCAGGACATGCTGCGTTATCTGAATATCGATGAAGCGGATTTTGTCGACGCCACCGACGCCACTTACAAACTGGCCATCCGTTTCAGGGACTGGAGTGCCCCCGGCAGCGATTTTTTCCACGGTTTCGGTGAACTGGGACCGACCGTCGACAACCTGCCGCTGTTTCAGCACTGGCTGCGCGAAAAGATCGCCGGGGCGCCCGCCCCTCCCCTGTCCGACCTCAGCATGTCGGCCCAACTGGCCCTGCATAACCGTTTCGCCAAGCCCACGACGAACGGCAACTCACCGCTCTACATGGCGGGCTATGCCTATCATTTCGACGCCGGCAAGGTGGCGCAATACTTGCGCGGCTATGCCGAGGCCAAGGGCGTGCGGCGGATCGAGGGCCGGATCATCGAGGTAAAGCAGGACGCTCAGGGTGATATCGCCGGTCTAAGGCTGGCTGATGGCCGCGAGATCGCCGGCGATTTCTTCATCGATTGCTCTGGCTTTGCCGGCCTGCTGATCGAGAAGACCTTGGGATCAGCCTATGAGGACTGGTCGCACTGGCTGCCGTGCGACCGGGCCGCGGCCATGCCATCTCAGGCCACGCGCCCGATCACGCCCTATACCCTGGTCACCGCCCGCGCCGCTGGCTGGACCTGGCGCATCCCCCTGCAATCGCGGACCGGCAACGGCTATGTTTATGCCAGCCGGTTCTGCAACGACGAGACGGCTCGTCGGACCCTGACCGATTCCGTTGACAGCGCGCCCGTGGCCGAACCTCGGCTGCTCCGCTTCATGCCCGGCCGGCGGCAGCAACCCTGGCTCCGGAACTGCCTGTCGCTCGGCCTGGCGTCAGGCTTCCTCGAACCGCTGGAATCGACCAGCATCCACCTGATCTTCGCCAACCTGTTCCGCTTCTTCGATTATTTTCCACGCACGGTGGACTGCGCGATCCTGAGCCAGGGCTTCAATGCCCGTTCGGTGCGGGAGATCGAGGAAATCCGCGCCTTCCTGATCCTGCACTACAAAGCGTCTCCGCGCCGCGACACGGATTTCTGGCGATATGTCACAGGGATGGATATTCCTGACTCCCTCTCTGCCAAGATTGAGGTTTTCCGTCAGCAGGGCAAGCTGTTCGCCGACTATTACGACTTTTTCAAACCGGCAAGCTGGATGGCCATTTATGACGGACTGGGCGTCGTACCAGATGGGGCCGACCCGCTGGCGGCGCTGGTGCCACAAGACAAGGCCCGCGCGATCCTGCACGATGTCACCGACGGCATCCGACAGGCAGCCCTGACGGCGCCCGCTCACGAGGCGGCGCTTTCCGCGTTGCTCAAACGCGCGCTTTAAGCCGGGTAAAGGCCTGTCCGCCGGCATCGAACAGATAAGCGTCACCGGCGGCAAAGCACAGGCGCAGGGCGTCATCATGCCTGACCGGCTGGCCGCCGGGCAAAAGCGCGCAGACCGGCTGGCCGGCGTCTGCCAGCAGGCTGTAGACCGCCTGCATCCCGCCCAGGGTCTCAACAACATCAGCCGTGACATTGAAACCATTCGCCCCCTTGCCGATGGCCAGGGCATCCGGCCGCACGCCGAGCGTTACGCGGTCGCCGATATGGGCCCGGCCGGCTTCAACCGCCGCCGACACCACATCGCCCGACACCAGCCGGACCTTGACGGTCGACTTCGTTATGGCGGCAATCTCGCCCGCCAGCAGGTTCATGCGCGGCGAACCGAGAAATGACGCCACGAACAGGTTGCGCGGCGCGTTATAGACCTCCATAGGCGTGCCGACCTGCTCGATCGCGCCGCCATTGAGCACCACCAGGCGTGACGCCAGGGTCATGGCCTCGACCTGATCGTGGGTGACATAGATCATGGTCGTTTTCAGTTCCCGGTGCAGGCGGGCAAATTCGTGGCGCATATGGACGCGCAGGCCGGCATCGAGATTGGACAAGGGCTCGTCAAGCAGGAACAGGCGCGGCTGCCGCACAATGGCGCGGCCGATGGCCACGCGCTGCCTCTGGCCGCCGGAAAGTTCTTTTGGCCGCCGGTCGAGCAGGTCTTCGATACCGAGCAGTTTTGCCGCCTGGCCCACCGCTGCCGTAATTTCGGCTTCCGGTCTTTTGGCCATGCGCAGGCCGAAGGCCATATTGTCGCGCACATTGAGGTGCGGATAAAGGGCATAGGACTGGAAGACCATGGCGACGCCGCGCTGGGCCGGCGACAGCGACAACGCGCTCTGCCCCTCGATCAGGACATCGCCTTCGGTCGGCGCCTCAAGCCCTGCGATAACGCGCAGAAGCGTGGACTTGCCGCAGCCGGATGGCCCGACAATGACCAGGAATTCGCCATCGGCAATGGCCAGGTCGATTTCCTTCAGGGCGGTCTGCGTCCCGAATGCTTTTTCCAGCCCAATTAGCGCGACATTCGCCACTTTGTATATTCCCGCCTTTTTAGCCAGACTACGCGGCGGAGTGATTAATCACAAGGTCATCACGTCATGTAAACGATGTAAATCAAACTGTTACCAGAACAGCCCCTGGCTGCCGTAAACAGCCTTGCCAAATTTATTTTGCAGGCGCTAACCTTTTGGCGAATGGCCAAGACCGTCAACGTGCTTATCATCGACCCTGACGAAGCCCGCGCCGAACAGGTGGCGGAAGGCGTTCGTGCGGATAATGGCGACCAGGAAACCGTCATCCGCCAGGAGCGGCATTTCGAACTGCGGATGCTGCGTGATTTCGACCCCGACATGGTGATCATCGCCTGCGAAAGTCCGGACCGCGACATGCTGGAAGCCCTGCAGGTCGCCAATGAGCAGGTGCCGCGCCCGGTGGTCATGTTCGTCGATCGCTCCGACGACAACGCCACGGCCAAGGCGCTGGAAGCCGGGGTGGCCGGCTATATTGTCGATGGCTTCAATCCGAAGCGCATTTCCTCGATCCTGACCGTGGCCGCGCAGCGCTTCGTCGTAACACAGGGGCTGCGCAAGGATCTCGACAAGGCCAAGGCCGACCTCGCTGCCCGAAAGACCATCGACCGCGCCAAGGGCGTGCTGATGGCCTCGCGCAATCTTTCCGAAGACGATGCCTACAAGGCGCTGCGCAAACATGCCATGGATACCGGCCGGCCCATCCAGGCCGTGGCCGCCGATATCCTGGCCGTAAGCGATCTCCTGAAACCCGGTGACAGCCAATGACCGAACTCAAAATCGCCTACAGCCCGCTGAATGACGCCGCCCTGATCCTGGTGGCCGAGGCGCTGGGATTCTATGACAGCGAGGGCCTGAACGTCACCCTGATCCGCGAGGCCAACTGGTCGAACATCCGCGACAAGCTGGCCTATGGCATGATCGACGCCGCCCACATCCTGGCGCCCATGCCGTTTGCGGCTGCGCTGGGCTTGGGGCCTTCGATGGGGCGGATCATCGCGCCGATGGCCCTGGGCGCCAACGGCAATTCGGTGCTGGTCTCGGCCAAACTCAAGGCCCGGCTGGAGGATGGCGGCCGGCTGGACACCTCGCTCCTTGGCAGCGCCCGTCTGCTGGCGCGCGAGGTCGATCGCCGACGCAAGGAGGGTCTGGGGCGTCTCGTCTTTGCCGTGCCCTTCACCTGGTCGCCGCACCATTTCGTCCTGCGTCACTGGGTGGCCTCGGCGGGTCTTGATCCCGAACGCCAAATCCAGTGGATTGTGGTGCCGCCCTCGCGCATGGCCGACATGATCAAGGATGGCGTGATCGACGGTTTCTGTTCCGGCTCGCCCTGGCCGCAGGCGGCGCAACTGAACGGCCATGGCGAAATTCTGTTCTCCGATCCTGACTACTGGACGCTCAAGCCGGAAAAGGTGCTGGGCGTCCGCGCCGCCTGGGCCGAGGCCAATCCGGAGGCGACCATCGCCCTGACCCGCGCCTTGCTGCGTGCCGGGCAATGGGCCAGTGCGCCGGCGCACCGCGAAGACCTGATCCGCATCCTGGCGCGAACAGCCTCGGTCAATGCCCCCTGGAAGGCCATCGAACTGGCGCTGGATGGCAGCGGGCTGACCTTTGATCCGCAGACCGCCACCTTCCCGTGGATCAGCCACGCAAAGTGGTTCATGGGCCAGATGGTGCGCTGGGGGATGCTGTCATCGGACCATGATTTCGACCAACTGGCGCGCCACGTCTACCGGCCGGACCTGTGGCGCGAGGCCGCTGCGCCGCTGGGACTGGATTGCCCCGTGGCCGATGAAAAAACCGAGGGCGGACAGGCGGCCGGCTGGGAAATTCCGGCAAAGCCACATAATATCGTCATGCCGGCCAATCAGTTGTTCGATGGCGGGGTCTTCCGCTGCGCCTGATAATTATCACAGATTTGTGATTTCAAATGCAACCAAACACCCTTCGCAATTGCAATATGTGCCTTTGCTTTGCGGGCCGCCTGAAAGGCAGTATTTGTGATATTTTTAACTCAAGAACTTTTTGCGGCGCAATATATTCCGAATAAGGATTGACGAAGCCCCGCCGCCTGCCAATTCTGCACAGGCGATCAATGGAGATCGTCAGACTTCCGGCCCGGTGCGCCAATGGCGGTGCGCGGTGCCTATATCAGACAATGACGTCTCAGACATGTTCACCGGTAACGGTGGCCACGGCTGGGACGTTTTTTTTGCTTTCAACCGGGGATATGGCGTGAAATTTTCACTTTACCAAACAACGGCCCTGACGCTTCTCACGGCCCTCACTATGGCCGGAACGGCACAGGCGGAAGACAGCTTCAGCACGGCTCTGGCGGCGTCAAAGCCGATCGTCGAGTCAAACCTGCGGTCCGAGCAGGTCGATCAGCAGGGCTTCGCAGAAAAAGCCGACGCCCTGACCTGGCGCAACCGCATCGGCATCCAGACCGGCGATTTCCACCACCTCAAGCTCCTGGTCGAATTCGAGAACGTCACCGCTCTCACCAGCGACTACAACTCGACCACCAACGGAAAGACGGCCTATCCGGTCGTTTCCGATCCTGAAGTCACAGAGCTAAATCGGGCCCAGATCGTCTGGAGCCCGACGGCCGCTACCACGCTCACCGCCGGCCGCCAGCGCATTATTCTCGATGACGGCCGCTTTATCGGCAATGTCGGCTGGCGCCAGGACGAGCAGACCATGGACGGTATTCGTCTGGACAGCGGCATAGGCAAGCTGAAATACAGCGTCGCCTATCTCAGCAAGATCAACCGCGTTCTGGCCGAGAGCAAGGACTGGAATTCGGATAGCTGGGTGGCGAATGCCAGCTACAGCTTCAGCGACCGCCTGAAACTGACCGCCTTCGATTACGCCCTTGATTTCGATAATGCCGCTGCCTCCTCCACCAATACCTGGGGCTTGCGCGCGACAGGCGGAACCAAGGCTGGTGCGCTGAAGCTCACCTATGCCGGCCAGTATGCCCGCCAGAGCGATTACGGCAACAACCCCGCCAATTTTGATTTGCAGGAATATATGGTCGAGGCCGGTGCCACCTATGGTCTCGCCACCTTCAAGGTCAATTACGAATCCCTTGGCGGCAATGGCACGGTCGGTTTCGTCACGCCGCTCGGCACCAACCATGCCTTCCAGGGCTTCTCCGACGCCTTTTCCGGCACCGGCGGCAATAAGACGACCGTCAACGGCATAGACGACCTGAACTACAGCCTGAGCTTGGCTCTGCCCGTCAAGCTGAAGCCGACTTTAAGCCTCGTCTATCACGACCTGACGACCGCGCGCCTCGATCAAAAACTGGGCCAGGAATGGGATGCAGTCGCCACCATCGCCCTCACACCGCACCTTTCCGCCCTCGTCAAATATGCCGATTTCGATTCGGCTGGTGGTTCCGCGCCCGCCTCACGGCGCAAGACTTGGATCGCCTTGCAGTATAAACTTTAATCATCGTTGAAAGTAACCGCTATGATTTCCAAGGATTTCTTAAAATCGGGCCACACCCCGACCCTCTTCTCTTCCTTCCTGTACTTCGACATGAGCTTCATGGTCTGGGTGCTGCTGGGCGCGCTTGGCGTCCAGATCGCCAAGACGCTGGGCCTGACACCCGCCGAAAAAGGTTTCATGGTCGCCGTACCGATCCTTTCCGGCGCCGTTCTGCGCGTTGTCAACGGCGTGCTGGTCGATCGCATCGGCCCCAAGAAAACCGGCGGCATTGCGCAACTAATCGTCATTGCCGGGCTGCTGGCGGCCTGGCTGCTGCACATCAATAATTATGGCGGCGTGCTGGCGCTCGGCGTGGTGCTCGGCATGGCCGGCGCGTCGTTCGCCGTCGCTCTGCCACTGGCCTCGCGCTGGTATCCGCCGAAATATCAAGGGGTTGCTCTGGGTATCGCCGGCGCCGGCAATTCCGGCACGGTGCTGGCCTCTTTGTTTGCCCCGACGCTGGCCAAGATGTTCGGCTGGACGAGCGTTTTCGGCCTGGTCGCCATTCCCCTGATCATCACCTTCGCCATCTACATGGTGATGGCCAAGGATGCGCCCGATCAGCCGCCGGCCAAGACCACCGCGCAATATCTCAATATCTTCAAGCAGCCCGATGCCTGGTGGTTCATGTTCTTTTATGGCGTCACCTTCGGCGGCTTTGTCGGCCTGTCCTCCTCGCTCAACATCTATTTCAACAGCGAATACGGCATCGATCCGATCCGGGCCGGCTTCTTCACCGCCGCCTGCGTCTTCGTCGGCTCCCTCGTCCGTCCGATCGGCGGGGCGCTGGCCGATCGCATCGGCGGCATCCGGACCCTCAGCGTCATGTACACGGTGGCGGCCGCTGGCCTGGTTGTCCTCAGTTTCGGTATGCCGACCATCTGGACGGCCGTGGCCGTGCTGATCGTCGGCATGGGTGCGCTCGGCATGGGCAATGGCGCGGTTTTCCAGCTTGTGCCGCAGCGTTTCCGCAACGAAATGGGTATCATGACCGGCCTGGTCGGCATGTGCGGCGGCATCGGGGGCTTTTATCTCGCCGCCTCGCTCGGCCTCGCCAAGCAGGCCACCGGTTCCTACCAGATCGGCCTGCTGGGCTTCGCTGCCCTCGCCCTGGTGGCACTCGCGGGCCTCAGCTATGTCAAGAAGCGCTGGCGCACAACCTGGCACGTCTTCGGCGCGGCGGATGCGAAGATTTAACATCCACCCTTCGCATCGCACAAAATCAGATAACCGCATTTTCCATGTTGACAATCGCCACAAACCGCATAACCTCAAAGACCTGATCACTGTCGATCAACCACATTCGCGCTTCTGAAACCAACGGCGGTTTCCGCGGCGCACCATCAGGACAATGGAGTCCCGAACCAGCTTTCCAGCAATGGAAGGCGTGGTTCGGGGCTCTTTTTTTTGCTCAAAGGGTTCGAGTAATGACCACACAGAAAGAGCGTATCGTCATTATCGGCGCCGGCATGGCCGGGGGCCGTATTGTCGAGGAAATTCTAAAACGCGACGATACCCGTTTCGAGATTTCGATCATCGGTGCCGAACCATGCGCCACCTATGACCGCATCCAGCTATCGCCGGTTCTGGCCGGGGAAAAGACCTTCGACCAGATCGTCACCCATAGCCAGGACTGGTACGACAGCAACGGCGTGAAGACGCACTTCGGTTACTGGGTGCAGTCGATCGAAACCGCGGCCAAGCATGTCGTGCTGCACGATGGCCAAACCATCGCCTATGACAAGCTGATCCTGGCCATGGGCTCCGACCCGATCCGCCTGCCCCTGCCTGGCTCGGACCTGCACGGCGTCGTCGCCTTCCGCGACCTGATGGATGTCGACCTGATGACCCAGGCGGCCAATAGTGGCGGTGAAGTGGTGGTGATCGGTGGCGGCCTGCTCGGCCTCGAAGCTGCCTATGGCCTGGCCAAGCGCGGCATGAAATCGACCGTCATTCATCTGGTCGATGTGCTGATGGAACGCCAGCTCGATGAGGCCGCCGGTCGGTTGCTGGAAAAGGCCCTGCTCGATCGCGGTGTCATTTCGGTGCTCAATGCCCAGTCCGAAGCCATCCTTGGCGAAACTCATGTCGAGGGCCTGAAGCTGAAGGACGGCCGCATTATCCCGGCCTCCCTGCTGGTCATGGCCGTCGGCATCCGCCCGCACGTCGAGCCGGCAAAGTCTTCCGGCCTGGTGGTCGAACGCGGCATCGTGGTCGATGACCAGATGCGCACCTCGGCCCCGGACATCTTCGCCATCGGCGAATGCGCCCAGCATCGCGGCCAGTGCTATGGCCTGGTGGCGCCGATCTGGGACATGTGCCGGACGCTTGCCGATGTCCTGACCGAAAAGAATGTCGACAATGCTTATGCCGGCACGCAGATGGCCACGCGCCTCAAGGTCTCCGGTGTTGACCTCTATTCCGCTGGCCAGTTCAGCGGCGGGGAAGCCTGCGAGGACATCGTCTTCCGCGATCCAGGCCGCGGCGTCTACAAACGCATCGTCATCAAGGACGATAAGCTGGTGGGTACGGTCCTCTTCGGCGATGCCGCCGATGGCGGCTGGTATTTCGATCTGATGAAAAAGGGTGAGGACATCGCGCCGATCCGCGACACCCTGATCTTCGGCCAGGCCGTAACGAATGCGCTGGCCGGCCAGGACCCTTCTGACGCCATTGCGGCATGGCCCGACGACACGGAAGTGTGCGGCTGCAATGGCGTATCCAAGGGTCAGGTGGTGGCGTCGATCTCCGCCGGCAATGATACGCTCGACAAGGTGCGCGGCCACTGCAAGGCTTCGGCCAGTTGCGGCTCCTGCACCGGCATTGTCGAAAGCCTGTTGAAATGCACCCTGGGTGACGCCTTCAAGGCCCAGACCGGCCCGAAGCCCGTCTGCAAATGCACCGATCATGGCCATGCGCATGTCCGCAAGGCCATTATCGAGCAGGATCTGAAGACCTTGCCGGATGTGATGCAGGCTCTGAAATGGAGCACGCCTGATGGCTGTTCCTCGTGCCGCCCGACGCTGAACTATTACCTGCTGTGCGCTTGGCCGCGCGAGTACAAGGATGATCCGCGTTCGCGCTTCGTCAATGAACGCAATCACGCCAATATCCAGAAGGACGGCACCTATAGTGTAGTCCCGCGCATGTGGGGCGGTATGACCTCCTCCAAGGAACTGCGCGCCATTGCCGATGTGGTCGATAAATTCAATGTACCGATGGTCAAGGTGACCGGCGGCCAGCGCCTCGATCTCTTTGGCGTGAAAAAGGAAGACCTGCCCGCCGTCTGGGCCGATCTCAATGCCGCCGGCATGGTTTCCGGCCATGCCTATGCCAAGGCCCTGCGCACGGTGAAGACCTGCGTTGGTTCGGAATGGTGTCGCTTCGGCACCCAGGATTCGACCGGCCTCGGCGTCAAGCTGGAACAGGCGACCTGGGGCAGCTACATGCCGCACAAGTTCAAGATGGCCGTCTCCGGCTGTCCGCGCAACTGCGCGGAAGCCACCATCAAGGACTTCGGCGTTGTCTGCGTCGACAGCGGCTATGAACTGCATGTCGGCGGCAATGCCGGCATCCACCTGCGCGGCACCGACCTGCTGACCAAGGTGGCGACCGAGGCCGAGGCGCTGGAATGGTCGATGGCCTTTGTCCAACTGTACCGCGAGGACGCCTGGTACTTAGAGCGCACCGCCCCGTGGATTGAGAGAGTCGGCCTTCAGTTTGTCAAGGATCGCCTGGCCGAGCCCGAGATGCGCGCCGCCCTGGTGGCTCGTTTCCTGGAAAGCCAGGCGGTCTATCAGGTCGATCCTTGGGCCGAACATGCGCCGCTTTCCGCCCCTGCGAAAGTCTTCTCACCGCTTGCCGATCTCCGTGACGGCGTTGTCCAACCGGAGCCTGCCGAATGAATGCAAATGTCACGATTAACTGGACGGATGTCGGTGCGGCTATCGAGGTGGTCCCGCAAAGCGCTCGCCGCGTCGAGACCGTCATGGGCGCCATCGCCGTCTTTCGCACGGTGGCCGACGAATACTACGCCGTCTTCGACAAGTGCCCTCACAAGGGCGGCCCTCTGTCGGAAGGCATAGTCCATGGCCGCGCCATCGCCTGCCCGCTGCACAACTGGTCGATCTCGCTGGAAAGCGGCGAGGCCCTCGGCGCCGATGCGGGCAAGGGTTGCACCCCGACCGTGCCGCTGAGGATTGAGGAAGGACGCATTCTGCTTGGATTGAACTTTTAGATCTCCCCCTCTTGGAGGGGGAGCTTGGAAATGGCGTCAGCCATTTTCAAGAGGGGGTAAATCCTAGCCGGCCGTTTACCCCCTCCGGCGCTGCGCGCCACCTCCCCCTCCAAGAGGGGGAGATCTAAACAGCCACCGTACGGATACTTCTCCATGTTCGAGTCCGCCCCAACCGTCACGATGAAAACCACCTGCCCCTATTGCGGGGTCGGCTGTGGCGTGAAGGCGGACCTGACGGACAATCGCCGGATGACGGTCAAGGGTGACGAAACCCATCCAGCGAACCAGGGGCGCCTATGCTCGAAAGGCACGGCGCTCGGCAACACCTTTGGCCTTGAAGGCCGGCTGCTTGAACCAAAAATGCGTAAAAACGGCACGTTAGAGGCCGTATCATGGGATGAAGCGCTCGATACCGTGGCGCATAAATTCAATGCTATCATCGCCGAACACGGCCCCGATGCCGTCGCCTTCTATGTCTCCGGCCAGTTGCTGACCGAAGACTATTACGCCGTCAACAAACTGGCGAAGGGCTATATCGGCACCGCCAATGTCGATACCAATTCGCGTCTGTGCATGTCCTCGGCGGTGGCGGCGCACAAGCAGGCCTTCGGCGCCGACTTGGTGCCCGGCACCTATGAAGACCTCGAACTGGCTGATTTGCTGGTCTTTTCAGGCCACAACGCCGCCTGGACCCATCCCGTGCTCTATCGTCGTATCGAGGCCAGACAGAGCCAGATGCGCGTCTGCATCGATCCAAAGCGCACCGACACCGCCAAGGCCGCCGACCTGCACCTGATGATCCGGCCTCAAACTGATGTGCGGCTGTGGAATGGCCTGTGTGCCCACCTGATCGCCCGCAACACCGTCGATCACGACTTCATCGACCAGCACACCCAGGGTTATTCGCGCCTGATGGCGGCGCTTTGCGAGGATGACCAGAGCCTGGATGCCATCGCCCATGACTGTGGCATTTCCCCGGCTGATCTAAAAGTCTTTTACGATGCCTTCCTGCACACCGAAAAGACGGTCAGCCTGTTTTCCATGGGATCGAACCAGTCGAGCCAGGGCGTTCACAAGGGGCTGGCCCTGATCAATGCCCACCTGCTCTCCGGCAAGATCGGCAAGCCCGGCGCCGCGCCTTTCTCCATCACCGGCCAGCCTAATGCGATGGGCGGCCGTGAGGTCGGCGGTCTGGCCAATATGCTGGCCGCGCACATGGATTTCGACGATGCCTCGAAGGCCCTGGTCCAGCGCTACTGGCAGTCGCCGACCATCGCGCCGAAGCCCGGCCTGAAGGCGGTCGATATGTTCGAAGCCGTGCGCACCGGCAAGGTCAAGGCGATCTGGATCATGGCCACCAATCCGATGGTTTCCATGCCAGATGGCAACCGCATCCACGAGGCGCTATCCAATTGCGAAATGGTCGTGGTCTCAGATGTTATCGCCCGCACCGATACCATGGACATGGCGCATATCCAGCTTCCCGCCGCCGCCTGGGGCGAAAAGGACGGCACGGTCACCAATTCGGAGCGCCGGATCTCGCGGCAGCGGCCATTTCTGAGGGCGCCAGGGGAAGCCAAGCCGGACTGGTGGATCGTCACGCAAGTCGCGCGTCGGATGGGTTTCGCGGAAGCTTTTCCCTATGCGCGTCCGGCGGATATTTTTCGCGAGCATGCGGGTCTCTCCGCGTTCGAGAACGGCGGCACCCGCGACTTCGATCTGAGTGGTCTCG
>NZ_JBQCHT010000027.1:0-12775 GCF_051954415.1 Asticcacaulis sp.
TACCGCAAATTCAACATGTTTTTACAGCGGTTTACAGACGAAAAAAGCGGTGCAATTGCACCGCTTTTTTCGTCTAAGTCATTGATTTGAATGGCGCACTCGAAGAGATTCGAACTCCTGACCCTCAGATTCGTAGTCTGATGCTCTATCCAGCTGAGCTACGAGTGCCTGCACATTCAAGTCCGTCAGGTCGATCCCTGACAGCGAGGGCGGACATTTAGTTGAACGGTTTCGATAAGGCAAGGCCGGATCGGCACTTTTTCCACCGAATTGATGATTTTTTGTTGATGGCCCTGCCCTGAGGGCGTCACAGTCCTATATAGAGCCTGCCAATACCGCCTAACTGTGTCGTCTAAAGGAATACCGTCATGCGTTACCCGTCCCTGAAATCGCTCGTCATTGTGGCAACAGGGCTGGTTCTGACGGAATGCGCCGCTCTCCCTGCGGCTGAAACCCCACGCGTGGAGCCCATCGTGGTCGCCGCCGAGCCGGAGGCCGCCCAGGCGGGCATGAATGTGCTCAGGCGCGGCGGTACGGCCGCCGACGCCGCCGTGGCGGTCCAGACCGTTCTGGGCCTGGTCGAGCCGCAAAGCTCCGGCCTGGGCGGAGGCGCCTTCATGCTTTATTACGACGCCAAAACGGGCAAGATCAGCGACTATAACGGCCGCGAGACGGCGCCGGCCGCCGCCTCGCCCGATATGTTCATGGGCGCAGATGGCCAGCCGCTGGCGTTCAGGGATGCGGTGGTCTCCGGCCGCGCCACCGGCGTACCCGGCGCCATGTTCCTGCTCGACCAGGCACAGAAGGATCACGGTAACCAGGACTGGAGCAGCCTGTTCGCCCCGGCCACGGCCCTCGCGGATAACGGCTTCACCGTGACAAAACGCCTTGGAAACTATCTGCAAAAAGCCGATTTCGCCGAAAAGCACACGCCGGACTTCATCGCCTATCTCGGTGACGGCCAGGGCGGCTATCGCAAGACCGGCGACGTGATCAAAAATCCGGCCTACGCCGAAACCCTGCGCGCCTTCGCCAGCCAGCGCAGCGAAGTCTTCCGCCAAGGGCCGATCGCCGAAGCCATTGTCGCAAAGACCCACGAAGCCCCCCTGCCCGGCGGCATGAGCCTGAACGATCTGACTGCTTACAAGGTCAAGGTCACCACCACCGTTCCCTACGCCACAACCGGCGGCTATGCCGGTCGGCCGGTCTGCATTACCTATCACATCTATATCGTCTGCTCGAACAATGCCCCTTCCGGCGGCATTGCCCTGCTGCAGGGTCTGAAGATCGCCGAGTCCCAGCCGCTGGCCGAATGGGGCGTGCATGATCCGCGGTCGTGGCAGGTGGTCATTGAGGCCGCGCGCCTGATGTATGCCGACCGCGACCAGTACGAGGCCGATACGGCCCTCTTCACCGCGCAGCAGGACGCCTATCTTAATCCGGATTATCTGAAAGCGCGCTCGGCCCTGATCCAGGTGGGCAGGGCCAATGCCGCGCCCAAACCCGGCGACCTGTCGATGAAGGTGGCGATGGACAAGACACTGGAGCCCGGCGGCACCACCCATTTCGTCATCCGCGACACCTATGGCAATGTGCTGAGCATGACGACAACCGTCGAGAGCTTCTTCGGCACCGGCCGGATGGTCGGCGGCTTCTTCCTCAATAACCAGTTGACCGATTTCTCCTTCAGCCCGCAGACGGTGGACGGCCTGCCGGCGGCCAACAGCGTGGCGCCGGGCAAGCATCCGCGCTCATCCATGTCGCCGGTGATCGTTTTCGATTCCACCGGCAAGAAGGTGATCGCCGCAGTCGGCTCGCCCGGCGGTTCGGCGATCCTGGCCTATAATCTCAAAACCCTGATCGGCATTCTCGACTGGCATCTTTCCATGCAGGACGCCATCAACCTGCCGATCGTGGTGGCGCGCGGCGATACCATCCGCATCGAACAAGCACGCATGAAACCGGCGGTCTGGGATGGCCTGACGGGCATGGGGTACAGGCTGTCTCCCCTCGCCGACGAGGAATCCGGCCTGAACGGCATCCTGCGCCAGCCCGACGGCACCTTCGATGGCGGCAGCGATCCGCGCCGCGAGGGCGTGGTGATCAGAGGCGATACAAGGCCCTAACTTTCACCGCAACTTAAAAGCGGTCAGGGCCTGAAAATTGACCGCGTGATTGTCCCACGCGTCAAGCACGAGCAGCAGCCGTGCGTAATAGTCATCAGGATCGATAAGCCCCGCCCTGTACTGGCGCAGCAGGAAGCCTAGATAATCGGCCAGGGCCTGTTCACGATCGAATTCAGCGTGGCCTTCCATTTCTCTCTCCCTGAATCGGGCGGCATGATGGCCAAAGCGATGTATTCATCAGGGACATCAGTCGTGTAAAATCTCCATTAGGTTCTCTTTTTAAATAGAATTTGACTTAGCCGCGGGGCGCTATCTAACCTGCAGCATGAGCAGGATCGTCATTCTTACCGGTGCAGGCATTTCAGCGGAATCGGGCGTGCCGACCTTCCGGGCCTCGGATGGCCTGTGGTGCGGCCACCGGGTCGAGGCCGTGGCGACGCCGGCAGGCTTTGCCGCCAATCCGGCGCTGGTGCAGCATTTCTATAACCAACGCCGCCGGCAACTGGCCGAGGTCCAGCCCAATGCCGCCCACCATGCCCTGGCCCGGCTGGCGGCGCATCCGGCCCATGAGGTGCTGGTGGTGACGCAGAATGTCGATGACCTGCATGATCGCGCCCATGCGGCGGCAGGCAGTCCGCCACCGCTGCACATGCACGGCGAACTGCTGAAGGCCCGCCATGTGATAACCGGCGCGGTACAGGATTGGCATACCGATATTCCGGTTGAATCGGATCTGCGCCCACATATCGTCTGGTTTGGCGAAATGCCACTGGAGATGGATCGTATCGAACGCGCGCTGGATGCCTGCGACCTGTTCCTTTCCATCGGCACATCGGGCAATGTCTATCCGGCGGCGGGCTTCGTCTCGGCGGCCAAGCACGCCGGCGCCCATACGGTTGAGCTCAATCTCGAACCGTCGCTCGGCCACAGCCTGTTCGATGAAAAGATTTTGGGGCCAGCCACGCAGGTAGTGCCGGATTATGCAAGGCGATTTCTGTCGCAACAATAAAGGCCGCGCAGATTGCCAGCGGTGATGGACAGGGGCACATATTCAGCCATGCGTTCGGTCGGATCGCGGGGCGCCTTGCATTTGACGCAGTAGCATTCATGCGGCCGGCAATGCTGGCGGGGGAGCTTTGCGATTGTCCAGAAATTCAATGAGGTGCGCGCCAGCGATCAGGACGGACTTTTGGTCATTGACATTGGGCAAGCCGGCCCTAAGCCAGCGCCTTATGGTTATGGGGGCCGCGCTCAGCGCGCGAAATATTTCATCCACAGTCTAGGTGCGGTGAGTTTTTATCCCGGCGCAGCTGACTGCTGCGCATTTGGAAGCCATTGATCAGTTCTCGCGGGTTATCGACTTCAAAGAACGGTCCCTTAATTTTTCACAAATGAATGACTGGCTTAAACCGCAACTCTTACATTCTTCATCAATGTGATACGCGATTTTATCAACTTGGGTAGACATGCGAATCCTTTCGTGGCTGCATGAACCCAAATCTTCTACTTTGCCGTTTTGGTCATCCTTTAAAAAGATCAATGTAATTATCAAATCAATATTTTGGATAATATTGGACACCAGTTGCCCACATGTGTTGATTTATTCTAAGGGGTCGAAAACCCTTTCATCCACAGCTTTGGATTAAATCTATGCATTTTCCTTGCCGTCATAACGATACTTCAGACGCCAAAGCTTGCTGCCCGATACCGCGACCAGAACGAACAGCCCACCATCATCGGAGAGCTTATAAGGCTTGTCCTTTGGTTTGGCGTTGCGAATTGCCGTATCGGTCAAGGCCATATGTACCACCACTTCAGGGTCTGGGACGATACCCCCACATTTGGGGGGACTAATCTGGGGGTATCCAAACTTGTACCGCCAATTATACCCCCAATTTTCCGGGATACAGATGGACAAATGGGCACAATTCCGGACGCCTTATCCGCGAATATGCCATATATTTAAGGGATTTTCAAACATCAACGCACATTGGCGGACGTAGCCCTGGTGCCCCCGGTCGGACTCGAACCGACACACCTCTCGGTACCGGATTTTGAATCCGGCGCGTCTACCAATTCCACCACAGGGGCGCAGGGAAGGAAGCGGGTTGATAAAGGCTTTTCATCGCCCGTGCAAGAGCCAAACAGGGCGTTTTTATGCCAGCATATTGCGCTTGTGCGCCGGCAGTTTCCTGAGGTCCGGTTTTGGCGCAGGGGGCGGCGTCGGATCAGGCTCAGGCTGGGGTTCGGGCGTGGCCGCAACAACAGGTGCCGCGCCCGCCTTGTCGGCATCGTTCAGCGCCTCGGTCACCACCGCCTCCGCGCCCTTCTTGCGCGCCAGAGGCCAGGCCGGACGCCAGCGCACCAACTCGGGGGACGGCAGGTACTGGGCTTCCAACTGGCGGACATAGGCCAGGGAATCGGTCCGCGCCAATTCGTCCTGAGCGGCGCGGATCAGGCTCTTCACATAGTCCTCGTTACTCCAGAACACCCGGAAGGCATTGAGGCTTTCCCATACCGCAATCATCTGCTCTTCGGCCGACATGGAAATCTTGACCTTGCTGGGCTTTGGCTTTTCCGGCTTCGGCGGTTCCGGCGGCGGCAGGGCCTTTTCGAGCTCGGCCAGGCTCTTGCCGGGCTTATCGACCAGGGCCATGACATGGCCGAGACGGTTATGCACCTCGTCGCGCACCAGGGCGGCGCGTTCGATGATCGCCAGTCCCCGCGCCTCAAGCGCCTGATTCAGCCGATAACGGATGCTGTCATAGATATGATCGACCGAACGGCGCTTGGCCTCGTCAAGCCGCATGGCCGCCTGGCGCCGACCGATATAGGCGCCGATAGCGACCGCGATGACCACCGTCACCATCAGCGCCAGAAAGACATAAAACAGAAACGGATCGAAGTAGCTTACGCCGACATCGGCATAATAGGGATCGGGGGGCGCGTCATTGAACGGGCCGTTGAAATCCGAATCAAGGAAGAAAAGCGCCATATCTACCCCCGGCCCCCAGGCTCACCGACACGCGGCAGCAGGGGCGGCGTCCAGACGGGGGTATCGATAAGCTGAATGCGCGCATCCTCAAACAGGCCGGCCATGGAGCGTGTGCTTTTCCATTCCTCGTGCAGAGCGTTCAGGGCCTTGTATATCCGCGCCTGGTGACTGAGCGGCGGCGCCGGCGGCTGGGCGAAAGGCGCACCGATCTGGGCGACCGGTTGCCCGTTATGGACGCCCGTCTGCACGGCATCGGCCAACGGCTGGCCGTTCGGACTGTTATTGACCGCGATATTGATGATGGTGCCGGAGTTTTCGCCTATGCCGCCTATGCCATAACCGGCCGGCGCATCGACTTCCTTCACCCCGCTCAGGGCCTTTTCCAGCTTGCTGTATTCGTTACGGATTTCCTTGCCGCAGCGACGCGTTTCACCGCTGATGGCATTGACCAGACCGATCACGTCCGGGCTGAGCGTGCCCGGCGTTTCATAGGCCCTGGCCTGGGCCAGGCGCGAGGCAGTCTCAACCAGTTTCACGATTTTAACGTGGGCGAAGAAGCTTTCCCACCGGTTGCGCCGGACAATGCGATATACGCCCCAGACGACGAGCGCCATGACGACGCCCCAGACCAGCAGGGCCAGAAGCGGCGCATCATGATAGAAAACGGGATCGGACGGAAAATCATTGGGCGGGGCAACGGGATCCGGCCCATCGGGAGCGTCGTAATTTCCGTGCATTATGAACCCTCCCTTTCACGCGCCTGCCTTCACCCCGGAAGGTTAACAGATTGCCAAAGGGGATGCGAGTCCACAACGCCTAATTTGCGAAGCGATCAGCCTTCGGCGCCGGTATGCGCCTTCAGCGCGGCTTCCTCGACACGGCGCAGCAGCTTCTTGAACTGCACCACTTCCTCCGGCGTGAAGCCGGCCAGCATGATGCGCTCATATTCGGCGGCGGCCGGTGCGACATCGGCATAGAGCCGCTCACCTTCGGCCGTCAGGATCAGGTGGTGCGAGCGGCCGTCATGTTCGTGGGGCGCGCGGGTGATCAGCCGGCGCTTGGCCAGGGCCTGGGCGGCGCGCGAAATCGTCACCTTGTCCATGCCGGCGCGCTTGACCAGCGCCTGCTGCGTGGTCGGACCATCTTCGCGCAGAATAAAAATCAGGCGCCATTCTGGAATCTTGAGACCATAGAGACTCTCATATGCCGTCGAGATCAGGGCACTGACGGCGCTGGAGGCCACAGCCAGGCGATAAGGCATGTATTCGTCGAGAGGCAGCGAATCTTGAGACATTAATCCGAATCCTTCGTAGGGAAGCTACTATGTGCCTTGCGGCCAGACCAATTACAAATGAGTTATTGTTAAGGGATTGTCTAATTAACCTAATGCCAGGGCCTTCCGCACACTGAAAATGTCACTTTTGCGCGACGTGACGGCGCTTTTTTGCGCCTGCCGCGCGTCATGCAGGCGACAAGGCGCGGAACACCTGATAAGGCAGTCTGCCCGACCCTATCCAAGGAGCCTCCGTGCTGCGTCGTCTCTATAACTGGCTGCTGAAACTGGCCGGCACCCAACATGCCGAAAAAGTCCTCGCCGTCGTCTCCTTCGCCGAAGCCTCCTTCTTCCCCATCCCGCCCGATGCCATGCTGATACCAATGGTGCTGGCCAAGCCGGAACGCGCCTGGCGTACGGCCTTCATCTGTTCGGTCGCTTCGGTGCTGGGCGGTTTCCTGGGCTACGCCATCGGCTATTATGCCCAGCCCATCGGCCACTGGATTCTGGCCCTGTTCGGCCATCCGCAGGGGCTGGAAGAGTTTCATGCCTGGTTCGCCAAATGGGGCGTCGGCGTCATCTTCATGAAGGGGCTGACGCCCATTCCCTACAAGCTGGTGACCATCGCCGCCGGCCTTGCACAATTCAGCCTCGTGTGGTTCTTTATCGCTTCGGCCCTGACCCGATCCTTGCGTTTCTTCGCGGTCGCGGCCCTGGTAAAGCGTTTCGGACCTGAAATCACCGAACTGATGGAAAAGCGCTTCTATCTGGTCGGCACCATAGTTGTCGGGCTGCTGGTGGCCGGCATACTCGCTGTCAAATTTATTCCTCATTAGACCAAATCTTCATGACCGCGCACAAATCAAACAGGTTCGCCAAGAAGTTCATGCTGGCCTTCGGTCGCTGGTGGAGCATCACCGCCCTGGTCATTTCCCTGGCCATGCTGGCGACCGCCTGGTCGTTCCAGTTGTTCGGCCATCTCGCCCCCTGCCATCTGTGCCTGAAGCAGCGTGACATCTACTGGATCGCGGTCGGCGTTTCGCTGGTGGCGAGCGTCTGGGCGCTGTTCACCGGCGCCAAGGGCCCGCCGCGCGTCTTTTCGTTCGTGCTGTTCGCCATCTTCCTGACCGGCGCTGCCCTGGCCTTTTTCCATGCCGGCGTCGAACTGAAATGGTGGCACGGCCCTGAAAGCTGCACCGCCTCCGGCGCCGAAATCAGCCTCGACCAGATGGCCGCCTTCCTAGCGGGTGCGTCTTCGAGCGCACCCATGTGCGATGTGGCGCAATGGCGCATGTTCGGCCTGTCGATGGCCGGCTACAATGCCATTATCTCTACCATCCTGGCTGCCTTGAGCCTGCTGGCTTCGATGCGCTTCAAGGCGAAGTACCGTTCCAGCCGGCCCTATTGAGTTCACACCCATGATATCGACCGCCAAACCCGTCCCGCCCCGCCCCGGCCATGGCGCCCCACGCCGCCGGCTGGAAGAAATCCTGCGGGTCGATCATGCCGGCGAACTGGCGGCCGTGCAGATTTACAAAGGCCAGAGCATGGTCTTTGCCGATACGCCGAAACGGGCCTTGAGCGAACAGTTCAGCCATATGCAGGGCGAGGAACAGGTTCACCTCGATGCTTTCGAGCGCCTGCTGCACGAGAAACAGGTCCGCCCCACGGCCATGACGCCCCTCTGGCGCCTGGCAGCGCTGGGCCTGGGTGTCGGCACGGCCCTGCTGGGTGAAAAAGCGGCCCATGCCTGTACCGAAGCCGTGGAAGACGTCATCGCCGATCACTATGCCGAACAGATCGCCGAGCTGGAAACCTCTGACCCGGCGCTGGCGCAGCGCCTGACCCAGTTCCGCCAGGATGAAATCGGCCATCACGATCGTGCCGTCGACCAGGGCGCGCGCGAAGCCGCCGGGTATCCGCTGCTTTCGGCGCTTATCAAAACCGGATGCCGGGTCGCCATCAAGATCAGCGAAAAAATATAGGCGAACCGGCACGCTCGTGTTCGCAGCCTGTTACAGACACGCGGAGCCCTTATGCCGGATACGGATATCCAACAGGAAAAGCCAAAAGGTGTGAAAGCCTTGTGGAACCTGCTCGGTCCCGGTCTCATCACCGGCGCCAGCGATGATGACCCTTCCGGCATCGCCACCTACTCCCAGGCCGGGGCGCAATATGGCCTGACCACCCTCTGGACCGCCCTGATCACCTTTCCGCTGATGGCGGCCGTTCAGGAAATGTGCGCCCGTATCGGCGTAGTGACCACGCAGGGCCTGACCGGCATCCTGCGCAAGAATTATCCGAAGCCCGTCCTGTGGCTGATGGTTCTGTTCAGCTTTCCGGCCATCGTTCTCAATATCGGCGCCGATATCGCCGGCATGGGCGCCGTCGCCAACCTGATCTTTCTGGCCGTCAGTCCGCTGATTTTCAGTGTCGTTTTCACGGCCCTGCTGCTGATCGCTATTATCGTCCTGCCCTATGCGCGCATGGCGGCGGTTTTGAAATGGCTGTGCGCCATATTGCTGGTCTACCTCGTCGTGCCCTTCCTGGTGAAGACCGACTGGGCCGGGGTGGCGCGGCACACCCTCATCCCCGCCATCCAGTTCAACAAGGACTATATCAGTGTGCTGGTCGCCATTCTCGGCACCACCATCTCGCCCTATCTCTTCTTCTGGCAGACCACCATGGAGGTCGAGACGGTCAAGCACCGCCATGTCGTGGTGGACAAACGCTATATCCAGGAGGTCGGGTTCGATGTCGATATGGGGATGCTGTTCTCCAATATCGTCATGTATTTCATCATCCTGACCACCGGCACCGTCCTGTTCAATGCCGGCATCCACGAAATAGACACTGTGGAAGAGGCGGCGAAAGCCCTGGAACCTATCGCCGGCGCGGGCGCCTATTATCTGTTCGCCATCGGCATCATCGGCACCGGCTTCCTGGCCATTCCGGTGCTGAGCGGGTCACTGTCCTACATCATTTCGGAGACCTTCGGCTGGCAGGAAGGGCTGGACAAGCGCCTGCACGAAGCGCCCGCCTTCTATGGGGTGATTATTGTGTCGCTGCTGGTCGGGCTGGGGATCAACTATATCGGCATCAGCCCGATCCAGGCCCTGATCTGGTCGGCCATTCTCTATGGCCTGACCTCGCCGGTTATCATTGCTATAGTCCTGCATATTTCGAATAACAGGGCCGTCATGGGGGAATATACCAATGGCGCCTGGTCGAATATCTTCGGCGGACTGGCCTTCCTGCTGATGACCGCCGCGGCCGGTTTTATGCTGTATTTTCAATTCTTTGCGTAGTTAGCCCGGATACGGCGACACGCCCCGCCACAATGACCGTCAGGCAGCCGAACAGCAGCATGGCCATTGAGGTGCGGTGCCAGAAATCGACATCGAAGATAAAGCTGAACACGCCCCAGACCATCCAGCCGACAAAGAGCCACGACAGTGTAAAGCGGAATATGCCGCCGCCGATACGATAGGCCACTGCCATCAGCAAGGCGGCATAGGGGGCGATCAGGATCATGTCGTAATCGAGGATGCGCGGAATCATCAGCGGCACCAGACCCATGCCGAACAGCAGGCGCTCGTCTTCCTCCAGCCTGCCCCATTGCGCGATCGCCATGCCCGCCAGTCCCATGACGATCATGAAGCCCAGGGCCAGTTGCCAGTTCAGGTCGGATTTGCCCGGCACATGGAAAACGAGATTGGTCAGTTCGAACCAGCCCATGCCAGGCTGCCGCGCCAGGGTGACGGAATGTAGCGTCCGCTGCCAGGCCTTGCCGAAATGGCCATCGGTAATCACCATCAGGTGGTTGACGCCGACGCCCGCGACAGCCCGCCAGATAAAGGCCAATCCGCGCCGCCACAAGGCCACATCGTCGAACAGGAAGATGACGAAATAGGCCAGGAAGGTTGGCTTGACGCAGGAACACAGGAGCACCGCCACGGTAAACGGCAAACGCGCCAGGAAGAAATCCGGCTGGCTCATATCCGTCTGTGCCGTGTCCTTGCGCCGGAACAGCAAGAGGCTGGCCAGCACAAGCGCGTGCATGACGATGCCGACATTGGCGCACAGAAAGGTCATGGCGGTCAGGCCGGAAAAGGCCAGCCAACGCCAGCGGATATCGATATTGGCGAACGGCCTAACCAGGGCGAACCACAGCAGGAACAGGGTCGCCGGATAGAGCAAGACCCACTGAAACAGGGTGCGCGCGCCACTGATGCCGAAATGCTCGACGAAAGGCATGAACAGATAAGCGACCTGCGGCGCATAGACATAGGCGGCTGGCCGGACGCCGGCACAGGTCGGCGGATGGATGGCATAGGGCGAATGGCCCGCCGCCAGGGTGCGCGCACCGCACAGAACGGCGTCGATATCCATCATCATCCAGGCATGGTGGGTGATCATGTGGTACATGCCCGCCACCACCGGCCAGGCGCAGAACAGCATGAACAGGAGCAGAAGCGGCTTGGAAGCGGTCAGGCGCCGCAGGACCGAAAGCGCGTCCATGCGTCAGTTGGCCTCGAAATCATGGCTCTGGCGCAGGTGCTCCAGGATGATTTCCCGCACATCGTCATCGACCGTCGCCAGATCGATCTGGGCGTCGCCGGTTTCCAGCAGGCGGATCTTCACACGCTCGCCCATATACATAAAGCTCAGTACCTTGGGGCCAAACAGGCGCTCGCGCTTCACTTCAAAGCGCACGCCGAGCGTGGCCTCCAGCGCGCCCTGCAAGGGTTCGAGAGGAATACGCGCCCGCCCCCTGGGTCGCGGAAACGACACAAGGCCAAAACGGCGTTCATCAATGACGAAACGCACGGGTGATGGTTTTTCAGACGACATATCCTATGCCACGCCCAAGCCGGTATTCCCCCGGTACGCCGGAAGCTCAGCCCTCCAGTAGCGTATCCCAATACAGGTAGTCTATCCAACTTTCGTGAAGATAGTTAGGGGGAAAACGCCGCCCCAGTTCCTGCAACTGATACATTGTCGGCCGGTGTGGATTTTTTGCCGGCATCATGCGTGCCTGCTGGGGTGTTTTTCCCCCTTTGCGCAAGTTGCACGGGGCGCAGGCCGTCAGGATATTGGTCCAGCTCGATTTGCCGCCCTGGCTGACCGGCACGACGTGATCAAACGTCAGGTCTTCGTCGATGCCGCAATACTGGCAGGAAAATTCATCGCGCAGGAAGACATTATAACGCGTGAAGGCCGGCGGGCGATTCTGGTCGATATAGGTCTTGAGGGCCACCACGCTCGGCAGGCGCATCTTGATCGAGGGGGAGTGAATCTCGATGTCGTAGGTCGAGACCACATCGACGCGATCCTCAAAGACAGCCTTCACCACGTCCTGCCAGGGTTTGGTCGACAGTGGGTAATAGGACAGAGGCCGGAAATCGGCGTTGAGCACGAGCGCGCGCCAATCCGACGGCGGGCTTTTCAGAACCTGCATGTCGACCTCCAACACGCGGCATGAAGCACGGTACAGGTAGCGAACTGTTTGAAGACGTATCCTCCTCATGAAAAAGCAGGCAGTCATAAATCAGGCTGTATGCGTACTCTGAGCCCGATTCCCGCAAAAGGAAACGGCAAATTTTTATGAAATTTTTGCGGCATCGCGTTAAACCATAGCCATGTACCGCACCCGCTTCGCCCCCTCCCCGACCGGCTACCTGCATCTCGGCCATGCCTTCAGCGCACTCACGGCCTATGCAGCGGCCAAGGCGGCGGACGGCGAGTTCATCCTGCGCATCGAAGATATCGACCATACGCGCAGGCGCCCACAATTCGAGGCGGCGATCTATGAAGACCTGGCCTGGCTGGGCATTGGGTGGGAAAAGCCGGTACTGCGCCAGAGCGAGCATCTGGCCGATTACCAGGCAGCGCTGGAAAAGCTGAGAGACCAGGGTCTGCTCTATGCCGATGCCCGTACACGCAAGGGCGAGGCCGAAGCGGCCCTCAGCGCCCCCCAGGCGGACGATGCCGCGCCTTCACCTGCCTCGGCCAATCCAGCCTGGCGATTATCGCTGGAAGCGGCACGCGACTATCTCGGCACGCGTTACGAGGCTTTATCTTTCCCCGAAAAAGGCGAACGCCAAAAGGCCGATCCGGCCATCAATGGCGATGTTATCCTGGGCCGCAAGGATATCGGCGTAGCCTATCATCTCGCCGTCGTGATCGATGACGCCCGCCAAGGGATCACGGACATTATCCGCGGCCGCGACCTTTACGACGCCACCCACTCGCAGGTTTTGCTGCAGGCCCTGCTCGACCTGCCGACGCCGCACTACCACCACCACGCCCTGCTGCTCGATGATCAGGGCCGCCGCCTCGCCAAGCGCAAGGGCTCGAAATCCCTGCGTGATTACCGCG
>NZ_JBQCHT010000028.1:0-123867 GCF_051954415.1 Asticcacaulis sp.
CGCTCCTGTTCCTGATCATGCCGTACCTGACGCCGGCCCTCACCGCGGTCGGCCAATCCGTCTGGCCGCTCGTCATCACACTGACGGTCGCCGGCTTTTCGCTGGTCGGTTTTGAATCCACGCGCCGGGCATTGGGCCTGCGTTTCTAGTTCTCTCTGGCCACGCCGGCGATCAGGGGCACGAAGCGTACCTCACCGAGGTCTTCCGTCTCGTAGCCATCCGCCGTCTTGGTGTAGCGCAGCAGGCGCTGGGTCGAGCCGCGCCCTTGCGGACCGACCATTATGCCTTTTGGCTTCAGTTGCGCCAGCAGGTGCGTAGGTTCTTCCGGCAGGGCGGCGGTGACGAGAATACGATCGAACGGCGCCTGTTCCGGCCAGCCTTCCCAGCCATCGCCGAAACGATAGATGATATTTTCCAGCATCAGGCGCTTGTGGCGGATTTCCGCCTCGACCATCAGCGAACGATAGCGCTCGATCGTGTAGACATAGCGCGCCAGGCGGCTAAGCACGGCGGTCTGGTAACCGCTGCCTGTGCCGATTTCGAGCACGCGGTGACGCCCCTCTATCTTCAGCGCCTGGGTCATCAGGGCCACGATATAGGGCTGGGAAATCGTCTGTCCACAATTGATCGGAATAGCCGAATCTTCCCACGAGCGATCGAGGAACAGTTCCGGCACGAACAGGTCGCGCGGCGTATATTCCATGGCGTGCAGGACTTTTTTGTCGGTTATGCCCTGTGCTTTCAGGGTATTGAGCAGGCGCTCCAGACGTGTCGGTTCTTCGCTCATTGGGCTGCTTCCACCTTCTTCGGCGCCACGCCGCCGAGCGTCTTCTTCAGACGGTGCAGGGTCTCGTTGTGCGTCAGGTCAAGATGCAGCGGCGTCACCGAAATGCGCTTCTCGGCGATGGCCTTTAGATCGGTGCCGTCAATCAATGATTGCTCGTAATTATGGAAATCGATCCAGTAATAGTCACGGCCGCGCGGATCGGTGCGGCGGACGGCGTGCATCTCATGCAGGTTGCGGATGCCCTGGCGGGTGACCTCGACGCCGGTCACGTCGTCAGCGGCGCAATCCGGGAAGTTGATATTCATGATGACATCGGCCGGCCAGCCCTGCCCGATCAGATTACTGATCACCGGCGCACCATAGACCTGCGCCGCCTGCCATTGCGCTTCGATATCGAGGTCGAAATCGAGGCACTGCGACAGGGCTATGGAGGGAATGCCGAGCGACATGCCCTGCAAGGCGCCAGCCACCGTGCCCGAAAGGGTGACATCCTGCGCCAGGTTGAAGCCGCGATTGACACCGGAAAGCACCAGATCGGGGGGAGAGTCCATCAGGTCGCTGACGGCGATCTGCACGCAATCGGTCGGCGTGCCGGCGGCGGCGAAGCGGCGCTCGCCCAGGCGGCGGACCCGGACCGGATCATGCAGCGATACGCCCCTGCCCTTGCCGGATTGCTCCAGCACCGGCGCACACACCCAGACATCATCGCTGAGCGCCGAAGCGATATCGTAAAGCACCTTCAGCCCGAAGGCGTCGATACCGTCATCATTGGTCAGCAGGATACGCATGGGGCTTTTGTACGGCGATTTCAGTTAGTGGCGCAACGGTGAAAGCGGCTTTCAAAGTAAGAAAGATACCCCACCACCACGCCACGAAGAATGGCGCGGTCCCCCTCCCCGACAAGTCGGGGAGGTATGATAATTAACAGTCCCCTTATACCTCCCCAGCTTGCTGGGGAGGGGGACCATTGCTTTGCAATGGTGGTGGGGTTTCTTTCTTACCCGATATGCGTCAGGCCGCCCATGTAGGGCTGGAGCACGGCGGGGATGGCGATGCGGCCACCCTCGTCCTGATAGTTCTCCATAATAGCCACGAGCGTCCGACCAACCGCCAGGCCGGAACCATTGAGCGTATGGACAAAGCGCGTGCCCTTTTCGCCGGTCTTGCGGGTGCGGGCGTCCATGCGGCGCGCCTGGAAATCCCCGCAATTTGAGCAGGACGAGATTTCGCGGTAGGTATTCTGCGACGGCAACCACACCTCGAGATCGTAGGTCTTCTTCGCGCCAAAGCCCATATCGCCGGTACACAGCAGCATGGTGCGGAACGACAGGTCTAGCTTTTTCAGGATTGTCTCGGCGCAGGTTGTCATGCGCTCGTGTTCGGCGTCGGATTGCTCCGGCGTGGTGATCGAGACCAGTTCGACCTTCTGGAACTGGTGCTGGCGGATCATGCCCTTGGTGTCGCGCCCGGCCGAACCGGCTTCGGCGCGAAAACAGTTGGTCAAGGCCGTCAGACGAAGCGGCAATTCTTCCTCAGCCGTGATGGCTTCGCGGACAAGGTTGGTCAAAGTGACTTCAGCGGTCGGGATGAGGTAATAGTCAGATGCAAACGGCCCAGCACGCAAATGCGTCTTCAACAATTCAGCATACATCTTAGCAGCGCCAGCGAAGCCAACGTTCAGAGCATCTTGGGAGTTGTCCGCGATCGATTCAGCTATTGCCCGATATTCATCCCAATCCAAGCTTGAAGTTTTGAATAAATCTTCTTCGAACTTAGGAAGCTGTCCAGTACCAAAAAGCGCATGTTCTTTGACCAAAACCGGCGGATTAACCTCGGTGTAGCCATGCTCCGTCGTTTGGACATCGAGCATAAATTGACCGATGGCACGTTCGAGACGGGCCAGTTGCCCTTTCAGTACCACAAAACGCGAACCGGACATCTTGGCCGCTGCTTCGAAATCCATCAGTGGGCCAGTTGGCCCCTTGAGCGCTTCGCCGAGATCGGCGTGATCCTTGGCCGGGAAGCTCAGGATATTGGGCGCACCGACCTTGCGCACCTCGACATTGCCGTGCTCATCGGCGCCTTCCGGCACATCCTCAAACGGGATATTCGGCAGCGAAGCCAAAAGGTTGCGCAATTCCTCACCCTTGAGGCGTTCGGTTTCCTGCGTCGTCTCGATGGTGGTCTTCAGTTCGGCCACCTCGGCCATCAGGGCTTGCGCCTTGGCCTCATCCTGCTGGGCCTTGGCCATGCCGATCTGCTTGGAGGCGTCATTGCGGCGGCTTTGCGCGGCCTGGAAAGCGGTCTGGGCGGCGCGCAGGTCGGCATCCAGCGCCAAAAGGGCATCGATATCCGACTGCGCGGTCTCGCGGCCACGCTTTTTCCAGCCATCAACAAAGGCTTGAGGATTTTCGCGGATCGCCTTGATATCGTGCATTTTATGAGCCTTGCCTGAGCATAAGTAAGCGCCCCCTCCGTCAGCGACACCGGCCCTTCGGGCCTTGCGCTGACACCTCCCCCGCTTCGCCAAGCGGCTCGCAAGGGAGGAGAAGTGGGCATGTGTGTCTATACAATGGTTTGCATCTCAGGCAAGCCCATAGACGGCATCACATACACCGTCGCATTACGGGTCAAGGGGGCTTGCCCCCTTGTTAGGCCCCTTGCGGCTTGCCTTTTCTTAATTCGATGACCTTCACGCACAGGATCGAGATTTCGTAGAGCAGCACGATCGGGATGGCCAGCATACATTGCGAGATCGGATCGGGCGGCGTCACCACGGCGGCCACCACGACAATGGCCAGGATGGCGTAGCGGCGCAGGCTTCCCAGCATCTTGGAGGTCACCAGGCCGGTCAGGCCCAGCAGGGTCAGCACCACCGGCAACTGGAAGCAAAGACCGAAGGCGATCATCAGGGTTTCGATCAGTTGCAGATATTCCGACACCTTCGGCATGAACTGCACGACCACGCCGCCGGCGCCGGTCACCTGCTGGTTCAGCGAGAACCACAGCACCATCGGCAGCATCAGGAAATAGACCATGGCCATGCCGAGGATGAACAGCACCGGCGCCGCCACCAGGAACGGCAGGAAGGCCATGCGTTCGCGGCGATAAAGGCCGGGCGCGACGAAGCGGTAGACCTGGAAGGCCAGGATCGGGAAGCTGACGATGACGCCACCAAACATGGCCAGGCGCAGATTGGTGAAGAAAACCTCCATCGGCGCCGTGGCGATCAGAGGGATTTCCTTGACATTGCCGATGGCTTTCAGCCCCAGCAACACGGAAATCAGATCGAACGGCCCACCGTGGCCATGCAGTTTCTGCTCTTCATAAAGCGCCGAAGCCACGGCCAGCGGATGGGTCAGCAGCGACAGAATGGTGTTGTGGAAGGCATAGCAGGCGATCACGCAGACCAAAAACGCCACCACCATGACGATGATGCGCTGGCGCAGTTCGATCAGGTGATCCATCAGGGGCGCACGCGACGCCTCAATATCCAGTTCGTCCTGGTCGGCCGTGATGATGTTGCGCTTGGACTTATCCTCGACCTCAGCCGGCAGGTTTATATCATCACTGCTCATTGGGCACTCTTCTTCGTGCGGGTGCGCTTGGCAGGCGTAACGGCAGGCTCAGGTACGGGCTCCACTGCGGCTTTCGGCTTGCGAACGCGCTTGGGCTTGGCCGGTGGTTCCGGCTTTTCCGCAGGCGGCAGGCCGTCCAGTTGAGAGTTGGCCAATTGAGGATTGGCCGGCTCATCCACCGCCGGCGTATAGCTGGCGGGCTTATATTCCGGCGTCGGCGCGGTCAGGCTGGAACTGATGTCGCTTTCGAGCGCCTTCATCTGGTGGCCGACATCCTCAAGCCCCAGTTTCCCGGCCCTGAGCGCATCGACCTCCTTGCGCAGGTCATCAAGTTCGCTCTGCCGCGCCATGTCCTCGAATGAGGTACGGAACTCATCCGCCATCCGCCGCATCTTGCCGACAAAGCGGCCAAGCTGGCGCAACAGTTTCGGCAGGTCTTTCGGCCCGACGACAACCAGCGCCACGACAGCAATAAGAATGAGCTCACCGCCCCCGATACCGGGCACCATGTGAAAGACTTTCTGTTAGGATTTCAGATAGATGCGATCAGGCTTTCGGCTCGTCGTCCTTCTTGGCCTTCCCATCGTCTTCATCGTCCTTCAGGCCGTTCTTGAACGCCTTGATGCCCTTGGCGGCATCGCCCATCAGGCCCGACAGCTTGCCGCCGCCGAACAGGACCAGGACCACCAGACCGATGATCAACCAGTGCCAGATGCTGAAACTACCCATACTCTAATCTCCTTTGCGAGCCCGCCCACCTATCAGATGGGAGGCCGCCCCTTTAAATGTCAGTCCGTCCGGACCAATTTATGCTCTTATAGGCGCGTTTTAACCTGTCTTGGAAGTGTTTTTGCGCAAAATCACTCTTTCTCAAAGAAGTCTTGCGCAAACTCGGTTTCTTCCATCTCCTCTAGAAGCAATGGATCTTCGGCGGTCTGTCCGCTGGCAGGATCGGGCACCATAAAGTCCGCCGGCACATTGATGTCAAGCAGGCCCGCCGCTCGCATTTCGGCCGCTCCCGGCAGATCGGCCAGGGATGGCAGGGAGAATTGCTCAAGGAAGTAGTCGGTCGTGCCGTAGGTGACCGGCCGGCCCGGCGTCCGCCTGCGCCCGCGCAGTTTGATCAGGTTCATTTCGTGCAGCACATCGAGCGTGCCGCGTGACAGGCCAACCCCGCGCACCGCTTCGATCTCGGCCCGCGTCACCGGCTGGTGGTAGGCGATGATGGCGAGCGTCTCCAGCGCGGCCTTGGAGAGCCGACGCGGCTCCTCGCGCTCCTCGACCATCAGGTAACCGAGATCGGCCGCGGTACGGAACTGCCAGCGATCATTGATGATTTCGAGCGACACGCCCCGGCCGGCGTAACGCGCGCGCAAGGAAGCCAGCGCCTTGCCGACATCGGCGCCTTCCGGCAGGCGGTAGGCGATTTCAGAGGCCGACAGCGGGCCATCAGCGGCAAACAGCAGCGCCTCGATGGCGCGTTCGACGGTTTCCGGAGTCATGATTTGTCTCCCATCAGCGCCTGTCTTTTACGCATGTACAGCGTCTCGAATGTCGCCAATTGCTGGAGTTGCAAATGACCTTCCTTGGCCAGTTCCAGAGAGGCGGAAAGGGTTGACGCCACATAGGACACCCGGCGTGGACCATCGCTGCGCACCGGCTGCGGCGCCACATCGTCAAGCGCCGTCCAGTTGCTCAGCCTGGGCAACTGCGCGCGCAGATTATCACGAGCATCTTCCAGCGAATAGGCTTCGACGCGACGAGTCGGGTCGTAATGGCGGTCCAGTTCGCGGCGGCGCTGGGTGACATAGGCGCTCATCAGGTCGAAGACATTGGCCTCGATGCGCGAGGACGGAATGATCAGCCGCGCCTCCGGATCGCCGCGGGCAAAGACATCGCGCTTTAACTGCGGCCGCGAGGTCAGGGCCTCCACAGCCTTACGTATCGCTTCCAGTTTTTGCAGACGATAGGCCAGAGACAGGGCCAGTTCTTCCGGCGCCGGTTCATTGGTCTGCTTGCGTTCGGCCTGGGGCAGCAGCAGCCGCGATTTCAGATAGGCCAGCCACGATGCCATGACGAGATAATCCGCCGCCAGGGCAAAGCGCAGGCGACGCGCTTCCTGGATGAAGGCGAGATACTGTTCAGCCAGGCGCGTGATCGAGATCTTCAGCAGGTCGACCTTCTGCTGGCGGGCCAGGGCCAGCAGGACGTGCAGCGGCCCTTCATAGCCGTCGAGTTCGAGAATCAGCGCCTCGTCATTGGCGATTTCTTCGGCGACATCCGGGGCTGGACCTTCAAAATCGAGACGCCTTTGCAGAACGTCGTGCTCCAGACCTTTCGGCGTTGTATCGCGGCTCATGATGGCATGGCCTCGGTCGGATCAGATTTGGCGCCAACATCCTGCCCCCGCGCCATCACCACATCGAAACGGGCACGCGCATCGATCACATCGAACGGTTCCGGTGTTTTCAACAGACGCTTGATAGCGGCTTTCACGCGACGCAAGCCCTCGCCTTTCAGCTTCGGCGTGACGTGCGCCACCGACTTCATCTCGGCCATCTGACCGCTGCAATGCAGGATCACATCAACGCCCGCCCGCAAGGCGGCCTTTGCGCGCTTTTCCAGAGTACCGGAAAGGGCATTCATGGACAGGTCATCAGTGATCAAAAGACCATCGAAACCAATGATATCGCGGACGATTTTTAAGCATTTTCTTGAGGTTGTCGCCGGATTGCGCTTGTCGATGGCGCGATAAAGCACATGGGCCGTCATGGCAATCGGCATGTCGGCATTGACCTGGAAGGGATAGAAGTCGACCTTGAGCAATTCATCCAGCTTCGTATCGACGCGTGGCAGATCGGTATGCGAATCAGCCCCGGCCCGTCCGTGGCCGGGAATGTGCTTGATCACCGGCAAAATGCCACCAGCGAGGAAACCTTCGCAAGCCGCGCGCCCCATGACCGCGACGGCCTGCGGCGTCATCCCGTAAGCGCGATCACCGACAATTTCATGAGCGCCAGGCTGCGGCACATCGAGCACCGGCGCGCAATCCACATTGATGCCCAGTTCGGCCAGGTCATGCGCCATCAGGCGCGCGCCGAGGCGAACCATTTCGCGCTCTTCGGAAGGATCATTGGTCACTTCGGCAAAACGCGAAGCCGGCGGATAGTCCGGCCAGTGCGGCGGCCGCAGGCGGCGCACCCGTCCGCCCTCCTGGTCGATCAGGATCAGGGCGTCATGCGCCACCAGCTTTTTCAGCGAAGTCACCAGTGCCCTCACCTGCGCCGGTGTGTCGATGTTGCGGCGAAACAGGATAAAGCCGAGCGGCTGGAGATCGCTGAAAAAGCGTTGTTCCTCGGGCGTCAGTTCGGTGCCTGCAAGTCCCAATATACACGCGGCGATACCCTTGCCCACGGCCCTACTTCACGATGCAGTCATGGCCCGACGCCTTGAGCGCCGAACAGAAGGATTTTGCCTTGTCCGCGCTCAGGCCGGTAAAGGCAGTGCGATAGAAGGTGCCGTTGGGCGTGGTGACCTTTTCAATCCGCTTGCTGGCGCCGCCGACAAACAGACCGTAGGAAGACGCCACCTTGGCATATTCGGCATTGGCGATGTCGGTCGAGGTATAGGCGCCGATCTGGACGGAGGCCGAACCGCTTGCTGCTGGCTTGGCGGCGGCAACGGGCGCCGTCACCGGCTTGGCGGCGACAGGCGCGGCCGGCTTGGCGGCAACCGGGGAAGATGCGGACGCACTGGCGCCAGGCACCGGCGTGGCGACAATACGGGCGGGGGCCGCGCTGCTGCTTATGGCGCTGGCGGTTGTTTGCGACGGCAGCGGCCCTTCGATCGGCGCGGCCGGCAGCGGCGCGATATCGACCGTCGAGGCGCTGGCCGCCGGCCGCGCGCCGGGCACTTCCGCACCGGGCGCGAAGGTTGCGATGCCGGATTCGCTCAGATCCTGGTCGCTCAGCGGCTTGGCATCCTGAACCTGGCCTTCCTTGATATCCCCAAGGGAATCACCGACTTCCGGGGCGATATTGCCATGCTTGTTAAGGGTGCCGGAATTATAGAGGATCACCACGACGAGCAGCAGAACGACCAGGCAGATGCCGCTGATGATCAGCGTGATCGGCGCCTTGTCACGCGAAGCCGGTGTCCGGCGCGATTCATAGCTCAGATTGTCCTCGGTGGGGGGCGAATAGGTGCCGCGATCCCCGAACTCTCCGCGATCCTGATCTGACATGGTGAAAATCCCCATAGGCCCGGCGATTGCACACCGGAAAAAACACAATAATAGGTCCGATTCCTTACGGGCGTCGTGTGGAATCGGGCGCGAAGATACAGACTAGCCAGCAATTTTGACAGCCCTGTGGCCAAAAATGTCCGGTCCGCCTTCGGATAATATCCCGCAGGCAATCCCATCGCCATATTGCGCCCTTACCGGCTCGCACCTATCTCTTAAGACATAAGGAGATCGATCATGGATCAGGCCGTTACTGACAATACCGGCGAAAGCCGCTTCGAGCTGAATATCGACGGTCAGGTTGCCCGTGCCGATTACCGGATATCAGGTGACACGCTCTATATCGATTACGTCGAGGCTCCGCCGGCCCTGCGCGGCACCGGCGCTGCCGGGCGACTGATGGAAGGCATCATGACAGCCGCGGCCGAAAAAGGCTATGCGGTCGAACCGGTTTGCGGTTATGCCGCCGCCTGGATGCGCCGGCATCGCAAGCTTTAGGCGGGTATTTGCATCACGAAGCGCGTCTCTTCCGATGTAGAAGTCGCTATCAGTTCGCCGCCATGGGCACGGGCGATTTCTGACGCGATGTAGAGGCCGAGCCCCAGGCCCTGTTGTGTCGATTGGCCGTGCCCGCGGACGAAGGGCTGGAACAGGCGCGTCATGATATCTGCCGGTATCTGCCGCCCGCCATTGGCGACCTGAAGTTCAAACCGCCCTGCTGCGCTTCTGGCGATGACGCGCACCGGCTCATCGGGCGCCCCATAGGTCAGGGCATTGCCCAACAGATTGGAAAAGAGCTGCGCGATACGGCCGCCATCGCAATCGACCGGTGAACGCAAATCGTAATCCACGGAAATGACCCGCTCGGGCCAGCTTGTGCGCAACTCGCTGATGACCTGCTCAAGAACGGGCTCAAGCCGTATCTCCTGGCGAATATCGAGCGCAATTCCGCTCCCCAGGCGGCCGCGGGCAAAATCGAGCACATTACCGATCAGTTCGTTCATCCGCGCGGTACAGGTCTGCATCATGGTCACCAGACGGGCACCGCGGTCATTAAGCGGCATGGCCTCAAGTAAGGTCACACCGGACATGATGGCGCCCAGGGGATTGCGCAGATCGTGCCCCAGAACGGCAATAAACTGCTCGCGCCGTTCGGCCGCCTTGCGCGCTTCAGCCAGTTCGGCCTGCGCAGCGGCCATGCAGCGTTGGCTGTCGAGGTGCTGGGCGATCAGTTCGGCAGACAATCCGAACAGGCCGATAATCTCCGGTCTGTTGACACGGGCCGCGCGGGTATCGAAGGCGCAGAGCGTGCCGAAGCAGCGGCCGTCCGCCATCATGATCGGCACGGCTATATAGCTTTTCAGGCCATAAAGCGCGGGTGTGTGAAGTGTGGTAAAATGCGGATCGTCGGCGATATCATCAAAGACGATCGGCTTGAGGCTCTGATGAATGTCATGGCAAGGCGTGGTTTCGACCTTCAGTTCCCCGCCTGGCTTCAGGCCAAAACCGATATTGTCCTGCACCGCGCAGGCTACCCAGCGTTCCGGCGTGATACGCGCGACCGTCGCAAATCCCATTCCGGTGGTGCGGCAGATCAGATCGAGTATTCGCGGCACAGCCGAAATGCCGGCAAGAGCATCAATGTCCGCCTGAAAATCGCTTATTCTCGTGATATCCAGCGTGTCCATAAACCATGCTGGTCACATATGACACGACATGGCAAACCCTGATTTCGCCAGATACGGGCAAGTATCCAATATGCGCGGTCTGAGGAAAATTTTAGCCGGAATGCGCAGAAATTGTTGTCCTGACGGTGGTCAGTATTTCATCTGAGAGCGACTCATCACTGACCGCCCGCGCCAGAACCATTGCGCCGACCAGGGTTGATAACAGGGTGATCGCTTTTTGGCGCCCCTCGCCGGCGTCGGTCAAAACCGCCAGGGCGTCGAGATAATCCGCCACCCCTTCGCTGAAAACCTGACGCACGGTGTAAGCCTGCCGGGCTATGTCGGCGGCCAGAGATGGAAACAGGCAGGCCTGCCCCGGCTCATCCCGGTTCTTCGTCGACAGATAGCGCGCCACATAGGCGTCCAGTTCCGCCTGGAAATCCCTCTTCGCCGTCTTAAGGCGTGCAGCCTGGCGTTCCAGGGAGGTCGCACAGGTCTGCGCCACCAGGTCTTCCTTGGAGTCGAAATAGGTGTAGAAACCGCCATGCGACAAACCGGCCGCCTGCATGACATCGGCCACCTTGACGCCGTCAAAGCCATACCGCCGAAACCCCTCCGAAGCGGCTTGCAGCAGTTTCTCCCGATTGGCCTCGACATTTGCTTTGGATGTTTTCATATCTTGACTATACATGATCATTATCATAAATGCAATCATGACTATTATCATGTAAAAAGAGCCCGCCATGATCTCGACCGCCCTCGCCGATCGCCTGAAGCGCCACAATATCCATTACGGCTGGGTGATGGCTGGCGTTACCTTTCTGGTCATGCTCACCACCGCCTGCGCACTCGGCGCGCCGGGCGTGCTGATGCCACCGCTGGAGAAGGAATTCGGCTGGAACACGGCGGAAATTTCCGGCGCCCTGGCTTTACGGCTGATCCTGTTCGGCGCCATCGCCCCGTTCGCGGCCGCCCTGATGCTGAAATTCGGGTTAAAAAAGGTTGTGTCATTGGCGTTGACCCTGATTTGTCGGCGGGCTTGGTCTATCCATGCTGATGACGCAGATGTGGCAACTGGTCCTTTTATGGGGGATATTTGTCGGCGTCGGTTCCGGCATGACCGCCATCGTACTGGGTGCCACCGTCGCCACACGCTGGTTCACGCACCGGCGCGGCCTGGTGATCGGCCTGCTGACCGCCAGTTCGGCCACCGGCCAACTGGCCTTCCTGCCGCTGGTCGCCAAAATATCGGAAAGCCATGGTTGGCGCGCCGCCCTGCTGCTGGTGGTCGGCCTGCTGGCCGCAGCGCTGGTTGCCGTGCTCTGCCTGCTGCGTGACCGGCCGACCGATCTCGGCCTCCTGCCCTATGGCGAAACCGAAGCTGTGCCCGTCCCGCCTCCGGCCCAGTTGTCGCCCATCGCCATGCTGAAAGAAGCCGCCCGCACGCGGACCTTCTGGATTCTGTTCGCCAGCTTCTTCGTCTGCGGCGCCTCGACCAACGGCCTGATCCAGACGCACTTCGTTTCCCTGTGCGGCGATTACGGCATGGCAGCGGTGACAGCGGCCAGTGTTCTGGCCATGATGGGCATATTCGATTTCATTGGCACCATCGGTTCCGGCTGGCTGTCCGACCGCTTCGATTCGCGCTGGCTGCTCTTCTGGTATTACGGTCTGCGCGGATTGTCCCTGCTGTACCTGCCGCACACCGACTTCACCTTTGGCGGCCTGTCGCTGTTCGCCGTATTTTATGGCCTCGACTGGATCGCCACAGTGCCGCCCACATTGAAACTGACGGCGGAGAAATTCGGCCGCGAAAAGGCCGGCGTTGTCTTCGGCTGGATCTTCGCCGGCCACCAACTGGGCGCGGCTGCCATCGCCTTCACCGCCGGCTATATCCGGACCACCTATGAAACCTATATTCCGGCCTTCCTGATCGCTGGCAGCCTGTGCCTGTTCGCTGCCTTTTTCGTGCTGCTCATCATGCGCCCGAAAACGATAACAATCGCAGCCTAAATCACCAGGGCGGCGCCTGAACAGCGCAGGCCGTTGACCTGGGCATCGACCTCACCCAGCCCGACCCCCAGTTGATCGAGCAAGGCATTGATCACCGGATCAAGCACCGGTCCCAGGCCGGCGATCAGATTGCCAAGGCTTTTCGTCACGACATCCAGGCCGATACCCAACCCCAGCACATTGGCCGTCAACTGGGTCTGGCCGGCCAGGGACGAACCGATGCTGGTCACGGCGTCGTTGGTCCGCACGGTCTTCACGGTCTGATTGCTGATATCGGCGGCGGTGAAGGTGGCGGATTGCCACGACGTGCCACCGATCTTGATCTGAGCCTGCGCCGCGACGCCACCGACCAGCGGGATTGTCACCAGTTGCGCCGGCGAAACGGCCAATGTCTTTTTAAAGTTGTTGAGGTCCGCCGTATTGATTGTGCCGATGGCAGCCTGGCCAATGCCGGGGCTTAAGGCCAGAGCCACACTGTTCAGCGTTTTGTTGGCATTGCAGGAAATGCTCGACAGCTTGCCCTGCGCCGAAGCCAGTTCGATAAAGAGCGGCACGTGGACAACGCTGACGCCATTCAGGCCCGGCACCAGAGAGGCATCAATATAAAGCCTCGCCTGCGCCGTGCGGATAACGGGTTCACCGGTGCGGGTGACCGTCAGCCAGGCCGAATGATTGGGCCGTTCGCCGATCGCCATCCAGATCTTAAGGCCCGCCAGCCCCGGCGCCTGCGCGCCCAGGTCAAGCTGTACCTGCCGGTCCTGGTTGGCAAGGGAAAGGATAGCCCTGGTCATAGTCAGGCAGTCGACCTTAATGGCGGCATCGGCCCCGCCGACAATCCGGTCCTGTTCGCCATAGGCGCCGATATCGACCAGATCACTCATCTTGATCTTTGTCGATTTGATCGGGCTGTTGGCCAGTACTTTTAGCGGTGTCCTGGCATTCGCATCCGTCTCATTGGCCAACAGGGTCAGGGCGTCGCCGACCGTTATGTCGCTGGCCAGGGATTGATCAAAGGTGGCGGCGGTCAAATTGGCGCGGCTATGCAGGGCCTGGACATAGTTGAGAAGATCGATTTTGGCACCGGCCAGGTTGTTGTAATCCATGACCGTCAGGTTCACGGTGCTCCCGGTCAGGCCGCTCAGGAGCGCATTGGCTATGCCGCCATTAACCGAGGCCAGCCGCGTACCGATGCTGAAAGCCGCCAGCCTGACCGACGAAGCCGTGGCCGTGCGCGTGATATGCGCCGTATTCTGGCCCAGCATCCGACCGAAAAACAGATCGGCATCCGCGCTCAAAGTCACCTGCGCCGCATTGGCATCGGCCACAGGTGTGACCTTAAAACGCGCTGAAGGTGTTTTACTGGCGCCGGCATCGTAAAAGCCGGTCAGTGTTTTGGCGGTGATGGTATTTCCGTGTGCGTTCGCCTGAACCACTGCCTGGGCCGCGCTGTCGGCTGCGCTCAGGTTCGCTACCGCTGACATCGCCGCCAAATCGGCCGTGCCCTGCAATTCGCGGCTTTTGACATAGACATAGCCCATATCGACGGCAAAAGCCGCCAGCGCCACCGTAATAATCATCAGCCCCGCCCCCATGATCAGAACAGACCCGCGTTTGTCACGCCCGAAGCGGGTCAGGAAATGAACATGAAATGATTTCACGGCACCCTCCCGAATTTAGTAGCCGCCGCGAACGATAGACGCTGAGCGCACTATTGTGTCCGGCATTCCCGGCGGCAGGGGAAAAAGCTCGAATGTGCCGCCGTCAGGCTTGTAGGTCAGGGTCACGGTCACAACCTGCGTGCCTTCCGTAATAGAAAGAGCTGCCGTGCCTTTCGACAGGAAGGCGTACTTGTCAGTTTCACTGTCCATGACGCCTTGCGCCAGTTCGAGCCGTTCGGCGGCCGTATTGCCGGCAATAGCGGTGCGCGCAGCGTCATTGACCATCTGCTGCACGCCATGCGCAGTCGAAAAATAACTGCCATAGTCCACAATCCCGGCCAGCATCAGAATGAACAGCGGGCTGATCAGCGCGAACTCAACCGCTGATGCGCCCGTTATATCCGAGCACCCGGCGCGAAATGAAAAGGCCCTGCGAAACATGTGTCACCATTCAAGGACGAGATAACCGCAATAGCCACTTAGAATTGCATATTTAAGTTTCTCAATTCCTAATGGTTCAAATAACGCTGTGGAGAGCGATATTCATACTGACGGCAGCCTTATGAACGACAGGCCATATCCCTACAGTCCCCTTGCAACCGAATGATTTAGCTTCTCTCCTGCAAACAATGGAGATACCCAATGGCCCCCCCTTCCCAATCCTCAGGCAATAACGGCCTGGTCGTCATTATAGCCGTCGCTGTCATCGCCATTCTGGCGGTCGGCGCCATCTTTCTGATGCAGGATCATCGCTCCGGCAGCGAACGGGTCGGCGATGCCATCGAAGCCGCGCCGCATGGGCTTGACAAGGCGGCCGACAAACTGGGCGATCAGGCGCCGGCCGATAATGTTGAGCGCAATCTCGACAAGGCCGGTGACAAGGTGGAAAAGGCCGTCAACTAATGGGGATAAAAGAGTGGTCGGGCGATTATTCGCCGGCCATTTTTCATATCCGGCTTCATGTCTGGTGGATTGGTAGGCCCGGAGGGACTCGAACCCCCAACCAGACCGTTATGAGCGGTCGGCTCTAACCATTGAGCTACAGGCCCCCAAATATGAAGGGAGGCCGTGCTAACATGCACGCCGTCAGATTTAAAGGCTATTTTTGAACGGTCAGGCCCGTTCAGCCCACATTCATGCGCGATCGATCATCATGGACATACCGCAAGGCCGATCCCAAGGCTTGCGGCACTCAAACAAGAAAGACCATCCACATGCCAGCCATCAAATCCGCCCTGCTGAAATCCTTTGCTTTAGGTGCCCTGAGCGCCGGCCTGGTTGCCGCCCCCCTGATGGCCCCAAATGCAGCCTTGGCCCAGACCACGCAACCCGTTCTGGTCATGCCGGCGCAGAGCACCTTGTCCCTCAGCGCCAATGGCGAGGTCAGCGCCACCCCAGACATGGCCACCATCAATTTCGCCGTGGTGACGCAAGGCAATACCGCGTCCGAAGCCATGAAGGCCAATAATGTCCGTATGAACGCGGTCATGGCGTCTCTGAAGAGCGCCGGCATCGCGGCCAAGGATATCCAGACGTCGAGCCTCAATCTCAACCCGCAATATGACTATACCGATGGCCAGGCGCCGAAGCTGACCGGTTATCAGGCGCAGAACCAGATCACGGTCCGGGTCAACGACCTGAACCAGACCGGTCCGGTGATCGACGCCGTGATCAAGGCGGGCATCAACCAGGTCAATGCCATCAATTTCGGCCTGAAGAACGATGAAGCCATGACCGATCAAGCCCGCCAGGCCGCGGTCGCCACCCTGCTGAAGCGCGCCAACCTCTATGCGGCCGCCACCGGCATGAAGGTCAAGCGGATCATCTCGATCGAGGAAGGCGGCCCGGTCTATAACCAGCCGCAGCCGATGATGTTCCGCGCCAACAAGATGGCCGACGCCTCGACGCCGGTGTCTTCCGGTGAACTGCAATTGAGCGTCAATGTCTCGGCGACTTTTGAGTTGGAATAACCTCTCCTCCCCTGACTTGAAGCCTGTCACGCCAAAAACGCGACAGGCTTTTTTTGTGCATAAAATTCAATCAATGCGATAAAGCAGGTGACGCAAAATTAAGACTTTATTAACCTGCGCGAATGTTTGGAAAACGCGCCCCTTCATATGCAATTGCAAAAGTCGCCCCCGCCCTGCCCGTTTGGCTGGCTGTGGACAGCGTGTTCAATCCGGTAAATGTCGGCATTTTCCTGGCGGCCTTGCTTTTCGGCATGAACGCCTGAACAACCGGCTTGCCCTGCCCGCCTTGCGGGATTAGGACAGGCTATGACCAAGACAGCGCCCGCAACCGTTTCGCCCCTGTTCGTCACCGAACTGTACCGCGCCGATCTAAGCGCGCAGCCGGGCTTTGACGACTTTCTCGCCGAACTGGACGACACCTGCCGCGCCATTGCCGACGAGGATGAGGCCGGCCAAAACTGGTCTCAGCAGAAGGGCTATCTCGGCTATACCTCCTATGCTTCGCTGAATGACCTGCCGGCGCGGGCCAGCGTTTTCGCTGACCTGAAGGCGATTCTCGATACCCATGTCGCCGCCTTCGCGGAAAAGCTCGATTTCGATCTGCACGGCCAGAAGCTGAAGCTGAATTCCCTGTGGATCAACATCCTGGAGCCGATGGGCCATCATTCCAGCCATATCCATCCGCACAGCGTCATCTCCGGCACCTTCTATATCTCCATCCCCGAAGGCGCCAGCGCGCTGCGCCTGGAAGACCCGCGCCTCGGCTTCATGATGAATGCGCCCTTGCGCAAGGCCAACGGCAGGCCGGAGCACCAGACCTTCGTCAATTTCACCGCCCAGGCCGGCACAGTGCTGCTGTGGGAAAGCTGGCTGCGTCATGAGGTGCCGATCAATCTCAGCGACGATGTACGTATTTCGGTGAGTTTCAATTATGGCTAGTGTGAAAACCGCCCTCGTTGGTTACGGCTACGCCGGCAAGACCATCCATGCCCCGCTGATCCGCGCCGCAAAAGGCCTGAAACTGGCCACCATCGTGTCCTCCAGACCGGTTGATGTACTGGCCGGCCTGCCCGGCATGACCGTGGCGCCGGATCTGGCGACAGCCCTCGCCGATCCGTCAATCGAGTTGGTCGTCATCGCCACGCCGAATGAAATTCACGCCTCCATGGCGCATGAAGCGCTGGATGCCGGAAAGCATGTGGTCATCGACAAGCCGTTTGCTCTCAGCGTGGCGGAAGGTGAATCCGTGCTCGCCCATGCCGAACGCGTCGGTAAAACGGTCTCTGTCTTCCATTGCCGCCGCTGGGACAGCAATTACCTGACCCTCCAAGCCCTGCGTCCGCATCTGGGCGATCTCTATCAGGTGATTTTACGTTACGACCGTCTGCGCCCCGTGGTGCGCAATCGCTGGCGGGAACGCGCTGGTCCCGGCTCCGGCATCTGGTTCGATCTCGGCTCGCATCTGATTGATCAGGCGATAACCCTTTTCGGCTGGCCGGAATGGATATCGGCGGATATCGCCGGCCAGCGCCCCGGCGCACAAACTGATGACTATTTCCACGCCATCCTGGGCTACGGACCGCTGCGCGTGATCCTGCATTCGTCAATGATGACCACCATTCCCGGCCCGGCGCTTGAGGCCCAGGGCGCGCATGGCGCCTTCGTCAAGTTCGGCATGGATACGCAGGAAGAGATGCTGAAGGCCGGCCGGGTGCCCGGTGATACCGGCTGGGGTATTGATCCGGTCATGGGTATTTTCACGCCGGTGGCTGGTGAAATCGCCGGACAATCACAGGAAGTCACCGCCACGCCCGGCAATTACCTCGCCTATTACGAAGCCATTGCGGACACCATAAGCCGAAACGCGCCCAATCCGGTGACCGGAGAGGACGCGCTGAAGGTGATGAAACTGCTCGAACTGGGCTTTGTTAGTGCGCGTGAAGGGCGCAAAGTTGCAACCTAGACACCCAAATCTCCTGAGATTTGGCAAGGGCAAGCGACCGCCCGAGTGGTTGCAAGGCAAGCCCGCGCGGCGTTTTAGCGCCTATAAAGGCAATACCCTGCGCTTTTTCGAGAAGCTCATATAACCGACATTGGCGCCGAGACGGAAGCCGACACCAGCGCGGATCGGCGCCAGCACTATGCCTTCGGCGCGCTGGTAGGTGATGCCGAGACCGCCAATGAAATAGGCCGAGCCTTCGACGCCGGGGAAGCGGCGATACATGAAGATCGGCTCGCGCAGGTTATAGACCAGGGTGAAGACGCGCGAGGCATTGGCGCCGGTATCGAACCCGATCGAGGGCCCCTGCCAATACATGTGGGTCGGCTCGGCAACGTCCTTCATGAACAGATTGCCCTTGCCGTAGCGCACGCCAATCCCCACAGCGCCGGAAGCTTCGGTGCCGGCGATATAGGCGGTCGGGTGATCGCCGTAATCGGCGAATATCTTTTCAAGCGCGCCCCCCAAAGCTTCGACCGTCACGCCCAGGAAATCGGAACCCGCGGTCAGGATCTCATCGCGGGTATAGTAGCGATATTCCTTTTCCTCGGCAGGCTGATTCTTCTCGGTCGGATAGGTTTGCGCCAGGCTCAGGCGCGGGGCCAGGCCAGCGATCATGGGTGTTGCGGCGGCGGCCACACCGGCCAGAAGAAACGAACGACGTTCCATGGGCGAAAACTCCTCAAACTCTGATCGATGGGGTCTATCGCCGACAAGGTTAACAGATGATTTACTAACATCCCCTTACGCGCGCATTCCCCGGTTACGTGCAGGGTGCCTGTGCCATGTGTCGTGAATAGGGCTTAACTTGCCGCGACTTCGCCGCATTTCTTAATGCAAACCCCCACCGGATGTTATAGTCTCAGACCAACCGTAGTTGGCCATATGGGGGTTGCTGTGACATCAGTCGGCGCTTTTTTTACCTACCGTCAGGGCGTCAATATAGCGATACTGGCCAATTATATCCTGCTTGCCATTCTGATCGTCATTCATTCCGTCACCGCCCAGTGTGAGCCCCCGGCGGCGCGCCTGATCGTCATTTTGCTTTGGCTGCTGGTGCTTCTGGTCATCGCCTATGTATGGGTGACCTGCCGTGAGCGCCTGTGGTGGATGCTGCCGCAGATGCTGGCCCTGGCTCTGGCCATCATGTCCCTGGCGACAATGACCATTTACCAGTCCCAGGGTAGCGGCGACATCTGTCTCTACGATCCCAACCCGATCAAGTTCGAGCTGCGAAAAAAATAGACACGGGGCGCCGGCCTCATTTGCGCTCAGTGTCAGTGATGTCGCGCGCCCCTTTGAACTCAGACGTATCGCGCCAGACCGGCCACCGGTGTGAATTGGCCAGGGCCTCGCCGATTTGATAGTAAAGCGAGGCGTCTTCGACCAGCCCGCTTAAATCCCAGACCGCCGACCATTCATCGCCCGGCTGATGGTAACGGTGGTCGGTATAGTCCTTTGACAGCGCCTCTCCCGCCGCCTTGCCGCCTTTGACCATGTCGTCGCCCGAATAGGCGACCAGCATGGGTACGCCACGCTTGACCAGCGGGAAGTGATCCGAGCGAAAGAAACCGCCGGCTTCCGGACGCGGATCAGGCGTAATCGTGCGGTTCTGCTTGCCACCATAGAGCGCCACCATGTCATCGAGCGATGACTGGCCAACGCCTTCGACCACGATATCCTTGGTCGCGCCATTCACATTGAGCGCATCCATATTGATGCCGGCCACCGTCTTCGCCAGCGGATAGACCGGATTGCTGGCGTAATATTCCGATCCCAGAAGCCCGCTTTCCTCGGCGGTGAAGGCGATCATGACGATCGAGCGCTCTGGTTTTTTGGCTTTTCCAAAGGCCCGCGCCAGTTCCAGGAGGGTGGCGCTGCCGGTGCCGTTATCGACCGCGCCATTGCATATCTTGTCAGCCGCCTGCGGGGCGCAGATGCCGAGATGATCCCAGTGACCGGTAAAAAGCACGGTCTCGTCCGGATATTTGGTGCCTGGCAGACGGGCGATGATATTGTGGGTGGTGATCTCGCTGGCCGCCACCTTGTAACCGCCGCTCAACGTCACATTCAGCGGCACCGGCTGGAAGTCCTTGGAGCGCGCCTTCACCCGCAGGGCGGCCAGGTCAAGCCCCGCCGCCTTGAACAACGCCTCCGCCGTTTCGTGCGTCATCCACGATTCCAGCTTCGGGCTGGCAGTTGACGGATCGGACCGGACAATATCGAACTGCGGGCCGGACCACGAATTACGTACCGTATCCCAGCCATAGGAAGCCGCGTCAGCGTCATGGATGATGATAACGCCGGCGGCGCCACGGCGGGCGGCTTCTTCATACTTGTAGGTCCAGCGGCCGTAATAGGTCATCGCCTTGCCGCCGAAAGTCATCAATTGCGGTTCGACAAAATCCGGATCATTGATCAGTTCGACCAGGATCTTGCCTTTGACATCAACACCTTTGAAATCATCCCAGCCGCGTTCCGGCGCGGTAACGCCATAACCGACAAAGACGAGCGGCGCCTTGTCGAAGCTGACATCGCCCAAAGCCCCGCGCGTCGAGGCGGTGATGTCAACGCCCTGTTTCAAGTCCAGGCTGTGACCGTCGGCAAAATTGAACGCCAGTTTCGGGTCCCTGACCACGAACTGGCGCAAGTGGACCGCCTGCGTCCAGCCCCCATTTTCTCCGCCCGGCTGGAAACCGGCGGCGGCAAAGCCTTTCGACATATAGTCAATCACCTTCTGCTCGGCCGGCGTGGTAATGCCGCGCCCCTCGAACGCATCGGAAGACAGCACCTTGATGTCATCGGAGATGCGCGCGGCGCTGATATCCTGCGCCTGGACGGCGCCCGCCAGTGAGAACAGCGCCACGGAGGCCAGAAGGACGGATTTCAACATGACGCATCTCCCAGATTGGTTTCTATTGATGCTAGTTTGCCATGAACAGGAGTCAAGCCTGTGCTGGCGGTTGATATGTGTTTATGCGCTTGCCCCCTACGGCAAACCCGATCATAAAGTCACTGATAGCGCTAACAATTATAATATCATTGGGAGAGTGAGATGGCCCTGTACAGATTCACGCGCCGCAGCCTGTTTGCCGCAACTTTGGCTTTGGTTCTGCCCCTCGGCTTCATCGGTCCGGTCCATGCCAAAACAGCTCAGTCACAGTGGGTGACGGTCTGGTCTACCGCGCAGATGACACCGGGCGCCGACAGCGCCCTCTCCCCGGCCGACGCGACTGACGCCACCCTGCGCCAGACGATCCGGGTCGCCAAAGGCGGTGATATGATCCGCCTGCGCCTTTCCAATGCCATGGGCACCGACCCCCTGTCCCTGCGCAATGTCCATGTCGCGCGAACGACAATAGCCGGAGCCTCCACCATCGATCCGGCCACGGATCATCCGGTTACATTTGGCGGTTTGAGCGACATCGTCATTCCCGCCGGCGCGGACTATATTTCCGATCCGATCTCAATAACCGTGGCCGATCAATCTGTCCTCGCCATCAGTTTTCATATGCCGGCAGGACTGCCCCAACAACAGACCGGCCATCCTGGGTCGCGCACCACCTCCTGGCTCGTTCACGGCGACCATGTCAGCGATGCCGAACTCCCGGAAGCGAAGAAGTTCGATCACTGGTTCACCATAGCCGGCCTCGATATTGAAAACGGGTCGGCCAGGGCCGCCCTGGTGGCCTTCGGCGATTCGATCACCGATGGCTACGGCATCAAGCCCAACAGCGACAGCCGCTGGCCGGATTTTCTCGGTCGGCGCATGAAGGACAAGCGGGTTTCGGTGCTCAATGCAGGCATCGGCGGCAATCGCCTTCTGCTCGATGGCCTCGGCCCCAATGCCCAGGCACGCTTTGACCGTGACGTACTGAGCCAGAGCGGCGTCCGATACGTGATTGTGCTGGAAGGCGTGAACGATCTTGGCATGTTAACGCGCGACGGCCCCGTAACACAGGCGGCGCATGACGACCTGGTTGCCCGGCTCAAGGCGGCCTATTTGCAGATGATCACCAAGGCCCATAGCCACGGCCTGAAAATTTATGGGGGCACCATCACGCCATTCATGGGCATGGACTATTACCATCCGGATGCGTTGAACGAGGCTGACCGCCAAGCGGTCAATAGCTGGATCCGGACGTCGGGCGCCTTCGATGCGGTGATCGATTTCGATGCCGCCCTGCGCGACCCGGCGCAGCCCAACCGCCTGTCACCGGTTTATGACAGCGGCGACCACCTGCATCCGTCATCGGCCGGCTACCAGGCCATGGCGGAGGCGGTAGATTTGAAACTGTTTGAAAATTAACGGCTGCCGGCCAGTTGCTGGGCGGCTTGCCCGCCCGGCAGTTTCCAGTTGGTGGTAAAACGCAGCCAGTCGCCGGCATGATGTCCCGGCTGGCTGGTGTCGGTCTGGGCCCATTTCAGGACCGTGACCGCCAGTCCTTCTCCAAGACCATATCCGGGTCGACTTTCGGCGGCGACCACGCATTGCGTCAGGCCGCCATCATCACCGATCTGGCAATCGACCTGGGCCTGGCCTTCAATGGCGCTGACTTTCGCCACCTGCGGATATTCGCCGGCCTGGCTGAGATCGCCATCGCGCGTATAAAGGCGTGTCCCATCGGGAATAACCGGTGCGGCTGTCGGCGCGCAGTGAACACCACCGCCTGTCGCCGTGGCATCCTGCGCCAGGGTTTGCGTGGCGACCAGGCCGCACAGGACGGATAAGCAAAACACAGTCGTTTTCATAAGCCCACACTCACAAGGATTTCCGTCAGTAAGCCACCTGGAGACATAAGGGGACAATTAGGGGATTCCCGCAATCCCTAAATTTGAAATACGTGGTTAAGAGCGCTTCGACCGCATTGAGGCACAAGCGCCCAGCCCCTTCCCTATTGCGGCGCGTCATGCTATCCGCACCCGAATGAGCACAGACCTTTCCAAGATCCGCAATTTTTCCATCGTCGCCCATATCGACCACGGCAAATCCACTCTCTCCGACCGCCTGATCCAGTTCACCGGCGGTCTGACCGCACGCGAGATGAAGGAACAGGTGCTCGACAACATGGATATCGAGCGCGAACGCGGTATCACCATCAAGGCCCAGACCGTCCGCCTCAATTACAAGGCCCACGACGGCGAAACCTATGTGCTGAACCTGATGGACACGCCGGGCCATGTCGATTTCGCCTATGAGGTTTCGCGCTCGCTGGCCGCCTGCGAAGGCTCGATCCTGGTGGTGGACGCGTCGCAGGGCGTCGAAGCGCAAACCCTGGCCAATGTCTACCAGGCCATAGACAACAATCACGAGATCGTCCCGGTCCTAAACAAGATCGACCTGCCGGCCGCCGAGCCGGAGCGCATCCGCGCCCAGATTGAGGATGTCATCGGCATCGACGCTTCCGACGCCGTACTCTGTTCGGCCAAGTCCGGCCTCGGCATCGAGGATGTGCTCGAAGCCGTCGTCACCCGCCTGCCGGCGCCGAAGGGCGACGAAAACGAGCCACTCAAGGCCCTGCTGGTCGATGCCTGGTACGATCCCTATCTCGGCGTCGTGGTTCTCGTGCGCGTGTTTAATGGCCGCATGAAGCCCGGCCAGCAGGTCAAGCTGATGAATGCCGGCGCCACCTACAGGATAGACAAGCTCGGCGTCTTCATGCCGAAGGCTACCGATGTCGAAAGCCTCGGGCCCGGCGAGATCGGTTTCTTCACCGGCCAGATCAAGGAAGTCTCCGATGCCGCTGTCGGCGACACCATTACCGACGAGCGCAAGCCGACCGCCCAGGCCATGACGGGCTTCAAGGAAGTCCAACCGGTTGTGTTCTGCGGCATTTTCCCGGTCGATGCCGCCGATTTCGAAGACCTTCGCTCAGCAATGGGCAAGCTGCGGCTCAACGACGCCAGCTTCTCCTACGAAATGGAAACCTCGGCGGCGCTCGGCTTCGGCTTCCGCTGCGGGTTCCTCGGCCTGCTCCATCTCGAAATCATCCAGGAGCGCCTGAGCCGCGAGTTCAATCTCGACCTGATCGCCACCGCGCCGTCGGTCGTCTACAAGATCTACATGAATGACGGCGAGGTCATCGATCTGCACAATCCCGCCGACATGCCCGATCCGGTCAAGACCGACCATATCGAGGAGCCGTGGATAAAGGCCACCATCTTCTGTCCGGACGATTATCTCGGCGCCATCATCAAGCTCTGCCAGGATCGCCGCGGCGAACAGGTCGACCTGTCCTATGTCGGCACCCGCGCCATGGTCGTCTACAATCTGCCGCTCAACGAAGTGGTTTTCGATTTCTATGACCGCCTGAAATCGGTCTCCAAGGGCTATGCCTCGTTCGACTACAATATCGAAGGCTACCGCGAAGGCGACCTGGTCAAGATGTCTATCCTGGTCAATTCGGAGCCGGTAGATGCGCTATCGATGCTCGTCCACCGCGATCGCGCCGAAATGCGTGGCCGCGGCATGTGCGAGAAGATGCGCGAACTGATACCGCAACACCTGTTCGTCATCCCCATCCAGGCGGCCATCGGCGGCCGTATCATCGCCCGCGAAACCGTGCGCGCCCTGCGCAAGGACGTGACGGCCAAGTGCTACGGCGGCGACGCCACGCGTAAAAAGAAGCTTCTGGAAAAGCAGAAGGAAGGCAAGAAGAAGATGCGGCAGTTCGGTAAGGTCGAAATTCCGCAGGAAGCCTTCATCGCCGCCCTCAAGATGGATAACGACTGACCAGGGGCACCGCCCCTGGCCCCGGAATATTATCGTTTCTATTAAAAAAGCCGGAAGCAATCTGCTTCCGGCTTTTTTAATGCGACTTCTGGTAGGCTAATGTTTCGGCCTTGTTTAGCGGCTCAATCGTATCGACCATACAGTGCATCGGTATGGCGGTCGTGATGTCGCCGGTTATATCGACATCGAGCGGTCCACAGATGCGCGTGCTGCCGCGATATTCCAGCTTGATCGCTTCGTTTTTCGTCATGCAGGGACCGGTCATGTGCATGACCAGCGAATTGCCGCTACGATCGACCAGAAGCAGGGTCTGGCGATCGATCACAGTGGAAGTTTCCAGTGGCGATGAGACGCACTGGTTCGCCGCCACCGAACGGACACCAGGATTGGGCGTCCGTTCAACCTGAGACGTGGCCGCACAGCCAACGACCACGACGGCCAGAATCGCGGCCCCACCCGCCAGGATCAGTCTTGTTTTGCGCACCTTAGTTGTCCTTGTCCAGCAAAGTGGCGGCTTCACGGGTGATCGGTTCAACACTGTTGATCAGGCATTTCACCGGGCGCTCGCCGTTTTCAGACCGCAGGATCATGGCGTCGTGCGCCTGGCAAATCTGATTGGTGCCATTGAATTCAAAGCCGATCTGCGAGAAATCGGTCATCGATTTGCAGGGACCGCCGATATCCATTTTGTACGGATTGCCCCAGGTATCGTAAACCAGCAGCGTATGGTCATCGACCACATGCTTGCGGCCGATATTACGAGCGTCCAGGCACTTCGGCGTTACCTTCGCCTGGACCGACGCCTGATCACCGCTCGCCGGAGGTGTGCCGGCACAGGCCGTCACGATCAGGCCGCCAGCGATCAGGCCCGCGATTGCAAACCCCGCCATATACATTTTTTTCGCCATCATCCTACTCCCTCTGATTATTTGGGTTTGTCGGCCCTGGGCTTGATGCCATAGGCCGCCGCCTCTTCCGGCGTCAGGTGACGCACGGCCTGTATCGGACAGGTCTTGAGTGGCCGATCACCCATGTCGCTGTAAACAATCTCACCGTCGAACGGCCCGCAAATATCGTTCAGGCCGCTGCCGCGTGACTTGATACCGATACGGAAACTGGAATCCAGGCCGATACAGGCCGGCGTCATGGTCAGTTCGTAGGCTTCGTTCCAGTTGGAAATGATGATGATCTTGTCATCCTTTTCCGTCTGGAAACTGCGAACCTGCGAAGAGTCGAAACAGGCCCTCGGGTCACGGGCGGGTCTGTTATCCGGCGCCGGCCGACCGGCAGAGGCCAGCGCCACACCGCCCACGGCCATCACACCTAGCCCGGCAGCGAAAAGGGCGGCGAAACAGGTCGACTTCTTCATGACAACACCTCTTAGGACAAGGGATAGGCTCTCGAAGCTGAACGCAGAATGAACATGTTGTTTATACGTCGGCCCGCGGCAAAAAGCGTCGCGGATCGAGCAAATTTTTTGCCGCACGCGGCAGCGCGGACGGTACGCCGATAATCTGATTTAGCAAGCCCCTGGCCAGCAGTGGCGCCAGGCAAAACCCACGCGCGCCCAGACCGGTCAACAGAAAAACGCCTTCATCCACCGCCCCCACGACAGGCAGGTAATCGCGCGTCATGACCCGAATGGAGGCGCGGGACTGGAATGGACCGTCGGCAACACGGGCGGCGCGTTCAGGCATGGCCCTGGCGAGGCTGTCGAGATTGCGGGCACGATCGGCCTGGCGCACATCGACACTGCGATCTTCGCGTTCGTGGGTGGCGCCAAAGAGAAAGCTATCCGCCAGCGGAATGGCATAGCCGCCCCAGCTTATGGCGCCTTGCAGGGGCACAGGATCAGACACGACCTCAACCTGCCCGCGCACCGGCCGCAGATCATAACGGGCCCTGTAATCCGCCAGATCGAAAATGCCATCCCCGCAAGCGAAAACGAGGGCGTCGTACCCCGCATGAACGGCCCCCTCAGACGTTTCAAATCGCCAGCCCGCCTCTGTCAGGCTGCAACCGGTGATCCGCGCCTGTATGATGGCTTTCGATCCCAGAAGCGTCGAGAGGATTTCGGCGGGCTTCACCCACAGGGCCGTATGGAGACCTATGCCCGCAGCCTGTGGTGTCTCCGCGGCCGCTCCCGCAGAAAACAGACCCAGATCGCCTTCGGCGAAACTGGATTGCTTGGCAATCCGCTCAAAGCGCGAGGCGTCTTTTGGCGTGGCTTCGCATTGCCATACCCCCTCCCCCAGAATGGCCTGAGGGCACAGTTGGCGATACAGCGCCGTGGCATAGGCGAACGCATCCGCAAAGAGCGCCGATATATCATTATCACCAGCATCAAGACGCGGCGTCACCAGGGCGGCGGCATTGCCGGATGCGCCGGCGCCAACGCCATCCGCCTCGAACAGATCGACCTCCAGGCCCAGTTGCCGCGCCTCATAAACCAGCGCGCAGCCTGCAATACCGGCGCCAACAACCGCCAGCTTTTGTGGACGTGAAAGCGCCGGTGATGCTTCACCGGCGCGCACCGCCTCCAGCCGTTCCCGCTTGCGCCCGAAGCCGGGACACTTCTCAACGGTGAAACCGGCTGCCTGGAGCCCGCGCCGCACGAACCCGGCCACGGTGAAGGTGGCCAGGCGCGCGCCGCCCTTGGTCCGCTCGGCGACCAGGGCGAAGACATCATCCGCCCACATATCGGGATTGAGCGCCGGCGAAAAACCATCGAGAAAGACGGCATCGGCCTTGCCCTCCCACGCCGTCAGGGCGGCGCAGACATCCATCAGCCCAAGCGTCAGGCTGACACCCCATTGCGGGAAAGTCATATAGTGAAAGCCGCGCCGAACTTTTGGCCACTGTGTCAGCAAAGCTTCGGCAAAGGGCGCCAGTTCGGGCCACGCCGCCAGAGCTTGGCCAGCATCTCCGGCGCTCATTAGGAAGCCTTCGACGGAAAAGATGTGCAGATGACCGCTGGCCGGCCGCGCCTCCGCCCACAGCGCCATGACGGCGGCGATATTCAACCCCGTGCCAAAGCCCAGTTCGAGCAGGGTAAAGTCACTTCGCCCGGCCCAGATATCCGGCATATGACAGCCCGCCAGAAAAACGGCGCGGGATTCGCTCAATCCATCCTGGAGCGAATAATAGATGTCACCGAAACGGCCGGACCGCGGCGCGCCATCCTCGGCGAAATAGAGTTCAGGGTCAGTCTGAGACATGCCCGCTTCTAGCCCAGGCAATAAAAAAGGGCCACCCAAAGGCGACCCTTTTCACATCAAATGCCCGAAGGCGAATGATTAGGAAGAAACGGCTTCCGAAGCGGCTTCCGAAGCCGGAGCCATTTCCGAAACGGCAGCGTCCGAAACGGCGGCTTCCGAAGAAGCAGCTTCTTCGGTCGGGGCCTTCGGGGTGCAGGCGGCGACGGACAGAGCAGCGCCGGCAACGGCAGCGATCAGAGCGATACGAACGATCTTGGAGGTCATGGATCAATTCCCTTTGATAGTTTGAAGGTGCAGGACCATTCCTGAACCTATTGCCGGGGGCAATTGCACCCCCGTCAAATCTTGTGATTAGGAAGCGGCCGAAGCTTCGGCAGCGGCGGGCGAAGCGGCGACGGCGGCGTCAACGGCAGCCGACGAATCGGTGGCATCAGCCGGAGCGGCTTCAGGCGCCATTTCCGAGGCAGCGCTTTCTTCAGTGGCGGCAGGCTTCTGGCAGGCGGCAACCGAAAGGGCGGCGACAGCAGCAGCAGCAACCAGAGCAGTGCGAACGATCTTGGAGGTCATGCGATCAGATCCTATTTCCTAAAATAGAGCGCCAGGAACTGATACCCAGGCCCGAGCCTTTTCATACCTATTTTGACCGAGTCCCGCAAGAGTTTATTTCACAAAACTGTGATCGCCTGCGTAACTAAATGCATCTTTTTCATCGAAAAGGAGGTATTTTCGGCGAAAAACGATCACGTTAATCAGTATTAACGGAGAAACTGGCCAAAAAACGTGATCGTAAACCGGCGAATCGTGCCGCCCTGACAATATCCGCATTGCTTGTTGATGAAACTGCCCCCCGTTATGCCGCCGCCCCTTCGGCCGGGATATTATTGAGCGCCTCTTCCATTTCCAGGAAACTGGGTTGCAACTGCGAAGGAATGCTGCCGCGGCCGATTTCCACCGATATCTGCGCCGCATTACCATGCAGGTGCGCTACTAGAACCGACTGGATAATCTTGTAGAATGACGCGTCCTCTTCGATCACGCCGCTCATGCGGGCGGCGAAAGGCCCGACCAGACCATAGGAAAGCAGGATGCCCAGAAAGGTGCCGACCAGCGCGCCGCCGATCATGGAGCCAAGGATTTCCGGCGGCTCGGTGATCGATCCCATGGTCTTGACGACCCCCAGAACGGCCGCGACGATACCCAGCGCCGGCAGGGCGTCGGACAGGGACTGCATGGCGTGGGCCGGATGCAGGGCTTCATGGTGGTGCTTTTCAAGCTGCTTTTCCATGGCGTCCTCGACCTGGTGCGGGTCTTCGAGGTTCATTGTCATCATGCGCAGCGTATCGCAGATGAAATCCGTAGCGAAATGATCCTTAACGATCTTGGGAAAGCGGTTGAAAATGGTCGAATCGTGCGGCTTTTCGATATGGCTTTCCAGCGCGATGACGCCTTTCGACTTCATGGTCTTGGTCAGCAGGAACAGCAGGGACAACAGGTCGCGGTAATCGCTGGCCTTCCATTTCGTGCCGCCGAACACCTTTCCCATGCCGCCGCCCATGCCCTTGAGGGTAGTCACGCTGTTGGAGATCAGGGTGGCGCCGATAGCGGCGCCGCCAATGGCCATCAGTTCGTGCGGCAGGGCGTGGAGAATCGGCGCCATATTGCCGCCGGAAATGATGTAGCTGCCGAACACCATGGCGAACAGGCAGACAATACCGATAATCTGAAACATTTAGAGGAACACCCAGCGACTCGTTTATGAGCTTGACTATGGTGACCAATTCTTAAAGGGGCGTTAGCCATTAACCGCGTCTTTTAACTTTTCGCTCGCCCGGTTACCGGGTTTCAGCCACGCCACCGGTCATGACGACGAACTGATTGGCCAGGTCGAAGCTGAGATAGCCGTCCGCCGTCAGGTGATTGGCCCTTTGCCACTCACGGATGGCGCTGCGGGTGCCGACGCCGATGACGCCATCGATCACGCCCGGATCGAAGCCGGCGGCCTTGAGCGCTTCCTGTGATTTGAGACGCTGGTTGAGGCTGAGCGGCTGTTCGACCGGCCACGGCGTGACCGGTCCCGGCTTGCCGGCAATGCCGTCAGCCAGGAAACCAACCGCCAGGGCATAGGCGGTGGAATTATTGTATTTGCGGATGACATAATGGTTGGGCAGCGCCAGGTAGGCCGGCCCCTTCGCGCCCGAAGGCAGCAGGATCGTAGACGGCTCCGACACTTCGGCCGGCTTCCAATAACCACCATCGGCGCGTTTGACCCCCAGCGCCGCCCATTCAGTCGGTGTCTTTTTGGCCGTTTCGGCCAGATAATAGTCAAAGCCGACCGGCAGCATGACCTCGACCGCCCATTCCTCGTCCGGCTTCCAGCCGGCCTTTGCCAGCAGGTTGGCCGATGAGGCCAGCGCGTCAGAATCCGAGCCCCAGATATCGACCTTGCCATCATGATCACCGTCAACGCCCAGGGTCAGATAGTTGTCGGGCAGGAACTGGGTCTGCCCCATCGCGCCGGCCCAGGAGCCTTTCAGGGTGTCACGGCTGATGCCGGAATCGCGCAGGATCTTCAGGCAGGCGATCAGTTCGCTTTCCGCCCAGTCACGGCGGCGTCCATTATAGGCCAGCGTCGCCAGAGCTGAGACCACGTCTATATTGCCCTGCACTCGGCCGAGATCGCTTTCCATGGTCCAGATGCCGCCCAGCACTTCCGCCGGCACGCCGGAACTGCGCACGATTTCCGGCACATTGGGATTGGCATCCAGCCGCGCGCGGGCGGCGGCAAAACGCGACGCGGTCACGGTCTGCCGGATATAGGAACTGGCCGGCTTGGAAAACTCCGGCTGCTGGGAATCGGACGAGGTGACACTGGCCTGGGGCGTGACGTTGCTCAGAACCTGCGCCGTGAAAATCGGGTCGAAGCCCTGTCCGGCCGCTTTTGCGATGAAGCTCTGCTTCCAGTCATCGAAGGTCGCATTGGCAGGCAGAGGCGCTGTCGGGGCAGGCACAGGTGCGGGCGTGGCTGCCTCACTGGCGGAGGCAGACGATGAGGCACTGGAGGCTGTCGGCGCCGGCGGCGTAGTAACGGGCGTCGGCTCGGGCTGCGGCGTGGCCGTGCTGCACGCGGTCAGAATGGCGAACAGGCTGATGTAACGTAACCGCATAGCATTTCCTCAACTACTTGAATGGCCAGCTAACCTCATTGCGTTCGGCTTTCCAAGCCCTTAAAAACCTCACTTTGTTGTCAGAATGATGTGAGGGACCGGAAATTACCCGATTTCAGCAAATCACCGTTGACAATTCCGGACCTCTCCCCTAGATACCCGCCCTCTAACGAAGTTGGCCAAGCGCGCGACCCGGTTGTGCTGCCCTGTTCCCGCTTCTTCGCAGCCATTTTTAAGATCAGGTGAAAACCAATGAAAGTCCGCAGCTCGCTCAAGTCGCTCAAGGGTCGTCACCGCGATTGCAAGATCGTGCGCCGCAAGGGCATCGTCTATGTCATCAACAAGACCGATCCGCGCTTTAAGGCCAAGCAAGGCTAATTAAGCTTCTGCGCCGATGTATACGAATAACGCTTAAGGCGCAGGCTTTAAGCGTTTTTTCGTGTCTGATGTCCTGGCTTTAATCCACAGGTCATCGGGACTTATCCTCAAGGCGACCGTTGAGAAGCTGATTCGCAACCGCTATGGTTAAGCGAACCGCTTTTACAGGATATCCGCCATGGCCGACGACGCCCTCCTCTCCTTCTCCGCCGACGACGTCATTTCCGGCGCCGCCCAGACCCGCCTGCGTACAATCATCGAGCGCATCGAACGCCTTGAAGAAGACAAGGCCGGCATCATGGGCGACATCAAGGAAGTCTATGACGAAGCCAAGGGTGAAGGCTTCGATGTCAAGATCCTGCGCAAGGTCGTTTCCCTGCGCAAGAAGGACAAGGTCAAGCGCGATGAGGAAGAAACCATCCTCGACCTGTACCTGACCGCGATCGGCGACCGCTAACCGCCTCACGTCAGAAAGTGGTCACCACTTTTTGGATAAACGTGAGGCGCAAACAATGCCTTGACGATACTCAAAGCCGTCCGCATGTTCACCGCATGGGGACGGCTTTTTCATGCGCGGCGAGACAGGATGGCATTTAAGACGCCCGCCAAAGGCATGACGCGATCGAAAGGGCTGCAAACGAAAAAGCCCTTGCAGGCCAAGGCGCCACTGGCGGCCAAGTCGCTCTCACCGGCAGACCAGATCAAGGCCCAAAAGAAGGCCATGCAGGCGTCCACAATCCGCGCTCTGGAAAAGGCGCGCCGGATCGCCGCCGAGCAGGGCGTCGAATTGTCCGCATGGGAGACCGACTTTATCGAAGGCGTCACCGAGCGGGTCAAGACCTATGGCCGGGCCTTCGCCGATCCTGACAAGGGCGCCATGAATGGCACATTGTCCCTGCGCCAGGGTGTGAAACTCAGGGAAATCCGCAAAAAAGCCCAAAAGGGCAAACAGGCTGCCCCGGAAGAGGATGAAGACGAATGACGCCCAACCGCCGCCACCTGCTTTCCGGTTTGACCGCCGCCGCCCTGCTGCCTTTCCGGGCACTGGCGCAGGCCCGCCCGCGCAAGGAGGTGCTGGTCTTCTATTATGGCTGGTACGGCACGAAGGCCCGTTCGGGACAGGATATTCACTGGCTCAATCCCGACACGGCGCATGAACGCATTGCCGATGCGCCCAACTATCCGGTCGGCGGTCCCTATGACAGCCTCGATCCGGACGTGATTGCCCGCCAGATGGCGCAGATCAAGGCGGCCGGTATCACCGGCCTGATCGTTTCCTGGTGGGGCCAGACCGATCGCACCAACGAACAGTTGCGACGGGTGCTCGATGCCGCCGGCGCGCAGGGGCTGAGAGCCACCGCCTATATCGAGCAGGTCGCCAGTGCCGAAGGCGTGGCAGAGGATACGCTTTATCTCTATCGCACCTATGGCCGCCATCCCGCCTGGCTGAGGCTCGACGGTAAGCCAGTCATCATGTATTTCGACCGCCTGATGCAGGATATCGGCCTCGAAGGCTGGCAGAAGGCGCGCACCCTGATCGAACAACAGGCGCCCGGTGCCATCAGCTACATCGCCACGGCCAATACGCTGAAGGAAATCAAGGCCCGCAAAGGCGCTTTCGATGGCCTGCATATCTATTCGCAGCAGTTTGAAGGCGCCGAGACGCGGCTTCTGCCGTCCCTGTGGCGCTCGAAATACTACAACGACTGGGTCAGGGCGCAGAAAGGCGCGAAAGTCACCACCGCAACCATCCTGCCCGGCTTCGATGACCGACTACAACTCGACCGCAAGGGCAAGCGCCCGGTGATCAAGCGTGAGGATGGCAAACCCTTCCGCGACCTGTGGAACGCCGCCATCGCCGCAAAGCCTGACTGGATACTGATCGTGTCGTTCAACGAATGGCACGAGGCCAGCCAGATCGAGCCTTCCACGGCCTTCGGTATGCGCGAACTGGAGACCTGCCGGCAGATGAACGCCAAATTCTTGCGATGATTCCAAATCGTCCGATTTGGCAAGGGCACATGCCCGTCGGCGTCGTTGCGCCGAGCCTCGCGGCGGTTGAGCGCATTTTAAAGGTGACAAGCTAGCGCCCCCCTGCTTAATTCGACCCAACAAAATTATAACAGTTGGGAACGATGACACAGGATGCGAAGACCGCCGCCGCGCCGGGCTGGCCGGAGAAGATCAGTTATGGCTCAGGTGATTTCGGCTTCAATCTCTACTGGACCACCATCAGCGCCTTTCTGCTGATCTTCTATACCGACAGCTTCGGCCTCAGCGCCGCCGCCGCCGGCACCATGCTGCTCACCACCAAGCTGGTCGATGCCTTCGCCGATCCGATCATGGGTGCCGTGGCCGACCGGACGCGCACCAAATGGGGCCGTTTCCGCCCCTGGCTCCTGTGGGCCGCCGTACCGCTGGCCGCTTCCGGCGTCCTGACCTTCACCACGCCCGATCTCGATTCCACCGCCAAACTTGTCTATGCCTACGCCACCTTCGCCCTGATGATGGTCATCTATTCGGTGATCAATATCCCTTACGGCGCGTTGTCCGGCGTGCTGACCAACGCACCGCAGGCGCGCACCCAGCTCAACAGCTTCCGCTTTGTCGGCGGCTTTCTCGGCGGCACCTTCGTCACCTATATGACCCCCAAACTGGTCAAAGCGCTGGGTGGCGCCGATGAGGTGCTGGGCTGGCAACTGACCATGACAATCTACGGCATTATAGCCTGTGTCCTGTTCGTCACTCTGTTCCTGACAGCCCGCGAACGTGTCGAGCCAATAGCCGAGCAGAAGGTCAGCCCGTGGAAGGACATCGGCGACCTGCTGCAAAACCGGCCGTGGCTGATCATGTTCGTACTGGCCCTGGTGGTCATGGTGACGATCAGCACGCGCATGGGCGCCAGCGCATACTACATCAAATATTATGTTGGCCGCCCGGATCAGACGGGCCTGTTCCTGACCGTATATGGCGGGGCCCTGGCCGCCGGTTCGCTGATCACGCCCCTGCTGACGCGCTTAATCGACAAGCGCCGGCTGCTGATTATCCTGATGGTGCTGGTCGGCATTCTGTCCTCGGTCTTCGTCTTCATCCCCAAAGACCAGATCATGCTGATGTACGGTTTGCAAATTGCCATCGGTCTGTGTCTCGGCCCCAAATCGCCCCTCACCTTTTCGATGTACGCCGATTGCGCCGACTATAACGAATGGAAGACCGGCCGCCGCGCCACAGCCATGACTTTCGCCGCCGCCACCTTCTCGCAGAAACTCGGCGGCGCCCTGGCTTCCTTCGTCATCGCCAGCGTCCTGGCCAGCCTCGGCTATGTCGCCAACCAGGCGCAGAGCGGCGCCTCGCAGACCGGCATTGTCTGGCTGGTCAGCGTCGTGCCCGGCGCCATGGCCCTGCTCGCCGCCGTCATCATGTGTTTCTATAACCTGACCGATAAACGCCTGGCTGATATCCAGGCCGCCCTTGCCGAACGGAAAGCCCAAAAGTGAGCCTTATAGACTTCTCCGCCGACCGCTGCACGCTGACCAGCCCGACCGCCTTGCCGCTTGCCGCCGGCTTCCTGTGGAACCCGCACATGATGATCCACATGACGGCGCGCGGCTATGCCACGGCGCAGTTCATGCAGCCGGAACCAAGCAAGTACGCCCGCGCGCAAATCATGGAAGCCAAACATTTCATGCTGCCGGAACAGGGCACCTATGCGCACCATCCCGGCCGCTTTTTCTATGTGAAGGACCGCGAAACCGGCAGCCTGTTTTCCGCCCCCTACGAGCCTGTGCGCGCGCCGGTCGATGCCTTCGCTTTCGAAGTCACACCAACCGATATCCGCTGGACGATCGATCGTCCCGGTCTTCGCATCGAACTGACTCTCACCCTGCCGGTCAATGATGCCTGCGAGCTTTGGGAAGTGCGCCTGACCAACAGCGGCAAACGCGACCGCCAGGTCAGCTTTTATCCCGCCTTCCCGCTTGGCCTGATGAGCTGGATGAACCAGTCTGCGCGCTTTGATGCAACGCATGGCGGTATCGTCGCTGACAGCGTTACGCCCTACCAGAAGATCGAAGACTACTTTAAAAACAAGAACCTGAAGGACAAGGTTATCCTGCTGAGTGAACAGGCACCGCTGGCCTTCGAGACCCGTCAGGCTCGTTTTGAAGGCGAAGGCGGCTTGTATAAGCCCGACGCCATCATGGCTGCGCAGATGTCTGACGGCGTGGCGTTGTATGAAAATCCGATCGCGGCTATGCAGTTCGATCACGATCTGGCGAAAGACGAAAGCATCACCCACCGCTTCCTGTTTGCACCGGCTTTCGATGAGGCCGAGATCAGCCGCCTGAAATCGCTCTATCTCTCCGAAGCCGGATTTGCGAAAGCGCGCGAGACCTATGCCGCCTATATGGCCGCCGGCGCGAAGGCGATCAATATGGATACGCCCGATCCGCATCTGGATGCCTTCGTCAATACCTGGCTGCCGCGCCAGGTCTATTATCACGGCGACACAAATCGCCTAAGCACCGATCCGCAGACACGCAACTTCCTGCAGGACGCCATCGGCAGCGTGTACGTCAAGCCGGAAACCGCCCGCACTACCCTGTTGAAAGCCCTCTCCCAGCAGCACGCCAATGGCGCCATGCCAGACGGCATCCGCATGTATGAAGGGGCCGAACTGAAATATATCAATACCGTACCGCACACCGACCACAGCGTCTGGCTGGCCATGCTGATGGAAGCCTATCTCGACGAGACCGACGACTATGCCGTGCTCGATGAGATGGTCACCGACAAGGAGACTGGCGAGGCACGCATGGTCCGCGACCGTATTTCTGCCGCCAATCAATGGTTGATCGGAGCGGTTGACCATCGCGGCCTGAACTTCATCGATCAGGGCGACTGGAACGACCCGATGAACATGGTCGGCTGGAAGGGCAAGGGCGTGTCCGGCTGGTTGTCCCTGGCCACCGCCCATAGCTTGCGTTTATGGTCGCAGATCCTGGAGCGCGACGGCCGTGATGGCAGCGCCTTCGCCTGGGCCGCGAAAGCCTTTAATGAGGCCATGAACACGCACCTGTGGGACGGTGACTGGTACGGACGCGGCATCACAGATGACGATGTGAAATTCGGCGTCAAGGCCGATATCGAAGGCCGCATCTATCTCAATCCGCAGAGCTTCGCCCTGATGAGCGGTGCTGCCGATGCCGACAAGCAGACACGCATGGTGGGCGCCATCGCCGACCAGATGGAGACCCCCTATGGCGTCGAAATGATCGCACCGGCCTATACCCATATGCGTGAGGATGTCGGTCGCCTGACACAAAAATTTCCGGGCGTGGCGGAAAATGGCTCAGTTTATAACCACGCCGCCATCTTCTACATTTACTCGCTCTATCAGGTGAACGAGCCCGAAAAAGCGTTTGAATTATTGCGTAAAATGCTGACTGGACCGAACGAGGATGACTACCTGCGGCGCGGGCAGTTGCCGGTCTTCGTACCTAATTATTACCGCGGCGCGCATCGCCAGCATCCGGAAGCTTCCGGCCGTTCGTCGCACCTGTTCAATACCGGCACCGCCTCGTGGCTTTATCGCAGCGTTATCGAAGGTCTGCTCGGCCTGAAAGGCTGCCGCGAGGGCTTGCGCATCCGCCCGCAACTGCCGGCGACCTGGCCGTCGACACAAGTCACGCGGCACTTCCGCGGCGCGACCTTCGAGATCGAGATCACACGCGATAATCCCGGTCTTACAGTCGACGGACAAACGATTGCCGGAGACATAATTACCGATATCGTCGCCGGGAAAACCTATCATGTCCAGGTCGGCGTCTAAGCCGCCGCGCCGATAAAGACCGGGATCGAAACGTTGATCTTCTGATTTTTCGACGTCAATGTGCCATCGTCATTGACCGCGAACACGACAAGATCATTGCTTTTCTGGTGCGCCACCACCAGCCGCTTGTGCGCTTCATATAGTGCAAAGAAGCGCGGCCAGTTGCCGAGCGTCGGCGATATCTGGCGCAGGGTCAGGCGTCCATCCGAGGCGACATCAAAAACGGCAATGCTGTTGTGGCCGCGGTTTGAGACATAAAGCCGGTCAGCGGCGGCGTTCAGCGCGATATGGGCACAGAAGCTTTCGCCCGTATAACCCTCCGGCAGAGGACTGATTGTCTGGATGGCTTCAAAGCGACCGTTTGCCGCCTTTTTCAGGACAATGACCACGCTGCTCAACTCCGTCACCAGGAAGGCGTGGACGCCATCCGGATGAAAGGCCAGATGACGCGGGCCGGCGCCGCCTGGTGCGTGGTATGCCTCGAATGCCTCCCCCACATGGCCGCTGGCGGCATCGAAGCTGTAACCCAGTATCTGGTCGGTGCCGAGATCGACGCTGTAGATATGATCGCCGTGAAACTGAACCCAGTGCGCGTGCGGCCCTTCCTGACGATCCTTGTTCGGCCCAGTCCCTTTGTTCTGGCGGTTGACGGGCGGCTGTTCCAAACCGCCTTCCGCACCGATTTTGAAAATGACGACATTGCCTGATGAATAGTTGGCCACCGCCAGGTAGCCGTCCGTGGGATCGATCGCCGCATAACAGGGCGCGGCGCCCTGGCTGGAGACCTCATAGCTTTGCGTCCATGATTGATCATAAACGCCGATGCGACCATCATCCTTTTCATTCAGCAGGTAATAATGTTTCGAGGTGGGGCTGTAAGTCCCGAACGAGACGTTCTCAATCGCCTGCAGCGCGCTTCCCAGCGTCCAGCTATCGGTCGCGGCCTTATAGGTCAGCGGATAGATGCCTTTCGCGCTATCCGAGCTGTAGGTGCCGACAAACAGGTTCAAATCAAACGCCTCCGCATGGGCGAAGGCCGGCATGAACAGGGTCGCCGTCGTACCAGCCAGGAACAGCCGTCGATCCGGCGTAAAGGATGTGCGGGTCATGTCGTCCTCCTGAATTATGTATATGCACCCTAGTCGAGACTCTCCGCTTTACGCCAGCCCTTTTCGCGCCCCCACAACTCGCCTGATGCGCGAAAACACATTCCCGTCTTTCCACTTCATTAAGGGATAGAGGTAACAATGATCGCATTAGTATGCCCCAGGGCTTTGAGTATCCATGCCACCCATTTCCAGCGACAAGGCGGCCCTGCACGCCTACGAGCCGATACGAATCCGGGAGATCGCCAGCTACAGCCTGGGCGACGCGGGCTTCAACCTGTACTGGGCGCCACTGTCCGCCTTCCTGATGGTCTATCTGAACGATGTGGTGGGCCTGAGCCTTGTCAGCATCTCAACCCTGCTGATCACCATGCGCCTGGTCAGTGCGTTCGCCGATCCGGTATTCGGCGCCATCGCCGACCGCACCCGAACGGCTCATGGTCGCTATCGCCCCTGGTTCCTGTGGCTCTGCCTGCCGCTGGCGGCTTCCGCCATCATGTTCTTTTCCATCACCAATGCGCCCCCGGATGCGCGCCTGATTGGCGCCTATGTCGGCCTGATCCTGATGAACCTGATCTATACGGCCGCCAATACGGCCTATAACGCCCTCTCCGGTGTGATCACGCCCGATTCCGTCCAGCGCGAGCTGATCATGAGTTCGCGCTTCGGTGCCGCCTTCCTGAGCGCTGTCTTCATCACCTGGATCACGCCAAGGTTCATCGATTGGGCCGGCCGCGGCAATGCGGCACTGGGCTGGCAATTCGTCATGACCATATATGGCGTTATTGCCGTCGCCATCCTGGTCAACCTGTTCCTGCAAACCCAGGAACGCTTTGCCTCCAACGCGCCTCCTCATGCCAATCCGTTGCTTGATGTCGCCGAACTGTTCAGGAACCGTCCGTGGGTGATCCTGTTCGGGCTTGCCGGCGTGGTGATGGCCGCTTCCATGCTGCGCACGTCGATATCGCCCTATTTCATGAAAGCCTATGCCGGCCGGCCCGACCTGGTCGTCAGCTTCCTGATGACCTTTACCCTGGGCCTCGCGGCGGGTTCGGTCAGCGTGGCCTTCGTGACCCGCCTGATGTCACGCCCCGCATCGATTGCCCTTATGTTGGGCCTTATTGCCCTCTCGGGGCTGGGCCTATATCTCTGCGGACCGCACCAGATTCTCCTGATGTTTGCCCTGCAGGCGGTCAGTGGCGCCGCCTTTGGCTTCATCGGCACCCTGACCTTCGCCATGTATGCCGATACGGCTGATTTCAATGCCTGGAAAACCGGGCATCGCGCCACGGCCATGACCTATTCGATGATCATGTTCTCCAAAAAGGTCGGCGCGGCGGGCGCGGCCGCCTTTATTGGCTGGGCACTGGCGGGCTATGCCGCCAACCTGCCGGTGTCACCGCTGATCCTGGACAATATCCGCCTGCTCATGGGTCTGGCCCCCGCCATACTGGCTCTGGTCGGTATCGGCATTATCGCCCTGTATGACCTGACGCCGGAAAAGGTCGTCAAGCTTCAGGCGCAATTGCTGGGCGGGCTTGGCCGCTCAGAATCTAGCCAGCTTCCTTGACCAGGCCTTCGAGACCACAGTCACGCACCTTGCGATAAAGCGTCGAACGGCCAATACCCAGTCGACGGGCCACTTCCGACATATGGCCGGCATAGACCCCGATGGCGTGCTCGATCAGGTCGCGTTCAATATCTTCAAGCTTGCGCAGGTGACCGGCCTCATCAAGGATACGTACCGGTGCATCATGCAGCGCGTCCTGGTCATCGGGCATATGCGCGACCGTGGACAGTGTCATTGGCTCCATGACGGGCATGGGCACCACCTGGCCGCTGATCGCCGGGAAGTCGAATGCCTGCAAATGCGGGCTGTCGGCCAGAACAATGGCGCGATAGACCGTGTTTTCAAGCTGACGGACATTACCCGGCCAGTCATAGGCGCACAGAAGCTGCATGGCCTCCGCCGATACGCCGCTGATGCGCTTGCCTTCTTCCACGTTAAAGCGGCGGATGAAGTGATCGATCAGTGCCGGAATATCGTCACGACGTTCACGTAAAGAGGGCGCTTCGATCGGGAAGACATTGAGACGATAGAACAAATCCTCGCGGAAGGCGCCGGCCTTGACCTGGTCTGCCAGGTTGCGGTTGGTCGCCGAAATGATGCGGTCATCAACCTTGACCGGCCGCTTGGAACCAACCGGATCGATCTCGCCTTCCTGCAGGGCGCGCAGCAGCTTGACCTGCATGTCGAGCGGCAGTTCGCCAACTTCATCGAGGAACAGGGTGCCGCCATTGGCTTCCTGGAACTTGCCGAGATGCTTGTCCGAAGCGCCCGTGAACGAGCCCTTTTCGTGGCCGAACAGGATCGATTCAACCAGGTTTTCTGGCAGGGCGCCGCAGTTGACCGCAACGAAAGGCTTGCCAGCACGCTCACTTGAGCCCTGGATGGCGCGGGCGATCAGCTCCTTGCCGACGCCGCTTTCGCCCAGGATCAGCACCGGAATGGACGATTTGGCGGCGCGTTCGCCCAGGCGGCGCACCAGCGCCATGGGGCCAGACGTACCGATCAGGTCATCGAAGGAAATGCGGTTGGCGGTGTGCTTTTTCAGGCGCGCCACCTCGGCGACCATGTCTCCCATCTGCAGGGCGTTGCGGACACTGACCAGGATGCGTTCCGGCGAGGCCGGCTTGATGAAGAAGTCCTGCGCCCCGGCCTGCATGGCCTTGACCACGGTATCGATGCCGCCGGAAGCGGTCAGCACCACCACGGGTGTGCGGATGCCCGCGGCGCGGATTTCCTTGAGGGTATCGATGCCGGACTGGCCAGGCATGACCAGATCGAGAATAACCGCGTCAATGCCCGAATTCTGCGACAGGCGCTCATAGGCTTGCGCACCGTTTTCCGCATGTAGCACCGAGAAGCCTTCGCGCTCCAGGACCGCCTGTATCAGGCGGCGCTGCGTCGGATCATCGTCACAGATCAGGATCGTTTTCGCCATATCAATATCCACCATCGTTCTGATTGGGCTGTGCCGGCATGTGCGGACACGGCTTATTTTGGGACAAAACTACGCCTCCCAGGTGAAAATCAGGTGTAGACCTATAGTTAATGTCCCGTTTTCGCACCGCCCGGTTCTCGTCCTTGCGGTGTGATCCGTAGAATTTGCACGAGCCCTCTCGATTTTTGGCAGCTTTATCGCTATGTCCCATCCCATGAACACATATGCTCCCCTCACCGCCGATACCCTCCCGATCTGGGACCTGTCCGACCTGTATTCAGGGCCGGAAGACCCGAAAATCGCTGAAGATTTCGCGCGTGGGGAGAAAAGCGTCAAAGAACTGGCGAAGCTTCAGGGGCAGTTCGTTTCGGCGCGTGCCAATCCGGAACGCCTGGGTTTGCTGATCGATCAGGCGGCCAGCCTGTATGAAAAAGCAATGGACGATATGGGCGGCGCCCTGGCCTTTGCCACCCTGGCGTCAACCATTGACCGCGAGAATACCCGCATCTCGAAAATGCAGTCCGATCTCGGCACCCAGGCCGCGATGATTTCGGCTGACAGTCTGTTCCTGTCGCTGGAACTGAACCAGCTCGAAGACTGGGAAATCGAGAACGCGCTAAAAGCGACACCCAAGGCTCAGAAGTGGCGGCCCTGGCTGCGTCGTATCCGTGCCAGCCGCCCGCACGAACTGACACCGGACCTTGAACGCCTGATGCTGGAGCGGATGCCGGCGGTTGGCCAATGGACGCGCCTGTTCGATGAGACCCTGACCCGCCTGCGCGCCAAGGTCGGCAAAGAGTCGCTGACGCTCAACGAAGCCCTCACCCGCCTGTCGGCGCCGCAAGCCCCTGTGCGCAAGGCCGCGGCGCAAGGCTTAAGCGTAGCGCTGAAAGAAAACGCGCCTGTGCTGGCCCTGGCGCTCAATACCCTAGCCTTTGAAAAGCAAGTGGAAGACCGCTGGCGCAAGTACGAAGACCCGGCCGCTTCACGCCACCTGGCCAACGAGGTCGACAAGGACGCGGTCGATGCCATGGCCGAAGCCGTGAGCGACTCCTATGTCAACCTGTCGCATCGCTATTACAGGATCAAGGCGAAGGTGCTCGGCAAGAAGCAGCTCGACTACTGGGACCGTAACGCCCCCCTGACCCAGGACGTGCAGAAGCTTTACACCTGGGCTGAAGCGAAAAAGATCGTGCTCGACAGCTTCGCCCAGATGGGTCCGGAATTCGCCGAACGCGCCGAGCGCTTCTTCGATCAACCGTGGATCGACGCTGCCCCCCGCCCCGGAAAATCTTCCGGCGCCTATGCTCATCCGGTCACCGCCAACCGCCACCCTTACGTCATGCTGAACTTCACCGGCGACCGCCGCGAAGTGCTGACACTCGCACATGAACTGGGCCACGCCGTCCACCAGACCCTGTGCCAGCCGCTGGGCTCCATACTGGCAGATACCCCGCTCACCCTGGCTGAGACGGCCTCCATCTTCGCCGAGGGGCTGGTGTTCGAGCATCTCGTCGCCTCAGCCTCTCTGGAGGAAAAGAAGGCGCTCCTGGCCGGCAAGATCGAGGATGGCCTGAACTCGGTCATCCGCCAGATCGCCTTCCATCGCTTTGAGGAAAAGTTCCACGCCGCCCGTCTCGAAGGCGAGGTCGCGCTCGACCAGATCAACGCCCTGTGGCTGGAGGTCATGGGCGAATCCCTGGGGCCGGCGATCAGGCTGAATGACGGCTATGAGGTCTACTGGGCCTATGTCAGCCACTTCGTCCATTCGCCCTTCTATGTCTATGCCTATGCCTTCGGCGACCTGCTGGTCTCGGCCCTGATGGAAAAACGGCGCGAGAATCCCGCCGCCTTCACGCCGCTTTACCGTGAACTGCTGGCCGGCGGCGGCACGAAAACCTATGTCGAGGCCCTGGCGCCTTTTGGCATGAACCCGCGCGACAAGGCGTTCTGGAAAATGGGCTGCGCCCGTCTGGAAGGCTTGATCGAGGCTTTCGAAGCGCTGGTTTAAGCGTCATTTCGCCCCATTGACCAAACGGGCGGGCTTTTGTAAGACCGATACAGGAAACACTGTTTGCAGGGACACATCACCTGCCCGTTAAAGGATATGAGCATGGCCGACCATCACGACGATTCTGATTACGTACACGGCCACATGGATGTCCATCAGCAACAACATTCCTACGAACTGTTCGCCAGCCTGACCAAGTGGGTCAGCCTGCTTCTCGCCGTCGTGCTGGTTTTCCTCGTCATCCTCACCTGTACCCAGATGGGCTGGCTGACCGCTATCATCGCCGCCATCGTTGTGGCTGTTCTTGGCTGGTTCATGCTGAAAAAGAAACCTGACGCGGCCCACTAGGGTGCGAGGGTGTCATGATCAACCTGACACCCAAGCAGGAAGCCTGGTTTGCAGCGCTAAGCGCCAGTCTTGAACGTGACACCGGCAAGACGCTGGCGGCCTGGATCGGTATTGTCCGCGACGAATGCCCGGAAACCACCCGGCAAGGCCGCGCTGGCTGGCTAAAAACCTACCATGGTCTGAGCCAGACCCGCATCCATCAGATTCTAAACGAATTTCTGCCGCCTGATTCTGGCTGGACAAATCCGGATGCCCTGCGTGCCGCCCTGTGGAAGACGCCGGCTTCCCTTGCCCTGCTGACCGCCTTCGAATCATTGATCGCACATTTGCCGGATGTCATACCGACGCAGCGAAAGGGCTACAGCGCCTTCAGCCGCGATTACCAATTCGCCGCCCTGAAGCCCGTAAAAGGCGGGGTTCGCATCGGCCTGGCCGTGCCGGTGGAAAGCGATGCGCGCCTGATGCCGGCCCGCCGGGAAAAGTGGTCTGAACGCTTACAATCCAGCCTGATCATAATCTCGACTGCTGCCATCTCTCAGCTAAAGCCACTTGTGGATCGCGCATACAAGAATTCATGACACCGGTGGCAATTTAGTGTAGATAACGATTAGAGCGATCATAAATCGCGCAACAAGGCTTTGACTCGCAGTCGGTTTGACCATTACAAACAGAGTAACGCAGTTACGACTCCGGGTCGCAACGACATAAGTACGCAGCCGTTCAGAGGGAAACACAGTGGGCCTAACCCTTGCCGTCACCACGGAACAAACCGCCGGGGAAACCCGCGTCGCCGCCACGCCGGACACAGTGAAAAAGTGGACCGCTGCCGGCCTAACCGTCAATATCCAGTCGGGTGCGGGGCTTGGCGCATCGATCACCGATGACGCTTTTACCTCGGCCGGCGCCACAATCGTAAAATCCGCCAAGGACGCCCTCAAGGATGCCGATATCGTGCTCAAGGTACGCGGCCCCGCCAAGGATGAGATCGCCGCTCTGAAAAATGGCGCCATCGTCATCGCCACGCTCGATCCCTACCGCGAAAAGGATACGCTGAGCGCCCTGGCGGCCAAAGGCGCTTCGGCCTACGCCATGGAATTCGTGCCACGCATCACCCGTGCGCAGGTGATGGACGCGTTGTCGTCCCAGGCTAATCTCGCCGGCTATCGTGCCGTTATCGAGGCCGCCAATGCCTATGGCAAGGCGTTCCCGATGATGATGACCGCCGCCGGCACGGTCGCGCCCGCCAAGGCCTTCATCATGGGGGTCGGGGTTGCCGGTTTGCAGGCCATCGCCACCGCTCGCCGTCTGGGCGCGGTGGTCACCGCCACCGATGTCCGCCCGGCCACCAAGGAACAGGTGGAATCACTCGGCGCCAAGTTCCTGGCCGTCGAGGACGAGGAATTCAAGAACGCCCAGACCGCCGGCGGTTACGCCAAGGAGATGTCGGCGGAATATAAGGCCAAGCAGGCAGCCCTGACCGCCTCGCACATCGCCAAGCAGGATATCGTCATCACCACGGCGCTGATTCCCGGCCGGCAGGCGCCGATACTCGTCACCAAGGAGATGGTCGCCTCGATGAAGCCCGGTTCGGTGCTGATCGATCTTGCCGCACCGCAGGGCGGCAATGTCGAGGGCTGCGTCGCCGACAAGGTGGTGGATGTCAATGGCGTCAAAATCATCGGCTTCTCCAATATTGTGGCTGCCATCGCCGCCGATGCCTCGGCGCTTTATGCCAAGAACCTGCAAGCCTTTGTCGGCCTGCTGATCGACAAGGACGGTACGCTGGCTCCCGATTCGGAAGATGAAATCCTCAAGGCCGCCCTGGTCACTTCCGGCGGCGCCATCGTCCACCCCAATCTGAAGGGCGCCTGATGGCCATAGATTATGAACAGCAGGCCGCTGACTGGTATGAGGCGTGGAATTCGCGCGATGCGCAGAATATCTGCGATCTCTACGCCGATGATCTGGTCTTCACCTCACCTTTCATTCGCAAGCTTGGCCTGTCCGAAGATGGCGCCCTGACCGACATTCAGGCGTTTTACGCCTATGTTTCCAATATGTTGCCGCGTATACCGAACCTGAAATTTGAACCGGTCGCCAATTGCATAGGCGTAAGCGGACATACCCTCGTCTATCGCAACCAGTCGAGCCATATCGTGACAGAGACGTTTGAATATAACGACCAGGGGCTGATCCGCCTGGCAAATGCGGCGTTCTCGACCGCCCCGATCAAGAGGAAAAACTATGGAAGCCGTTGATCCTACCATCTTCCGCCTGGCCATCTTCGTGCTGGCCATTTTCGTCGGCTACTATGTCGTATGGAGCGTGACACCCGCCCTGCATACACCGCTGATGGCGGTCACTAATGCTATTTCCTCGGTCATCATCGTCGGCGCCCTTATCGCCGCCGCCGCCCATGCCGATGGTGCTGGGATAGGCGTCTGGGTGTCGAAAGGCGCCGGTGGCATCGCCTCCGCCCTGGCGGCGGTCAATATATTCGGCGGCTTCATGGTCACGCGCCGGATGCTGGCCATGTACAAGAAAAAAGAAAAGAAAGTGGAGGGCAAGTAAATGGATTTCGCCAATATATCGGCCCTTTCCTATCTCGTTTCGGGCGTCCTGTTCATCCTCGCCCTGCGCGGCCTGTCATCGCCGGAAACCAGCCGCAAGGGCAATCTCTACGGCATGATCGGCATGGCCATCGCCATCGGCGTCACCCTGCTGTCGCTGCTGGGCAAGGGCGACCTGGATCCGGTCACCATCGTCATCATCCTGTGCGGCATCGCCGTCGGCGGCATTGTCGGTATGACTATCGCGCAGAAGGTCTCCATGACCTCCATGCCGCAGCTCGTGGCGGCCTTCCACTCGCTGGTCGGCATGGCCGCCTGCATGGTCGCCATCGGTGCCCTCTATGCCCCGCAAGCCTTCGGCATCGATGACGGCGCCGGCGGCATCAAAACGCAATCATTGATCGAACTGTCGCTCGGCGTGGCCATTGGTGCCGTCACCTTCACCGGCTCGGTCATCGCGTTTGCCAAGCTCAACGGCAATATGTCCGGCGCCCCGATCATCCTGCCTGCGCGCCACCTGATCAATATTGCTTTGGGCGTCGCGGTCGTGGTGCTGATCGCCACCCTGATCGTCACCCACGGCCTGGCCACCTGGGCCTTCTGGGGCATCTTCCTGTTGGCCCTGGTGCTGGGCATCACCCTGATTATCCCGATTGGCGGCGCCGACATGCCGGTCGTCGTTTCCATGCTCAACTCCTATTCGGGCTGGGCAGCGGCGGCACTGGGCTTTACTCTGGAAAACATCGCCCTGATCATCACTGGCGCGCTCGTCGGCTCCTCCGGCGCCATCCTCAGCTACATCATGTGCAAGGGCATGAACCGTAACTTCTTCAGCGTCATCATGGGCGGCTTCGGTGGGGATACCGCAGTGGCCGCTGGCGGCGCGGTCGAAACCCGCCCGGTCAAGCAGGGCTCGGCGGACGATGCCGCCTTCATCATGAAGAACGCCTCCAAGGTCATCATCGTGCCGGGCTACGGCATGGCGGTGGCCCAGGCTCAGCACGCCCTGCGTGAAATGGCCGACAAGCTGAAGGAAGAAGGCGTGGAAGTGAAATATGCCATCCACCCAGTCGCCGGACGTATGCCCGGCCACATGAATGTCCTTCTGGCCGAAGCCAATGTGCCCTATGACGAGGTGTTCGAACTGGAAGACATCAACAGCGAGTTTGCGACCGCTGATGTGGCCTTCGTCATCGGCGCCAATGACGTCACCAATCCGGCCGCCAAGACTGATCCGACCTCGGCCATCTTCGGGATGCCGATTCTGGAAGTGGAGAAGGCGCGCACGATCCTCTTCATCAAGCGCGGCATGTCGGCGGGCTATGCCGGCGTCGAGAACGAACTGTTCTTCAAGGACAATACCATGATGCTCTTCGGTGACGCCAAGAAGATGGTCGAAGGGATAGTGAAGGGGCTTTAAGGTAAGCCCTCTCGCCCCTAAATTATCAGCGCCTCTTCGTCAGCCGACGGAGAGGCGTTTCCATTCAGATACTGTTCAGCCTTAATTTTTTACAATGCCGGACGTTATGATAGGTTCATAACAAAACTGTAGTAATGGTGATTATGTTGAAGCTGATGAAATCCGTGTCGAAATCTTCTGCCGCATTGCTGGCCCTTGGCCTCCTGAGCGCTCCCCTGGCCTCGCCTGTCCTGGCGCAGACGACCTCCAATGGCATCACCACACAGGAAGCCTCCGCCTCGGACGCCTTTCCAGGCCTCAAGGGTTTCCTCAACCTGCCGGCGGCAGATCGCAGCCAGATCAATGTCTATTACGCCGTGCGCATCAAACACGCCGACCCCGCTGCGGTGAAAATCATCCTCACCCATAATGGCCAGAGCCAGCCGCTTCGCATCGGTGCGGACGGTCGCATCACGCCTTTGCCGACCCGCGACCAGTTGAACAGCGGCGCCAAGATCAGGATCAGCGGTCCCGCCAGCGGCAGCTATGCTATGAAACTGCACGTCTTCTCACCCCAGCCGAATGGAAAAACCTATGATGCCGGCGGGCTCGCCACCGGCGTCAGACAGGCCAATGCAGCCATGAGCAAGATCGCCGGCCCCCTGGCCATGATGCTGCCCAAGCTCGATCGAGTCTATTTTGTCGGTGGCGGCACTGGCGAAGCGGAATTCGCGGGCGGCCAGAAGAAGCCCCTGCCAAGGACGACGTCAGCCGGTGAATATCCGGCCGGTACGCCCTATTTCGTACCGGGGCAGATGAATGGCGCCACCCGCCTGACCTTCAGCAATACGGTCAGCCTGGCGCATTACGACAATCCGCCGAAGTAAGAATTGGCCGCCGAAGTAAGAATTGGCCGCCGAAGTCGGATCAGATTTCAGCCTGTTGAGATTTGACCGCCTTCTGCGCCGTCATATACATCCCCAGCCAGCCGCTGGCGAAGGCGCACACCCCGACAATGATCGGGCACAGGATGAAAAGGGTTGTCGTGTTAGGCAGGTGCAGCAGGTCGATCCAGAAATAGGTCGTCAGCAGGATTCCCGTCAGCCAGGCGGGAAACTGCCCGACCTTGCCCAACAGGGTGGCGAAATAACCGCCGACCAGCGCGCCCACGGCCCAGGTAATAGGGATAATGAGAAAGACCTGCCCGGCCACCGTTTTCATTAGTTCGGCCTTCTGCTCGGCATCGACCATGTAGATGCCGGGGGGAAACGGAAAAAGCTGATCGAGCACATATTTGGCGATCGTATAGACCAGCATACCCAGAAGCAGGCCAGACAGCACGACCAGAACAACCATAAGCGTCTGTCGCGTCTTGCCGTCATCCCACTCGCTGATCCAGTCCTGAAAACGGCCGACAAACGACGATTTGGCCATAATGGATACCCCTCATCCCTGTTACATGACGCATTGATGTCCCTGTTAGGCCATCTGGTCAATGCCTTATTATTAACACAATCCGGACATGCCTGACAAATGCCGGTTTAGACTTCAGCCGCCGGCCACCGGACGCGGCTTCCCGTTGTCATCTATGGCCACGAAGGTGAAGATGGCTTCGGTCACGCGCACCTTGTCTTCGCCTTCGCGTGGCCGGCGATAGGCGTCAACCTTCATCTTCATCGAGGTCCGGCCAACCGATATGACCTTGGCATAGACTGTGACTTCATCGCCCACCTGCACCGGCGTCAGGAAAACCATGCCATCGACCGCGATCGTGGCTACGCGCCCCTTTGAAAGGCGCGCGGCGATATTGCCGGCCGCGAGGTCCATCTGCGACATCAGCCAGCCGCCGAAGATATCGCCCGACGGGTTGGTATCGGCCGGCATGGCGGTGGTCAGGATGCCGAGGTCTGCGGGGTCAGGCCGTTCGGAATGATCGTGCGGGCTGTTGGCCATGAAATTATCTCCTGCGTCACGGACAGCAAAAAGCGCTGAAAGCCGGGCCTTCAGCGCTTTAAAATTATGCCTGTCCGTTCAAAGCTCTAAACGGACAAATCAACTAGGCGCGAACCGGACGCGGCGTGGCGGGTGCGCCGCCTTCACGTTGCAGGCGCTTGCGGGCCAGCTTGCGGGCGCGGCGAACGGCTTCAGCCTGCTGGCGGGCGCGCTTTTCGGAGGGCTTTTCGTAATGTACGTGACGCTTCATTTCGCGGAAGGAACCTTCGCGCTGCATCTTCTTCTTCAGGGCTTTCAGGGCCTGGTCGACATTGTTGTCACGGACGAAAATCTGTACCAAAAGGTATCTCTCCATTCAGGGTTCGTGGGCCGGCGAGGACATGCGCCAGATGTTCCGGCAGCGGCCCCTCGGCCAATTGTGAAAAAGAAACTTACGCCCGCAAACCAAAGGCGTGCAGGAAGATCGGCCTTGCCCATACATGAGGTGAACTGCCTTGTCCAGACAAAGCCCGCTTTAAAAGGGTTTTTGATCGCTTTTTTTGCCGATTTCCTGAGGGACTGCGACCTTTGCAACCTTCGCAGATGCGACATTTTGTTGCCGTCATGACCGACTTCCCCCCTTGGCGGAGAGCCCGGCAACGCCTATTGTAACAACATGACCTTATCCGCGCCCTTTTCCGGCTTAAAAGCCGCCGAGTCCCGCCTGGCAAGGGCCGTGGCCGCCTACGTGCCCGCACTCGGCCTGAACCGCCAGAGCGTTGAGGCCGGCGCGCGCAGCTTAGGCATCAGCGAAGGCGAGCGCGACCTGATTGCCCCGCACGGCGCCGCCGATATCGCCGCCATCCTGTGGCGTGATCATGATGAAATCTTGCTCCACCCGGAAACGACCGAATCGCTGGCCGGCATGAAGATCCGCGAAAAGATTGGATACCTGCTCAATCTGCGACTTGACGAGGCCGCGAAGGATGAAAAACTGGCCCGGCGCCTGATGGGCTATTTCGCCCTGCCCCCTCATGCCGCGCTCAATCATCGCCTCTTGTGGCAGACCGCCGATATTATCTGGCGCCTGGCCGGCGATACGGCGCTGGACGAAAACCACTATTCCAAGCGCATCATCGTTTCCGGCATTATCACCACCGCCATGATGACCCGCCTGTCGCGCGGCCGGAAAGCCCAACTCGAACAGATCGACCGCAATATCGAGCAGGTCATGCAGTTTGAAAAGTTTAAGGCGAAACTGCCGGTCAAACCGGAAGGCCTGGTCCTGAACCTGGCCAAAGCGCTCGGGCGGCTGCGTTTCGGCCAGCCGGCAAGCGTCACATGACAGCCTTGCGCGCCCTGCTCGCCTGTGTCTGGCTGCTGTTCTCTCTGACGGCAACCATCGCACCGCAGGCAGCGGCCAAAGACATGACCAGCGATATGGCCTGCCATATGGACCATATGGAAATGAGCGGCAGGCAGATGCCGCACCACAAGCCAGATACGCCTGCGACGCCGCAGACGGTCATGCCCTGTTGCAGCCAGCCCGTGCTCGCCGCGGATGCTGAACCGGTTGCGCTTCTCTCGCGCCCCTTTGAACCGGCCCGGTTGACACCCGCTATTGCCCGGCCGCTCGCCAACCTGCCCGCCCGCCTGGAGCCGCGTCCGCCGAAAATCGTTTGATGGAATAACCTTTTCCCATCAAATATTTTCAGGAGACAGCTTATGTCTTATCTAAAGTGCACAACCGCCCTGGCGGTGCTTTTTGCGTTGTCCGCTGCGCCGGCCTTCGCCCAAAACATGCCCAATATGGATATGCCGGCACAAACCGCCGATCATGATCATGGGGCAGATCACACGCAGGATCAGAAGCCTCCTGCCACCTCGCCCCAAACCATGGACCATGACATGTCCGGCATGGATATGTCCGATATGGATCACATAAACATGGATGCCCCGAAATCTGGCTGGCAGGTCATGTCACATGCCGTGCTGAACTTTGTGGCCGACAATCAGGAAGGCCCGCGCGGCGGATCGAAAAACTTCGTCGAAGGCATGGCCATGATCATGGCGTCGCGCGAGCTGGACAATCGCAACACGCTCGATCTGAACCTGATGCTGTCGCCCGATGCCTTCATGGGCAAGGGCGGCTATCCCCTGCTGCTGCAAACCGGCGAAACCGCCGATGGCGTGCATCACCTGGTCGATGCCCAGCATCCGCACGACCTCTTCATGGGTGCTACCGCCAAACTGACCCACCGCTTCGATAGCGACACCAAAGCCTTCGTCCTCATCGGCTGGCCGGGTGAATTTGGCTTCGGTCCGACCGCCTTCATGCACCGTGCCTCCGGTGAAAACTTCCCTACCGCGCCGATCACCCATCACTGGCTCGATTCCGGCCACATCACCATGGGCGTGGTCACTGCGGGCCTCGCCAAGGGGCCGTTACAGCTTGAGGTGACGCAGTTCACCGGGCGCGAACCGGATCAGTACCGCTTCAACCTCGATACCCCGAAGCTGGATTCCACGGCCATTCGCCTCACCTGGCAGGTCAGCGACCGCCTGACGGCCCAAGCCTCCTGGGCCCATCAGGTCAGCCCCGAGCAACTCGCGCCGGATGAAGACCTGCAACGGCGATCGGTGAGCTTCGATTACAATCACGCCTTCAGGGCCGGAACGCTCTATTCGACCCTGGCCTGGGGTCGAAAGGAGATCGAGCATAGTGCTGAAAAGCCCTCCGATGGATATCTGTTCGAGAACACGTTCAAATTCAATGACAAGTGGATGGCTTTGGGCCGTCATGAACGCGTCTATAATGACGAACTGGTCCATGACGGCGCTTACTGGGTAGCCAAGACGGAGATCGGCGCCATCCGCACCTTCGACCTGGGACATGACATGACGCTCGGCCTTGGGCTGGTACGCCAGTTTAACACGGTGCCCGATGCCCTCAAGCCGGTCTATGGCGATCACCCCAACGGTACGGTCGGCTTCCTGCAGCTCAAGATCCACCCGATGTATGGCTCGATGACTGGCCAGATGTCCGGCATGAATATGTAACAAAAAGCCCCGCCGGAGAAGCTCCGGCGGGGATTCAGTGTACCTTGGCTACGCCCTCATAATCATGAGCCATCCAAAGGCAAGCTTCCTCATGGTAAGGTTCAAGCTTGTCGCCTCGCAAGTAATGCAATCGGCACTCAGCCTCTGATCCATCACCGCCTGACGCATTATTCCTTTTGTAATAGGCGACGACGCGGTCGTACAAACTTATGGCCGCCGGCAGATTTTGAGCAACAATATCGCCGCGCTCATACAGCTTCGCCAGTAACATCATAGCTTCCGGCACATCAGTTTCTGATGCCTTTAGCAGGAAGGATATCGCACCTGTCGGGTCCGCCGGCTGGCCAAGCAAGTGCATCAATTCTGACTGAAGAAGTGCTGCGCCCCATAAATATTGCGCCCAATTATTTCCATCCTCCGCACCCCGCCTGAGAATAAGAAGTGCTTGGCGCTTATCCTCATCTGAACAAGGGAGTGTTTTGATTTGCGCACACATCAGTACCTGTTCCGCAGCATTTATACGGCCATACAAACGCGCTTCAGCTAGCCCTTCAGGCGTCAGTTCTTGAAAGCCGGTGACATCCTGCGGCAAGCCCCACCCTGCGTCCACCGCCCTCTTCATCCAGACCACGGCTTGATCAATGGTGGCCTGAGGTGAAAGATCGGGCGCGACCTTATCCGACGATATCAGCAGTTGTGCGAGGGCCTGCATCGCTTCGCCGTCGCCTTGATCAGCGGCCTTCTTATACCATGAGAAAGCCTCGGCTTCATTACGCTCAAAACCGTCTAAGCCCTGTTCATAATTTTGCGCCACTCTTCTCTGCGCCTCAATATCCCCCAACTGAGCTTGAGCCAGAAGTTCTCGGGTTTGACCTTCTGCTACCTGCCGAAGGTGTTCATCGATAAATGCGTATTTTTCAGGATGCAGCATACTATCCACGACATATTTGTCAGCTTCTTCAGCATAGTGTTTTCCCTTGTCCTGGTCTTTTATAACACCATCGCCAGTTAGATATATATCCGACAACTGACCGGCCGCCCAAGGCAATCCACCATCCACGGACTTTTCAAACCATTCGACGGCCTTCTGTTTATCAACCGCCACTCCTTGTCCCAAATAATAGTTCAAGCCTGTTTGGTATTGGGCAAAAACATCACCTTTTTCAGCAGCGCTCAGGCTCTCCTGAAAAGATTGTGCGAAGCTTGCACCTGCTTGCATGAGTAGTAACGCAATGAAAATCGAAATGTAGACACGCCAAACTATAAGCATGATCCCCCTCATTGAATTGAGTGAAGCATAGTCCTACATCAACAGTCGAACAGGACATAACAAAAAGCCCCGCCGGAGATGTCTCCGGCGGGGCTTGATTATCTCAGGCTAAACGGCTCAAGCGGCCAGTTCGGCCTTGGCCTTGAGCCCTTCCAGGCCCGGCGCGGTCGAAGTGATATTGACTTCAGAAATGACATATTCCGAAACACCGTTGATGTGGAACGGATCGCGGCGCAGCATGGCTTCGACCACTTCACGGCTGCCTTCGGCGAAAATCATCCCACCCGTGCGCGGCACGCGGCGGCCGGCCGCCAAGAACAGGCCGCTGGCATAGCCTTCTTTCAGCCAGGCCATGTGGGCTTCGAGGTGGCGATCGACTTCGTCATTGGGGACCGTATAGGTCAGGGTGACAATAAACATGGTAATTCCTTTAGCTGGGGAGAGCCTTGCAAAGAGAGTGGCGGTCCGGACGATCAAAAGTCAATTCGCAACTGCAAAAAGCGTGCCTGCGAGACTAAGCCTTGATGCGGTTGATATGTCCCATTTTGCGACCCGGACGCGGCTCGTCCTTGCCATAGACGTAGAGGCGCGACTGCGGCTCGGCGGCCAGGGTCGGCCATTCGAGAATATCCGGCCCCAGCAGATTGGTCATTTCGACCGTGCAGCGGGCTGTGGTATCGCCCAGCGGCCAGCCAACGACCGCGCGGATATGCTGCTCGAACTGGTCGCACAGGCAGCCATCCTGCGTCCAGTGACCGGAATTATGTACACGCGGCGCGATCTCGTTCAGCAAAAGGGCATCACCCGGCAGAACGAACAGCTCAACCGCCAGAACGCCGACATAGTCCAGCCCTTCCAGCACCTTGCGGGCGATCTCATGCGCCTTTGCGGTCACCGCTTCGGAAACCTGCGCCGGCGCCAGGGTGGTCGAGAGGATACCGCCGACATGATGATTTTCACCGATCGGGAAGGTCTTGATCTCGCCGTTCCAGCCGCGCGCCGCTACCACCGAAATCTCGCGTGTAAAGCTGGCCTTCGCTTCCAGGATCGATGGACGGCCATTCAGGCTGTCATAGGCTGCGGGCGCCTCTTCGAGACTTTTGATCCACACCTGCCCCTTGCCATCATACCCTTCTCTGCGCGTTTTCAGCAGGGCCGGCAGACCAGATTTTTTCAACGCGTCCTGAAGGTCCGCCAGGCTGTTGATTTCATAGAAATCGACCGTGCCGATACCGGCTTCACGCGCGAAACTCTTTTCCAGCACACGGTCCTGCGTGATGCGCAGCGCCTTCGAGGACGGCGCCACCACTGCTCCCTTGCCGGTCAGGAAATCGAGGCTGGCGGCCGGCACGTTTTCGAACTCGAAGGTAATGACATCGCAGCTTTCGGCCAGGCGGGCCAGAACGGCCTCGTCGGTATAGGCCGCCACTTTCGAGGCCAGCGACACCTGGGCGGCGGGCGAACCGGCATCCGGCCCGAAGGTCACCACCTTGAAGCCAAGCCGCGAGGCGGCCTGAGACAGCATCCGGCCCAACTGGCCGTCACCGAGAATACCGATCGTGCTGCCTAGCGGCAGGGGGGCTTTTAACATCTTAGTCTTCTACTGTATCGGGAACGCTGTCCGTCTGGGCCTGGCGCAGGGCTTCAATGCGCCCGGCCAATTCGGGATCGTTCAGCGCCAGGATCTGCGCCGCCAGCAGGCCGGCATTTTTGGCGCCCGCCTCGCCGACAGCCAGGGTGCCGACCGGCACCCCCCCCGGCATCTGGACGATGGAGAGCAGCGAATCAATCCCCTTCAAGCCATCACGCACAGGCACCGGCACGCCCAGCACCGGCAGGGTGGTCATGGAGGCGGTCATGCCCGGCAGGTGGGCCGCGCCGCCGGCGCCGGCAATGATCACCTTGTAACCTGCCGATTTCGCGCCTGTGGCGAATTCATAAAGCCTTTGCGGCGTGCGGTGCGCCGAGACGACCCGCGACATATAGCTGATGCCCAGTTGGTCGAGCGCGGTGGCGGCGGCCTTCATCACGCTCCAGTCGGAACGGGAGCCCATGATGATGGCAACCTGCGGCGTGTCAGCCATGTGAAAGTCCTTGAAAACCGGGGGCTTTGAGAAAGGCGCGGAGTATAGTCAGAAGCGTTCGCACTGCAACCCCCTTCCGCTTGCCCCAAAATCGTTATTTTTGCGCCCGGTTGTTGCCTGGCGTTCTGTGGAAAATGCGGTGTGAATATATGGCCGTTTGCATTGCGCATGATCCGCTTCCATGCTTTCATAAGACACTCAAATGACCAACGCCACCATCATAAAACTCTCGGAAAGAATGGGCCTGGACTCACATCACCAGAAGATGGCCGCTCCCTCCGCCCCTACTCCGCAGACGCCGGAGAGCCCCGCGGAAACGCCGGCGCGCGCCACCACGGCATCGATGCAGAGCCTGCTTGCCCATTATTTTGAGAGCAACGCCCCGGAAGCATCGGCGCTTTCCGTCACCGATGCCGGTTCAGTTTCCGGTTCAGTTTCGGGCCCTCCCCGTGCCCTGACCACGCCGCACAGCGAAACCCGCCCGAAAAATCCGGAAACGACGGTGCCCCCCCCTGCTTCGGTGCTGCCAGCTTCGCCCTCTTCTCTGGTCGCCCAGCCCGACTGGCCGCCGGCGGCGCGGGCGCTGGTCGATTCGCTGATGCGGGAAAACGAGTCGTTGCGCGAACAGCTTCAGCAACAGGCCCTGCACCTGCAAAGCGCCCAGGGTCAGGCCGACAGCGACGTCCTGACCCCTACCCTTAATCGCCGCGCTTTCCTGCGCGAAGTCCATCGCGCCATGGCCGATTGCCGCCGTTATGGCGAAGACGCCTGCCTGCTCTATCTCGATATGGATGGCTTCAAGGGCATTAACGACGCCTATGGCCATTCGGCCGGTGATGCGGCCCTGATCTATGTCGCCGAAACCCTCAATGCCAGCGTCCGTGAAGGCGACAGTGTCGGCCGCATCGGCGGCGATGAATTCGCTATCCTGCTGCGCCATGCCGACCTGAAGTCATCGCGCATCAAGGCCATGCGGCTTGAGGCCGAACTGATGATGGGCACATTTGAATATGGCGGCCTTTATCTCAAGACCGGCGGCTCATTTGGCGTGCGCGCCTATGCCGCTCAAGCCTCTGCCGAGGCCTGGCTGAGCGAAGCGGATGCCGCCATGTTCCTGGTCAAGAAGTCATCGCGCTGATCTTTACATCGAAGGCGATGCCGGGTGGTTACCTGCCGGATTTCATAAAGGCTGAGTGTTAACCATCGAAAGAAAAGAGCCGGCGTTGCTCTTCGATAGCGAACGCGTCGGTCATACCGGCGATGTAGTCGCAGATCACCCGTGCCCGCGCCGCCTCGGTATCCTTGGCACATACCCGCTGGAACCACTCGGTCGGCAGGGTATCTGGTTCGGTCATGAACAGCTCGAACATCTCTTTCAGAGTGCGCTTGGCGTGGCTGCGCGTGCGATTGAGCTTGTAATGCTTGTACATGCGCTCAAAAAGAAAACCGCGCAGGCGCGACAGATCGTCATAGACCGGCTTCGAGAAGGCGACCATCTGCCGGCGCGCCGTGCGGACATCCTCGCCGTTTTCCACACCATCTTCTTTCAGGCGACGGGCGGTCTCGACCAACACATCGGCCATCATCGTGCCGATCATTCGCCGCACGCCTTCAAGGCGCAGGAGGCGGTTGTCTATCGATGGCCAGTCCTTTTGCACCGAAGCCAGGGCCGGGCCGATCAGCGGCACGGTCATCAGGTCTTCGATGGTGAAAAGCTCGGCGCGCAGGCCGTCATCGACATCATGATTGTTATAGGCGATATCATCGGCCAGGGCGGCGCACTGGGCCTCCATCGAGGCGAAGGTATCGGTGCGCAAGTCCCATTGATTATTGAAATCAACGATGGATTTCCATGACGGTTCCTGCATGTGATGGCTGACCGGACCATTATGCTTGATGATGCCCTCCAGCGTCTCCCAGGTCAGGTTCAGGCCGTCAAATGCCGGATAGCGCACCTCAAGCCGGGTGATGACCCGAAAGGTCTGGACATTGTGATCGAAGCCACCCCAGGGCTTCATGCAGTCGTGCAACTGATCCTCGCCGGCGTGGCCGAAAGGCGGGTGGCCCAGATCGTGCGACAGGGCGATGGTCTCGGCCAGATCCTCGTTCAGCCCCAGGGAATGGGCCAGCGACCGGGCAATCTGCGCCACCTCCAGGCTGTGGGTCAGGCGGGTGCGGAAATAGTCGCCTTCATTGGCGACGAAAACCTGCGTCTTGCCCTTGAGGCGGCGGAAGGCGGTCGAGTGGATGATGCGGTCGCGGTCACGCGCAAAGGCGGTGCGCGTCGGGCTTTCCGCCTCGGGATAGAGGCGGCCGAGGCTCTTTTCGACATTGGACGCAAAGGGGGCCAGGGGCTTCATGATCTCTCCGCAATCAGTTCAGGCTGTCGCTATACTGATTTCCCTAAAAAATCTTTGGGAAATATGACCGCGGGGGCTGATTTTGCCGGCAAATGCGCCCATATTGCCTGCATGAGCCACAATATCACCCTCACCGCCTCCGCCGCGAAACATCTCAATGCCCTGAGCGATGAAGCCGGCCATCCGGTCATGCTGCGCGTCATGGTCGAGGGTGGCGGCTGCTCCGGTTTCCAGTATGTGCTTGATTTGACCGACACGGCCAATCCGGACGATAGCCGGATAGAACATGATGGCGCCACGGCCCTGGTCGATGAGATATCCGCCCCCCTGATGGCGGGTTCAATGATTGATTATGTCGAGGAACTGGTCGGTTCCCAGTTCAAGATCCTGAACCCGCTGGCCGTGGCTTCCTGCGGCTGCGGCACCAGCTTTTCGCTGTAATAAATCCCTTTTCGTGCCTATTCTGGCGGTCGATCAACCGTTGAGGATCGCCCCATGCCCCCATCAGCGCCCTTGGCCGCCATCGTCGCCCGCCCCTTCATGCCGGCAAAGGATTTTGCCTTAAGCAAGGCGTTCTACGAAGCGCTGGGCTTTAAAAAACTACTCGACAGCGAGGTGGCGATTTTCGCCTGCGAAGGCGCCGGCGGCTTTATCCTGCAAAATGCCTGGGTGGAACAATGGGCGCACAATTTCATGATGCAGTTGATGGTCGAGGATCTCGACGCCTGGTGGTCGCATATAAACGGCCTCGATCTTCCCGACCGCTTCGGCGTCCAGCCGCCCAAGGCGCCGAAAATGCAGCCCTGGGGTTTGCGGGTGGCTTTTATTTATGATCCTGCCGGTGTCCTGTGGCACGTCTGCGAGGCGCGGCCGGATGCACCGCAGGACTTCACCTGATTGGGGTTGCCCGAATCCGCTCATCGAACTACACCTGAGCGCATGAAAATCGCCACCTGGAACGTCAACTCCGTCAATGCCCGCCTGCCGCTTCTGCTGGAGTGGTTCAGCGAGGCGCAGCCCGATGTCTGCGGTCTGCAGGAAATCAAGTGCATCGACGAGAAGTTTCCCACCGAAGCGTTTGAATCACTTGGCTATAACTGTGCCATCCATGGCCAGAAAACCTACAACGGTGTGGCCATCCTGTCGAAATTTCCGATGAGCGACATCCGGCGCGGCCTGCCGAAAGCGGAAAGCGACCAGGACGACCATTCGCGCTATATCGAGGCGGTGATCGAGGCGCCGGAGCCGATCCGCTTCGGCTGTATTTACCTGCCCAACGGCAACCCGGTCCATACCGACAAATATGCCTATAAGCTGCGCTGGCTGGAGCGCCTGCACGCTCATGCAGATTCACTCCTGAAACTTGAAGAAATGACCGTTTTAGCCGGTGATTTCAACATCATACCCACAAAAGCCGACCTGTGGAAGGAAGGGCCGTGGCTGGATGACGCCCTCTATCAGCCGGCCGTGCGCCGCGCTTACCAGGGCCTGAAAAACCTCGGCTATACCGACGCCTTCGAGGCCCATTCCACCTTTTCCGGTTCCCCCGAAGACAACCGCTATACTTTCTGGGATTACCAGGCAGGCGCCTGGCCGAAAAACGAGGGTATCCGGATCGATCATCACCTGCTCTCCCCGCAGGCCGCCGATCGTCTGGCCGATGTGATCATCCACAAGGATACACGCGGCCGCACGCATGACGAGGCCAAGCCTTCGGACCACGTGCCCGTGGCCATCGAATTGACAACAAAATCTTAACCCGCCCGCGTCACAATAAGGGTTTGTTACCCATAACCCTCCTGGCGTGATCTACCGATGGCCCATGCCGCGCGTATCCTGTTGTATTTCCTGTTCGCCGGCATCGGACTGACCCTGATCGCGTCGGGCCTGATGTGGTGGTTCGAGTCGTCACGCCGCCTCGCCCGCGCCCTCAATACATCCCTTGGGAAAACCGCCGACGCCGTGGTCTACGATCTCGGCGGACAGAAGGCGGCGGGGCTGGACTTCACCGCCGGCGATCTCGCCATCATGTGGAAGACCGGTGCGCAGGGGCTGGTCTTCGCTTTCGATGAAATCGAAGGCGCCGAACTGATCGTCGATGAACGCGTGGTTGCCCGCGCGCAGAAGGGCGAAAGCCGCAAGGTATTGAACGAAACCCACGCCCAGGCGTCAAAAGTGACCCTGCGCCTGATGTTCAATGATGTGGAGACGCCGGAATTCGAGGTCAACCTGTTCGGCGATGTCAGTCATAACCCGGTCCACGCCCAGACCGCCGCCGAAGCCGTGCGGATCGGCCGCAAATGGCTGTCGCATATCGATGCTGTCATCAAGCGTATGCCGGTCGATGACCGCTCGCCCTATCCCGAAGACGCGGAAAAAGCCGCCGAGCCCGTGCGAAAGCCCGCCCCGCAGGTGAATACCAGACCGTCCTTCAATGACCTGCCGCCCTGGGAAGAGACGGAAGCGGATATGGGGGAAGACGATGACACAAACGACACTTATCGTGACGAAAAGCGGTAGTCTCTGCGGTTAAAGGCTTAACGCGCCACGAAATTCGTGGTTAACTTCCTGTAGATAAATCAATAGCCGTTACAGGTAGCCTTGCTTTGCCGACCTATTTGCCCACGATTATCATCCTGTCAGCGGCGGTGCTGGCCATTCTGGTCGTGCTGTACCGCGTCTATGACTCGCGCGTCGAACAGCCGAAGAAGCTGGAAGATGAACTGCGCGACGGGCTGGAAACCTTCAAGGCCGATGTCATGGTGCTGGAACCGGTCCGCAAGGCGGCGGCCGCCAGTTCCTTTGCAGGCGACCGGCTGATCATTGTCGAAGATTTTGGCAAGAAGCCCCACCGCCCTTACAAGATGTCGCAACTCATGGGCATGGAGGTCATTGTCGACGACAAGGTGATCGGCCGCGTGATGCGCAGCGGCCCGCACATGATGCTGGATGATATCGCCCCCACGGTCCACCGCGTCACCATGCGGCTGGTGCTCGATGACCCCGCCTTCCCCAGCTTCGAGCTTGTGATCTGGGATCCGAACGACACCCTGACGGCCCGCGCCGAGGGGCCGCGCGCTGCCATCAATAATGTCCGGAAATGGTTCTATCATGTCGAGGCGGTCCTGCGCCGTACGATCAGTGCGCCCCAGCCGGTCATCGGCGCACCGGCGGCCGCGGCGCCTGTACGCATACCCGATTTCATGCCGGCGCCCTCGCTTACGCCACCACCCGCACCACCGCCCATGGCCACTGCGGCAAGCCCGGCCCTGCCACCGGCCTCCGCCCCGCCGGCCAGACCGGAAGGCGATGTGCTGAACGCGCCGCTTATCCCCTATATCTAGGCCCAGAACTCATAAATATCACCGCCTTGCGTGCTTGCGCATGGCCAAGCCCGTATCGCCATGTTAGGCGTTGAGACTATCGAGACCGGTCGGAGACTTTAGACCTCATGTGGACCCTGGCACTGGCGTGCGCCTTCTTCCTCTGCATCCATCTGATGATCAGCGGCACGACGATGAAAGACCAGATCATCGCCAGGATCGGCGGGGTCGCCTACTATATCCTTTTCTCCCTGTTATCGACCGGCGGCCTGGCCTGGATGGTCATTGCTTTCGGCATCGCCTTGAGCGACCCGATGAATGTGGTCCTCTGGAAATCGGAAACCTTTCTGCGCGTCATCGGCCTGTTCGGCAACTTCCTGGCCTTCCTGCTCGTCGTGGTCGGCATCGTCACGCCTTCGCCCACCAACCTCATGGCCCTGCGCCAACTGCCGGATAAGACCGTCTACGGCATTGTGCGGATTTCGCGGCATCCGATCCTGGCCGGTATCGGCATCTGGGCCCTCACCCATATTATTTGCAATGGCAACCTGGCGGCGTGGATCTTCTTCGGCTCGATGCTGGCCCTGTGCGCCCTGGGCGCCAATAATATCGACCGTAAGCGTATGGCGCTCATGGGAGATACCTACGCTTCGATCAAGCGCCGGACCTCGATCATCCCCTTCGTCGCCATTATCGAAGGCCGCACAGCCTTTGCTCCGGAAGAACTCGGCGTGGCGCGTATGCTGCTGGCCGTTTCCATGTTTTCGGCTGTGACGGTACTGCACGAACTGCTTTTCACCGCAAAGGCGATTTGACGGCTATAATTAATGCGGCAGCGCACCCAATCCGGGTTAATTTGCCATTGATCTTATCACAATTGTTTGAACAAATAGGCGTATAGCGATCTGAATAAATCAGATGGGTGGGTTCGCGTCGGTTATGAAGCTCTCGGCTTTTACCTTGTTGCTGTTTTTCATCGCCGTGGCGCTGGTCATGGCCAGCCTGATCGGCCATTTCCGCCCTGTACCCCATATAAGCGAATATGCCTACTGGCTGATGACCGCCGCCTTCGGTGTGCTCACCTTCGGCATCATATTCAAGGGCAGAACTCAGTAAATAGTGTATTCGCTGGGTTCCGGCGCCACTTCCTCATCGATAGACAGCGCCAGCACCAGAGCCTTCAGGGCATCTTTGCCTGCGCATAGCGGCGCCGCGCGCACGCCCCGTACCGTATCCAGAAAACGGAACACGCTGGTGCCAAGCGGATCCCTGGCGATATCTGCCTCGGCAAAGTCGGCATTCAGCCGGAACGGCGTATTGTTCTCAAACTTGCGATTCAAGAGGTCGATATTGACCTCACCACTGGGATAGACGATCCGCATGGTACGTTCGCGCTGCTCCGCCATGCGCGACGCCCGGAAATGCGCCATCATGCCGTTCTCGAATTCCACCTCGGCCGTAACCTCGTCAGCGCCAACCGCCTTATAACCTTCATCCGTGCGATAGCGGGCGGTGGCCTGCATTCCGCCCGGTCCGGCGCCGGCCAGGCTCTGAGCCAGGTCAAGATCGTGGATCATCAGGTCAAGCACGACGGACACATCGAGATTGCGCGTCGAGGCCGTGCCGTTGCGCACGGCTTCCAGGCGCAAGGGCCTTTCCGGCACATCATAAAGGCCCATGGCCTCAAAAACCGCGCGCTCCTGGTGGCCGCAGGCCAGGACCAGCCCCTTTTCCGCCGCCAGATCGACCATGGCGTGGCCGTCGGCGATGGTAATGGCCAGCGGCTTTTCGCTATAGACATGCACCCCGGCTTCCAGCGCCTTGAGCGCGACAGCCGCATGGGCGAAGGCGGGCGTGGCGATGGTGACGGCATCGATCCGAGCCAGGAAACTTGGCAGTTCATCGCCGCCGAATGCCTGGACGCCATGCCGGGCCGCCAGGGCCTCGGCCCGCGCCTTGTCGAGATCATAGATGCCGACAAATTCGACGGCCTCAGCCTGCTTGTATTTATTGGCATGATATCCGCCAAAAACACCGGCGCCCACGACGCCCACCCGCAAAACCTTAGCCATGACAATCTCTTCTGTCGTTAATGGGTATCTGCTTAAACCGCTTCGCGGCAAAAATGGAATACAATTTACGCTACATAAATTGTGCAAAGCCACATAAACCGCTTTTTCGCCATGCTTATCGGGTCTAAACAGGGCGAACTTTTACCGCTCGCACATGCCGGATGTCGGTGAACGACCTCTGGATGACCTGGGAGATTTTGCCTGTGACACGTTTGTTTGGCGCCTATGTGATTGTCGACTACAGCGCCGCCGAAGGCAAGAAGACCGGCGAATCCTCGGTCTGGATCGGTGTGATGAAGCGCGATATCCGCTTCCGCCTCTCCTATGAAGCCCACAATCCGGCCACCCGCGCCGAAGCCGTCGCCCTCCTGAAGACGATCCTGGCCGACCTGCACAAGCGCGGCGACCGCGTCTTCCTGGGTCTCGATTTTGCGCTCGGCTTCCCGCGCGGCACGGCGTTACGCCTTCAGGTCAAGGGCGCGAACTGGGCCGGCATGTGGGAATTCCTGGCCAAAAACATTGTCGACAAACTCGACAACAAGAACAACCGTTTCCAGGTGGCCGCCAAGATGAACCGCCTGATGACCGATGAGGCGCACCCCTTCTGGGGCTGCCCCAAGAGCGACGCGCAAAAGTGGCTCTCCACGCTGAAACCGGAAAGCCTTGGCGATTTCCCCGAATTCCGCCTGACCGAAGAGGCCGCCCGCAAGGCGCACAAGAAAGCCCAGGCCGCCAAGAGCCTGTGGCAGATGCATGGCGCCGGCGTCGTAGCCGGCCAGACCATGCTCGGCATTCCCGCCTTCAAGGCCCTAGCCGAGGGTTTGGGGGACAGCGCGAAAATCTGGCCGTTCCAGACCGGTTTCGGGGCGCTCGATGAGGCCGCGCTGGATGGTGTGTCCACCCTGATCGCCGAGGTCTTTCCAGCGGTGTTCGACGGCGAGGCCGAGCCCGGCGAGGTCAAGGACGCGACCGGCGTGCGTATCGCGGCACAAGCCCTGGCCGAAGCCGATGACAAGGGGCAACTGGGCGCCCTGTTCGCCGCGCCGAAAGGCTTGAGCGAAAGCGACCTGGCCATCGCCGCCGGGGAAGAAGGCTGGATCCTGGGTGCTTAAGCCCCTCGTCATCTATCTTCTCGCCGCCATCGCCGAAATCGCCGGCTGTTACAGTCTGTGGGCCGTGCTCAAACTGGGCAAATCCCCCTTCTGGCTGATCCCCGGCGCATTATCATTGTGCGCTTTCGCCTGGTTGCTGACCCTGATCGATACGCCCGCCGCCGGACGCGCCTATGCGGCCTATGGCGCCATCTATATCACCGCTTCGATCGGCTGGCTGTGGTGGGTGGAGAAACAGCGCCCGGACCTGTGGGATCTGGCCGGCCTTATGCTTTGCCTGGCCGGTTCGGCGGTTATATTATTCGCTCAACGCCCTTCATAAAGGAAACCAAATGACCGCCTATGTCATCATGATCCGCGACCGCATCACTGATCCGGCCGAAATGACGATCTACGCCGAACTGGCCCGCAAGGCGCGCGGCGATAACCCGCCCCGGCAACTGGCCTTTTATGGCGCCCACGAAGCCCTGGAAGGCGCAGAAGCCGATGGAATTGTCATCCTCGAATTCGAAGACATGGACCACGCCCGCGCCTGGCATGGCTCGCCCGCCTATCAGGAAGCGATGAAGCACCGGCAGCTTGGTGCGGACTATCGCGTGCTTTTGGTCGAGGGCGTCAAGCCGGCATAATTCTGGCTGCCCGCCGATCAAGCCACAGGAAACGGGCCGTCTGGAAGGTGCCGGAAATCAGTGAAGCCGCCACCACGGCCCAGACGAGGCCGGCCACGCCCCAGCCAAAGACAATGCTGAACAAAAATCCCAGCGGCAGCATGATCGCACCGTAGGAGACATAGTGAATGACCGTCGGCGCCAGTATGTCCTTGCGCGCGCGCAGGGCCTGGGCTGCCACCACCTGCAGACCATCGGGGATAAAGAAGAAGCACGACAGCAGAAGGCCCATCTGCACGTTCGGCAGCAGATGCGGGTCATGGCTGTAGAAGCGCGAAATCACACCTGCAAATAGCGCGGTAAATATCACCACGGCGGTCATGAAGGCGCCGGCTGAAATAAAGCTCACCCGCCCCATTCGCGCCAAAGCGGCGCCATCACCGGCGCCGAATGCCTTGCCGACCAGCACCGAACAGGCGGAAAGTCCCATCGGCACCATGAAGACGACGCTGGCATAGTTGAGCACGATGGTCCAGCTTGCCACCTCGATTTCGCCGATATGACCGGCGAACATCGTCATGCCGGCAAAGGCGCCGACCTCGATGAAATAGGCCGCACCCGTGGCATAGCCAACATGGCGTTGCTCGACAGCCCCATGATGATCCTTTTCCTGCCGGCCCAGCAAATCGAAAGGCTTTGTTTCCTTAAGGCGCAGGATATGGATCAGCAGACCCGCGGATTGCAGGCCACGCGCGATCAGCGTGGCGGTCGCCGCCCCCATGGCGCCCTCGAAATGAATGCCAAGCAGGGTGACATGCCCCGGCACCAGCAGCAAAAGCAGGGCGACATTCAGCGCATTGGCGATCAAGGTGGCGATCAGAGTATCGCGTGTGCGGCCGAGGGCTTCGAGAAACAGCGAACCGACCTGGCCTGGCAGGAAAACCGGGATCGAACAGGCGAACAGGATCAGCGGCAGGTGCGCGCCCGCCACCATGTCCTGTTTCACCACCAGACCGAGGAAATGCGTGCCGCCCAGAAGCAGGATGGCCATGAAACCGATGCCGAGCATCAGAGCATAGCCGATGCCGCGCTGGAAGACTGCTCCCACCCGGTGCAGGTCGCCGGCCCCGATAAAATGCGAGGTCTTGACCTGTACGCCCATCAGCAGGCCCATGGAGGTCAGGGCCGGCACCCAGTGCAGCGCCTGGGCCAGGGTCAGATAACCCAATTGGGCCGAGCTATGCTGGCCGACGATGATGGTATCCATCAGAGCCATCAGCATGACGCCGACCCGCGAGGCGATCACCGGCCATGACAGTCGAAAAAGGGCGGCAAATGCCGCCCTCGTTTGAGGCTCAATTCGGGTGATCAGGGTATTCATGCCCGGCGATATAGCTGATTTTGTGATCACGGTCCACGCGCAGTCAATAAAAAACCCGAACCGGGGTCCGGGTTTGATATTCAGGCCAGGACGCGAATCAAGCCGCCTTGCTGGCCGCCGATTTCAGGCTGTGCAGACGCTCAGCCACCAGGAAGCTGAGCTCCAGCGCCTGATCGGCATTGAGGCGCGGATCGCAGTGCGTATGGTAACGGTCCTGCAGATCTTCTTCCGAAAGCGCAAAGGCGCCGCCGGTACATTCCGTCACGTTCTGGCCGGTCATTTCCAGATGCATACCGCCGGGATGGACGCCCTCTGACGCCGCGATATCGACGAAGGAACGTACCTCCGACAAAATCCGGTCGAACGGGCGCGTCTTGTAACCGTTATTGGCCTTGACGACATTGCCGTGCATCGGATCGATCGACCAGATGACCGGCGAACCGTGCTTTTTAGTGGCGGCCATCAGACGCGGCAGGCGCTCGCCTACCTTGTCGGAGCCGAAGCGACCGATGACGGTCAGGCGGCCCGGAATACCTTCCGGATTGAGCGTATCGATCAGGCGCAGCAGGTCGTCCGGCTCGATGGTCGGACCGGCCTTGACGCCGATCGGGTTCTTGATGCCCTTCATGTAATTGACATGCGCGCCATCGAGCTGGCGGGTGCGCTCGCCGATCCACAGCATGTGGGCGGAGGTATCGTACCAGTCGCCCGAGGTAGAATCGACGCGGGTCATCGCCTGCTCGTAGTTGAGCAGCAGGGCTTCGTGCGAGGTGAAGAAATCGACCTGGCGGATTTCCGGCTGGCGGTCCGGCGTGATGCCGATGGCCGACATGAAGCTCAGGGTCTCGGAAATCTTGTCGGCAAGGGCGCGGTAACGCTCGCCCTGCGGCGAACCGGAAACGAAGCCCAGCGTCCACTTGTGGATGTTGTACAGGTCGGCATAGCCGCCCTGGGCGAAAGCGCGCAGCAGGTTCAGCGTGGCCGAGGACTGGTGATAGGCCTTGATCAGCCGCGACGGATCGGGAATGCGCGCCTCCGGCGTGAATTCCATGCCGTTGATATTGTCGCCGCGATAGGACGGCAGGGTGATGCCATCAATCGTCTCGATCGCAGACGAGCGCGGCTTGCCGAACTGGCCGGCGATGCGGCCCACCTTGACCACCGGCTTGCCGCCGGCAAAGGTCAGGATGACCGCCATCTGCAGGATCAGACGGAAGGTATCGCGGATATTGTCAGCGGAAAATTCCTTGAAGGATTCCGCGCAGTCCCCGCCTTGCAGCAGGAAGCCATTGCCTTCGGCCACCTTGCCAAGCGCCGAGGTCAGGCGACGGGCTTCACCGGCAAAAACCAGCGGCGGCAGGTGCGACAGTTCGCTTTCAACAGCTTTGAGGGCCTGGGTATCCGGGTAATCATCCGGAATATGCAGGGCTGGCAGGGAGCGCCAGTCTTGGGGGGACCATGTCTTTTTCATTGTTCTATTTAAACTCTAAGCCGGTCAAACTCAACACTGAAACCGGACGAGATACATATAGGCGGGAAATTTGTTCTGTAAAGTCCGGCACTTGTAGTTAAATTCGTAACTTTATGCTTTCGCGCGCCGCCTTGACCGCCAGAATTGCCGCCATAACGGCGAAAGCGCCCAGGCAATAGAACCAGGCGCGCCACAGGCCGTAGCTGATGGTGCCGATGACTAGGAAGCACGTTGCCTGCGCCATCAGGTAGGGCTGGAAGCGCTGAGACAGAGTCCCTTCAGCGGAGGCAAAGCCCATATCATCATCAAGGGCGCGCAGGCCATCGGACGGCTTTTCCACCTCGACGCGGTCGCCCTTGATGTTCATGCTCCAGAACAGCCAGAACCAGAAAGCCGCCAGCAGAACCAGCCCCGGAATCCCCAGTTCCAGCCAGGCTTGCAGGGCCATGTCATGCGGATGGTTGGGTATCATCGGGTCGAAGCGGCGCGAGGTCTCGTAGCCCCACCCCCATATCGGCTTTTCCAGAGCGCGGGATACGGCAAAGGTCCAGATATCGATGCGCGCCGCCCACGATGGCAGCAGGTCGGTCTTGATCTTCTGCGCCAGGCCGCTCTGCATCAGGCCGTAGATGATGGCCGGAAACAACAACATGGGGATCAGGCTCAAGACGGCCATCACCCGTTCCGGCGCCAGGGCTTGAAGAGTGCGCGGCCAGTATTTTACCGCCAGGAAGACCGCCGCGGAAGCCGCCAGGGCCAGCAGTTGCGCGTTCGTGTCACTGGCAAAGCCCGCGGCTATCAGCGCCACGGCCGTCAGGGCGACCGTCACGGGCTTGCCGCGCGCCATCTGGACCATGACCAGCGGCCAGAACATCATCAGCAATGCGCAATTGGTATTGGCGAAGCCGACGATCAGCATGTTGTCGCGGCTTTTCGATACATTGGCGCTCAACATCTGGCGCAGGCCAAAATGGCTCACCGCCTCCATGAACTGCACCACGGCCAGCGCGCTCAGAACATAGGCGAACCACTTGAAAAGTGCGTAGGCACGAGCATCACTCAGCGACCGGGCGCCAAAAATGCTTGCCCAGGCAATCACCCACAGCACCATCGGCACGGTAATGGTGACATCACCGGTAATAACCAGTTGTGAGCCCTTATACGCCTGGGCCATGGGCACACCTCGCATGACCGCCTCGGCGAAATCCGACCGCAGCAGGCCGAGTATTAGCAGAAGCGCCGTCAGGCCGATGAAAGGCGCGAACGCCTTCCAGGAACCATGAGACAGGAACAGATGTCCCAGGCTCAGCAGGCCGATCAGCAAAAGCAGCGCCGGCAGGCCGGTGGTCGAGACATAGGCCCACAGACCGAAAATAGTCAGGCCGCCGTAAAGCACCATCGCGGGATAGCCATCCCTGATCCGCCGCCAGAGGCTCTTGTTCCGATTGGCGCTCAGCAGGCCCAGCCTGTCCTGCGTCATGCTCTTTTGTCTTTCAATGTCACCAGTTCCTCGGCCGCCGTGGGGTGGACCGCACAGGTGGCATCCCATTGCGCCTTGGTCAGCTTCGCCTTGACGGCAATGCCGGCCAACTGGATAATTTCACCCGCCTCGCCGCCGACGATATGCACACCCAGGACGATATCGCTTTTCTGTTCGACGATCAGTTTCATGAAGACACGGCTTTCGCCCTGCACAAAGGCTGTTTTCATCGGCCGGAAGCGCGTCTGGTAGACATCGTATTTTAGCCCCTGCTCGATCGCCTCCGCCTCAGTCAGGCCCACCGTGCCAATCTGCGGCTGCGAAAAGACCGCCGTCGGGATATTTTCGTAATCGAAAGCGGTAGGATTATCCTTGAACGCCGTTTCTACAAAGGCGATGGCCTCGCGGATCGCCACCGGAGTCAGGTTGGCGCGGTTGGTGACATCGCCGATGGCATAGATATGCTTGTGGCTGGTGCGTGAATATTTATCGACCGGCACGGCGCCATGCACATCGGGTGTGATGCCGATGGCGTCCAGGTTCAGCCCTTCGGTTTTCGGCTTGCGACCGGAGGCATAAAGCACCTGGTCTGCCAGCATGGTCGTACCGTCATTCAGGCTGATTTCCATACCCGCATCGGTCTTCTTCAGCGCCACCGGATCGAGTTGGGTACGGATTTTGATGCCGCGCAGGGCCATTTCGCTGGCCAGGTGATCGCGCACATCATCGTCGAAGCTGCGCAGGATTTTCTGGCCGCGGTAAAGCAGCGTCACGTCGACACCCAGACCATGCATGATGCCGGCAAATTCGACTGCGATATAGCCGCCACCGACAATGGCCAGCGACTTCGGCAATTCCGGCAGGTTGAACATGTCGTTTGAGGTCAGGCCGTGTTCGGCCACGCCGGGGCAGTGCTGTGGCAGGAACGGCCAGCCCCCAACGGCGATCAAAATATTCTTTGCCGAAATAACACGTTCCCCGCCCTGCTTCGTCGTCAGGATGAGGTGATGCTCATCCTTAAAAGCCGCATGGGCCGCGATCACCTCGACCCCGGCCTTGACCAGGTTGGCAGTGTAGATCTGCGACAGGCGCGTCAGTTCGGCGTTGTTGGTGTCCTTGAATTTCTGCCAATCGAAGGCACCGATCGAGGCGTCGTTCCAGCCGAACCCCTTGGCATAATGCACCTGTTCGGAAAATTCCGAGGCATAGACCATGAACTTCTTTGGGACGCAGCCGCGCAGCACGCAGGTGCCACCCGGACGATCCTCTTCGGCTACGGCCACCTTGAGGCCCAGTTGCGCCGCCAGACGCGCCGCACGCACCCCGCCGGAACCGGCACCGATAACAAACAGATCGTAGTCATACTTGGTCATAATCGATACTTTCGCGCGGATGATCCGCTTTAATCAAGGATGCAGGACCGTGACGCCTTCTTCGCCGCCGATCAGGGCAATATCCGCCAGATCGAGGAACAGGCCGTGGTCCACAACCCCGGTCAGCGACTTCAACTCATGCGCCAGCCCGGCCGGTTCATGGATCGCCCCGCAAGCCACGTCAAAGATAAGGTTACCACCGTCGGTAATCCAGTGGCTCTCTCCCTTCATACGCACCTTCGGCATCATATTGATGTCGAAATCGACCAGCACGTCGGAAATCCGGTTGACCGTGCCCTTCCAGGCGAACGGTTCGACCTCGATAGGCAAGGGAAACTTGCCCAGCAGCGGCACATTCTTGGCGGCGTCGGCGATGACGATGCAGGATTTCGCCTGCTCCCAAATCAGCTTTTCACGCAGCAGGGCCGCGCCGCCGCCCTTGATCAGGGCCAGGCCGGGGCCGACCTCATCCGCACCATCAACACACAGGTCCAACACCCCGACATCATTAATATCTTTAATGGTCAGCCCCAGGCTTTCGGCCAGTTGAGTCGTCTGGATCGAGGTCGAAACCAGGGTCAGCTTCATGCCGGCCTTGACCTTTTCGGCCAGGGCCTTGACGAACCAGGCGGCCGTCGAACCGGTGCCGAGCCCCACCTTCATGCCGTCCTTCACATAGTCCGCTGCGGCATCACCAACCTGTTTCTTCTGTTCGTCAGCGGTCATCATTTTTTACCCTTTTGGACAGCCTTCTCGGCCGCCTTGCGTTCACGAAAGGCGGTTGCCCAGCCTGCTTTTTCAATCTGTTGCGCGCGTTCAAACGCCAAAGCGCCCGGCGCGACATCGGCGGTGATCACCGAGCCTGAGCCGGTCATGGCGCCATCACCCACCGTCACTGGCGCCACCAGCGAGGTATTGGAACCGATAAAGGCGCGTTCACCGATCGTGGTCTTGTATTTGAAATAGCCATCATAGTTGCAGAAGATGGTGCCGGCGCCGATGTTCGAGCCCGCCCCCACGCTGCCGTCGCCCAGATAGCTCAGATGATTGGCCTTGGCCCCCTCGCCAATGGTCACGTTCTTGACCTCGACGAAATTGCCGATATGCACATCCTTACCGATATCCGCGCCCGGCCGCAAACGCGCATAGGGCCCGATCAGCGCCCCCTCACCGACCTTCGCGCCTTCGAGATGCGAGAAAGCGCGGATCACCGCGCCGGTCGCCACGGTTACGCCCTCGGCAAAGACGACATTCGGCTCGATGGTCACCCCCGGCGCGATCTTGGTATCATACGAGAAGAAGACCGTCTCCGGCGCCGGCATATGGACGCCATTATCCATGAAAGCCTTGCGTACGCCATCCTGCCAGACCTTTTCAATCATGGCCAGTTCGGCCTGGCTGTTGGCGCCCAGCACTTCGTTTTCCTCGGCGAAGGTGACACGCGGCTGCAATCCCCGCGCCCGCGCCAGACCGACAATATCAGTCAGGTAATATTCGCCCTTGGAATTCTCGTTCTTTACCTCGGCCAGCAGCGAGAACAGCAACTCACGGTCACAGGCGATCACGCCCGAATTACAGGCCTTGATCTTCAATTGCTCCGGCGTGCATTCACGCATTTCGACAATGGCATTTAATTTATCACCATCGAGCATCAGACGGCCATAGGCGGCCGGATCGACCGCTTCGAAGCCCAGCACCGCCATGTCGGCCTCAAGCGCGAAAACCGGCTCCAGCACCTTTGCCGCCATCAGAGGGCTATCAGCATAGGTGACGATGATCTTGCCGTCGAACCCGGCCAGAGCCTCGCGTGCGACATTGACGGCGTGCGCCGTACCCTGAGGCGGGTCTTGGATCACAATATTGTCCGCGCCCACCCGCTTGGTCGCCGTCTCGCGCACCGCCGGGCTGTGATTACCGACCACCACGATCACTTTTTCGCACCCGACCTCATAGGCCGCATCGATGGCGCGATCGAGCATGGTGCGGCCGCCGATCTTATGCAGCACCTTGGGCAGCGGACTTTTCATCCGCGTCCCCTGCCCCGCTGCCAGAATGACTGCCGCGCGCCTTGTAACACTCATTTGACGACTCTTTTCGTTTGCCACTCAGGCCGATTTAGCCCAAAGCGAACCCGAACGAAACGACAAAACGGCTTTGGATAAAATGAATCTCGACGGGTACATTCTGGCTTTCGATCTCGACGGTACGCTGGTGGACAGCGCCCCGGATATCATCAATGCCCTGAATGTCGTTTTGCGGGAACAGGGCGTGAAACCCTACCATCTCGATGAGGCCCGCCCGCTGATCGGCCGCGGCGCCATGGAATTGCTGCGCCGTGGCTTCGCGCTGGCAGGCGCCCCCCTGGCCGCCGATCAGGAAAAACCATTGCTGAACCGCCTGCTGGATCACTACGAGCAGCATATCAATGACCACAGCATCGTTTATGACGGCCTCAATGAGGCGCTGGATACGCTGGAAGCCGCCGGCGCGCGCTTCGCCGTCTGCACGAACAAGCCCAACTATCTGGCGGTCAAACTGATCGAAACCATCGGCCTGTCGCACCGTTTCGGCTCCATCAAGGGCGCCGATGTGGTGCCCAACAAAAAGCCCGCCGCCGGTCACCTGCGCGCCTGTATCGACGACATGCGCGGCGACATGGCGCGCGCCATCATGATCGGCGACTCGGAAACCGACTTCCTGACGGCGAAAGCCGCGGATGTGCCCAGCATCCTGTTCACCCACGGCTACAGCGAACGCCCCCTCACCGAACTGAACGCCGACGCCCTGCTCGATCATTACCGTGAGCTGCCGGCGGCGGTGCAGGCTTGTCTCAAATCACGGGCATAAAATAGAAAAGGCACTTGCGCCGGGCGTTGACGCAGGCTAAGACGCCGCTCCCTGCATTGGTTCGGACGCGTAGCTCAGCGGGAGAGCATTCGCTTCACACGCGAAGGGTCACAGGTTCAATCCCTGTCGCGTCCACCATTTCCACTTTTTCCAGATTCAAACCGTCTAATGGGTCAGACTGCGCCAGGCCGTATGCGTCTTCATCGGCTCAGACCTGTAATCCGCGTGGCTGCGCATCATCACACCGACCTCCAGCACCAGCAGGACCAGACACACCATGATAAAGCCGCTCAGGGCGGCAATGGCGGGGGATACTTCCGGCAGGTCTTCGGTGATGGCAGCGCGCATGGCGATACTCCTGTTACTATACCACACCATATCACAGTGGCATTGCCGCCTTTTTAAGACAGACGGTTAACAGGCGGGTTATTTCGCAAACCAAATTATGGCAAGGGCCGTGACGCGACGCCTTCATTGGTCATCACCACCGGCCGAATATGGCTATCGGGCTCGAAAATCATGCGCTCTATGGCCAGTTCGCGGTGATTACCGTCGGTTTCGCCCAACGGCCGGCGGTGATAGACGATGTACCAGTCATCCGTGCCGGGAATATTGACCACCGAATGATGTCCGGCGCCACGCGCGATCCGCATATCCTGCTGGAGGATCTTGCCCTGACTCTTGAAGGGGCCATACGGCGTCGGCCCCATGGCATAGGCCACGCTGTAATCCGGCCCGGTCCATTCGCCTTCCGACCACATCAGGTAATAAATGCCGTTCCGTTTGACCATGAACGAGCCCTCGACATAGTCAGGATCGGGCGTGATCTCCTTGTAAGTCTCGCCATCGGGAAATGGCACGATGCTTTTCAGATCGCGTGCCAGCTTCACCACATTGCAGTGCTTCCAGCCGCCGTAATACATGTAATACTGGCCGTCATCGTCACGGAAAACCATCTGGTCGATCGGCTGGGCGCCATTATGGATATCGCCGATCAGCGGATGGCCGAGCGCGTCCCTGAACGGACCTTCCGGATGATCGGCAACTGCCACGCCGATACCGCCCAGTTCACCGGCATGGACATCATTGGCGCCGAAGAAGAGATAATATTGGCCATCCTTCTCGATGGCCGAGGGCGCCCACAAGGCGTAGGCCGCCCAAGGGACATTCTTCACATCCAGGACATGCGGGTGTTTCTGCCAATGGACCAGGTCATCCGAGGAAAACGCGTCCATGAAGGTCTGCTTGAGGAAAGGCGACCATATCTTCGGATTGGCGCGCAGCCTTTTCTGCGCATCGCTCAGCTCAACGGCCCCGGCAGGTGTGGTCTCAGCCGAAAAGGTCGGGTAAATCCAGTATTGGTGCGCAAAGAGGCGGATTTCGGGATCGGCATACCAACCCGGCACGATCGGATTGGCGGCCAGCGCCGAAAAAGCCGCCAAACCTAAAAATGCCAGCGCCATTGCGGCCGGTTTTTTTCATCCCTGTTCTCCCTGTTCCGAAGACCATAGGCAGGCTCTCCCCTGTTGACAAGCCACCGATAATGCAGGGCTTTATCCTCATTGATCCCTTATCCACCTAGCCGCATCCTTGTTTCACCTGCTCGTACAAGGTTCGGATGATGTCTGACAGACAATTAACGGAAGATAGTATCGCCCATGACATCCGTTCGCCAATGAGCGCCGCGCTCGGCCTGTGCGATCTGCTGGCCCAAAGCGAGCCCCTGACCGACAGACAAAGGGCATTTATTCGCACGCTCAAGGCGTCAGTCGACACGCTGAGGAACCAGGTGGAGCATTTGCTGGAAACGCACGGTTATGCTTCGCCCCCCGCCTCTGCCGACCTTAATGTGCCGCATTCCCCGCCGCCCGACGACACCAGGCCAAAAGTTCTGCTGGTTGATGACTATGCCCCCAATGCCCTGGTGGTCGCCACCTATCTCGAAAAGTTTGGCTATGACTATGATGTCGCCGACAATGGGGTCGAAGCCGTCACCCTGGCCCGATGCAACCGCTATATCGCCTGCCTCATGGACGTGCAGATGCACGACATGGACGGGATCGAAGCCACCATGGCGATCCGCGATTTCGAGCGTCAGGAACGGCGCCCGCATCTGCCGATCATCGGCGTCACCGCCCACGCGCTTTCCGGCGACCGCGAACGGTGCCTGGATGCCGGCATGGACGAATATGTCGCCAAGCCGTTCAATCCGACGGAACTGGAAATGCGTCTGGCCGCCATCGCCTCTGCTTAGAGGCTGATCGAAAATGCGTCAGGCTGAGGCGAAGCGGACTGATTTCGAGAACCGGAGCGCAGCGTACTTAAGTACGTGAGCACCGGAAGCGCAGAAAGCAGCACGTTGCAGCCCAGCATCACGCATTTGCAACAGTCTCTAAGCTTCTTGCTGGTCCTCACGCAAAATACCTTCCAATTCCTCGCGGGAGAGCCGGGCGAAATTGATCATGTCCGGCTCGCTCTCAAAGAAGGCGAAGGATCGCCTCAACGTTTCGATATCGTGATTGCGGAATTTCTTCGCCCGACGTTCAATATCCGCCTTCGGATACCCCAGCGCGATCATGGCATCGCGTGCCATGGTCAGGGATGAATCCAGCAGTTCACGGTGATAATAGTCCGCGCCGGCGCGATCGAGATCGAAGGCGTGGCGGCGATTGCGGGCACGAGCAAAGATCTTGAGCCGTGGGAAATTCTCCTTGGCGAGCTTGACGATTTCAACCGCGCTGTCGGCGTCATCGACCGCCACCACCAGCATCCGCGCCTCTTCCGCTCCAGCCGAACGCAGCAGGTCCAGCCGGGTGGCGTCGCCGAAATAGGCTTTCGAGCCAAACTTGCGCAGTAGTTCCACCTGTTCCGGACTTTTCTCCAGAACGGTAATCTCCACGCCCTGGCTGACCATGAAACGGCCGACAATCTGCCCGAAGCGACCGAAGCCGGCGATGATCACGCCATTATGCTCGTCGATTTCGTCATAATGGGCCGGCAGGGTGCTCATGAACATCGGCTGGATGTATCGGCCATAGATGGCGACCAGGATCGGCGTCAGCGCGATCGAAAGCGCCACGAGCAGAACCAGGAATTTCTGGATTTCCGGATCGATCAGGTTCAACCCGCCGATCATCTGCAGCAGGACAAAGGCGAATTCTCCGCCCTGGCAAAGACCGAAGGCCAGCCCCAGGGCTGGGGCCGTATCGAGCCTGAACAGACGTCCGAGACCGAACAGCAGTATGCCCTTCACCACCATGACGCAGACCACCGCGGCGATCAGTCCGACCGGATGCGCCATCAGGACGGTGAAGTCCATGCCCATGCCGACGCTGATGAAGAACAGGCCGAGCAGCAACCCCTTGAAGGGCTCGATATCGGTCTCGATGGTGCGGCGGTACTCCGAATTGGCCAGAACCACGCCGGCAATGAAAGCCCCAAGCGCCGGGGAAACGCCCACCAGTTCCATCAGGATGGTGACGCCAATGACCAGGGCCAGCGAGGCGGCAGTGAAGACCTCGCGCAGGTTGGCGCGGGCAATGGCGCCGAAGATATAACGCGACAGGTATTTTCCGCTGAAGATTACGCCCGCGATGACCGCCACCACCGCGACCGGTTGCAGCCAGGCCGGCCAGTGGGCGATCAGGCTGGTTGAATGCTCGCCCGCCGCTGGCAGAACGCTGAGATGCAGGCTGGATGCCAGAAGGGGAATGATGATCAGGATCGGGATGACGGCGATATCCTGGAACAGCAGGATAGCGAATGAGGTCTCCCCCACCTGCGTGTGGGTCAGGTTCTTTTCCCGCAGCATCTGCATGACCAGGGCCGTGGAGGACAAAGCCAGTGCCATGCCGACGGCCAGCGATGCCTGCCAGGAATGGCCGAGCAGCACACCGGTCACCATAAGCGCCAGCGCGGTCAGGGCTACCTGGAGCCCGCCCAAACCGACAATCTGACGGCGCAGGCGCCACAGAATGGCCGGCTCCAGTTCCATGCCGATCAGGAACATCATCATGATGACGCCGAACTCGGCGAAGTGCATAACCTTTTCCGCCTCACCGATCAGGCCCAGCACAAAGGGGCCGATGATTATGCCGGCGATCAGATAGCCGAGCACCGATCCGAGCCGGAAGCGCTGCGCCAGCGGCACGACCACGCAGCCCGCCAGCAGGAAGACGAACACGTTGAGTAAAAGATGAATGTCCATGCCGCGCCCGCAGAATCTGCCCTAAATCCGTGAAAGCGCAGTATCTAGGTATGGCGGCAGGAATGACAAGCTTTTCCTGAGCTTTGTCATTCGTCTTTGCGGCCCTATCCGGCTCTTGCGGATATCCCGGAAACATCGGAGAGTGACCGGACCATAAAAATAAAATTTGAGAGGATACCATGACCAATATCAACAGGCGTCAACTGGGATACGGACTTGCTACGGGCCTAGCGGGCGCGGGTCTGATCGGCTCCGCGAAGGCCGCCCCCGTAGATCTGAGCTTTCCCAAGGATTTCCGCTGGGGCGTCGCCACCGCCGCCTACCAGATCGAAGGCGCCGTGAAAGAAGACGGACGCGGCCAGACCAACTGGGACGTATTCAGCCATACGCCGGGCAAGGTCGCCAATGGCGATACCGGCGATGTGGCGTGCGACAGCTATCATCGCTATGCCGATGATGTGCAGTTGATGAAAAACCTCGGCGTCGGCACATATCGCATGTCACTCGCCTGGTCGCGCATCTTCCCGGAAGGCCGCGGCAAACCCAACCCAAAAGGTGTCGACTACTACAACCGCGTGGTCGATACGCTGCTGGCGGCCGGGATCGAACCCTATGTCACCCTGTTTCACTGGGATCTGCCGCAAGCTTTGCCGGGCGGCTGGCAGAACCGCGACACGGCCCTCGCCTTCGCCGACTATGCCGGTTTCATGGCGGGCAAGCTGTCGGATCGCGTGCATAATTTCATGACGGTCAATGAATTGCGTTGCTTCACCGATCTCGGCCATCAGGTCGGCATCCATGCGCCGGGCCTGAAGCTCGATGCCGCCGGCGTCAACCAGGTCCGCCACCACGGCGTTCTGGCGCATGGCCTCGGTGTGCAAGCCATCCGCGCCCAGGCGAAGCCGGGCACCCAGGTCGGGCTGGCCGATAACACCGTCTTCTATTGCCCGGTCATGGAAACGCCGGAACATATCGCCGCCGCCAAGAAGGCGACACGCGAAAAGAACGCCATGTTCCTGACCGCCATCATGGAAGGGCGCTATATCGACGAATACCTGACCGAACAGGGCGCCGCCGCACCAAAGGTTCAGGCCGGTGATATGGCCGCCATCTCAAGCCCGCTCGATTTCGTGGCGCTCAATATCTACACGCCCGAATGGGTGCGCGCCGATGATGGCCCCGCGGGCTATGTCACCATTCCGCATATCGCCTCGTCGCCGCGCATGGCCTCGCCGTGGCTGGTGGTCGGCCCCGAAGTCGCCTACTGGGGACCGCGGATGGTCAGCGAACTGTGGTCACCGAAGACACTCTACATTTCCGAAAATGGCGCATCGGCCGACGATCCGGTCATCAACGGCCATATAGATGACGTCGATCGGGTCATGTACCTGCGCAACTATTTCGGCCAGTTCCGCCGCCTGGTTGCCGAAGGTTATCCACTCAAGGGCTACTTCCTGTGGAGCCTGATGGACAATTTTGAATGGGCGGATGGCTATGGCAAACGCTTCGGCATCCACTATGTCGATTTCGCTACCCAGACACGCACCCCCAAGCTCAGTGCGCTCTGGTACAGGGAAGTCATTCGCCAGGGTCGCATCGTCTGATGTGAGAGCGCAGGGACCGGGGTAAACTCCCCGGTCCTTGCCATACGTGAGCTTGACAGCCAGCACCGGCATAGGTTCAACTGAAACCATGCCAGCCGACTATCAAACAACAAGTCCCCCCGTCTTCGCGTTCCATGAAGGGTCCTCGCCGCTCGTCATCGCCGCGCCGCATGTCGGCACCTATATTCCGCCCGATATCGCGGCCAAACTGAACGAAACCGGGCGGGCGGTGCGCGAGACGGATTTTCACGTTCACAGGCTGTTCGATTTCGCTCAGGAACTTGGCGCCACGACCTTGTGGGCCACCCATTCGCGCTATGTCGTCGATCTCAACCGCGATCCGGCCGGCGCCAACCTCTATCCCGGCCAGTTTGAAACCGGCCTGTGTCCGGTCAGCGATTTCGACCAGAATCCGATCTATCCGGAAGGACATAACCCTTGCGCCGCCGAGATCGCATTTCGCCGCGAGACCTACTGGCAGCCCTATCATGACCAGCTCAGGGCTGCGCTCGATGCCGCCGTGGCGCGCCATGGCAAGGCCCTGCTGATCGACGCCCATTCGATACGCGGCGTGATTCCCAGCCTGTTTGAAGGCCGCCTGCCTGACCTCAATTTCGGCACCAACAGTGGCCAGACCCTGCGCGGCGATACGCTCAAGGCACTGCAGGATTGGCGAGAAAAAACAGACACCTACAGCCATGTGCTCGATGGCCGCTTCAAAGGCGGCTATACCACGCGTCACTATGGGGCCCTTTCACGGCAGATTCAGGCCCTGCAGATTGAAATTGTTCAGGATACTTATCTGGACTTAACAACGCCGCACCTGTATGACGCCAGCATCGCCGCCCCGTTGAGCAATACCCTGCGCCCGCTAGTTGAGGCGCTTGTGGCGGCCCTCTAGCCTCATGCCTAAAAGTGGATTGCCACTTTTGGGGAATACATGAGGCGTCAGAAAACTTTACAGGTGCGCACATGACCGCTTTTCATCAGGTTACCGCCAGGCGCGGCAATATCATTGACGGAGCGGGTTACGCCAAGGCTTTGCGTGACCGCCTGGCCGCCCATGTCGCCAACCTGAAGGCCGCTCATGGCCTCACGCCCTGTCTCACGGTCGTCATTGTCGGCGAAGACCCGGCCAGCCAGGTCTATGTGAAGTCGAAGGGCGAGATGACCCAGGCCATCGGCATGGAATCGCGCACTATCCGCCTGCCCGACACCACCTCTGAAGACGAACTGCTGAAGATCGTCGATGACCTGAACCGCGATCCTGTGGTCAATGGCATACTGGTGCAACTGCCCCTGCCGAAACACATGTCGTCGCTGAAGGTGATCGACGCCATCAATCCGGACAAGGATGTCGATGGCTTCCACGTCATCAATGCCGGCAAGCTGGCGGTGGGCCTTGATGGCATCGTCCCCTGCACACCGCTCGGTTCGCTGATGCTGCTGAAGGACGCCGTCGCGGCCCACGGCGATACACTGGCCGGTAAGAGTGCCGTCATTGTCGGTCGTTCCAATATCGTCGGCAAGCCGATGGCGCAACTGCTGCTGAATCAAGACTGCACCGTCACCATCGCCCATTCGAAGACCAAAAACCTGGCTGAGGTCTGCCAAGGCGCTGATATCCTGGTGGCCGCCGTCGGCCGTCCGAAGTTCATCGCGGGCGACTGGGTAAAAGACGGCGCCTATGTGATCGATGTCGGCATCAACCGCATTGAAGTCGCCACGCCTGAAGGCCCCAAAGGCAAGCTGGTCGGCGATGTCGATTTCGACGGCGCCAAGGATCGCGCCCTGGCCATCACGCCGGTGCCGAAGGGCGTCGGCCCCATGACCATCGCCTGCCTGCTCAACAACACGATCAAGGCTTTCTGTTTGCAAAACAAGTTGCCCGTGCCGGAAGGCGTTTAATTTGTCGGGCGTCGTCATCATCGGGGCCGGACATGCCGGCGGCTCGGCGGCGGGGTTCCTGCGTCAGTATGGCTATACCGGCCATATCACCCTGATCGGCGCCGAACCTTATCTGCCCTATCAGCGTCCGCCGCTGTCCAAAGCCTGGCTCAAGGGCGAAGCCTCACTCGATGACCTCTACCTGCGTGGCGACACCTTCTATGCCGACCAGAACATCGATGCCCGCGTCAATACACGGGCGGTCTCGATCGATCGCGCCGGCAAGACCGTCACGCTTCTGGGCGGCATCACCCTGCCCTATGACCAACTGATCATCGCCACCGGCTCCAAGGCCCGCCCCTTCCCGGTGCCCGGCGCCGACCGTGTGCCGCATCACCTGCTGCGCACCCTCGATGATGCCGAAGCGCTCAAAAATGCTCTCCAGCCTGGTCACCGCATTGGCCTGATCGGGGCAGGCTATGTCGGGCTGGAAGTCGCCGCCTCCGCCCGCTATCTCGGCTGCGAGGTTACCGTCTTCGAGCGCGAAAGCCGTATCCTGGCGCGCGTCGCCTCGCCCGCCCTGTCGAACTTCTTTACCGAAATGCACATGGGGTGCGGTGTCGGTATCTTTACTGAAGCGGCCATTACCGAATTGTCGCTTGGGCAGGGTGACAAAAAAGTGGTTCACCTGGCCGATGGCCGGACACATGAGTTCGATCTGCTGTTGGTCGGCATCGGCGCGCTGGCCAATGATGACCTGGCGCAAGACGCTGACCTCGTTTGCGCGAATGGCATAGTGGTCGATGAACAGGCGCGCACCAGCGATGCGGATATCTTCGCCATTGGTGACGTCACCTCGCGCACCCTGCCAATCTATGATGGCCGTTTCCGTCTGGAAAGCGTGCCCAACGCGCTGGAACAGGCGAAGCAGGCCGCTGCTGCCATTACCGGCTACAAGGCACCGATCGTGGAAACGCCCTGGTTCTGGTCAGACCAGTATGAATTCAAGCTCCAGATCGCCGGCCTGCTGCGCCCCGACTGCCGCACCATTGTCCGGGGCGATCCAGCCGGCGGTGCCTTCAGCGTTTTCCATGTTGACGGCGAAGGCCGCCTGAAGACCGCTGAATGCGTCAGCAAACCCGCCGACTTCATGGCCGCCAAACTGTTGATCGCCAAGGGAGTAGCGCTGGATGACACGATCTCCGATCCGGACGTTTCGCTAAAACCTTACTTGCAAAAGTAACCATCTGGCGGCGCACAATTTGAAGTGACATTCGCTGCCATTTGCGCTTAGGTCACGGCACAAACACACCTCACCAAAGAGGATTCGATGTCCAGTTCCCCCAAAGTTTTCCCTGACGCCAAAAGCGCGCTGGAAGGGTTTACCTTCGACGGCATGACCGTCATGTCCGGCGGTTTCGGCCTGTGCGGCATCCCTGAAAACCTGATCGCGGCTTTACGCGATTCCGGCGTGAAAGGAATCACCGTCATCTCCAACAATGCCGGCGTCGATGGCTTTGGCCTTGGCCAGTTGCTGGAAACCCGGCAGATCAAGAAGATGATCAGTTCCTACGTTGGCGAGAACAAGGAATTCGAACGCCAGTATCTCGCCGGCGAACTGGAACTGGAGTTCAATCCGCAGGGCACCCTGGCCGAACGCATCCGCGCCGGCGGGGCCGGCATTCCCGGTTTCTATACCGCCACCGGGGTCGGCACCATTGTGGCCGAGGGCAAGGAAATCAAGAACTTCAATGGCCGCGATTATGTGCTGGAAACCGGCCTGGTGGCTGACCTCAGCATCATCAAGGCGTGGAAGGGCGATGCCCGCGGCAACCTGATCTTCCGCAAGACGGCGCGCAATTTCAACCCGATGATGGCGACGGCCGGCAAGGTGTGTATCGCCGAGGTCGAGGAAATCGTACCGGTCGGGTCGCTCGATCCTGACCATATCCACACGCCCGGCATCTATGTCGACCGTATTGTGCAGGGCACGTTTGAGAAGCGCATCGAGCAACGCACTATCCGCGCCAAGGAGACCGTATAATGCCCTGGACCAGAGACGATCTCGCAGCCCGCGCAGCGAAAGAGCTTAAGGATGGCTTTTACGTCAATCTCGGCATCGGCATCCCGACCCTGGTGGCCAACCATATCCCCGAAGGCATGACGGTCACCCTTCAATCGGAAAACGGTATGCTCGGCATGGGCCCCTTTCCCTATGAGGACGAGATCGACGCCGACCTGATCAATGCCGGCAAGCAGACTATCACCGAACTGGACGAGACCTCGTACTTCTCCTCGTCGGATTCGTTCGCCATGATCCGTGGCGGCCATATCAACCTGACCATCCTGGGCGCCATGGAAGTGGCCGAAAACGGTGACATCGCCAACTGGATGATCCCCGGCAAGCTGGTCAAAGGTATGGGCGGCGCCATGGACCTGGTGGCAGGAGTCAAACGCGTGGTCGTGGTCATGGATCATGCCAACAAGCACGGCGAATCCAAGGTACTGAAAGCCTGCACCCTGCCGCTGACCGGCACGCGCGTGGTCAACCTGATTATCACCAATCTCGGCGTTTTCGAGGTCAAGCCGGACGGTTCGGGCCTGAAACTGATCGAACTGGCGCCGGACGTGACGCTGGAAGAGATCGCTGAAAAGACTGAAGCCGCTTACGAAGTGGCGCTGGCTTAAGTAAGAAGCCCCACCACCATCTGCGCTACGCTTGATGGTCCCCCTCCCCGGCTATGCCGGGGAGGTATAAAGAATGCCCTTTCTATACCTCCCCACCTCTGGTGGGGAGGGGGACCGCGCCTGAAAGGCGTGGTGGTGGGGGTTCTTACTGACTTACAACCCCTCAACCTTCTGAGTCGCCGACGGTTTCGCCATTTCCTGGGGCGTCGCTGTCTGGGCATAGGTGGCCAGCGCGTCTTCGCTGAAATCGATCAGGCTGGTCACCACCTGGGTCGTCGCCTGGTTATAACCGTCCGCCATCAGCGACATATCGCTCTTGCGCACGGGAATATCGGCGCTGATGAATTTCTGCCCCACCACCATACGGTCCGACAGTCGGATCAGGCGCGCATCCAGCGCCACCGAAACCGTCGGGCGATTGCGCTTATAGTCCGTCTCGAATTTCCGCACGCTGATATCGAGGCGGAAATTGGCCGCCGTCGGCCCTCGCGGTTCAAGCGTCACCGTCTGGCCGCCACGCGCGAAGCCGGTCGAGATCGCGTCCTTGAAAAGGCCGGAGGCCGCCGAGGTCCAGCGCGCTTCGGCCACATAGGCGACCTCACTGCCCTCAACTGTGACGATGCGATCGCCGGCGCTGTCCTGCGGGAAGGTGACGGTGCCGAACACGATGCCGGTAGGCGCCATGCCGACCGCGCGGCCGGCCGTGCCCGCCGCCTCAGCCTTTTGCTCGACCATCTCCGGTGTGTAACCGAAGCGATAAAGCTGGGCCGGCTTGGTCTTGGGCAGCAGGGTCACGCAACCGGTCAAGGCTACGGCAACGCCCAGAACAGCCGTCGTCTTCAGGGTTTTCATAAGCGCACTCATTGGCTCACCTTTCTTTCCTTGGCGACGGGCTTGTTGATCAGCCCCTGCGGGCTGGCCTGCACGGAATCGACCAGATCTTTGACCGATTCCGAGGCGTCATTGAGGTTGCGCAGGCTTTCCTGCAATTCCGGCAGGGTGGTCGAATTAAGCTGATCGGCCGGCGCCTTCATGGCATCGGCCAGGGTCGCCACATGATCGGCGGCATCGGCCAGTTTCTTGGTGGCGGCGTTGATCTGGTCGAGCGTCTGCGGCAGCTTGTCAGAGGCCACGGCATTGGTTGAATTGGCCAGACGCGTCACCGCATCGGCCGCCTCGCCGGCGCTGACAATGGCGGCATGGGCATCATCGATCATCTGCTCGCGGCCCTTCAGTTCGGCCGTGATGGCTTCGAGATTGTTCAGGCTGTCCGAGAAGGTCTTGATGTTCTGGTCCGACAGCAGGCGGTTGACGCGGTTCAGGCTCTCATAGGTATTTTCGATCACCGAACCGGAACCCGACAACAGCTTTGAGAGCGCGCTTTCCTGGCTGTGGATCAATGGCGGCGGCGCGCCCGGTTTGTGCTTCAGCAGCGGCGCATTGGCCGAACCGGGCGAAATCTGCATATAAAACAGCCCGGTAATGCCCTGCGGTTCCAGCGAAGCTACAGAATCGACACGCACCGGCGTGCCTTCGTCAAGCTGCACCGTGGCGATGACCTGGTGGGTATTGGCATTGCCGAGACGCAGGCCCGTCACCTCACCGACCTTAATGCCGTTGAAGTGGACTTCCGCTCCCTTGGTCAGGCCGTCGACCGGCGTGTTGAACTCGACCTCATAGGTGCCGAAGCTCTTGTTGAAGTCGAACTGGATGAACCAGAAGGCAAAGACAGTCAGCACAAGTGCGAGGGCAAATGTGGCGAGGCCGACCAGAGCATAATGGGCTTGACGTTCCATATCGTGTTCCTACTTCTTCCCCCGTCCGCGTGGGCCGTGGAAATACTCGTGTATCCACGGATGCGAAGATTTTTCCAGTTGCGAGACAGGCCCCTTCTCCACCACATGCCGATCCGCCAGCACGGCGATTTCGTCACAGATGGCGTAGAGACTATCAAGATCGTGCGTAATCATAAAGACCGTCAGGTCAAGGCTGCCCGCCAGTTCGCGGATCAGCGTATCGAAGGCGGCCGCCCCGATCGGGTCCAGCCCCGCGGTCGGTTCATCGAGAAACAGCAGTTGCGCATCGAGCGCCAATGCCCGCGCCAGGGCCGTGCGCTTGATCATGCCGCCGGAAAGCTCGGAAGGCGCCAGGTCGGCGGCGGTCAGGGGCAAACCGGCCATGGACATTTTCAGCAGGGCCACGGCGCGCGCTTCGCGCCGGCTCAGGCGGGTGAATTCCATCATCGGCGCCATGATGTTTTCTGCCACGGTCAGCGTGGAAAAGAGCGCCCCGCTCTGGAAAAGCACGCCGGTCTTAGCCTGAATCTGGCGGGTCTTTTCGTCGCTGCCCTCATAGAGGCGATGGCCGAACAGATGGATGTCGCCGGAGGTCGGCTTTTGCAGGCCGAGGATGGAGCGCAGTAGCACCGTCTTGCCGGAGCCGGAGCCACCGACAATGCCCAGGATCTCGCCCCGTTTGACAGTCAGGTCGAGATTTTCATGGACGACATTGCTGCCAAAACTGTTGTTCAGGCCCGTAATGACAATCGGGTCTTCGCATTCTTCTTTCAGCGGGGGAACGACCTGTCTTTTCATCAGAACGTAAACCCGTTGAAAAGCATGGCGAAAATGGCATCGATCATGAAGATCAGGAAGATGGATTGCACCACCGCCTTGGTCACCTGGCGGCCCAGGCTGATGACATCATCCTTGACCGACATGCCGAGACGGCAGCCAACCACGGCGATGGTAACGGCGAAAACGGGCGTTCGGATCATGCCGACGAACAGGTTGACGGTCGGCACATAGTCATAAAGGCGCTGGACGAAATATTGCGGCCCTAGCCCCAGCGAGCCCCAGATGGCGAGAGACCCGCCCAGCATACCGGCCAGGGCGCCGATAAAGGTCACCAGCGGCGTCATGATCACCAGGGCTACGACGCGCGGCAGAACCAAGGCTTCGTAGGGATCAATCCCCATGACTCGCATGGCGTCAATTTCCTGGTTCATCTTCATCGAACCGATTTCGGCCGCGAAACCCGAGGCCGAGCGGCCGGCGATCAGCACGGCGGCGATCACCGGCGCAAATTCCCGCATGACGCCGATGGAGACGAAATCAATGGAAAAGACCGCCCCTCCATAGGCTTTCAGCGACAGCACCATCAGGAAGGCCAGCACGGCGCCGACAAACAGGTTGGTGACTGCCACGATCGGCAGGGCCTCAAGCCCGGCACGCTGCATGATGTTGAACAGAGGCGCCCAGCGCACGCGCGAAGGCCGCGCGATCGACAGCATGATCAGGGTCATGACATGGCCCATGAACACCGACTGGGCGATGAAGCCGCGCCAGAACCCCGACATCAACTGGCCGAGATGGACCAGTCCGTAATAGATCGGGTGCAGCCAGAACTTTTTGACCTCCGGGTTTTCCCGGTTGTAGGTGTCCATGGTCGGCCGGTTGGCCCCCACAAGGGCATAGAGCCGGGCGTAGTTTTCATTATCCTTGAAAATCTCGCCGTCGAGTTTGTCGGTCAGGGCGTAATGCAGGGCAAAGGCCCCGGCACTATCGAGCGCCTCAAGCCCATCGGTGGCCACATGCACCTTGTCGTATTTTTTGAGCGCCGTCTGCATCCGCGCGGCAATACCTTCCAGGTGCGTGATGATCCACTGACCGCTCAGATTGAGCACGGCCACGCCATCGCCGCCCTTCGAGGGCGCCGTGATGGTAAACTCAGCCTTGATCGGTTTGGAGGTCGCCCTGGACATAGGTATGGATGGCGGTCTTTTCGTTCTGATCGCGCGTGAATGCCCGATCATACATGCCGCATATTGATAAAATGGCAATAGTGAAGGCAAAAAAACCGTACAGTACTGTTCACTTTTATACCGACTGTGTTTCGCCCTGTGCTAACCGCACCCGATAAACCCCTTTGAAACCTTCGGGTTCGATCGGCTTGCCCTTGCGCAATACCTCAAGTTTTCCCTGGCGCGCCAGACCGATGATCACCGCCCGCACCTTCGGCAATTCGCGCCGCCAGTTGATGGCGTCTATTGCCTTAGCCACCTCATTGGGGCTAATGGAGTCACCCTTTCGCACCTGCGATAAGAGATCAAGCAGGGTCTCTTCGACGAGCTGGGACATGACTGTTTCTCCGGAGTAATATGATGAGCATCGACGCCAGCCAGTATGAGAAAATTACCGAAGGCGACTTTGCCGGCTGGGTACGGGCGCCCGAAAGCGATACGTTCAATGGCCTGGTCGGGCCCTATTACTACCAGTCGGACGATCCGGCCAAGGTCAAAGTGGCGTTCAAAGCGGAAAAGCGACATCTCAATGGCGGCGGCACAGTGCATGGCGGCTGCTTGCTGACCCTGGCTGATACCTCGCTGTTCGTCTTCGCCCTGCCCCACCTGGCCGATGGCGGCGCGGTAACCCTGCAGCTCGACTCGCAGTTCCTGAGTCCCGGCCGCGAAGGCGACATCATCGTGGCGACCGGTGAGATTACACGCGTCGGCAAGTCGGTGATCTTCGGTCGCGGGCAACTGACCTGCGGCGATCGTATTCTTTTGAGCTATTCCGGCATTATGTCACGCCTGGCCGCCAAGCCTTCCGGGGACGCTTAATTAGAGCTCAAGCCGCATGGCTTACCTCGCAACGGCTCGGACGGGCGGTCGCCCTTGCCGCTAAGACGCGGAGGTCAAAGCCCATACACCGCATTCGGCAAGGCGCCGACAATCGCCGCTGACAGACAGGTGGCCAGGAAGGCCGCGGCCAGCCCCTTCCAGATCAGGCTGATGATTTCCTGACGGCGGTCCGGCATCAGGGCGCCGAAGCCGGCTACTGTGATCCCCACCGAGCCGATATTGGCAAAGCCGCAGGTGGCGTAGGTCAGGAGAATGCGCGTGCGCGGAGTCATGTCGACCAAAGGTATGGCCGCCAGTTTCAGAAAGGCAACGAACTCGGTCAGCACCATCTTGATGCCGAGGATTTCCCCGCCCTTCGCCGCCTCGTTCCACGGCACGCCGATCAGCCAGGCTAGGGGCGTAAAGATCAATCCCAATATGCGCTCCACTGTCACCGGTTGGCCACCGATCTCCGGTACGACACTGAGAATCGCATTGGCCAGCGCCGCAAGCGCCACCATCACCACCAGTATGGCGGCGATATTCATGGCCACGGTCATGCCGTCCACCGTGCCTTTTGAAACGGCGTCGATGGCGGAATCGTATTTCAGTTCGCTGCCGTAATCGAGCTTCTCGACCTTGTGGTTGATCAGGTCGGGCACGATGATCCGCGCCAGCAGCACACCCGCCGGCGCCGAGACCACGGCCGCCGCCAGGATATGGCCCGCCGCATCGGGCAGGACATGCTGCAGGATCAGCACATAGGCCACCATGGTGGAGCCGGACACATTGGCCATGCCGATCACCACCAGCACGAACAGTTCCGAGCGCGTCAACTTGTCGAGATAGCCCTTGATGATAATCATGCTCTCGACATTGCCGACGAAAATGCCGGAGGCCACGCCCAGCGAGGTGGCTCCACCCAGGCCGATCGTCTTCTCAAAGATATAGCCCAGGCCGCGAATGATGATCTTGAGCACACCGATATGCCACAGTAACGCCGACAGGGCGGAAATGACCAGGATCAGCGGCAGTACCTTGAGCGCGAAGACGAACAGCGCCCCGGAATTGGTTACCGCATAGGGCTGATCGCCGCCGCCCATATAACCGAAGACGAACTGCATCCCCTGGTCGGTGGCATCAGACAGCGCACTCATGCCATTGGCGACACCGCCCAGCAGGACGTGGGATTGCGGCACCGCGAACAGGGCCAGGATCAGCACCACCTGAATGCCGATGGCACCGATCGTCAGGCGAATCGGGAATTTACGGCGGTTCTCCGACAACAGCCAGCATAACAGAATGATGACCGCGATACCTGCCAGGCTTTGCACGTTTTCCAGGCCATAATGAAAGGGCAAGGCTGCCTCCCGAGACATGTAAAGCGTCCGGCTATAGCTTTGAAACCCACATTTTTTGTGACAGCGGCGCATATCGCCATCTTTACAAACTTCAACGAATAGTGATCTGTCAGGTGCAACAAAGCCGTTTAGAGTTTACTGCGCACTCTGACAGAAAGAAACCCCGATATGAGCCTGGCCGCAGGGCAAAGCACGCCCCAGAACGACGCGACCACCCGCCACCTGCTGGTGGTCGATGATGACGACCGCATCCGTACCCTGCTTAAGGAATTTCTCAGCCGACAGGGCTTCCGCGTCACCGCCGCCGCTCACGCCGATGCCGCCAAGCGGATGCTGCAACTGCTCGACTTCGACCTGCTGATCCTCGATGTCATGATGCCCGGCGAAGACGGTTTCTCGCTGTCGAAATGGGTGCGCGCCAATTCCAACGTGCCGATCCTGATCCTGACCGCGCGCGGCCTGCCCGATGACCGCATCATGGGGCTTTCGATCGGCGCCGACGATTATCTCTCCAAGCCGTTCGAACCGCAGGAACTGCTGCTGCGCATCGAAGCCATCCTGCGCCGCACCGGCGTGAAGCCCGCGCTGCCAAAATCAATAAACATGGGCCCATTCAGCTTCGATCTCGAACGTTCCGAACTGAGCAAGAACGGCACGCTGGTCCGCCTGACCGAAGCTGAATCGCAACTGCTGAAATACCTGGCCGAGCGCGCCAATGTGCCGGTCGACCGCATGGACCTGGCCAAGGACAGCGTCGACACCACCGGCCGCGCCGTCGATGTCCAGGTCACCCGCCTGCGCCGCAAGATCGAGCAGGATCCCAAAAACCCCCGCTATCTGCAAACCGTGCGCGGCAAGGGGTATATGCTGGCTCCGGACTAACCCTTGGCCTCCCCCAAGCGCAAATTGCCGAAGATCAAGTTCTGGCCCGCAGTCCTGAAGCGCAACTTCCCGCGCACCCTGATGGCGCGCGTCCTGCTGATCATCGTCCTGCCGATCGCTATCATGCAGATCGCCGTCACCTGGGTGTTTTTCGACAAGCACTGGGAAACGGTCACGGCCAAGCTTTCGGAGGGTCTGGCCGGCGATATCGCCTGGGCGGTACGCGCCTATGAGGCCAATCCGACCGAGGCCAACCTCCAGCAGATCAGCGACCAGGCTGACACCACCATGCAGTTGTCGATCAGCCTTCGCAAGGGCGACAAGCTGCCGCTAAACCGCCGGGAATCGATCTTCATCGCCCTCAACCGCACCATAGACAAGGCGCTGGGCGATCAGCTCGAAGAGGTCTACTGGTTCGATACCACTCGTTATCCCGGCTATGTTGATATCCGTGTGCAAGTCAAGGAAGGCGTCCTGCGCTTTATCGTTCCCAAGGACCGCGCCTTCGCCACCACCGGCTATATCTTCATCTTCTGGATGCTGGGCGCCACCATCATCCTGACCACCATCGCCATGCTGTTCATCCGCAATCAGGTGCGCGCCATCGAACGCCTGTCACAGGCCGCCGAACGCTTCGGCCGCGGCGAGGAAGATGTCGGCTTCAAGCCCTATGGCGCCACCGAGGTGCGTGCCGCCGCCGAAGCCTTCCTCAAGATGAAGGCGCGCATCCAGCGCCAGATCGAGCAGCGCACCACCCTGCTCGCATCGGTCAGCCATGACCTGCGCACGCCCCTGACCCGCCTCAAGCTCGAACTGGCCATGGGCGAACAGGACGAGGCCAATACGAGGATGAAACAGGACGTCTCCGAAATGGCCTACATGATCGACGAGTACCTGGCCTTTGCCCGCGGTGAGATGGCCGAGAATACCGACAGCGTGTCGGTTCGCGCCCTGATGGATGCCGTCACCGACAGCGTGGCCCGTGCCGGTCACAAGCTGCAAACCGAACGCCTCGCCGAGGATCTGCGCGTCAATATCCGTGAAATGGCCGTTCAGCGCGCCCTGACCAACCTGGTGATGAACGGGTTCCACTATGGCAAGCACGTCCGTTTCCACGCCGAGGTTACGCCTGGCGAAAAACTGCGACTGATCATCGATGACGACGGCCCCGGCATCGCCCCGGAAAAGCGCGAGGAAGCCTTCAAGCCGTTCTCAAGGCTGGATGAGTCACGCAACCAGAACATCAAGGGCGTGGGGCTGGGCCTGGCCATTGCGCGCGATATCGTGCGCAGTCATGGCGGTGAACTGACACTCGACACCAGCCCGCAAGGTGGCCTGCGCGCCGTGATCAGCCTGCCGGTATCGGCGGGCTAAGCGACCTCCACCAATTCCCGTGCCACGGCTTCGGCGATCTTGATACCATCGATGGCCGCTGACAGGATGCCGCCAGCGTAGCCAGCCCCCTCACCCGCCGGATAAAGCCCCTGCGTATTCAGGCTTTGCAGATCCTTGCCGCGCGTAATGCGGATAGGTGACGAGGTGCGCGTTTCCACGCCGGTCATCATGGCGTCCGGATGGTCATAGCGCTTGATCTGGCGTCCGAAGACCGGCAGGGCCTCGCGCATGGCCTTGATCACGAAATCCGGCAGACATTCGCTCAAATCGGTCAGGTGAACGCCCGGCTTATAGGATGGCAGCACCTCGCCAAAGTCAGTCGATCCACGACCGGCGAGGAAATCACCGACCTTTTGTCCCGGCGCTTTGTAATCCGAGCCGCCGGCGACATAGGCCTGCGATTCCAAGCGGCGCTGCAATTCGATACCGGCCAGCGGATGGCCGGGATAATCGCGTTCTGGATCGATACCGACCACAAACCCGGCATTGGCGTTGAACTCCTTGCGCGAATACTGGCTCATGCCATTGGTGACGACGCGGCCGGGTTCGGAGGCCGCCGCCACCACGCGCCCGCCGGGACACATGCAGAAGCTGTAGACGGTTCTGCCGTTTTCACAGTGGTGCGACAGGCTGTAGGCCGCCGCACCCAGATCGGGATGGCCGGCGCAATTACCAAAGCGCGCCATGTCGATCCATGACTGCGGATGCTCGATGCGCACGCCGATGGAAAAGGGTTTGGCCTCGATAAAGACGCCGCGATCATACAGCATCTGGAAGGTATCGCGGGCGCTGTGCCCCACGGCCAGCACCACCTGATCGGCTTCCAGATAGCCACCATCATGGAGGTGCAGGCCGCGCACCTGGCGCGTATCGTCCGGTGCAGTCTCGATATCAATATCGGTAACGCGCGTCTGCCAGCGGTATTCACCGCCCAGCGCTTCAATGGTTTGCCGCATATGCTCGACCATCGAGACCAGCCGAAAGGTGCCGATATGCGGATGGGCCTCGGTGAGTATCTCCGGCGGCGCACCGGCCTTGACGAACTCGGTCAGCACCTTGCGGCCGAGATGGCGCGGATCCTTGACCTGGCTGTAGAGCTTGCCATCCGAGAACGTCCCCGCCCCGCCCTCACCGAACTGGACATTGGATTCCGGATTCAGTTCGCTTTTGCGCCACAGCCCCCAGGTGTCTTTCGTGCGTTCGCGTACCACCTTGCCGCGTTCAAGGATGATCGGTTTCAACCCCATCTGGGCCAGGATCAGCGCCGCGAACAGGCCGCACGGTCCGGCGCCGATGACCACAGGGCGGCGCTTTTGGCTAACCGCCGGCGCATGGCCGATAAAACGGTATTCCGTATCCGGCGTCGGCCTGACAGACGGATCACCGGCCATCCGCGCCACCACGCCAGCCTCATCCTTCAGCACCACGTCCACCGAATAGATCAGCAGGATGGCGGACTTTTTCCGCGCGTCATTGGCCCGGCGCGCGATCTCAAATGACAGCAATTCATCTGCAGTAATGCCCAGCCTTGCGCAGATCGCTTCCGACAGGGCTTCGGATGGATGATCGAGCGGCAGTTTCAATTCAGTGATACGGAGCATGGCCGTGCTTTACCGGCAATGCCTCCGCCACGCAACCGCGGACAAAAAAAGCCCCGCGCGATGGCGGGGCTTCAGTTGAGCACAGTCTAAAAATTTAGAACCTGGCAGCGACGCCGACCGCCCAGGTTTTGCCGTACACTTCGTTTTCGACCAGTTGGTTTGACGTGCCGATATAACGGCGCCACGCAGCATCGTTCAGGTTCTTGCCCTGGACGAAGACCTGCCAGTTCGTGTTGAGCGCATAACCGACCTTGACGTCGACGCGGCCACGCCCAGCGGTGTAGATGTCGGTGGATGTATCTTCACCCAGAGTATCGAGGAACTTTGAGCGATACGAATAGGCGATGCGGGCCGTCCAGTTATACTTCTCGTAAGTCAGTTCGGCGGTGCCGGTCAGGTCGGAGGTATAGATGAGGCTGACCTTGTCGCTGCGACCCGGCGCGCCGTCCGCTTGCGACTTCTGCGAGGTGACATTGAACGAGGTGCCCAGGCCATCGAAGGGCGACGGCAGCATGTCGTACTGCATGACGTAGTTGAATTCGACACCCGAAACGGTGGCCTTTTTCAGGTTCTTCGGCTGGCTGACGCTGATGTTGGCATAGGTCACGCCGCCCACGGTCAGGTCGCCCGTATAGCCAGTTGTAAAGATCGGATCGTCGATGCTCTTGTAGAAGGCAGACACCGAAATCACACCGTGCTTACCGAAATAGTGTTCGTAGCCCGCATCGAGATTAACCGACCGTAGCGGGTTGAGGTCCGGATTGCCCAGTTCCGCCTCTTCGTCGCCCTTGCTGATATTGGCGTGCGGGGCCAGATCAACATAGTTCGGACGACCGATCGAGGTTGTGGCGGCAAAGCGCACCAGGGAGTTCGAATTGAAGTCATAACGACCAACCACCGACGGGAACAGATCGGTATAGTCTTTCTTACCGAAGCTGTTGAAATCCATGTCAATCGACGAATCCTCGTCGAACGCCTTGGCCTTCGAGGTATTCCGGGTGTGCTCAACGCGCAGGCCCGGCGTGACAGTCAGGTTGCCGGTCTTGATGGTGGCCTGCGCATAGCCGGCGCTGACCGTTTCGCTGACGTCATAATCATCCGCCAGTTCGCCGACCAATGTGTCGGGCTGAACCAGATTGGCGTCCGTCAGAATACCGTTTGCCTCGGCATAATCCAGGGAGGACAGGAAATCGACCGTCGGTCCGAACTTATACTTGCCATCATAAAGCGTGGCGCCCGTGTAGGACTGGAAGTTGTTAAGCGTCATCCCCGAATCCGACACATCGTACAGACGGTAATTGACATCGGAACGCTTGTGACGCTTGGCATATTTCGCCCCGAACTTGAAGGTGGTGTCGCCACCGAACAGGCTGGTTGGCAGGGTGTAGTTTACCGACGCCTGGTTCAGGATTTCACGATAATGATCGGCTTCCAGTTCAGCCTCATCAGCCTTAAAATTCGAAGCGTCGTAAACCTTGGTGCCCGGATCGACCGTAAACAGCTCATCCGACAGATCATAGGTGCCACTGGCGTCCTTTTTCCCAGAGACATAGGCGAAGTTGTAGCGCGGATCGTCATCCTTGATGGCGGTCGAATTTGTGATGTCGGCATCCAGCTTGCCCTGACCGACCGTAAATTCTCCACCGAAACTGACCGTCGAGATGTGCTCGTCTTCAAAGCGGTACTTTGCATCACGCTTGGCGGCCTTGGTGCTGGCAAAAGTGCCGGTGTTGTCGCCCGTTGCGGTCTGGCCCGCCAGCTTGACGCCAAACTGCTGGCGCTGCTCCATATCGGTGAAGTGCGAGAAAAGAGTGTGCGCATAGAGATGCACATCGTCATTTGGCTTGTAATCGAAATTGACAGCGGCCCCTTGCCTATTGCGGATCACATAATAATCTCGCAGTTTCCAGTCGGACGGTACGATCTGCGTGCCCGACTTGTCGTCGCCCCAGCTTTCCGAGCCCTGGAGGTTGTCGGACGCCTGCGGACGGCGCGAGGCATTGAGCGCGACCACGACGCCGAACTGCTTGTTATCGCCGAAACGAGTGCCGGCCGACAGGTCGGTGTCGTAAGAGGTCTTGTCGTTCAGGTCGATATGGCCGGCGGTATAGCGGGCGGTAATGAAGGGCTTCTTGCGATCGAAGGCGGTCAGGGTTTTGACGTTGACGGCACCGGCGATGGCGTTGGCATCGTATTCAGCGGTCTGGTTCTTGATGACTTCGACCGAACCTATCAGGCCGGTCGGGATGGTGTCGACCTTCACCTCGCGTGTATCCGTTTCAGGGGCGGCCGCATCCTGGCCGTTGATGCGAACCGCGGCCAGGGCGGGATCCAGACCGCGGATAATGACGTAACGCCCCTCGCCCTGATCGTCATCGACGCTCACGCCCGGCATACGCTGGACAGCTTCACCGACGTTCTGATCCGGGAGTTTACCCGCATCATTGGCGGTGACGATTTCCTTCTTGACCTGCGAACTGTGCTGCTGCTCAAGCGCTTCACGCTCGGCGGCACGATGGCCGAAGATGACAACCTCGATCGGCGCTTCGGCCGCCGCGGCGGCCGCGGTTGCGGCTTCCTGCGCCTGGGTCTGACCGGCGGAAAGAGTGAATGCGAGAGGCGCCACGGCGGCGCCGGCAAGCAAATATTTCATTTTCGACATTAATAGCCCCACAATTTAAAAAATTTACAGTTTAATTTCTGCAAATTTTGGTATTACCCGGATGTGATCGCTATTAAGGAAAGCAGATGATGAATTTCAGAACGTTTTGCAACAGATTTATGACAACAAACTTAGCATTTATAAGTGTTGCTTGTTTATCATCATGCGCACCTATACACAAAGAGCTTATTTCGGACTCTATACTTGCTTCGCACGGAAACGGCACGCCCGTTATGGCCGCTGCCGAAACAGAAGCCGTAGCCACAAAAGCACTCGACAGCGCCGACGACCCGGAAGTCTGGGTCGATGCCAAGGATTCCCGCCGCGCCCTGATCTATGCCACCGACAAGAAGGCCGGGCTTTACGTCTATGATCTGACCGGCAAGCAGGTACAGTTCCTGCCCGTCGGCCCCATGAACAATGTCGATCTGCGCAGCGGCCTGGCCATTAATGGCCTGCCGGAAACGGTCATCGCCGCCTCCGATCGCGTCAAGGGTGGCGCGGCAGTATTCAAACTCGACCCCGTTACTCTGCAAACGACGCTCTGGGGTTTCGTGCCCATGCCGACCAGCGAAGCCTATGGCTTCTGCATGGGCGTCACCAGGGACAACCAACTGACCTTCATCATGGTCGGCAAGAATGGCGATGTGACCCAGTCGGTCATCACCAGCGAAAATGGCCAGCCCCAGGCCCGTATCGTCCGGCAGTTCGCGGTCGGCACCCAGTCAGAAGGCTGTGTGGTCGACGACACCACCGGGCGCCTCTATATCGCCGAGGAAAATGTCGCCCTGTGGCAATATGGGCTGGATCCTGCCAGCGGCACGGCGCGCACGGCGGTGGAAACTCTGCCTTCGCAAAAGCTGGTGGCCGATATCGAGGGCCTGACCCTGCTGCGCGAAAGCGCACACACCTTCCTGATCGCCTCTTCACAAGGCGATTCCGCCTTCGCGGTCTGGCGCGTCGAAGGGGAAACGCCGGTTTATCAGGGGCGTTTCTCGGTCTATCCCGGCAACGGCATAGACGCCGTGACCGGTACGGACGGCGTGGCGGCACTGGGCGGCCAGGTCGGCCCCTACGGCAAGGGCGTCGTGGTGATGCAGGACGATTCCGACACCGATGGCGAAACACCAGCCACCGCCCGTCAGCGCCAGAACTTCAAGATCGTTGACTGGAACGAGATCGTGAAGGCCCTGAAAATACAATAACAAAAGGCGGCTGCACCTGCAGCCGCCTTTTGTTTATCCCAACTCCTTGGAGCGCTTGTGCGCCGCGTCAACCGAAGCCAGGATCAATTCGTCCAGCCCCTCGCCCGGCTTGCACAGGATATTGAGGGCCGCTTCGGTCGTGCCGCCCGGAGAAGCCACCTTCTTGATCAGGGCTTCCGGGTCTTCACCGGTCTCATCGAGCAGGCGCGCCGCCGAAATCAGCGTGCCGCGCGCCAGGTCGCGGGCGTGGCTGTATGACAGGCCATTGGCCCGGCCGGCCTTTTCCAGCGCCCGCACGAAGGCATAGACATAGGCCGGGCCTGAACCGGAAACGGCGGTCGCCGAATTGATCTGGTCCTCGTCGGCCAGTTCGACCGTCTGGGCCATAGGGGCAAAGAGTCCGCGCGCCGCGTCCATGCCCGCCGCGGTATCAGCATAGAGGCTGGCCACCCCCTTGCCGGTGGCCACGCCCGTGGTCGGCATGACGCGCGCCGTCGGATGGCCCGCGAACGCCTGCTTGAGCTGGGTGGTCGTTACCCCGGCCATGACCGAGACAATGACCGCGCCCTTGTCGATATTGCCATTCAGTATCTGGGCCACGGCGTGCCAGCCCTGCGGCTTGACGGCCAGAATAATGGTTTTCGCGGCGTGCCAGGTTTCGGGCAGCGGATTGAGCTGCGCGCCCTCAGCGGCATAGGCTTGCGCTTCTTCACCCGGCTTCAGGTCGAGGATCATCACTTCCGGCGGCGTAACATGGCCCTGCACGCGAAAGCCCTTGAGGATCGAGGAACCGAGCGCCCCGGCGCCCACAAGAAGGATCGGTTTGGCGAGACTCATTTTTTGGATATCCTCAGACTGATGCGTCCGTTTTTAATAGGTTTGTCGGCTCACCAGCGCAAGTGCCCACCGGGCCGCTCAGTGATGAATTCAGGCCTCGCGCCCCTAAGCTTCACCCCTGGTCTCGAACAGGCAGGCGGCAAAGGCGTCGGAGGCCGTGCTGACGCCCTTGAACCAGAAATCGAAAGCCGGGAAGAAACGATCCACCGCCTCGGCGGCGCTGTTGATCATGTGGGCGCTGGCCATGACCGAACTGCGTTCCAGCGGATTAAGCGCCACCGTATGACGGAAGATGACGTCATAGACGCCTTGTCCGTCCGCGGCTTCCGTATCGCGGAACACCTCGAAATGACCGAACCAGACATGCGAATTGACCAGGCACAGCAGTTCGTAAAGCCCGCTCAGGCGATTTTCCGCCAGGGGCACGCCCACGCCGCTCTCAACATCGAGCGAACAGCACAGTTGCAGGCAATCGCCTTCCGGCCGCCACGAAAACCACATTTCGTAGGTCCGCCAGTCACCGGCGAGGGCGAAACCGAGGTCGCCTTCCGGCGTGCGCTCGAATTCCAGCCCTTCCTCGGTCAGGATGGATTCCACCATGTCGAGCGGATCGAACGGGGCATCACTGTCGAGGGTTTGCGGGGTATTCATGAAAACTCGTTCTAAACGTAAAAGTTAGTCTTGCGGCACTTCGGTGTCTGGCTTCACGCCCTTGCCCTTGGGCTTGACATTTTCAGTTGCGCTACCGCTTTGCTGCTTGAGCGCGGACAAAGCAGCGACCGCCGCGCGCAGTTCAGCCACTTCGGCCCGCAGTGCGTCCAGTTCATCGCGGCGCACCAGATCCATTTCGGCAACGAAGCGATCGCCCTGGGCGCGGAAAGCCGCCTTGGCCTCTTCGCCCGCCGCCTGGGCCAGCGACATGGCGCCCGTGGTCATCTTGGCCAGTTCGTCGAGGAAGGGGTTTTGGCTTTGCATCACAGGCACTCCGAAGAAATAAGACGCTGTCTATATAGGCGCTTATCTCATTTCCGACAAACTTTTCATGATTCTGGCGATACCGCTTCTCTTTTGTGGCGACGAGTCACAGCAGAGTTGTTAATAGGCGATGATTATGCGCTCAGAGGCCGCGCAGGCTCCTCGCATAAGCTCGGGCGGGCACTTGCCCTTGCCGAAGTCGATGGCTTCGGAAATATATGGAGATGACATGCCTTTGAACATGCCGAATATCGACCCGGTTCTTCTCCATCTGGGTCCGCTGGAGATTCGCTGGTACGCCCTCGCCTATATTGCCGGCATTGTCTGCGGCTGGCTCTATATCGCGGCGCTGGTAAAGAAGGAAAACTTGTGGGCGCCGCGCCGCGCGCCGGTCAGCAGTGCCCAGCTCGACGACCTGATCCTGTGGATCACGCTCGGCATCATTGTCGGCGGCCGCATAGGCTATATTCTCTTCTACGACGCGTCGATCATCTGGAAACAGCCGCTCGAAGTCTTCATGATCCAGCACGGCGGCATGTCGTTCCACGGCGGCTTTACCGGCGTGGCGGTAGCGACCATCCTCTATTGCCGCGCGCAGAAATTCACCCTGCCGCGGATGCTCAATCTGGGCGACCTGCTGGCCTGCGCCGCGCCGATCGGCCTGTTCTTCGGCCGTATCGCCAACTTCATCAATGGCGAATTGTGGGGCCGCGTCACCCACGTGCCGTGGGGCATGGTCTTCTGCAACCAGTACATTGAAAAGCAGTATAATGACGTGTGCCCGGCCGGGCTGGAGCCGCGCCATCCCAGCCAGCTTTATGAAGCCCTCGGCGAAGGTCTTCTGCTGTTCATCCTGCTGTGGGTTCTGGCGAGCGTCTACCGCAAGTTCAACCGTCCCGGACTGATCATGGGCACCTTTATCGCCGGCTACGGCATTATCCGCATCCTGCTGGAAAATGTCCGCGAACCCGACGCGCAGATGCTGCCTTTCTTCAAGAATATCATCACCATGGGTCAGTCCCTCTCCCTGGTCATGGTCGCCGTCGGCGGCTTCCTGATCTGGCGCGCGCTTAAAACGCCAGTGCCTGAGCCCGAAGCGGAACCTGAAGCACCTGTCGAGACCGCCGAGCTTGACGGCTAGTTCATGATACCTGCTTATAAATCCTCCCCTCTTGGAGGGGAGGTGCCGAGCAACGTGCAGACCGCAGGTCGCAGCGCGTCGAGGCGGAGGGGTAAAGACCACACGCTCTAAACGCCGGTATTTACCCCTCCACCGCTCCGCGGTCCCCCTCCCCTCCAAGAGGGGAGGATTTTATAGCGATTCAATTATGCCTTCAGACTCTGCCCCCTCTTCCCCTTTGACAGACCGCCTGATCGAACAGATCACGCTCGAAGGCCCGATGCCGGTAGATGCCTATATGGCCCGCTGCTTAGCTGATCCGATCGACGGCTACTACACAAAACACGCCGCGCTTGGTGCGGATGGCGATTTCATAACCGCGCCGCTGGTCTCACAGATGTTCGGCGAAATGATCGGCGTCTGGGTGGCGCAGACCTGGCTGTCTATGGGATCGCCCGCGCCTTTCCGTCTGGTCGAGATCGGCGGTGGCGACGGCACCCTGATGGGCGATATCCTGCGAGTCGCCGAGCGTGTGCCTGGCCTGCGCGAAGCCGCCCGGATCACCATGGTCGAAATCTCCCCGCCCCTGCGCGCCTTGCAAGGCCAAAAGGTGCCGAACGCCGCCTTCGTGTCTTCGCTGGATGGCGTGCCCGAAGACCTGCCGGTCATTGTGATCGCCAATGAACTGCTCGACTGCCTGCCGGCGCGGCAATTCATCCGCGCTGAAACCGGCTGGTTTGAGCGTTGCGTCGGCTTGCAGGATGGCGCGCTCGCCTTCGGGCTGGTGCCGGCGGGTCAGGACTTTGTCCCGCCGTTCGATGCCGCCATCGGCGATCTGGTGGAAGTTTCACTCGCCCAGACTCGGCTGGCCGAAAACCTGGCCCTGCTGGTCAAAAAGGCCACCGGCGCCGCCCTGCTGATCGATTACGGCCGCGCCCGTCCCGGCCCAGGCGATACGTTGCAGGCGCTTTACCGGCACCAGAAACACGATCCTCTGGCCGCACCCGGCCAACATGACCTGACCGTCTGGGCCGATTTCCCCTCCGTCACGGCGGCGGCGGCAAGGACTGGCGTCACCGTCAGCCCCATCGTCACGCAACGCGATTTTCTGGCCCGCCTCGGCATCGATGCCCGTCACGCAGCGCTTCGTGAACGCAATCGTGATCAGGCCGAAAAGCTCCAGCGACAGTATGACCGGCTCATGGCGCCGGACCAGATGGGCACCCTGTTCAAGGTGCTCGGCCTGTCCTTTCCGGATAGTGTTAACCTCTTCGCGCTTGAAGCGAACGAGACCGCCCTGTAGGATAAAAACAGGCGCAAAAAGAGCCTTTTAAATCGCCGGCGGACACAAAACCGCCGCAGCCGTCCGTCTTGATGGCGGCGCCACACACAGCCATTCCCATGCTTAAGTCGCGGCCCTAAGGCTCTGCGATTATGGCTCTTTTTACAGTAACAGGTTTCCTAAATGTCCTTGCTGCCTTCGCGTATCCTGCACCCGCTTCTCGATCTCGCCCAGATTCAACACGGCTTTTTCACCCGCCACGGCGGCGTCTCGCAGGATCTCTATGGCAGCCTTAATCTTGGCCTCGGCTCGAAGGACGACCAGGACGCCGTTATGGAAAACCGCCGGCGTGTGGCGGCTTCGTTCGGGCGCCCGGAAAACTATCTGCTCAGCCTCTATCAGGTCCATTCCAGTATCGCGCTGAAGGTGAACGAGCCTTTCATAGGCGAACGCCCGGAAGCCGACGGCCTGGTGACCGCCCGCGCCGGCATTGTCCTTTCGGCCCTGTCCGCCGATTGCGCCCCCATCCTGTTCTGCGATCCGCAAAGCCGCGTCGTCGGATCGTGTCATGCGGGCTGGAAGGGCGCGCTTGGCGGCGTTATAGAGGCCACGCTAAAAGCCATGGCCCAGCAGGGCGCCAAAACGGAACGTATCCGCGCCGTCATCGGCCCTTGCATCCAGCAGGCGTCCTACGAGGTCAGCGCCGATTACGAAGCCAACTTCGCCAAGGAAGATCCGGAATCTAAAGCCTTCTTCATCCAGGCCAATGACCTCGACAAGCGGATGTTCGACCTGCCCGGCTACTGCCTGATGCGCCTGAAGCGTGCAGGCTGCGCCGAAACGGCCTCCACCGGTCACGATACCTGCGCCGACGCCGCCCAGTTCTATTCCAACCGCCGCGCCGTAAAAACTGGCGAGCCGGATTATGGGCGCCTGATTTCCTGCATCATGATCCGGGCTTGATCAGCGCTTGACGGTGCAACTGGTGCGCTGCGGATCGACGATATGGACATCGCGCGCATCGCGGTTTTCATCGCGCTCGAAATAGACCGCCGGCTGGCCAGACTTGTCGGGCTGGAGGTGGCCGATTGCGCCCGCAAACTGGCCGCTGGTCAGGCGGAAGGTGTCGCCTGGTCCGCGCACCCATTTGCCGGATGTATTCGCGGTCGTATAAGTGCCCTGCGGATTGAGTTGCAGAAAGCCCATGTTAGAGTAGCGCAGTTCGTAGTGATAATCCTGGCCGGCCACGACTCCGCCCATGCGTTCCATCCAGGCACAGGTCAGCCGGCCTTTCGGCACAATGCCGGCCTTCGGCGCAGCCCCCGACGCTTTGAAGACCAAGGCGCCGGAGACATAACCGCTCACTGAATAGACCTCCCCCGTCGGGATGAAGGCATTGAGATAGCCGCCGATGCCATTTGACGTACACGGCCCCGACAGTTCAACATGGGCCCGGTCCTGTTCTGAATAGAAGACGCATCGACTGTTTTCGAGATAAGACCGGTTGGCGATCAGAGGCAGGCTTAGCGTCTGCCCCTGGATCACGACCGTCGAACTGCCGGTGAACTGCCCGCCCTTGAGAACCGCCGTGACCGACCAGGTACCCAGGGGACGACCGTCACGGTCCGTCAGGACACCGTTGCCGGTGACCGCGCCCATATTGGCGGTAACCGGCGTGCCCGGTGACGGTTGCGGCACAGCGGCCATGGCCGGCAAGGCAGCAAGACAGATGGCGCCCCAGAAGGCACCTAAGATATAACGGTATGATTTGCGCATTGAATCCGCCCCCTTGATTATCCGGTATCTAATCCACAAACCGGCCGCTGCAACAAGTCCAGAACCCGCAATCCGCCACCCTCTCAATGAGCCGCTTAGCACAGACCGGGAAATTTTAACTATTTACGACGTTTAGGTCTTGAACCGCGGCTTTCACCTGCTAAAAGCCGCCTCATATGACCAATCCCCCCAAAGCAGCTACGGGAAAACCCACCATGAAACTTCTTTCCGCCAACTCCAACCGGACCCTGGCCCAGAATATCGGTGACTATCTCGACATGCCGCTGTGCAAGGCGCGCGTCCAGCGTTTCGCCGACAACGAAATCTTCGTAACCATCGATGAAAACGTCCGCGGCGAGGACGTCTTCGTCATCCAGTCCACCAGTTTTCCGGCCAATGACAACCTGATGGAACTGCTGATCTGCATCGACGCGCTGACCCGCGCCTCGGCCAAGCGCATCACCGCCGTCATCCCCTATTTCGGCTATGCCCGCCAGGACCGCAAGACCGGCGGCCGCACCCCGATCTCGGCCAAGCTGGTGGCCAACCTGATCACCCGCGCCGGCGCCCACCGCGTGCTGACCATGGACCTGCACGCCGGCCAGATTCAGGGCTTCTTCGATATCCCGACCGACAACCTGGTCGCCATCCCCTTCATGGCCAAGGACATTCAGGCCAATTACAAAAATTCGGCCGACCTGATGATTGTATCGCCCGATGTCGGCGGCGTGGTCCGCGCCCGCGCCCTGGCTGATCGCCTCGGCGGCGACCTGGCTATCGTCGACAAGCGTCGCCCGCGCGCCGGCGAATCCGAAGTCATGAACATCATCGGTGACGTCACCGGCCGCGACTGCATTCTGTTCGACGATATCGTCGATTCCGGCGGCACCCTGGTCAATGCCGCCAAGGCTATCCTGGAGCGCGGCGCCACCTCCGTCTCCGCCTATATCAGCCACGGCGTGCTGTCGGGCGAAGCCATCAACCGCGTCGACAAGTCCGTCCTGAAGGAACTGGTGATCACGGACTCGATTGAAGCACCGGAAGCTATCCGCAATCATCCGAAGGTCCGCATCGTCGGCGTGGCCCCCCTGATCGGCGAAGCGATCCGCCGCATCGCCAACGAAGAGTCCGTATCGAAACTGTTCGATTAATGCGTCGGATCGCCGGTTAAGCGTCTTGGCCGCCATCGCCAACTAAGAATCCGTATCGAAACTGTTCGACCAGGCTGCGACTCACGAAAACTTTTCGTGACAAGTCAAGTCTGAAATACCGCACAATTAACCTGGCAGGCCATTGTTTTCATTAAACAATGGCCTGCTTTTCCGACGCTCGCATTAACCTCTTAAGTTGCGCCGCGTCATAATTTCGGCGTTTTTGCTGTTGAACACTGCGCCATACGCGCTAAGCCTTTCTGAGGGGGCTTTGCGCCTTTCGTCACACAATAGAAATCGTTAGCCGCAAACCGGCATTTTCGGTTGCGGGCACCTTGGACTCAAAGGGGAATGTACGTATGAAGCTGGCACTCACCAAGGGCTTTGGCACCAGCCTGATCGCCCTTAGCTTTGCCATTACCTTGGCCGGTTGCGCCACCGACGCACCGCCGCCGGCACCGCCGCCGCCGCCGCCGGCACCGGCCGGCCCGCCGGTCGCGCTCGCCAGCGAAATCTCCGATGCCGCCGCCGTCTACAAGGATTACATCGAGAAGGTCTCGGTCATGAAGGGCCAGTATGCCGATGGCGCGGCCATTCAGGCTCAGCTCGCCTCAGCCGAATCCTTCGAACCCAACCAACTGGCTCACGGCGCTGTGGCCTATGCCGCCATTGTGGCCATGCAGGAACCGGCCTTCCGCTCCATAATGCGCACCTATGCGGCCAATGACGCGACACGCGCCGATATCAAGGCCAAGCTGATTGCCGATCCCGCCTATGCCGCGGTCATCCCTGGCGCTGATGCTGCCGCCCGCCGCATGATACTGGCCCTGTCAAGCGACGGCCAATCGGTTTACAAGGCCGGCGCCGGCGTCAAACAGGCGGCCTATGACATTCAGCACGAGAAATGGTCCAAAGAATTCGTGGCCGACCGCGACGGCCGCCTGGCGCTCGCCAAGGCCAATTCCATAACGCTCGCCAGCGTGCAGTCGGACGACAGCGCAAAATTGCTGGCCGCCGCCCTTTCCGGCCAGGGCCTCATCACCAGCGCCGATACCGGCCAATCCACCGGTCAGAGCACGGTTCAGGTTGGCCTGCCGGTTCAGGCCACGCAAGCGACGCCGGTTAACGGCGGCAATCCGGCCCTGATCCCCGATGCGGGCACCGCACCTGTACCCGCAGAGGCCAGTGCGACTTCGGCCGCGACCAGCGTCTTCGATCGTCCGGACCTGTTCAACCAGCCCTATACCCAGGCGGTGAACCGCGCGCTGACCATTGCTGCCCTGGCCCTGCTTGGCGAAGGCGGCGAAACCAACCTGCCGACCCTGACCAGCCTGCTGGATGATGGCGACGGCCAGCGCTGCCTGCAAATGAGCAAGCTCAACCTCTATCAGTGCCTGGCCGTGGCCAAGCCGCACTATGAGGATGTGTTCTGTGTCGGTCAGCACGTCCTTATGGATACCGGCCAGTGCCTGGGCAAGATGTCGAGCAATGCGCTCAGCTTCGCGCCGGTCACCCGCGTCGGCTTCAAGGCGGACGGCACCTCGGCCTATGCCGACCCGAAGCCCTATCTCAAACCTGCGCCGGTGAAGAAAACAGCCAAGAAGAAGGTGGCGGCCAAGAAGAAAAAGTAGTTTTCGACGCCTGATTACGGTTTAAGGCGGCACATCCTGTAGTGGGCGTGCCGCCTTTTTTCCTTGCAGCGGTTGCTTTGCCGGGCATTGTCGTGTATCGGGATCGCCTCCAGAAATTCGGACCGCCGGGCCAATTGTGGTACCGGCGTATTTCTATTGAGGTTTATGGCTATGGCCGACATTATTCTTGACGTTGAAGTACGTGAGCGCACCGGCAGCGGTGGCGCGCGTGAAACCCGCAATGCCGGCAAGGTGCCGGGCATTCTCTATGGTGGTGACAAGGCTCCCGTGCCGATCGCCGTCAACCTGAACGAATTCCGCAAGGCGCTCTATACCGGCAAGCTCAACGGCCACCTGGTGACCCTGAAGTACGGCTCGGAAACCCAGAAGGTCATCGCCAAGTCGATCGACTTCCACCCGGTCACCGATGTGCCGATCCACTTCGACCTTTACCGCGTTGACGAACACGCCCAGATCAAGATCTCGGTTCCGGTTCACTTCAAGAACCACGAACTGTCGCCCGGCCTGAAGAAGGGCGCCGCCCTGAACGTCGCCATCCACGAACTGGAAATCCTGGTTCCGGCCGACCATATTCCGGAAGATATCATCGTTGACCTGACCGGCCTCGAAATTGGCCAGAGCGTCCACGTCTCCGACCTGAAGCTGCCTTCGGACGTCAAGGCGCATGTCGCCGGCTCGGAAGTCGTTGCCTCGATCACCGCTTCGGGCGCATCGAAGAGCGAAGACGCGGCGGAAGCCGCCGCCGCTTCCGAAGGCTGATGGGGTTTGGGGCCAGAGAACGTTCTTGGGGCCCCAAGTCCTTTGCTTTTCCAATAAAAGAAGGCCCGTCCTCTGGACGGGTCTTTTTTATTGGATAGAAGAGAAGATATGGGGTCACAGACCCCCATGGCGGACGAACGCTATACGTTCGTCACGGCATACCCATTAGTTTCAGGAGCGCGTCGTGTACCTTATCGTTGGTCTTGGCAATCCCGGTGCGCAATACGCGAAGAACCGCCACAATATCGGCTTCATGATGATCGACGAACTGATCCGCAGCCCCGCTTTCGGCCCGGAGAAGAAGAATTTCGACGGCCTCACCTCCGACGGCCAGATCGAGACCGCCAAGGGCCTGGAAAAGGTGCTCGCGCTCAAGCCGCAGACCTTCATGAACCTCTCCGGCCAGAGCGTGCAGAAGGCCATGCACTTCTATAAGATCAAGCCGGAACGCGTGATCGTTTTCCACGACGAACTGGATCTCGCCCCCGGCCGCCTGCGCATGAAACTGGGCGGTGGCCATGCCGGCCATAATGGCCTGCGCTCGATCATGGCCAATATCGGTCCCAACTTCATGCGCGGTCGCATGGGCATCGGCCATCCTGGCGCCAAGGAAGACGTGCTGCATTGGGTGCTGGGGGATTTTGGCAAGTCGGATCAGGCATGGGTCAATGCCATGAACGATGCGTGCGTGCGCGCCCTGCCCGTCCTGCTCTCCGGCCTGCCCGATGCCGCCGAGCGTTACACCACGGAGGTCATGCGCCAGGCCCCGGCGCCCAAACTGGATACGCGGCAGTTGAATGCACAGAAAGAGTAATCATATTCTCGATGATCACACCGGGTCGATGGCATAGGCCAGATGGCAAGCCTCACGCTTCCAATGACCCATCAGGCGATTATAGGTGCATTTTATGCCGCTGACACGATTGCCATAAATGATAGAAAATCGCGTTCGGAACAGACTGTAGCTTGGCCGACCGACAAAGCTCGATCGGAAGAATTTCTCATCAACGCGAGATTCTTGCCCCGGTATGGATGGTGGGTACTCAACATGAGTCAGGCCCAATTCTGCAAACGGGCAATTGAAACGGCTCTGAGTATTCTTGAGAAGAAACTCATCCGACGTATTGCCCGCATCCTCGTCCTTAATAGCCTGAACCATCAAACGACAATCCGCCAGGGGAATGTCCTGTGGTATCAACAACGCTTTTTGTTGATATAAAATCCCGGAGTTGATCGGGCGTACATTTGCCAGAAGCGCCGGGTCATCAAGCTGCGCCTTGGAGACGGGATGCGCACGTTCAAACAGGAAATGATCGACCGGATTGATTTCCGGAGCATACCAAAGCCCCACGCCGATACCTGCAATACTGATCACAGCACCGATCATTGTTCGCAGCAATCGCATGTTTCCCCCTTCGATCAATATGCCTTACCACACCGCTCTCTTCAATTAGTGCAATAGTTCTGGTCCCGAAAGCCAAAATGCTTTAGGGAACGGCGCAATTTCCGTTTTCTGAAAAGCTGTTTCCATGGCCCTTAAAGTCGCTATCGTCGGTCTGCCCAATGTCGGCAAGTCCACCCTGTTCAACGCCCTGACCCAGACCGCCTCCGCCCAGGCCGCCAACTATCCTTTCTGCACCATCGAGCCCAATACAGGCGATGTGGCCGTGCCAGAACCACGCCTTGACGTGCTGGCGAAGATCGTCGGCTCGAAGGAAATCATCCCGGCGCGCATGAACTTCGTCGATATCGCCGGTCTGGTGCGCGGCGCCTCCAAGGGCGAAGGCCTCGGCAACCAGTTCCTGGCCAATATCCGTGACTGTGATGCCGTGGCCTTCGTGGCGCGCTGCTTCGTCAATACCGACATCACCCATGTCGAAGGCCGCATTGACCCGATCAGCGACCTCGAAATCATCGAAACCGAGCTCATGCTCGCCGACCTGGAATCGCTGGAAAAGCGCCTGCCGAACCTGGAAAAGCGCGCCAAGTCCGGCGGCGATAAGGAAGCCGCCCTGACGGTCTCACTGATCAATGCCGCGCTGGAAGAACTGCGCAACGGCCGCCCGGCGCGTATCGCCTTCGAGAAGGGCAAGATCAGCAAGGAAGACACCAAGGCGTGGGAGATGCTGCAACTGCTGACCTCGAAGCCGGCGCTCTATGTCTGCAATGTCGAGGAAGACGCCGCCGCCACCGGTAACGAACTCTCCGCCAAGGTGGCTGAGCGGGCCCGTGCCGACCACGCCAACAGCGTCGTCATCTCGGCGCAGATCGAGTCGGAAATCGCCCTGCTGGATGCCGACGAGCGCAAGGAGTTCCTGGAGACGCTCGGTCTGGAAGAGCCCGGCCTCAACCGCCTGATCCGCGAAGCTTACAAGCTGCTGGGTCTGCAATCCTATTTCACGGTCGGCCCCAAGGAAGCCCGCGCCTGGACCATCCATGTCGGCGACACCGCCCCGCAGGCCGCCGGCGTCATCCACACCGATTTCGAGAAGGGCTTTATCCGCGCCGAAACCATCGCCTATGACGACTTCGTCAAGTATAACGGCGAAGCCGGCGCCAAGGAGCACGGTAAATTCCGTCAGGAAGGCAAGGAATACCTCGTCAAGGACGGCGACGTCATGAACTTCCGGTTTAACGTCTAGTGTGAGAACTATCGGCTAACTTGCCGTGTCTGCGCAATAATGTCTGCGATTTGCGCCTCAGTCATGGCTTCAAAAGCAGCCGTAGCGACCTTCACCTCGGCATCATCGCCACCTTGCCCCCCAGCGATGACTTTTCCATCGGTAACCGTGACGAAAATCGTGCCCGGAGGTGGACCGCTATCGAGAGCCAGCAGTCCACCATTATCACACGAAAAGACCTGCCATGAGGTCCGCCCGAAGACGCGCATTACAGGCCCGGTCTCGCACTTGATATCGGCTTTTACCGGAGATTGAGGGGCCTCCACAGGCGTCACGACGACCGGTGGCGCGCCTGACGCTTGTCGCTCTTCAAGCTGTCTGGCCTGGCCGGCCAAATCCGGCACGCCCAACTCTTTGCGCAACGCATCGCTGATCAGACCGCTGTCGTAGGCCCCTCTTGTCCAGCCATTGAGGCCCGTACTCATCTGGGTGCCATAGATTTGCTTCTGGCCGATGGTTTGGAGATAGCGGTCCAGCGTCGCCGCTGCGATCCATGGCCCGCCAGGGTCGCCCTTTTTTGTAGCGATGACCGCAAGTGTATGGGCGAGAAGAAAATCGTCAGAAGTGGTACTATGTTGGAACACCAATGCCGCCTCGACAAAATCAGCGCCCGTATGCAACCGCCCCTCAGCCAGCAACTGCCGCACCTCAACGTGGCGTGCGGCATCGCGCGGCCCCACGACCGCCCAGTCCATCTTGGTGATATCAACGGAACGATCTGCCTGATCGGCGTCGTAAATTCGCTTCATATCCGGATCTGAAGCGGGTGCGGCAGGAAGCGTTTTCGGCGGCTGTGCAGCAACGGCACCAGAACACAGCGCCCCTGAAAGCCATATCGCCAGGCCGATCCAACCAATTGCTGTTTTCATCCCCGCCCCCTGTTCTATTTCAAACATAGGTATCATAAACAGGCCACCACCGCCAAGGTAGATCAATGTAAAAGCCCGCCAGATAATCTCCGACGGGCTTTTATTATTCTTGGTATCGCGCGGTGCGGGGACGGCCTGATGAGTCGAAAAGTATTAGCTGTCGAGAACCGTAGCGCAGCGTACTTTAGTACGTGAGCACCGGATCGCAGACAGATGATGCTTTGCAGACCATCGGGGCGTTCCCGCCTTAGTGTTTGCCGCGCCAGACCTGACGGTACGCTGCATAAGTCACGCCCGCCATCAGCAGCAGGAACAGGATGACCGATACGCCCATCTGCTTGCGCTCAGTGGCATGTGGGTCGGCGGCCCATTCGAGGAAAGCCGCGACGTCCTGGGCTTCCTGCTTCAGGGTCGCCTTGGTGCCGTCATCATAGGCCACCTTGTCATCCGCCAGAGGGGGCGGCATGGCCAGGACGCCACCGAGCGGTACCTTGTGCGGGTCGCCCTTCCAGGAAGTCGCCAGAGCGCCGTGGACATAGGGGTTATAATGCTGGGTCGCCGCGACCTCCAGGCCGGCCGGAGCCGGCTGGAAGCCCGCCAGCATGGAGGCGACATAGTTGGCGCCACCTTCGCGCGCCTTGGTGATCACCGACAGGTCGGGCGGGATGGCGCCGCTGTTCGAGGCCTTGGCCGCTTCTTCGTTCTTGAAGGGCGACGGGAAGCGATCGGACGTCGTGGCCTTGCGGGTGATCTCGTCACCGGTATCCGGGTCGATATCAGCAACATCGAATTCCGAAGCGATCTGCTTCACCACCGGGTTGTCGTTCGGGTTCTTGTACTTCGGATCATAGAAGGGGCCGCCCTTCTGACCGAGGTTACGGAACGACATCAGGTGCATCGAGTGACAGGCCGAGCAGACCTCACGATAGACCTTGTAGCCGCGCTGCAACTGCGCCTGATCGAAGGTGCCAAACGGCCCCTCGAAGGTGAAGTGATGATCCTCCGGCTCCTTGAAGCCTTCGCTGGCCACGGCGGCACCGGCGGTCAGCGAAACAACCAGGGCCAGGCCGGCCGCAACCTTCAGGGTTTTCGTCATAAAGCTATTCATGTGACTTAACCCTTTTTCTTGGCGTGGGCGGCCAGGACGGCTTCGGAGATCGAGGCCGGCACGGGCAGCGGGTCTTCCTTCAGGCCGATCCACGGCATGATGATCAGGAAGAAGGCGAAATAATAGACGGCCAGAAGCTGCGACAGCCAGACCACCTTGAGGCCGAGCGGATTACCATGCGCATCCGTGGTGATCGAGAACACCAGGTTATCCGGCAGTTGCCCGCCGCACCAGCCAAGGCCGATGCAGGCCAGGACGAACAGGACAAAGAACCAGCGCATGACCGGACGGTAGCGCATCGACTTGACCTTGGAGGTATCCAGCCACGGCAGGGCGAAGATCAGGGCGATGGCGCCGAACATGGCGGTGACGCCCAGGAGCTTCGCCGGTATCGGCCCGATATCGAAGGTGATGGCGCGCAGGATGGCGTAGAAGGGCAGCATGTACCATTCGGGCACGATGTGCGACGGCGTCTGCAACGGGTTGGCCTTCACATAGTTGTCGGCATGGCCCATGGCGTCAGGCGCGAAGAAGACGAACACGGCAAACACGATCAGGAAGAAGATCATGGCCAGGCCATCCTTCACCGTGGCGTAGGGTGTGAACGGCAAGGTGTCTTCCTTGGACTTGATCTCGACACCGGTCGGGTTGTTTTGCCCCACCACATGCAGCGCCCAGATGTGCAGGACGACGACGCCGGCAATAACGAACGGCAGCAGGTAATGCAGCGAGAAGAAACGGTTCAGCGTCGGGTTATCGACCGCGAAACCGCCTTGCAGCCAGGTCAGGATCGAGGGGCCAACCACCGGAATGGCGCCAATCAGGTTGGTGATAACAACCGCGCCGTAATAGGACATCTGTCCCCAGGGCAGGACGTAGCCCATGAAAGCGGTGGCGATCATCAGGAAGTAGATGATGCAGCCGAGCAGCCACAGCACTTCGCGCGGCGCCTTGTAGGAGCCGTAATAGAGACCACGGAACATATGGATATAGACGGCGAAGAAGAACATCGACGCGCCATTGGCGTGGACGTAACGGATCAGCCAGCCATAATTGACGTCGCGCATGATGCGCTCGACGGAATCGAATGCCAGGTCGGCATTGGCCGTATAGTGCATGGCCAGGATGATGCCGGTCAATATCTGCACGCCCAAGCAGAGCGACAGGATGCCGCCGAAGGTCCACCAGTAGTTCAGGTTCTTCGGGGTTGGGTAATCGACAAAGCTGTCATAGGCCAGGCGAACGATCGGCAGGCGTGAATCCAGCCACTTTTCAATGCCGGATTTCGGCTCATAGGTCGAGGGATGATCGCTCATTTAGCCCACCTTGATCTTGGTGTCGGACAGGAAGGTGTACTCAGGCACTTCAAGGTTCTTCGGCGCCGGTCCCTGGCGGATACGGCCGGAGGTATCGTATTCCGAACCGTGGCAGGGGCAGAACCAGCCGCCGTAATCACCGGTGCCGAAATTGGGCACGCAGCCCAGGTGCGTACAGACACCGATGAGCACGAGATACTGCTCGTGACCGGCCTTAACGCGTTCCTCGTCGGTCTGCGGATCACGCAGGGTCTTGATATCGACCGCCTTGGCTTCGGCGATTTCCTTCTTGGTGCGGTAACGCACAAAGAGCGGCTTGCCGCGCCATTTGACTACCGCCTGCATACCTTCTTCCACCTTGGAGAGGTCGTATTCGATCGAGGCGAGCGCCAGGGTATCGGCTGCCGGATTCATCTGGCCGATCAGCGGCACCGCCACCATGGCCGCGGCGCCAACAGCCCCCGCACCGGCTGCAATGTAGATAAAGTCACGACGATTCGGATCTTGCCCGACGTCCGTCACAGGTTCGCTCACCTTGCCACCTCTTCGTTTCTCAAGCCGGACCAGGATTTTACGCCCCGTGCCCGACACCCTCAAAAATTCTTAATCACTCATGACTGATTCCGTTAACAAAGACACGCTCTGCAACAGGCACACGCCAAGAATCCGGCACGTATATTCATACCAACTGCGTCTATAACCACAATTCCGTGACGGATACAAACCGCCAAAACACTTTTCTTGTCTAAATTTCGCCGCACTCGGGATGCTTTTCCGTCAAATCATTGCGAACGGCTTGCAGCATGGCGTTTTACGCTGGACATTTGCCCACCGGAGCGGTGAAAACGCCGCCACCACGCTTCCTTATCCGCAAGAGCAGACCGCAATGCGCCTGGCGCTATACCAGCCGGATATCCCGCAAAACCTTGGCGCCGCCATCCGCCTGAGCGCCGCTTTCGAGATTGATCTCGATGTCATCGAGCCGTGCGGCTTTCCGCTCGGCGACAAGGCGATCAAGCGCGCGGCCATGGATTATGGCCGCTGCGCCAAAGTGTCGCACCATATATCATGGGAAGCCTATCTTGATTTTCTGCGGGCGAACCTACCTGCCGCACGGCTAGTGCTCTTCACCACCAAATCCGCCGAACCGGCTTATGATTTCACCTTCCGGCCGGATGATATCCTGCTGATGGGCCGCGAGAGCGCCGGCGTACCGGAAGAGGTCCATGCCCGCGCCGATGCCAGGTTGTTCATTCCGATCAGCGCGGAAGCCCGGTCGATCAATGTGATCAATGCGGCGTCTATGGCGCTGGGCGAGGCCCTGCGGCAGACCGGCGGCTTTCCTGTAAGAAATCAGGCGACCCTGGAATAGCGTGCCTGACCATCCGGCTGTTCCATATAGCGGTCGAAAACGGCGCAGACATTGCGAATCAGCATCTTCAGTGGCGATGTCAGGCGCACCACCCGGCGACGGCACTCAACCACGCCCAGGTCATCCAGGGGCTTCAGGCGTTCCAGTTCGGCATCGAGCGCATTGAACGCCATGCCGTGGCGCACGACGATGTCGCCGATATCGGCCTCGAAATAGCACATCAGTTCGGCAATCACCGCCTTGCGCACGCGATCATCCTCCCGATAGGCCCAGCCGCGCGACGTGGCCAGGCCGCCTTCACGGATCAATCGTTGATAGGTGGCGCTCTGGCTGACATTCTGCGCCAGCCCTTCGTCGAATTCACTGATGGCGGACGCACCGAAAGCCAGCAGGCGGTCATTGGGCTGGTCGGTATAGCCCATGAAATTGCGGCGCAGTCGGTGATGCTTCGATGCAATCGCCAGACCATCCTCAACACGGGCGAAATGATCGATGCCGATCGGGATATATCCCGCCGTGCCAAGGGTTTCCGTCATGCGCTCGAACAGGATCAGCTTGTGCGCGGCATCCGGCAGGGCAGCCGTTTCGATCAACCGTTGATGCTTGCGCACCCACGGCACGTGGGCATAGGAAAAGCCGCTCAGGCGATCCGGATGCAAGCTTAAGGCATCGGCCAGGGTGGCGCAAAAGGCGGCTTCATCCTGGAACGGCAGACCATAGATCAGGTCTAGCCCCAGGGCCTTTATGCCGGCATCGCGCAGGGCATCGACGCAGGCGCGCACCACCGGCATGGGCTGGACGCGGTTGATGGCTTTCTGCACCTGCGGGTCGGTGTCCTGCAGGCCGAGGCTGACCCGATTGAACCCAAGCCCGGCATAGAGGCGCGCCATCTCAGATGTCACCCGGCGCGGGTCCAGCTCGATGGAAATTTCGGCGTCGGCCAGGAAAACGAACCGATCACGCAGCACATCGAACAGCAGTTCCATGTCCTTCGCCTGGAGCAGGCCCGGCGAACCGCCGCCGAAATGCAGGCTGTGAACATAGGGGCGCATGGCGATCTGGCGGCTGACATGGGCGATTTCGGCGACCAGTTGATCAACATAGGCAGCGATCGCGTCATAGCGGCGCGTTATCTGGGTATTGCAGCCGCAGAACCAGCACATCTGCTCGCAATAGGGGATGTGGATATAGAGGCCGATGCTGCCGCCGGAAGAGAGACCGCGCAGCCAGTCGGCATGAATATCCGGCGATAAAGGCTTGAAATGATGAGCCGAAGGATAGCTGGTGTAGCGCGGCGCCTCACGATCGAGCAGGTGGCGCGGATCATGGTCCTGCCAGTTTCTCGGTGAATTACGAGGCTTTTCAATAATAGCGACCATGCGAGTCGGCTCCCGTCCGGTGAGCCTCGATTATAGCTGACAATTCCCATGATAATTATGTGGCTATTCGCCGCATGAAATATCTGTGGCAGGTACGGCCTGCCCGCGCTATCACGGCGACATGACCCATACCGCTGCCCTCCCCGCCGAAATGCTGACTGACCGCCAAGCCCAGGCCGCCGCGTGGTTCCGTTCTTTGCGCGATTCCATCTGCGCTGCCTTCGAGCAACTGGAGGGCGAAGCCCCGGCCGCGCTCTATGGCGAGACTGCTGGCCGCTTCGAGCGCACACCGTGGAACCGCGAAGCGGGCGGCGGCGGCGAGATGTCGATCATGAAGGGCCGGCTGTTCGAGAAGGTCGGCGTGCATATCTCGACTGTCCATGGCAGTTTTTCACCGGAATTTGCCAAATCGATCCCCGGCGCCGACGTCGATCCGCGCTTCCACGCCACCGGCATTTCGCTGATCGCCCACATGACCAATCCGCATGTGCCGGCGGTGCATATGAATACGCGTTTCATCACCACGACCCAAAGCTGGTTTGGTGGCGGCGCGGACCTGACGCCGCTGATGGCCGCTGATCGCCATGCCGAGGCGCCAGATTCCGTTGCCTTCCACAAGGCTTTCCGTGAGGTGTGCGACGTCGCCGATCCGGCCTATTACGAGAAATTCCGGGCGTGGTGCGAAGAATACTTCTTCCTGCCCCACCGCAATGAGCCGCGCGGTGTCGGCGGCATCTTTTATGATCATCTGAACAGCGGCAACCATGCCGCCGATTTCGCCTTCACCCAGGATGTCGGCCGGGCCTTCCTTGCCGTCTATCCGCAGATCGTGCGCGGGCGTTTCAATCAATCATGGACAGAAGACGACCGCGAGGCGCAACTGATCCAGCGCGGTCGCTATGTCGAGTTCAATCTGTTGTATGACCGCGGCACGATTTTCGGTCTGAAAACAGGTGGCTACGTGCCATCGATCATGTCGTCCATGCCGCCTGTCGTAAAGTGGCCCTGACATATCTCCTCCCCTCAGGGAGGGGAGGTGTCGTGGCGAAGTCCACGACGGAGGGGTAAAAACCGGCGTCTGCCTTACCCCTCCGTCTCGACGCGCTTCGCCTGCCAGCTTCGCTTGCTCGACACCTCCCCTGCAACAGGGGAGGAGATGCTATCCCGTCCAGCGCATTTTCATGTAAAGGCCGCCGGCCTTTAGTTCATCCAGCATCTGATTGATGCGTCTCTCGCGCGTGTCTTCGCGTTTTGCCTGTCCGATCCAGCCGATATAATCGTTCTGCTGATAGGGCGGACGCGCCTGATAAGCTTCCCACAAACCACGATCATGCAGCAATTGGCGGATATCATCGGGAATCGGATGAATGTCGCGTGTCAGCGTGCTCATATCCTTTGGCATTTACCGCTCGTGTTATCACATCAAGATAACTAGAAAATTGCAAAACAGATAGCAATGTAGAGAATTATTCCAAGCCAAATGAGTGGAAAGCCAATTTTGTGAACCTTTAGCTTCATAGCTAAAGTTGGACTCATTGAGGGCTCTATCTTCACCAAGAAAAGTTCAATGCCAAAAAACATGTCTCTCATAGGTGCATGACGCTTATTCCGTTCGGGGTGCTTCTCGTTATACCAATCAATATATTCTTGATTGAGAAAAACACTAAACGGCAAGCAAACAAGAGTTATACCACAAAAAAGAACTGTTGTTATCAATCCCAAAGACACTATGCGCTCAGAAACTTCGAGATCGCGCCCAGCAGGTCATGGCGCTGACTCGGCTTCTTGAGGGTCGTCAGGGCCTGATCCACCAGCGCCGGATCGATGCGAATGCCCCGGCGGCTGATGAGCAAGTCAGAGGCAAAGTCCTCACAAAATTCCGGATGGCACTGGAATGACAGCCCCTTGCGCTGGGTGTAATAGAGCGCACCGTGCGGGGTGAAGTCAGAGCCTGCCAGTACAATGGCATTTTCAGGTTTTTTGACCACCTGGTCCTGATGGGTCACAGCGCAGGCAATCCGCGTGGCGCCCGCCCCCGCCAGTTCCTGCCACAGATCGTGGGCCTGGACCTCATATTCGTGCAGGCCGATGCCCCAGCCCTTGTGCGATTTCTCGACATGGCCGCCCCAGGCCTGCGCCATCACCTGATGGCCGAAACAGATACCGACCACCGGAGTTTCGGTATCAAGCGCGCGCAGCCAGTCCATCAGGGCGGCGATCCACGGATCATCCTCATAAACGCCCGCCGGAGAACCGGTGATAACCACGCCTTTCAGATTTTCATCCTGTTCGGGAAGTTCGCCCGCCAATGTTTTGAAAACCTTGAAGGAACGCCCCTCGCTGGCTAAAAGCTGAGCGAACATGTCGGCATAGGTGCCGTAGGTGGCATCGAGCCCCGCGGGCGGGACTCCGGTTTCCAGAATGGCGATGTAATCGTTACGCATACTCATGATCCCCGAAATATGTCTTCGAGATTTGGCTCATTTCGCAATTGCGTCAAGGGCCGCCTCAATCACGCTTTGTGAGAAATCATGATTAAGCCATTCGGTTTCCAATTGCTTAAGCGCTTTCCCCACCGCCGGTCCGGCGGATAGGCCGCGCGCGATCAGGTCGGCGCCCTTCACCGGAAAGACAGGGATTTCAAGGCCCGCCAGTATCAGCATCACATAGGCGACCGCAGCCGGTTCCTTGCCTTGGTGCGCGGCGGCCAGATAAACGGCATCCTCCGTGGCCTGACGACCGTGCAAGTACATCAGACGGGCAAACGGTGCGTTTTCGGCCAGGCCATCGAGCGCCCGACCAGCATCACGCAAACGGTTATAGAGCCGCTGCGACCATTTCAGCCGCGTCTGGCAGGCGTGAAGCGCGCCGGCGGAAAGCCCCACACCACTATCGATCAGGGCCATCAGGCGGATTTCCGGATCATCCGTCAGGCCGATTACCGTCGCCAGTTCCGGCAGCGCCTCGTCGGTCGCGTGCCAGCCGGGGATGACATGCGGCATCAGCCCGTGCGCCTGCATGGCATTGAAAGCCATCAGGGGCTGCGGCAGGGCCAGGGTTTTCAGCAATTCCTGCTGGATACGCTCACCAGAAAGCCCGTCAATGCCCGCTTTCAGCGCCACGCAGGCCGCCAGGGAGCCTGGATCGATTTCGCGCGCATAGCCGGCGCTGAAACGGAAGAAGCGCAGGATGCGCAGGTAATCCTCGCGGATACGCTGTTCCGCCTCACCGATAAAGCGCACCCGGCCCGCTTCGGCATCAGCCAGTCCTTCCCCTGTCGGATCGTAAACCTGGCCGTCGATATCGGCATAGAGCGCATTGAGATAGAAATCCCGGCGCAGGGCATCCTTCGCCCAGTCGGTCGTATATTTCACTACCGCGCGGCGGCCATCGGTCTCGACATCTTCGCGTAGGCTGGTGATTTCGTAGGAGGCTCCGTCGACCACTGCCGTGATGGTACCAAAAGCCTTGCCGGTCGGCACGCCTCGAATACCGGCGGCTTCCAGCGCGGCTTCCGTCTCATCCGGCGTCAATTGCGTCGACAGATCGAGATCGCTGACCGGCTTTCCCATCAGCGGATTGCGCACACAACCGCCGACAAAGCGAACGCAAGCCGCACCGCCCTTCGCTTCAAGGGCGGCGAAAACGGCACGTGTAGCCGGGGATTGCATGTCTTCAGAGAGTGGAATCGTGGTCATGCCGCAGACTAGACCGTCAGGCGGCCTGGATCAAACGGCCTTGCTGACACGGCCCGTGAAATTCAGGCCAGGCTGGCTATAGCGGATCATCAGGCGATTCGGATCAACCGGCCCTGGCAGGGTGATGCCTTTTGCCTTTTCAAAACCGAAGGACTGAAAATAGCCCGGCGTCCCGACCAGCAAAACCGCCCGCAAACCCTTGGTCAACGCCGCTTCCACACAGGCATTTATCAACGCCTTGCCGATGCCCTGGCCACGGCAGGAATCATCCACGACAATGGGGCCGAGAAAAGCGATGCGCTCACACGCCTCACCATCCCGCACGTCGATCGGCCACATGCGCACACTGCCCAGCAATTGCCCGCCGCGCAGCGCTACGAAACTCATGTCGGGCAGGATATGCGAACCTTCGCGCAGGCGTTCGGCCGTCTTGACATATCGGCCAGGACCGAAGGCACGGTCCGTCAGTTCCAGGATGCACTGAGCCAGGTCCGGCGTCTCAAGACAAATCGTAAAATCCAAAGCCAGTGCGTCCAGAGCCAAATGCCCGATCCCGGTTTACAGTACATACAGTACCAATACTGGCGGCCAAATAAGACCTGCACATGACAAGGTCAATCAAATACACCGCAATTATTGCATCCGTTTATTTCGTCAGCCTACTTTGACAGGAAGGCTATGAAGGCGGCCTGCGCTTCCGGGCTCGTCAGTTGCCGGCGAAAAACGGCGCCCTCGGCCTGGATCACCTGCCACAGCTTTTCCGGATCACGCATGAACGCCTTGGTGTGTCGCAGGCTGGAGAGGGACAGTTTAACCAGTTTTTGCGCCATGGCCTGGGCGGCGTCATCCAGTATGTCACGCGATACAATGCTGTTGACCAGACCCAACTTGTGGGCATCTTCGGCGCCGATCACCTCGCCCAGCGCCATCCAGGCGAAGGCGCGTGCATGGCCGATGCGTTCGGGCAAAAGCAGGGTCGAGCCGGCTTCCGGCACCAGGCCCAGCTTCAGGAAGGGCAGGCTCAGGCGGATATCTTGCGCCGCCACCACCAGATCACAATGCAGCAGCAGGGTGACGCCCACCCCGACCGCCTGCCCCTGCACCGCGGCGATCAACGGTTTGTCAAAAAAGGTAAGCGCCTTCAGGAACCGGAAAACCGGCAGGTTTTCATGATCGGCCGACTCGTCCTGATAGACAGGCAAATCCTGCGCGAAGTCGAGGATATCGTTGCCGGCGCAGAAATCAGCCCCTTCCGCCGATATCACCACTACGCGTACCGCCTCATTTTCAGAGGCCCGCGCCAGTCCTTCCGTCAGGGCGGTATACATGGCCTTGGTCAGGGCATTCTTCTTAGGCGGACGGTTGAGCCTGAGCGTCAGCACGCCGTTATCGAGATGGCTTGAAATATCGCTCATGGTCGGGTTCCCTGTTTTGTCCACTCTAGCCAAAGTTGACGCGCACGGCAACATGGAATGTTATGCCGCACAGACCTTGCGGATGCAGTCCCGCAGCCAGCGATGTGCCGGATCGGCGTCCATGCGCGGATGCCACAGCAATGACACCCTGATCTCCGGCACGGAAACCGGCAGGGGGAAACTGTTCATCCCCACGCGTAGATGCTGCGTATAGCGTTCGGGCACACAGGCGATCAGGTCCGAGACGCGGGCCAGGGCCAGGGCTTCCGAAAAGCTGCCGACGGTCACGGCGATGTCACGCTTGAGGCCGAGCGGTTCAAGTGCTGTGTCGACCGGTCCACGGTCCGCGCCCCGGCGCGAAATCAGGATATGCTGTCCGGCCGCATAACGCGCGGCGGTTATGTCTCCCACATTCAGAGGATGATCGTGGCGCACCAAACCGATAAAGCGGTCACGAAACAGGGCCTGCGCGCGCAACTCCGGCCCTGCCGGCGGCATGAAGGTCACCTTTCTGATGGCAGCCATCCTGATGTGTGTGGCCCTCGCCATGGCGGTGCGGACCTCAAGGCTTGCCCGCAAGCAACCGGCATGACGTAATCCATAATGCCTTGTATTCGCCACAAGCCGGCAATAAACCTATTGAAAATTAATTCGTGGCGGGGCAAACCGCGACAGTAATTTCACAGGTCGGACCAGCGGAGAGACGCCACCAATGAAAATATCTTTCGATTTCAAAAAGATGGTACAAAGGGCGCAAACCCTGGCCATCGCGCTTGGCCTGGCGACCCTCGCCAGCGCCGGTACACAGGCCGCCTATGCGGCGCCGAAGAAGGCCGAAACCGCCCCGGCCGGCGAATTCAAGATCGATCCGGCCGTCCAGGCCAAGAGCATGACCGATATTCCGGCCATTATCGCCCTGGGCAAGATCGATTGTGATCCGGTTGACGCCTACCTGATGGGGCCGACCGAATTTGCCAAGGATGATGGCACCAAGGTCAAGGGACAACTTTACGAAGTGGCCTGCAAGACCGGCCCCGGCTTTATCATCACCAGCATTTCCCCCACCGAAGTGGGCCAGGCCTTCACCTGTTCGCTGGCCGCCAAGCTGCAGGCTACGCGTCCGGAGTCCATCCTGTGCGTCCTGCCGGAAAACAAGCCGCACTACGCCTGGCTCACGCCGGTCGTCCAGCCCTACCTGCCCGGCTGCCAGATCAGCGATGCCCGCGTGATCGGCTCCACATCGACCGAGCCGCTGATCGATCGCTATGAAGTCGGCTGCGGCGCGCAGGCCGGCGGCATCATCGATTACGCCCAACTGGGCGCCAAGGCCCCGACCGAATTCAAGAGCTGTCTCGTGGTCGATGGCACCAGTTCCGCCTGCCAGTTCACCACCAAGGAACAGACAATGGCCGTCCTGAAACCCGTCGCCACGGCGGCTGACAAGGACTGCCAGGTCAACAATGTCCGTTTCGTCGGGGTTAACAAGGAAAACGACGGTTTGTTCTATGAATTCGGCTGCGCCAACAAGCCGGGCTTCATGGTCATGACCAAGCTTGACAACACCTTCGAACGCAACATCACCTGCGCCAGCGCGGCTGGCCTGGGCGGCTGCAAATTCACCGACGCCGGCGTGGCGGCGGCTGATGCCAACGGCACTTATTCGGCGCTTCTGGGCAAGGCCGGCTTCCCTTGCACGGTCACGGACTACAATGTCGTCGGCACACAGGAACAGACCAAGCGTGACTATGTCGAGTTCAAGTGCAAGGAACAGCCCTGGGGCCTGATCGGCTTTGTGCCGCAGCCGGGCAGCACCGCCGGCGTGCGCGTCAATGACTGCTTCATCGATCAGACCAGCCGCAAGAACTGCACCTTCGTCACCGAACCGCAACTGCGTGCCCAGATCGACAAGCTGATCAAGGTCGCCCAGCCGGGTAAGGACTGCGATGTCAGCGATGTGCGTTATATCGGTGAATCCGATGGCATCGAAGGCGCCGTCATCGTCGAAATCGCCTGCAGCAACAAGCGCGGTTACATCGCTGTCATCGCTGCCAATCGCAACAGTATTGCCGATTCGACACCTTGCAAGATTGCCAAGTCGCATAACGATCCGGTTCAATGCACGATCGCCGGCAACGGCACCTACTCCTCGGCGGACTAACCGCCTGAAAACCTGAAAAGGCCCGCGAGGTTACGGCCTCGCGGGCCTTTTTCATGCCGATTCGCGGCGGTAATAACTGGATGGCAATGGAGACGATGATGAGACTATGGATGGCAGCGGCCGTTTTTCCCTGGATTCTTCTGGGGGGCTGCGATC
>NZ_JBQCHT010000029.1:0-14215 GCF_051954415.1 Asticcacaulis sp.
TGTTTGGAGCGTGCGTAGCGAACACCATCTCGGCCAGCGGGGCTTGACTCGCACAAACAGGCCGGACATCTGATAGCAAGCGATCGAGTCAAACAACTATCTAGACCTGACAAGCTGGGAGGCCGTCCACATCTGCAATCTGCACCCGGTACGCGGGATATGACACAAAAGATCGGGGGCTATATGAGCGCCTATACGGATGATGTCTCCGCCATTTTAAAAGCTCAAGACGCAAATGATATAACAACAATCTGCGCTCGCGCTCATGACGGCGACACTCAATTACAAGATCTAAGCGCATATCTGGTCGATCTGCGCAAGACGACAACTTTCTCCCCAGCGGACCTTAAGGCTTTGGATAGCCTGAACGAAAAGATAGCGGGCTTCAAAGCGCAGAACGATGCACGGCTTGTGAAATGTCAGTAGGATATAAGTGCGGCCACGCCATCTAGTTGCGGTCGCAACTTGTAATTTCCCCTGAGAGCGTCTATATAGCGTCCATCAACGCCGATATCTCCGGCGGCGCTTTGGCTTTACGACCCCGCGCCCGGATGCGTTTTTCTCGCATTATCCCCGTCGATCGCCGCGAATTTATCAGCGGTGCATCCGGCTATTGAATTTCCAATTGCCCTAACAAGAACTGACCGCCGGAAACATCCAATGGATAAAACCGTCGGCAAAGGATTATTATGTATACCCACACCAAAACCCATACCCATAGCCGGATTCAGGCGTCGCATATGCGCCCTGACCTGCGCCTGATCGCCCGCAAGGCAAACCCGGTTGCCCTGCCCGTCGGTTTCAGCCGCCGCGAATTGCAGCGCCTTGTCGCTGACATGATCGATTAGTCTCCCCCTAATCCACATAATGAAAAACGCCGTCCGGGAAACCGGGCGGCGTTTTCAGTTTGGGTGGGAAGAGCGCGCCAACGCTCTTCCCTGTTTTCGTCCGGCCCGCGGCAACCCGGAGAGGAAGCTTTAGCCGGACAAAACCTGTTTAGTAGCTCAGGTCGAAACCGACGCGCACATAACGCGGCGTGTTGTAGTTGGTCGGCGTACCGTAGTTTTCGTCCTTCACGTAGGTGTTCGTCGTATCGTCGTAATCGCTGTCATAGGTGGTATAGCGAGTTACAACGCTGTGCGTGTCGAACAGGTTGAAGATATCGGCGCGCAGGACCAGGTTGCCACCCATCGCGTACTTGGCCGGAACCGTGTAGCGCATAGAGACGTCGATATTCTTGGTCCAGTCGGCCTTCAGGCCCTTGCCCTGCGGAGCCGGTTCGCCGCCGCAATAGTGCGACACCGCGCCGTAGCCGAAGGCATAGCCGTCATCCGCGTTCAGGCCGAGGCAGGAGAAGCGTTCTGGCGACTGAACGATCACGTTCGCGCCCACCATGAAGGACGGCGTGAGCTGATAGGAACCCCACAGCTTGAAGGTATGGGTACGGTCGCCGGCCAGCAGGCCGCCGGAATAGTTTTCCATTCCGGGTGAATCCCAGCCATAGGTGGCGCCGGCGTCATCCTGCACGGTGTTGCCGTACTCGGTAACCGTGCCGGAATAGTTACCCGACAGGCGTGAGTAGGTGTACGACCCTTGCAGGCCCCACTTGCCGTCGAAGGCGCGCTTGAAGTCGAAGGTCAGCGCCTGGTATTCGCGCTTCGCATCGTGGAAGTGACCGAGCTGGTCAGCCGTCAGCGTGATGACGCGCTGGTCGGTTTCACCCGGCAGGGCCTTCTTCAGGCGGATTGTGGCGGAGTGATCGCCAACGTTCCAGACATAGTAGTTGTTGGAAATTTCGCCGCTGGTGTACTGCGAGTCATCCAGGTTGTTGTCGTTCAGGTAGGTGATGATGGCGTCGGTGAAGTCCGAATCTTCCGAGACGTCCTTGGTCGAACGCAGTGTGCCGGTGACACCGACAGTCCACAGGTCGTTGATCCGGTAGCTGGTGCCGAGGATCACTTCGTCCACATGCGTGGCCTTCAGACCTTCAGCCGTCTTGGAGTTGGCGCCTTCCTGCTCGCCATTGCCGTAGACGTAGCAATAGTTGCCGGAGACGTCGACGCCGGAGAAGCCCGGCGCGGAGCCGAGGTTCGAGGTCGGGCACGGCGCGTCATAATTGGATTTGACGTAGGGCGTGCCGACGGATTGCGGCAGACCGGTGGTCGCATCGATCACCCAACCGCCGGCCGGCGCGTTGAAGTATTCCTGGTAGTACAGGTCCTTGCCGCGGAAGCCCATGTTCATGGCCGGCGGGATGAAGTTCACACCAAACGAACCGAAGACCTTCCACTGGCCTTCACCCGTCGGATCCCAGGCGAAGCCGAGACGCGGCGCGACATTGCCATTCAGGTCCATATATTGCTGACCCGACAGGTTGTACTGCTTGAAGGAGTCGTCACGCAGGCCGAACTGGAGGTTCAGGTTCCGGGTGACATCCCACGAATCCTGGATGTAGACCGCCTGGCCTTCCGACGACACATTGCCGCCGAGGTGTTCATAGATCACGTTCAGCAGGGTCTGGTCGGCCACACCGTCATTATTGGTGTCATAATCACGGAAGCGGTACTGGACCGGCACGCCGCCGGTCAGGTCGGTCGTCTTGGTTTCCGAGTTCTTCTCGTGGTCGATACCGAAGCGGACATGGTGGTGCCCCCAGGCGTCGAAGCGGATGTCGCCGTCGGCCCGCCAGAACTTGCGCTCCATGTCGACGACATTGATCGCCGAGTTGGGCTGACCCGTGGAGATGACATTATAGCTGCCGTCCACATCATAGTGGCGGACATAGTAGCCGGTCAGATCGGTCGGCAGCAGGTTATCGCGGTCCTTCATGTCGCCTACGGCGGCGGAGACCGAGAACCAGTCCGTCACCTTGCCGGCATAGTTCAGCACCCAGTTCTGGCCGCCCAGTTCCTCGTTCACGCCGGCCTGGTAGGCGCCGATGGTGTCCGTAGCAGGATCATAGGCGTACTGGCTCGACTTGTCGGTGTTGGTGGTGTCGAAATAGGTCAGCGAGACGTGCTGGGTCGGGGTGATATAACCGTCCAGCTTCAGGCCAAGGAACGGATCGGTGTTCTTGGTCTTGGTGTAGGTGTTGGTGTTGAGGCCGGCCTTGGTGTCGGCATAGTCGTTGAACTGGTACAGACCGTAGGCGAACAGGCGATCCTTGATGATCGGGCCGCCGGCTTCCACCGACAGCGAATTGTTCTGAACGCTGGTGAACTTGCCGCGATAGTCATAGGTATCGAGTTGGTCGTTGCGCAGGGTCGTCGGCTGGTAGTTGCCATGGACCGCGAACATGAAGGTATTGGTGCCCGACTTGGTGGTAGCGTTGACGACGCCACCGGTCGCGCGACCGAATTCAGCGGCGTAACCGCCGGTTTTGACTTCGACGGTCTTGTAGAAATCGAACGGCACGCGGGCGGACGAGACATAGGTGTCCGGATTGGTGATGTTCAGGCCGTCGATATAGTAGGCATTTTCGGCCACCGAGCCACCGCCGAACGAGGCCACGGCGCGGTCACCGGTGCCAAAGCCGGGATTGCCCATGGTGACGGTCGGGGCCAGCATGGTCACGGCGGTCAGGTTGCGGGCGATCGGCTGCTGCGCCGTCAGGGTGTCGAGGTCGACGGTCAGGCCCGTGGTGGTCTTGGTGAAGTCCTGGCGGACGCGCTTGCCCTTGACGACGATCGTTTGCGTGGCGCCGGTCGTTTGCAGGGCGGCGTCGATGCGCACTTCCTGCGAGATAACGACGCTGACGGTGGCTTCATACTTATCGTAGCCCGGCGCCTCGACGACGACGGTGTAGTCGCCCGGCTGCAGGCCGGTGGCCGAGAAGGAGCCGGCGGCGGTCGAGGTCAAAGTGCGTGACTGGTTCTGACCAACCGAGGTCAGGGTGACCGTGGCGCCGGCCACGGGTGCACCACTGCTGTCAGAAACCGAGCCAATAAGCGCACCCGAGGTGTAATCCTGCGCCTGGGCCACGGTCGGGGCCAGGACAATTGCCGTCACAGGCAGAACCAGCCCGGCAAGGGCCGCGCCACACAGGGTCGTGGTCATCATCAGACCGCCCCGAATGGACTTCGTCTTCAAAAACTTCATAAAATTGCTCCGGGATACCGCCGGCTGGGTCATGAGCGACGCAGCCGAAGCGTCCGTAGAGCGCTCATGTCGCAAATTCGTCAAATTAAAGTACAAAAAAATACAATTTCAGCCGAAACATGTTGCAGCAAAAATACACATTGTGTCGAATATTTACAATAACGACGCTATACGAACCATATTTGGCCAAATTTAAAATAATTATGGTATTTTTTGATATTTAAAAACAACGTTATTTACATTACTTCAAAACCTATATTCAAAAATTTACTAACATTGTTATGTTATACATCTTTAGAAAAAAAGAAAAAACAATCTGACTCCAAAAAAACCTCACGGAATAGGTAGTTACAACCACTGAATACCGCAATATGCGGCTAAGGGGTGGGGCAATCGGACGTTATAAGGCGTCAGCGCGTCCCGAGGTGGCGGCCGTGGCTGCGCGGATGCAGGATCATCAATATACGCGGCGCGTCGGGATTATGCGGCAGGGGCGAACCGCTTTCGGCATAAAGCCATTCGCCCACCGCAAAAATCAACGGTTTCAAGCGCTTCTGTATCACCAGTTGCGGACGCAGATCGCCCTCAAGCTCCACCCAGCAGCAATCTATCAGCCTGTCCATAGGCAATTGGGCCATACGCCTGTACTCACCGCGGCCAGGCTTTTCCTCTGCCGGTCCACGCACAAAACCCGCCTTCTGGTGAGTTGCTCATAATGTTCAAGTTTTGTTCCAGAAGCGGCACGGCTGTCAATTCACAAATGCTTTTCCGCATTCGGCATGGCTTTCTTATGCCACTGCGGGCATTTCTGGCGGCATGGCACGCACATCCTCCTTTCTCAATCCGTTCGCCCTGTGGACCGACCTGGCCATGCAGACCACCGGCATGATGCTGGCCTCGGCCGAGGTCATCGGCCACCGCACGACACGAATGGCGCAGGCTTCGATCCCACCCAGCACCAGGGACGCCGCCGAATTTACCCTGATGGGCCAGGAGAAGGTGGAGGCCGCTACCGAATCTATACAGGCAGCGGCGATGTCGATAATGGCGTTCAGCCCGTTCGCGGCGATGAAGATGTTCAACGAGATGGCGGCGGTCCAGACCAACCTGCTCCACCTCGCCACAAGTTCCAGCCTGCCAGCAGCGATATCGCGCCACCAGATGCTTGGCCGTTCGATGCGCAAGGCCGCCAATAGCGCCCTGAGCCTGTCCGACCAGACCGCCAATGCCGCCCTCGATACACTCAGGCCCATCCACAGGCGCGCTACAGCCAATGCCAAACGACTGGGCAAACGACTGGGCAAGCGCTAGCCGCATGTTGCGATTGGAAGCCGGAAGTGATGACGCAAGGTCAGAGAACCTTGCTATGCTGGCCGCAATCACAACAAATGCCACGGCCCGATATGAAATCCTTGCACGACCACGCCCTGAGGCAGCCCCTCAGCGACCTGATGCACGAACGCAGCCTGCCGATCTACAAGACGCCCGTCGCTGTGCGGAGTTGGGTCTATCTGGTCAGCGACGATCAGCGCCAGGCGGAAAGCGAGTGGATCAACCGTCTCGAAGCGGGCGATCCGGATCGGTGGCGGCTCGCCCAGGCCGATGAATCCACTGGCCGCATCTGGGAACGTCACGGCGAGTTCTCGACCTGGCTGAAATACGACACGGACATTTCGCTTTCGGCGGCCACAAAGGCTGATCTTGGCTTCTGCCGAATCCGCACGGCGGATTTCGACTGGCTGACCGGCGCGCCGGGCGAGGTCTTCCGCAGTGTCGAAATTTCGGTTCTGCCCTATGAGCCCAAGCCGGCGCAGTTGCAAAAGGTCATCGACCTGACGCAGGCCGTCTGTTGCGATGTGTTTGATGGCGCGGCTCGCATATGGTCGGATTTCCGGATGCATGAGGGCGGCGCCGGCCGCATCTATGTGCAGGACAAGGGGCTCAAGAATGACGAAGCCTCGCGCCTGCTGCAAACCCTGATCGAAATCGGCCACTATCGCAAGCTGGCTCTGCTGGGTTTCCCGGTAGCGCGCACCCTGATGGCCTGGCTGAAGGACGCCGAAGCCCGTCTGGCCGGACTGACCTCCGATATGGCCCGTCAGAGCGCCTCGCAGGAACAGCTTCTGGAGCGCCTTATGGCGCTTTCCGCCGAGGTCGAGGACCGGGTGAACGCCGTCCGCTTCCGCCAGGGCGCCACAGAAGCCTATGCGCGCCTGACTGAAGACCGGCTGGTATCCTTGCGCGAATCCCGCGTCGCCGGCTTTTCGACCATGCAGGAATTCATCGAGCGCCGCCTGCATCCCGCCATGCGGACCTGCGAGGCCGCGGCGCGGCGGCTGGACGACCTGTCGGTGCGTATTGCCCGCGTCAGCGACCTCCTGCGCGCGCGGATATCGATCTCGCTCGAAGTGCAGAACCAGAGCCTGCTGAAAAGCATGAACGTTCGCGCCAAGCTTCAGATGAAGCTGTCCGAACTGGTCGAGGGTCTGTCGGTCTTCGCTGTTGGCTACTATATCTTCAGCCTGGTCAAATACATGATCGATCCTCTGCTCGATCCACACCTCGCGCATCTGCTTTACGGACCGATCATCGCGGCCATCCTTGTCCTGGCCTGGCTGTTCATCCATCACCGCAAGAAAAGCATCGGCCATTCGGAGACCTAGACCTTTTCGCCTTTCCCTTCCGGCGCGCAGCCGATAAGGAAAACCAAACCTCCGCCTTGAGAAATATGAGTCGATGTCCCATCCTGAACTTTTAAGCGGCCTGGCTGATATCGCCGGCCAGTATGATGCCGTTTTCTGTGATATCTGGGGCGTCATCCACAATGGCCGCCAGCATTTCCCGACCGCTTACGAGGCCCTGCGTGAATTCAAGGCGAAGCACGGCCCGGTCATCCTGATCTCTAATTCGCCGCGGCCGCGCGACAACCTGATCGAACAATTGGCAAGCCTCGGCATAATGGCGGACGGTTTCTCCGATGTAGTGTCTTCCGGTGACGCCACACGGGAATATCTCAGGAAGTTCGCCATTCAGGGCGCGGGCTGGAAACTCGGCCCCGAGCGCGACAATGTCATCTACGAAGGCATTGACATCGACCTTTCCGGTACACCGGAAAATGCCGCCTTTATCTCCTGCACAGGCCCGTTCGATGACGAAAACGATACGCTCGAACAGTATCAGCACGCCTTTACCCTGGCCGCCGAGCGCAAGGTCGTCATGATCTGCGCCAATCCGGACAAGGTGGTGCAGCGTGGTGACAAGATCATCATGTGCGCCGGTTCGCTGGCCGATCTCTATGCCTCACTCGGCGGTCCGGTCATCATGGCCGGCAAGCCCTACGCGCCGATCTACGACCTGTGCTATTCAGCGCTGGAAAAGATCACCGGCAAGCCGCATGACAAAAGCCGCATCCTGGCCATCGGTGACGGTCTGCCGACCGATGTGCTGGGCGCCAATGGTCAGGGGCTCGACCTCCTGTTCATCGCCGCCGGAATCCATGCCGCTGAAGCCACCAATGCCGAAGGCGTCCTCGATCCGCTACTGCTCAAGGCCGTGCTCGATACGCAGATGGCCAATGCGAAATTCGTCTCTGATGCCTTGCGCTGGAAGGCTTAAAGCACCTTCCGGTAAACGATGAAGCCTGAGCGCTGAGCCACCTTGTCGTACAGCTTTTGCGCTGTGCGGTTGGTTTCGTGCGTATGCCAGTAAATCCGCGATGTGCCGGCCTGCCGTGCCGCCTCATACACGGCTTCGATAAGCCCGCGCGCAATCCCCTGCCCCCGGTGCGCCTCCAGGGTATAGAGATCCTGCATATAGCAGCTCATTTCGATCGCCGAAGTCGAGCGGTGAAAGAGATAGTGCGCCAGTCCGGCGATCACCCCGTCTTTTATGGCTACACTGGCGTACACCGGCTCGGCCGGATCGAGAAAGCGTGCCCAGGTCGTTTCAGTCACGATTTTCGGCAGGGCGGTGGCGCCGGACCGGCCATAAAAGGCATTATAGGCCAGCCAGAGCGGCAGCCACTGTGCATAGTCTTCCGGCACGACCGGGCGAATAAGAAAATCGGACATGGCCCGTCATAACACTCTCCGCCGAAAAGCAAAACGCCCGGCAGCCGTGCGGCCATCGGGCGTTTTCACCATCACAAATGTCTTGTCATCAGCGTCTTGTCGCGCTTCGTGACCGCTTTGCTTATATCGGTTTAGTCGAACAGGGCGTCGATATCGTCCTGCGAATTGGTTTTGCCCATGTCTTCGGCGGGAATATCGAACAAGGCGTCGATATCGTCCTGCGAATTGCTTTCAGCGACTTCCGGTGCGGCGGCCTGGGGCGCAGGTGCCGGAGCCGGCTTTGGCGCCGGGGCAGGCTGTGGTTTCGGCTCGGGGGCTTTGGCTGCCGGCGCGGGCGTTGGCGCTGCCGGCTTGGGGGCCGGTGCGGGCGCCTTGGCTGCCAGGGCGTCGGCCTTTACCGGGGCTTCGTCGAAACCCGAATCGAACATGGCGTCGATGGCGTCCTGCTTGGTCTCCGGACCACCGATGGCCGGGCCATTAAGCAGCAGGTCGTGACGGCGCTTTTCTTCAGCGGTCATTTCCTGCGGCGTCGAATCCTCGACCCCCAGCGTATTGGCCAGCTTGCCGACGCGCTCTTCGATCTGTTTAAGGACATTGACGACCTTTGACACGCGCTGGCCGGTGATGTCCTGGAACGAGCAGGCTTCAAAAATCTTCATGACCTCATCATCAACCGCGGCCTTGTAGGCATTGGCGTCGCCGCCGAACTGGTCGATCGAGAAGCCCATCATGGCCTCTGCCGAATTCATGATGTTGTGGGTGGCGTTTTCGGTATCGCGGGTAATGGCTTCGAGTTCCGCGCCGGCGGTCGGGATGCGTTCCTGCGAAATGTCGTGAGGACGCATTTCGCGGATTTCTTCCTTCGCCTTGGCGATATAGCCGGCGATGACGCTGAATTCTTCCGAGCGGCGCTTGTCCAGTTGCTGGAAGAAGCCGCGCATCAGGGCCACGAGCGCCTCGGATTGCTGCATCAGGTTGATGAGCTTGGGCTCAAGCTCGCCGACCATGGCGGGATCAAACCCTTCCGGTGCGTAACCTTCGTCTGATTTTGATGCTGGCAGGGCCATTGTAATCCTACTTTTTAGACGAGACGTGTCTTTTAGAGACGGTTTAGCACGCGCCAGGGCTTAGAAATCGCCGAGAACGGCGGTGATCTTTTGCTTGAGAGTCGCCGCATTGAAAGGTTTAACAATGTAATTGTTAACGCCGGCTTTCTTCGCCGCAATGACGTTTTCCGTCTTGCTCTCGGCTGTAACCATGATGAACGGCGTACGCTTCAGGCCGTCATCGGCGCGAACCTTGAGCAGCAGTTCGTAGCCTGTCATCGGCTCCATGTTCCAGTCGGAGATGACCAGGCCATAGGAACTCTTCTTCATCTTGTCGAGCGCTTCGGTGCCATCCGAGGCCTCTTCAACATTCTCGAAACCAAGCTGCTTCAGCAGATTGGAAATAATACGCAGCATGGTCTTGTAATCATCAACTACCAAGACCGGCATGGACATATCGATGGCCATGTAACGCCCCACTTTTTCTAAGCGAGCCCTGCAATGTGCAGGCCCTTCCTTTGTACGGGACCAGAATAGAGACGAGACGATAAAATCCGGTTAAGAGCGTTTGCTAATTTTATTGTTATATTTCAATGATATATCCTATGTTAACCACGATTTATGGTGAAAATTCCGGCATGGAATTCATTTTTTGTGCCGACTTGGCACGTTTTTCGGACGGAAAAATGCCTTGGCAGCCGTATCGGCGTGAACTAGAGCAGGAACATGACCCAGGATACTTTCAGCGCCTACTATCTCGACGAACTCTCCATCGACCAGACCGCCTCGCGCGTCTTTACCATCGATGATGCCGCCATCCGCGCCTTCGCCGATGTCTCGACCGACCATAACCCGGTCCATGTCGATGAGGATTTTGCCGCGAAATCGCCGTTCAAGGGCCGAATCGCCCATGGCATGTTGCTCGGCGCCTATATCTCGGCCACCCTGGCCACGGACCTGCCCGGCCGTGGCTCGATCTATGTGTCGCAGACCCTGGACTTCAAACGCGCCGTTCGTCCGGGCGATGAAGTGACGATCGAGTTGACCATTAAGGCAATCGACCTGAAATCGGGCCATGTGACCCTGTCTACCCTTGCCAAGGTGCGCAACAAGACCATGTTAAGCGGAACCGCCGTGGTTATCGCCCCCAAACGTCCCGCTTGAACAAGAGACCAGCATAGTCCAGTGACCGCCCTCCTGCCCCTTTCCATTAAGGTCGTCACGCTCGGCGTGGATGCTGGCCACAGCCTGCAGACCGATGCGCCCCTGCCCGTCGGCGCCAGTGCGGCCATCGGCAGTTTCGACGGCGTGCATATCGGCCACCAGCATGTCATCGAATCGGCCATCGCGGCGGCAAAGGTCCAGGGTGTCCCCTCGGCAGTCATCTGTTTCGATCCCCATCCGCAAAGCTTCTTTCATAAGGACGGCAAGCCTTTCCGGTTGATGCACCTGTCCCAGCAATTGCGCGCCTTTGAAGCCCTCGGCGTCGACTATGCCTTTGTCCTCAGCTTCGATGTCAACCTGTCCGCTCTTACGGCCGAGGACTTTGCCCGCCTGATCCTGCATGACTATCTGAAGCTCAGTCACGTTTCGGCCGGCTTCGATTTCCAGTTCGGCAAGCGCGGCGGCGGCCATGCCAAGGATCTGGTGGCCTTTGGCGAACAGTTAGGCTTCTCCACCGACATTCTGCCCTGCCAGACCGATACGGCCGGCCACAAGCTGTCGTCATCCGCCGTGCGTGACGCCTTGCTGGCGGGTGATGCGAAACTGGCGGCGGAAATCCTCGGGCGACCGCAAGCCTATCTCGGTGAGGTCATTCACGGCGCCAAACAGGGCCGCACCATCGACTTCCCGACCCTGAACCTGGCGCTTGCCGATTACCAGCGCCCGCGCTACGGCATTTATATCACCCAAACGACCCTGCCCGATGGCCGCGTGATCGATGGCGTCAGCAATATCGGTATCCGCCCGACCGTCGGCGGCGAAATTGAACTGTTGGAAACCTACCTCTTCGATTTCAGCGAAGAGATATACGGCCTGGTGGTGGAAACTGCCCTGCTCGATTTTATCCGCCCGGAAGCGAAGTTCGACTCGTTCGACGAGATGAAGCTTGAAATCCAGAACGACGCCGCCAAGGCACGGGCCTATTTCAAAGACGCCTGACCGGTTGGCGCAGGATCGTCCGCAATTTCGCCGGTTCCGTTTTGCGCGGGTCACTGAGATAGATCTCGTGGTGCTTGCCGGTCTCGACCAGGCCATTGGCCGGCAGCCACTCTTCATGCAGGCGCTTAAGCACCGGCCCTTCGTCATCATAGGGTCCGATATGCAGTATCTGCGCGCTTAAGCCCTCTTCCAGACGTTCCAGCCGCACCTTTTCCAGTCCCGGCAGCCCCTTCTTCATCACCACCTCGCTGAGCGCGGCGCACAGATGGCTTTTCTCGATCCAATCCGGTTGCAGGATCATCATCGTCCATGACCATTTCGACTTTTCGCGCGTGACGAAGCTGTTCATGTCCTTCGCCCACCACAGACCTTCGAGCGGCCCGACCACGTAATCACGGTCAAAAGCCCGCTTGCTCATGAATTTCAGGGTGTAGGAGAGCGAATAGAGCGCCTCTATGGCCTGGGCGTATTCCGGTGCGGTGTTCGGGTCGCCCTTGCCGTCGAACATCAAATATTGCAAGGGTGGCACCTCGACGAGCGCAAAGTCCTTCACCTGCGCACTATAAAGCGGCTTATATTCCACTTTCAGATCGATCTTGCTCAATTCGCAGCCTCCTGTTTCCCGCAATCTATGGCCTCGCCCTGCCAGAAACTGCCAGCAGGCTTTGAACGCATATTTTGACTCTGGCCACATTTGCGTTAACCTCCATTAACGAACATCTGGTGGGGGTGTCAGAATGGGTGCCATCAAGCTAATCATTTGCGGCCTCATGGCCCTGTATCTGTCCGCCATCGCCTCGGCCGCCAGCGCCATGGGCGGCTATAATGACTGCGATTTCGCCGACCTTCATCGCTTTGAAACGCCCGGCCTGAATTTTATCGCCGGCAAGATCACGAAAAGCACGCCCTTCAAACCGGCGGCCCTGTTCGAGGCCGGCGCGCCGTGTGTCGGGCTGGAAGCTTCGATATGCGCCGGACCGGCCAATGATACCATCGCCCGCAATCAGCCGGTCATTATCGCCTTCACCCGCGCCGGCTCGGCCTGCATCGTCTTTCAACAGGGCGCCGACATACGCTCCGGTTGGGTCGACCTGGCGCGGATCAATACAAAAAAGGCCAGGCCAATCACCTTCGCCAACTGGCAGGGCGCCTGGCACGCCGACGCGAACCGCACGAAAGCCGACATCACCGTCATGAGCGTGGCGGACTTTTCCAGCAAATATCAGGCCCAGCAGACCCATCCGGACGCGGAATCGATTTACGCGCTCCTCACCTATGATCCGGCTAGACGCGGCGGCCTGACTGCGCAAAGCGTCGGCCTTACCGGTTATGCGGCCTACACCTTCGATACGATCGGCGGCACGGACACCCACCTTGGCATGTTCACCGCCACAACCGATTTCAACGGGCCGGTCCTGCTGTATGACGAAGCCGCCGAGGATCGCCATGAGGATCGCGACACAGACTGCCTCGTCGTCATGCTTTATTTCGGCGATACGCTCGCCGTCACCGACCAGGGTCGCTGCGGCGGCGAGAGCGTGCGCTTCAACGGCACATTCCGGCGCACAAAGACGCAATATCGCTAGGCAAGCCCAGAACGCTCTGATAAAGCCAGAACCATGATGATGTCGGGGCTTCGCACCATACGAATTTGACGCCCGGTACGCGGTTACGAACCCGTGCCGGGAGTTTTTTTGCGCCCTATTACAGACACCTTTTTAGAAGACCTGAGAGTCATGTCCGATTCCCCTGCTACTGTGACCGCCCGCGATTACCGCGAGACCGTCTTCCTGCCTGAAACCGACTTCCCGATGCGCGCCGGCCTGCCCAAGGCCGAGCCGGAACTGCTGAAAAAGTGGGAAGACGCCGACCTCTATCACGCCGTGCGTAAGGCCCGCCAGGCCGCCGGCGCCCCGCTGTTCGTGCTGCATGACGGCCCGCCATATGCCAACGGCAATATCCATATCGGCCACGCGCTCAACAAGATCCTCAAGGATTTCGTCGTCCGCTCCAAGTTCCTGACTGGCCATGATGTCGATTATGTGCCGGGCTGGGATTGCCACGGCCTGCCGATCGAATGGAAGATCGAAGAGGAATTTAGGGCCAAGGGCCGCAAGAAGGACGAGGTGCCCGCCGCCGAGTTCCGCAAGGCCTGCCGCGAATACGCTGCCAAGTGGATCGAAAGCCAGCGCGAGGAATTCAAGCGCCTCGGCGTGCTTGGTGAGTGGGAGCATCGCTACGCCACCATGGACTTCTCAACCGAAGCCAAGGTGACGGCCGAGTTCCACAAGTTCCTGATGTCGGGCCAGCTCTATCGCGGCTCCAAGCCGGTGATGTGGTCGCCGGTCGAACGCACGGCCCTGGCCGATGCGGAGATCGAATACCACCCGCATGTCAGCCCGACCATCTGGGTGAAGTTCCCGATCCAGCCGGGCGACTGGGGCGATGCCTCGGAAGCCTATGAGCACCTGCATGGCGCCTCGGTCGTCATCTGGACGACAACGCCCTGGACTATTCCGGCCAACCGCGCCGTCAGCTTCAATCCGAAGGTCGCTTACTTCGTTTATGAAGTGACGGATGTAAAGTCTGAAGAAGACTTGGGTTTTGCCCCCTGGGTTAAGGTCGGCGACAAGCTCGTCCTGGCTGAGAAGCTGGCCGAAGGCGTACTCCAAGCCGCCAATGCGAAGTCCTGGAAACAAATCGTTGATGTACCGGCCGAAGTCCTTTCCGGCCTCAAGCTGTCGCATCCGCTCGCCTCACTTGATGCTGGCTATGGCTTCGACGTACCGATGCTGGCCGGCGATCACGTCACCGACGATGCCGGCACCGGCTTTGTCC
>NZ_JBQCHT010000030.1:0-39348 GCF_051954415.1 Asticcacaulis sp.
CGATGAGGGCCTGACACCCGCCGATATCCGGGCCATGATCGCCGCCACGGGCAGGGATTGAGGTACAAAAAAGCGCAGACGGCCTGACGCCATCTGCGCTTTTCTATCTCAGATAAGATTCAGGCTTCTTACAGAAGCTGAATATCAACGGCAGCGGTCTTGCCGCGTTCGTTCTGCAGTTCGTAGGAAACCTTCTGGCCATCGGCCAAGCCCTGCAGGCCGGCGCGCTGCACAGCCGAAATATGAACGAAGACGTCGTTGCCGCCTTCAGCAGGCTGGATAAAACCATAACCCTTAGTGGTATTGAACCACTTCACCGTACCTTCAGCCATCAATGCTCTCCTTGGGTCTCAAGCTGTTACGAGGCGTGAGGCTCTTACCCCTCACAAGACAATCGTGTATCTCGGTAGCAGCGGGCGAGACCAAAGACTGCGGCGGATGCCGAAACTCTTCAAATCCCTTTAGCATAGGCAGCCAGACTAACGGATTGTGGGGATATTAAGACGCAGGTTTTAAAAACGGTCAAACAAAAACACGCCGTATTTGGGGTGTCTCGCATTCATTTTACCGGAAAATTGACAAAAATATCCCGGTTTGGCGGATTTTTTATTACTACCCGCTGCGATCCCGGCGCGAAAGATGATAAATCAAGCGCTGTACCGTCCTGTGTCATCCGTCTGCAATACCGCTCCCGAGGGTCTATGCGCGCCTCCGACATGAATACCTGGCTGCTGAAGCGCGGCCTGACCCTGCCGGCGGCCGTGCTGCGTTTTCTCGCTGGCGGCGGTGTCGTCTATCGCCAGGGCCACACGCTGGATGCGCAGATCCAGTTCCTGTGGCGCGGCCTGTTCACCACTCCGGCCGGTCGCACGCGCCTGTCGCTTAACGGCAAGAGCCTGGAGAGCGTCCGGGCGGAATGGCAGGAAACCATCGACCTGTTCGGCCTGCCGGACGATATACGTGTCCGCTATGAAACCGTTGAGGGCGAGGTCGGCGGGCTGCTGATCAGGCCGGCGCATATTTCCGAAGACGCGCCGCTGCTGGTCTTCTTCCACCAGGGCGGCGGCGTGATCGGCGGGCCGAACCTCAGCCGGGCGTTCGCCGCCCTGCTGGCACACGAAGCGCACGGCCCCGTTTTCCTGCCCGAATACCGCCTGGCGCCGCTCAACCGGTTCCCGGCGGCGCTGGAAGATACCCGCGCGGCCTATGACTGGGCCGTGGCCAATGCGACGCGCCTGGGCGCCCCCTCCGGACAAGTTGCGCTGGGCGGGGCCTTGATCGGCGCCAGCCTGGCGGCGCGGATCAGCCTCGACCTCAGGCTTGAAAACAGTCCCCTGCCCGCCGGGCAATTGCTGGTGACCCCGCTGATCGATCTCGCTGATCCGGCCATCAAGGCGGATGCCGCAGTCGGCCTGTGGCCGATAAATGCGGACGACCTGGATATCCTGATCAGCCACTATGCCGGCGCCGGCACGAGCCTGACCGATCCTCGCCTCTCTCCGGCGCTGGAAAATCTGCCCAACGGGCTGCCGAAAACCTTCATCGTATCCGCCGGCCTCGATCCCCTGGCCAGCCAGGGCGAAGCCTTTGCAAAGAGTCTGACCGCCGCAGGCACGCCTGTCACCTACCGCCGTTATGACGCTCTGCCGCTCGGTTTCGACCTGTTTGCGGGCGTGGTCGATGAAGCCCGCTCAGCGGTTCGGAACATCGCCGAAAACTGGGTCGATCTGCTGCGCAATATTGAGGCGCGGCGCGCACAGGATGCCGCCTGATGGATCTGGCGCATCTCTATGCCCATGCGGAGGCGCAAGGTCCGTTGCCGCCGGTCTCGAAATGGAATCCGCCCTTCTGCGGCAATATCGACATGCGCATCAGCCATGATGGAACCTGGCTCCATAACGGCACCCCCATCACCCGGCCGGCCATGGTCCGGCTGTTTGCCGGCATATTGCGCCGGGAAGGCGACGCCTATTTTCTGGTCACGCCGGTTGAAAAGGTCGGAATCACAGTCGAGGACGTGCCCTTCATTGCCGTGGAGATGACATCCAAAAACGGCCGTCTGAGCTTTCGCACCAGTGTCGGTGACCGGGTGACGGCCGATGAGGCACATCCTTTGCGTTTCGAGACCGATGGCGAGGGCTTCAGGCCATATATATGCGTCCGCGATGGCCTTGAGGCGCGCCTGTCGCGCAGCCTGGCACAGGATCTGGCCGCCCTGGGCGATGTACGCGAGCATATGAATGAACCTTGGTTCGGTGTGTGCTCCGGCGCCTTATTCTTTCCTGTCATCCCGGCGGATCGTTTGTAATCGGCCCATTATTACATGACTGACATATTCATGCTGGGTTCAGGCTGAGCCCTCTAAATTAATTTCATGGGGGCGATAGAATAAGGAAAATCGCCATGAAACGATTTATAATTTCCACGGCTCTGGCCGTAATGGCCGGTACATTTGCCATTGCCGGCGCGGCTTCGGCCGATCCGGGGCATCGCGGTCACGATCGTGGCTATGAACGCGGCTATGATCGCCACCACGACCGTTATGACCGGCACGATCGTTACGACGACCGCCGTTATTATCGCGGTTATAATCGCGGCTATCATCGCGGCTGGCGCGATCGCTCAGACTGGCGCCGCGGCGGCTATGTCTCTTATAATGACTGGCATCGCGGCTATTATGTCGATTATCGCCGTCACCACCTCCGCCGCCCGCCCTATGGCTATGAATGGCGCCGGGTAGATGACAATTACGTGCTGGCGGCCGTAGCCACCGGCCTGATCGCCTCGGTGATCATCGGCGGCTATTAAAGCAGAACGGCGCCTCGCAAGGGGCGCCGTTTTTGATTAGCGGTTGATGGCTTTGGCCAAGGCGGCGTCATCCAGCCCCAGCGCCTGAAGCGCCGTAAGGGTTATGCCCGCTGCGTCCAGCCCGGCCTCGGCATATTGCTGAGCCTGTGATGCCTGGTCCTGATAGGCATCTGGTAGGGTCAGGGTGCGGATCTTCAGGCCGGCATCGAGCGCGCCTTCCCCCGCCAGATAATGCAGCACGAACGCGCCGAAACCGCCCACCGCCCCCTCTTCCACCGTGATCAGGCATTCGTGATGCTTCGCCAGTTGCAACACCAGATCCTTGTCGATCGGCTTGGCGAAACGGGCATCGGCGACGGTGGTCGAAAGGCCCCTCGCCGCCAGCATATCGGCCGCCTTCAGCGCATCGCCCAGGCGCGTGCCCAGGGACAGGATGGCGACCTTGGTGCCTTCGCGCAGGATGCGCCCCTTGCCGATCGCCAACGGTGCAGCCCGTTCGGGAATGGCGATGCCGGTGGCCTCTCCGCGCGGATAGCGGAAGGCGGACGGCCCGTCATCATAGGCCGCGGCCGTGGCGATCATCGCCGCCAGTTCAGCTTCATCGGCGGCCGCCATGATCATCATGTTCGGCAGGGCGCCGAGATAGCCGATATCGAAGGAACCGGCGTGCGTGGCGCCATCCGCTCCCACCAGCCCGGCACGATCGAGCGCGAAACGCACCGGCAGGTTTTGCAGGCTGACATCGTGCGCCACCTGGTCATAGCCGCGCTGCAGGAAGGTCGAATAGATGGTGCAGAAGGGCTTCATGCCATCCGCCGCCAGACCGGCCGCGAAGGTGACGGCGTGCTGTTCGGCGATGCCGACATCATAGGTGCGCGCCGGGAAAACCTCGGCGAAACGGTCCAGACCGGTGCCCGAAGGCATGGCGGCGGTGATGGCGACGATGCGGTCATCATCGCGCGCCTGCTTGATCAGTTCCGACGCGAAGACATCGGTATAGCTCGGCGCATTGGCCTTGGGTTTGGATTGCTCGCCGGTGATAACATCGAACTTAGCGACGCCATGATACTTGTCGGGCGCGGTTTCGGCCGGCTCATATCCCTTGCCTTTTTGCGTCACCACATGGACCAGTACCGGGCGATCCTTGATCTCCTTGACGCGCTTCAGCACGGCCAGCAGGTTTTCCATGTCGTGGCCATCGATCGGCCCGACATAGTAGAAGCCCAGCTCCTCGAAGAAGGTGCCGCCGGTAAACCAGGTGCGCGAAAATTCTTCCGACTTGCGCACCATCTCGAACAGCGGACGCGGCAGGCGCTCGGCCACGCTCTTGCCCCAGCGGCGCAGGGATTGATAGGCGCCGCCGGAAACCAGATTAGCCAGATAGGCGCTCATCCCCCCTACCGGCGGCGCAATCGACATGTCGTTATCGTTGAGGATGACCGTCAGATGCTTCGTCGTCTCGGCGGCGTTGTTCATCGCCTCATAGGCCATGCCGGCCGACATGGAACCGTCACCAATCACAGCGATGACGTTATTGTCCTCGCCCTTCTGGTCACGCGCGGCGCAGAACCCCAGGGCCGCAGAGATCGAAGTGGCCGCGTGCGCGGCGCCAAAGGGATCGTAGATGCTTTCGGACCGCTTGGTGAAGCCGGACAGGCCGCCGGCCTGGCGCAAGGTGCGGATACGGTCACGCCGGCCGGTCAGGATCTTGTGCGGATAGCACTGGTGGCCAACGTCCCAGATCAGGATATCGCGCGGTGTCTCGAAGACATGATGCAGGGCTACCGTCAGTTCAACCACACCGAGAGAAGACCCCAGATGGCCGCCGATCTTCGACACCACGTCGATGGTTTCACTGCGCACCTCGTCAGCCAGCGCCTTCACCTGGGGGGCGGTCAGGTCTCGAATGGATTCGGGATTGGTCAGGCTGTCGAGGATGGGGGTTTCAGGCATCTAAACGCAAACCGGTATCTTTTGCAATTTTGGCGTAATACAAACCTGTCTTAAGCGCATTGCAACAAAATAGCCATTGGTTTTGCATCCCGACAGAAGAATTGGCTCAGTTGCGCCGGTTGAGTACAAAGTCAACACTATCGCGCAGATAACGGGCTTTTCCGCCGAAGATTTCCAGCCGTGACTTCGCCTGATCAGCCAGTATTTGCACGCGGCTCTTGGCTTCTTCCAGACCCAGCAGGGTGACGAAATTGGTCTTGCCCATGGCGGCGTCCTTGCCGCCCGATGCCTTGCCCATTTCCTCGGGATCACCCTCGACATCGAGCACATCGTCGGCAATCTGATAGGCCAGGCCCAGATCCTGGGCGAAATGGGTCAGGGCCACGCCTTCCTTGTCGGAAGCACCGGCGATGATCAGCGGTATCTGGAAGGCATAGACGATAAGCGCACCGGTCTTCAGGCGCTGCATCCGTGCCACGCCACCGAGATCATCCGGCACGCCGATCAGGTCGATCATCTGGCCGCCGGCCATGCCCTGCGCGCCGGACGCCACGGCCAACATCCGGATCAGTTCGACCCGGACCTGCGGATCTTCGTGCGTATCTTCATGCGCCAGGATTTCAAACGCCACGCTTTGCAGGGCATCCCCGGCCAGCACGGCCGTTGCCTCGTCATAGGCGCGGTGGACCGTCAGGCGGCCACGGCGGATATCATCGTCGTCCATGCACGGCAGGTCGTCATGGACCAGGCTGTAGGCATGGATGCACTCCAATGCACAGGCAGCGCGCAGGACGGCATTTTCATCGGCATCGAACAGCCGGGCCGCTTCCAGGGCGAAGAAAGGCCGCAGACGCTTGCCGGGCCCTAGCGCCGCATAGCGCATGGCCTCGGTCAGGCGCATTTCGGCGCCTTCGCCGCGCGGCAGCAATTCATCCAGCGCCATCGTCACCAGATCGGCCGTTTCGGCCATGCGGGCCTGCAGCGGCGGCAGGTCGGAATTGGCGGCGACAGGCGTCATGGCCTAACCAAACTCAGCCGGATTTACGCCTTCGACAGCACCGGACTTGTTCAGGGAAATCTTCTCAACCTGAAGACGTGCCGCTTCGAGACGCTCCTCGCAAAGCTGCTTAAGGCGCGCGCCTTCCTGATAAAGCGCCAGCGATTTTTCGAGCGGCGCCTGCCCGGATTCCAGCTCGGAAACGATCTTTTCCAGTTGCTTCAGGGCGTCTTCAAAGGAAAGCTCAGTGGTCTCAGTCATTTGCGTGTCCTTAGTTCGTAGCGGCGGCACCCCCAGTATTTAAACCCCTCCTCCAGGGATTTTCTATAGCCCATTTTCTTCAATTCGATACTGACCATCAGATTGAAGAAACCGTGGGCCAGAACCAGCACGTCACCGCCTTCGCGGGCCTTGTCAAACAGGAACTCTGCCACCTTGCGGGCGCGAACCTTGGCGACTTCGCGGCCTTCGACATCGCCGTGAATGTTCAGATACCACCAGCAGACCCGCGCCACAAAGCCCCAGGCGTAGGAATTGGGCGACAGCTTGATAAAGGACGGCAGATGCGGCGGCGGCAGCGGCGCCTCGATCAACGCCTCAAGCGACGTAAAACCCTTGCCATCACAGACCGCTTCGGCCGTTTCGATCGAACGCGGCAGGGTGGAGGAAAAGATATAACGCGCTTCGCGGGCGAACTTCTTCAGGATCGGCGGCGGCGTCTGGCCTTCCAGCAGGCCGGCCTGGTCATACCTGGCCCACCACTCGATATACCCCCGCCAGTCCAGCTTGACACGGCGCGACAGGGCCGGTTCGCCATGGCGTACAAGGGTGATCGCGCCGGCCTTCACGGCAGCGGATGTTCCCTGTTCGATCATATTCGTGTCGCGCAACAGACCCCCGAACCGACGCAACTCACAATGAGATTCGCCGCTGGCTATTGGATAGAGGCCGTTGGTAACGTCCTTGCGGGAGGGGGGCAAGTTTTTTGTGGCGGTTCAATCCGCTCGCTGCAATTCCAGATGCACGACATTTGTGCGCTGGGTGCGGAAACCGGCCTCGCAATAGGCCAGGTAAAACAGCCACAGCTTGCGGAAGTGGGCATCAAAGCCCTTGATGCGCCCCTCTTTCCACGCATCCTCGAAACGCTGCCCCCACTGCCGGAGGGTCTCGGCATAATCCCCGCCGAACTTGAAGGAGGACACCGCTTTCAGGCCTGCGGCCTGGGTTTGCTCCAGCAGTTTCTGCACCGAGGGCAGCATTCCGCCGGGGAAGACATATTTCTGAATGAAATCCGCGCGCGACTTGTAGTCCTCGAACATTTCGTCGGCGATGGTGATGATCTGTAGCCCCGCCTTGCCGCCCTTTTTCAGCACATCATGCAGCTTCGTGAAATAGGTGCCCCAGTAGCTTTCACCGACCGCCTCGAACATCTCGATCGACACCACCGCGTCAAACTGCCCCTTGATATCTCGGTAGTCCATCATCACGATCTCGACCCGGTCCTCCAACCCCAGACGCTTCATGCGTTCGACGGCATAGTCAGCTTGCGCCTGGCTGATGGTGACGCCGGTGACCCGTGCGCCGATGGTTTCCGCGGCATATTGCGCGAAGCCGCCCCAGCCGCAGCCGATTTCCAGCACATGCTGGCCAGGCTTGAGATCGACCATCTTCGCCAGCTTGGCATATTTCGCCGTCTGCGCCGCGCCGAGATCCTTGTGCTCGCGGAAGCGCTCGCCCTCGAACAGGGCGGAGGAATAGGTCATCGACTGGTCAAGCCACTGATCGTAGAAATTGTTGCCGAGATCGTAGTGGTCAAAAATATTCCTGCGGCTGCCTTTCCTGGTATTTTTGCGCAGGGCGTGGACGATATTGTTGAACGTCCGCACGACAATATTGCCGGTGAACAACTGCCCCAGCTTCTCGCTGTTCAGGCTGAGCACGGTCAGCAGGGTCGCCAGATCGGGCGTATCCCACTCGCCTTCCCGATAACCATCGCAGAAACCGATATCGCCGGACGCCATGACCCGCTTCATGAAATTGAAGTCCTTGACCAGCAGGGTGGCCGCGGGCCCCGGTTGAGGCCCTTCAAGCCGCATGGACCGGCCGTCCGGAAAGACGACATCCATCTGGCCGAATGTCCACACCTTGCGCAGGGTTTCAACGCCCTTGCGCACGGCGAACGGTTGATCCTTCAAGACTGGCAAATCCTGGTCGATGGCGGTGGTCATGAATGAATGGCCTTTCCTCAGAAGCGGTTCAACCTCTTATACGGTACGCCATGCCGGGCAGACCTGTCCGGCAGCACAATTCAGATGTGGACAGATTAACAGAAAACCGGCCGAACGCAAAAAGGCCCGGTGCGATGACCGGGCCTTTTCACGCAGAGTTTAGGGTGAGTTACTTTCGTACCGTTACCGCCGCGCCGGAATAGGCCACTTCCTTATCGAAGGCGTCCAGATTTCCGCTGGTCGAGGCGCCCGGCGTGATGAAGCGCACGCGGAAGGTCCGGTCGGCGATCATGCCCTTATAGCTGCCGGTGCGCGCACCAATGGTCAGTTCGCCGGTCTTGTCGTTATAGCTCAGCGGGATACGGCTGAACTCGCCGCGCGTATAACCATTTGTGACTCCGTCATCCTCATAGAGGCTGAAGGCACCATCGGCGCCGGTATAGATGGTAAAGGTCAGCGGCGCGTCCGGCTTTTCGTCGACATACTGCGTCACCGGCCCCATCGGCACCACCGACCCCGCCTTGACGTAAAGCGGCATCTGGCTCAGCGGCGCATTGGCCGTGATCGTCTGGCCGCCGTTCACGCGTTCGCCGGTGTAGAAGTCGTACCAGTCAGCCCCTGCCGGCAGGTAGACGCTGCGCGAGGTGGCCTTGTATTCCGATACCGGCGCCACCAGGAAGGCATGGCCGAACAGGTATTCGTCCTTGATGTCCTTGACCTTCGGATCGCGGAAATCCATCACCAGGCCACGCATGATGGTGCCAGAATTATGGTAGGTATCCGAGGCTGTAGCATAGATATAGGGCATGAGACGGTAGCGCAGCTTGTCATACCAGATCATGTTTTCGCGCATCTCGGAGCCTTCCGGCGCGATGATGAAGATTTCGCGCTTCACGCCTTCGCCGTGCGAGCGGAACAGCGGCGAGAAGGCGCCGAACTGGAACCAGCGCTGGTTCAACTCGCGCCATTCCTTCAAGTCTTCCGCCGTGCCGGTGCCGCCGGCGCTGCGGTTTTCCTGTAAGCCGCCGACATCCGTGCCCTGGAAGCGCGTTTCCTGCGCGTAGCCGCCGATATCGTGCGTCCAGTTGGGGATGCCGGACATGGAGAAGTTCACACCGGCAGCGATCTGGTCGTAGAGGTTGTTCCAGCGGCCGACCGTATCGCCCGACCATACGGCCGCGGCATTGCGCTGCACGCCGGCGAAACCCGAACGGGTCAGGATGAACTGGCGGGTGTCCGGCTGGTCTTTCTTCAGGCCGTCATACATCGCCTTGGTGTTCATCAGGGCATAGGGGTTATGGACAATGGCGCCCGGCCCCATCTGCGTAGGCGTAATCAGGGCGGCGAATTCGGCCGGCGAGGTATTGGAGCGCACGTCCGGCTCGGTATTATCCATCCACCAGGCATCGAAGCCCTTCACGACGAGCGTGTCATGAAGCTGCTTGTAATACATATCGCGCGCCTCCTGGTTATAGGGCGAATAGTGGCTGTTGAGGTAGCCCTTGCCCACCCAGTCGCGCTGGCCTTCCTCGACATTCTTCGTCCACATATAGCCCTTCTTCTCGAAGGCTTTGTAGTTGTCGGTATTGGCGTAGAACTTGCCCCAGATCGAGATCATGATGTGGGCGTGTTCTTTGTGCACCTCGTCGACCATCTTCTGCGGATCGGGGAAGCGGACCGGATCGAAGGTATGCGAGCCCCACTGGTCTTCCGGCCAGTAGAACCAGTCCTGCACCATGTTGTCGATCGGGATCTGCATGTCACGGTATGTCTTGAGCACGCCCAGTAACTGATCCTGCGTCTCGTAGCGCTGGCGCGACTGCCAGAAACCGTAGGCCCATTTCGGCATCAGAGGCGCCTGGCCGGTCAGGTGGCGATAGCCACCAATGACGCCATCCATGCTGTCGGACGCGATGAAATAGTAGTTGAGCCCCGTGCCGGCTTCCGAGGTGAATTGCAGCGAATGCTGGTCGGCGGCGGATTGCGGGTTGTTATGCGTAATGGCGATCATGCCGCCGGAAGGCTGCCATTCGAGATGGAACTTCACCGGCTTGCCCTGGGTGAAATCCTGCTCGAAATTGTGATACCAGGGGTTCCAGCCCTGGCGCCAGACGCTGAGGATTTTCTTGCCGTCGATGGTCAGGTCGGCATAGTCCGACGAATACATCTGCATCTTGTGGACGCCGGAAATATCCGAGGTCATGGTGCCGTCCCAGACGACCAGCACCTTCTTGCCGGCAGTCGCTTCCTTGGAAAGCGCCGGATCGCTCGGCCAGTTGGCGGCGACATCGCTGAGATACTGATACCGGATGTCGCTTTCGTTGCGGGTCAGGACCAGCTTGCCATCGACATAGTATTTGGCGGTCAGGCCGGGCTTGCCGTCCTCGGCGGCCAGCTTCAAATCGCGGCTGAACAGGGCATAGGGGGTCGGATTGCCCCAGCGGGTGATCGAGTTGTTATCCCACAACAGGCCGTAATTCTGGTCCGACATCACAAAGGGGACGGCGACGTCCATATTGTGCTGGGAGAGCAGCACATCCTCGCCATTCATGTCCATCTGGGCATTCTGGTGCTGCCCCAGACCATAGAGCCCTTCGGTCGTGCCACGGTTGAACTGGGCATGGGTGGCGACGTAAGGCTGGCCTTCGATCGTGACCGGCGTGATGCTGGCGGCGCTCTCGGTCAGGACGGGCTTGCCGTCGGCATTGTAAAAGGTGACCAGGCCGGTTTCGAGCGAGACCACGGCCGAAGCCTTGGCCGCCTTCAGGGTCACGTCCTTTTTCGTTTCGGAAACAGTGAAATCGCCGCCGGGGGTGGCCACCGTCATCAACGACGGCATCTGCTGGCGCGCCGGATCGTCGGTCGCCAGCACATGGATAATGGAATCGCTCATTACCTCCAGGCGGACTTCTTTGGCAGTGCCGGTATCCGGCTTGACCACAATACCTGTGGCGGTTTTCTCATAGGAACCGGCCAGGGCCGCGCCCGCCGACATTATCAGGGCGATAGCTGATACCGAGGCCCAAATCTTCGCTGCTTTCATCTTCTCACTCCCTTATTGTTGTTATTCAAAAGCAAGAACCCCCACCACCACTGCGCTTCGCTTGCGGTCCCCCTCCCCGGCATAGCCTGGGAGGTATAGATTCTTTTCTCTTATACCTCCCCAACTTGTTGGGGAGGGGGACCGACGGGCTCTTGCCCGTTGGTGGTGGGGTTTCTTGCTTTACTTACTGCTCGTATGTCGCCAGCCGGACCTTCAATATCACGGGCTGGCCGGTGAAGTTCAGGCCATAATCGGTCTGGTCACCGTTCCACACGCGCTCGAAGACCCACTTGCCGCCTTCAAAATGGCCTTCCTCGACACGATCAAGCAACATGCCTTTTTTGGCGTTTTCCTTGCCGGCGCCGAAGGTGATCCGGGCATTCATGCCGGCCACCAGGAACTCACTGTCGCTCAGTTTCGCCACAACGACCCCGCCACTCGGCACATCAGACCCTTCCGGATAACCGTTCTTATTCTCCGGATCCCACTTGCGCAGACCGAACTGCCATTCGCGGTAACTGACCGTCGCGTTCCATTTCGCGCCCAGATCGAGCGCCTGATCAGAATGATCATCCGGTTCGGACACGCCCCACACCTGGGATTCATAGCTCAGCTTCGCCCATTCACGGTCCATGCCCTCGAACAGCTTGTAGACCGTGGCGAAGGGCTTGACCATTTCGATATCGGTTTTGGTCGTGCCCAGCGGATGGTTGGAATAGCCGGTATAATCGAATCCAAACGGATCAAAACCGATGCCCTGACGTCCCAGCGCCGAGAAAATATACCGGGCATAGACAGGTGAATTGCCACTTTCGGCGACATAAAGCGCATTATCGGGACGGGCATACAGCTCCAGCGTCTTTTCGTAGCTTTGCGAAGTCGGTGTATAGAGGTCGGGCGCCAGCAGCTCGATATGCGGCGCGGCCGCCTTCCAGACATCGATCACACTGTAGACCGGGCCACCGGATGCATAGGAGCCCGCAGGCTGATCGGGATTGAGCGGATCCTTCAGCGCCGCATTGACATAGGTCGGCAGCGGATAGACGGCGTCGCCCGCCGCCACGATATCGTCTATATAGGTGGCGATTGACCAGGCGTGGAAATATTCGTCGGCGTCCTTGCCGAACACCGTGTTCCAGTCGCCGGGCTTCTTGTTGTACTTTTTCAATAGCGCCGCAGGCACCGGTTTCGCCATCAGGGCATCGGCCTTTTTTGAATAGTCGCGGGCCGCGCCATAAACACCGGTTTCATTCTCCGGCTGGAGCATGATGACCGTATGCTGGTCGCCATCGATCGCCTTGATATGCTTCACCAGTTCGACATAGGCTTTTTTATCGGCCTCGCGGGTGGTATCATAAAGCGGCGACAGTGCGTAGGAGGTGGTGCCGTCCTTGTTGGTCAGGCGCGGGAAGCGCTTATTGTCGGTCTTGACCCAGGTCGGCGCGTAGGAGGGGCCGGTGTTCTTCCAGGTGGCGAACCACAGGATCACCAGGCGGACATTGTTTTCACGCGCCTGCTTGACCAAGGTGTCGACGAAGCTGAAATCGAACTTTCCTTCCACCGGCTCGATCTGCTCCCAGGCCACCGGCATGGTAAGGGTATTGGCGTGCATGTCCCTGATCGCCGGCCAGACCTTCGGCAGGGTGGCTTCATAGTTGCTGGAATTATTGGCCTGGCCGCCCAAAACGAGGAACGGCGCGCCATCGACTATCAGGGCATATTTGCCGTTCTTCTGCACCAGTTCAGGAATTGGCGCCGCCGCCTGCGCCGACGCCGCTCCGGCCATAGCCAGCACACTCGCTGATAGCGCTAACAGTAGTTGTTGCGACGCAAAGGTCTTGACTGTCTTTTTCAAAGGTATCCGCTCCCACAAAATTGCCGCCCTGCTTATTTTCGCAAAGTTTTACCTGCAAAGTCGGCGCTCACATATAAAATATGTCGTACAATATTGGCCGCCCTTTCGGCAAGCGTCAAATGACGAATCTGGTTTTAAATAGTATTTTTTTCTGTAAGCTTCTTATGGCGAAGCGGCGAATCTCAGGGTTCTGACATCGTGCGATGCGCCGCAGGGACTAACAAACGCCTACCAGAAAGACACGTCATGCGCTCCGAACTCGGCGTCAGCCTCGCCTACGGGCTCCTCGCCTCCCTTGGCCAATCCATCGTCACCGGCGAGTTCGAAAAAACGGGTTTCCCGACGGAGGCGGAACTTTGCGCCAAATTCGGCGCCAGCCGCACGGTCATGCGTGAAGCCGTCAAGATGCTTTCGGCCAAGGGGCTGATCAGTTCGCGCCAGCGCCAGGGGACACGCGTCGAGCCGGTTGAAAACTGGAACCTGCTTGATCCGGACGTGCTGCGCTGGCTGATGGAACGCCCCTACTCCAACAAGATTTTCCTCGAATTTGCCCAGATGCGCCTGGCCATCGAACCGGCCGCCGCCGCACTGGCCGCCGAACTCCAGGACAAGCGCGCCATTGCCGGCATCCGCGAAGGTCTGCAAGCCATGATCGATCACGCCGGCCAGCCCGACCTGGCGCTTCAGGCCGATATCGATTTCCATGTCGCCATACTGAAAGCGTCGGGCAACCCGTTCTTCTGGCGCCTGAAACCACTGATCACCAATGCCCTGCACCTGTCGATCCAGTTGACCAACAAGATTTCCGGCCATATGGCCGATATCCATGCCCACGAGGCCATACTGATCGCCATCGAAAAAGGCGATGCGGCCGCCGCTCGCAAGGCTTCCGAAGACATCCTGCTGGAATCGCTGAACTTTATCGAAAAAGCCCAGGCGGATTAGCAAATGGTGGACAGCGCCGAGGTTCACGAACTGGTGGCTGTCCTGCCCGGCGCGATCGATGACTCCACCGCCGACCGTCTCGTTTTCTCCGTCAGGGAACGCGGCTTCGCCTGGACCTTCATGCAGCGCGACACCCCAAAACAAAAACGCTGGCCGAACCGCGACGTCCTGGCCGTAAGCTGCCCGCTCGATCACAAGGAACTGCTGATCGAAGCCGCGCCGCACATCTTCTTCGATGATACCCATTATCGCGGTTACCCGGCTGTTCTCGTTCGCCTGCCCGCAATCAGTGCTGACGAACTGGCCAACCTGCTCGCCAAGGCCCATGCCATGCAGTCGAGCAAGCCTGCGAAGCGAAAGCGACCACGGCAAGAAAGCCAATAATTGTCAAACAACATCCAATTTGCGAAATTCACCACACAATATAGCGCATATCGAATGAGTATTCAGAATAGCAACCCGTTACCACATCAGGACGAAATCATTAAAATCTACAAATTATTCACACTTTAAACATAGCCTTCTCCGATCAGGGAGCGGCAAACACAATAAGTCCACTTTAAAAACGGACACAGCCATCTCCAGGTAAACAGTAAAGCCGTACCAGTTCCGCGTTGACACCCGGAGAGGCCAATGTCCAATATTCGTGATCTGCTTGAGTATATCAAGGCGGTTGACCGCCTGCATGTCGCTGTCGGTCTGAATGGCCGCACCCAGTTAAACAAGGATTTCGAGCGTTTTCGCTCCATGCCGGGGACGGTGACCGTGTCGGAATATCTGTCCAAGCGCGTCAGGCCCTACCTGCCGGCCGGCGCGACCGTGGGCATTTACGATCCCGCGGGACGCCTGGTCGGCATGACCGCCCTGCTCGAAAATATTCGCATCCCGGACGCCGCTCCCATCGCACAAAGGCGATAAAGCGGCGACAGCAAAAAGGCGCCGGACTTCATATCCGGCGCCTTTCGCAATCACAGCAATCAGACTGTCGGGCTGATCCGCACCATCACCACGCCGTGCGGCGCGACCTCGGCGCTGTAGCTGCCTTTGATGCTCTTTTTCACCGCCTTGGACCAGAGATCCTTGACGCTGGCCTTGAGACCAGGCGCCCATTGCAGGGCATCCCAGTCCACCGAAATGGTCTTCGCGTCCGCGCCACGGTTGAATAGAACCACCGCGCGATCCCCGCCGGCCAGCGGACGCACCCAGACCTCAGTATCGCCATTTTGAGCGACACGGCGCGCCTGCTGGCCGAGCCTGTCCTGATCCACGGCGATAACATCCCGGTTGGTCAGGATATCGAGCGTCGCCTTATCCATATTCGACAGGTCGTTACCGGCGATCAAAGGGGCAGCCAGCATGGCCCACAGCGAGAAATGCGAGCGGTATTCGATATCTGTCATGCCGCCATTGCCGACTTCGAGCATATCGGGATCGTTCCAGTGGTTCGGGCCGGAATTGGCCCAGAGATCGGCATTATGATCGAGAATCCACAGGAAGGAATGGCTGTAGCCTTCGTCCTTGTCCCATGAATCGCGGATATCGCCGGTGGTCCGCCACAGATGACCGAGCGGCGCCGCCCATTCTTCCGGCTTGTTGTCGCCCCACTCGCAGATGGAAAAGACGATATCGCGCCCTGATGCCCGCAGCGCCTTGGCCATGACGGTATAGGAAGAATTGGCATCGCTTGAGCCGGTATAGCACCAGTCGACCTTGACATAATCAACACCCCACGACGCCCAGGTACGCGCATCCTGGAATTCATAACCCCGGCTGCCCGGACGACCGCCGCAGGTCTTGGCGCCGATATCGGAATAGAGGCCGAATTTCAGCCCTTTGGAATGGACGTAATCCGCCAGAGCCTTGATGCCCGAAGGGAACCGCTCCGGGTCAGCCTGGATGGTGCCATCGGCCGCGCGATCCTTCTGCCAGCAGTCATCGATAACCACATACTGGTAGCCGGCCTCCTTCATGCCGGAAGCCGCCATGGCGTCGGCCACACCGCGAATCTTGGCCTCGTCTATATTGCAGGCAAACTTGTTCCATGAATTCCATCCCATCGGCGGAGTCAGGGCAATGGCGGGCTTGGGCGCCTCCAGGCCAAGCGTTTCGTGGGCCATGGCAGCGCCGCCCCAAAACGGGCTCAACAGACAGGCGGCCGCCACTATCGGCTTAAGCCCCCGCAGGCATTGTTCGATATCCATTTTGTCTCTCCCTTACGGCGGTTATGTTCGCGCCTGGGAGGGAAATAAATATGACAATTCATCGAATGGCAAGCGCCGCACGTCACATAAATAAAACAATTTTTATTATTCAGCCGCGATCAACCGGGCCTAATTTCGGATGAGGCTATTATTTTTTAATGTCTTTTCCGTAGAGAAAGATCATCAAATTTTTATGACGGGTATGGAAATCTGCCTTACAAGACTTGCCGTAAACCTGACAGACCTCTAACCTGCGCGGATAGTTCGGCGCGTTGAGCCCATCATTAATTTCCAAATCCGCAATGGATTAAGCCCCTTTCCTCCTGAGGTTCTTTTGACTCACAAACGCGTTCGTAAAGCCGTGATCCCCGTCGCGGGTCTGGGTACCCGCGTGCTGCCCGGCACCAAGGTGGTGCCCAAGGAACTGTTGAATGTCGTCGATCGCCCCATTCTCTCCTACGTGGTGGCAGAGGCGCGCGCCGCCGGGATCGAACATTTTGTCTTCGTCACTGGCCGCTCTAAAGGCGCCATCGAGGACTATTTCGATCACCAGGTTGAGCTTGAAGCGCAACTGGCCGCCAAGAACAAGACGGCGATCCTGAATGAACTGCTAGCGGAATTGCCAAAGGCCGGCGAAATGAGCTTTGTCCGCCAGATGCAGCCGCATGGCCTCGGCCACGCCGTCTGGTGCGCCCGCGACATTATCGGCAACGAGCCCTTCGCCGTCATCCTGCCCGACATGGTGATGGACGCCGAGGTCTCGGCGCTTAAGCAGGCGATCAATGCCTATGACGAGGTCGGCGGTAATATCATCGTCGTCGAACCCGTGCCGCACGACCAGACGCATCAGTATGGCGTGGTGGCCATCGAGGCCAAGGGCGGCCGGCTCAATAAAATGACCGGCATGGTCGAAAAGCCCGCACCGGGCACGGCACCTTCCAACCTGATCGTTTCCGGCCGCTACATCCTCCAGCCTGAAATCTTTGACCTGCTGGCCTCGCAGGAAAAAGGCGCCGGCGGCGAAATCCAGCTCACCGACTCGATGTTCCGCCTGATGGAAACGCAAGGCTTCCACGCGCTGGAATATGATGGCGTCACCTATGACTGCGGCGACAAGATTGGCCTGCTGCGCGCCAATGTCGCCCTGGCCCTGAAACATCCGGAGTTGGGCGAAGCCGCCCGCACCGCCCTGGCGCCTTTCTTTCAATAAGCGTTCGCCTTAATCAAGGCACTTTGAATTTTTACTTATTCATGTGGCATAGGAGCGCTCTCCCCTGCCGACATATCCGAGGACACGCCTAGAATGACCCTGCTGCCCAAGGCCGATATCGCCGAGAATACCTACGAATACGAGACCCAGGCCAAGGTAAAGGCCACGGGCTTCCGCGAATATGACGCGCGCTGGGTCTTCGGCAAGGAAATCAACCTGCTCGGTATCCAGGCCCTGGGCCTTGGTCTCGGCACCTATATCCACGAGCGTGGCGTCACCCCGAAGCTGGTGACCGGCCATGATTTCCGTTCCTATTCGACCAATATCAAGAACGCCCTGATCCTCGGCCTGATGCAGGCCGGCATCGAGGTGATCGATATCGGTCTGTGCCTGTCGCCCATCGCCTATTTCGCCCAGTTCGACCAGGATGCGCCCTGTGTCGCCATGGTCACCGCCTCGCACAATGACAATGGCTGGACCGGCGTCAAGATGGGCTGCCAGGCGCCGCTGACCTTCGGGCCGGAAGAGATGGGCCGCCTCAAGGAAATCGTGCTCGGCGGTCTCGGCGTGGAGCGTCCCGGCGGCAGCCTGAAGCGCGTCGAAGGCGTGCAGCAACGCTACATGGACGACATCTCCTCCAAGCTGCAGCTTAAACGAAAATTGAAAGTCATCTGCGCCTGCGGCAACGGCACGGCCGGCGCCTTCGCCCCGCAAACCCTGCGCGCCATGGGGGCCGAGGTCATCGAACTCGACACCAACCTCGACTCGACCTTCCCCAAGTACAATCCGAACCCCGAAGACCACGAAATGCTGGTCGACATGGCCAAGGCCGTGAAAGAACACGGCGCCGACGTGGCCCTGGGCTTCGATGGCGATGGCGACCGTTGCGGCGTGGTCGATAACGAAGGCAACGAGATCTTCGCCGACAAGATCGGCCTGATGCTGGCCCGCGACCTGTCGGAAATCTACAAGAACGCCACCTTTGTCGTCGATGTGAAATCGACCGGCCTCTATGCCACCGACGAGGTGCTGAAAAAGAATGGCGCCACCACCGTCTACTGGAAGACCGGTCACTCCTATATCAAGCGCAAGACCGACGAACTGAAGGCCCTGGCGGGCTTCGAGAAGTCGGGCCACTTCTTCCTGGCCCCGCCGATCGGCCGCGGTTATGACGACGGCCTGAAGGCCGCCGAAGCCATCCTGGCCATGCTCAACCGCAATCCTGGCAAGAGCCTGTCGGAACTGAAGAACGCCCTGCCGGTGGCCTGGACCTCACTCACCATGAGCCCGCACTGCGCCGACGAGATCAAGTACCAGATCCTGGAAAAGATCGTGAAGGAATACGAGGACCTGCTGGCCGCCGGCGGTTCCATCCTGGGCCGCAAGTTGACCGAGGTCATCACGGTCAATGGCGCTCGTGTCCATCTGGAAGACGGCTCGTGGGTGCTGGTCCGCGCCTCGTCGAACAAGCCGGAACTGGTGGTCGTGGTCGAATCCCTGCGCTCGGAAGACGACATGCGCGACCTCTTCCGCAAGGAAGTGAAGCCGCGCCTGGCCAAGTACCCGGAAATCACGGATTATAATCAGGAAATCTAGCAGAAAGCGGGGTTAAAATCCCGCCTTTTCATTATTTACCCTTCAGTCTTCCGCTTATCATGCTCCCACTTTTGGGGTTCCCAGTATTCCTTCGACTTTTCAATTATCTCCTTTATCTCGTCCCTTTGACAGTAACTTTTCTCAAATTCGGCAAATCCATCGGCTTCAAAAAAACACCGTTCAGCCGCCTGACGCGGCGGTATCAGGTCAAGCGGTTCAGCGGATCGATCTTCCCTTGCGATCGCCACGCGCAGCCGTCTGATATAGTCGAGGAAATACCAGGCGATCTGCTTTTCTTCCGGCAACGCATTGAGGTCTTTTTCATCCGTCGGTACCCCTTCGCTTAACTTCTGTAGCGGCATGGCATCCAGTACAGTCGTCGCTTCCGCGAAATGTCCAAGCTCTCGCAGATTATTGGCTGCGCGAAATTGCAGGGTCAGCCAGCCCATGTCGTCCGGCTTTGCGGGCAGTTGGGCAACCACGGCGACAAATTCCGCTTGATAGCGCGCCCTTAATTCGGAACCATCCTTCGCTTCCCAGCTGGCCGCCAGCAGCATCCACGGATAGTCTTTCGATTGCGGTACAAGTGATTTTTCCAACCACGCCATTCGGTAACGCTGCGTGTCCTTGCCCGTCATGGCCGTATATTCCGGTGAGGCAATCAGATCTTTCAGTCTTGCCAGTTCATCAGCGGTGAATTTACGGTACATGATCAGGTGATTGTCGGGACACTCTGGCGCCGGAAATACCGGAGATGGTGAATACGGCTTTCCATCCGGACGCGCGCCCCAACTGGAGTTGGACATCATAGCCTGGTACATGAATGACTTGCCGCCAATGGCACACTTCATTTCCTGCGGGAAGGTGGTTGTGGCACCTGCCCCGAAAGCAAATGCAAGCCCAATCGTGATGACTGTGAGGCTGAGTGGAAAATGGATGCGCACAGTCATTGGCTCCCCCTGTCTAGCAATGCGTAATGCAATAATGACAAAAAACGGTCAGATGGCAACTCATCACCACTGCACCAGTCCCACTCACTATGCTAAGAGCACGATATGGCCGTCACCGATATCGCCACCCGCACCTATGATCACAACTGGCGGCTCGATCCGATCGCCCGCAGCCTGCTCGATCATCCACTGTTGGCAATCCAGGGGCGTCGATCCGTAATCGAAGCTGCTGATCTTTTCCGACGGTATGGATATCGACACCATCGAGGCCACCTATCGCCATTTCCATGGCCGGGTACGGATGAGCTTCGGCTGGGGCACCAATCTGACCAATGATTTCCGTGACTGCGCGCCGTTTGCTACCGACCGGCTGGATGCCATATCCCTGGTCTGCAAGATAACCGAGGCCGATGGCCGCCCGGCGGTCAAGCTGTCTGACAATCCCGAAAAGGCGACCGGCGATCCGGCCGAAATTGCCCGCTACCTGCGCATCTTCGGCAACGAAGGACGCCAAACCGCGGCAGTTACGGTCTGATCTTTCCTTATTGTTATTACGTGCTAATGTGAGCGCTAACACATAATAACAAGACGAGGAAATGCACATGAAGGCCCTGACCTGCCTGATCGCGTGCCTGCTATCGGCCTCTCCTGCCTTGGCCGCTGATCCGGTGCGGCCGCCAATCACCGGCATCTCCCATATCGCCCTCTATGCCGCCGATGCCGGCAAGAGCGACGCCTTTTACGCCCACGACCTCGGCGCCACCAAGGGCAGCGATCCGGAGAAGCCCGGCGGCACGCGCTATTACTTTTCGCCCGTCCAGTTTGTCGAAGTCCTGCCCCTGCCCGCAGGACCGGCGTCCAAAAACCGGCTCGACCATGTGGCCTTCGCCACCCCGGATGCGGAAGCTCTGCGCACATATCTGGCCAGCCGCAAGATAGCCGTGCCCGCCAAGGTCAACAAAGGCAGCGACGGCAGCCTGTGGTTCGCCGTAAGTGATCCGGAAGGCAACCGCGTCGAGTTCGTCCAGACGCCGACTGCCCTGGCCGATGTGCCGGTCAATCCCTTGTCGAGCCATATTATCCATGTCGGTTTTATCGTTCATAACCGGTCGCGCGAGGACGCTTTTTACCGCGATATCCTTGGCTTTCGTCCCTACTGGTTCGGCGGCACCCAGGCCGATCAGCCGTCCTGGGTCAGCCAGCAGACGCCCGACGGCACCGACTGGCTGGAATACATGCTGGTCGATGGTCCGGAAACCACCGGCATCCCCGCCGATATGAGCCAGCAGACCGCTGGCGTGCTCAATCACTTTTCGCTGGGCGTCCCCAATACGCGCGACACCTATACGGTTTTGTGGAATGGCGACCGCCTCAAGGACCAGGACGGCACACCCAAGATCGGTCTCGACGCCAAGTGGCAGCTTAACCTGATCGATCCGGATGGCACCCGCGCCGAGATCATGGAATTCCACGCCATTGGCAAGCCCTGCTGCTCGCCCTTTACCGCTTCCGATCCAGAAAAATAAGGAGGTCCGGCCATGACCGGTTTTCGCATTGATCGCCGCAGTCTGCTCGCTGTCGCCGGCGGTCTGCCGCTGATGGCCTCCGCTGCCAGTGCGGCGACGCCAAAAGCTGAAGGTCAGCCGCTCGCCGGCAAGTTCAACCTGCCTGATCCACCGAAAGACCGGATGCGCTGGGCCGTGATCGGCCTCGGCAGTTTCGCCGTCGGCCAGATGATGCCGGGCTTCGTCGCTTCCAGCCATGCCCGGATGACCGCGTTCGTTTCCGGCAGTCCGGACAAGGCGCGTGATCTCGGTGCGCGGTATGGCGTCAGCAGGTTCTATGATTACGCCAATTTCGACCGGATCGCCGACGACAAGGAGATAGATGCCGTCTATATCGCCCTGCCGGTGGCGCTGCACGCCGAATATACCATCCGCGCCCTCAAGGCCGGCAAGCATGTGCTGTGTGAAAAGCCCATGGCCTCCACGGTTGCCGAATGCGAGGCGATGATCGCCGCCGCCCGTGCCGCCAATCGCCAGCTAGGCATCGCCTACCGCGTCCATTTCGAGCCGAACAATATGGATGCCATCAAACGCCTGCGCGCCGGCGAAATCGGCGACCTGCGCTATTTTTCCGGCGAAGCGGGGTTTGTCGTCAATCCGGACTATCCGCCGCACAAATGGCGGCTGCAAAAGGTCCTGGCCGCTGGCGGCTCAATGTACGATATCGGCATCTATGCCCTGAATGCGGCGCTTTGGGCGGTCGATGAGGCGCCGGTCTCCGTCAGCGCCGTCTATTCGACGCCCGCCAATGATCCGCGCTTCACCGAGGTCGAAGGCGGCGTCGAGTGGCGCCTGCGCTTCCCTTCGGGCATCAGCGCGCAAGGCGCCTCGTCCTATTGCTGGACCTACGCCACGCGCCAGCGCTTCTTTGGCGCCCAGGGCAGCATCAGCATGGACCCGGCTTCCGATTACACCCAGATCAACACGACGATGCAGCACGCCGACCTGACGCCGGTGACGCTTCGCGCCGGCAACCCGGTGGTGCAGTTCAGCGCCCAGATCGATGCCTTCTGCGCGGCTGCCGCCGCCAACCAGCCGCACCTGACGCCCGGCGAAATGGGCCTGCGCGATATCCGTATCATTCAGGCTATTTACCAAAGCGCCGATGCCGATGGTCAGATTGTCAGGCTATAGACGGCACATCTGATACAGCACGATCCCCGAAGTGGTCGCCACGTTCAGGCTGTCGAAACCACCGTGCATGTCGATCCGCACCGTGGTGCAGGCGGCCATGATGTCATCGGAAAGCCCCGGTCCCTCTGCCCCGAACAGCAGGGCCGTTCGTGCGGCGGGCTGAACCTGCTCCAGCGTCACACTACCTGACGGACTGAGCGCGTAGGGTGTCAGGTCCAGACGCCGCAAGGTGCCCATCAGGTCATCGACGCGGTAGTGCGGCACTTCCAGCGCGCCGCCGACGCTGACACGGATCGCCTTGCGGTAAAGCGGATCGCAGCAGGTGGCGTCCAGGATCACGGCATCGATACCAAAGGCCGCCGCATTGCGCATCAGCCCGCCCATATTGTCGGTATTGGCGATGCCCGACAACACCAGCACGCGCACCCTATCACCGGTGACCGCCTCTTCGAGCGACAAAGGCGGCGCATAGCGGCCGAGCGCCAGATAACCGCGATGGATCGGAAAACCGGCCACCGCGTCCATCACCGCCTGCGTCACCACATAGACCGGCGCCTCTGGCAGATACGCCAGCCCCGTCAGCCGTTCTGGCGTGGTCAGGACGCTGACTGTTTCCGCCAGCCTGGAGGAAAACAGGCGTTCCAGCACCACCTTGCCTTCGGCCATGAACAGTCCGTCGCGGCCGGTCAGGTCGCGGTCCCTGACGTTACGATACAGGTTGAGGCGTGAATCCTGCGGATCGTTGATCTCTATACTCATCTGGGCTTTCGAGCGCGGCGCGGGTCTTGGGCAGGCATTGCGGATAGGTGTCCTGAATGAAGCGGATCATCTGCTCGCGGACGAAACAGCGCAGATCCCAGGCGGTGGGCGAATTGGCGGCACTGACCAGGATGCGTATCTTGATGACATCCTTGTCGCAGTCGGTCACCTGCACGACCTGAACCTGCTTATCCCATAGCCTGGTCGTCTCCAGCAAGGCCACCAGTTTCTCACGCAAAGGGTCAATCGGCAGGGTATAATCGGCGTAGAGTTCCACCGTGCCGATGATGCTGGCCGAGGTCCGGGTCCAGTTCTGGAAGGGCTTCTCGATGAAATAGCTGATCGGCAAAACCAGCCGGCGCAGATCCCACAGCCGGATTATGACATAGGTCAGGGTGATTTCCTCCACCCAGCCCCATTCGTTTTCCACCACCACGGCGTCTTCCAGGCGGATCGGCTGGGTGAAGGCGATCTGGATGCCGGCCAGCAGATTGCCGAGCGTTTTTTGTGCCGCGAAACCGATGGCCAGACCCGCCACGCCGGCCGAGGCCAGCAGGCTGACACCCAGGCCGCGCAGGGTATCGAACATCAGGAAGACCGCCGCCAGGGCCAGCAGGAAGACGATGAAATTGGCGATGCTCTTGACCACCACGATCTGGGTGCGGATACGGCGGGCGCGCAGATTGTCAGCCACCGTTATGTCATAGCGCCGGGATACCGCCACCGTGACGATATCGATGATGCGCATGGCCAGCCAGTACAGGAGGACTACGCTGGCCACCTTGACAGTACCGGACACAAATGGCGTCAGCATGATTTCCGGCGCCACCGCCCGGACGGCGATGAAGACCGCCAGCACAGGCGTGACGATATAGAGCGGCGTGGCCAGGCGCGCCAGATTGATGTGACGGGATAGCTGCGGGTTACGCTTGGCCAGCCATTTTGCCAGACTCATCAGCAGGCGGCCGGCAACCGCACCAGCAATAGCCGCGGCCACGGCGATCAGGATCAGGCGTAAGCCATCGGGCAGGTAAATCGGCAAATCGAACATGGAGGCTCCTTTTATGTGCATTGTCCTCCGCCCGTCCCCCTTTAAGTCAACAAGCCGGGGGCCGCCGGGTCAACCCCGCCACCTTCACGATTGCCCTCACCCCTGCGTGAACACGGCTTGCCTTTGGCTGGAATCCGGCATATTGTGATCACAATTCGTCAGAATACCCCGGCAGCCGCGTAGAGTACTGGCTGTGGACCTCGTCGCGCTTTTGTCATTTCCATTCGCGCTCTGGCTGGTGTCTGATCCCGACTGAACAATAAGCCATAAAGACGATTCAACATGTCACACGACAGCTATATGAAGTCCAAGAACAAGCGCAAGATCGTGTTTGCCAAACGCGGCGCCAAAGATCTTGAGGAGGCCACCGCCTGGCTGGCCAGCCAGAATATCGAGGAAATCGAGTGCATGGTGCCCGATCTCGCCGGCGTGGCGCGCGGCAAAATCATGCCGTCGAAAAAATTCCTCAATACGCCTTACATGAACCTGCCGCTGGCGGTTTTCTATCAAACCATTACCGGTGATTATCCCGATCTCGAAGGCGTGGTCGGCACGGTGCAGTCGGATACCGATATCTTCCTGCGTCCGGATTTCCGCACCCTGGCCGCCGTGCCCTGGGCGCATGACCCGACCGCCCAGGTCATCCATGATGCCTTCCACCCCGATGGCCGCCCGGTCGAGGAAAGCCCGCGCCAGGTGCTGCGCCGCGTCCTCGGTTTTTATGAAGCCAAGGGCTGGAAACCCGTCATCGCCCCTGAACTGGAATTCTATCTCGTCGAGAAGAACACCGATCCCGACTATCCGCTCAAGCCGCCCATCGGTCGTTCGGGTCGTCCGGAAACCGGCCGCCAGGGCTATTCGATCTCGGCGGTCAATGAATTCGACGCGCTGTTCGAGGACATGTACGAATATTCGGAAAGCCAGGGCCTGGAAATCGACACCCTGATCCACGAATCCGGCGTGGCGCAGATGGAAATCAACCTGCTGCACGGTGATCCGCTTGAACTGGCGGACCAGGTGCTGATGTTCAAGCGCACCATCAAGGAAACCTCGCTGGAGCACGATATCTACGCTACCTTCATGGCCAAGCCGATGGCCAATGAGCCGGGCTCCGCCATGCACATCCACCAGTCGATCGTCGATGCCGAAACCGGCCAGAACCTGTTCTCCAATCCGGAAACCGGTGAGCCGACCCCGGCCTTCTTCCACTTCATCGCCGGCCAGCAGAAATACATGCCCGCCATCACCTCGCTGCTGGCGCCCTATGTCAATTCCTACCGCCGCCTGGCCAAGGGCTCCGGCGCGCCAGTCAATACGCAGTGGGGTTATGACAACCGCACGGCCGGCCTGCGCGTGCCGCCATCCAATCCGGGCAACCGCCGGCTGGAAAACCGCATCCCGTCCTCGGACGCCAACCCGTACCTGGCGATCGCCGCGGTGCTGGCCTCCGGCTATCTCGGCATGATCGAAAAGCTGACCCCCGCCGATCCGGTGGACAAGGATGCCTCCACCCTGCCGCAGGGCGACCTGCCGTATTCGCTGGTCCAGGCCATCATCAAGCTGGAACGCGCCCAGCCGATCATCGACATCATGGGACCGCAGTTCGTCACCGCCTATTCGCGCGTCAAGCTGCACGAATATGAGACCTTCATGCAAACGATCAGTCCGTGGGAACGCGAATTCCTGCTGCTCAATGTATGACTTATACCTCCCCAACTTGTTGGGGAGGGGGACCGCGCGCCCTTGGCGCGTGGTGGTGGGGTTTCTTATTTTCCTGTTCTTAAAATGAAAAACACCGGTCACCCTTCCGACTCCTGGTACGTTGTTACGGCGAACCATTCAGCCTATCCGATGCTGGAAGGCGCGCATCATACCGATGTCTGCATTATTGGCGGCGGCTATACAGGCCTGGGCGCCGCCATCGAGCTGTCGCGGCAAGACATTCATGTCACCCTGCTCGACTCAGCCCAAATCGGTTCCGGCGCCTCCGGGCGCAATGGCGGCCAGATCCATACCGGCCAGCGCATCGATCCTGAGAAAATGGCAGATATCCTCGGCGACGACGCCGCGCGCCAGCTTTGGGACATGTCGGAAGACGCCAAGACCAGCCTTTATGGCCTCATCCGCGATCATAATATCGATTGCGAACTGAAACACGGGCTTGTCCATGCCTGGCATAAGCCGGGCTATGAAACCGACGATCGCACCTATGTCGATTTTGTTATCCGGTATGGCTATGACAAGGTCCGGCTGCTCGACAAGGCGGAGGTGGCGGCTGAACTCGGCACCGATGTCTATCATGGCGGCTCGTTCGATGCCGGCGGCGGTCACCTGCATCCGCTAAAACTGGCGCAGGGCATGGCGCGCACGGCGGCTTCGCAAGGCGCACAGATTTTCGAGAACAGCCACGTCCTCAGCTATCGCCGGATCGCCAAGGGCATACATCTCCATCTCGAAAACGGCGCCACCGTCACTTGTCAGCGTCTGCTGATCTGCGGCAATGGTTATATGGAAGGGCTGTCGGAAGAGATCGACAGCCATGTCATGCCGATCAACAACTTTATCCTAACCACCGAACCGCTCGATGATCCGGCGATCCTGCCGCATGACTACGCCGCCTCGGATTCGCGCTTCGTCGTCAATTACTGGCGCAAGACGCCGGATAATCGTCTGCTCTTTGGTGGCGGCGAGAACTATGTGCCGTGGTTCCCCAAAGATATCCGGGCCTTTGTCCGCCGCAACATGCTCAAGGTCTATCCGCAACTGGCCGATGTCAAAATCTCGCACGGCTGGGGCGGCACGCTGGCCATCACCATGAGCCGCGCGCCTTTCGTCCGCAGCCTGGCTCCCGGCGTCTGGACCTCCGCCGGCTACAGCGGCCAGGGCGTGGTGCTGGCCCCCTATTTCGGCAAGCTGCTGGCCAGCGCCGTCACCGGTGATGCCCGTGATGTCGAGTTGCTGGGCCGCCTGCCGACCCCGGCTTTCTTCGGCGGGCGCGCCCTGCGCTGGCCAGCCCTGGTGGCGGGCTTAAGCTATTATGCCTTGCGTGACCGGCTGTGATATATGACCAATTAAAGCCCTGTGTCGCGCTTTGCGTCACGAAGGTTTCATATGCGATCAAACAACTGAAACAATCAGCAACAATCCACGGCAATTTACCCATCATTAACCACCGTAAAGCCATCCAGAATGTTCCAAAGGCGTGACAAAATGGGGCATTCATGCAGACGGACACAGTCCGGACGGTCAGCGTTCGTGATATTATTGAACACACCGCCAAGGCTAAATCCGTCACTTCGGATAATTTGCGGGATATCAGGGGTGTCACCAGCCTGCTGCGCATCCTGGCGCTCAATGCCCTGATCGAGGCCAAACGCGCCGGGGATATGGGCGCCGGTTTCGCCGTGGTCGCCGATGAAGTGCGCCAGATCTCCACCCAGGTCGAAACCATCTCCAACATCATGGCCGAAGACCTCGGCCGCGAGATCGCTTCGCTGGAACAACTGACCGAGGACATGGCGCGGCAGAACCAGGGCGCGCGCCTCGTCGACCTGGCGCACAATGCCATCGAACTGATCGACCGCAACCTCTATGAGCGCACCTGCGATGTCCGCTGGTGGGCCACCGATGCCGCCCTGGTCGAGGCTGCCGCCGCGGATGATGCCGTGCTTCATGACCATGCGTCTACGCGCCTGGGCGTCATTCTGGATGCCTACACCGTCTATCTTGACCTGTGGCTGTGCGATCTTGACGGGTACATCATCACCAATGGCCGTCCCGATCGCTATGCTGTCAAAGGCGCCAATGTCGCCTCATCCGACTGGTTCCGCCAGGCCCGGCAACTGAAGAGCGGCAATGACTTCGCCGTCGCCGACATCACGACTGAGCCCCTGCTGAAAGGCGCGCAGGTCGCCACCTATGCCACGGGCGTGCGCGAAGGCGGCCGGGCGGAAGGCCGCCTGCTGGGAATCTTGGGCGTGCATTTCGACTGGCAGCCCCAGGCGAAGGCCATCACCGAAGGCGTACGACTATCCGACGAAGAACGCCGGCGCACACGGGCCCTGCTTGTCGATGCCAAGGGCCTGGTCATCGCCGCTTCCGATGGCCGCGGCATACTGACCGAGCGCGTGCCACTCAAGACGGAGGGCCAGGCTAACGGCCACTACGCGTCAGGACGGAGTGAAATCACCGCCTTCCACTGCACCCCCGGTTATGAAACCTATGATGGCCTGGGGTGGTATGGTGTCATTCAGCAGAAAATCGACCTAGGTTAACTGGTGCAATTCCAGATTGCCAGCTCTGAAAAACGTGTAAATATATAATATACAATAATTTTTTGAGAAAATAGTTTCAAAACTGACCTTGCGTCACAATTGTGCGACACTAAGGCGGCGACAATACCAATTTGCAATCCGGATGGGGAAACTGATCTTCTTTTTAAGAACTGATTAACCCTCCGGGCGGACGACTACCTTTTTTATTGCAGCGCAAAAGGTAGCTCCCCATGTCTCTCCCCAGCATGACTGCCCCTTGTATCCGTAGCGTAACCGATAGCGTACCCCCTGCCGAAGTCACCCTTTCCGACATTATCGCCCAAACCACCCGTGCCAAGACGGTTACCGCCGGCAAGGTGCGCAATATCCGTCAGGTCACTTCAAAACTGCGCATTCTCGCCCTCAATGCCCTGATCGAGGCCAAACACGCCGGCGATAAGGGCGCCGGGTTTTCCGTGGTGGCCGACGAGGTGCGCAGCATTTCCGGCGAGGTTGAAAGCCTGGCCAAGGATCTCGGCAACGAGATCGTAACGCTGGAAAGCCTGACCCAGAGCATGGCGCAGCAATCGATCGGCGCCCGCATGACCGACCTGGCACTGAACGCCATCGAGATCATCGACCGCAATCTGTACGAACGCACCTGCGATGTGCGCTGGTGGGCCACCGATGCCGCCCTGGTCAACCAGGCGGCCGAACCTTCTCCGCAAAGGGCTGCTTACGCCAGCGAACGCCTGGGCATCATTCTCGATTCCTATACTGTCTATATAGACTTGTGGCTTTGTGATTTATCCGGAAATGTTATCGCTAACGGTCGGCCGGGCAAGCATCCGGTGATCGGCCAGAACATATCGGACCGCCTGTGGTTCAGCCGTGCCGCCGCTCTGAAAAGCGGCAGCGATTTCGCCGTGGCCGATATCACCACCGAGCCGCTTCTGGGTCATGCGCAGATTGCCACCTATGCCACGGGCGTGCGGCGCAATGGTGATGCCGATGGCGAGTTGATCGGCATTCTGGGCATTCATTTCGACTGGGCGCCTCAGGCCGCGGCGATCACCCAGGGCGTTCGACTGGCGCCTGATGAAAGGGCGCGCACCCGCGTGCTGCTGACCGATGCGCAAGGGCTGATCATAGCTTCATCGGACGGCAAGGGCATATTGTCGGAACATGTCCGACTGCGCACAGAAGGGCGCACGTCCGGCAATTATACCGACGCCTCAGGCACCCTGATCGCCTTTCACCGCACGCCCGGATATGAAACCTATGCCGGCCTCGGCTGGTATGGCATCATCATCCAGAAAGCCGTTTAGAGCGCATGCAGGATCGGCTCGGCCTCGTTCAGCGACTTTTCGATTGTATCGACAAGCTGGTCGATCTCGGCTTCGGTGATGATAAGCGGCGGACACATGACGATACTGTCGCGGATGCCCCGCACCATCAGGCCATTCTTGATGCACAGGTCACGCACGATCGGGCCGGCCGTGCCTTCCGCGCCCTTGAAGCGTTTGTTCGTGCCCTTTTCAGCGACGATTTCAACCGCGCCGATCAGGCCCAGCGAACGCGCCTCACCGACCAGCGGATGGGCGTCCAGGCGTTTCAACGCCTTGGCCAGATAAGGCCCGGTGACGTTACGCGTGCGCTCGATCAGGTTCTCGTTTTCCATGATCTCGATATTGGCCAGGGCTACAGCGGCGCAGGTCGGGTGACCGGAATAGGTATAGCCGTGGACGAAGTCGCCGCCTTTTTCCAGCAGCACATCGACGATCTTTTTGGACACGCCGACCGCCGATATAGGCAAATAGCCGGAGGACAAACCCTTGGCCATGGCGACCAGATCGGGCTTGATGCCCCATTGCTGGTGACCGAACCAATGGCCCAGACGGCCAAAGCCGCAGATCACTTCGTCGGCGATCAGCAGAATGCCATATTTGCGGCAGATGGCTTCGACCTTCGGCCAGTAGCTGTCCGGCGGGATGATCACGCCGCCGGCGCCCTGCACCGGTTCGCCGATAAAGGCCGCGACATTTTCCGGGCCCACGGCCAGGATGCGGTCCTCGATGGTCTGCGCCACGCGCTCGCCGAAAGCCGCCGAGTCTTCGCCGAAACCTTCGCCAAAGGGATAGGGCTGGTCGACATGCTCGATGCCGGGGATCGGCAGGCCGCCCTGAGCGTGCATGAAGGTCATGCCGCCGAGCGAGGCGCCGGCGACCGTCGAGCCATGATAGGCGTTCTTGCGCGAAATGAAGACCGTGCGTTTGGGCTCGCCCTTCAGTTCCCAATAGTAGCGCACCAGGCGGAAGATGGTGTCATTGGCTTCCGAGCCAGAGGAATTGAAGAAGACATGTGTCAGGTCGGGATTTGAGGTTTGCAGCTTTTCGGCGATTTTTGCGGCCAGCCTGACCGGCGGCGGTGTCGCCGTCTTGAAGAAGGTGTTGTAGTAGGGCAGTTCCAGCATCTGCTCGTAGGCGACGCGGGCCAGTTCCTCGCGGCCATAACCGACATTGACGCACCACAGGCCGGCCATGCCATCGAGCAGCGACTTGCCCTCAGCGTCGGTGATCACGCACCCTTCGGCACGCGTGATGATACGCGAGCCGCCCAGTTCGTGCTGGAGCTTGTAATCGGACTGCGCCGGCAAATGGTGCGCCATGTCGAGCTTCTTCAGCTCGGCCATGTCGTAATTACGCAGGGTGGGTTTGGCAGGCGCGTTCATGTCTGGGTGTCCTCGAAGGTCGCTCTGCATTGGCGGCGACAGCGGATGTGATTGTCGCCAATTTCAACGAAATCGCCGCAAAAGTCAAATATTGTGATCACAATTTTGCGTTAACCATCATCCGTATCAGCGCAAAGGCATCCCGCGCAGGGCCTGCCCCATCAGGCGAAAATAAGCCTGGCTATCAGGGTATTTGTCCGCCTGCCATTCCGGATGCCACTGTACGCCCAGAACCTGCGAACCACTGATATTGGCACTGAAGGCTTCGATCAGGCCGTCAGGGGCCGTGGCCTCGACCGACAGTCCGTCTCCCAGCCGATCCACGCCCTGGTAATGCACGGAACTGACCCGCAAGTGATCACGGCCATAGACACCATCAAGCACGCCGCCGGCCGCCAGACTCACCTCGTGGTAATTCTCGAATTGCGCATGGAATTCAGTACCATCCGGCGCATGGTGACTGATGCCGTTGGCGCCATTGGCGGCGCCGAAACCAACATCCCGGCGCAGTGAGCCACCCAGAACCACATTGATTTCCTGGAAGCCGCGACAGATACCGAAGACCGGCTTACCCAGGTTGATCATGCACTCGATCATGCCGAGCGAGACCGCATCCCGCCCTTCGTCAAATGGCCCCTCGCCGCCTTCGCTGCCGTAAAGGCTGGACTGTACATTGGAGGGCGAACCGGTCAGCATCAGGCCATCGAGCCGCGCGGTCAAAGCCGCAGATGAGAAGTTGTCGATCAAGGGCGGGATCAGCAGGGCATGGCAGTCGCCATAGGTGATGGCGGACCGGACATAGCGCTCCATCACGGCATGGGCATTTTCCACGCCGACCGTTCGGTTGCAGGCCATGATACCGACAACGGGCTTCATTCTCTCCCCCTGTTGCAGGGGGAGCTTGGAAAACGCGCAAAGCGTTTTTCCAGAGGGGGTAAAGACCGCAAGCGCCTTGCCTCCTGCATTAACTCAGCAGCACCGCCGGCGAGCAGGCATGGAAGCTTATCCAGACCTGTTCTCCCAGTTCGAAATCTTCCTGGTCCCAGCGCGTCAGGTTGGGGCGCACTACCTTGATCAGGCGGCCGCCGGCAATCTCGATTTCATAATTGGTTTCCGAGCCGAGATAGACCATGTGCTTCACCACGCCGGCAGCGACGTTATAGCCTTCCGGCGCGTCATCCACCTTCGGCGCCTTGTCGGTGCGCTTGTGCAGTTCGATTTTTTCCGGCCGAACCGCCGCCCACACCGTGCCCTTTTCCGGTCCGGTGACGCCGTGGTCGAGATAGACCGGCCCCATTTCTTGAGTGTTGATGATGGCGTGGTCCTTGGCATCGACATCGAGCGTGCCCTCGAACATGTTCACGCTGCCGATGAAATCAGCCACGAAACGCGAATTGGGAAATTCATAGAGATCGGACGGCGTCGCCACCTGTTGCAGCAGGCCGCGGTTCATGACGGCGCAGCGCGAGGCCATGGCCAGGGCTTCGTCCTGATCGTGCGTCACCATGATGAAGGTGATGCCGACCTTCTGCTGGAGGCTGGTCAGTTCGCTGCGCATCTGGTCACGCAGCTTGGCATCCAGCGCCGACAGCGGTTCATCAAGCAGCAGCACGCGCGGTTTCTTGACCAGCGCCCGCGCCAGAGCGACCCGTTGCCGCTGGCCGCCGGAAAGCTGATCCGGCTTGCGGACGCCATAGCCCGCCAGTTGCACCAGTTTCAGCGCCTCCTCCGCACGTTCCCGGCGCTCGGAAGCGCCGACGCCATCCATTTTCAGCCCATAGGCGACATTGTCCAGCACCGTCATGTGCGGGAAGACGGCATAGGACTGAAAGACCATATTGACCGGACGCTGATTGGGCGGAACGGTCGAGACATCCTTGCCATCGATCAGGATACGGCCCTCGGTCGGCATTTCAAAACCGGCCAGCATCCGCAGCAGGGTCGTCTTGCCGCAGCCGGAAGGGCCGAGCAGCGAGAAGAACTCGCCTTCGTTGATGGTCAGGGAAACATTATCCACCGCCGTCGTCTTGCCGAAGCGCTTGGTGATGTTTTCAAAGCTGATGATCGGATTGCCGGACATGTGTAACCCTATTTGTCGTCGGCGCCGTGGCCGGCGGTGAGGGCACTGGAGCCCTGGAATTTGAGCGCGAGGAAGGTGAGCAGGACGGTGACCACGATCAGGATGGTCGAGGCGGCATTGACCTCCGGCGTCACCGAGAAACGCACCATGGAATAAACCTTGACCGGGAAGGTGACCGTATCCGGCCCGGCCGTGAAGAAGGTGATGACGAAATCATCGAGTGAGAGCGTAAAGGCCAGCAGGCCGCCGGCGATCAGCGAGGGCTGGATATGCGGAATGACCACGTCCATGAGCGCGCGAAATTCCGAGGCGCCCAGGTCCTTGGCGGCCTCCTCCAGTTCGCGGTTGAACGAACCCAGCCGCGCCCGCACCACCACGGCGACAAACGGGAACGAGAAGGAGACGTGGGCGATGATGATATTGCCGAGATCCAGCGGCCACGGCAGGTCATGCGGCCAGGGCAGCACCTTGGCGAAGAAGACCAGCATCCCCACGCCCATGCAGATTTCCGGTACGACGATCGGAATAGCCAGGCCGGCATTGAAGGCCGTCTTACCGACGAAACGGAACCGCCACAGAACGATGGCCGCCATGGCGCCAATAATCACCGAAATGACCGTCGAGCACAGGGCGATGGTCATGGAGTTGCCGAAAGCGGTGATCAGGCTGTCATTATGCAGGGCCTTGTCGTAATATTTCAGGGTGAAGCCCTGCCAGACGATATTGCGCTTCGAGTCGTTGAAGCTGAAAATCATCAGTGTAATCAGCGGGATGTAAAGAAACAACCCAACGAGAACCAGCCACAGTTGCAGCGGCCAGCGGCGCAGATATTCCAGCGGCCCTGGTGGTGTCTTGGGAGGCGCCTTTTTCATTTTCACGGGTGCGGTCGTCGCGGTCATCAGGCGGCCCTCCCCTTGTCCTTGCGTTCGATGATGCCCTGAAGGGCGATGCCGATAAAGGTCAGATAGACCAGGATGAAGCTCAGCGCCGCGCCGAACGGCCAGTTATTGGCGCGCTTGAACTGGCTCTCGATCACATTGGCGATCATCTGCGAATCCGGTCCGCCCAGCAGATCGGGCGTCAGATAGGAGCCAAGCGCGGGGATGAAGGTGATCAGGATGCCCGACATGATGCCTGCCCCCGCCAGCGGCACCACGACATTGAACAGGGTGCCGATATGCCCTGCGCCGAGATCGAGCGAGGCTTCCAGCAGCGAACGATCCATGCGGTCGAGCGTCGAATAGAGCGGCAGGATCATGAACGGCAGGTTGACGAACACCAAGCCGAAGACGACGGCGAAATTGTTGTGCAGCAGGGGCAAGGCCGTGAAATCCCCTAATGATCCGCCCATCACCTTGTTGGCTATATCGAACAGCCAGTGATAGGTCATATTGACATAGCCCTCGGTTCGCAGGACGGCGATCAGGGCATAGGTGCGGATCAGCAGATTGGTCCAGAAGGGAAGCATGACGGCAAGCAGCAGCCAGGACTTGGCCTTTTCCGGCGCGAAGGTAATGGCCAGGGCCACCGGAAAGCCGACGACCAGACACAGGAAGGTGGTCAGGGCCGCGATCCAGGCCGATTTCCAGAAGATGCCGGGATAGGGATCATCGAGGGCATGGGCATAGTTGGCCCAGGTGCCGGTAAAGGCGATATCAATCAGGCCACGGTTTTCGCCGAAGCTGTAGAGCCAGACGATGCCCAGGGGCAGGAAGAAAAAGAAGACAAGCCAGAACAGCGGCGCGCTGATCATGGTCACGAAAATGCTTTTCGCCTGGCGCCAACTTTGCTCCATGATATCCCCTTTGGTACTAAACAAAAAACGCGCCCTGAGTGCTCAGGGCGCGTTCTACACTTTAGCTCGCGCGCATCCGCGTGACGGCTTCCTCGAACTGCGAGGCCAGTTCCTGGTTGAACTTGGCGTATTCGCACTTGGCCAGAATATCCGCTGGCGGGAAGATGACCGGGTTGTTCTTGTAGCTGTCCGGCATCAGCGCCTTGGCGGCGGCGTTCGGCGTCGGGTACATGATGGTCTTGTAGATTTCGGCGCCAGCCTGGGCGTCCATCATGTAGTTGAGGAACTTATGGGCGTTGTCCGGACGCGGTGAATCCTTCGGGATGCACCAGGTATCCGAATTGAGCTGGCTGCCTTCCTTCGGAATTACGAAGTCCATGTCGTGGTCCTTGTCCTCGGCCATGACCTGGGCGATGTCGCCATTGTATTCGATGACGATATCGACTTCCTTGGAGACCAGCATGTCCTGGCCGTCGTCGTTGTGGAAGGCGTGGACATTCGGCTTCTGCTTGGTCAGCATCTTCTCGACCTGGGCAATGGTCTCCGGCGTGATGTCGTTGACACTGTGGCCGAGATACTTGGCGCCGAGGCGCATCAGGTCACCGGCTTCGGACAGAAGCGCGATCTTGCCCTTGTACAGGTCGGAATCGAAGACCCACTTCCACGAGTCGGGAATCTTGTTGCCGCCGCCCATGTCCTTCATCTTGGACTTGCGATAGCCGATGCCGAGCACCAGCCAGGTATAGGGCACCGACCACTTGCGGCCCGGATCGTAGTCCGGATTCATGAAGGCCGGATCGATATTCTTGATGTTCGGCAGCTTAGAGTGATCGAGCGGCAGCAGCAGGCCGGAATCCGCCAGACGAGTCACGAAATCATTCGACGGCACGATGACGTCATAGCCGGAATTGCCGGTCTTCATCTTGGCGAACAGTTCGTCATTGGTGGCGAACAGGGTCATGTTGACATCGATCCCCGACGCCGTCTTGAAATCCGCCAGGGTGGTTTCGCCGATATAGGTGTCCCAGTTATAGAAGTTCAGCGTGGGCGGCTCCGCGCCGGTCGCTGCGCCCTTGCCGGCCGGTTTAGAACAGCCGGCCGCGCCGAAACTGATCCCCACGGCGGCAGCACCCAGCGCGGTCAAAAGCGAGCGTCTTGAGGTTTTCGAACTCATAAGCCTGTCTCCTGTGAAGATGTCTTCTAATAAAAGCCCCGGAAGCTTGAGAGGAATACGGGATTGCCGAGCTGTCAATCCCAAAATGTGATCACAAGTCGCCAATTTGTTAATAATTGGCGTTGCGTCGCACAAACGTCGCAATCCTTCGCCGGCAATCTATGCGTTGCGCAGATACCAGTCGTAGTCCAGCTCGGTTATCTCCTCAAAGAAACGCGCCTGTTCGGTGCGCTTGACCTTGACGTACATGTCGATGAAGCGGTCGCCGAGATAATCGCGCAAAACCTTGGACTTATCGAGATAATCCACCGCCGCGAACCAGTTGGTCGGCAGGGTGGCGCCGCTTTCCGCCGCCACGGCATAGCCATTGCCGACCACCGCCGGGCCGGGGTTGGTCTTGTGGCTGATACCGTGGTGCGCGCAGGCAAGGATTGCCGCCAGCACAAGGTACGGATTGGCGTCGGCGCCGGCCACGCGGTGTTCGACATGGCGTGTATGGGCCGGCCCGGCGGTGACGCGCAAAGACACCGTGCGGTTATTGACGCCCCAGGTCAGGCCGACCGGCGCGTAGGAATTGGCCTTGAAGCGCTTATAGCTGTTGGCACCGGGCGCCAATATGCCCATGACATCCGCCAGGTGATCCTTCATGCCGCCGATCATATTGTGCAGCAGCTTTGAGCCTTGCGGATCTTCCGAGGCGCAGAGATTGTTGCCGTCCTTGTCGGCCACGCTGATATGAACGTGGAAACCCGAACCGGCGCGATCCGCCCACGGCTTGGCCATGAAGGTGGCCTCGATGCCGAGGCTGAGCGCCACGCCCTTGGCCAGGCGCTTGTACATCACCGCGTCATCGGCGGCGCGCAGGGCATCCGGCTTGTGCTTGAGGGTCAGTTCGACCTGGCCCGGTGCGAATTCGGAAATCGCCCCTTCCAGCGGGATATTCTGTGCATCGGCGGTTTCCCAGAGCTGGCGGAAAAAGGCGCCGTGGGCTTCGATCTCCGGCAAGCCATAGACCTGGATACCCTTCGGGTTTTCACCGGTATTGAAGCCGGTGGCGGGCATCAATTGGCCGTCATGACCGCGCTCGATATCGACGAGATAATATTCCAGCTCACAGGCCACCACTGGCGTCAGGCCATCGGCCTTGTAGCGATCGAGCACGCCCTGCAGCACATGGCGCGGATCGAGATCATTGGGCGTGCCGTCCAGTTCGTAAAGCGACAGCATGACCTGGCCGACATCATCACCCAGCCACGGCGCCGGCACCAGGGTGCCCGGCACCGGACGCGCCACGCGGTCGGCGTCGCCGTCTTCCCAGACCAGTCCCGTGTCTTCACAGTCGGCGCCCAGGGTATCAACCACCAGGATGGAGCCTGGCAGAAAGCGGCCATATTCATAGATCGGCAGCAGTTCGTGACGGCGCAGGCGCTTGCCACGCGGCACGCCGGTCATCGAGGTGAACAGGATCTCGAAGTAATTGATATGCGGATGGGCATCGAGGAAGGCTTTCGCCTCCTCCACAGTCCCGACCCGCTCGGAAAGCGGCAGGCTGCGGTCTGATTTTCCCCTGGCCGGTGCGCTCGATTTGCCGAAAGTGCTCATGCGTTCAGTTCCTGTGAAAAGCTGGCTACCGCCGATACCAGCCGGTCGATGGCGTCGAATCCGGTCTGCGGAGAGATAAGCATCATATTGTGGAAGGGCGCAATCAGCACGCCTTTGTTGATCAGATAAAGATGGAAGACTTCGAGCAGGTCATGATCGAGGTGCCAGCGCATGGCCTCGGCGTTTTTGGGCGGTTGCGGCGCAAAGATCAGCTCCGCCCGCGCGCCGACATGGACCACCGACCACGGCAGGTCATGGCGTTTGATGACATCGCGCAGGCCGGCGACCAGATAGGCAGCGCCCCGAAGCATATGCTTGTAACCTTCCTCCGTCATGACTTCGGTCAGCATGGTCTTGATCGCCGCCATGACCAAGGCGTTGCCGGACAGCGTGGTGCCGATGCCGGACTGGCCGGAGCCTATCTCGGCCTGCGCCGTATCCATGCGAGCGGCGATCTCGGCGGTGACGCCCCAGACCGCCGCCGGAATGCCGCCGGCGATCGCCTTGCCAACCACGAACATGTCCGGTTTCAGATCATGGGCGCCGGTATAGCCCGAAAGCCCGGAGGACAGGGTGTGGGTCTCGTCCAGAATCAACAGGGTTCCATGCTGCGTACAGAGGTCGCGCAAACGTTCGTTGAAGCCGTCGATCGGCTGGATCATGCCGCAATTGGTCATCACCGGCTCGGCCAGAACGGCGGCGATATCGCCAACCGCCAGCGCCTGGGCCAGGGCCGGCAAGTCATTGAAGGGAATGACCTTCGTGGTGCGCGTCTGATCCTGCACCTGACCGATCAGGCCCTTTTTATTAACGGCCACGCCGTCGTACAGCGCCACGAAGCAATCATCGACCATGCCGTGATAGCAGCCATCAAAGATCAGTATTTTGTCGCGTTTGGTAATGGCGCGCGCCCAGCGGATCACCGCGCGGTTGGCATCCGATGCCGTGGTCGCTACCTGCCACTGATCCATGCCGAAGCGCTGACGCAAGAGATCGCCGACCTCATTAGCCAGTGGGGTCGGCAGCATGAAGCCCACGCCCTCGCTGGCCTGTTTCGCTATGGCCGCTGCCAGTTCCGGGCGGGCATGGCCGAACATCGAGGGCGTATCACCGAGGCAGAAGTCGTCGTAAGCATGGCCGTCAACGACAGTGAGTTTGGCGCCCTTTGCCGACTCTACATAAAGCGGAAATGGCGTCGCCCAGTCGCGCATCCAATGCATAGGCACGCCACCGCGCCAGGCGGTCGCGTTCATTGCCCATGTCCGAGATACATCGTGATTGGCAGTGAAAATTTCGCGCTGTTGGGTAAGGAAGGATTGCAGATCGGTCAAAGAGGCCCCCTCCACCACTTCGTGGTCCCCCTCCCCCGCTTCGCAAGGGAGGAGAATGGACGTATATCTTCCTCCTCCCTTGCGAAG
>NZ_JBQCHT010000031.1:0-3271 GCF_051954415.1 Asticcacaulis sp.
GGAGAATGGACGTATATCTTCCTCCTCCCTTGCGAAGCGGGGGAGGTGTCGCGGTTCATCCGCGACGGAGGGAGCCACTTCGATAAAGGAGATCAAATCGCCCCCAGACCACCATAGGAGATGTATTTCACGCTGAGATACTCCTCCATGCCCTCGATTGCCCCTTCGCGGCCGATGCCCGATTCCTTGACACCGCCAAACGGCGTCACCTCGGTTGAGATCAAGCCGTCATTCATGCCGACCATGCCATATTCCAGCTTACTCGCCACACGCATGGCGCGGCCGATATCGCGGGTACAGGCATAGGCCGCCAGACCAAACGGCGTGTCATTGGCCAGTTGAATGGCCTCTTCCTCGGTCTCGAACCTGAACAGCGGCGCCACCGGACCGAAGATTTCCGTGTCGAAAATTTCCATGTCGCGGGTGACATTGGTCAGCACCGTGCCCTGATAGAACAGCGATCCCTGCGCATCGACCTGCCCGCCAGTCACAACGTGTGCGCCCTGCTTCACCGCGTCCTCGACCAAGTGCTCCACCTTGTCGATGGCCTTCTGGTTGATGAGCGGCCCCAGCGTCGTTTCCTCCAGCCAGCCGGGCTCCAGTTTCATCGCCTTGACCTTATCAGCCAGGGCCTTGGCGAAGCGATCATAAATACCGGCCTGGACCAGGATGCGGTTGGCGCAGACACAGGTCTGTCCGGAATTGCGATACTTCGAGGCGAGCGCGCCTTCAACGGCGGCGTCCAGTTCGGCGTCATCAAAGACGATGAACGGGGCATTGCCGCCCAGTTCCATTGAGACCTTCTTCATGGTCGGCGCGCAGGCGGCATAGAGCAGCTTGCCGACCGGGGTCGAGCCGGTGAAGCTGAGCTTCTTGACGCGCGTGTCGGAGGTCATGACCTCGCCCACTTCCTTGGCGTGGACGCTGGTAATGATGCTGATCACGCCATCGGGCAGGCCCGCCTGTTTCGCCAGGGCATAGAGCGCCAGGGCCGACAGCGGCGTTTCTTCGGAGGGCTTGATCACCACGGTACACCCCGCCGCCAAGGCGGGGGCAACCTTTCGGGTGATCATCGAGATCGGGAAGTTCCACGGCGTGATGGCGGCGCAGACCCCGACCGGCTGCTTGATGGTCTGCAGGTGCTTGCCGGGCATTGTGGCCGGAATGGTGCGGCCATAGGCGCGCTTGGCCTCCTCGGCAAACCATTCGATAAAGGCGGCGCCGTAAGCGACTTCGCCGCGCGTCTCACGGATCGGCCGTCCCTGTTCCAGCGTCACCAGCATGGCCATATCCTCGGCATGGGCCATGACCAGATCATTCCACTTTTTCAGGATGATCGAGCGCGCCTTGGCGGTCAGGCCGGCCCAGGCCGGGAAAGCGGCGCTGGTGGCATCGATGGCGGCCCTGGTTTCCGCCGCGCCATGTGCCTGTACATAGCAAAGGGTCGAGCCATCGGCCGGGTTAAGCACGGCAAAGCGGTCAGCCGCGGCCTCATCGAAAATAAGCCCGTTCAGCAGGGCGCGCTGTGTATCTGTGAGCTTCATCATCTATGCCTTGAAACTGATCGAAACTGCCTTGAGGTCGGCATATTTATATAAGGCGTGCAGGCTGCGATCACGACCGAAACCCGACTGTTTTACACCGCCAAAAGGGGACGTGATGTCGCAGGCATCCCAGCCATTGATCCACACCAGCCCGGCCTTCAGCACCTTGGCGGCACGCATGGCCTTGCCAATATTGGCCGTCCACACACCGGAGGCCAGGCCATAGATGGTGTCGTTGGCGATCCGGTAGGCGTCGGCTTCATCCTTGAAGGTCAGCACCGACAGGACCGGGCCGAACACCTCTTCCTGCGCCAGGATGTTATCTGGCGCGATATCCAGCACAGTCGGTTCGACGTAAGCGCCGCCGCTTTCGGCGCGGGCGCGCTCACCGCCCATCAGCAGCTTGCCGCCTTCGGCCTGGCCTTTCTCGATATAGTCGAGCGCCGTATTCATCTGGCGCGGCGAAATCATGGCGCCGAACTGGGTCGCCGGATCGAAGGGATCACCGACCTTGATCGTCTTGGCTATGGCCATGACCTTCTCGACGAATACGTCCTTGATCGATTCCTCGACCAGTAATCTGGAAGCTGCCGTACAAACCTGCCCCTGATTATAGAAGACGCCCCAGGCGGCATTAGCGGCCGCGCCATCGAGATCGTCGCAATCGGCAAAGACGATCTGCGGCGACTTGCCACCGAGTTCGAGCGACACGCGCTTGAGGTTGCTGTCCGCCGAGGCGCGCATCAGCATCCGCCCCACCGGGCCCGAGCCGGTAAAGGCGATCATATCGACATCCATATGATGCGCCAGGGCGTCGCCCGCCTCACCGCCCAGGCCGGGAACGACATTAAACACGCCCGCGGGTACACCGGCTTCCAGCGCCAGCATAGCGGTATAGAGCGCGGTCATGGAGGAATTTTCCGCGGGCTTCAGCACAATCGAATTGCCCATGGCAAGCGCCGGCGCCACCTTCCACATCGCCATGTGCAGCGGGAAATTCCATGGCACGATGGCCCCGATCACGCCCAACGGCTCATGCAGCACATAGGACAGGCGGTCCTCCGGCGTCGGGGCCACCTCGCCATAGATCTTGTCGAGCGCCTCGGCGTAATAGCGCGTGGTGTTGATCGCCGCCCCAATATCGAAGCCGCGTGTATTGGCAATAGGCTTGCCAGTATCGAGGCATTCCAGCAGGGCCAGGTTTTCCGAATGCTCGGCCATCAGATCGGCCAGACGGTGCAGGATTTTCTTGCGAATCTTCGGCGCCAAGGCGCGCCAGCGGCCATCCTCGAAGGCTGTCCGCGCCGACTTGACCGCCTGATCGACATCGGCGGCGTCACAGGCCGCGATCCTGTTGATCAGCTTGCCATCGCGGGATGAATAATTATCGAAAGTGCGCCCGGAGATGGATGCCACTTCCGCGCCATCGATCACCGCCTTGTCCGGCAAGTTCAGGGCCTTGAACGTGGCCAGCACGCCTTCCAGCGTATCGGCAGGACTGAGCGGAGCGGAAATCGGCATGGGGCAGCCTCAAAGCAGTTTTGTGATCACAATTAGACACCGCCCCCAATGCGGGTGTCAAGGCACAGTTTTGTAATCCATGCGTAAGATGCCCCACCACCACATCTCACCGCTTCGCGGCTCGTGCGGTCCCCCACCCCCCCAACAGGGGGGGCCCCAAGCGGAGCAGTTCTAATGGGATTAAACAACCCCCAGGTGGGGGGGGG
>NZ_JBQCHT010000032.1:0-73501 GCF_051954415.1 Asticcacaulis sp.
ACAAAGGCGCGATGACATCCCATTCTGTATCGGTCAACTCGTAGCGGCGACGCGTCATGAAAAAGGCTCCCTGTTCACCGGAAGCCTTGAATCACGATCAGTTCTAAATGGGAATCCCGTTTATGGGTTTACGCCCTAATATGTATTACATGCGGGCGTTATCTCAACGTGTAATATCCGGTGAGGCGAAGTCACTTATCGTATATCGTGCCAAGCAAGTGGAAAATCCTCGATTTGCCTCACAACAGCTTGTAGGGCAAACCCTTGATGCCCAGCACGTGCTTGATGAATTACGCCGAACTAAAGGTGTTGATCCCGATATAAGTATACCTCTTCCAAATAGCGGTCTAACGGTGCGTTTAGGCTAAAAACATTTTTCCCTCACTATCGCAAACATAGGAAAAAGCTATATCGTCTGGTTCCATAATGAAGAGTTCGGTTGGTAATGCTATGCCAATCCCTGTTTCGTGGCTTAACTCGGTAAGCTTGGATAGAAATGCCAACAAATTAACGTCTTGCGGCGTATCGACAACTTTTGTGCATTTACCATTCATAGAAAATTCCCTTGTAACAAATTTTAGTTGACCGATATAGTAACGCACCTGTTTATCAAGGGGAGAGATCGGTTTTTGTTGTATTAAAAATGCCTCCCTACAATAAGTAGGGAAGCTGAAACATCAAGCATGCCAATTACGCATGAATCCCGCCGGCGACCTCGATGCGCTGGCCATTGATCCACCCGGCTTCGTCCGACAGCAGCAGCGCCACCGCGCCACCGATATCGTCCGGCAGGCCGACGCGGCCCAGCGGCGTCTGTTTGGCGATGGCGGCATTGATATCGGCATTATCGCGCACGCGGCCGCCGCCGAAATCGGTCTCGATCGCCCCCGGCGCGATGGCGTTGACTGTGATGCGGCGCGGTCCCAGTTCCAGCGCCATGTAGCGCGTCAGGGCATCGATGGCCGCCTTGGTGGCGCCGTAAATGCTCGAACCCGGATAGCTGAATCGCGCCAGGCCCGATGACAGGTTGAGGATGCGGCCGCCGTCCTTGATCAGCGGCAGCAGGGCTTGCGTCAGGAAGACAACGCCCTTGAAGTGGACATTGATGATGCCGTCGAACTGCGCCTCGGTGACCTCGGTAAAAGGCGCGTAAAGCGCCATGCCGGCATTATTGATCAGGAAATCGAAATCGTCGCGGCCCCAGCGGGTTTGCAGGGCATCCTTCACCTGCGCGGCAAAGGCGGGAAAGCTGGCCGAAACGCCGGTATCGAGTGGCAAGGCTACGGCCTTGCGGCCCATAAGCTTCAGCTCTTCGATCAGGCTGTCAGCCTCGTCCCTGCGCTCACGATAGGTAAAGAGGATGCCGGTGCCTTTGGCGGCGAGGTGATGCGCCATGTTGCGGCCGAGGCCCCGGCTGCCGCCGGTAATGAGGGCGATCTTGTTGGTCATGGGAATCTCCTTAGATTGGCCAAGAACTGTGTACTGTTTTTTATTTCGATGATAAATTTACTAAATCAAACATCACTATTCGGATTTTATGAACAATGAATCGCGTTGAGGCCATGTCCCTGTTTGTCCGGGTCGCGGAGCTGCAAAGCTTCACGGCGGCGGCGCTGTCGCTGGGCCTGCCGAAATCGAGCGCTTCGCAGGCCATCAGCCAGTTGGAAGCCCATCTCAAGGTCCAGCTTCTTTACCGCACCACGCGCAAGGTGCAGCTTACCCATGACGGGCACGCCTATTACGAGCGCTGCCGCGAGGTGCTGGCGGAGCTCGACGAACTGGATTCGATGTTCGAGCAGAAAAGCGAACTGACCGGCGCCCTGCGCGTCGATATGCCGGTCAGCCTGGCGCGCAATTTCCTCGTGCCGCGCCTGCCGGAATTCCTCGATCGGCATCCGGGGCTGGAGATCGAGCTTTCCTGCACCGACCGGCGGGTGGATGTGGTGGCGGAGGGGTTCGATTGTGTGATCCGCGTCGGGGCTCTGAGCGATTCCGCCCTGATGACGCGATCGCTCGGCCTGATGCACATGGGAAACTACGCCAGTCCGGCCTATCTGGAACGGCATGGCGAACCCAAGACGCTTGATGACCTGAAGGACCATCACCTGATCCATTATGCCCTGACACTCGGCGCGCGGCCGTTCGGTTTCGAATACCGCGATGGCGATGAATACAGGGTCGTGGATATGCCGGGGCGCATAACGGTCAATAACACCGAAGCCTTCAGTGCGGCCGCCCTGGCGGGGCTAGGCATTTTGCAATCCCCGCGCACCGGCAATCGACACCATGTCGCGGAGGGCCGGCTGGTGGAAATTCTGCGGCAATATGAGGCTGAACCCCTGCCGGTCGCCATGGTCTATCCCCGCCGCCGTCACCAGGCCCGCCGGGTCCGCGCCTTCATGGACTGGGTGGAGGAGATCATGCGCGATTATGTGGACTAAAGGTACACTTGCTCATTTTAGCCAATGGCCATACTGCATTTAACTTAATGACAGGGAAGGGGGATTTTGTCTGAAATCGGCCTTGACCTTGTTGCAACATCTAATGGGGTGGTGAGATGTGGTTTTTCAGAAATAAGTTATGTGAGCATTGCCGAGTTGGATATCATGCGCCTTTTGACCGTTTCGAGCGTATAGCAACGTTCGAAGATGGCCCCACTTTTCTGAATAAATGCACAGTATGTGACGCGCTTTGGCATGAAACTTTGCACTCTGCTGAAAGAGTTTCACCTAAGCGTGCTCGGTCTCTTTATCCGGCGTTAAAAATCAAATGAAATTGTGAGCTTGGAGTGATTGTCGGATCATGTAATGATCCGATAAAATAACAAAAGTCACACGATGAAACGTCCTACCTCCTTTGATATTGCCGCCCTTGCCGGTGTCTCGCAGGCCACCGTATCACGGGCGCTTTCGGGCGCCTCCTCGGTCAGCGAGGCGGTGCGCCAGCGCGTCTTCGATGCCGCCGCTCAGCTCAACTATACGGTCGATATCAATGCGCGGAAGCTGCGCTCGAAGAAGATCAACACCATCGCCGTGCTGGTGTCCGAAGACCTCGATCATTCCGATAACCGCATCAATCCGTTCTTCCTGCCGTTGATCGGTTCGATCCTCGATTACGCCAATGCCAAGGGCGTGGATGTGCTGATGTCGCTGCAAAAGGCCGATGCCGACTGGGGCGCTGATTATGGCTTTTCCCGCCGTGCCGACGGCATTATTTTTTTGGGCTACCGCGATTTCGAATCCTATCTCCGCAAGGTAGCCGTGCTGGCCAAGGTGGGCGAGCCCTGGGTGGTCTTCGGGCCGGTCATGCCGGAAACGCCCAACCTGTTCATCGGCTCGCAGAATGAGGAGGGCGCGCACGAGGCGGTGGCGCACCTGATCAAACTGGGCCGCAAGCGCATTGTCTTTCTGGGTGAGGCATCCGAAGCCCATTCAGAATTTTTCGAGCGCTACAAGGGCTACCAGCGCGCCCACGCCGAGGCCGGTCTGACGCCCGATCCACGACTGGCGATCGACTGCTTTATCTCACGTGAGGAAGGCGCAGCGGCGATCGATCGCCTGCTCGATGAGGGCGTGGCCTTCGATGCCGTCTTTGCCGTGACCGACCTGCTGGCCATCGGCGCCATCCAGTCCCTGCAAAAGCGCGGCCTGAACGTGCCAAAGGACGTATCCGTCATGGGCTTCGATGACCTGTGGGCCTGCACATGCATCAACCCGACTTTGTCGACCGTCCGGCAGGATACGACCACCGCCGCGCGGGTTCTGGTTGATACCCTGGCGGCGCTGATCGATAATGAGCCCGTCGAGATGACGCGTATCCCGACGCAACTGGTGATCCGTGAATCCTGCGGCGGCTAATCAAAGAGAGTAGCCAGGCCGATAATCTCCATATCCGGCGCCAGGGTCCGGTAGACCGGAATCTCCGACACATAATTACTCAGGCGGCCCTTGTCGCTGTAACGCCGGACAAAGGCGTCAACATCGAACAGGTCGCCGATCATGTCGAGCAGGTCGCCGGCCAGATAGACGCCGCCGCGCGCCCCCAGGATCAGGGCCACGTCCGAGGCCATGGCGGCGAACCAGCCCATGCTGAGGTCAATCGCCTGTTTGCCGCGCGGATCGCCGGTCGAGGCGAGGGCGATAATTTCCTCGATGGACGGCGCCCTGGCATCATCGCCTTCAATCTGCGCCAGTGCGGCCCAGATATCGGCCACGCCGGGAATGGAGATCACGCGCTCGCGCGACACATGGCCGTACTTGTCGATCAGCACGCGCAGGACGGCTTCTTCGATATCCGAGGTCGGGGCCAGGTCAGAATGGCCGCCCTCGGTCGGCATGGCCGTCCAGCCGCCCATGCCGTCCGGCACCAGGGCCGACATGCCCAGGCCATTGTGCGGGCCGATCACGGCGATGACCTGCTCTTCAACAGCATCGCCGCCGCAGATTTTTTCACATTCATTGCCGTGCAGGCGCGGAATGGCCAGGGCCTTGGCGACGAAATCATTGACCAGGTTGATGCGCGGCGTATCGAGAAAGCCGCGCATGTCTGCACGGTCGATCGAAAAGCCATGATTGGGGAGCTGAATGACTCCGCCGCGTTCCCAGCCCGCGGCCGAAATGGCCGCGCCGGCCAGTCGCGGCTTGTCCTGCGCTTCCAGAAAGTCGGAAATAGCTGTCTTATAGCTTTCAAGGCTGTTACAGGCGTAATGAGTCGATTCTCGCGGGCGTTCGCCACGCCGCGCCATGGCCAGCTTAAGATAGCTGCCATTACTGATATCGCTCAGCAACACGTAATCCGTCATAATTTCCTTGCCCTATCTTCTTATTTTTATATCCGGCCTTTTTATTTTTGTGGGCCGGCTTAATTAAGTCTGGAAATTAACTTCCAAATCTTGATTTTTACTAAAGCATCTGTCCAAAACAATGCCAAATAGAGGTCTTTTTATGCCGCCTGCGGTAAAAATTTGCGGAATTCGGACAATCGATGCGGCAATCGCCGCGATCAATGACAGCGCTGACTTTTTGGGCTTTATCCATTTCGCCAAAAGTCCGCGCCATTTGACGCTCAACGCCATGAAAGACCTGATGTCGGCGATTCGTGGCGTTAACGCTACCATTCCGCTTGTCAGCGTTGTCGTCAATCCGGAAAATGACCTGCTGGAAACGCTCCGGGACGAGGTGAAGCCAGACCTGATCCAGCTGCATGGCAAGGAGACGCCGCAGCGCGTGGCCGAAATTGCCGCGTTAACCCATTTGCCCTTGATAAAGGCGATCAGCGTCAGCGAAAAAAGCGACCTCGATGAGGCGTACCTCTATGAGCCGTATGTCGAATATATGATGTTTGATGCCAAGCCGCCGAAGGACGCGGCCCTGCCGGGCGGCCTGGGCCTGAGCTTTGACTGGACGCTTATGCGTCATCACGCCGCAGCCAAACCGTGGTTTTTGGCCGGCGGGCTGTCATCCGAAACCGTCGCCGCCGCCGTAAAAGAGTCCGGTGCGCAAATGCTGGATATCTCATCCGGTGTCGAATCCGCACCCGGCGTGAAGGACAATGCGCTGATTTCGGGCTTCCTTCGCGCCGCAAAATCTCTATAAGGCACATCTCTGTGCGCTCAAACGCCGCGGGGCTTGCCTCGCAAAAGCTCGGGCGCACGGTCGTGCTTGCCAAACGCAAACAGCGTTTGGAGTCATTTTTACAGAGGAATTTCCACGGTGAGCGATCCCGTTCTCAGAAACAGCTACAGCCAGCCGGACGCGAAAGGCCGGTTTGGCCAGTTCGGTGGGCTTTATGTCCCCGAAACCCTGATGCCGCTGGTCCTGGAACTGACGCAAGCCTGGCATGACGCCAAGAGTGACGAAACATTCTGGGCCGAATATCACAGCCTGATGACGCATTTCGTCGGCCGGCCGTCGCCGCTCTATTTCGCCGAGCGCATGACCGAGCACTTCGGCGGCGCCAAGATCTATTTCAAGCGCGAAGAGCTGAACCACACCGGCGCGCACAAGATCAACAACTGCATCGGCCAGATCCTGTTGGCCAAACGCATGGGCCGCACGCGCATCATCGCCGAAACCGGCGCCGGCCAGCACGGCGTTGCTTCGGCCACGGTCTGCGCCCGCTTTGACCTGCCCTGTACCGTCTATATGGGCGCCACGGATGTGGAGCGCCAAAAACCGAACGTCTTCCGGATGCAGCTTCTCGGCACCACGGTGTCTCCGGTCACTAATGGCCAGGGCACGCTCAAGGACGCCATGAACGAGGCCCTGCGCGACTGGGTGACCAATGTTCACGACACCTATTACATGATCGGCACCGCCGCCGGTATGCACCCCTATCCGGAGATGGTGCGCGAATTCCAGACCGTCATCGGCAAGGAAACCCGCACGCAAATTCTCGAAATGGAAGGCCGCCTGCCGGATGCCGTCATCGCCTGCGTCGGCGGCGGATCGAACGCCATCGGCATGTTCCATCCGTTCATCGATTACGACACGGTCAAGCTGGTCGGCGTCGAAGCGGCGGGTCACGGGCTCGATGTCTATAACGGCCATGCCTCTTCGCTGAATGGCGGCCGCCCCGGCGTGCTGCACGGCAACCGCACCTATCTGCTTCAGGACGACGACGGCCAGATCCTCGAAGGCCATTCAATCTCGGCCGGCCTCGACTATCCGGGCATCGGGCCGGAACACGCCTACCTCTTCGATATCGGCCGCGCCAGATACGTGACCACCACTGACGAGGAAGCGCTCGCCGCTTTCGCCCTGACATGCAAGCTGGAGGGCATCATCCCCGCGCTCGAATCCTCGCACGCCATCGCGCGTGTCGGCGAACTGGCGAAAGAAGTCGGCAAGGGCGGGATCGTGGTGCTTAATCTCTCCGGCCGCGGCGACAAGGATATCGCCACGGTCGCCAAGCACATGGGTGAAGCGGGAGCGAGTCTGTTATCATGAGTGTGGCCCGTATCGACAAGCGCTTCGCCGACCTGAAAGCGCAAAACAAATCCGCCTTCATCGCCTATATCATGGCCGGTGATCCCGATCTGGAAACCACGTTCGAGATATTGAAGGGCCTGCCCGCCGCTGGCGCCGATATCATCGAACTGGGCTTCCCCTTCTCTGACCCGATGGCCGAGGGCCCAACTATCCAGCGCGCCGCTGAACGCAGCCTCGCCGCCGGCACCAAGCTGCGCGATGTCTTCATGCTGGTGAAGCGTTTCCGCGAGATCGACCAGGACACGCCGATCATCCTGATGGGCTATATGAACCCGGTCGAATTCCTCGGCTATGAGCGCTTTGCCCAGAGCGCTTCGGAAGCCGGCGCCGACGGGCTCATTGTTGTGGACTGCCCGCCGGAAGAGGCCGAAGAGCTGACCGATGCGCTCGATGCCAACGATATCGCCCTGATCCGCCTGGCGACCCCGACCACGGATGCCAGCCGCCTGCAAACCATTGTCCGGCGCACACGCGGGTTCATCTATTATGTCTCGGTGGCGGGCGTCACCGGCGTCAAGGCCGTCGATGCCGATGCCATCGCCGACCAGGTGGCCAGGGTACGCGAAGCGGCCAAGCTGCCGGTGGCCGTGGGCTTCGGTATCCGCACGCCGGAAAGCGCGGCCAGCGTGGCGCGCATTGCCGATGCGGCCGTTGTCGGTTCGGCTTTGGTGGACGAGATCGCGGCATTGGCGCAAACGAAAAATTTACCAGAAAATAACCCGAACCGCACGAATGTGCTGGAAAAGGCCGCCATTTTGGCAGACGCTGTCCATTCTGCTCGGCTGGCGGCCCAAAGGGCAAAACAGGTGTAACCGGAGTAAGATGACGTATGGCTATGGCTGACAAGTCCGACAAGGGCCCCAAATTGCCCCCCGCCGCAAAATCCGCCGAGCGCCGCGAACGGGGCAACTGGCTGTCCAAGATCGCCCCCGGCATCTCCAATTTCGTCGGCAGCAAGCGCGAAACGCCGGAAAACCTGTGGGTGAAAGACCCCGATACCGGCGACATGATTTATCGCTCCGACCTGGAAGCTGCCCTGTGGGTGACGCCATCCGGCCGGCATATGCGTATCGGCCCCAAGGCGCGCATGAAATTCACCTTCGATGACGGCCAGTTCGAGAGCCTGCCGACCCCGGAAGTGGTTGAAGATCCGCTGCATTTCTCTGATGGCAAGCCCTACAAGGATCGCCTGAAGGCCGCCCGTAACGCCACCGGCGAACGTGATGTCATGGCCATCGGCTACGGCAAGGTGCAGGGCGTCGATTGCATTGTGCTCGTTCAGGATTTCGCCTTTATGGGCGGGTCACTCGGCATGGCCGCTGGTGAAGGCTTTATCGCCGCCGCCAAGGCCGCCGTGGAACGCAAGGTGCCGCTGGTCGCCTTTACCGCCGCCGGGGGCGCGCGGATGCAGGAAGGCGCGCTGTCGCTGATGCAGATGGCCCGCACGACGCTCGCCATCCAGGAGCTGAAGAAGGCGCAACTGCCCTATCTCGTGGTGCTGACCGACCCGACCACCGGCGGCGTCACCGCCTCCTATGCCATGCTGGGTGATATCCACCTGGCCGAACCTGGGGCGCTGATCTGCTTCGCCGGCCCGCGCGTGATCGAGACCACCATCCGCGAAAAACTGCCGGAAGGCTTCCAGCGCTCGGAATTTCTGGTCGAAAAAGGCATGGTCGATCGTGTCGTGTCGCGTTCCGAACTGCCGGAAGTGCTGGGCGCGCTGATGTCGATGCTGATGAGTGGCAAGCGCAAGGCGGCCTAGGTTATGGGGTTTGGGGCCTGCGGCCGCAAGCCTGTTCCTTCAAATAAAAAATCCGGCCATTTGGTCGGATTTTTTATTTGAAATGCAAGTTGTGGGGTCACAGACCCCACACCCCATGACATAAGTTACTTTTGAGTGACGGGGGAAGGGGCATGAAGCAGAGCACTTGGCGAAGAATAGATAAATCTTTGGCTGCCACTTTTGGCAGCGCCTTGATTGGTGGTCTCCTCGTATCCGCATATTGTTTGTATTTTTTCAGGCTTAACCCTATCGGCTCAATTGGAGTCGTTTTTTGGGCGTTTGGGCTAGGGTTCTTTGCGATACTGTTTCATGTCGTGATTGTCGGCTTGCCTATACAATTTACACTTCAAAAGCTGGGCCTGAATGGAGCACTCTCAAATATCGGCTTTTTTGCCTTTGTCGTATCCATAATATTTTCTGTCTATTTACAGTGTACTATAGCTACGTTCCTGAACTATGAAAATTTTCGTTTGGATATTTTTGAGCCATTCAGCCTCATGAAAGGCTTGGTTTTTGGAGTGCTGCTAGGCTCTATTTTCTGGCTGATCCGCCGACCGGATTGGGACGATAGAAGTGCCGTCTCAGTTGCATCTGATAGTCAGCTATGAACCTCCTTCGCATAGTCAGAACAATTATCGCCCTTTTGGCGGGCGCCTTTGGCGGCACAGTCGTCATGCTGGCTTGTACCGGCCTCATGCAACAGGTTTTCATGGGGCAAACCGAAGCTTTTGAAAGTTTTGGTGCCATCGTAATTATGTTGAGCGTTCGGGTTCTGGTGCTAATGGTGCCTGTCGGCCTGCTCAGCCACTGCCTATTGTATGCTACAGCACAAAATGGCTACGGAAAGCGGGGGATTATATCCTACTGTGCGGCAGGTGTCCTGTGTGGTGGCCTTTTCGGCGGCCTCGGCCCTCTGGGTGAAGGCGGACGCTGGCAGGCCGCAGCAATATTCGGCGCCTGGTCTGGCATTTGCGCGGCGATCGCATGGCTGATCCGGCGGCCGGACAAGGATAGTAAGCAAGATACCCCACCACCATCCGTCTCCGCCTAAAGGCTTCGCCGGACGGTCCCCCTCCCCAACAAGTCGGGGAGGTATAGATAATGCGCTTCTTATACCTCCCCATCTTTGATGGGGAGGGGGACCGCCGAGCGTAGCGAAGGGGGTGGTGGGGCATCTTGCTTTTCTCTATAACCGCCCCATGACCGACCGCCTTCTCCCCTTCGACGCGCCGCTTGAACGCCTGAAAGCCCTGCATCCCAAGCTGATTGACCTCAATCTCGACCGGATGCTGCGCGTCTGCGAAGCACTGGCGCTACCGCAGGACAGGCTGCCGCTGGTCGTTCATGTCGCCGGCACCAACGGCAAGGGGTCGACCATCGCCTTGCTTCGCGCTATGGCCGAAGCGCAGGGCTTGCGCGTCCATGTCTACACCTCGCCGCATCTGGTGCATTTCGCCGAACGCATCCGCCTGGCCGGCACCCTGATCGACGAGGATTACCTTGCCTATACCTTAAGCCGCGTCGAGACTGCCAATGCCGGCGCGCCCTTAACCTTCTTCGAATCGACCACCGCCGCCGCTTTTCTGGCCTTCTCGGAAACACCCGCCGACCTGCTGCTGCTGGAAACCGGTCTCGGCGGCCGGCTCGACGCCACCAATATCATCGCGCATCCGAAGCTGACGATCATCACCCCGATCGATTACGACCATCAGGCTTTCCTCGGCAATGACCTGTCGACGATCGCTCGCCAGAAGGCCGGCATTTTCAAGCGCGGCACACCAGCCCTGAGCGCCCGCCAACCGGACGAAGCGGCCCAGGCACTGGAATGGCAGGCGCTGAAACACAGCATTTCCCTCACCAGCATGGGCCAGGGCATAGACGTCTGGCGCGAAGGCGACCGGCTCATTTTCCAGGACGAAGATGCGCTTTATGACCTGCCTCTGCCGGCGCTGGCCGGCGCACACCAGATTGAAAACGCCGGACTGGCCATCAAGGCTGCGCTAATGCTGGGCCTCTCCACGGAGGCTATCGAAGCCGGCCTGAAATCCGCGCAATGGCCGGGCCGTTTGCAGGCATTGCGGGCCGGCCCTTTGTATGAGGCGCTGGGTAATACCGCATCCGAACTGTGGCTTGATGGCGGGCATAATCCCCATGCGGCGCGGGCCCTGCGCGATTTTATCGACCGTCAGCAGGCACGCGACCCCAAGCCTCTGTATTTAATCTGTGGACTGATCAATACCAAGGATGCCGGCGAATTCTTCGGACATTTCGCGGGGCTTGAGGCGCATATCCACTGTGTCGGCTTCAGCAGCGACGCCGCCATCCCTCCGGTCGAATTGGCCACCGCCGCGCAAGGCAAGGGCCTGGAAGCCAGCGTGGCCGCAAGCCCGCTCGCCGCCATCAAATCGTTGCCGCCAGAGCCGGTCCGGGTGCTGATCTGCGGCTCGCTCTATCTGGTCGGCGATTGCCTGGCGCTCTCGGAAGACACATGGCCTCGCTAGACATCCGTCTCAATGACATGAACTCCCCTTCCCTCTACCCATGATTATGGGGAGAGGACAACGAGCAGGTTAAGGCGCAAGCCTTGGCCGTAGAACGTCGGGTGAGGGTTTTTGTTCATTAGATACGCCCCTCACCCGATCGCCTTCGCTGCGCTCGTCTCTCGTCCTCTCCCCACAAGTGGGGAGAGGGGGGAGTCATGCCGTCTGGTCCTGACGATAGCGGTAGCGTGAGGTGATCAGGAATATCTGTCTAATCTGTGGATACCCTTCCTTGCCGACGTTGTAACAAGCGTTAATGTCTGCTTTTTGATTCACAGATTGCACAGATGTTCAGGGCCAATCTCACGCTACCGCTATCGCCGGAGCTCCAATAAAAAAAACCCGCTGCGTTTCCACAACGGGCTTAAATTCTCCGATCAGCCGATCTCAGGCGATTTCGTTTTCGCCGAGCCATTCGACCAGCTTCGCCTTGGGCATGGCGCCGACCTTCATGGAGGTCATCTGGCCATTCTTGAACAGCATCATGGTCGGGATGCCGCGCACGCCGAAGCGCGACGGGGTCATCGGCGAGTCCTCGATATTGAGCTTGGCGATCTTCACCTTGCCGCCCAAGCCATCGGCCAGCTCTTCCAGGATCGGCGCGATCTGCTTACAGGGGCCGCACCATTCGGCCCAGAAATCGACCAGGACCGGCGTATCGGACTTCAGAACGTCGGCTTCAAAGCTTTCGTCGGTGATCTTGTGCGTAGCCATGGATTTTAATCCTCAGGTCGCTTGGGGAAAAACGCGCGACAGACGTTGCTATAGTGTCAGGGCTATAAGTAGGGGTTATGGGACGCAAAATCAACGATTCAAAATTTCGCCAAGCCTGAGATTTACTAAAGCCTCACTTAAGGGCGTCAATCTTGGCCCGTCGGTCCACAAAAGCGCCGCCTCCACCGTCTTTTGCGGATAGATCTGGCGCAGTAGGGCGACATAGCCGGCCATCTGGCGCTGATAGGCGATGGCAGCGTCTTCCGCGTGATCGGGCGCCGGACGATTGGACTTGTAATCGATGATCACCACGCGATCCGGCGTCACCACCAGGCGGTCGATCCGGCCGGACAGCATGATGGCGTCGCCCCGTGCGCTGCGGCCGATACTCCCGGCCAACGCCACTTCTGGCCGGGAGTCCGGTCCGAAGGCTTCGGTAAAGCGCGGATCAGTCAGCACGCTCATCACCGCTCCGGCCATTTCACGGCGCTGGCTGGCATTGAGATCGGGCTGACGATCGAGATAACGCGCCGCCACATCACCACGCTTATCCGGAGCGATATCGGGCAGGATTTCAAACAGCTTGTGGATCAGATTGCCGCGGCGATACCGACCCAGGCCATTTTGTGATTCCAGCGGCGAGGGGGCACGTTCTTCGTCTTCGCGGTCCTCGTCGCCCATCTGCGAAATCGCCGCCCAGCGTTCGCGGCCACGTTCGAGATCGACCTCGGCCTGAGCCACGATCCGGGTGACGAAATCCGGCAAAATAACCTCCGGCGGCGTGATCGCGGCTTCGGCCGCCAGGGTTGCCGAACGCTGGCCATAAAGCCGGATCACGGCGGTTTGGGCCTGTTCCAGGTCATCGAAGGGCGCCTTCAGCGGCATGGCCTCCACGCTGTGTTCCAGCTTATCAAAAGCGTTGCACAGCAGATCATACCACGGATCGAAGGCAATGCCTTTCGGCGTCTTTTTCCCGGCATAGCCGCAAAGCGTCAGGCGGTCGCGGGCGCGCGTCAGGGCCACGTAAAGCAGGCGCAGGCCCTCCTGTTCGTCCTTCAGGGATTTGGCTGCGCGGATTTCGCTGATGCCGGCGGTATCGCCTTTGTGGCCATTGGCGCATAGGAAGAGGTTGCCATTCTCGCCCCTTAGCAGCAGGTCGTCCTTGCTGGCGCTGGTGTGCTGCGGCCCGATCGGCAGGATGACCCACGGCGCTTCCAGCCCTTTGGAGCCATGAACGGTCATGACCCGCACACTGCGGCCGTCTTCCTCCTGTTCGCGCTTGATCTGCGCCGCCCGGAATTCGAACAGATCCAGGCAGGCGGAAAGACCATTGAGCCCAATGCCTTCGCCCTTCAGCGCCAGGGCCAGGGTTTCTTCCAGCACATCTTCGCATTCGTCGCCCAAACGCGTCAGGAAACGCTGCTTGATCGAACGGCCCCCACCATCGCGGCGATTTAGCACCCGCGCCAGGAAATCGAACGTCGTCTGATCACGCGCCGTTGCCAGCGCCCAGTGAAGGAAGGCTCGTGCCTCGGCAAAGCGGCCCTCCGTCTCTGGGTGATCGCGCAGGCGTCCCCACAGCGTGCCCTCGCGGCCCTGCGCCAGGGTGTAGAGATCGTCCTCGCTCAGGTCGCACAGCGGCGAGCGCAGCACACAAGCCAGGGAAAGGTTGTCATTCGGCTGCAAACAAAAACGCATCAGGGCGCGCAGATCCTGGAAGGCGATATGGTCGCCCAGCTTCAGCCGGTCGGCGCCGGAAACCGGCACGCCGGCCATCTTCAGTTCACGGATGATATGCTCAAACAGGGCGTCGCGCTTGCGCACCAGGATCAGCACGTCGCCGGCATGAAGCGGCCGGGGCTCGCCGGTCTTGCTGAAAACCACGCGGCCGGCCTCGATCTCGCTGCGGATGGTCGCCGCCAGTTGCTTCGCCAGACGCTTCGCAGCCGGATCACGCGCCCCGGCATCGACCGGCGCGATATCGACATCATCCGCCGTCACCTCCGGCGCATCGATCGGCTGAACCTGCGGCCACAGCTCGACCAGGCCCTTTTCCTTGAGGCGGAAAGCTTCGTGGGTGATGACGTGGTTATAATCGAGCGTCAGGGCGTGGGAGAGATCCTGCGCATCATAGACCGCATCGACGAAACCGAGGATTTCCGGGAGGGTGCGATAGGAGAGGATCAGTTCCGGCACACGCGGGCTTTGCCCTGCCGCGACGGCCCGGCCGATGAAATACTGGCGCGCCTCGGCGAACTTGTCCGGCCTCGCGCCCTGAAAACCGTAGATCGACTGCTTTTCATCCCCGACGGCAAAGACCGTACGAAGCTGCGCGTCTCTGACCTGACCCCCAAGCTGACCAAGCCCGCTGAAGAAATCCTCGGCCAGGGATTTGACAATCACCCACTGGTCTTCCGAGGTATCCTGCGCCTCGTCGACCAGGATATGTTCCAGCCCGCCATCAAGCTTGAACAGCACCCAGCTTGCCATGTCGCCACGGGACAATAAGTTCTTCGCCTTGTTGATCAGGTCCTGGAAATCGAGCGCGCCTTCGCTGCTCTTGCGGCTCTGGTAGATGTTGCTGAAGGCATGGAAGAGCAGAAGGGCATCGAGCGTATTGCCGGCGATTTCCGCCGCCCGTTGGCGGTCCATTACGCCCGGTACGGCTTCGGCCAGGCGATGCAGTTCCTGTTTGTCCGCCTCGCTGGCCTTGCCGGAATAGGTATGGCTGCTGAAAGTGCCCTTGTCGGTATAGAAGCACTTGTACCAGTCGTGGATATCGAAACGCCCGGCATTATGCGCCTCGATCACGGCCAGCAATTTGGCGCCGGTCTTCTGGTTGTAGGCGCCGTCCGTCGTCGCCATCGAGCGGGCCAGGTCTTCTATCCCCGGCCAGTAAAGGCTGTTTTCATAATCGGAAATAACCTCATCCGGTGAGGTCAGTTCTTCCAGCCCCAGGCTCTGGTAAATGCCGAGTGCCCAGTTTTTTTGCCGTGCCATCAGGGCCTCGAACGCCGCCTTGAGATCATCATGCTGGTGGATGAACTGGGACAGCAGCCGCTCGAAGCCGGAAACCTTCAGTTTACGGATCAAACGGTCGCGCGCTTCCGTGGTGGCGCGAAATTCCGCCGCCTCAAGGGTCAGCAATTCGGCGGACGCCTTGGCTGCCAGTTCGCCGCCGACCAGGTCATCCAGCACCTGGAAGGCAGGGGAAAGCCCGGCCTCCAGCGGAAAGCGGCGCAGCAGCTTTTCGCAGAAGCCGTGCAGGGTCTGGATTTTCAAACCGCCCGGCGTTTCCAGCGCCCTGGCGAACAGCGCGCGCGCGCGGGCCAGGTCGTGCGGCGATTCGTCGATGCGTTCCAGGTCGGCGCGCAGGTCGTCGTCGCTGCGGATCGCCCACTTGCCGAGTTGATCGAACAGGCGCTCCTGCATTTCGGCGGCGGCGGCCTTGGTATAGGTGACGCACAGGATGCGCTCCGGCTTGGCGCCATTCAGCAGCAGGCGGGCCACGCGATTGACCAGGGTAGAGGTCTTGCCCGATCCGGCATTGGCAGTCAGGAAAGCTGAGGCTTTCGGATCGGCCGCTATATTCTGGGCATTCGGGTTTTGCGCATTCATTCCGAAACCTCCTCGTCGGACGTTTCCTCGTCGCCCAGCACGCTCCATTCATAGAGCCGCGCCAGATGGTCGTAATCCCCGCCGCGCACCTTCTGGTATTGCGGGGCGGTCCATGACAGATAGGGCTTGCCCGGATCGGCATAATCGTCCAGCCGGCGGCGCAAACCGTCGAGCGCCTTTTCGGCCAGGTCGGTGGCGATCTCGCCTTTGGGCACGGCATTGCGCGTTGTCGTTCTGTCCGGGGTCACCTGGACATAGAGCAGTTCGCCGACTGGTTTTTCCTGGGCAATGCCGGCAAAGCCGCCGTGGCGGATAATGGTGGCGGTCAGGGTCAGTTGCGGGTAAAAGCCCGCCGCCACCGCCTTGGCCGAAGGCGGTTGGCCGGTCTTGAAATCGAGAATATCGACGCCGTCGTCACGCACCTCGATGCGGTCGGCCTTGGCCGTCAGGGTGAATTCCCCCAGAGCGGTGGCCAGTTTCAGTTCGCCCTGTTGCTCGATCACCAGACGCGGACGGGTGGCGCGGCGCGCGGTCTCGAAGGCGACGAACTCCTGCGCCATGCCCGGCAGGAGCGGCTTTTGCAGGGCCATCTGCGCCGGTGACAGATGGGTTGCCGTCAGTTCCTCTTCCAGCATGTCCGTCAGCCGGCGCACGCCTTCATCGCCCAGCACGCCGCTCTCGGCAAAGCGTTCCAGGCTCTTGTGGATGGCGGTGCCCCGCTGGCGGGCCTCCACCGGTTCGTTGGGGCGGTCCATCGGCTTGAGGCCGAGAATCCGCCGCGCATAGATGGCGTAGGGGTCGCGCACGAACACCTCGACCTGCGTCACCGGCATCGACATTGGTCGCACATCCACTGGCGGTTTGGGGGCAGGGCGGGTGGCCGGTTTCAGTGCCGGTGGCCTCACCTCCAAACCCGCATCCATGGCGCGTGCCCAATCGAGGTAGCGGTCGTCGGTCGGGATTTTCAGGCCCGCGCCGTCGCACAGGGTTTGCAGCCGCCACAGCCAGCGCGACGCCACCTGCGGCTCGCCCTCGCGGCGATGGCGGGTGATGAGGAAGACCTCCGGCGCGGCGGCGGCCTGAACGAAATCATGTGCGGAAAGACCGGTGCGGCGTTCCGGCGTCGGCAAGCCCAGACTCTGACGCATTGGCCGCGATAAAAACGGATCGAGCGCCGGCGCCTGCGGCCATACCCCTTCTTCCAGGCCGGCCAGGATCAGCCGGTCAGCCTTGACGAGCCGCGCCTCAATGGCGCCCAGGATCAGCAGGCGCGGATGGGTGTTGCCGCCGGTGCGCACCTTGCCCTGATTGATCAGGTGGCGCACGATATCGCTGACTTCGCGCACGCCAGAGACCGGAAAACCGGCGCTTTCGCGGATCAGTTCGGCCAGCAGTTCCGACGCTTGCAAACCCGGCGCGCCGGACCACAGCACCTGACCATCTTCCACAGCCAGGCTTTCCGCCAGGGCGATGATGCGGGCCACCGAGCGGCCGAGATCGGTGAAGACAAAATCCTGTGCCGGCTCGATCAAGGCGAGGTATTGTTCCCACAGATCGGTGGCGGCCTCATCGACACGACCTTCGTGATTCGGCGTCACCAGGCGGTGGGTTATGCTGTCGATACTGGCCGGGGCCGCGCCGCGCAGGGCGCCCCTTTCCAGCCCGTAGCGACCGAAATGATCGGCAAAGCGGCACCACGGGTGACCCAGCAGGCTCAGCAGGCGCACCGGATCGTGGGGCGTCTCCAGCAGGGCCAGCACATCGAGCAGGAACCGCCCGACCAGCGTATTGGCCAGTGGCTCACCCGCTGAGGAATCCGGTTGCAGGCCCCAGCGCGACAGCCGCGCCGCCACCCGGCGCGACAGGGCGATATCGGGCGTGATCAGCGCCACCACCTTGCCGGGGTCTTCCAGGGCTTCGCGCATCAGAAGCGCAATGACCGAGGCGGCCTCTTCATCGCGTGCCGTATGGATTTCCGTCAGGCCCTTCAGGCCCTCGGTGAGCGTATCGCCTTCTTCGGCCTTGAGCACGGCGATCTGGGCCAGCCAGTCTTTTGTGGCCTCGGCTGGGCGCAGGGCTTCATTGAGCAGGCGACGGCGGGCATCGCCCTTTCGGTCGGCCTCCATCGAGGCCGGCCAGGTATGGACCTGATCGCGGCTGACTTCATGCCGGTCCAGGGTGCGCTTCATCGTGCCCTGCGGGTGCGACTCCTCGATCTGTGCCCAGACCGCTTCATCGAGGTGCAGATCGAGCCCCGGCAGCACCACGGCGCCCTGTTCGGCATTGGCCACGATGTGCATCAGGTCGGCCATGGATGGCGCTGAACCGGTCGAGCCGGCCAGGATCAGGGGCGTTTGCGGCGGATGATCCGTCCACTGATCAACCAGCCGCCGGATCAGGGTGACCTGCCGCTGCGATGGATCCATCAGGCCCAGTTCGGCGAGGCGCTTCGGCCAGGCGCGCACCGCCACATTGAGGAATTTGGCCGATATCTGCCAGTGCTCGGCCCAGCTTTCCAGCACATATTGGTCGCCGCCCAGGCCGGAAACGAGGCTCTCCAGCCGTTCAGTGGCGTCTATTTCTTCCAGGGCAAGCGAATCGAAAAAACCGGCCAGGCTGTCGGCCAGTTCGAGCGCCAGTTTCGTCGAAACATCGCGGCCTTCAAGCCCGTCATATTCCGTGGTGATCAGGCGCGCCAGTTCAAAGCGGCGGCGCAGGGGCGAAAGCGACGGTGGCAGATCGAGCGCCAGGGCTTCGAGATCGAATGGCGGCTCGCCCTCATCGAGATCACCGATGGCTCGTATCTGAGGCAGGAGCAGGGCGTCGTTGCGCGCCTGTTGCGAAAAAGACCGCGCCATGGCCCGCGCGCCGCGCCGCGTCGGGGTCAGGATTTGCGCGGTCGATAGCCGGTCACCCAGGGCCTCGCAGATGCCGCTCGCCAGATCGTCCAGAAAACAGCGCCCGGACGGGATGGTGAACCAGCGCGGCCCCGGCCGGGCGAAGATATCGGTCCCGCTCATGCTTTAAGCCGCGCTTCGGCGAAATCACGCGCCGCCGGATCGCCGACGTGCATCCATTCGCCGGTGAAAACTGTGCCGTGCAGCCGGCCTTCAGGCGCCAGCCGCCGCCAGATACGCGACAGGGAAAACGCGCCGTCTGGCTCATCATCGACGAGCTGCGGTTTGGTGATATGGACGCCCATATAGTTCCACGGAGCCGACGCTGCATCATTGCGAAACGTCAGCCGGCCATCACTCAGAAAGAAATCGCCGGCGCCATCGAAACCGTGGCTCGATTCCATCGACGTCACCAGCAGGGCGGCGTCCATCTCGTCCGGATTCCATTGGTCGCAGAGGGCCTTCAGCGCCGTGCCGTCGGGCGCGGATTCCCGCCAAACGCTGTCGATATTGGCAACCCAGATGGGGGCCTCTCCCAGCAAGGGCCGTGCCTTTTTCAGGCCGCCGCCCGTTTCCAGCAGGGCGTCGCGCTCATCGGAAATGACGATATCGAGATCGGTCCGCGCCCTCAGATGCGCCTCCAGCCGGTCGGCGAAATAATGGATATTGACCACGAACCGCTTTGCCCCCGCCGCGCTCAGCCGATCAAGCATATGATCAATCAGGGTGCGACCGCCGACCTCGACCAGCGCCTTAGGGCGATCATCGGTGAGCGGACGCATTCGGGTGCCCAGACCGGCGGCGAGAATAAAGGCGGTTTCAGGGATCACAGATGCTCTCCAAATCCATTGCGCACAAACCAGCCGCGCAGGTCTTCCATGCCTTCGGTGGCGAGATTGCGTTTCAGGTGACCCCACATGCGCGGGATAAAGGCTTCATATTTCGGCTTATTATCGCGCGTCACCAGGCGGGCAAAAACGCCGAGGATGCGCGCGGCATTAAGCGTCGCCAGGGCGGTGTAGTCGCACATGAAATCCGCCCGGTCGACCTGCGGACGCAGCGCGAAATAGTATTCGAGGCACTGGGCTTCCAGCGCCGGAGAGACATCGCGCCGGGCATCCTGCAGCAGGGACAGCAAATCCCACGCGGGATGGGCGCGCAGGGCATCCTGGAAATCGATCAGACCGACACGGGCTACGCCCTCCCGTTTCGGCAGCCAGATCAGGTTCTCGGCATGGAAGTCACGATGGATAAACACGCTGGCCCCGGCCTCGGCGCGCTTGCGGCGCGGTGCCCACAGGGATTCCCACTCAGTCAGGGCCTTTTCACCCAGTGCGATCGTGCGATCATATTGCGGATACCATTCGGTAAAGACATCCGCGCCGGTTTTCAGTGCTAGGTCGTCATAGACCAGCAGCGGCCAGCCACCGGCCAACACATCGGGCGGGGTGGTTTCATGCAGCTTCGCCTGAACCTCTATGGCCGCGAGGTAGAGTGGCGCCTCGGCCTCGCCTTCTTCGATCAGCGAGACAAACAGGCTGTCGCCCAGATCCTCGCTGATCAGCAGGCCATTGGCGGTATCGGCCGCAATGATTTCCGGCGCGGAAAGCCCTTGCGCCCGCAGATAATGCGCCACGGCCACAAAGGCTTCCAGACGTCCGCCCGACAGCCGGGCCAGGGCGAAATAGCCCTTGGTGCACCGCTCATCCGGCGTATCGGCGGGGGCGCAAGGCAGGGCATCGTTCGGCGGCTGGTCCATCAGCATGAAGCGGGGGCCATCCGGGCAGACCAGTCGTTCATAGCGACGCGTCGAGGCATCGCCCGGCAAGGCATGGCGCTCGGCATTCCCAAAACCGTGGGTGGCCAGGAAGGATTGTTTCAGGGTTTCGCGGTCGCTCATCGGAATTGCCCCCGCGGAGTTATGACAACCTGCCGGCCACCTGCCTGGCCCTCTGTCAGGTTAATATCGAGACGGTCGGCAAAGCCCAGATGCCCCAGGCGCTGCGGCCATTCGATCAGCAGGACACTGTGCGGCAGGGCGTCGTCAAGCGCCAGTTCGTAGGATTCTTCCGGTGATTTCAGCCGGTAAAGATCGAGATGGGCGATCTCGAAACCGGGGCCATCATAGGTCTGCATCAGGGTAAAGGTGGGGGAGGGCACGTCCTGATCGGGATTTGTCAGGGAACGGACGATTGCGCGCGCCAGGGACGACTTGCCCATGCCGAGCTCGCCCTGCAGGTAGATGACATCACCGGCTTTCAGCAGCGGCGCGATGCGCGTCCCCAGCGCGGTCGTGGCGGCTTCGTCAGGCAGGTGAAGGGTGTTTGGTCGGGAAAGGTCGATGGCTTCAGGCATGAAAAACCTTATCCGGCGTTTCCGGCAGTTGCAACTCGACATAGGCTTTCAGGCGCCCGGTTTCCAGTCCTTCCGCCTGCGGATCGATCAGCGGCCCGACAGTCAGGTCGAAGCGCTTGCCGGCCTTGTTCAGCAATTCGTGGAAAAGCGTGATATCGCGCAGTTCCTGCGAAAAGCGGTTGAACAGGTGAAACCAGACACTGTCCGGTCCGGCCACATGGACCGGCACGATCGGCGCGGCATATTTCTGCGCCAGCGAAACCACCGTCGTCGCCCAGGGCGGATCGATCAATTGATTTTGCGCATTGCGCCGCGCCAGCCGTCCGGCCGGGAACATCACCACGCAGCGTTCACGCTCGAACGCGTCCTTCGCCCCTTGCAGGGTCAGGCGTGTCTTTTCGCGCGTCCGCTTGGCCTCGACCCATTCCACCGGAATCAGGGCCTCGGCAAAGCGCGGATTGACGCGCAGGGCGTCGGCATTGGCGAAGAAGACGGCGTCCGGCCGGCGCCTCAGGATGGCGTCATAGACCGCGATGCCGTCGGCGATGCCGGTCGGGTGATTGCAAACCATGAGGCAGCGGCCGCTTTCGGGCAGCCGGTCCAGATGGTGCGCGGCCACCTCAAGCGACAGCAGGTTTGATACGTAAGCGAGCGCCTCTGGCCCCGCCATGCCGGCAATCGCATCGGCCATGCTCACGGCCTTGTTGCGCCCCAGAACCGTGTAGAGCACCGGCCTGACCACCGGCCACGCTGGCGATCGCACCAGCTTCGGCGCGCGCTCATGGATCAGTTCATCGACAATATGCAGGGTCATGCTTGCTTTCCGTAACCCGCTTCGGTTGCTTCCGGCAAGGCCGCAGCGGCCGACGCGTGCCCGACGTGTACCCGGTGCGCGCATTGCGCTTGGCAAAGCGGGCGGGTCTCTGTATGACTCCCGTCATGCCCGACGCCACGTCCCGTTCGCTTCGTCAGGAAGCCGTATCTGCTGCGCCGGTCAGCGAAGACCGGCGGCGGCCAAAGGCCGTGGCCCCCTATGCCGGCCTGTGGATTGCCACGGTTTTGTGTGTGGTTTTTGCACTCATCGCCATGTTCCTGCAGCGCTGACCCCGGCAAACCGCACGGGACAGGCGATTTTTAGCCCTTTTGCATGGATTTCTTATATTAACCATGATGGGTTTTCGGGACGTGCGTTAAGGATTATAGTCCATTCCGATCAAACGTCCTGGGGAGGCTTGCGGGGGTGATGATGAGCCGAAAAGTCCTGTTGTGGGCCATGGCCCTGGTGGTCATATTGCCGACTCTGTTCGGGCTGGGCTACTGGTTCTACTGGGACCAGTTCCAGCGCTATGCCCCTGTGACCATCACGGCGCCGGCCGATGTCGCCGCCATCCAGAGCCTGCTCGATCGCGCCGACTATGTCTCACCCGATTTTCAAAAGGCCGTCCTGACCACGGGGCCGGCCTCAGGCATCACCACCGCTGTCACCCAGCCGGTTTCAAAACGCTGGGTCTATCTCGTTACCTTCCGTAACTGCCAGCCCTGCCGCGCTTATGAGGAGATCGAGTTCCCACGCCTTCAGGCCGGGGGAATCGAAACCCGTGTCGTGCCCTTCGCCCTGGCCGATAATGGCGCCACCAAGCAGTCGACGCCGGAAGAACGCTCCACCATCGCCGAGTTGTGGCTGAACCGGAGCTGGCCGCTTTACCAGCAATGGCGCAATGCCCCGGTCGAGAGCTGGAAGGCGGAAAACATTCCCGTGGCCGATGACGACATGGCGCGGTCCGGCGTGGTGTGGGCGTCGCGTGAATTCGTCACCGAACTGGCGCCGCTTTTGCGCAACAGCAAGGTCACCATCGCCTATCCGCTCATCATTTGGCGCAATAAGAACAACGAGCTGCGCGTCTGTAGCTGCACCAGCAACAAGGCGTATCACTTTATCCGCGAGGATCTGGGCCTGCCGGGCGACCTCGAAACCGATGTCCGTGACCTGCTGAAATTTCCTAAGTCAATCCTGCCTTCGGGCAGCGAAAGCTCGGCCTCGTCCTCCAGCCTGGCGCCCGCACCGGGACTTAAGGCCAGTGGCAATTACGGACCGGATTCGGCACCGTCGAGTTTTTGACGAGTTTGCGGGAACCTTAGCTGCCTCTTTCAAAAAGTCTTAAATACCGGCTGAAGACAAACAGCCGATTGCGCTTTTGGCCGGTCACTTCTACCAGCACACCCTGCATCAGGAAGTCGTTGATCAGGGATGTGGCGGTATTCGTCGTGGTCGCAAGATGCGCGACCACGGCTTTCACGTCCACCACAGGCCTCCGGTAAAGGAAGCGGATGAGTTGCTGGGCGTTGTCCTGTCGACGATGGCTAAACCGCGGCAGGGTTTCACGCTCGATATGTTCCTTGAGCGTCAGAATTTGACGGAACACCTCCGCCGAAGCCCGCGCTGTTTCTTCCACGCCAAAAAGGAAAAAGATAAGCCAGTCTCGCAGATGATTGCCATTGCGCACGGCCATCAGATGATCGACATAGGCGGTCTTATGGCGTTCGAAATAATCCGAAAGATAGAGCGCCGGCTTCACCAACAACCGCTCCGATGCCAGGTACAGCGAGATCATCAGTCGTCCCAATCGACCGTTTCCATCCAAAAACGGGTGGATGGTCTCGAACTGATAGTGGGCTATAGCGATGCGGATCAGGGGGGGCACTTTCAGTGCGTCATCATGCAGGAATTTTTCCATGTCGCTCATCAGCTCGACCACGCGTTCATGATGTGGTGGCACGAAAACGGCATTGCGCAGGCTAACCCCGATCCAGTTCTGGCTGACACGGAAGTCTCCCGGCTGCTTGGTTTGACCGCGTACACCCTGCATCAGTATGGCATGGGTTTCCTTAAGAAAACGATTGGAAAATGGCAGGTGCTCAAGGCTGGCGATAGCGTGATTGATCGCCTGTATATAGTTTTGCACCTCGCCCCAGTCATTTCGCGCTTCGGGTGACAGGTCATCGGCGGCCTTGAAAGCATCCTCGATATTGGTTTGCGTGCCTTCGATGCGGCTTGATTCCGTTGCTTCCTTGGCGACGTACATGCTGATGAAGAAATCGATATCCGGCACCAGTTGCGCGAAAGCGTTCAGTTCACCCAGGGCGCGATCGGCGCGACCCAACAGTTCGATCACTTCCGGGTCGGCAATAAGCCAGGGATGATGGATCGGCGCCGGTACGAAACTGCGGTACTCAAGCTGGGATTCGTAGCGTCCGGCATGATAGGCAGATATGTCCATAATTCAGAAATGGCTTAGTTTTTGAAATAAGAGGCCCTCTTATGTCAGATTCGCACATGACTTTCCAGTTATTTCAAATTTTTGTTAGTTTTTGAAATAAGAAAAGCCTTATATCAGAAATGCGCTCAATGCCGGCATAAATTAAAATCCCGCCCTGTTGCCAGGACGGGCTTTCATTTTCAGCGTGCGCTAAACCTTATGCTTCGGTGCCGGCGTCGGCATTGCCCGACGATTCAGCGGCGGCCATGGCGGCGCGCAGTTCGGCGCCCTTGGAACCGCGCGTCGAGTTCATCGAACGCTCGACGATACGGGCCGACTTGCCGCGGCGATCGCGCAGATAGTACAGCTTGGCACGACGGACAACACCGCGGCGCTTGACTTCGATGCCTTCGATCAGCGGCGACAGCAGCGGGAACTTGCGCTCGACGCCTTCGCCGAACGAGATCTTGCGGACCGTGAAGGTTTCGTTAATGCCGGCGCCGGCGCGGGCAATGCAGACGCCTTCAAAGGCCTGGACGCGCTCGCGCTCGCCTTCCTTGATCTTGACGCTGACGCGCAGGGTGTCGCCGGGCTGGAATTCGGGGAAGGTCTTGGAAGCGCGCATCTTTGCGACTTCTTCGGCCTCGATCTGTTGCAACAGGTTCATTTGAACCCTCCTATAATTATGAACGCTTTCGCGCTCGTTGAGGCTTATTTGCCCTTTAGCTGTGATTTGGAAAGATAAGCAGCCCAGAGATCAGGACGCCGTTCCTTCGTGGTTGCCTCTCTTTGTTCCTGTCGCCATTTGGCAGCCTTTTTATGGTCGCCATTTAACAGCACTTCGGGGATGTCGAGGCCCTCGAACGTCCGCGGTCTTGTGAACTGCGGCTGCTCCAGGAGTCCATCCTCAAAGCTTTCATTATCAAGACTGGCCTGCGCGCCGAGAACCCCCGGAATAAGCCGCACCACCGCCTCGATCGTCACCATCGCCGCCGCTTCCCCGCCCGCTAGGACGGCATCGCCGACGCTGATTTCCTCGAACCCGCGAGAGTCAAGCACCCGCTGATCCACCCCTTCAAACCGGCCGCACAGGACAATCAGTCCTGGGCGGGTGGCCCATTCCTTGACCTTCGCCTGCGTCAGGGGCCTGCCGCGTGCGCTCATATAGACGAGAGGTCGATCGTTAAGCTCAATTGAATCAAGAGCTTGTGCGATCACATCCGCCTTGAGGACCTGACCGGGGCCACCGCCCGCGGGGGTATCGTCAAGAAAGCCGCGCTTATCGCTTGAAAAATTGCGAATGTCCAGTGTTTCCAAGGCCCAGCGTTGAGATTCTTTCCATGCCGTGCCGATCAGCGAGACGCCGAGCGGCCCCGGAAAGGCTTCCGGAAACATGGTCAGGACAGTGACTTCGTAGGGTTTGGTATCGGACATGGCGGCTCTATAACCGTAACATCCTCAAGAGTCACTTGTCTGTACGGCGGCTCAGTTCGTTTTTCGCTGCGCTCCAGGTGGCCACGCAATAGGGCGTGAAGTAGTTGAGAAACACATGCGCCCAGGCGACCGGCAGACCGTGCAGGATATTTTCGCCCTGGTTGATGATATTGAGAACGGTGCCGATCACCAGGGACACCTTCAGGGCATTGACCGCGATACGGCGGCTGGACGCCACCCGCCAGAATTCGTTCATCTTTAACCCCAGGCAAGAAACCCCACCACCACGCCCTGTTGGCGCGATCCCCCTCCCCACCAGAGGTGGGGAGGTAAAAAGGTATTACCGCTTGAGGCGCAGGGTCAAGCCCACCGTGCGCGGCTGGCCCATGAAGGCGTCGTAAGTGCCACTCTGGAAAGGTGCCGCGAAGGCGACCTGGTAATAGGTCTCGTCCGTCAGGTTCTGCCCCCACAGTTCCAGCGTCCAGCTTTCGTCCGGCGCGCCGATGCTGAGTCGGCCATTATAAAGCGTGTAGGCCGGCTGTACCTTGATCGGCGAGAGGTCGGAGCCGGTATTGTAGTCGCTGTTATACTTGGCGCTGAAGGTGGCGTTGAAGCGGTAACCGCCGATGTCGCGCGTATAGTCGAGGCCATAGATACCCGACCAGCGCGGTGCGAAGGAGGCCGTGCCATTGGCCAGCAGGGGCAGGCCGGGCACGGCTTCCGGGCCGAACTTCGCCTCGTCATAGGTGACGCCGCCATCGAGCCGGAAATCGCCGATGGCATAGCGGCTTTCCACCTCGATACCCTTCGAGCGCAAGTGGGGGACCGAATCGACCACGAAGGTCGTGCCGAGGAAGGTATTGAGCTGGAAGTTGCGGAAGGCTTCGTCAAATGCCGCGACGTCAACGGCCAGGCGCCGGTCGAGGAAGCGGCCCTTGAAGCCGACCTCATACGAGCGCGAGCTTTCCGCCTTGAAGGACGAATCCGTATCCACCGTGTAATCGGTCTTTTGCTCGCGGTCGAGATTGAAGCCCGCGCCCTTCCAGCCGGTGGCGTAGGTGGCATAGGTCATGAGGTTCGGCGTTGCCTGCCATTTTAACCGGATCGAGCCGGTAGTGGCGTCTTCAGCATCCTTCTGAGACAGGGTCAGGTCGTTGAACGCCGGATTGGACCACGGCAGGCAAAGCACGCCTAAGGAGCCGGTCGCGTTGGCGCAGGCAATGCCATTGTCGCTGTTGGTGAAGGCCGAGGTCAGGCTTTTGGTCTGGTGATTATAGCGCAGACCGCCGAGCAGGGAGACGGTGTCGGTGATGAACCACTCCGCATGGCCGAAGACCGCCATGTTGCGTTCATGCTGGTGATAGGTGTCGTGATTGCCCTGGCCGGCCACGAAGGATTGCCCCACCGGCAGGCCGGTCAGTTCCGACACGCGGTTGATATTGGCGCCGCCGCTGAGCAGCAGGCCGAGATAGGATTCATAATCAGCGCCATAAAGGGTTTCGTCATGCCGCGTCAGGTCTTCCGAATTGGCGTAGAGACCGGCCATCCACTCGAAATGGGTGCTCTTGCCGTTCAGGCGGATTTCCTGCGACCAGGTATCGATGCGGTTGCCAAAACCACCGTTCGGATCGCGGTAATAGATATCGGCGCTGGAAAAATCGGCATCATAGCCATTGGTGTGATCCCAGTGGCGGTAGGCAGTGATGGAGGTGAGCTGGACATTGTTGGCCAGACGGAGATCCCACTGGGCCGACAGTCCGGAATCGATCAGCTTCTGTTTGGTCGGGCGATTTGACCAGGCTTCGCGGGCCTTGGGATCGACCACCGAGGCGGTGCCGTCATCGGCCGCCAGTTGATCGACATAGGCGCGCGTGCCGCCGATGGCGATGGCCGTGCCGACGCAGCAGGATTCATCGCGCTTCGTATAATCGCCAATGATGCGCAGGCGCGACCAGCCGTCGCCATCATAAAGCAGTTGCCCGCGGGCCGACCAGTAGTTCTGGTCGCCGTCGTCCGTCCGGGTGCGCGGGCCGTCGCCAGTATGGACCGTATACTGCCCGTCGCGCTGGCGCTTCACCAGTGAGAGCGATCCGGCCCATTTGTCAGTCAGCTTGCCAGTGGCATAGCCGGCAATCCCAAGCGTGCCCTGCTCACCGGCGGTTAGTTCAAGGGTTTGCGACGGCGTGAACGACGGCAGCTTGCTGACCACCTGGATCACGCCGGCCGAGGCGCCCTTACCATAGATATCGGATTGCGGGCCTTTCAGCACTTCCACGCGATCAAGCACGCCTAAGTCGCTCATCGCCGTAGCGGTGCGGGCGCGCGATACGCCATCGATCACCACGCCAACCGAGGAGTCAAGACCGGGATTATCCCCCACCGTGCCGACCCCACGCAGACGCGCCGTGGTCTGGGCTTCGTTGGCGGTGGAGGTGATCAGCAGCGACGGCGTCAGGGTCTGCATGTCCTTCAGGTCATGCGCCCCGGCCTTCTCCATCTGGTCGCCGGAGACGACCGACATGGCGATCGGCGCCCGGCTCAGGGGCTCGGCCTTCTTTTGTGCGGTGACGATAACCTCGGTAGGTTCGGATCCCGTGTCTTGTGAGAACGCAGGGGTATTCAGCCCCGCCAGCAGGACGCCGGCGAGTGCCGTGCCCGTCAGCAGACGGCACGAAAGGGTGGAAATCATATTTGGCCTCTTTTTTACAGCCCCATTTTCGGGGTCTATGCCCCGCCGCCCTAGGCCCTTTGCGACGCCTTCGCAAGCGCATAAAACGGGTGGATACGCTTTCCTTCCGTTAGGTAAGCCTGCAATGCCTTATCTGCCAAGGAATCGGGCGTCAGGCTAAAAACACGGTTTTCCGCGACTGTGCTCCGGAAAGGACAGTCCTCTTGATATACCGGCTCTTGCTGAAACCTTACGTTAAGTTATGCTGCCTAGGGTTGCGGCGTCATAATGGGGGTATCACATGATCAACAAGCTGCGTCTGGCCATCCGCAACGACCTGGAGGCGGCCGAAGAGGCCCGCGCCTTTGGCTCCGGCTGGATCAGCGGCGTACTGGGCCTGGCGCTTGGCGGCTCAGCCCTGCTGCTGCTTCTCAGCCAGCAATATCCGGCGTGGTTCTCGGTTGATGAGCTGGATGCGGTTCACAAACACCCCTTCTATATGGTGGCCGTGCAGATCATGACGTTTCTGGGCTTCGGACTGGCCTGCCTGAATCTGATCCTGCGGCGCAACAAGATCATCGGCTTCACGGCCATTGTGCTCGTCCTGGCCACGCTGTCACTCGGCGCGCTCGGCAGCCGCCAGCCGGGCACCGCCGCTGCGCTCAATCTCGGCATTGACTGGTTCGTGCTTAACCTGCTGCTCAAGGGCCTGCTGTTCGTGCCACTGGAAAAGCTGTTCAGCGGCACGCACAGGCAGCCCCTTTTCCGCACCGAATGGCGCGAAGACCTGTTCTATTTCCTGATTTCCAGCCTGTTCGTTCAGTCCATGGCCTTCATTTCGCTGGCGCCGACCCTGGCCCTGATGAAGCAGACGGGGAACTGGGGCGGTTTCCGCGCCATGGTGGCCGGCCAGCCCTTCCTCATCCAGATCATCGAGTTGATGATCGTTTCCGATTTCATGCAGTATGCCTTCCACCGATCGTTCCACGCCGTGCCGTTCCTGTGGCGCTTTCACGCCGTCCACCATTCGGCCCAGGCCATGGACTGGATGGCCGGTTCACGGATGCATCTGATCGAAATCCTGCTGCTGCGCGGCTTCACCATTATTCCCATGTACCTCCTCGGTTTCAGCCAGGGCGCGCTCTATTCCTATATCTTCTTCGTCTATCTCGTTTCGGCCTATGTTCATGCCAACCTGCGCTTCAATGACAAATGGCTTTCGCCCTTCGTGGTGACGCCGCGTTTCCATCACTGGCATCATGGCATCGAAAAGGAAGCGATCGACGTCAATTTCGCCGTCCATTTCCCGTGGATCGACAAGCTTTTCGGCACGCACTACCTGCCAAAGGACGGGAAGTGGCCTTCGGGCTATGGCATAGGCGGCCATCCGGTGCCGAAGGGTTACTGGAAGCAATTCTGGTATCCGTTCAGGCGAGAAAACTGACGCGCTAAAATAACGGCGGACGCACAAAAAAGGCTTACACGCGCCGGCAAAGCCATTTATGAGACGGGACCAGAAAATCATATCCAGAGAAGAGGCGTCCAAATGGCTATTCCGGTTCCCTATGTTGCCGCTCATGACCGTTATACCTCCATGCCCTACCGTCGCTGCGGCCGGTCGGGGCTGAAACTGCCGGCGATCAGCCTGGGCCTGTGGCAGAATTTCGGCGGCGCCGATGTCTTCGAGACCGGTCGCGCCATTCTGCAATATGCCTTCGACAAGGGTATCACCCATTTCGACCTGGCCAATAATTACGGCCCGCCTTATGGGTCTGCGGAAGAAAACTTCGGCCGCGTCATGGCCAGCGATTTCAAGGCGCACCGTGACGAACTGGTTATCTCGACCAAGGCCGGCTGGGACATGTGGCCGGGGCCCTATGGCGATGTCGGCGGTTCGCGCAAATATCTGATCGCCTCATGCGACCAGAGCCTGAAGCGCATGGGCCTGGACTATGTCGATATCTTCTATTCACACCGTGTCGATCCGGAAACGCCGCTGGAAGAAACCATGGGCGCGCTGGTCACCCTGCACCGCCAGGGCAAGGCGCTCTATGTCGGCATCTCCTCCTATTCGCCGGAACTGACCCGCAAAGCCGCCGAAATCCTGAAAAGCGAAGGCGTGCCATTGCTCATCCATCAGCCGTCCTATTCGATGCTCAACCGCTGGATCGAGGATGAGCTGCTCGACACCCTGGCTGAGCTGGGCACCGGCTGCATCGCCTTCTCGCCGCTGGCTCAGGGGCTGCTATCGAACAAATATGTCAACGGCGTGCCGGCCGATGCCCGCGCCGCCAAGGCCGGGTCTTTCAACCAAGCCATGATCTCGGACGATAATATCCGCCGCATCAAGGCGCTCAACGCGATCGCGCAAAAGCGCGGCCAGAGCCTGGCGCACATGGCCATCGCCTGGGTGCTGCGCGACAACAGAGTGACTTCGGCCCTGGTCGGCGCGCGTACGGTCGAACAACTGGCCGATACGCTGAAATCGCTCGATAACCCAGCCTTCACCGACGAGGAACTGGCCGATATCGATACCTATGCCACCGAAGGCGGCATCGACCTGTGGAAGGTGTCGTCGACGCTCTAAACTGAGTGTCGATCGATCATTTCAGCGCCCGGCGTCCGGATGACGCCGGGCGTTTGTGTTTGTGCGCCGGATGTGATGAAATGGAGTTCAAATATAAAACGGGAGTTGGGAATGAGCTTGAATATCCGTAAGGCGGCTGCACTTTCGGCATTGGTTATCTGTGGCATAGGCGGCAGCGCCTATGCGGAAGATAGCGGTGCTAACCTGAGCGCAGCCACTGCGCTTCAGGATATGTCACCGGGCTGGAATCTCGGCAATACGCTTGAGGCCATCGGCAGCGGCAAGGCCCCTTTTACGGTGTCGCAGGAAACGGCCTGGGGCAATCCGGCGGCGACCCAGGCCCTGATGAACACCGTGAAGGCGGCGGGCTTCAAAAGCGTGCGCATTCCGGTAGCCTGGAGTGAATATGCCGACGGCAGCAATACCATCGATCCGGCCTGGATGGCGCGCGTTACCGAGGTGGTGACCTATGCCCGCAATGCCGGGCTTTATGTTGTTATCAACGTCCACTGGGATGGCGGCTGGATGCAGCCGACCTATGCCGACCAGGCGGCGGTCAACGCCAAGCTGACCACATTCTGGACCCAGATCGCCAGCAACTTCAAGAGCTTTGACGATCATCTGCTGTTCGCCGGCACCAATGAGGTCATGGTCACCAATGTTTACAGCGCGCCGACCAGGGAAAACTGCGCGGTGCAGAACAGTTTCAACCAGACCTTCGTGAATGCCGTGCGTGCCACCGGCGGCAATAATGCCGGTCGTTTCCTGGTCGTGCAGGGCTACAACACCAATATCGATTATACGGTGGCCTGCAATGCGACCCTGCCCGCCGATTCGGCGGCCGGCAAGCTGATGATGGAAGTCCACTATTACGATCCGTATAATTTCACCCTCAATGCCAATAGTGGCATCTGGCAGTGGGGATCGATCGCCACCAAGGCATCGGCAGCGGAAACCTGGGCCAATGAAGCCTATACGGATGGCCAGTTCCAGAAGATGAAGGCCCGGTTCATCGACAAGGGCGTGCCGGTCATCCTGGGCGAATACTCGGCCATGCGGCGCACCGAATACGATGCAACCGGTAAGTACCGCAACCATTGGGACGAATACATCACCCGCTCCGCCTATCAGCACGGCCTCCTGCCGATGTACTGGGACAATGGCCCGACCAGCAACCATAGCTCCGGCCTTTTTGATCGGGCGGCGGCTACGCAAGCCTTCCCGGATACCATCGCCGCCATCGTTGACGCGGGCAGTTAACAACTCCCGGCTAGGCGTAGATCAGGGCCCGAAGGTTTCACCCCTTCGGACCTTTTCATGTATGGTGGCGGCGATTCCGGAGCCTGCTATGAACCCTGTCTTTGCCGATCTGCCCGTCAGTATATTCGAGACCATGTCGCTGGAAGCGAAGGCACGCGGGGCGGTCAACCTGGGGCAGGGGTTCCCCGAAACAGATGGTTTTCCGGAGGTGCGCGAAGCCGCCGCTCGCGCCTTGATGGAGCAATCCAACCAGTACGCGCCCATGCGCGGACTGCCGGCCCTGCGTCAGGCCGTCTCTGATTTCTATCGGCGCCGGCAGGGGCTCGAATTCGATCCGGAGACGCAGGTGCTGATCACTTCGGGCGCCACGGAGGCGATCTGCGCGACGATTTTTTCCATGATCACGCCGGGCGACGAGGTGGTCGTTTTCGAGCCGATGTATGACGCCTATGTGCCGCTGATCCGGCGCGCCGGCGGCATTCCGCGCATCGTCCAGCTCAATCCGCCGCACTGGCAATTTAGCGACGACGACCTGAAAAACGTATTTAACGACAAGACCAGACTGGTCCTGATCACCACGCCTAACAATCCGACCACGCACTGCTTCACGCGTGAACAACTGGAATTGCTGGGTGCATATTGCGAGCGCTTCGGTTCTTACGTGATGAGTGATGAGGTGTGGGAAGAGGTCGTTTTTGACCGCCACCACATCAGCGTCCTGCACATTCCCGGCCTGATGCGGCGCGCGATCAAGATCGGTTCGGCGGGCAAGATATTCGCGCTCACAGGCTGGAAGGTCGGGTTTGTGGTGGCTGAAAAGGCGCTGATCGATCAGGTCGCGCGGGCGCACCAGTTCATCACCTTCGCCACGCCGCCAGCCCTGCAACACGCCGTGGCCTTTGGCCTGGGCCTGCCTCAGGCGCGCTTCGGGGCGGCGCTTGCGGAACTCAAAGGCCAGCGGGATTATCTCAGCGCACGGCTGACGGGCGGCGGCTTCAAACTCCTGCCGGCCGAGGGCACCTATTTCCTCAATATCGACCTGCGGGCCTCAGGCATCCAAGGCTCCGGCCTGGATTTCGCCTATGACCTGGTAAGGCATCACAGCCTGGCCACCATTCCGCTCCAGGCATTTTGCGAAACGGGTCGTGACCTGCCGGTGCTACGACTGTGTTTCGCCAAATCCCGCGACAGTCTGGAGCGGGGCGCGACCGCTTTAATCAACTATTGATTTTTATAAAATAGTTAACAGAAACAACGGTTGAATATTAACCACGTCCGTCAACCAGTGCCTTCAGGGCGGCGAGGATTTCCGCGCGCGTCTTCACGGTCGGTTTGCCGAGCCCGCCCTGATGTGCGGGCGGGATATGCGCCACCGGATCGCCATTCATCTGGAAAATATAGTGGTCGAACATGGCCTTCCAGTAGCGCTTGTCGGCCGGGGAAATGTCCTTCAGCGCCAGCAGGGCCGCCAGGAAGGGCGCCATCGGGTTTTCGGCCGTGGGCGCGCTGTTGCCCCACCAGTAATTGATCAGCACATTGAAAGTGTCGAGGGACTGGACGTGGTGCCACCAGTATTTTGGCACATAAAGCGCGTCACCCGGTTCCAGTTCGGCCATGACCGCCGTTTTCAAAGCCTCGGCAAACCGGGGGAAGCGCTCAAAATCAGGCTCTTCAAGGCTGGCCAAGGAAATGGCGCGCCCCGAAGGGGTATGGTCCATCGGCCCGATATAAAGGTTGGCGACCTGCTCCGGCGGGAACAACGTGAAGCGGCGGCGCCCGGCCACCACGCAGGCAATATTGTGATCATTGTCATTATGCGTCTGGGCGCGGGTCGCATTGCTGATCCAGATGCGCGGCTGGATAGCCGGTGGCAGGATGGGGCAGGGGTTCTCGGCCACGAACCGCGGCAGGTGCAACCGGGTTTCGGTTGACTGAATATAGATCCAGGGGGGATTCGGGTGCGCCTCGGCGGCCAGTATCTGGTCGATACCGGCCGATACGGACTTGAGGCGGCGATGAAAGTTGAAATCGCTCATGTCCGGACCGTAGGCGAAGCGGCCCTGTATGGTGTTATTCGCTTCCAGCACACTGGCCGGGTGACCATTATCCAGGCTCTTCAGATAAGTGGCAACCGCCTGTGAGCCGTCCTGCCCCGCCTTGACCGCCGGCCAGTGCGCGACAAGCCCCTTGATCAGGACGGGGCGGCCATCGCTGACAAGGCTTGCAAGGCGTTCCGGCGAGGGGTGCGAAAGCGTTTCAACGGGGGGGAATGGCGGATGGGAAGCGATTTTTGACATAACTATGAAAACGTATTGGAGTGGTTCGCGGCGGATGTATGACGCCTGTTCTGGCGTCTATCTTTCGGTAAATGAGGCGTTGCGCAAATGAAAACTTGTCTGGAAAATCAGTTATATCCTCCTGAAAGCCATCAGAAGGCTGTCATAAATCATTAATCTCTGACGGATGGCCTGAATTGCCCGCGGCGTTGCAAAGCCTTCGAAATTTCAATCAACTTTTTGCCCTGACGTGCATTTTAATTTTAAATTCGTATGTAAAACAATGAGATGGTTTGGTTTGCGGATGGCGGTTCGCCTGCGCTCCGCTTAGGATCGAGGCTGGATAAATGTTTCAGACTGTTGCAGCATGTGTGACATTCGCGCCATTGTCAGACTGGATTATGGCCAAAATGTCATAATGTGGCTGGATATTCGGCCAACAGTTGGCTAAAAAAATAAATACGAAATAATAAATCAGGTTGAGACGCATCCAGGGGCCCTTTTCGGAATTTTATAAAGACACGCCCGCCTTGATAACGCAGATATTTGACGTTTATGTCAAAAAAGCGAAATCGAAATTAAGGCTCAAGCGTGCGGTAATGCCAATTCCGTCAGGTCAGGATCGCATCCGCTCAATCAGATTGTTTTTTGTATTTTAAGCGGTCTCACCGGCAAAATCTCGGGTTTGCCGGCAATGACAATTAGGGAGAAGAAAGTATGAAAAGTTTTGGAGTTAAGGCCCGGCCGGGGCTGACTCTTCTGAAGGGCGGCGTGTCCATGGTTGCGCTAACAGCCCTGGCCGCCACTCTGGTGGCACCGGCTTACGCACAGGATACCACTGAACCTGCCGCTTCAAGCGATGAAGCCCAGGAAGTCGTGGTCGTTGGTGTCCGCAAGGCCCTGAAATCGGCCCAGGATATCAAGAAGAACGCCGATACAGTCGTCGATTCGATCACCGCCAACGACATCGGTTCGTTCCCGGACAAGTCGGTTGCCGAAGCGCTGCAACGCGTCGCCGGCATCACGGTCAACCGCTTCGCCGCCACCGGCGATACCGCCCACTTCTCGGCCGAACCATCGGGCGTCGTCGTCCGCGGCCTGCAGCAGGTCCGGTCGGAATTCAACGGCCGTGACATCTTCACCGCCGACTCGTCGCGCGGCCTCTCCTGGTCCGACGTGTCGCCGGAATTGATGGGCGGTGTCGATGTCTACAAGAACCAGACCGCAGACCTGATCGAAGGCGGCATCGCCGGCACGATCTCCCTGCGCACCCGTCTGCCGTTCGACCAGAAGGGCCGCGTCCTGGCCGCCACCGCCGAATATACCTATGGCGACCTGGTCAAGAAGGGCGCCGGTACGGTTTCCGGCATCTATGCCGACCGCTGGGATACCTCGGCCGGTGAATTCGGCTTCATGATCAATGGCGCCCACTCCGAAATCTACACCAATTCCGAAGGCGTCGCCCTGGGCCGTATGGTCCCGGTCGTCAATTCGTATTGGGGCGACACCAACCGTCGCTATATGCCGATGACCACGGCCCTGCGCGACAACACCTATTATCGTGTCCGTGACGGTATCTCGCTGGCCGGTCAGTGGCAGAACCACGACCACACCATGGTTGCCACCCTGCAATACAACCAGTCGAAGAAGCGTGAGCAGTGGGAAGAATACGTCGCCACCTCCTCGACCGGCGTTGATGCCTGGGCGCAGCCGATCAACTATGTTTATACCTCCGACAACGTCCAGTGCCTGGGTGGCGTTTCCAACTGTACGTTTGACGACAACGGCTTTATCCAGTCGGGTACGCTCGTCAACGGCAACGGTGCCTGGTACGGCTCGTGGACCGCTCCGGATGGCGCCACTTCGCCGAACGGCCTGATGCGTACCTGCTATTCGTGGGAAGCTTCGACGGCCTGCCCGGCCTCGCAACGTGCCGGCGGCTATGCCAACGACACCCGCTGGAGCGACAGCCTGAACGACACCAAGGACATCTCGTTCAACTTCAAGTGGGATGTGTCGGATCGTCTGAAGACCAATTTCGATATCCAGTATGTCGATGCCATCCAGACCAATTACGACATTTCGACTGAATTGGCGACCTATGCCGATGTCGCGCTCGATTTCACAGGCGACGTGCCGAAGTTCACGATCGACAATGCACACACCGAGGGCTGGTATCTGGCGCCGGGCGGGATCGCCAATCCGGCCAATTATCGCCAGCACTTCATCATGGACCACGTGACGGATTCGGACGGTCATGAATTCGCCACCCGCGCCGACCTGGCCTACAGCTTCGATTCGCCGTGGCTGAATACCCTGAAGGCCGGCGTCCGTTATGCCGACCGCGAGCAGACCGTTCGCTGGACCACCTATAACTGGGCCAGTGTTGTCAATAACTGGTCGAACTACGACGCCGACAACTACTATATTACCGGCTCGGCCTTCCCGGATCAGAATGCCTACGGCATCCATACCTTCGACAGCAACTTCTACGGTGGCGATGTCACCAACATCACTGACGGCGTGTTCTTCAATATCAACAACCTGAAGGACCGTACTGGCCTGGCGAATACCTTCGATGCCACGCACTATCAGCCGCGTTACACCGATGGCACCCTGTCGAACCAGTGGACGCCCATCTGCCACCGCGCGGGTGAAGACAGCCGCTGCTTCCTGCCGGCGGAAATCGCCGACGTCTCCGAAAAGACGAAGGCGGCCTATGTCCAGTTGAAGTTCGGCGGCCCTGACGCCACCATCTTCAATGGCGTGACTGTGGTCGGCAATATCGGTGTTCGCTATGTCGAAACAGATAATGCGAGCGCCGGTGGCGTGAACTATCACAACACCACGGTTTACGACACGGATCCGATCGTTCCGGCTGATCCGGTTACGGGTGCGCCCGCGCACCCCAGCCTGAGCTACTATGTGTCGGCTGACGACCGCGCGTTTGCCGGCACGGTGGATACCAACACCTATACGGTTGACGTGACCCACAAGAACTGGCTGCCCAGCTTCAACGTGCGTTTCGGCCTGACGCCTGAGTGGTTCGTGCGCTTTGCGGCTTCGAAGGCCATGTCGCGTCCGGATATCGGCAACCTGAAGTACTATACCAGTGTCAGCATGGCTCTGCCGAGCACGTCGTCCCTGTCGTTCTCTGATTACAATTGTACGTCGGCCAATTCGCCGTTCAATTGCGACAGTTCGGGCAATATCGTCAGCACCAAAACCCGCTTTACGGCCAATGCTAACAATCCGTATCTGAAGCCGATCACCGCCGACCAGTTCGACCTCTCGATCGAGAACTACTTCTCGCAGACCGGTTCGTTCACCTTTACGGGCTTCTACAAGCAATTCCACGACTACATTACCTACGGTAAGTACGTGCAAAACTTCACCAATGCCGGCATTACCCGTCCGGTTGAGGTCAGCGGTCCGGTCAATGCCAGCGGTGGCGCGATCAAGGGCTTCGAAGTGGCCTATCAGACCTTCTTCGACAACCTGCCCTCGCCGTGGAATGGTCTAGGCATCCAGGCCAACTTCACCAAGCTGAAGAATGACGGCATTGAAAGCACCGGCGTTGTCACCAATTCCGGCGACGGCTCCTCCGGCCAGGCCGGTGGCGGTACTTCGGTGGCGGCCCTGGGCTTCACCAAGCTACCTCTGGAAGGTCTGTCAGACACCACCTATAACCTGATCGGCATGTACGAAAAGGGCAAGTGGTCGGCGCGCCTGGCTTATAACTGGCGCTCCAAGTACCTCGTGACCCGCCAGGACTGCTGCGTGGCTCTGCCGATCTGGCAGCGTGCCGCAGGCTTCCTCGATGGCCGCGTGGCCTACCGCATCAACGACAATGTGGAAATGTCGCTGGAAGGTACCAACCTGCTCAGCACCGAAACGGTTCTGATGCAGCAGGTCGATGGTCCGATGAGTGACGGCACGGATCGTGCGCTGCTCCTTCTGCCGAACGCCTGGTTCAAGAACGACCGGCGTATCCAGGCCCAGATCCGTCTGAAGTACTAATCCTTCGGAAGGCATTTGAAGAGACGCGCTGCCCCCGTGGCGGCGCGTCTTTTTTTGTAAGCAATTATGTCGCGGCCAACACCTTTTGAACGCGCTTGACCCTTGCGGAAAATGACCGCACAGTCACGAAAAACCTGGTTATGCTGAGCCGGAAACAAGAGAAAAAGTGGAGGCGCGTCGCACCATGCAGAAAGATCCCATCCGAATCGTCATCCTGGGCGGCGGAACCGCGGGGTGGATGACTGCGGCGGGCTTCATCAAGGGTTTCAAGCCGGAATTCGCCTCCGTACGCCTGATTGAATCGGATGAGATCGGTACGGTGGGCGTGGGTGAGGCCACCCTGCCGCAGTTGAAAAGCTTCAATGATTTCCTGGGCCTGAACGAGCCCGAATTCATGCGCGACACCAATGCCACCTTCAAGCTCGGTATCGATTTCCGCAACTGGGGACGCGAGGGTGACAGATACGTCCATCCCTTCGGCATCCATGGTCAGGCCATCAACGGCGTGCCCCTGTTCCAGTATTGGCTGAAGGCGCGGGCCAACGGTCATGACAGCGATCTGGAAGCCTATTCCTTCCCGATCATGGCCTGCCGCAACCTGAAATTCGATTTCCCGTCCGAAGACGATCGGTCTGTGCGCTCCACCTTCGCCTATGCCTATCAGTTCGATGCGGTCCTTTATGCCCGCTATCTGCGACGCTGGGCGGAAGGTCGGGGATTGCAACGAACCGAGGGCAAGGTGGTCGAAGTCAATCTGCGTCCGGAGGACGGCTTTATCCGGTCGCTGACCCTGGCTTCAGGCGAAGTGGTCGAAGGCGACCTGTTCATCGATTGCTCCGGTTTCCGCAGCCTGCTGCTGGGACAAACCCTGAAGGTGCCCTGGGAGGACTGGACGCCGTGGCTGCCTTGCGATCGCGCCCTGGCCGTGCCGTGCGAGCGGACGGATGATTTTACGCCCTATACCCGCGTCACAGCGCGGGAGGCCGGGTGGATATGGCGGATCCCGCTTCAGCACCGTACCGGCAATGGCTATGTCTTTTCCAGCCGCTTCACCACGGAGGACCGGGCCGCTGAAGTCCTCCTTGAGGGTCTGGACGGCAAGGCCCAGGCTGATCCGCGCCTCATAAAATTTGCCGCCGGCCGTCGCAAACAGTCCTGGTACAAGAACTGCATCGCCATCGGCCTGGCCAGCGGTTTCCTCGAACCGCTGGAATCGACCAGCATCTACCTGGCGCAGATGGCGTCTGATTTTGTCATGCGCCTGTTTCCGGGCCGCGAGATCGATCCGAAGCTGGTGACCGAATTCAACCGCACCATCGATATCGAATATGACCGGGTGCGCGATTTCCTGATCCTGCATTATCACGCCAACCAGAAGCCGGCCGAGGAAGACCCGACCGGCCTGTGGCGGTATGTCCGCGAAATGACGGTGCCCGATACGCTGATCGAGAAGATGGAGACCTTCAAACACCGCGGTCACATCCATCGCTATCGGGATGGCCTGTTCGCGCCGCCAAGCTGGGTAGCGGTCTATACCGGCCAGAATATCCTGCCGCGCCATTATGACCGGCAGGTCGATAATATGAGCACTGAAGCCATGCTGGAAAAGATGCGGGAAATGCAGGAACGGGTGGCCGTCAACGTCGATGCCCTGCCGACGCACGCCGATTTCCTGCGCGATTACTGCTTCGATCCTTCCGCCAAGGTGATGCAGGAGACCGGTAATGTCTGATCATCCGGTCAAGAAGGTCGTCATCGTCGGGCGCGACGACGCCCTGTGGCTCAGCGCCAATGTGCTGTGGCGGGCCCTGGGCCAGTCAGGGCTTGATATTACCGTGGTCGAATTGCCCTCCCTGCTGCGGCCGGGCGATGTCTACCCTACGCTGAAACAGCAGGAAGCCTATCATAACCTCATCGGCATCAATGAAGGCCCGATGATGAACGCGGCGCACGCCACCTATACGCTGGGCCAGCGCTTCAATAACTGGTCGAAAACGAAGCCGCCCTTCATTCACGGCTACTCGACCTATGGGCGCCCGCTCAACCGCGTGTCCTTTCACCATTATTGGGTCAAGGCGCGCGCGCAAGGCTTGAAGGCCGAGTTCGATGACTTCTCCCTGAACGCCGTGGCGGCGAAATACGGCCGCTTTTTCCTGCCGGGCGAGGCGGTAGATGGCTTTGCCATCTGCGATTACGCCTATCATCTCGAAGCCAAGGGCTATTGCCATGTGCTGAAGACGGTGGCGCTGGACCGAAAAATCAAACACATTACGGGGCGCCTGGCCGAGGTTGCGCGCGATCCGCTGAGCGGCGATATCATCGGTGTCACCCTGACTGATGGCCAGACCATAGAAGGTGACTTCTTCATCGATGCATCAGGCGCCGAAAGCGCCCTGCTTGGCGAGGGGCTTGAGGTTGGCTTTGATTCGTGGCGCCAGTGGTTCCCTTGCGACCGTCTGATGACCACCTATGCGGCGCCCCTGGCACCCCTGCCGCCGTTCAGCCAGGTTTCGGCCTTCCGGTCCGGCTGGGCCGGGCTTTATCCGTTGCGTAACTGTACGGCGGTGCAGCAGGTCTATACCAGCCACGACCTGACCGATGAGGCAGCGTACGAGGCGGCGGGTATCTTCACCTCCCTGAAGCTCAACCCCGATGCGGTGGTCACCCCCTTTACCGCCGGTACACGCCGCCGGTTCTGGGAGAAGAACTGCGTGGCTATCGGCGAGGCGGCGGCGGTTCTCGATCCGATCGACAGCGTGCGTATGCACGTCAACCTGCTGGGCCTGTCGCACCTGATCTCGCTGTTCCCGATCAACCGGGACTGCGGTATCGAAAGCACCGAATATAACCGAAATGTCCAGTCATCGCTGGAGCGCATCCGTGATTACCAGCTTTGCCACTATGTTCTGAATCAGAGGTTCGACCAGCCATTCTGGGATCACTGCCGCAATATTGAGGTCCCGGACGCCCTGCGTTACAAGCTGGATCTGTTCGAGGCGCGCGGCAATCTGGTGGTCTATGATGACGAAACCTTCGAGGAGGACGACTGGCTGTCCATGCTGCTGGGGCACGGCCTGATCCCGAAAGCCTATGATCCGCTGGCCGATCAGGTCAGCGATGCGGAGGCCATCCAGCACTTCCAGAAAATGCTTGGCTTCATCAAGGCGGCGGTGGAGCCGATGAAGCCGATGGAGCAGGCTTTGGGCATTGTGCCCGTGCGGGTGTAATTACAAGGCCTGCGATCCGGCGGCGAGAAGGATCGGGGGCAATGCGTTCATAGTATCAGAGTCCGGGGAAATGAAATGCAACCAGCGGTCAGGAAGATCGTAATTGTCGGCGGCGGCACCGCCGGCTGGATGGCGGCGGCGGCGCTGATAAAGGCGCTGGGCAGTCATGCCTATGATATCACACTGATCGAATCCGAGGAGATCGGCACGGTCGGCGTGGGGGAGGCGACAATCCCACCAATCCTGGAATATAACTACTTCCTCGGCCTCGATGAGGATGAATTCATCCGTGAAACCAATGCCACCTTCAAGCTGGGCATCCAGTTCCAGGACTGGCGGCATCAGGGTCATAGCTATTTCCATCCGTTCGGCCTTTTCGGCACCGAAATCGACGGCTTCAGCTTCCCGCACTACTATTTCCGCCATTATCACAAGGCGGGGCTGAGCGCGGTCGATATCGGCAAATACAATGCCGAGACGGAGGCCGCGTTTCAGGGGCGCTTTGGGCGCGTCCGGCGCGAACCCGGCAAACCGCCTGTGAATTATGCCTTTCAGTTCGATGCGGCGCTTTATGCCCGGTATTTGCGCAAATACGCCGAAAAACGCGGAGTCGTGCGTCAGGAAGGCAAGATCGTCACGGTCAGCCAGCATCCGGAAACCGGCTTCATTACCTCGGTCCAGATGGAAAACGGCCGGGTGATCGAGGGGGATTTGTTCATCGATTGCTCCGGCTTCCGGGGGCTGCTGATCGAACAGACCCTGAAGACCGGCTATACCGACTGGAGCCACTGGCTGCCGATGAACCGCGCCGCCGCCGTGCCGTGCGAACGTGCCGGTGAACTGCTGCCCTATACGCGGGCCACGGCGCGTGAGGCCGGCTGGCAGTGGCGTATCCCGTTGCAGCATCGCACTGGCAATGGCTATGTTTTCTGTGATGAATTCATCGGCGAAGACGCGGCCTGTGAAACCTTGCTGGGCCGCCTGGATGCCAAACCCCTGGCCGACCCGAAGGTGCTGCGTTTTGTCACCGGTCGCCGCAACCTGGCCTGGAACAAGAATGTCCTGGCTCTGGGCCTGGCCAGTGGTTTCCTGGAACCGCTGGAATCGACCAGCATCCATCTGGTTCAGTCGGGCCTGTTCCGCTTCCTGGCGCTTTTTCCGCGTCACGGTTTCAACCCGCATATCGCCGCCGAATACAACCGCGAGGTCGAACTGTCCTATAACAATATCAAGGACTTCATCATCGCCCACTACAAGGTGACCGAGCGCGACGATACGCCGTTCTGGCGGCACGTCCGGCAGATGGCGATTCCGGAAAGCCTGCAAAACCGGCTGGATGTCTTCCGTGCCAGTTGCCAGACCCTGTGGCGCGATTCCGAGCTGTTCCGCGAAGTCAGTTGGGTGGCTATCCTCACCGGTCAGGGGCTGGTGCCGGAAGACTACCATCCCGCAGCCGACGCCATGGACGATGACGACCTGCGCCTGCATCTGGGGCGCTGGCGATCGGCCGTCCTCGATCGGGTCAAGGGTTTGCCGACCCATGAGGACTTTATCCGCCGCAATTGCGCCTCCGAGGCCTTCAAGAGTCTGGAAGCGGCGGGCGGTTAGGCCGTAAACTCATAAATATCATGGCCATGGTGCGAGACTATTTGTGCGGATAGCAGGAGAAAAAGCGAAGGAAATGCCTACATTTTCAAGATTTTTCGACGCCGTAGTCCGTGCAAATGGGCCGCATCGTCGCCGACGGCGAAATGGCTTCATCCTGCGGCGTCGATGGGTTTGGCCGTAGGTTGACTACGACCGGCACCCATCTCCTGGCATTATTTTGCCATTTCAGCCGCCATGGCCGCGATATTTATGAGTTTACGGCCTAAAAGCCCTCGGTATTGAAGAAAAGGTTGGCGGTCAGGCGCCCGTCCGCCGGCGACTCGCTCAAAGGCGTGGCCGGGTCCAGTTTCGCCGAATGCAGTTGCCCCGCCCGGTAAAGAATCAGCCGGTTGAACCGGGGCTCTATGCTCAGAATCTCGTCATAAAAGGCATCGCGGACCGGCTGGTTATCCGCGCCGGCCAGTTCCTGACGGCGCAGATAGCTGAACTTGTCGCTGCGGATGGGCGTGATCAGTTCGAGGCCACTGGCCTTGTGGCGGTAGAAGGCGGTCCCGCCCTGCGGGCGCGGACTGAGGTAATGGACGGTGGCGAAACTGTTCAGCCGATGGGCGTCTGTATGGGGGGCGGCCTGCGCCCTGGCCATCTGGTCCACGCCCAGCGTGGCCAGGCCAAAAAAGCCATAGGTCTTCAGGGGCAAATCAGGGTGCATCCCGAAGACCTGAACCATGGATTGCCTCAGGACATCGGCGAGCAGGGTGATATAGGCGGGCGGCACCGGCGCCATCAGGCCTGGATATTTCGAGCCGGTGGGCGGTGTGCCGAAGCGTGAATGCGCCGCGTAACTGAGCAGCGCTTCCGGATCGAGCAGCACGTCATCGGCAACCAGGACATTCTGGCCTTCGTCTCCGAACCGGATGACCTCGATCTGCGCCTGGGGATTGAGTGCCAATATGGGTTCGGCGTTACTGGTATCCGGCATGGTATCTCCCCGTTGTTTTGCCGCAGCCTAAACTGACGGTCGAGAATTGCAACCGGGCTTAAAGTGTTGCAGAACAGTCGGATAGATGGAGGATAAAGTGTCGGTCAATGTGTTCAAGGTTGGTGTGGAAGAGACGCCCGTCGTGGTGATCGATAATTTCGTCCAGGAGCCGGAGCGCATCATCGATCTGGCCGTGGATATGGCGCCCTTCCCAAGCCAGAGCGGCCATTATTATCCCGGACGTCGCCGGCGCATCACGCCGCAGGATGGCGAAAGCTTCGACTATGTCAGCTCCGTCTGTCAGTCGCTGGCCCCGGTCATGGCGTCCGTCTACGGTATCACCAAATACGATATTCTCGATGCCGGTTATTCCCTGGTGACGACGAGGCCGGAAGACCTGCAACCGCTCCAGACCGTGCCGCATTTCGACCATCACGATTCGAACGGCTTCGCCATCCTGCACTACCTGTCGCGCCGGCCGGGCGGCGGCACGGCCTTTTACCGCCACCTCGGTTCCGGCTTTGAAACCCTGTCGGACGAACGCAAGGATGCTTACAGCGCGGCCCGCATGAAGGATGCCGAGCTTTACGGCGTGACCCAGGCCTATCACAAGGGCGATCGGGACGGCTTTGTTGAACTGGCGTCGGTCGAGGCGCGGTTCAACCGCGCCGTCATCTATCCGGGCAAGCTGCTGCACTCGGCCGTCCTGCCCGACGATTTCAATTTCAGCCCCGATCCGCGGATCGGCCGGCTGACGGGCAATGTGTTTGTGCGGGCGACGGCCTGGCGCTAAACCGTCAGCGCGGCTTCCAGCTTGGCCAGCCCCTCATCGAGAATGTCGTCAGAGGCGGTAAGCGGCGCCAGCAGGCGGATGGTATTGGCATAGACCCCGCAGGACAGCAGGATCAGGCCATTGGCCTGGGCTTTGGTTGTCACCGCCTTGGTGGCCGCGGCATCCGGCGCGAAACTGCCGCGCTCAGTGACGATATCGAAGGCGATCATGGCGCCCAGACCGCGAATGGCGGCCATCGGCACGATATCATTGCGCTGGGCCAGGGCTTCAAGCCGGGCCTTCAGCTTGGCGCCTTGGGCCTTGGCGGCCTCACACAGTTTTTCCTCTTCGATCACCTCAAGCACGGCAAGCGCAGCGGCGCAGGCCACAGGATTGCCGCCATAGGTGCCGCCGAGGCCGCCCACTATGGGCGCGTCCATCACCTCGGCGCGGCCGACCACGCCAGAGAGCGGATAGCCGCCGGCCAGCGACTTGGCCATGGTCATCAGGTCGGGCCTGACGTCGTAGTTTTCCATGGCGAACAGCTTTCCGGTGCGGCCGAAGCCTGTCTGGACCTCGTCGGCGATCAGCAGGATGCCATGCTCATCGCACTTTTTACGAAGCGCGCGCATCAGTTCCGGCGGGGTGATCAGGAAGCCGCCTTCGCCCTGCACCGGCTCGATGATGATGGCCGCCACGGCATCGGGCGCGATATCGGCCTTGAACAGGTAGTCGAGCATTTTCAGCGTGTCATCGGTATCGATGCCGTGCGCTTCCACCGGGAAGGGCAGGTGATAGATGCCGGGCTGCTGCGGACCGAGATCCTTTTTGTAGGGCACCACCTTGCCGGTCAGGGCCGAGGTCAGGGCGGTGCGGCCATGGAAGCCGCCCGTAAAGGCGATGACGCCGTCACGCTTCGTGTGACAGCGGGCGATCTTGACGGCGTTTTCCACCGCCTCACTCCCGGTGGTAAAGAAGGCGCACTTGGCCGGTCCGTCGATCGGCGCCAATGCGTTTATCTTTTCCGCCAGCGCAATATAGCTTTCATAGGGCACCACCTGGAAGGCGGTGTGGGTGAAGGCGTCCATCTGTTTCAGCGCAGCGGCCTGCACCTTCGGGTGACGGTGGCCGGTATTCAGCACGGCGATGCCGCCGGCGAAATCGATGAAGCGGTTGCCGTCCGCGTCCCACAGTTCGGCATTTTCGGCGCGGCTGGCATAGAGCGTGGTGGCGTGGCCAATGCCGCGGGCAACGGCAGCGGCGCGGCGGGCAGCGAGATCGGCATTGTGGGACATGGGACGGCTCCGTCAATCAGGTTGCGCGGAGACTACATATTGTGATCACAATTTACCAGTGACTTTTTCAGGACAAAGTGTCGCCATTGGAATCTACTACGCCCATGCTTTGCAAACGGCCACGTAAAGGCGCCAGTTCCTTTTCGTATCGGCGCCAGGCGCCGATACCTTCAGCGTTTATTGGCTGGCGTACCTGGCTGGAACTGGCCGACGCCACCGCGCCTTTTGCGTTGTGCGGACGGAGACAGTCGGTCTCAAAAGGCAGATCGCAGGCATCGAGTAGTCGTCGGATTTCCATATCGGGATCACGGATCAGGGCTTCAAGCGAGATATCGATCAGGCCGTCACCCAGGCAGGTTTTCCAGTGCGCCATCAGATGGCTGTAATTGCGATAATGTTCGGCGAGATCGTTCTGATCGAATGACCAGCCGGCGGCGAAATAGAGCTTGTAAGCGCCGAAAAGCGCATCCATCGGCGCGCGGCGGACATGGATGATCACTGCATCGGGAAAGGCCAGCCGGATCAGGCCGGCATAGTCCGAATTATGCGGCAGCTTGTCGGTGACACAGGGTGAGCCGTCATGACGCCAGGCGATTTCCCGGTCATAAAAATCGGCGATGGCCTGCGGATCGATATGCGCGGCGGCCTTGATGGTTTCCGCGTCGATCAGGGCCGGAGTCTGCGAACCGGAACAGGTCTTGACGGCGGCCGGGAAGGTCGGCAGCTCGCCCAGGGCCTGAACCTGGCTGTGGGCGCCCAGGATGCGTTCGACCAGGGTTGTGCCGGAACGCGGCAGGCCAATGATAAAGATGCGGCGTGGCGCGCTCCGCCTGATGGCTGGCACGTGGGCGGAACGTTCAGGCGGAAAAGCGGCTATCCAGACGTCTGTCGTAGTGCTTTCAGCCGCCGCCGACCATGGCGGGCGGTTCGGCGTGACCGGTTGGCTGCGCGCGGCGGCGGCGCCTTTTTGCAGCCAGCGCCAGGCATTCGCGCGGTCGTCGATATCGTCATATTCCTTGAAAAGGGCATAGCCCTGGCAAGCCTGGTGCAATGCGGTCCTGACAGGTGCGTTGATCAGGCGATCGATGTGGTTATGCTCCCTGGTCCAGCGTTTCAACCGCGCCAGGGCCAGATGGGCCGCCCAGTTGCCTGTCCGAGCGGCTACGTCGTAGCTGCGTTCAGCCTCGTCTGTCAGGCCCAGAAAGTCTTCTGTTTCGCCGCGCGTTTTCCAGTAAGGGCCGGAGTGCGGCGCCAACTCGGCGGCGCGCTTAAGCAGCGGCAGGGCTTCGGCCTCCCGCCGGGCATTGCAAAGCGTCAGGCCAAGCCCATGCCAGGTGGCGGCATCGCCTTCGGTGCCGGGTGTTTCCAGCAGGTCCACGGCCTCTCGAACAGCCTCGACCGCCTCCGCCTGGCGGCCCATCGGTCCCAGCACGCGGCCCTGCTGGGCCAGAAACGGGATGCGCGCAGAGCCGTCAAGCCGGCTCAGCGCTTCCGTCAGCCGTTTGTTGGCTTCGGCAAAATCATAGCGCCCGATCGCTTGTGTCGTCTGCTGCCAGACTGAGTCCGCGGTCGCTGCGTCCACTTACTGGCTCTTGACCATCGGGGCCGTTTCCGGGCAGCCGGTCTGGGCGCAGACGCCCTGGTCCGACCAGGCGATCATCCGCACGACCATGTCGCCCGGTTCGGTGCGCGGATCGGTGGCTATGGACAGCACATGGCCGTCAGACGGTGCAGTGATGGTGGCGATGGTTTCGCCGAAGGGATTGCTGACGGTCGCCACCACATCGCCCTTTTTCACATCATCCTTCAGCTTTACCTTCACCGTGGTCCAGCCGCCGCGCGGACTGTCGATATCGGTAACGACATTGCCGACAAAGGGCGCCGGGTCGCTGAGGTCGGGCTGGCCCTCCAGCATCCCCTTGCCCACCATGACATTGCGGACGCCACGCAGGGCGCGGATGATCATGGCGTCATTGAAGGTTTCCGGACCGCCCAGTTCATAGGTCACCGCCGGAATGCCAGCCGGATTGAGCATGTTTTCCACGGTGCCCTCGACGCCGGCATCCATGCCGATGACGTCCGGCCGCAGGAGATCAGCGATTTGCCGCGCGGCGCCGGTCTGGGCGAAGACGTAGCCGGGATAGGCGCCGCCGCGTGATTGGGTGTGCAGGTCGATGGCGAAATCGGCATTGCCGATGAAGATCTGGTGCCACAGCCGGCCGGCATAGCGCGATGAGGGGCCGCCTTCGGTATTGCCCGGCATGGCGCGGTTGAGGTTGTCGCCATTGGTACCGATCTCGTCGGCGGTGAAGCCGCGCGTCGAATGCAGCAGGCCGGGGGTATTCAGGCCGGGCACGGCGACCAGTGTGCCTGAAAGTGTCTTGGGATCGATCGATTGCGCCAGATGCTGCAAAACGGAAATGCCGTTCAACTCATCACCATGAATGCCGGCGGTGATCAGAAGTTTCGGGCCCGGCTTCGCGCCTTTGACCACGATCACCGGCACATACCAGCCCTGACCGATGGACGTATCCGTCACGCGGAAATAGAGTTTCGTCACCTGGCCGGGCGGCAGGTCCGCCACGTCCAGTTTGTCTATCACCGCCGCGCCATCGACCTTGTCGCCGGTATAGACGGTCTGGGCCATTACCGGGGTAAACTGGGCCGGCGTGGACAGGGCAATACAGGCGGCGATTGCGGTCAGGCGTTTCATGCGGAATCTCTCAAACGGTCCAGACATTATTCTTAGCCGTTTTCAGACGCGCCGCAAGGTATGGTTTTAATGGGTGTCCTCGAAAGCCTTGACGATCTGGAACTGCGCCAGGCGGATATCCAGTTCGGCGGCGCGATCGACCTTGCCGTCATCATGCAGGCGCATATCGGTCAGCTTGCGCTGGGCATCATTGTCATAGGCAGCCAGCAGTTGCAGCAGTTCCGGCTTGGTCAGGGTCTGCGCCTGTATCAGGGCATTCATGCGGATGACCTTTTCCTCAAGCTCGGTCTGGGCCACGGCGGCGATGGCGGCCAGACGGTACTTGTCGCTGTCCGACAGCTTGGAGAAGTCGATGTGGTTGGCGACTTCGCCGATGATCAGCTTCATGTGCTGGGTGGCGATGAAGTGGCGCACCAGCGCGTCCGTGCCGTCGATGCGGTAGACGGCGCGGGCCAGGTCGACGCGTTCCTCCAGGGCGGGATCGAGCACGGGGGCGACGGCGAAGCTTGCCGCGCTTTCAGCCGTTGGGTTCGGTGTCTGGCCGGCGGGCGCTTTGAAGGCCGCCAGCACCGCGGCGGCGGTTTCATGGTCGAAATTGGCCGAGGCCGGCACAACCGGCGCCGCGCCCTGCCCGGTGGCCAGACCATATGTGATGCTGGGCGTGCCCGTATCCGGCGCGCCAAGATCGAGGATGGCCAGCATTCCCCTGGTCTTGGCTTTCTTTATGGGCGCCGTTTCGTCGGTCGTGCTGGCGTCGGCGGCGTCGCGGACGAGTTCCACTTTTTTGCGGACCGGATTGACCGGGGCCGCAGTGGATTCCGCCAGTTGCTCGGGCGTCAGGCTGTTCATCGACTGCATGACGGCGCGGTTGATCTCGTCCTGGGTGTCACTGGGGGTGCGCACCGGCTGGCCTATGCCCTGGTTGAGATAGGCTTGCAACTGCGTCGATTGATTGACGGTCAGGGCCGTCTGTGCGTGCGCCGAAAATACCGGCAGGGCGAGCAAGGCAAACGCACTGATCCGCAACCGTTTAAAAGATACCGACGCCAAACCCCACCCCCAAAAAAGTTCTCTGTTATTGGCCGCCGTGACCTAGCTTGCCTGCGATTCCGTAAAGGTCTTGATGATCTTGATCACCGCCTCGACCATATAGGTCTGGACCCCGCCGGCGGATGTATCCTGCTGCATGAACTTGGCGGCATTGTATTTGGCGGCCGCGATCGACGAATTGGCGGTGATGAGTTGTTGGATTTCGTCGGAACTGAAGGCCGGGGCCTGGGCTTCGGCGATGTTTTCGATCAGGCTGTTCTGCGTTTCAAGCAGGATCTTGTCGGCGATCTGATTGTAGCGCGCGTCCTGCTCCGGCGTCAGCGTGGTCAGGCCGGCGCGGTCGATGACGATCAGGCGGGTGGCGGTCTTGGTGGCGTTGATGACCTCGCGCACATTGCGCGCCACGCCGTTCAGTTCCATCAACTGCTTGTAAAGCTCGATCTTTTCCTGGACGTGGGCGGTTTCGGCGGCGTCATTGAGCTGGGCCACGGCGCTGACCGCGACATCGCCGGCGGCGAGGGCGTACTGGTTGGACGGGGCGGCGGCGACAATCTCTTGCGCGGCGCAGGGCAGGGCTATGGCGCTCACAGCGCCCGCCAGTATCAATACCTTGAACCTAAGCCCGAACACGGCACCCCTCCGCTTAATCAAAGATTAAGACTAAAGACTAACTCTATCCACAGGTTCTGGCAAGGATAATCCCTGGCGGGGGAGTGTCCGGTGACGATCCGCTATCGGGTGTGGCTTCTGCGCCTTAAGGCGGATCGATACTCTTACATACCTCCCCTGTTTACGGGGGGGCGCCCTTCTTAGGCAGTGGTGGTGGGGGGGCTTGCCTAAGGCTGCACGCTTGTCAGCTTCATTGATGTCCGCACCTGGCCGGCATAACTGGCACCATCGGTTGGATTATATTTCAACAGCACCGGCAGGTCATTGCCGGCCAGGGCCAGGTCGCGGTTCCAGTCACGGTCGGCATAGGCGAAACCGCGCATATTCGGACTGGCGGCGTGGAAGGCGATCCACAGGGCCAGGGTCAGCAGGGTGGCGGCGGTGACGGCGAAGATCAGGCGTTTCATCTCTTGAAACCTCAAATGGATGCCGGCGACTCTCCACCGGCGGAGCAGAGCCGGGCGGCGGCGCTATCCCGCCGCCGCCCGGTTACGCTACTGTGCAATCCCCCCTCATTTCCGGATGATGAAACATCCGGCCCCCCAGAGGCGTACAGTGCGCGTGAAACAGCGCTTTCTCACGGGGGCGAACCATGATATGAACGCTGTTCACAATAGTTATGTAGCGTGAATTTGAACGACGTTCAACATTAAAATGAACTATGTTCAAAATATTTTCAGTGAGCCCTTCATGTCCGCCAAACCGATATCCACCAGCACCGCCGATCGCCGTCAGGCCCAGCTCGAAGCCCTGCTGACCGCGGCGGAAAAACGTATCTGTGAAACGGGCGCCCATACGCTGAAGGCGCGCGATCTGGCGGCCGATATCGGCGTGGCGCTGGGCGGGCTTTATAATATTGTGCAGGATATGGACGACCTGCTGCTGCGCATCACCGTGCGCACGCAAGGCCGGCTGGACGACCTGTTCGAGCATGACACCGCGCACCTGCCGATGACCACTCGCGCCGAAGCGCTGGATCGTCTGGTGGCGGTGGCCCTGGCCTATTTCCGCTTCGCGCGCGAGAACCTGGCCTTGTGGCGGATGATGTTCGAGGTGCGGATCACGACACCGCTTCCGGACTGGGCAGTTGAGGCGCAGCTTGGCCTGTTCCGCCATGTCGGGGCGCCTCTGTCGGTGATCATGCCGGGGCTTTCAGCCGAGGCATTGACTATCCGCGCCCGCACATTGTTTTCAGCCGTGCATGGAGTGGTCTATATCGGCCTGGAAGAGCGCCTGATCGCCGTGCCGCCGCAGAAACTGGCAGAGGAAATCGAATGGCTGATCCGGGCGGGATGTCGGTAATGCGTATCGCTTTGCCTATCAGTTTGATTGTGGCCGGCTTGCTGCTGATTGGGGGCAGCATATGGCTTACGTGATATTTCTTTGAGTATGAAAGCGATAACGCGGGTGCGTTGTTCGGCATGACGGTCATGCCCGTATCTGTCGGGATCGGCAGCATCCTGACGATTACTGGAATAGTTATGGCGCTTGTTCGTTTTGTGAACCGGAAGAAATCTTAGCGGTTTTTATACCTCCCCGGCAGAGCCGGGGAGGTATAAGGTTTTTTAAGCCAGCCTTTCGCTGTGGGCCGCAGACGATGTGGCCATCATTTCCAGCGTCAGATGCACGAGTTGAGCCGCTTTGAAGGGCTTGCAGATTTCCGCATCTGCGCCCGCCTTGACCGCCGCTGAAACGGCGCGTTCGGGCGAAATGCGGGTGTTCAATCCGGCCGACATGGCGAGGATCTTCACCCAGGGCCAGGTGGTTTTGATGATCTTGATTCCGGCCAGGCCGCCCATGCCGGGCATGAAGATATCCGACAGCACCAGGTCGACGTGGGCGATATCGACATTATCGAGCGCTTCTTCCATCGATTTGACGACACTGACGCGGTAGCCGGCGTCACTCAGCATCTGGCCGGTCATGATGCCCAGGGTCTGGCTGTCATCGATGACGAGCGCGTGCAGGCGGTGCCGGCCTTCGGCCTGATCCTGTTCGGCCGATTTGACGATGGCGCGTACCTGATTGCGGAAGAAAGGTTTACGCAGAATGTAATCGACCTTGGCCTTGCGGGCCGCGTTGAGTGTTTCCTCGATGGCTTCGCGGCGGTCGCCGGCCGTCATGACGGCGATGGTCGCTTCCAGCGCCATATCGCGCAGACGCTCAAGATGCGGCAGGGTGTTTTCCTCACCCAGAAAAACGTCGACAAACAGCAGAGTCGGGTGCTGGTGTTGTATGACACGCTCGGCATCTTCCAGGGTCTTGGCCAGCACATAGGTCCAGTCTTCGTCTTCGAGCATACGCCCGATGATCTGCGCCTGCGTCTGGCTGTCCTCGATAATCAGCGCCAAGCCGTTTGCCATGATATGTGCCCCTTTATGACCGCCTTAAGACGGATGAATTTGGAAACGGTGTTATCACAGGGGTGTTAAGCAGGGGTGAGCGCCGCGTTTTTTTGTTATGTGGGGAGTAAGCAAGAAACCTCACCACCACATCTCACGCCGCGCGTTCGTGCGGTCCCGCTCCCCAAACGTGTTGGGGAGGTATGAAAGAAAAGCCCGCCTCTTTCGAGGCGGGCTTTTGTGAGAACCGTGACGGCGGCGCCACCGCCACCGTCACGATTCCGGGTCCAGGGTCTGTGACCCTGGTTACCAGATGCGGACGCGGTCTTCCGGCGCCAGGTAGTATTTCTCGCCCGGCTGCACATTGAACGCCTTGTACCAGTCGTCGATATTGCGCACCGGGCCGATGACGCGGAAGACGGCCGGCGAGTGCGGATCGGTGGCCACCTGTTGCTTGACGGCGTCATCACGATATTTCGAGCGCCAGACCTGGGCGAAGCCCATGAAGACGCGCTGGTCGCCGGTGAAGCCATCGAGCACCGGTGCTTCGGCGCCGTGCAGCGAGATACGGTAGGCGTCGAGGCCGAGCAGATTGCCGCCGAGGTCGGCGATATTTTCGCCCATGGTCAGGCCGCCCTGGACGTGGACGCCGGGCAGGGGCTCGAAGGCGTCATACTGCTCGCCGTACTTTTTGGCCTGGGCATTGAACTTGGCCGAGTCCTCGTCGGTCCACCAGCTTTTCAGGAAGCCGTTGCCGTCATAGTTGCGGCCCTGGTCGTCGAAACCGTGGGTGATTTCGTGACCGATGACACCGCCGATGCCGCCGTAATTGACGGCCATATCGGCATTGGGATCGAAGAAGGGCGGCTGCAGGATGGCGGCGGGGAAGACGATCTCGTTGCGCGTCGGCGAATAGTAGGCATTGACGGTTTGCGGCGTCATGCCCCATTCGAGTGGATCGACCGGCTTGTCGATCTTGGCGACGTTCCACGCCCATTCAAAGGCCGATGAGCGCTCGACATTGCCGTACAGATCGCCCGGCTTGATATCGAGGGCGGAATAGTCGCGCCATTTGTCCGGATAGGCGATCTTGACGCCGAACTTGGAGAGTTTTTCCAGTGCCTTTTCCTTGGTGGGCGCGCTCATCCAGGTCAGGTTTTCGATGCGGATCTTGAGAGCGGCGCGCAGGTCGGCGACCAACCCTTCCATCTTGGTCTTGGAGTCGGCCGGGAAATACTGCGCCACATAGGCGCGGCCGATGGCTTCGCCGAGCGCGTCGTCGGTGACGCTGATGGCGCGCTTCCAGCGTTCGCGCTGGGCCTGGGCGCCGGACAGGTCACGTGAGCGGAATTCCCACTGGGCGGTGGCGAAGCGCTCCGAAAGATAGGGCGCGGCCTGATCGACCGTGCTGAAGGTCTGCCAGGCTTTCAGGGTCTCCAGCGGGGTATCGGCGTAGACCTGCGCGATCTTCGGGAAGGCGGTGTTTTCGCTGACGATGATCTTCTTCGCCTTCGTCAGGTCGGCGCCCTCGAAATAAGCCTTCCACTCAAAGGCCGGGGCGTATTTCGCCAGTTCGGCCGGCGACATCGGATTGTAGGTCTTGGTGTCATCGCGGCGGTCGATGCGGGTCCAGCTCACCTCGGCGATCTTCGTTTCCATTGCCACGATATCCTTCGCCGCCTGGGTGGCGTTCGGATATCCGACCATGGTCAGCATCTTGGCCACATAGGCTTCGTACTTCGTTTTCTTGTCGGCGTAGGTATCCTTGAGGTAATAGTCGCGGTCTGGCAGGCCCAGGCCCGACTGGCCGAGATAAAGCACGTTGATCTGCGGGTTCTTGGCGTCGCCATCGATATAGGCGCCGAAGAAGCTGGAGCCGAATTCGCCGGAGGTCTTGCCCATGTAGCGGGCCATCTGCGGCTTGGTCTTGATATTGCGGATGGCGGTCAGGCTAGGTGCCAGCGGCGCGACATCCAGCTTCTGGATCGTCGCCTCGTCCATCATGGCGTTATAGAGATTGGCGATCTTGGCATCGTCGCCGGAAAGGCCGGTCTGCGAGGCCAGGCCGGTCACCAGCACCTTCATGCGGTTTTCCGAGAGTTCACGCAGGGCCAGGAAGCTGCCGTAGGAGGTGCGGTCGGCCGGGATGACCATTTCCTTCACCGCGGTGCCGTTGACATAATCGAAGAAGCTGTCGCCCGGCTTGACCGAGGTATCCATGCCCGAAATATCGATGCCCCAGGTGCCGTATTTTTTCGCCACCGTATTGGGTGCGGCGTCATCGCTGCCGGTGGAGGTATCGGCCGCCAGCAGGGCGTCAACGCTTTCCAGGCTTTGCATGTGGCAGTAGGCATCGAAGCACTCGGTGGCGTGGGCCGGCGCGACACTAAGCGCCAAAGCCGTCAGAGCGGTCGAGCCGGCAAGGATTTTCAGCAGTTTCATATGGAGGCACCCCTTGGAACCGATTTTACTTACCGGGTCCGGTTGATTGAAAAAGATACTTGTTTTGACCTTAGCGCTTTTATGAACGCAGCCAACATGAATTTTCCGTCATGTTTCACGAAAACGTGCGCGACGGGGGTTACAATTCGCGCAGGGCTCCCCTTATAGTTAAGGCACACCCCTAAAGAGGATAAGTACCCGAAGATGAACGCATCCGCCGCGAGCCACATGTCCGCGATTGCGAAAGAAACCCTGGCCCCAGTGCTGAATGCCGAGGCGCAAGGATACTACATCTTCATTATCGTCTTTCTTCTGGCTTCCGCGGTCGTCGTGCCCATCTTCCAGCGCTATAAGGTCTCCAGCGTCCTGGGCTTCCTGCTGATCGGCGTCCTGCTGGGGCCGGATGTCATGGGGCGCCTCGCCACCGCCTGGCCGGTGCTCGATGCCTTCAGCGTCATGCGCTCCCATACCGTCCACCAGCTTGCCGAACTGGGCGTCGTCTTCCTGCTGTTCACCATCGGGCTGGAACTGACCTTCGAGCGCCTGAAATCGATGCGGCGCCTGGTTTTCGGGCTCGGCGCGCTCCAGGTTCTGCTGTGCGCCCTGGCCCTGACCTGTCTGTTCCTGCTGATCGGGCGCAGTTTTGTGTCCTCCGTGGCGCTCGGCATGGCGCTGGCCCTGTCCTCCACCGCAGTGGTCATTCCCGTGCTCGCCGACCGCAAGGCGCTGAAGACGACTTCCGGCCGCAGTGTCTTCGCCGTCCTGCTGGCTCAGGATATCGCCGTCGCGCCGATCCTGATCACCGTGGTCATGCTGGCCGGCGGCGCGGCGGGAGATGGCCGCAGCCTTTCCGGCCTGCTGGCCCTGATCCCGGCCCTGATCGGCATCGGCATACTGGTCATTGGCGGCCGCTGGATGCTGCGGCCGCTGTTCAATACGGTTGCCTTCTCGCGGTCGCGCGAACTGTTCATGGCCGCCTGCCTGCTGTGCGTGCTGGTGGCGGGGCAGATATCGGTCATGGCCGGCCTCAGCATGGGACTGGGCGCCTTCGTCGCCGGCGTGCTGCTGGCCGAAACCGAATACCGCCGCGAAATCGAGAATATGGTCGAGCCCTTCAAAGGGCTGCTGCTGGGCCTGTTCTTCGTGACCGTCGGCGCACGCCTCGAAGTCGCCGCCGTCATCAGCCAGCCCGTGCTGGTTTTCGGGCTGGCGGCGGCGCTGATCGCTGTCAAGATGGCCGTCATCTATCCGGTGGCGCGCCTGTTCGGCCTCAATAACCGCAGCGCCATCGAAACGGCGGCTGTGCTCGGTCCGGCGGGCGAATTTGCCTTCGTCATCATCGACCAGGCGATCGGCCACAAGGTGCTGAACGCAGAGATCGGTCAGACGGTCATCCTGGCCTCGATCATCTCGCTGTTCTGCATCCCTTTTCTGGCCGCCGGCGCCGGGCGCCTGTCGAAAGCCCTGGCGAAAAACGGCGAAGCGCCCACAAGCGTGGCGCCGGAAATCGTCAGCGAAGCGCCCAAGGTCATTGTCGTCGGTTTCGGCCGCGTCGGCGAGCTGGTCACCGATATGCTGAAGCTGCACAATATCGATTACATGGTGGTCGATATCAATCCGCAGGTCACCCAACGCGCCCGCGCGCAGCATATCGAAGCCTGGTACGGCGATGCCTCGGCGGCGGAATTCCTGCATAGCCTGGGGATTGAGCGCGCCCGTGCCGTGGTGGTCACGGCGTCGAACCCCGCCTTTACCGATGATGTGGTCAGGGCCGTGCGGGCCATGCGCGCCGATGTGCATATCATTGCCCGCGCGCGTGACGCCGCCCATGCCCAGCGCCTCTACCAGATGGGGGCCACCGACGCTGTGCCGGAAACCATCGAGGCGTCGCTGCAACTGGCGGAAAATACCCTGATCGACCTGGGTGTACCTATGGGGCTGGTCCTGGCCAGCGTTCACGAACGCCGCGATGTCTTCCGCAAGATGTTCGGCATCCGCAAGCCGGAAGCACCGGTCAGGCCGAAGCGGTCGCTTGAAGAGGTGGCGGCGGCCGCGGTTGAAAAAACAGCCGGCACCTGATTACCAATACGGGCCTATTTGCCGCTGTCGTGCGCTTCCAGCCGGTTGCGCAGGGCGTCGATCTCGCTGAAGAAACGTTTGCGGATCTCGGCGGCGAACGGATTATCGCGTTCGATCGACAGGAACAGTTCGTCGGAATCGCCGGAAACCAGGCCGACGCCCTGCATCATCAGGTCGTAGGAGCGCGTGGTGTGAACGGTCGGCAGGGGCTCCAGGCCGCTCAGCACCTTGGCGATCAGGTGGGTCAGGCCCTGCACGGCCGCCAGGGCCTTGTCATGCTGTTCCGGCGTGGCGACGGAGACCTTCAGGTCGAGGGTCTGGCTGAAAAAGCGCACCAGGGTGTCCATGTGGCGCACCCGCACCGGGCACAGGACGATTTCCAGGTCATGAATGCCCTTGCGGGCCGACTGCGGGCCGAACAACGGGTGGGTACACAGGATGGAAGTGGTGGCGGGCAGGGCGTCGACCAGCCATTTGGCCGGCTTGATCTTGACCGAGCCGACATCGATCACCAGTCCGTAAGGCTTTACATAGGGCGCTACAGATTTGGCCAGGGCTTCAAGCGTGCGGATCGGCGTGGCCAGAACCACGATGTCGCAGGCCGCAGCCACCGGCAGGTCGACCAGGCTGACATTGTGACGCCGGGCGAAGGCACGCGCTTCCGGGCTGGGGTCGCAGGCATAGATGTCGAAATAGGGGGAAAGGTGCTTGACGATCAGGCGGCCGAACGCCCCCAGACCAAATAATCCCAATTTGCGAACCGATTTGGACACTTTGTCCCTGCCTCAGATAAAAATGAAGCGCGCGGCGTACCACGAAAGTTTAGGCAAGGCGAGATAAAATATCCGGACGCATGCGTATTCGGGGGCGAATTTAACTGTATCGCCGCGGTTATGTGGACGGATTTGCCGAAAAATCAGTTTCCTGTGAAACGTTTTTTCTTGTCGCCCTTGCCTTTCTTACCGCCCGGCGCCGGCGCTTCGCTGGCAAACTGGGCCGGCGTTTTCAGCAGTTCGTCCGGGGTGATAAAGCCGTCTTCGTTGCTGTCCAGGATGGTGAAGCGCTGGTTCGTCGCATTGAGCCATTCATCGGTCTTGACGCGGAAATCGAGATTGCTGTCGGCGGCGCGGATCGGCTGCGGCTCATCGATCATGCCATATTGCGAGGCGCCCAGGATCTGCTTCTGATAGCGCCCGGCCGTCGGGTCCGTGTTTTCGCCGGAATCATCTGACTGGGCAACGTAGTTTTTAGGCTGTTTGATGCGCGGATCGGTGCGCGTGATCTCCGGGGCCACGTCATTTTCGTAGGCACTGTTTTCCGGGCTGTTGATATAGCCGTCGTGATTGGTGTCGAGCTTATTGAAAAAGGCAGTAGCGTCGTTGACGAATTCATCGTGGCTGATCTTGCCGTCCTTGTCCGTATCGGCCTGCGCGAACCAGGACATCACCGGGTAGGGCTGGCCGGGCGCGGCGCGGAAGGGCTGGCCCGAAGGCGAGAAGAAGATGTTCAGGCTCATCCCCGCGCCGACATAGTCCTGCGCGTGCGCTGCGGTGCCGAGGCCCGCGCCGGCGATGAGAAGCGTAAAAAGGAAGCGGTAAGGGCGCATGGCGATATCACTGTCAAAGGGTGGAGGCTGAAAATCCGTTAGGGTCGTTTTGTGGTCAATTTTAGGCCGTTTTTTAGATTAACCGCCATGAGTTGGATAGGCAAGTGGGCTTTGCAGCAGGGAAAAGCTTGCCGATGCGTTTTTGCCTACAGTAAATTTTGCTTGTATGTATGTTTTCCTTGATATATTCAGAATGAATTGTTGTATATTTCAAGTCATAAATTCGGTATTTTTATTACAATATTGAAATATGAATTAAAATAATATACTGTTAACTTGAATATTTTCTCTTGTGAACTTGCCGGATTTCTTCCTCCGGTATTTTCAGGAGATTAACATGCAGATAGGCAGCACGGCGGGGTCATCCCTCAGCCAGCTATTGTCCCAGATGCAGGCCAAACTGGCGTCCCAAACGTCCTCCGCGTCTTCGACCTCAAGTACCTCCAGTGCTTCTGGCAGCAGTGCGGCGTCGTCCTCGACCCGTTCGACAACCTCTGCATCTTCCACCACCAGTGTCAGCGAAGACTTAAGCTATTTCCTCAGTCAGATGTCCGATCAACTGATGGGCGCCCTGCTGCAAAGCCAGGGGGGTGAAGGCCATCAGGGTGGTCCTGGCCACGGCGGAGATCAGAATGGTCCGCCTTCCCTGTCGGATATGGACAGCGATGGCGATGGCGCGATCAGCAAGACCGAAATGGAAGCCTTCGATACGTCGAAGACCGGCAGCACGGATACGACGCGGGCCGACCAGATGTTCGCATCGATGGATACGGACGGCGACGGGTCGGTCACCTCATCTGAAAAATCGGCCTTCGATGAGCAGATGCAGGCCAATGGTCCGCAAGGTGGCCTTCAGGGGGCCGGCGGCCCACCACCAGGACCACCGCCCGGCGGCATGGGCGATGCGACAGCGACCACTTCGGCCGCAAGCACTTTCAGCAGCACCGATCCCGCGACGGATATCGCCAGCCTGCCCAAGGAATTGCAAAGCGCGATCGAGGCTTACAGTTCCGGCAGCCTGCAATCGATCGCTTCGGCCTCTGCCTCCAGCCTGTCGGTGGCGGCTTAAAAACAGAACGCTTCCCGGCCATCGGCAGGGAAGCGTTTTCATTTGGTGGGGAAAAGGTCTCAGGAACGGTCCGGGAAAAATTCGCGGCGGATCGAGGCCCAGATATAGTCGAGCACCAGATAATAGAAAACGGTCTTGACCAGTTTCACGGTCTGGATGTCGTAGAAATATTGCAGGCCGATGCACAGGATCAGGGTGGCGATCATCACCAGACCGGCAATCATCAGCTTCTTCGGCATCAGCAGTTTTTCAGTCAAAGACATGTACGCGTCTCCACAACTTATGACATTTTAACTTTTACGATCGCCGGATTTATAATCTCTTAACACCGGTTAACGGGCGCGCGTCAATCGAAAAAACTCGCGTGGCAGGTGATGTAACGGGATTTGCGCCCGCTGCCGGTCGTGCTAGCGTCTCTCAATAAGCCGCAAGCATCGAACGCGCGGCAAGCCACATTGGGGGATATATGATCTCGAAACGCGTTTTCCTGACGGGGCTTATGGCCGCGGGCATAGCCGGTCCCGCCATGGCAGAGACAGCCCCCAAATCCCTGGCGGCAAATGCGAGACCTATCGACGCTGCCGAACGGCTGGCCCGCATCAGCAAACTGCAAGGTCTGATGCAGGCGCAGGGCATTGCCGCCCTGCTGGTCGAATCCGGTTCGACGCTCGACTATTTCACCGGCGTCCAGTGGTGGACCTCGGAACGGGTCACGGCGGCGGTCTTGCCGGCAAAAGGGGCAGCCATCATCGTCACCCCCGCCTTCGAGGAACCGAGCGTCCGCGAAACCCTCCAGATCGAAGCCGATGTCCGGCCGTGGAACGAGCATGAAAACCCGGAAGCCCTGATCGTCCAGGCCCTCAGGGACCGTGGCTTTGCGTCGGGTCGCATCGCCATCGAACCCGATGTCCGCTTCTTCATCGTCGATGCCCTGAAGGCACAGGGGGCGGCCTATGAACTGATCTCCGGGCAGGGGCTGGTCAATGCCTGCCGCCAGATCAAATCACCCGCCGAACTGGCCCTGATGCAGGTGGCCAATGACATCACCCTCACGGCCCTGCGCCAGGTCCATGCCGCCATCCAACCCGGCATGACGAGCCACGATATTTCCGCCCTGATGGACCAGGCAACCGTAGCGCTCGGCGGCGCCCCCGAATTCTCGATGGTGCTGCTCAATGAGGCCAGCGCCTATCCGCACGGCTCGAAACAGAAACAGACCGTGCGTGAAGGCTCGGTGATCCTGATGGATTGCGGGTGCAGCGTGCATGGCTACGAGTCGGATATCTCGCGCAGTTGGGTCTATGGCACGCCATCGGCAAAACAGCGCCAGGTGTGGGAAACGGTGAAGCGCGGACAGGAAATCGCGCTGGAAACCGCGCGGATCGGTGTCCCGGTGGGCAGTATAGACGACGCGGTGCGCGCCTTTTACGAAAAGGCAGGCTGGGGACCGGGCTACCGCCTGCCGGGGCTTCCCCACCGCACCGGCCACGGCATCGGCATGGACGGCCACGAGTCGCCCTACCTGGTGCACAGCGACCTGACGCCGCTGGCCGCCGGCATGTGCTTCTCGGATGAGCCGGGGCTCTATATTCTCGGCGAATTCGGCATCCGCCTGGAGGATTGCTGGCACATGACCGAAGACGGCCCGAAGCTCTTCACACCCCTTGCCAGGTCCATCGAGGCGCCAATTTAAGCCAGGCCGATTAGGACGAAGCCGAGGCGGACTCTGAACTGTCCGCAAAGGTTTCGCCGATGCGCTGGGCGCCGGTGATCTCGATGGGTGCAGCCAGCATCTGGCCGGCCCAGCCGCCTTCGCGCGTATGGCTGTCGATCTTGCCCTTGAGGATGGCCTTGACCACGTCCATACCCTTGGTGACATGGCCAAAGGCGGCATAGCCCAGCTTGTCGTCGGAACCGGATTTGCCGGCATCGAGGAAGGTATTGTCGCCGACGCACAGGATGAAGTCGCCGGTTGCGGTGCCGGGGGCGAAGCGCGACATCGAGATAGCGCCGTTAGTATGCGAAAGACCGGTCATCTTGGTCGATTCATGGGCGATCGGCGGGAAGGTCGGCCCCTGGATGCTGGCCTGGATAAAGCCGCTCGGACCGGCATGGGCGGCGCGCCAGAAATTGGCGCCGACAATCTTCCCGGCATCGAGGTAGTGCAGGAAATTGGCGGTGGTCAGCGGGGCCTTTTTCGCTTCCAAGAGGATTTCGATGTCACCCTTGGTCGTAGTCAGGCGCACAGTGACGGTATCCGGCTTCGGCGGCGGGGCAGGCGGCGCCTTTGGCTTTTCAGCGACGGGTGCAGCAGCCTTTTCCGGCTTTTTCGAGCAGGCGGCGATCGCTGTGGCCATAAATGCCAGTCCGGCGCCAATAAATCCCCGTCTTTTCATGCCGTCATCTCCATAACTCAGGCCCGCAGTTATCGAAATTCCGGCGGCTTTGGCAAGCCCTACCGCACCGAAAGTGTCCGCGTCAGTTTGATATCGGCTGAGGACTCGCCGATCATCAGACTGACTGGCGCGGCCTCGACCGTGAAAGTCTTGGCATCGGCGTTCCAGTAGGCCAGTTGCGCCGCCTTCAGCGGTATCGTCACGGTCTTAGTCTCGCCAACCGCCAGATGCACCCGCTTGAAGCCTTCCAGTTCTTTCGCTGGCCGTTCGACCTTAGAATTCGGGTAACCGACATAGAGCTGCACGACCGTATCACCCGCCACCTTGCCGGTATTGCTGACATCGACACTGACCGTGATTTCGCCATCCTGATTGATCTGCGGCGCACTCGTTTTCAGATTGGCATAGCGGAAGGTGGTGTAGCTCAGGCCGTAGCCGAAGGGATAGAGCGGCTTACCTTTGGCGTACATATAGGTCCGACCGTGGCGGATATTATAGTCCATCATCGGCGGCAACTGATCCATCGAAGCCGGCCAGGTGGTGACCAGATGGCCGCCGGGATTGTAATCGCCGAAGATGACCTGCGCCAGTGCCATGCCCTCGTCCTGCGACGAATGAGTCATGTGCAGGATGGCCGGGATGTGTGCCTGTGACCAGTTGATGGTGTAGGGGAAGCTGGAGATCAGCACCATGATGGTCTTCGGATTGGCGGCATAAACAGCCTTCACCAGTTCTTCCTGCGCCAGGGTGAGGGTCTCGCGGTCGCGGCCCTCGCGGCCATCGCCCGGATCGGCGCACGGATTGGTGCCGGCGTCATTCCAGTCATGCGCCATGTTGGGCCCGCAGGTCGGATCATTGCCGACGATGACTATGGCAACGTCGGCGGCCTTTGCGGCGGCCACCGCCTTGCCGTCGGTATTGTCAGCGGCATAGGTCACGGCCACGTCCGGCCCCAGCGCCGCCTTGATGCCGGCCAGCGGGGTGACCGTGTAAGGCGGTGTGCCGCCGTACCAGTCCCAATGCACGCTGTCGGCCAATGGCCCGATGACGGCCACCGATTTCAGCGTTTGTTTCTGCAAGGGCAGCGCGCCCTTGTCGTTCTTCAGCAGGACTACGGATTCCAGCGCGATCTGCTTGGACACATCGCGGCTGGCGTCGGTATTCCACGGTTCGACCCCATCATGGATTTTCGACCAGGGCACCATTTCCGGCGGATCGAGCAGGCCCAGTTTGATGGCGATGCGCATCTTGCGGCGCACGGCATAGTCGACATCGGCCGTGGTCAGCGAGCCATCGGCCAGCGCCGCATGGACCTCGTCCTTGTAGACATCAAGAAACTGATTGATCCCGGCCTTGACGCTGGCCACCACGGCGTCCTTCTGGTTGGGGAAGGTCTTGTGCCATTTGACGAGATTGGTCACCGCGCCGCCATCGGAAGACAGCACCTCGACGCCCCAATGTTTCGTCAGGATACTGTTGAGGATCGGATGGATGGTCATTGGTGTACCGTTCCAGCTATTGTAGGACGCCATGACGGCCCTGGCGCCGCCGTCCTCGAAGGCCATGCGGAAGGGCACGGAATAATATTCCCAGAACAGCCGCTCGTCGAAATCGGACGATGACCAGCTACGGCCGTTTTCATTGCTGTTGGCCAGGAAGTGCTTCAGCAGGGCGGCGGACTGCCAGTATTTCGGCGCACTTTCAGATTCTTGGCCTTGCAACCCCTTCACGAAGGCCGTCGCCATGGTGCCGTTGAAAAACGGGTCTTCGCCATAGACCTCCTCGCTGCGGCCCCAGCGGGGATCGCGCGCCAGGTCGGATTGCGGCCCCCACAGCATCAGGATCTGCCGGCCGTATTTTTCGGTTTGCGAGATATAGCGCGCTTCATAGCCTTCCACGCCGGCAGCCTTTTGCACGATGTCCGGGTCCCAGGTTTCGCCCATGCCGGGTGGCTGCGGGAACTGGGTGGTGGTGATCGGCGCCAGGTCGCGCTTGCCGCCGCCGCGCTGGACGACGCCGTGAATGCCTTCCGAACTGCCGATATTGGGGATGCCGAGGCGCGGCACACCGGTCTGGGTGCCTAAGATGTCGATCTTCTCGTCGATCGTCATCAGGGAGAGGATATTGTCGATACGCTGCTCGGTCGCCAGATCCGGATTGCGGAAGGGGTATGTGTCTTGTGCCACCACTGGTGAGGCCAGACAAACCGTAGACACCGCCAGCGCGAGCGCGCGCCACATTTGACCTGACATGCGTATCTTCTCCTGAAATTCCTGCTTCTCGGTTGGCGCGATTTTACCGGCACAACGGGCAGTTATCGGTGAAATTTGTCATACGAAAATGGCGCTGGCAAGCTTCAATTCCGGCGCGTGCTGCTGCCATATCCGGGTGACGGACGGCGTAAAATTCGCAAAACCGGAGGCACCGCCATGACCGACACGCTGATCCCCGCCGCCGAACTGGCACGCGACAATCCCGTCCGTATCCGCAATGAAAGCGCCGAATATCGCGCCGCCCGAACCGCGCTGTTGGCCGAGGAGATCGAGTTGCGCCGACATCTGGAGCGTGTCGCCGCCCAGCGCCGCGCCCTGCCGCCGGGCGGTCCGGTCGAGGGCGATTACCGGTTCATGGGCGAGGATGGCCCGGTCGATTTCGCCGGCCTGTTCGGTGATAAACAGACCCTGGCCATCTATAGCTACATGTTCGGTCCGCAGCGGGAGAAGCCGTGCCCAATGTGTACCAACCTGCTGGGGCCACTCGATGCCAATGCCGAAGACCTGGCGCAGCGGATATCTCTGGTCGTCGTGGCGCGTTCACCGATCGAGAAATTGCAGGCTTGGAAGGTGCATCGCGGGTGGAAGCATCTGCGGCTCTATAGCGACCTGAATGATAATTATTCGCGCGACTATTTCGGTATCTTGCCCGATGGTTCCGAGATTCCGGCCTTCAATTTTTTCACCCGGCGAGACGGCACGATCCGTCATTTCTGGTCGGGTGAGATGACCGGTCAGACCGCCGATCCGGGCCAGGATCCGCGCGGCGCACCGGACATGGCGCCTTTATGGAACGTGCTTGACTGTACGCCGGAAGGTCGCGGCGAAACCTGGTATCCGAAGCTAAATTACTGAGCCGCAACCGCCTCGGCCACCATCCGCGCGCGGCGGAAATGGTAATAGATCAAGGCGCTGACCAGGGCGGCGAAGAAGCACCACACCGACGGCCAGTTCAGGTGGTAGAAGCTGTAGGCGACGCCGAAGCCGCCGACCATGGCGACGCCGATCCAGCGCACACTGCGATGCGACGACAGAAAATAAGCGGCGCAGGTGGCGATGACATAGGCCGAACGCACCAATAGCCCGCCGCCGAACGGATTGGAGTAAACCAGGCAGTGATTGACCACCGCGACCTCCACGCCAAAGCGCAGGATGATGATAAAGGTGCCGATCGCCACAATCACGCCGACGGCGAATACGCCCATCATCAGGCGCTTGCGCAGGCGATCAGGCTCGATCAGCAGGATACCAAACGGAATCACCATCGGCCAGATAACGCCGATGAAAAAGGCGTAGACCTGCACCAGCAGATGAGACGCGCCGCCGGTGCCGATCTGCGGCAGCAGCAGCCACAACACGCCTTCTACAAACTGCTGCACAGCAAACAAAAGCGGCACGCTGGCCAACGGCTGCTCGGTTGCGGTACGGGTCTCCCGCAGGGCCAGCGCCCCGGCCCCGGCGACAAAGGCACTGGCGGCAAAACTCACGGGCGCGGAAAAACACATGCAGGTCAAACCCCTTGATTGTTGTGGTCAGCTTAGGGGCTTCGGCGGCATTGTAAACCTAATTCCGGCCCAGGCGTCGGCGTTCCACGCTCCACATGCCGGCCATCAGGGCGAAGGTGATGCCATAACCACTCCATAAAACGACCGCCGTAATCTGGGTATACATATCGACATGTGAAGAGAGGTGGACGGCGAAATGTGAAATGATCGCATTTAGCTGGAAAGCGGCAATGAAAAGCGTCCAGATACGCCTTGACCACAGGGATAGGATGGCGAAGGCGATGAACACAATCGTATCGACCATAATCAAGCCGAGGCCATCATAAACGCCTGGCTGGAGCATATCTGCCAGTATGCTGAAGCCAAACCCAACAAACATGATGCCGCCGCCCCAGCGTTCGGGGGCGCCGCCGCGCCACAAGGCCCATATGCAAGTGACGATGAGCAGAATCGTTCCCGTCCATCCCCAGATAAAGTGGATCGTCATGCGTTATTCCGCCATGCTTTCATTCTGATCCGGCAGAAATTCCTCAGAAACGCCAAAGAGGAATCGCCAGACCTGCCCCCTCAGCCGATCTGGCGATTCAAAACCTGAAGACCTTCCAGCGTGCCAATGACCGCCGCGATGAGCCCGCTGACCACAACGGCAGAGAGTACCCCCACGATCACGATCAGCCCCAGCCACTGAAAGGCGTTCAGCCGGGCCAGCCTCTGTTCGAGACTGTCCCCTCGTCGGTCAACCAGGCGGTCGCCGCGATCAGGTCGAACAGGGCCGCTTCCGCGCCACTGGTCTGGTGCAGGATCTGGAGATCCTCCAGTATGCTCCGGATCGAGGACTGCTTCTGCGGCACCGCCATCTCGCGCCAGGCCAGTTCGAGCTGATCCCAGCGGATCGCCATGTGCGACGGGTTTGGAGAGAGCGGCTTGTTCATGCGGCAAGCCTATTTCGCCTGCTTCATCGCCCGCCATCGGTCCCGCTGACCATCGGTCGTCACGACCGAGGGCGGTCTCATATGCTGCCAGCAGCCGGGCGGCATCGCGGCTGGTGGCCACGCCCAGCCGGCGGCGTATTTCTTCGGTATGGGTCTTGACCGTGCGTTCGCTGATATTCAGAGCGCGCGCAATTTCCTTGGTCTGGTAGTGCTGGTAAACCAGCCGCAGGATTTCCTTGTGGCGTTGTGTCAGCGCCTCTATGCCCGCCGCCTCGTTCTCCATCCCGATCTCCCGCACGCACCTTCACCGAACCGTTCATAGCCTGAAAAGACGGACTATTTCCAGACGGTAATATCCAGCCTATTTCTGAACAGGTGGCGGAACGGCTTTTTTAGCGGCCGCTTTTGTGGTGGTCGGCGTCCCTTTGGCCTGCATATCCGCCATCAGACCTGAGCAATTGGCATTCTTGGCGTAATCGATGCCGACGAAGGGCAGCAGGGTATTCAGCGCCAGGGCCAGGCCGCCCTGAACCACCGCCGGACCGGGATCGACGCCGAATTTCGGCGCCGATAAATGCCCGCCTACGACAATCGGCACATTGATACGCGTCAGGCGGAATTTCTTCGGCTTGCCCTTAAAGACCAGCTTCAGGCGCTCGTCGTTTAGATTGATCGTGCCGCTGCCGCTGACCCGCGTGACGCCGGTATCGAAAACCGCATTGTTCGTCTGCATGATGCCGTTGCGGATCTGAAAATCGGCCACGCCGCAACGCACCTCGGTTTCGTGCGGATCCTTCGTCAGGAGCTGGAACAGCCCCTTGGTGGCATTGACGCCCATCAGTTCGGCGAAGCTCTGGCGGATCGTGCCGCTCGGCATGACCAGGGTAAGCTGGCCATTGGCATTCGCCGCCGCCTTATGCACCGAATTGCCCGTGCCGCTGGCTTTCACCCTCGCATCGAGAATGCCTTCCAGGGGTTTCGAGCCACCGATAGCGGGCACGAAATCCTGCACGGCCAGGCCGGTCAGGCGCATATCGAGGCTGTTCTGCTGCACGGCCTTGCGGGCATCGATCCGCGCCGTGCCCTGCAAACGGCCCTGCGGGAAGCTGAATTCGACCGGATCGAGCACCAGCAGACCATGATCGAGATCGACGCCCAGACTGACCTCGCGCAGCGGCAGTTTGGGGCTGGCCTTCACCGACAGCGCCTTGTAGCGCACCTTCGCATCCATGCCGCGGACGCGATCGATATCGAGCGTGGCGTCCGGCAGCAGGTGGCGCGCGATCGTCGGTGCGGTCGGGGTGGCTGAAATCTCGGCCCCTTGCGGCGCGTTGGCCGCCGTGGCGCCAAACAGCGAGCCTAAGTCCTTGAAATCGAGCAAACGCGAGCGCAGGTCACCGGTCAGGTAAGGGCGGTTATTGCGACTGGTATCGACCTTGAGCGCGCCTTCCAGATCGCTGCCGCCGACCCGGCCATTGATGCCGGCAATATCATAGATGCGGTCATTGCGGGTGACATTGGCGGCAATCCGATAGGCCGGAGTGTTTGGCAGGCTCAGGCCGGTGAGGTAATAAAGATCGGCCAGATCGCGGCCACTCACCGTCACCGCGCCGGCCAGTTCGCCGAGATTGAATGGATGCAGCACGCGACCCTTGGCCGTGATCCGCGTATCGCCGGCGCGCACCGCCATATCGAACGGATAGGGCACGCTGGTGCGGACATTGAGCAATGGCCCACCGGTGGCATTCAGCTCGAACCGGCGATTGTTCAGGCTGCCATCACCCGTGAGCGCAAAGGCCTGGCCGCCGGCATTGGTCGTCTCATGGGCATTGACCGTGCCGGTAAAGGTCAGCTTGCGCTGGAGGCTGGTCAGGGTCAGGTGGCCGTCCGTGATGATGAAATTCCGGATCGGCGGCAGTCTGGTCGGTTTCCCCTTATTGCGGCCATCGCTGAAATCCCAGTTGGCGCGGCCTTCCCTATCCTGGAAAAGCTGTACGTTCGGCCGGTTGATCTCCAGGCGCGGCAGCACGATGCGGCCGATAAACATCGGCATCAGTTCGGCGGTGACGGCCACATGATCGACCTCCGCCAGATAGGGCTTCAAACCGGCTTTAACGCCCCAGTCCGGCTGGCCGATTTTCAAACCGCCGACCGTGGCGGAAGGCGTAAGGCTGAACAGGTGGACGCGCAGATTGCCGTCGATCGTTACTGGCCGGTGCAGCTTGCCCGAAGCGATGGACGCCACAAACAGCCGTGCCCAGTTCCAGTCCGGCTGCGCCAGGAGGATCAGCAGGGCGCCGATAATCAGCACGATCGCCGCCAGCAGGCCCTGGCCCCAGCGCGGCAGGGCACGGATGCGCAGCCACAGCGCCTGCTGCAGTTGTTTCAGCCATGTCCACGCGCGGCGCAGCACGTCGAGGACGCGGCCCTCGATATCGGCGATGCGCCGTCCGATGTCTGCCTTGCTCATCATGGGCAAAGCGTAGGCAGGCCGATATCAGGAATCGATCAGTTTGTACGCGCCGGACTCTACTAAGTCGGTTAGGTAATCCGATGCGCCGAGGTGATAACCACTGGCGTCACCAGGTTTTCACCCTTGAGGCGGCTTTTCAGGATGCGTTTGACGATATCCATGCCGGAGACCACATGGCCGAAGACGGCATAGCCCTGCTTGTCTGGCGTGGCCGTGCCGCCGGCATCGAGATAGGTCATGTCGCCGACGCAGATGGTGAACTCGTTCGACGCCGTGCCGATGGCATAGCGCGCGGTGGAGATGGCACCATCGACATGCGAAAGGCCGGTCTGGGTGGTCGGTTCGTGCGGGATCGGCGGATAGGTCCGGTCGCCGCTGTTGAACTGGATAAAGCCGGCGTCCCCGGCGCGAATGGCGCGATAAAAGGTGCCGGCATCCAGCTTGTGCGTATCGACATAGTGGAGGAAATTGGCCGTCGATTGCGGTGCGTGCTTGCCGTCAACTTCGAGGACGATCTGCCCTTCGCTGGTCTCGATCGCCACGCGCACCGTATCGGGCGGTACGTCGAGGCCGGTCTCCGGCAGGCGTTTTGGTAAAGCCGGCGCCGGTGGAGCTGTCTCAGTGGGTTTCTGGCAGGCGAAAAGGCCGAGCGCGCCGGTTAAGGTCAGAAATTGCCGCCGGATCATGGCTGTCTCCCTGGTTCGGCGGCAGTCTGGCAAATCCCGGCGCGCGGGGGAAGTCCTTTTTGGTCGGTCTGTCAGGCGTAAAGTGGCCGTGGCAAAGGCGCGGCAGGTGCGTTCGCCCTCCAGAAAGGTTTCGGGCATGTCGATGGATTCGACGGCCTCGGCCACCAGACCGGCGAAGGCGCGCAACCGCGCGCGGGCCGCCTTCAGCTCCGTCTGGTCGTTGTCGATTTCGTCTGCCCCGTCCATCGGGTGATTATGCGGGCGATTGCGTAGACGGGGAGAAATGTTACTTATACCTCCCCAGCTTTTTGGGCAACTGTGTTTGAGTATGGCTTGGATCAGGTGATCTGCGCCATTTCTTTTGTCTGCCAGTTTGAGTTTTTAGCGATCATAGCGTTGAGTGCTGTGATCATCCACCTCGCAATGGCAATGAGGGCGCACTTTTTTTGTTTTCCTCTGCTTGTGAGGGCGTGATAGCGGTCTTTTACGTCGGCTTTTGATCGGCTTGCGGTTACGGCAGCGGCGAAGAGGAGGTGGCGGATGTGGCGCCTTCCGCCCCATATGGTTCTTTTTCCCCTGAATGTTCCGCTATCCCTTGGATGAGGGGCCAGTCCGGTCAGGCTTGCGATCTGTTTTCGGTTTCTGTGTCCGAGCTCAGGCAAATCCGCGATCAGGGTTGCTGCGGTAACCGGTCCGATGCCTGGCGCACTTTGCAGGCAGACAGAGGCTTTGCGGAAGTCAGAGTTGGCCTCGATCAGTTCGCGGATTACGGCTTCAATGCTGCGGATTTGCTGATCAAGGATGCTGAGCATGTGGTCGAGGCTTTGGCATATCCAGGGATCATTGCAGAACTGATGTCTACGGGTACGTTCCTGCTTGCGCATTTCGACCATCTGCCGGCGCCTGCTGAGATACAGGCTGAGCCTAACCCGTTCGGTCGAGCGAGGTTGTGACGGTGCCGGCTTTAGGGCCTGCGTCATATGGGCCAGCATGGCTGCATCAACGCGGTCTGTCTTGGCGCGTCGGCCTGAGGCTTTAGCAAAGTCTCTGGCGTCTCTGGGGTTTACGCGGACAAAGGCACCCTGACGCCGCTCCAGTTCTGTGTGCAGGGTCTGGTCAACACGGCTTGTAGCTTCGAACACGACAAGACGTTGGGTGTCGAGGCCATCCAGCCAGGCTGTGATGGCATCAGTGTGGTTATCGATCTGAAAGTAACGCGAAGTTTGACTGTCGAAGATGTCGAGTGTCGCTTTGGAAACATCGACGCCAATGGGAAATTGGTGCAAGGTCATGGGGCCTGTCCTTGTCAATACGGGGTCGGTGGCGACCGCCCCTGGCAACTGTTCAGGTTTGGTGTGAAGCCGCCGGGGACTAAGCCCAGAAACGATCTCTAAGGGATCGGGGTTTGGACAGTCTCCCGGCGACGATCCTCACAATAGCATACCCACAACAGACAGGGCTTGGCGCCAGCGAAAGTATAGCTTTCGCAAGCCATGGGATTGTCCGGCGTAGCCCTTAGGCGAAGACGGATGGTGGGGTTTCTTTCTTATGACCGACGTACCAAAACGCAAAACCGCAGTGGCCCGGCAGATGCGCAAGGCCCTGACTGGCCCGGAATGGCTGCTGTGGGAACGCCTGAAATTGCGGCTGGATGACGGTCTGGTCTTCAAGCGCCAGCACGCTCTCGGCCCTTATATTCTCGACTTTTATTGCTTCAAGGCGCGACTGGCGATCGAGGTTGACGGCGCGACGCACGGCGAGGACGCCACTGTGGTAAAAGACGCGCAACGCGACGCCTATCTGCGCGGCGAAGGTCTTGAGGTTTATCGTTTGCCGGCCGCAGAGGTTTACCGCGATGTAGAAGCCGTGGCTGATGGCATCCGGCTGCTGGCGCTGGAACGGGCCACACAACGCAGATAAATCTCTTATACCTCCCCGGCTCCGCCGGGGAGGGGGACCGACGCGCTCTTGCGCGTTGGTGGTGGGGTTTCTTGCTTAAAAAAATGTGGCGGCTTGACGGTCGCGCGGCACGGGCTTTGGCAGGAAGAAAGCCAGAAGCCCCACCACCATTTCGCTTCGCGGAACTGCGTTTCGCTGCGCTCATGGTCCCCCTCCCCGACAAGTCGGGGAGGTATAAGAAATTTAATACCACTCCAAAAATTGTTTGAGAATTTACAAATCCGACAAATCTATATCTACTTTTGATAATAACCAGCCAAATGGAAAATGGTGACCCGTATAGCAGTTAGGACAATCCAATTTTTCGCCAATTAATAATCTAGCCATATCTCGTTTTTTTACGCGAATTTGCGATGAACACTGTAGGCAATTTAGGAAATCTATAAAATCAGAATTTATAAATTTCAAATATTTAGATTTTCCTTTAATAAATAAAGCTTCGTACGCACCTATTGATGTAAAAAGCATCCAATTTTTATATTTTTTATTTGTTGATTTCATTCTTGAATACAATTCAATTTGCATTACATTTAGAAAAAGCAAAAGAAGAGACATTTTTGGATATACAATTTCATAAACATCATTATCTCTATAGTCTTTAAATATGAAATTGATATTATAATTTTCTGTTTGTATTTTTGAATATTCGGTTGTTAAATGTGTGGCCTTGTCAAACAAAGATGCCATTCCATTCTCGTTATCTCTTGAGAAGACATTGTTGTAGATAAATTCGGAATTGGTATAGCTGGCGAAATGACAAGCTTTCGCAGCCTTATCAAGTAAGGATTTTATACCTGATTCATCAAGTGTTTTGCGATTTAAAAGATTTTTAGCATCTAATTTTAATCTATTCAAAAATGCAGTTTCATCCGCGCACATCTGCGCAACTAGGGCGTAAACCCATAAACGGGATTCCCATTTAGAACTGATCGTGATTCAAGGCTTCCGGTGAACAGGGAGCCTTTTTCATGACGCGTCGCCGCTACGAGTTGACCGATACAGAATGGGATGTCATCGCGCCTTTG
>NZ_JBQCHT010000033.1:0-120932 GCF_051954415.1 Asticcacaulis sp.
TCGAGCCGGGTGATCGCCGTCTCGTCATCGAACAGGAATTCCGCCAGCGCCTTGTTCAGCTCGGTCTTGCCAACGCCCGTAGGCCCCAGGAAGAGGAACGACCCAATCGGACGATTGGGATCTTTCAGACCCGCTCGCGCCCGGCGCACAGCATCGGCCACGGCGGTCAGGGCTTCATCCTGCCCGACCACGCGACCGCGCAGGACGTCTTCCATGCGCAGCAGCTTGTCACGTTCGCCTTCCAGCATCTTGTCGACCGGAATGCCGGTCCAGCGTGAGACCACCTGGGCGATCTGCGTCGAATCGACCACTTCCGGCGTCAGCGGCGTGTCTTCGCCTTTCGGCGCATTCTCCGCCCGCTCCAGCGCCTTTTCCAGCGCCGGAATGATGCCGTACATGATTTCCGACGCTTTTTGCAGATCACCAGCACGCTGGGCATTGGCCAGGTCGATGCGGGCGCGATCCAGGGCTTCGCGTGAGCGCGCGGCCGAACCGACCTTGTCCTTTTCCGCTTTCCAGCGGGTGGTCAGGGCCAGGGACTTTTCCTCAAGCTCTTCCAGTTCCTCGGAAAGCTTTTCCAGGCGCGTCTTCGAACCGGCGTCGGTTTCCTTTTGCAGGGCCTCACGCTCGATCTTGAGCTGCACGATCCGACGGTCCAGCTCGTCCAGTTCTTCCGGCTTGGAATCGACCGCCATGCGCACCCGCGAGGCGGCCTCATCGATCAGGTCAATGGCCTTGTCGGGCAGGAAACGATCGGCGATGTAGCGGTTACTGAGCGTGGCCGCCGATACGATGGCCGAGTCGGAAATGCGCACGCCGTGGTGGACTTCGTACTTTTCCTTCAGGCCGCGCAGGATCGAGATGGTGTCCTCGACCGTCGGCTCAGTAACGAACACCGGCTGGAAACGCCGCGCCAGGGCCGGGTCTTTCTCGACATGCTTGCGGTATTCATCAAGCGTGGTGGCGCCAACGCAGTGCAGTTCGCCGCGCGCCAGCGCGGGCTTGAGCAGGTTGGAGGCATCCATGGCGCCATCGGATTTGCCGGCGCCGACCAGGGTGTGCATTTCATCGATGAAGAGCACGATCTGGCCTTCGGCCTGCGTCACTTCGTTGAGCACGGCCTTCAGGCGTTCCTCGAACTCGCCACGGTATTTGGCACCGGCGATCAGGGCGCCCATGTCGAGCGACAGCAGCTTCTTGTCCTTCAGGCTTTCCGGCACATCGCCATTGATGATGCGCTGGGCCAACCCTTCGACGATGGCGGTCTTGCCGACGCCGGGCTCACCGATCAGCACCGGATTGTTCTTGGTGCGGCGGGCCAGAACCTGGATGGTGCGGCGAATTTCCTCGTCACGGCCGATGACCGGATCGATCTTGCCATCGAGCGCCGCCTGGGTCAGGTCGCGGGCATATTTTTTGAGGGCGTCGAAGCCGTTTTCAGCCGAAGCGCTGTCGGCAGGCTTGCCCTTGCGGAAGGCGGCTTGCGCGTCCTTCAGCTTGCCGAGCGAAATACCGGCGGCCTTGAGCGCTTCGGCGCCTTCCTTGTTATCGGCGGCGGCGATCAGCAGGCGATCGGCGGTTACAAAGCTGTCGCCGCCCTTGTTGGCCTCGGCCTCGGCGTCGTTGAACAACTTGGCGGTTTCGTTGGCCATATAGAGTTGGCCGGCACCCGTGACGGCGGGCAATTTGCCCAGAGCCACATCGACTGACGCGGCGAACGCATCGGCGCGACCGCCAGCCAACTGGATCAACTGGCTCGACAGAGAGTCTTTGTCTTCGGTCAGCGCTTTCAGCACATGGACTGGCGTGAAATACTGGTGATTGCGCGCCTGCGCTATACCTTGCGCGCTTTGGATAAGCTTTTGTGTTTTCTCGGAATATTTTTCGATATTCATGTTTTTAAAGTCCCCATTCCGGCGGATGAATTTCCGGTTGTCCCTCACAAGGCAACAACCCGATGGCTCCGATATGGTGTGACATTCGCACCACACAAGGGGCCGACGCATCAGAATTATGACCAATAAAAGAGGCTGGTGTCACTGCGGCAAATTGCCTATAAAGCCAGCATGAACCCAAGGATTTTCTACCCCGCCGCCGCCCTGATCGCGCTCCTCATGATCGCGCTGAGTTTCGTCTGGCCGCAGGGCCTGGGGCAAAGGTCACCTGCACCATTTGGTCATGCCATTGAAATCCCCGACTATTACCGCATGGTCAAGGAACGCGATGCCCGCCGCAAGAAACAGGCAGAAGAGCGCGCCCAGCGCGAGAAGCTGAATGCCGTGCATCAGGCCGCGCAGGCATCCGCTTCGGCCTTCGCATCCGACGCACCTTGAAACCCAGACTGCTGATTTTCGGATACGGCTTTATCGGCGCCGCCTTCGCCGATGCCGCCCGCGCCGGTTATAAAATCGCCGCCACGGCCCGCGCGCCTGAGAAACGCAGCGAACTGACCGCGCAGGGCCTTACAGCCATCGATCCCGCCGATCCGGCGGCTTTGGCGGAAGCGCTTGGAAATGCCGCAGGCATATTGATCACCCCCGCACCGGATGACGATGGCTGTCCGGCCTTTGCCGCACTCTCCGGTTTCGATCTGTCCGGCAAATGGATCGGCTATCTCTCCACCACAGGTGTTTATGGTGACCGTGGCGGGGGCTGGGTGTTTGAAGACTCGGCGCTTTTGCCGACTTCCACCGAAGGCCGCCGCCGCGTTCTGTCCGAAAATCAGTGGCTTGACGTCGGGGCGCAGGTCTTCCGCCTGCCGGGGCTTTATGGTCCGGGCCGCAATGTCATCGAACGCTTGAGGGACGGAACCGCCCGGCGCATCCATAAGCCCGGCCATGTTTTTTCTCGCCTCCATCATGACGATTGCGCCACCGCCCTGATGGCCAGCCTGTCGCGCCCTAACCCTGGCGGCATCTATAATCTCTGCGATGACGAGCCCGCGCCGGCCGATACGGTGCTGGAATATGCCGCGGCCCTGACCGGTCTGCCCCTGCCGCCGGTCATCGCGTGGGACGATCCGTCACTGAGTGGAAAAATGCTGCGCTTCTACAACGACAACAAGCGCGTCTCCAATGCCCGCGCCAAGGCCGAACTGGGCTGGCGGCCACAATATCCGGCCTACCGGGAGGGCCTGAGCGCCATCCTTACCTCTATACAAGCCGGTAAAAAGGCATAGGTTCGGCGAATTCACCAAGGAGCGTTTCATGCCGGCAAGAACCTACCTCATCACCGGCGCCTCTTCCGGCATCGGCGCGCAGTTCGCCCGTTCCTATGCCCGACGCGGCACCAACCTGATCCTGGTGGCCCGCCGACTCGACCGGCTGGAAGCGCTGGCCGCCGAACTTCGTGCGGCGCATGGCGTCGAAATCACCTGTCTGGCCGCCGATCTCAGCGACCGCGCGCAGGTAAATGGCCTCGTGTCGCGTATCAGGAAGATGAACTTCCGCCCCGACGGCCTGATCAACAATGCCGGCTATTCCCTGGCCCATACCTTCGCCGCCACCACGGCGAAGCAGCAGCTTAATTTCATTGAGGTCTGCGTGGCGGCCCCGACTCTGCTGGCCCGGGAACTGCTCGATCATATGCTGGCGCAGGGCTATGGCCGAATCATCAATGTCTCGTCCATGGTCGCCTTTTCACCGGGCGCTTCGGGCCATACCCTCTATCCGGCGGCCAAAGCCTATATGCTGAAATTCTCGCGCTCACTCGCCGCCGAGGTGGCCGGCAGGGGCATCAAGGTCACCGCTCTCTGCCCCGGTTCGACCGAATCCGAATTCCAGCATTCCAACGGCATGGACGCGGTGCTGAAAAGCCATCCGGCGCGCTTTGTCCAGACCGCCGAGGCCGTGGTCGAGGCCGCCATCCGCGCCAATGAGGCCGGACGAGAGGTCATCGTCACCGGCTGGACCAATAAACTGGCCGTTTTCCTGATGACATATGTGCCCGACGGACTAATCACGCCTCTGATCCGCTGGGGCGCCAGAAAATATCAACTGGACGACAAAACAAATGCTTAAGCCTCCCCTCTCCCCTTGAAATGCGGAGAGGGGAAAAACCTTAAATGCAAGCCCCCAAGAGCAATCTATGCCGCAAGCCGCCACCGCGACCGAATCCCGACACTATGACCTGATCATCATTGGCTCCGGCGCCGGCGGCGGCACGCTGGCCTATGCGCTGGCCAATACCGGCAAGCAAATCCTGATCCTGGAACGCGGCCAGGAACTGCCGGTCGAGCCGCAGAACTGGGACTCGAAGGCGGTCTTCGTCGATCACCGCTATCGCACCAAGGAACAGTGGCTCGACAAGAGCAACAAGCCCTTCACGCCCAATACCAATTACTGGGTCGGCGGCAACACCACCTTCTATGGCGCCGCCCTGATGCGCATGAAAAAGCGCGATTTCGAGGCGGTCGAGCACTCAGACGGCCTGTCGCCGGCCTGGCCGCTAAGCTATGCGGACTTCGCGCCGTGGTATGAAAAGGCCGAAGCCCTGTGGCGCGTGCATGGCGAACGCGGCATTGACCCCAATGACCAGCCCGACGATCCGCCGTTTCCCTATCCGCCGCTGATCGATGATCCCGGCGTGGCGAAGCTGAAGCAACATTTCCAGGATCTCGGCTGGCATCCCTCCCCCCTGCCGCTCGGCATCAACCGCGACGACGTCCACCCCCTGACCTCGCACTGCGTCCGCTGCACCACCTGCGGCGGTTACCCCTGCCTGCTCAAGGCCAAGAGCGACGCCCGCAGCATCGTTATCGATCCGATCCGAAATCTGCCGAATGTGACCATTCTGACCGGCCACAGGGTCAAGCACATCGAGGCGCACGACAAGGCGGTCACCGGCGTGGTCACCGAAACCGATGACGGCGCCCTACAGACCTTCACCGGCGATCTTTACGCCCTGGCCGCCGGCGCCGCCAACAGCGCCGCCATCCTGCTGCAATCGGCCACGGCCGCGCATCCGAACGGCCTGGCCAACAGTTCCGGCCTGGTGGGGCGCAACTATATGTTCCACACCACCTCGGCGGTCATCTCGATCATGGCCGACCGCTTCGACTCAACCTTCCCCAAGACCTTCGCCGTCAATGACTTCTATTTCGGCGACAACGACTACCCCTACCCGATGGGACAGATTCAATTGCTGGAATATATGTCCGGCCAGACCCTGGAAGGCCAGATATCCGACATCCTGCCGCCGGCCCTGATCCCGGATTTCCTCAGCGACGACATCGCCCGTCATATGGTCGCCTTCCTGACCATGACCGAAGACCTGCCGCGCGAGGAAAACCGCGTCACCGTCACCGACACAGGCCAGATCAAACTGACCTACACGCCCAATAATTTGCCTGCGCATCTGAAGCTGACGCAAAAGCTGGAACAGGCGCTGAAAAGCTTTAGCTTACGTCAGCACACCCTGTTCGAGCCGCATTTCCAGATCGATTCCCTGTTGCCGCTTTACGGCACGGCGCACCAGTGCGGCACGCTTCGGTTCGGCCGCGATCCCTCGACCAGCGTGCTCGATGTCAACTGCAAGGCGCACGACCTCGACAATCTCTATGTCGTCGACACCTCGTTCTTCGTTTCCAGTTCGTCGGTCAACCCGACCCTGACCACCGTGGCCAATGCGCTCAGGGTTGGCGAGCATCTGAAGGAGCGGCTTGGATAATCTTCTCCTCCCTATCGCTTGCGATGGGGAGGAGAAGATTATCCTCTCAATTCCGCCACCATATCAACCAGCAGATCCAGATCCTGCGGGCGCGACAGGCGATGGTCGCCGTCCTTGATCAGGTGGATATGGGCATCCGGCGTGGTGACCGTTTCCAGCAGACGCAGGCCGTGGCGCCACGGCACGACGTCGTCTTTCATGCCGTGCAGGATACGCACCGGGCCGTCAAAAGCGATCGGCCCATTCAGCACCTCATGCGCCTTCGCCTCCTCGAAAAATGCCTGTGACAAGGGCACCGGCCGGTCATATCCCGGCATCATCCAGACGCCCGAAATTTCAAGCTGGCGGCGGTCTTCCGGCGACAGGGACGCCAGCATCAGGGCCGTGGCGAAATCAGCCGCCGGCGCCAGGAATCCCGCCGCTTTTATACGCTCCGGCCGCGCCTGCATCAGCAAAGAGAGCATATGACCGCCCATGGAGGAGCCTATGGCCACCACCGGCCCTTCGGTAAGTTGATCAAGTACCGCAAGGGCATTTTCCCGCCAGCGCCCCACTCGTGCCGCGGCGAAGTCCCCACCGGTCTCGCCATGGGCGAAATAATCGAAACAGAGAAAATCCCAGCCCCGCGCACCGGCCTCGGCCGTCAGCCGCGTCACCTTGCTGCCGGTCATGTCGGACAGAAAACCGCCCAGCCACAAAAGGGTTGCCCCCTCCCCCCGCACTCGCCGATAAGCGAGACGGTCGCCCCGTGGCGTATCCAGCCATTCGGCAGGCTCTTGAACGAAAGGTATATCCATGCGCATCATTCCCGTGGCGGCCGCTTTGGTGATTTAAAGTAGGCCGCCACTTTTTCGCTGAAATTTACGTTATGATAAAATGGCTTAGCCGCGCCGCTTTCCTCCCGCAAGAGTCTTGATGCCCAAACCCACCTTCACCGCCACTGTTTTGCAGGTCGTACCCGAGCTTGATACCGGCGGCGTCGAGCAGACCGTGGTCGATATCAGCGAGGCCATTATCGCCGCCGGCGGGCGCTCGATCGTGGCGACAAAGGGCGGTCGGCTGGAGGAACGCCTGCTGAAAAAGGGCGCCACCGTCGTCCATATGCCGGTCCACAGCAAGAATCCCTTCGTCCAGTGGCAGAACAAAAGCGCGCTCCGCCGGCTGATCCGGGCTGAAAAGGTTGATATCGTCCATGTCCGTTCGCGGGCCCCGGCCATGGCTGCTATCGGCGCCGCGAAGGCAGAGGGTATCCGCAGCGTCGCCACCTATGCCGGCATCTATAATGCCAGATCGGGCGTGAAGCGCTGGTACAACAGCCAGATGACCCGCGCCGACATGATCATCGCCAATTCGGATTTCACGCGCGCCCATATCCTGAAAACCTATGCCGGCCTGTCTCCCGACAAGGTGATCAGCATTCCGCGCGGCATCGATATGAAGCGCTTCGATCCCGAAGCCTTCGATGTCCGCAAGATCATGAAGATGGAAGAGTCATGGGGCGTTCTTTCCGGCGACGGCCGCATCCGCTTCCTGCTGGCCGGCCGCCTGACCAAATGGAAGGGCCAGGCGTTGATCGTCGAGGCCGCCAACATGCTGCGTCATGAGGAGATCGACAACTTCCTGATCATCATGGTGGGCGATGACCAGGGCCGCAGCGACTACAGCAAGGCGCTCAAGGACAGCATCCACAAGTACGGCCTTGAGGAACGCATAAAGCTGGTGGGGCACTGCGACGACATGCCCTCGGCCTATTCGGCCTGTCATTTTGCCCTGGCACCTTCGCTGGAGCCGGAAGCTTTTGGCCGCACGGCGGTGGAGCCGCAGGCCATGCAGCGCCCGCCGCTGGCCGCCAATCATGGGGCAACCGTTGAAACCGTATTGCCGGGCGAAACCGGCTGGCTGGTGAAACCGGGCGACGGCCATGCCTGGGCCGATGCCATGAAAGTCGCCATCGCCTTGCCAGAGGAAGACCGTTTCGAAATGGGGCACCAGGGCCGCGAACATGTCAGGGAACAGTACAGCCTGCCGCTGATGTGCCAGCGCACCCTTGATATTTACCGCTCGCTGCTTACATAAGTGCCGCGCCTAAACGGCCACAGAAGACCGAATTCCCGAAAATATAAGCGGCTATTTAACGTTTCCGGTGCATAGGGGATTGAAACAACCCCCCTGTTTCGCCATAATCCGCGCAATTCGTTTGAACAGACTCAAGGAGAACGACCTATTCGTCGTCCAATTCAAGCCCCGCCTCCCAAAGACGGCCCCCGCATCAACAATGAGATCAAGGTTCCCCGTGTACTGTTGATCGACGCTGCCGGCGAAAAGCAAGGCATTATGCCGACATCCGCCGCTCTGGAAGCCGCCGAAGAAGCCGGTCTCGATCTTGTCGAAGTCTCTCCTACCGCTGACCCGCCCGTCTGCAAGATCCTCGATTACGGCAAGTACCGTTTCCAGGAGCAGAAGAAAAAGGCCGAGGCGCGCAAGAAGCAGAAGGTCGTTGAAATCAAGGAAATCAAGCTTCGCCCCAATATCGATATCCACGATTACGAGGTGAAGGCCAAGGCGATGACGCGCTTCTTCGAGGAAGGCGACAAGGTCAAGGTTACGCTGCGCTTCCGTGGCCGTGAAATGGCTCACCCCGAACTCGGCATGAAACTGCTGCAAAAAGTGAAAGCCGATTTCGAGCCCACCACCAAGGTCGAATACGAACCGAAGATGGAAGGCAAGCAGATGATCATGATTTTGGCGCCGAAATAGGCCGCCGGATCAATTCACAAGGAGCCCTGCGCAAGCAGGGCTTTTTTGTTGATACGACCGCCGGAGTATTCAGCCAACGCCCTTAGGGGAATCCACAGATTGCACAGATTAACAAGAGAGCGCTACGGCGCTCAATCAGACTACCATCCGGCATATTGTTCGCCATTATGGCCCTGAAAAATCTGTGTTAATCTGTGCAATCTGTGGATTCCCTTCCTTTCTTATGCTTCGCTGCCCGCCATGTCCCAGTTCATTAAATTCGACCGCTCGACCGTCACGCCGGAACACGACTGCCCAATGCCGGAGCGCGTGATCAATGGCGATCCGCAGTTTACCACCTGGCTGCTCGAAACCACGCCGGATGAGAAAACCTATGCCGGTTACTGGGCCGCCACGCCCGGCGCCTGGCGCGTCTCCTATGACGAATGGGAATACTGCACCATCCTCGAAGGTCATGCGATCGTGACGGAAGACGGCCAGCCATCGGTGACGCTGCAAGCCGGCGACAATATCGTGTTCCGCAATGGTTATAAGGGCCAGTGGCAGGTGATCGAGCCGGTTTTGAAGACCTTCGTGATCATTCTGCCGTAGCGGCCTGGCGCTTCCACCGCCACGAGCAAAACTAAACAGGCGCCCTTTTAGGGACGCCCGTTTTTGTTTATGCCGCTTTCGCTGTCTTTTTATCGAACCGGCCGTAGAAGGTTTCGCCCTTGGCGGCCATGTCACGCAGCAATTGCGGCGGCGCGAATCGATCGCCGTAGAGCTTGGTCATGCGATCCAGTTCCTCGACGAAGGTCGCAATGCCGATCGAGTCCATCAGCGAGACGATCCCGCCCGACCACGGCGCAAAGCCCCAGCCGAGGATCGACCCGACATCAGCCTCACGCGGATTGGTGATGACACCTTCCTCGAAGCAGCGTGCCGCCGTGACCGCCTGGACGTAGAGCAGGCGCTTCTTCAATTCCTCAACCTCGGCCGGACTGGCTTCGGCCTTGGTGACAGGGAACATGTCGACCGTGCCCGACCACAGGGTCTTGGGCGCGGCCTTCGCTTCCGGATAGTCATAGAAACCCTTGCCGTTCTTGCGGCCAAGGCGGCCATCAGCGACCATCTGGGCCACTTCCTTTTCGCCGGGGATCGGCTGATAGGCATCGCCCATCGCCTTGGCGGTTTCGGAGGTGATCTTGGTCAGCAGGTCGAGCGCCACGTCATCCATCATTTCCAGCGGACCGCGCGGCATACCGGTCATGCGGCCGGCATTGTCGATCAACGCCGGGGCGACGCCTTCCGACCACATGATCATGCCTTCCGCGGTGAACGGAATGAAGCAGCGGTTGGCGAAGAAGAAGCGTGAGTCATTGACCACAACCGGCGTCTTCTTGATCTTTAGCGCATAGTCGATCGCCTTGGCCACCGTAGCGTCAGACGTCTTTTCGCCGCGGATGATTTCGACCAGCATCATCTTGTCGACAGGCGAGAAGAAGTGGATGCCGATATAGTTTTCAGCGTGTGACGACGCACCGGCCAGCAGCGAGATCGGGATGGTCGAGGTATTGGTGCCGAAGATCGGCGCGTCTTTACCGTTGGCGTAGAGTGGCGCCTCGGCCTGCTTGGTCACCTGCTCCTTGAGGTCGGTGTTCTCAAACACGGCTTCAACCACCAGGTCGGAGCCAGTGATGGCGGCATAGTCCGGCGTGGCGGTGATCAGGTCAAGGATGCCTTGCGCCTTGTCCTGGGTCATCTTGCCGCGCGAGACCGACTTTTTCAGCAGGTCTTCGCAGTGCGCCTTGCCCTTGTCGGCAGCGGCCTGGTCACGATCGAGCAGAATGGTCTTGATACCTGCCAGGGCGCTGACATAGGCGATGCCCGCCCCCATCATGCCAGCGCCGATCACGGCCACCTGCGTCACATCCGTCTTCGGCACGCCGGTCGGGCGGCCGGCCCCCTTGCCGATAGCCTGCATCGACATGAAGAAGGTACGGATCATCGCCTTGGCCTGCGGCGTCGCCAGGGTCTTGCAGAAGAAGCGACTTTCGATCTTGATCGCCGTATCGAACGGCACCTGAAGGCCCTCATAGACCGAATGCATCAGGTTGATGACGGCCGGATAATTGCCATAGGACTGCTTGCGGATCAGGGCATTGCCCATGATGAAGATTTGCGCGCCGGCCGGATGGTAAGGACCACCGCCGGGGATCTTGTAGTCCTTCTTGTCCCAGCGGGCGACCGGATCACCTTTTGTTTTGATCCAGTTTTTCGCCGCTTCCACCACCTTATCGTCATCGACCACTTCATCGACAATGCCTGCGGCCAGGGCCTCAGCGGGCTTGAACGACTTGCCTTCCGACATGGCCATCAGCGCGGCCTGGACGCCGATCAGGCGCGGCAGGCGCTGCGAACCGCCACCACCGGGGAAGAGCCCGATCTTGACTTCCGGCAGGCCGACCTGGACCTTCGGTCCGTTCGACAGCACGCGGTAATGACAGGCCAGCGAGACTTCCAGCCCGCCACCGAGCGCCAGGCCGTTAATAGCCACAGCAACCGGCTTGCCGCAGGTTTCCAGCAGGCGGTACACACGGTTCATCTCGAAGGCGGCGTCAAAATTGGCTTTCAGGATCGATTGTTCGTCCTGCGCCACGTTCGTGGCCTCCCAGGCGCCGGAAAGCATTTCTTCCAGGTCAGCGCCGGCGCAGAAACCGGTCGTCTTGCCAGAGGTCAGGACCACGCCCTTGACGGCGGCATCCGTCTTGGCGCGTTCGGCGATGGCGGCCAGGTCGGCCAGGGCCTGCTTGGTGAAGGTGTTCATCGACTTGCCGGGCACATCGAAGGTGCATAGCAGGATGCCGTCGGCGTCGAGTTCGGTCTTGAAGGTTTCCATAATCCCTGTTCCTTTTCTTAAACGCGCTCGATCACGGTGGCGGTAGCCATCCCGCCGCCAACACAAAGCACCGCCAGACCGGTCGATTTACCTGAACGTTCCAGCTCATCGGCCAGCGTGCCGAGGATCATCGCGCCGGTAGCGCCGAGCGGATGGCCCATGGCGATGGCGCCGCCGCAGACATTCATCTTGTCGTGCGGAATATCCAATACCTGCATGTAGCGCAGAACAACGGCGGCGAAGGCTTCGTTCAGTTCGTAAAGATCGATATCCGTCGTCTTCATGCCCAGCTTTTTCAACAGCTTTTCAGTGACATAGGACGGGCCGGTCAGCATGATCGACGGTTCGGAACCAATCGAGGCGGTGCCCAGAATGCGGGCCTTCGGCTTCATACCGGTGATCTTGCCAGCCTCTTGCGAGCCAACCAGTACCGCCGCCGCACCATCGACGATGGAGGACGAATTGCCCGGCGTATGGACGTGGTTGACGCGTTCGACTTCCGGATAGCGCTGCTGGATGACCGAATCGAAAGCCATTTCGCCAAAGGCGGCAAAGGACGGGTTCAGGCCGCCCAGGGTCTGCATGTCAGTGCCCGGACGGATGGTTTCGTCATGCGCCAGCGCGATCACACCCATCTGATCCTTTATCGGCACGATGGCGTTTTTGAAGCGCCCTTCAGCCCAGGATTGTGCCGCCCGCTTGTGGCTCTCGACCGAATAGGCGTCGACATCGGTGCGTGAAAAGCCCCACTTGGAGGCGATCATGTCGGCGGAAACACCCTGCGGCACGAAATGGGTCGGAAAGGCCGCGGCCACATCGATCGCCCAGGCGCCGCCATCGGAACCCATCGGCACGCGGCTCATGCACTCGACCCCGCCGCCAATGGCCATGGTCGCCTCGCCGGACACCACCTTGGCGGCAGCCACGTTTACGGCTTCGAGACCGGAGGCACAGAAACGGTTGAGTTGCACGCCGCCCGTAGTTTCGGCGTACTTTGCGGCGAGGACGGCGGCGCGGGCGATATCCCCGCCCTGTTCGCCTACCGGCGTCACGCACCCCCACATGACATCATCGACCAGCGACGTATCGAGACTATTGCGGTCTTTAACGGCCTCCAGAACCTGCTTCGACAGATCAAGCGCCGTTATCTGATGCAGTGAGCCGTCCTTCTTGCCCTTGCCGCGCGGCGACCGCACGTGATCATAGATATAGGCGGAATTTTCAGGGCTGGGCATAGATGGGCTCCTCTGCTTCTGGGGCATTTTTTGGTGACGCATAGATGCGCTTACTTTACGCGAACGTCAAGATAAGCGATAAAAATAATCACGGCTGTCCGGCGGAAAAGGCACGCCCGCGCATCTAATTATCATACAATATCTTGACCAATGCGATCCAAACGATTAGGTCATTTATAAGATAATTACAGGACTCACCTCATGGATACCGCCGCTCCGCTTTCGACTGTTGCAGCCCAGACCCGCTTGCGCAAGATAGAAACCTTCGCCGTGCCGCCGCGCTGGCTGTTCGTTCGCATCGAAACCGAGGACGGCGCCGTTGGCTGGGGCGAAGCCTCCCTTGAAGGCCACACCGAGGCCACGCAAGCCGCCTTTGCTGAAATCCGCGAACGCTTCATCGGGCATGATGCCGATCGTATCGAAGACATGTGGCAGGTCTTCTACCGCCTCGGTTTCTATCGTGGCGGACCGGTGCTGATGTCGGCACTCTCCGGCTTCGATCAGGCGCTGTGGGATCTGAAGGCCCGCCGCCTGGGCGTGCCGGTATGGCAACTGCTCGGCGGCCGCGTGCGCGATCGCGTCCAGGTCTATGCCTGGATCGGCGGCGACCGCCCATCGGATGTGGTCGATGCCGGCAAGGCGCGCCTGGCGCAGGGCTTCAAGGCGGTGAAGATGAACGCCTCGGAAGACATGGCCTGGCTCGATTCGCCCAAGGTGATCGACGGGGTCTGCGACCGTCTGACCTCGGTGCAGGCCCTCGGCCTCGATGTCGGGCTTGACTTCCACGGCCGCGTCCATAAGCCGATGGCCAGGCAGATCGCCCACGCGCTGGAGCCGCTGCGCCCGCTGTTCATAGAGGAGCCGCTGCTTTCCGAACATCCGGAAGCCATCGCGCAGTTCGCTAATATGACCTCCACGCCGGTGGCCCTGGGCGAGCGCCTCTACAGCCGCTGGGATTTCAAGCCGTTCTTCGAGCGCGCCTGCGTCGATATCATCCAGCCCGACCTGAGCCACGCTGGCGGCATTTCCGAAGTCCGCCGCATCGCCGCCATGGCCGAAGCCTATGATGTCGCCATTGCGCCGCACTGCCCGCTCGGTCCGCTGGCCATGGCCGCCTGCTTCCAGATCGGCCTTTCGACACCTAACCACGTCATTCAGGAAATGTCGCTCGGCATCCATTACAATACCAACGGCCACGATCTGCTGTTCTATATGAAGAACCCGGAAGTGTTCGACGTGAAGGAGGGCTATGTCGAGGCCCTGACCGGCCCCGGTCTCGGCGTCGAGATCGACTAGGACAAGGTGCGCGAAATGGCGAAGGACTGCCCGCCCTGGCGCAATCCGGCGTGGCGCGGGCCGGACGGCTATGTGCGCGAATGGTAGTCTAACCCTACTGCGAGGGGCTGCAAAAAAGGCCGATAAACTGCGCTTCTGTGCTCACGTACTCAAGTACGCTCCGCTCCGATGCTCGTCTATCAGCCTTTTTTGCCACCTCACAGCGGGTTATACGACGTCGGGGGATGCGACTCTTCTTCTCTTGCCCTCCAACGCGCCACGCCGTAAAAACGCCTTAACTCAGACAAAACAGGATCAGGACACCATGACAGCCATTCTCCGTCGTTCCGCCCCCGGCGCCATTCTCGGCGAAGGCCCGCTGTGGTCGAAACGCGATCAATGTGTCTACTGGGTCGATATCCTGTCGCACAATCTGCACGCCTATTACCTGACCGGCGAAAGCAAGACCTGGCACTTCCCGGAGCCCATTGGCTGGGTGATCGAAAGAGAAAAAGGCGGCTTCATTGCCGGCCTGATGTCGGGCTTCGCCGAAGTGACGCTCGATCCGCTGACGATCAAGCATATCGCCACCCCCTATCCGCATGAGCCGGAAAACCGCCTGAACGACGCCAAGGCTGATGATCGTGGCCGCATCTGGGCCGGCTCGATGCACAAGCCGATCACCAAGGTTTCCGGCGCATTTTACCGCCTGAACACCGACCTGTCCTGGCAGGAGGTCGATGGCCCCTACAAGATCGCCAACGGCCCCACCTTTTCCGCCGACCACGCCAAGGTCTACCACACCGATACCGGCCGGAATGAAGTCTATGTCTTCGACGTCATCGATGGCGAACTGGCCAACAAGACCCTGTGGCTGACCTTTCCGGAAGACTGGGGCGGCCCCGACGGCATGACGACCGACGCCCAGGGCGGCATCTGGATCGCTCATTGGGGCCCCGGCAAGGTCACGCGCTTCAATCCGGACGCCACGGTCGATTTCTCCATCGACCTGCCCGCCAAACAGATCACCAGCCTGTGCTTTGCTGGCGACAATCTCGACCGCGTGTTCGTCACCTCGGCCGCGGAAAACCTGCCGGAAGACCGCGAGGGCGGCACCCTGTTCGAGATCCCCGCGCCGCTGCTGCGCGGCCACACCGGGCTGGAACCGCAGAAATTCGGCGGGTAATTCAAGAGCAGATCGTGAGCCGTCGACATGGATTGCAACACCTTCTGAACACGGGCGCACAACCGTGGTAAAACTCTGGTGGCTTAGGCGTCTGCGTGGTGCTAAACCCGCCACGTAAATATCGGATTCCATGAAGATTGATCACATGACCTATGCTGCACCCGCCCTGCTTGCCGCTGATTGGGGCACCACCAATTTCCGCCTGTTTCTCTTCGGCACCGACGGCCGGATCATCGCCAAGCATACCGCCAATATCGGTCTGAAGAACCTCGGCGTCCTGACCTTCGAACAGGCTCTGCTGTCGGTCATGAAGGGCGATTTCGACCGCCCGGACCTGCCCATCCTGCTTTCCGGCATGGTCGGTTCGCGTACCGGCTGGGTGGAGGCGCCTTATCAGTCCTGCCCGTCGAGCCTGACGGATATCGCCAGCCACCTGGTCGATGCGCCGTCCGACCGCCTGAAGGTGAAGATTGTGCCCGGCCTGCGCGCGCCGGCGGACCACGAGGGCCTGCTCAATGTCATGCGCGGTGAGGAAACCCAGTTATTTGGCTTAGGCGACGGTGTGTTCGTCCTGCCGGGCACCCATTCCAAATGGGCCATGGTTGAAAACAATGTCATCGAAGGCTTCAGTTCCTACATGACCGGCGAGATGTTCCAGGTGCTGAAGCGTCACTCCATCCTGGGCGACCTGATGGATAACGACAAGGACGATGAAGCCGCCTTTACCCTGGGCGTCGATCGCGCCATGGCCGACAAGTCCTTCCTGTCCCTGGTTTTTTCCGTCCGCACCGAGGGCCTGTTCGGCCATATCGCCCCGGAAAGCCTGTCATCCTATCTGTCCGGCCTGTTGATCGGTTCGGAAATCCGCGCTGAAAGCATCCGCCACGGCATCCGCCCGGTCGGTATTGTTGGCGACGGCACGCTCAGCAATCTCTACAAACGCGCCCTCACCCACACCGGCTTTACCGATGTCACCATCCATGATGGCGATGCGGCCGCGGCGGCGGGTCTGTGGGCCATCGCCCAGCAAGGAAAGCTCGTATTATGACCTTAATGGAACAGTGGCAGGATGCCCTGAAAGCCCTGCCCCTGGTGGCGATCCTGCGCGGCCTGCGCCCGTCCGAAGCGCTTGAAGTCGGCGAGGTCCTGGTCGAGGCCGGCTTCCGCATCGTCGAGGTGCCGCTCAATTCGCCCGATCCGTTCGACTCGATCAAGCTGCTGGCCCAGGCTCTGGGCAAGCGCGCGATTGTCGGCGCCGGCACGGTGCTGAATGTCGCCGATGTCGAGACGCTTCATGCCGTCGGCGGCCAGATCTGCATCTCGCCCAATGCCAATCCGGACGTCATCCGCCGCGCCAAGGCGCTGGGCCTGATTTCGTTCCCGGCCTTCTTTACCCCGACCGAAGCCTTTGCGGCCATTGATGCCGGCGCCGATGCCATCAAGCTTTTCCCTGCCGAACTGGCGGGCACCACCGGCCTGAAAGCGATGAAGGCCGTACTGCCGAAAACTGTGCCGGTCTTCCCGGTCGGCGGCGTCAATCCGGACAATATGAAGGATTTCATCGAGGCCGGCGCGGCCGGTTTCGGCATCGGCTCGGCCGTCTTCAAGCCGGGCGACACGCCGGAGATCGTCTACAAAAAAGCCCGTGCCTTTGTCGAAGGCTGGGAAGCCATCCAGAAGGCCTAGCAATGGCCTGGTCACTGGGCATAGAAAAACCGCCGGAAGCATCAGCTTCCGGCGGTTTTTTATACCTATTTACTGCACAAGCCTGAGCTTGCCGATCCGCATGAAGATATCGGCCATGGTGGCATTCAACTCGGAAGCCGAGCTGAGATCATAATAATAGATCGTTTTACTGGCGCACTTCTGCAACATGCTTGAGTTGCCATCCATCACGCGGACCACAAAGATGGTGATACCCTTGTCCTTCGCCGCCTGGCAGGCCAGGGCCGTGCGCGCGTCAATATCTGAGGACCAGCCACTCCAGCGGTTTTGCGTATTGTCACCGTCGGTGACGACGATCATGTACTTGTCCATGTCCGGATCACCGAAGGCCACGCCCTGCGTATAGGGGGCATCTGGAGACAGCAGTTCCATGCCCATCTGCACGCCGATCGTGATGTTGGTATTGCCACCGGCTGTCAGCGCATTGACGTAGGTCTTGGTGCTGCTGATGCTGGTGGTCATATCCTGGATAACAGCCGGGGGCGAACTGGTGCAGTTTGCCGCCTGGTATGCGCTGTCCAAAGCATCGGTTGCGAAGGTATCGGCGGACACGTCATAGGGCTGCCCCCGATCGATGACGCACCCTGCCCAGCTACTGGCATAGGTCGCAAAGATGGGCGTGTTTTTGAAAGACGTATAGCCATTCGGAGGCGTATAATACTGATACGTCTTCAATATCTGATTGGTGGCCGGGGTGCCTGGGCTGGAAGCATAGGTCGCCTTATGGGTGGTAGGGTCAACGGTGAGAGTGACCGTATAGGTATACAGCGTATAGTTATTATAAGATATTTTTTCATAGGCCACGGCAAAGGCCGAATACACACCCGCGCTTTTATCCACCTTATAGAACATCTTGGATGCGGCCGATGACAGGCAGGTCGCCTTGTTGCTGCTCTTTGCACTGGCGCAGATCGCATCATAAACCTTGTAAGCGGCATGGCACGCGTAAAAAGAACCGTCCGCATTGCTGGCTTCTGTTGTCGAACACTTGGTGTAGTCAACATAGGCATCGGTCGCGCTCGTCGGCATACGCACTTGCGTATTAAACGGCACGACACCGACCTTAACGTCCGAGCTGTTCTGACCATTGGCATCGAGCAGGGAATTCAGCACCGAGGTGACGCTCGATTTCAGATTGGTCAGCTTGCTGCTCTGATTCATCGATCCGGTGACGTCGAGCACCAGGGCCAGTTCGAACGGGTTGACCTCGGACTGCGCCGTCGAACTGACGCTCAGGGTCTGGGTACTCAGCCCAACCAGCCCCAGGAAATAGGGCTTGATGGTCGCCGTCGCCGTATAATTCAGCTTGGAGATATTATCGACAACCGTCTTCTTCAGGCTGTGCGCCCCAAGGGTAACGTCGCTGGCGTTAAAATTGTCATCAAAGGCCTGCTGCGCCGCCAGTTCGGAGACCGTGTCGCCCTGGCTGGCCGTGAGCGCGCCGCGCAGGACGGCGATATCGGCCGCATCCTGCATCTTGTTGCGCGCGTCATTGATGCGTGAGAAATCCACCGCGCCGCCGGTGACCGCCACCAGGAACAAGGCGCTCAAACCAAAGATAATGGCGACGTTTCCGCCCTTATGGCTCTGGAACCTGTTCCACAGCCCGGATTTTGCAGACATGACTGGCCCCGTAAAAAGAATACGCCCGTCAGCAGTCTTGCCATCATATGTTTAAACAATTGAGATCATAAGTAGTAAACGACCCGGTAAAAATCGTTAACCAGACCGTAAGGCCCGCCCGGAAACCCTCCGGGCGGGCCTTACCATTACTTCTTTTCCGGCAGGGCATAGGCGATCAGGTAATCGCCTTCCGGCGTCTTCATGAAGTGATGGCCGCCGGCCATGATCACTACATATTGCCGGCCATTCTGCTCGTAGACCATCGGATTGGCCTGGCCGCCCGCGGGCAGAGTGTCCTGCCACAGGGTCTTGCCGGTGCGGATATCGATGGCGCGGAACTGGTTGTCCGTGGTCGCCGCAATGAAGATCAGGCCACCCGCCGTCACGGCCGGCCCGCCATTATTGGGCGTGCCGATCCGGATTGGCAGGAGAGACGGCAGACCAAACGGCCCGTTGCGGCGGGCATCGCCAAAAGCGTGGTCCCACAGGGTCTTGCCAGTCTTCAAGTCGAAGGCGCGAATACCCCCGTAAGGCGGCTGCTTGCAGAGCATCCCCGTCACCGGCATCACCCAGCCGGCATTGACGTCGATGGCGAACGGCGCCCCCTCCTGCGGCCCCGCCCCTTCGGCACCGCCCTTGCCGGTATTCTTCGGGTCTCCAACTGCGTAAATGCCGCGGTCATCCGCCTGTTTGCGGGTCAGCAACTGGTCGTAATTGGCCGTCAGGTTGTAGTTGGCGATGACCACACCCCGACGCGGATCGACAGCCGCGCTGCCCCAGTCCGAGCCGCCATTGTAGCCAGGATACTGGATATAGGGCTTGTCCAGTTGCGGCGCCGTATACATGCCGGCATAGTGCGCCTTGCGGAACTGGATGCGGCAGATCATCTGGTCGATCGGCGACATGCCCCACATCTGACGCTCGGTAACATCGCCGTCACGCACGTTCTGATAGGTCGAATATGGCTGGACCGGGCTGCGTTCCTGCGGCTCGACACCGCCGACCTCGGCCTTCATCTGGCCCACCCCGGTGAGGGGCTTGCCGGTGCGGCGGTCAAGCACATAGAAATCGCCCTGCTTGGTCGGCAGCAGGATGGCCGGCACCATCTGGCCGTTCACCGGGAAATTGACCAGAGAGACCTGGCTGCCCTGGTCATAGTCCCAGACGTCGTTGATCGCCGTATGGAACACCCAGGCCGGCTTTCCGGTATCGACATTGAGCGCCACCAGGCCCGACGAATACATCTTTTCCGCCGGCCGGCGCTGCCCGCTGAGATAGTCCGCCGCCGAATTGCCCATCGGCAGGTAGACCTGGCCCAGTTGCTCGTCCGCCGTGGCGGTGGTCCACATGTTCGGCGTACCGCGCGTATAGGTGTCTCCCGGCGGCGGCGCGCCGGTGCGGTCCGGACGCATCATGTCCCAGGCAAAGCGTAGCTGGCCCGTCACGGCATCATAGCCGTGAATGACGCCCGATGGCGCCCATTTGTACTGGCCGTCCTGCACCTGGTGGCCGGTGACGACAATGCCATGCACGATCGCCGGCGCCGCCGTGATGGCGACCATGGACGGAATCACCTGCCCCATGCCGTCGGTGATCTTCACCTGTCCGCCCGTGCCAAAGCCCTGACAAGGCTGGCCGTTTTTGGCATCGACCGCGATAATGCGGCCATCGAGCGTGCCCTCGAAAATGCGTTCGGCGCATGACGTGCCCACAGCCGCCGCCGGCACCTTGTAATAAGCCACGCCCCGGCAGGCAGCGGTATAGGGGATATATTCGGTCGGCACCTTCGGATCGAAGGTCCAGCGCACCTTGCCGGTGGCGGCATCGAGCGCGTACATCTTGTTCATGCCGGTGCAGGCATAGAGGCTGTCACCGATTTTGATCGGCGTGGTCTCGGAGCCCCATTTGTCGGGCTGGCTGCCGGTGCGGTAGGTCCAGGCGACCTTGAGGTTTTTGACAGTGTCCGGATTAATCTGGTTGAGATCGGCATAGCGCTGGGCGCTTGAACCGCCACCATACGTCGGCCAGTCGGCGCCGGCGGCCGCGGCGGTATCGAAGGCCAGAGTGACGCCCGCCTCAGGTACGGGCGATTTTACGCTCGAACGGTTGGCGATCCCGACCGCCAGCCCCAGCAGGACGACAAAGGCGGCAATCCCCGCAAATCCCTGTAACCGTCGCTTCTTCCCCTCGCCAGGCAGAAGCGACGGCAGAAGCCCGACCACAAACAGCAGAAGCACCAGTGGCGCGACGATCCGCGGCACCAGCGCCCAGCCATTCAGCCCGGATTCCGTAAAGGCCCACAGAACGGTCAGAACAAAGGTGGCGATATAGACCCAGGCGCCAAGCACCCGGCCGGTGAAGATCAGACCGCCGGAAACAGCCAGGGCCAAACCGGCCAGCAGGTAGTACCAGCTACCGCCCAGCATCGCCAATTGGATGCCGCCGATGACCAGGACCACACCGATCAGCGCCAGCACCACGCCCAGCACCTTGGCGGGCCAGCCCGCTTCTACCTTCGTCCATACATCTGTCATCGCATCCTCCGCTGCCGGTTCCGGCAGTCCAGAGGGCGGTCGAAACGCGTTTCAAAATCAACGATCAGAAACTAGAATTTGAAAAATAAAAATTCAAAGTGTTACCGCTTTGCGTTTCAAAGCAATAGGCCGTAAACTCATAAATATCATGGCCATGGTGCGAGGCCATTTGTGCGGATACCTGGAGAAAAAGCGAAGGAAATGCCTACATTTTCTAGTTTTTTCGACGCCGTAGCCCGTGCAAATGGGCCGCATCGTTCCGACGGTGAAATGGCTTCATCCTGCGGCGTCGATGGGCCTGGCCGTAGGTTGACTACGGCCGGCACCCATCTCCTGGCATTATTTTGCCATTTCAGCCGCCATGGCCACGATATTTATGAGTTTACGGCCTAATGCGTAAACTGGCCGAGCCGGTTTTCGAGATCGGCGGGCGCAAAGGGCTTGGAGAGATATTCATTCATGCCGGCAGCCAGGCATTTTTCGCGGATGCCATCGAGCGCATGGGCCGTCATGCCGATGATCGGGGTTTCGGCATTGGGCTTGCCAGACAGGCGGATAAGGCGCGTGGCTTCAAACCCGTCCATTTCCGGCATCTGAATATCCATAAGTATGACGGCATAGCGCAGGCTATCGGCCATATTGACGGCGCTGGCGCCATTTTCGGCCAGATCGACCTCATAGCCGAACATTTCAAGGAAGGTCTTCGCCACCAGCACATTGGGCGGATAGTCCTCGACCAGCAGGACGCGGCCCTTCCCGGATCGACCAGGCGCGGCGGCCTCGGCCACATCCGGTGCTTCAGCAGGGGCGACTTCAGGCAGGTCCAGTGTGAAGGTAAAGCATGAGCCCGCGCCGGGCGTGCTGTAAACCGTCAGGCTGCCCGCCATGAGTTCCGCCAGGGTCTTGCTGATGGCGAGGCCAAGCCCGGTGCCACCGAACTTGCGGCTGATGGTGCTGTCGGCTTGAGTGAACTTGTCGAAAATCTTTTCCAGCTTTTCAGGTGCTATGCCGATGCCGGAATCGGAAACCGTGATCGACAGCCGGTCGCCGCCGTCATCCGGACGCACGGTTTCAATGGTAATCGCGCCACTATCGGTGAACTTGATGGCATTGGAGCACAGGTTGCTCAGAACCTGGTGGATGCGCGTCGGGTCGCCGGCAAACCATTTGCCGCGCACATTATCGATATTTACCGTCAGGCTCAGGTGCTTTTCCGACGCCCTGACGGAACTGACGCTGACCATATCCTCCAGCAGGCGATCGAGCCGGAAAGGCACGGTCTCGATTTCTATACCGCTGGCCTCGATCTTGGAGATATCCAGCAGGTCATTGATCAACATCAGCAGGCTTTCGCCGGAAGTCGACAGGGTCTCGATATATTTGCGCTGGTTGGCGGTCAGGGGCGAGCTGCGCGCCAGTATGGTGGAAAGCCCCAGTATGGCGTTCATCGGCGTGCGGATTTCGTGGCTCATATTGGCCAGAAAATCCGACTTGGCCACATTGGCGGCATTGGCCTTTTCCGTCGCCACCTTCATGATGTCCGCCTGCCGCGTCCGCTCCTGCAGGAAATCGCGGATACCATATTGCCTGTCCCGGTCACGCAGGGCCGAGCGGATGGTCGACATGAAATTGCTGAGCTGCACCGGCCGCTTGATCAGGGTCATGTGCCCTATGGCTTCCAGTTCCTTCAGGATGGCCGGCGAATCCTGTCCCGGCGGCGTCAGCAGGATGATGGGGATATCCGACCAGTCTTCCTGTTGCGCCAGGATGTCCTGGAGGTGCTTTCCCCGGTCGGCGAGCACATATTCCTGGGCCAGGATCAGGGCGGCGGCACCGGCCTGCATCTCGGCGCATAGCTGACTGATGTCGCGGCAGATCAGGGCCCCTACCCCTTCCCTGCCTATCAGGTCCGCCGTAATGGCGCCGTCCCGCGCGGTCGGGGGCAGAATCAGGACGCGGCTTTCGGCCTCTTCAGTCATGCCCCCTATTCCTCTGCCGTGCCATTTTGCATCGTCAGGGGTTCGGCCGCTTTCATCGAAAACGGCGTGCCCGTCAGCAAGCCATGGAACCTGCGCAGGGGCTCGCCGATACGGATACCGGCCTCGGTGAAGGAAAATTCACGGATGGAGCGCTCGTGCCGACCGTTGCGTTTCTTGACGACAGAGATCAATTGCCTGACCTCGCCTTTGGTCTCGAAATAACGGAACAGGATGACCGTATCGGCCAGGTAGCTGGTATCGATCATGGTCTGCATCGAGTTGCCAAGCAGGCCATGCTGCGCCACCACCAGGAAGGTGATGATGCCGAGATGACCGAGATAGGTCAGAAGCTCATGAAGCTGGGCGGTCAGGAAACGTTCTTCCGGCATGGCGTTGAGATAGCCATTGAGGCTGTCGATCACCACGATCTTGACCGGCTTGCCGCTTTCGCCTTCCGCCGCCTTGCGCACCTTGTCCGCGAATTCACCGGGCGACATTTCCGCCGGATCGATGGCGCGCACCTCGATCAGCCCCTGGTCGACATAGGTGCGCAGCGGAATGCCGATGCCCTCGGCACGCTGGAAGAGGGTTTCCAGGCGCTCATCAAAGGAAAACAGGATGCTGGCCAGCCCCCGGCGCGCCGCTTCGGCGGCATACTGGACCCCCAGGCTGGACTTGCCGATCCCCGCCGGCCCCAGCAAGAGCACGCTGGTGCCCGATGTCAGGCCGCCACCCAGGAGGGCGTCCATTTCAGGTATGCCACTGCGCATGACGGTCACATCATTGCGCTTGAGATGTTCGCTGGCGATGATGCGCGGATAGACGACAAGGCCGCCGCGCTGAATGCTGAAATCGTGATACCCGCCGCGATACCGCTGGCCGCGCAGCTTGGTGATGCTCAGGCGCCGCCTTTCTGCCCCGTAATCAGGCGATAGCTGCTCAAGGCTGATGACGCCGTGGGCGATGCTTTCCAGTTGCAGGTCGTCTTCGCCGCGCGCCGTCTTGTCATCGAGGAACAGCACCGTGCAGTCGCGGCCGACGAAAAACTGCTTGAGCGCCAGAACCTGGCGGCGAAACCGCAAGGCGCTCTGGGCCAGCAGCTTGACCTCAGACAGGGAGTCAATCACCACCCGCTTCGGCTTGATGCGTTCAACCTCATCCTGGATACGCCGCGTGGTGACGCTCAGTTCCACTTCCGACGGCTGGAACATGGTGTACTGGTTGTCCGGATCGAGATCCTGTTCCTCGGCGATCAGTTCGAAAATCTCGACATCATCGAGCACCATGCCGTGCGATTTGGCCACCGCCATCAGTTCCATGCGGGTTTCCGACAGGGTGACATAAAGCACCTTTTCGCCCTGCCGGACGCCTTCCAGAAGGAACTGCAAGGACAGGGTTGTCTTGCCCGATCCGGGCGTTCCATGCAGCAGATAAACCCGGTTGGCCGTCAGGCCACCGCCGAGAATATCGTCAAATGCCGCTATGCCGGTTTTGATCACCGGGTTTGCCGTCTCCGCCTCTTTCACGTAGCCTCTCGCTGAAATTGCCTTGAAATCAGTCAATTACAGCGCGAATAATTTTTCAATTAGGTTGGAGCCCATCGGATTCCAAGCCCGCGTAAAGCGTATGTTTTTGCGCCAGGCGGACAGGATCAGGCCGGCTCCGCCTGCGCCTCGGCAAAATCAGCCCGCGCCGCGCGTATCTGCGCATGGTGATCAGACGCCCATTTCATCAGGCCCATCAGGGGCGGCATCATCGATTCGCCCAGCGCGGTCAGGCGGTATTCGACCGAAGGCGGCTGGGTTGGGAAGACATGCCGGCTGACCAGGCCGTCACGCTGCAGATCACGCAGGGTCTGGGTCAGCATCCGCTGAGAAATATCCGGCACGGCGCGCTTCAGTTCGCCGAAGCGATGCGGCCGGGTGCCGAGCGCCACCATCAGCAGGCTCGACCACTTGTCGCCGATATGATCCATCACATCGCGTATCGGACACTTGCTGCTGTCCACCTGCCCCTCGACCTGCACCATGACATCCTGCATGGCCTGGCGCAGGGCGGGCGTGATCACTGGTTCCTTCAAGGTAACTATCTCCCGAAAACCTGCCGTCTTTACAGGCGGCAATAAGCTACTATTTTACAAACGGTCTCATTTAGTAACCACATATCATAAAGGAACCACCATGTCCAATCTCCTCATTACCGGCGCCAATGGCAAGCTCGGTCGTCATGTCACCCAGCTTCTGCTGGAAGCCGGCAAGGACCATATCATCGCCGCTTCGCGCGACACCTCGAAGATCGCCGACCTGGCCGCCAAAGGCGCGGAAACCCGCACCGCCGATTTCGACGATCCCGCCTCGCTTGCCGCCGCCTTCAAAGGCGTCGATCGCGTCCTGATCATTTCGACCGATTCCCTCGGCACCGGCCAGCGCCTCAGGCAGCACCTGAATGCCGTGGAAGCCGCCGCCGAGGCCGGGGCCGAAATCGTCTATACCTCCATGCCGAAACCGGAAGGCTCCGCCGTCACCTTCGCCCCCGATCATGCCGGCACCGAACAGGCGATCATTACCAGCGGCCGCCCCTACACGATCCTGCGCGACGCCTGGTATCAGGAAAACCTGCTGATGACCCTGCCGGGCGCCCTTGCCTCAGGCACGCTCTACACCTCCGCCGGTGAAGGCAAGATATCACACGTCTCTCACGCCGATGTCGCCCGTTCGGCGGCGGCAGCCCTCAGCAAGCCTTCGACCAACGAGATTCTGACACTGACCGGCCCTGAACTTCTGACCACGAAACAGATTGCCGCCCTGGCTTCGGAAGTCATCGGCAAGCCGCTGGCCGTGGTCGACCTGACCGACGAACAACTGGCCGGCGGTATGAAGGCGGCGGGCGTTCCTGAACCCCTCATTCCCATGCTGGTCTCGTTCGACACTACCACGCGTGAAGGCGGTTTCGACATCCTGACCGACGATGTCGAAACTCTGACGGGCCGCAAGCCGGAGCCCCTGCGTGCCTTCCTGGAGGCCAGCAAGGCGGCATTCTAAACTATATCTCCCCACCTTTGGTGGGGAGGGGGACCGTCCGGCATAGCCTTTAGGCGAAGACGGATGGTGGTGGGGTTTCTTGCTTAGGCCGCGCACACAGGCTATCACACCGCCATGCGCATCCTTCCCGTCGAACCCCACCACATCCCGGCCCTGTCGCAACTGGCGAAGGACACCTTTACCGAGACCTTCGCCCACCTCTACCCACCGGAAGACCTGAACGCCTTTCTGGAAAAATCCTATGCGCCGGAAAAACTGGCTTCGGAAATCGCCGATCCGACGCAGTTCTGGCGCATTGTCTATGACGGCGATGACGCGGTGGCCTATCTGCAATGCGGGCCGGTCGGCCTGCCGCACGCCGACGCCAATCCAGCGAGTGCCGGCGAATTGAAGCGGCTCTATGTCCATTCCAGCCAGCAGGGCAAGGGCCTGGGCCGGATGCTGATGGCCATTGCCCTGAGCTGGCTCGGCGAGACCTATGGCGATGCACCGCAGTGGATCGGCGTCTGGAGCGAGAACCACAAGGCGCAGGCGCTCTACCGGTCTTACGGCTTCGAACGGGTGGGTGAATACCAGTTCCCGGTCGGCCAGACGCTTGACGACGAATTCATCCTGAGACGTTTCTAATCCTTGCAGATGTCCATGAACGCCTGTTCGGCGCGGGTGCCGCTGCGTTCCTTCAGTCGAAGCAAATAGAAGGAACGCGGCGCCAGCCCGATATCCATGCCCTTCAGCAGGCCGGCGCGGATCGCCCGTTGCGCCACCAGTTCGGATTGGAGCGATACGCCCAGTCCGGCCTCGACCACGCCACGCACCGCTTCGTTCGACGGCAGTTCCATGACGATATTACCAGAGTCGAGCCTTAATCCCATCGCAGCCAGATGATCTTCCAGAATATGCCGCGTGCCCGATCCCGGTTCGCGGATGATAAAGCGAAAACCGGCCCAGTCCGCCGGAGTCAAGGGCTGCGGCAGGTTGAGGCCAATAGGCGCGATCAGCACCAGCCGATCCCCGTCAAGCGGCGTGACCGCCAGCCGCGGATCAGCCACCCGCCCTTCCACCACCGCGATATCGGCTTCACCGCTCAAAACCTTCGCCGCTGCCCGGTCGGTATTGCCGATGGCCAGCCCAAGGGTCAGACCGGGATAGGCGGCATGAAACCGCGCCAGGCGCTCCGGCAGCCAGAAATTGGCAACCGTCTGGCTGGCGGCCAGATTAAGCGTCCCGCGCAGGCCGCCGGTCGCGTCATGCAGGGTCTGCTCGGCCGCCCGCGCCCGCGCCAGGACCGCCCGCGCCTCCGGCAGGAACAGCCGTCCGGCTTCGGTCAGCGCGATGCCGCGGCCGATGCGGTCGAACAGCTTCGTGCCGTACCGCCCCTCCAGCGCCGCAATCGCTGAACTGACCGCCGATTGCGTCAGGTTGAGCGCCTCAGACGCGCGGGTCAGGTGCTCGCGTTCGGCAACGGCGATAAAGATGCGTAACTGTTCTAAAGTCATGCTTTTATTTAGGCGAAAGCTAAAGTGAGTCCCAGCGTAAAAAGCGAGATCAACACCGCGCCGAATGCACCCAGGGCCAGCGGCGCCCAGCCCTTGGCTTTCAGGCCATTGATGTGCGTCTTCAGGCCCATCGCCCCCAGCGCCATGGCCAGCAGGAAGCCCGACACCTGCCCGGTCAGGGCCGTCAGTTCGTGCGGCAGGGCGATCAGGCTGTTGACCACTACCAGGGCCAGGAAGCCGATGACGAACAGAGGCACACCGGCGCCCGCGTTTCCGCCTTCCGCCTTGCGCCGCCCCAAACGCAGGCTCATGACCAGCGGCGCCAGCATCAGCACACGCGTCAGCTTGGCAATGGCGCCCGACTGCGTGGCCGCCGGCCCGACCTGCGCCGTGGCGCCGACCACCTGCGCCACCTCATGGATCGACGCCCCAGCCCACAGGCCATAGCGGCGGGCATCCAGTGCCAGCAGATGGTCAGCCAGCGGATAAAGCAGCATGGCGGCCGTGCCGAACAGGGTCACCATGGCCACCGCATAGGCGACATCCTCGTCCTCGGCACCGGTCACCGCATTGACGCCCGCCACTGCCGACGCACCGCAGATACTGGTGCCGGCAGCGATCAATTCGGCCAGTTTCGGCGCCACGCCGAGCGCCCGGCCCACCGCGCGGATCGTCACGAAACTGACCGCCAGTCCGGCGGCGACAATAACAAACCCTGTCCAGCCAATCGCTGCGATCTGGCCGAAACTGACCTGAAGACCCAGCAAGGCGACTGCCCAGCGCAGCAGGCTGCGCGAGGAAAAGGCGATGCCTGCCTCCGCACGGCCTGGCAGCTTCACCGCATGGGCCAGGAACAGGCCGATGACCGCCGCCAGGATGGCGGGAGACACCGCGTCCATGTGCGGCAACTGGTGGAGTCCGAACGCAACCGCCCCAATCAGGGCGGCGATCATAACGCCTGGAAAGACTTCCGGCAGGCGGGCGGGTAATTTGACGGCAAGATCGGTCATGAGAAGGGCTTTCAGTCTGTCTGACAACCCGTATTAGACCCGCGCCTTTATTCGATCCAATGAATTAAATTTATAAAATCGTTCAATCAAATTGATTGATTGCGAAGCCACAAGGCCAGCGGCCAGGCATAGCCCTCATGCTTCAGGTGCGTCATCACAACCATCGGATCGAGCCAGACCAGTTCATGATCCGCCTCGATTTTCAAGGCAGCGTCCTCGCCAACCAGCCGCATCTCGAAGAAATGGCTGTGGTTGTTATAGGGCGTGCCATTCTCATGAATGATGTAGTGCCTCAGATCGGTGATCGGCCGGACGACCTCGACCACCAGCCCGACCTCTTCGCCGAACTCGCGCACCACCGCCTGTTCGGGCGTTTCATCCGGATCAGTGGCGCCGCCGGGAAAATCATAGCTGTAAGGGCCATAGCCGATGCGCGCGCAGGCGATCTTACCATTGATCGTCAGGATGCCGTAACCGCCAGTGCGCGGCAGGTAATCCAGACCTTCCCGATGCGTTCCGTATTGATTAATCGTTGCCATAAAGCACTTCCCACGGATCGGCGATCCGGCCGCCGACAAAATCATCATAGCTACCGGCCTTGTAACCGACTTGCATGGTCTTGGACTCACGCCAGGCATCCAGCAGCGCATCCCGCAGGTCGCCGGCGCCGCGTCCCAGGCGTTCCACCATAAACGCCTTGCCGCGCGGGTCGCCGGGCGTGAAACCGCCATCCTTTTCCATCTGGTACATCGGAATGACCTTGGCGAAGCTCGGCTTGAAGCGGCCGGTGACGCACGTCATGATCGGTGCCGTACAGGGCACATAGTCGCCCATGGCGGCCGCGATATCGTCTTGCCTGACCGTGTCGTGGACATAGACACCTTCGAGGGGCGAATGTACCTTTTCCGTGGTGAACCCATTCGGATTGGGGAAGTCGCCCCAGCCGTTATAATGGATGCTCAGGTGCATCGGGTTGGTCGAATCGCCGACATAGTGCGCCAGGATGCCGATATCCCGCAGGGTCAGGTCTTCGCGGCGGGCGAGATCGGCCTTGTACCAGGCTTTTTTCGTCCGGTCGGTTTCGCGCGCCTCGACATAGGTCAGGACACGCCAGAAGGCCATATCCTTGACGACCTGCTGCCAGGCATCGACCGTTGCATAAGGCAGAGTACCAGCCTTGTAGGGCTCGACACCTTTGGCGCGCAAGGCGGCTTCATAATCCGAACGGTTGGCCGGCAGGTTATCCAGCGAGACGCCGGCCAGGGTGTTGCCGTCATCATCTAGGTCGATGAAGTGAGCGACATCTCGGTCATTATCATGAACCTTGCCGGCGCCGCGCCAACGGTCGGGCTCGCGGGCATATTCGCCGACATCAGCAATCGCCTGCGGGCTGCGCAGGAAGGCCGGCATATAGGTCGGCAGGGATTTCAGCGCCATCTCGCCGATCATGCGATGCCCCGAAGAGCCCCAGGCCCAGGCCGCCCCTGTAATACCGGCCGCCAGGGCCGAACCGATCAGCAAAGACGCCAGCAGGGTTCTTAAACGCATGGATTATCCCTTTTTGTTACCCCGGCTCGCTGCAGCTTAATCCGCTTCGGGCGCCAGGGTGACCTCAAGTCCGTTTAGATCATCGCGCATCAAAATCTGGCAGGAGAGACGCGAACTGCGCTTCACATTGAAGGCTTCGTCGAGCTTCTCGTCTTCCTCGTCGGATTTCGGCACCAGCCTGTCCTGCCACGCATCGGCGACATAAACATGACAGGTGGCGCATTCCAGGCAGCCGCCGCACTCAGCCTTGATCGGCAGGCCGTTGTCACGGATGATTTCCATGATGCGCCAGCCTTCGAGCGCCGGCAGGGTATGGACCACGCCTTCGCGGTCGGTACAGATGATATGCAGCTCTTCGTCGCTCATGCCGGCTCTCTGGTTTCACTGAAAGATAGGGTCTGGGCTGTGCGTTTAAAGGGCCCCTCCCCAAATGCCAAGCCATAAAAACCGGCCGCTTGCGTCAGTTCTGCTTAACCGCGCAGGGATCTCAGTTGCAGTTCGTGCAGGTAGGCCGCCACATCGTGCTGGGCGGCATTCATGGCCGAGCGCACCTTGTCCAGCCGCAGATCGGCGCCTGCATCGTCCCCGCGTTCCGCCGCTTCGGCCGCCGCGGCCAGAAGGCCGGCGCCAACACCGGCCGCCGCCCCCTTGATGGTATGAGCCGCATCACGCCAGCCATCATGTGCCGTGGTCAAAAGCGGTGACCACAGTTCGCACTGCTGCTGGAAGATACGCAGAACCTCCTCCATCACCACGGCGTCATTCAGCGTATAGGCTTCTAGGTGGCCGAAATCGACCGCGCCGGTCAGGTCACGCAGGGCCATCAGTCTCTCCTGAAAAGAATCAGAGACAGAACTGTGGCCTGTCCGGCTGTTTCCGGCAAGCCGGGATGACGTCAGTGCATTAGGGTCGGGATATATTTCGCGGAAAGTACTGGCAGCAGATAGATGAATTCCAGCAGCAGAACGGCATACATGGTGCCCAGAACCGGGCGGCCGCCGCGGAAATTATGAACAATGCCGGCCACCAGCGGACCACTGACGGGGCCGAGGAGAAAATAGGGCGCGAGACGCTTGATCCTGGCCAGCATGGGACAGCTCCTGATTACCGGCCGATGTAATCAGGTTTACGGCCGGCCCGCCACCCATTGTTAACAACAGGTTAATTATTTTTGTGGAATACGCCCAAAACGAGAAATGATTAACCCTAACAACACTCACCCGGTGTAAACGGGGTGGCGTGTTTTGCGGATTTCGCTATGGTGCTCGGCAACCATAACAAGCCACACTGGATACCATGCTGACACCTCTCCCCCGGTTCCTTGCCGAACAATCCGCCCCTGACTCCCTGCACCAACTGATCCTGGCGGTCGCCGATGCCTGCCGCGACATCGGTCACGCCGTCAATACCAGCGCCATCGACGGCCTGACCGGCGCGCTCGAACAGGAAAACGTCCAGGGCGAGGTGCAGAAAAAGCTCGATGTCATCGCCAATGACATGATGCTGGAGGCCCGGCGCTGGGGCGGACATGTGTCCGCGCTTGTCTCGGAAGAGATGGAAGAGATTTACCCGCTGGCACGTGGTGAATACCTGCTGGTCTTCGATCCGATCGACGGCTCCAGCAATGTCGATGTCAATGGCGTGGTCGGCACCATCTTCTCCATCCTGAAAGCGCCGTCCGGCCCGGTAACCGAAGTCGATGTCCTGCAGCCCGGCCGCCGGCAACTGGCAGCGGGCTACGCCATCTACGGCCCACAGACCACCCTGGTGCTGACTCTGGGCGCCGGTGTTTCGGCCTTTTCGCTTGATCAGAAAACCGGCGACTGGCTGATGACCGTACCGCAGATGATCATCCCCGCCAGCACGCGCGAATTCGCCATCAACATGTCGAACCACCGCCACTGGATGCCGCCGGTCCGCCGCTATATCGACGAATGCCTGGCCGGCAAGACCGGCCCGCGCGCGGCCGATTTCAACATGCGCTGGCTGGCCTCGATGGTGGGCGATGTTCACCGCGTCCTGACGCGCGGCGGCATCTTCATGTACCCGGTCGATGCCCGCAAGGGGATCGGCAAGCTGCGCCTGATGTACGAGGCCAACCCCATCGCCCTTTTGATCGAACAGGCCGGCGGCGCGGCGACCGATGGCCTCAATCCGATCCTCGATATCCAGCCGGAGGCCCTGCACCAGAGGGTCGGCGTCGTGCTCGGCTCCCGCGAAGAAGTCGGGCGCGTCGCCGAGTATCACAAAGCCTAGACTGACTCCGTCTTCCGCGCGATCACCCGGCATTCATAGGCCGTCGTCCACTGATCGGTGGCGGCCTCGAAACGGACGGTAATACGGTCCTTGCCGGCCAGGTCCGGCAGCGGATAGGTTTTGAGCGTCCGCGCCACCGTGGCCTCGCCCGGCAGTGTTTCATGTGTCAGAAGCTGGCCATCGACCAGGATATTGAAGTCCTTGTTGTGGTCGCTGCCGTTATAGCTGACCTGCAAATCGAGCGGCCCCGGCCTGACCGCCAGTTCGAACTGGAAATAACCCTTATTGATCAGCCTGCCACGCTCAGCGATATGCGTAATCGCGGCCGTATTGGGCGTGCCTTCAAAAGCATGGTCGGTTTCCGGTTGCTGTTCACCCAGACGTATGGAGTCGACTGTACGGCGGAGAATATCAGCCTTTTCAGCCGCGGCGGCGCGATAACCGGCCTCCGCCTTCGGCCATTCAGCCGGCGTGAAGCGGCGGAAATATACAGCGGTGCGGTTATGATGCTGGCCATAGAAGGGCCTGAGCACCAGCTTTTCCGGTTGGCCGTGCGTGCCCAGGCTGAAGGTCTCCCCTGCCCGTACCAGCACGCCCTCATTGCTGTCGGCCACCACGGCCGGATCGAAGCCTTCCCACGGTTTGTCGCTTGGCCCCAGATCAGCGGCCAGGACCAGCGGGCCATTGAGGAAAGCCACCAGCCGGTCATCATCGGGCATGGTCTCAGAGTGGACCGCCATAGGCAAGGTAAGCCCAACGACATCGCCCGCCTTGAGCGATGTCAGCAGCAGATATCCATCCTTAGGGCTGGCGGCCATCGCCTTGCCATTCACCGTTAGTTTCGGGGCGGCGCACCATGATGGCACACGCAGCGCCAATTCAAACGGCGCCTTCGCCTGCGTTACGCGCAGGGTCACGGTGTCGCTCAACGGGAAGGCGGTCTCCATATCGAGCTTGACGCCCTTTTCCGCCCAGTCGAGCATTGAGGCATAGTAGAGATTGACCAGCACGCGGTTTCCCTTGCGCCACCAGATGCTTTCGCCATGTTTGGAATGGCTTTCCATCCCCGACCCGACGCAGCACCAGAAATCGTTTTCCGGCGAGGAATGGACGCGGCCGAAGCCCGAGGCCAGCGGCGTGAAATAGGTGAACATGCCCGTCTGCGGATCCTGCTGCGACATGATATGATTGAGGTGGGCGCGCTCATAAAAGTCGAAATAGCGCGCATCGCCCGACCAGCCATAAAGATGGCGCGTCAGTTTCAGCATGTTGTAGGTATTGCAGGCTTCGCAGGTCTGCTGGCCCAGGCGTTTCGAAAGCTTGCGCGGTTCGCCGAAATGCTCATATTCCGAATTGCCGCCGATGACGTAGGAATGGTCCTTCGTCACCGTCTCCCAGAAGAAAAGCGCCGCTTTTGCACAGTCCTGCCTGTGCTGTTCGTCGGGGGCCACCTCGTAAATACGCGACAGGCCGATGACCTTCGGAATCTGCGTATTGGCGTGCTTGCCGGCCAGTTCGTCACGCCCCTCGGCCAGCGGATCGAGGACGGCGCGGTGGCGGATGCGCTCGGCCAGGGTCAGCCAGCGTCTGTTGCCCGTGCGGGCATAAAGCTCGGCATAGCATTCATTGATACCGCCGTGTTCGGCGCGCAGGATTTCCTGCACCTGCGCATCGCTGAGCCCCTCGATAATGCGGCCGAAATAATCCGCCAGACCCAGCGCAACCGCAAGCGACGCCGGATCGTCGCAATAGTGGTGGGCATCGAGCGTGCCGGCCAGCACCTTGTGGTAGGTGTAGATCGGCACCCATCCGCCATTGAGATCGAAACCCTGCGTGCGGATATCGCCGCGGCGGATTTCCTCGAAGATGACCTTGCCGTCGACAGTTTTTCCATTCCTGTCGACATTGGTGCCGCCGGCATAACCGTCGCCATTTCGCCCCTGAACGAGCGCCAGTTCGCGGGTGATGTAGCGCGCGCGCTCACGAAATTCCGGCTTGCCGGTCTGGGCGTACATCAGGCTGAGCGCCGACTGGTAATGCCCCAGGCTGTGCCCGGCGATGCCGCGCGCTTCCCAGCCGCCATAAAGCGCGCCCTTCGGCTCAAGACCGGCATAGAGACGGAAATTATGCAGGAAGCGATCGGGCTCGAGCGACAGCAGATAGCGCTGGTTGGCTTCGATCGAGGTCAGGAAGAGAGAGGGTTTCAGGCGCACGGCCGATAACGGAAACGGCGTGACGGCCGTCACCTCCGCTTCTGCCTGCGCCAATGCCTTGCCGGCGAGGCCCGTGGTTGCCAGTCCGGCGGCAGACGCCAATGCGGCGCGGCGTGAAAATCTCAACATCATCCAACTCCCTGCGACCGCGCTTTCCGCGCGTGTCCGTGGCCCTATCGATCATGATACGGGCCGGAGAGTCAATACTCATACAATTGATACTTGCCGATAAGCCTACGCCATGGCCGAACGCGCAATGAAGGCGACACCGCTGCAGATCAGGACGATGCCGACTATCTGGAGTATATGGACAGGCTCTTTCAGGATCACCACGCCCAGCAGGGTGGCCACTATATAGCCCAGCGACGCCATGGGATAGGCGATCCCGACCGGCAGCCGCGACAGAACGACCAGCCAGGACAGGACACTCAGGCCGAACAGCACCAGGCCCAGCAGCAGGGGTGGCGAAAAGGCCAGGGCCAAAAGGCGCGACGGCATAGGTTGCGCCACCAGGCTTGTATTGAAGGTCATCATGGCGACGCGCAGCAGGAGTTGCGCAACGGCATTAAAGGTGACGCTGATCAGGACAACGCCGTAGATCATCAACTGGTTCATAGGGCGGACAGTCCCACCACGCCGATCAGGCCCAAGGTGATCAGGCTCACCCGGTCCTTCAATGCAAAGACCACCGGATCATCGTGCATATCGCGGCGATGGCTCATGATGACGGCGCGGGAAATCCAATAGAGCAGCAGTGGGCAGGCCAGGAACATGCGGCGCGGATGGGTATAAAGCGTGGTGATTTCCGGATTGCCGATATAGAGCGAGAACACGATGACCGCCGAATAGCCGGCCGCCGCGGCCAAGGCGATCAGGGCCGGCAGGTCGGTGATGCGATACCCCCGGTTGGTGGGATCGGCCAGGCCGGCATCCAGCCGCATGGCCATTTCCGAATGCCGTTTGATCAGGGCCAGGGACAGGAAGATGAAGACGGCAAAAGCCAGCAGCCATTCCGAAATCGGTACGGAAACGGCATAGGCACCCGCCAGCAGGCGTGTGGCGTAAAGTCCGGCCAGGGTGACGACATCGATCATCAGCTTGCGTTTCAGCAGAAGCGAATAGGCATTCGTCATGATGTAATAGAGCGCCAGCGCCGCCAGGAACATGGGTGATATGAACAGGCCGATCAGAAACGCCGCCAGCAGCAACCCGGCGCCGATCAGGGCGCCCGTCATGACAGAAACCGTGCCGGCCGCGAAGGGCCGCGTCCGTTTGGTCGGATGCTGGCGGTCCGCTGTTATATCCAGCAGGTCATTGAGAATGTAGACGCTTGAGGCGCACAAGGAAAACGACACGAAGGCCAAGAAGGCCAGCAGAATAGCCGGCAGGCTGAAGGTATGCGACATGATCAGGGGCACGAACACCAGGGTGTTCTTGGCCCACTGGTGCGGCCGCAGCATCTTCACATAGGGCTTCCAGGGCTTTGCCGGTTTGTCCGTCGAATCCAGGAAAACGGCGTCCGGCTTGGCCTTCAGCAGCGCACGGCGCACGGAACCGCCGGCATTGACGGCGATGGCGGCATTGGCGCGCCCCCAGATGTGCAGGTCGTCATGGGCATTGCCGATATAGTCGAATGACTCACAGGCATAGTCCGCCTTCAGGCGGGTAATCTTGGTCGTTTTTGAATTGTTCGTCTTTTCGTCCGACCCCATGAAACCATCGAACACACCCAGGTGGTCATGCACCTGGCCGACATATTTCTCGTTGGAGGCCGAGGACAAATAGATTTTGCGCGTCCCGGCCGAGGCTTCGATGTGGTTCAGGACATCCGCATTGTAAGGCAGGGTCGCCGCATCGATTTCGATATGCTGCGCGATCTTGTGCTTGAGCACCGACTTGCCGGCCAGTGCCCAGAAGATCAGCTTGTATGACTGAAACGGGTGCCGGGCGACAAAGGCGAGCGCCGATTCCAGCAACAGGTCAGTCTTGATCAGTGTGCCGTCGAGGTCAACGACGAGCGGCGGAACATCGTGATGCGCGCGCGGCTCTGTTTCATTTTGTGACTGCAAGTTCATACCTTTGGGCTCTGTCATCGGGCAAAGTGATTAATGGGGTACAGAAATACGGCCTGTATATTACAAATTTGCATTACGCGCGCTTGTCCGTGAACACAAAACCAGCAAAAGCCATGCCAGGAAATGGATTTCTTTTTGCATTGCGAAAATAAATCCGGGCGCTGCCTTCAGGTGACACGCAGAAACGCATCCCTCTCGCCTGTACAAGTCAATTTCAATGATTTATGGAAAATATTTTCCATTTCTGTAAACTGCCTGAAGAGGCGCTGGCAATGACATCCCTTCCAGTCAGGCGACCGCGCGGCCGCCCGCGTGAGGACAAGGCCGACACAAAACCCAATCAATCCCTGGAAAAGGCGCTCGGCCTGTTGAAATCGCTGTCCGATCATGACGGCCTGACCCTGACGGAATTGTCTGAAAAATCCGCCCTGCCGCCGTCCACCACGCACCGCCTGCTCAGCACCCTGGCCGGCCATGACCTCGTGACGGTCGATGAGCCCAGCCAGAAATGGTCGATCGGCATAGAGGCCCTGCGCATCGGCATGGCCTTCCAGCGCCGCAACCAGATCCTGCTGGCCGGCCGCCCGGCCATGACCGACCTGATGGAAGCCACGGGCGAAACGGTCAATATGGCCATGCTCGACGGCGTCGAAGTCGTCTTCGTGTCGCAGGTCGAATGTCATGAACCGATCCGCGCCTTTTTCGGCATCGGCCAGCGCCGCGCCAGTCATGCGTCGGGTATCGGCAAGGCCCTGCTGGCGGAAATGCCAGCCGAGCGGATCGAGGCCTTCCTGCGCGGCAAACCGCTTGCCCGCTTTGAGCCGGCGACGATTACCGATCCTGAAGCCCTGCGCGCCGAACTGGAAACGATCCGCCGGCGCGGCTGGTCGATCGATGACGAAGAGGCCAATGCCGGAATGCGGTGCGTTGCGGCGCCGATTTTCAACGCCTTCGGCGAGGCCCGCGCCGGGATATCGCTTTCCGGCCCCTCGACGCGGCTGACGCCGGACCGCCTGCCGGAGCTGGGGCAAAAGGTGCGCGCCGCCGCCGACCGGATTACCGCTCTGATCGGCGGCCATCTGCTGACCTAAGCCGGCGCCATTGCGACTTGTTTGGCTTCCCGGCGGCGCTTGTGCAGGATAAATTCAGTATAGCCGTTGGGCTGTGCCGCGCCCTGGAAAACCAGATCGCACGCCGCCTGGAAGGCGATGCCATCAAAGCCCAGTGCCATCGGCACATAGGCCGTATCGCCGGCATTTTGCCGGTCGACCACCTGGGCCATGTGCTTCAGCCGCGCCATGACCATCGCCTCCTCAACCAGGCCGTGACGCAGCCAGTTGGCGACATGCTGGCTGGAAATGCGCAGGGTGGCGCGGTCCTCCATCAGCCCGACATCGTGGATATCCGGCACCTTGGAGCAGCCGACGCCCTGGTCGATCCAGCGCACGACATAGCCCAGCAAACCTTGCAGATTATTATCCAGTTCCTCGGCGATCTCTTCCGGCGAATAGGTCCGATCGGCCAGCGGCGGCACAAGAATGTCATCGACCGAGGCGCGCGGACGCCGGGCGATTTCCGCCTGAACGGCCGCGACATCCACCATATGATAATGCAGGGCGTGCAGGGTCGCGGCCGTAGGCGACGGCACCCAGGCGGTAGTGGCGCCGGCCTTCGGATGAGCGATCTTCTGCGCCAGCATATCCTTCATCATGTCCGGCGCCGCCCACATGCCTTTGCCGATCTGGGCATGTCCGGGCAAGCCGCAGGCGAGGCCGATCTCAACATTGGCATCCTCATAGGCCCTGATCCACCGGGCGTTTTTGATGTCGCCCTTGCGCATGATCGGCCCGGCCTGCATCGAGGTATGTATCTCGTCCCCCGTGCGATCGAGGAATCCGGTATTGATGAAGAAAACCCGTTCGCGGGCGGCTTCGATACAGGCCATCAGGTTGACGCTGGTGCGGCGCTCCTCGTCCATGATGCCGATTTTAAGCGTATTCGTCGGCAGACCCAGGGCCTCTTCGGCAAAGGCGAAGGTATCGACCACAAAGGCGACCTCCTCCGGTCCGTGCATCTTGGGCTTGACGATGTAGGCCGATCCGGTGCGGCTGTTATTGCCTCGATCGTGGCGCGTGATCAGGGCCGTGACCATCAGGTCGACCAGACCTTCCGGCACCCCCCTGCCCTCCGCATCGCGCACCATATCGCTGTACATATGCAGGCCGACATTGCGCGACAGCATCAGACTGCGGCCATGCAGGGTAAGCACGCCGCCATCCGGTGTCGTGTAGACGCGATCGAGATTAAGGGCGCGCGTCAGGGTCTGTCCGCCTTTCTCGAAGGTTTCGCACAGTCCGCCCGTCATCAGGCCCAGCCAGTTGCGGTACAGCCCGACCTTATCCGTCGCATCGACGGCGGCGACGCTGTCCTCCATGTCCATGATGGCCGAGAGCGCCGCCTCCATGACGATATCAGCGACACCGGCCGGGTCGTTGCGGCCCACCAGACTGTTCCGATCGATCAGAATATCCATGTGCAGGCCATTGTGGCACAGCAGGATCGATTGCGGCGCGTCGCCTCCGCCCGTATAGCCGGCAAACTGCGAAGGCGTCTGCAAGCCAACCGCACCCGTCGGCGTCTGTGCAACCAGCGCGCCGCCAGCGACCGCATAGGCCGTCACATCGTTGTGGCTGGCACCCGACAACGGCACGAACTGATCGAGCCAGGCGCGCGCCTGCTTTTGCACCAGAGCGCCGCGTCCGGAGTCGTAAGCCCGCGTGGCAACGGGCGGCGCGATGGCATCGGTGCCATAGAGCGCGTCATAAAGACTGCCCCAGCGCGCATTGGCGGCATTCAGGGCATAGCGCGCGTTTGAAACGGGCACGACCAGTTGCGGGCCGGCCAGCCAGGCGATCTCGTCATCGATATTTTTCGTCGAAACCTGAAAAGCTGCCGGTTCGGACCGCAGATAACCGATCTCCTGCAGGAAAGCCTTGTAAGCGCCGGCCTCAAAGGGATAGCTGCGGTGCCAGTCATCGATCCGGGCCTGGAGGTCATCCCGGTGCGCCAGCAGGGCAGCATTGCGGTCGCTGAAGCCTTTCAGCAGGCCAGCCAGTCCCCGCCAGAAGGCATCAGCGCTAATACCCGTGCCCGGCAGGGCCTCATCCGTAATGAAGCGATGCAGTTCGGCATCGATGGTATAGCGGTCAAAGGCGATATGGGCCATGCGGCACCCTCCTGAATGAACTTCATGAGTATGCGCCATGTGGCTCAAAGGTCAATTTTTCTGAAAATTATTTCCGTTTTTAGAAATAAATACAAATTATCTGTATTTACTGAGAAATTTATTTTCCAGAAATACCCCTATTGCAGATGCACGAAAGCGCCGCCATCGACCAGCACATGGGCGCCGGTCATGTAGCCTGCCAGGTCCGAGGCCAGGAACACGACGACCTTGCCGATATCAGCCGGCACGCCCAGGCGTCCAAGCGGGATGCGGCCTTCCATATATTCGCGCTTGGCGGGATCAGCGAGGTCTTCCTTGTTGATGTCCGTGGCGATAGTACCCGGCAAGATGGAGTTGGCGCGAATGCCGTACTTGCCCAGCGCGATGGCGACCGACTGCATCAGCGAATGCTGGCCGGCTTTCGTCGGCGTGTAGTGGGACTGCATCTCACCGCCCACCAGGGCCGAGATCGAGCTGATGGCGATCAGCGAGCCGCCGGTCCCCTGCCTGACCATCTGGTTCGCCGCCGCCTGGCACATATAGTAGGTGCCCATCAGGTTGACATCGACGACGCGTTTGACCAGATCGACCGGCATGTCGAGGAAGCTGTGGAACGGACAGATGCCGGCATTGGCGACCATGTGATCGACCCCGCCCAGCCCCTTCACCGCCGCCTCGATAAAGGCGGTGGCGCTTTCCGGATCGGCCACATCGCCGATGGATACCACCGCCTTGCAGCCCAGGGCTTCGATTTCTTTTACCAGGCTGTCAACGGAGTCCGACGGGGCTGACGCATTGATGGCGATATCAGCGCCATGCTTCGCGCACTCGATGGCCGCGCCGCGGCCAATGCCGCGTGAGCCGCCCGTGATCAGAATCCGTTGTCCCTGTAAAAGCATCTTAAAGCCTTATGATTTGAGGTTGTTTTCACTCCAGCCGAATTCGTGCGAAATGGCGTGGACGGTGGCGAGCACCTGTTCAGTCAGTGCCGTCATGCGGGCGTCATCCATATATTGCGCGGCCGAGGAGACGCTGATCGAGCCGATGATCCGGTTGCCGGCATCGCGGATTGGTGCGGCCACACAGCGGATACGGTCTTCGTTTTCTTCGAGATCGTAGGCATAGCCCTTCGCGGCGTAATCGCGCATCCGGTCCATCCATGTGCCGAAATCAACCCGATAGGCCGGCCATTCCCGCCCCTCGCGCATATAGACGGACGTCAGTTCATCCTCAGTGGCGTCCAGCAGCAGCGCCTTGCCGATACCGGTGGAGCGCAGGGGCTGGCGTTCGCCGATGCGCGAACTGATTTCGATGCGGCGGCTGCCCTGCACCTTGTCGAGATAGAGGGCGCGTTCCCCATCCAGTATACCGAGGTGAACCGTATCGCCGGTATCAAGCGACAGGGCCAGCAGGTGATCATGGGCGATGCGCGGCAGATTCATCTGACGCGAGGCCAGATGACCGAGTTCCAGCAGTTTCGGCCCCAGCGAATAACCGACACGCGGCGTAAAATTGAGGAATCTTTGCTCCACCAGCGTGGTGGCCAGACGGTGCGTGGTCGAACGCGTCAGGCCGAGCGCTTCGGAAAGCTGGGGCAGGCTGCGCGCATTAGCGGCCACCGCCATCATGACATCGAGGCCGCGCACCAGGGTCTGGGCGCCGGCCAGTGATTTGCCACCGCTTTCGCCCTCTCCGTCCCTGCTGCTCAAATTATCCATTGACGCCGTTTGTTTCATTATTTAATGCTCATATCTAAATTGTGGGATGAATTCAAGCCATTCACCCCAAATTTGGTGCAGGGATAGTGGGATGTGGTCAATCGTCCCAAATGGTGAGACTAATGCGAAATTTTCCGAAGATCAAGCAAGTGCGTGCGAGCGTCATCAAAGGCGGCGAAGGCGGCGGCGGCGCCGATTACCACGACCAGGGCGAAGGCCACTGGATCGACAACCATATCGCTACCTCTATGGGCCGCTATCCGGAATATCGTCAAAGCCGCAAGTCGTTCGGCATCAATGTGCTGGGCACCCTGGTGGTCGAGATCGAGGCCGATGACGGCACGGTTGGTTTCGCGGTCACCACCGGCGGCGAACCGGCGGCCTATATGGTGGAGAAACACTTCGCCCGCTTCCTGGAAGGCCGCTCCCCCTTCGATTATGAACGCATCTGGGACCAGATGTATTTCGCCTCGCAATATTATGGCCGCAAGGGCCTGGTGGTGAACGCCATTTCCGGCGTCGACCTGGCCCTGTGGGATCTGATGGGCCGCCTGCGTGGCGAACCGGTCTATCATATGCTGGGTGGCGCGGTGCGCGATGAGCTTCAGTTTTATGCCACCGGTGCCCGTCCTGATCTAGCGAAGGAAATGGGTTTTATCGGCGGCAAGATGCCCCTCCTGCATGGGCCGATCGAAGGCGACGCCGGCCTGAAGAAGAATGTCGAGATGCTGGCCGATATGCGAAAGCTATGCGGTGACGACTTCTGGCTGATGTGGGACTGCTGGATGGCGCTCGACGTCAACTATGCCACCCGCCTGGCCCACGCCTGCGCCCCGCACGGCCTGAAGTGGATCGAGGAAGCCATCAGCCCGGATGATTACTGGGGCTATCAGCAGCTCAAGAAAAACGTCCCCGCCGGGATGCTGGTCACGACCGGCGAGCACGAAGCCACCCGCTGGGGCTTCCGGATGCTGATGGAAATGGACTGCTGCGACCTGATCCAGCCTGATGTCGGCTGGTGCGGCGGGGTGACTGAACTGCTGAAGATCTCGGCCATGGCGGATGCGCGCGGCATCATGGTCGTGCCCCACGGCTCATCGGTCTATTCCTATCACTTCGTCATCACGCGCCACAATTCGCCGTTTGCCGAATTCCTGATGATGGCGCCCAAGGCTGATCACGTCGCGCCGATGTTTCACCCGCAATTGCTGGGCGAGCCGGTGCCGGTCAATGGCCGCCTCAATGTTTCCGCGCTCGATAAGCCGGGCTTCGGTGTCGAGCTGAACCCGGAGATCAAGCTGAATCGCCCCTATACGCATTAGAAACTCAAATCCACGAACCACACGAACAGACTATCCATACCTTCCCCTCTCCCCATGACAATGGGGAGAGGACGACGAGCAAGGCGAAGCCGCAGATCGTCGGGTGAGGGGCTTATCTGTAGTTTCATACAGCCCCTCACCCGATCGCCTTCACTACGTTCGGCTCTCGTCCTCTCCCCTCACGAGGGGAGAGGGGGAAGGCTAGTCGCAATACCTAAAGGACTACCGAAATGAAACTCTGCCGCTATGGCCCCAAAGGCCAGGAAAAGCCTGGTGTCGTCGATGCCCATGGCCGCATCCGCGATCTGTCATCCGTTGTCGGTGACGTCACCGCCAATGAGGTCCGCCTGTCGCAGTTGGCGAACCTGAAAGCCGCCGACCTGAACGCGTTGCCCATCGTCGAAGGCCAGCCGCGTTACGGCGTACCGGTGGCCAATATCGGCAAAATCATCGCCGTCGGGCTCAACTATGCCGACCATGCCGCCGAATCCAACCTGCCCGTACCGCCGGAGCCCATCTATTTCACCAAGGCGACCTCCTCGCTGTGCGGCCCGAATGACGATGTCATGAAACCGCGCGACGCCACCAAGATGGACTGGGAAGTCGAACTCGGCGTCATCATCGGCAAGACCTGCCGTTATGTCGATGTTGCGGACGCCCTGAGCCATGTGGCCGGCTATGTGCTGGTCAATGATGTATCCGAACGCGCTTTCCAGAAGGAGCGCGGCTCGCAATGGGTCAAGGGCAAGGGCTGCGATACGTTTTGCCCCACCGGTCCGTGGCTGGTAACGGCCGATGAGGCCGGCAATCCGCAGGAACTGGACATGTTCCTCGATGTCAACGGCCAGCGGATGCAGACAGGCAATACCCGCACCATGATCTTCCCGGTCGCCGAGGCGCTGGCCTATATCAGCCGCTTCGTGACCCTCCAGCCGGGCGATCTGGTCATCACCGGTACACCACCGGGCGTCGGCGAAGGCAAGAAACCCGATCCGATCTATCTCAATGCCGGCGACACCATGCACCTGGGTGTCTCGAAGCTGGGCGAGCAAAGACAGACCGTCATCCCCTTCTCGCTCGAAGGCCTGGAGATTATCGAGTAATGTACCCCGAACGTTTCAAAGGCCGCACGGCCATCGTCACCGGGGCCGCTTCGGGCCTCGGCAAGGCCGCCGCCGCGCGTATCGTCGCCGAGGGGGGCCAGGTCGTCCTGTGGGATCTCAATGCCGAGGCGCTGGAAGCCGCAAAGACCGAAACCGGCGCGGCCGGCGTCGTGGCGCTCGATGTCTCCGATCTCGACGCCGTATCCGCCGCCTCGAAAGCCTCGAAGGAGATTCTGGGCAAGATCGATATCCTGATCAATTCGGCCGGCATCACCGGCGCCACCGTGCCGGTCTGGGAATTCCCGGTCGAGAGCTGGCTGAAGGTCATGGATATCAACCTCAACGGCCTGTTCTACTGCTGCCGCGAGGTTATCCCCTTTATGCTGGAAGGCGGCTATGGCCGCATCGTCAATGTGGCGAGCGTGGCGGGCAAGGAAGGCAATCCGAACGCCTCGGCCTACTCAGCCTCCAAGGCCGGCGTGATTGGCCTGACCAAGTCGCTCGGCAAGGAACTGGCCACAAAGGGTGTCATCGTGAACGCCTTGACCCCGGCCACCTTCGAGTCGCCGATCCTGGAGCAATTGCCCGCGTCCCAGGTGGAGTATATGCGTTCGAAAATCCCGATGGGGCGCTTAGGAATCGTCGATGAATCGGCCGCCACGGTCTGCTTCATGGCCTCCGAAGAATGTTCGTTCACCACCGCTTCCGTCTTCGATACGTCGGGCGGACGGACGACCTATTAAAGGAGAGAGGACATGGCCATAAAGCGATTTCTGGACGCCCATGTCCACCTCTGGCAACTCGACCGGCTGCGCTATCCTTGGCTGACACCGCCCTTTGCCGATGATGGCCCGAACGGCAGCGTCGAGCCTATTGCCGCCGATTATACACTGGCCGATTATTTCCGCGATGCCAGCGGCTACCCGGTCGAAAAGCTGGTCCATATTGACGCCGGCGCGCATCCGGGGGACGCGCTGGCGGAAACGAAATGGCTGCAATCCCTGGCGGACGAAGGTGGCCAGCCCGCCGCCATCATTGCCTTCGCCGCGCTCAACGATCCCGATGTCGAGCGACTTCTCGCGGCCCACGCCGAACACCGCAATGTCCGGGGCATCCGTCATATCATAAACTGGCACGCTAACCCTAAGCGCACCTATACCCCGCGCAACCTGCTCGATGACGACGCCTTTGCCCGCGGCTATGCCTTGCTGGGCAAATACAACCTCTCCTTCGACCTGCAAATATACCCTAACCAGATGCAGCAGGCGGCAAGCCTGGCGGCAAGACATCCGGACGTGCCGGTGATCCTCAACCATATGGGTATGCCGGTTGACGCCGACCTCACAGAATGGCGCGAAGGCTTGCAGGCGCTGGCCGCCCTGCCCCACGCGGCGGTCAAGATTTCCGGCATGGGCTTTGTCGATCGCCAGTGGACCACGGCCTCGATGCGGCCAATGATCCTTCAGGTGATCGAGACCTTCGGCCCGGAGCGTTGCGCTTTCGCCAGCGACTTCCCGACCGACAAGCTGTTCAATTCTTACGGCAAGGCGCTGGACGCCTATGACGTGATAACCAAAGACTTCAGCGCCGATGAACGGGATGCCCTGTTCGCCGGCACAGCCGAGCGTATTTACAGACTATAAAAAAACAAAACAGGAAACGCGCATGAACCCCAATCCCTTACTTGGCGTCTTCTTCCACTGGCTGGGCGGCCTGTCCTCCGCCAGTTTCTATGTCCCCTATAAACGTATCAAGCTGTGGTCGTGGGAAATCTTCTGGCTGACAGGCGGCATCTTTTCGTGGGTGCTGGCGCCCTGGATCGGCGCCTTTATCGGCAGCAAGGACCTGATCAACGTCCTGGCCAACACGCCCACCCACACCCTGTTGGTCTGCTATCTCTGCGGCGCCGGCTGGGGCTTTGGCGGCCTGACCTTCGGGCTGACCATGCGCTATCTCGGCCTGTCGCTCGGCATGGCCGTAGCGCTGGGCCTGACTACGGTGATCGGTACACTTGGGCCGCCGATTTTCCAGGGTACGTTCAGCGAAGTGGTTGCCAAGCACGGCAGTGAATATACCTTTATCGGCATCGCCGTGGTCGTCGTCGGCATCATTATCGTCGCCCTGGCTGGCGGCGCCAAGGAAAAGCAGCTTGCCAACGTGTCCGGTGATGCCCGTGTGCCGGATCGTGGCGAATTCGACCTGAAAAAGGGCATACTGATCGCCGTCTTCTCCGGCGTGATGTCGTCCTTCTTCTCCTTCGGCCTGGCGGCCGGCGATCCGATCCGCGAAGCCACGGCGGCGGCGGGCACGGGACGTCTGTGGGTCGGCCTGCCGGTGTTGTGCGTCGTGCTGGCCGGCGGCTTCACCACCAATTTCATCTGGTGCCTGTACCTGATCCTGAAAAACAAATCCGCCGGCGAATGGAGCGGCAAGACCGCCGCCGTTTCCGACATCAAGACGCCGCTGCTGGCCAACTACCTCCTGGCCGCTCTGGGCGGCACACTCTGGTACTTCCAGTTCTTCTTCTACACCATGGGCGAGAGCCAGATGGGCAAGTTCGGCTTCTCCTCGTGGACCCTGCACATGGCCTCGATCATCCTGTTCTCCACCCTGTGGGGCTTCGCGCTCAAGGAATGGAAGGGCACGGCCAGCCGGACGCAGTTCCTGGTCTGGCTCGGCATCGGCACCCTGATCATCTCGACCGTGATCATCGGCATCGGCAATATGCTGGCGGCTTAAGCCATATATCCCAGAGCCAGGGCGGCGTAGGTTTCGACCTGCGCCGCCTGCCATTTCTGATCATGCCCCAGTTCCTCCGCGAGGATTTCCGCCACGCGCGGCGCCATGGCCCGGCTTGCCCCGGCATCGAGGAAAAGCGCCCGCAGACGGCGGGCCAGCACGTCTTCCACGGTGCGCGCCTGTTCGAAGCGCGCGGCCCAGCGCACCTCGACCTCCATGTAGGGCAGATGCGGATTCAAGCGAACATCGGCGCCGGGCAGTGCGTGGATTGCCGCCGCGTCGCGGCCATAAACATGCCAGTGGTTGCGGCCGCTGTTCTCGGCCCAGCCATGCAGGCGCAGGGTTTCAGTGACGCTTGGCCGGGGCGGCAGGCCGCCAGTTTCGGCCACCAGGTCCACCGCATCCTCCCCCATGCGGCGATAGGTGGTCCACTTGCCGCCGGTCAGGGTGATCAGCCCGCTATCCGAGACGATAAGCTCATGCTCGCGCGACAGGGACTTTGTGTCGCCGGCTGCCTTAACCAGCGGGCGCAGACCGGCAAATACGCTGAGGATGTCGCTTCGCCGGGGCGCCGGATCGAGATAGTCGCCCGCTGTTTTGAGGATGAAGTCGATCTCGGCCTCCAGCGCGCGCGGCTCTTCGCTGACCTCCGCCACCGGCGTATCCGTGGTGCCGATCAGTGTGTGGTCGTGCCAGGGCACGGCGAACAGCACCCGGCCATCGGCAGTGCGCGGCACCATCAGCGCCGTATTGCCCGGCAGGAAGCGGCGATCGACCACGATATGCACACCCTGGCTCGGCGTCAGCAGAGTCCTCGCGCCAGGCGCATCGAGCCGCCGGACCGCATCGACAAACACACCGGTGGCGTTGATCACGGTGCGCGCCCTTGCCGTATATGAGGCGCATGTTTCGCTGTCGGCAAAGCGTACACCTGTCACCCGGCCGCCTGATTTTACCAGCCCCGTGACCGGCGCGGCATTGAGCGCCACGCCGTCCAGGTCTTCAAGCGTCCGCATCAGGGTGATGGCCAGCCGGGCATCATCGAACTGGCCGTCGAAATAGAGAATGCCGCCCTTGAGATGCGATGATTTCAGGGTCGGGATGTGCGCCCGCGCGGCCTTGCGGTCCAAAGAGCGGCTGGGGCGCAGGTTCAGCTTCCCCGCCAGCAGGTCATAAAGCTTGAGGCCGATGGCATAGAAAGGCAGCCGCCACATCCGGTAAGTTGCCACCAAAAAGCCGAGATCATGCACGAGATGTGGCGCATTACGCCGGAGCAGGCCGCGCTCGTGCAGGGATTCCCGAACCAGATGAATATGGCCCTGCGCCAGGTAACGCACCCCGCCATGCACCAGCTTGGTCGAACGGCTGCTTGTACCCTTGGCGTAGTCATGCGCTTCCAGAAGCAGGGTTTTGTACCCGCGCGAGGCCGCTTCCACTGCCGTCCCGAGACCAGACGCGCCACCGCCGATGACGATGACATCCCACTGGGTATCAGCCGTCGCCCTGGCCAACAGGGCGGGACGCGGATCACTCAAGCCCTGTCCTCCCAATCCAGGCTCCGGTCGACCGCCTTGCGCCAGCGCGCCATCCTTGCCAGGCGCTCATCTGCGCCCATAACCGGCTCAAACACCCGGTCGACCTGCCATTGCGCGCGCAGCGCATCGGTCGCACGCCAAAAGCCCACCGCCAGTCCGGCCAGGTAGGCCGCCCCGAGCGCCGTGGTTTCAGTGATCTTCGGCCGCACGACCGGCACACCCAGAATATCGGCCTGAAACTGCATCAGCAGATTATTGTGACTGGCCCCGCCATCGACACGCAGTTCGGTCAGGCGAACGCCAGAATCCGATATCATGGCCTCCAGCACTTCCGCCGACTGGAAAGCGATGGCCTCCAGGGCCGCGCGTGCGATATGGGCCTTGGTGGAACCCCGAGTCAGGCCGATGATCGTGCCGCGCGCATAAGCATCCCAATGCGGCGCGCCCAGGCCGACAAAGGCCGGCACCAGAGCGACTCCACCACTGTCCGGCACCGAAGCGGCCAACGCCTCGATCTCTCCGCTGGAACGGATAATACCCAGACCGTCGCGCAGCCACTGCACCAGGGCGCCGGCCACGAAGACCGAGCCTTCCAGCGCATAGGTGCGCTGGCCGCCCAACTGCCAGGCAAGCGTGGTCAGCAGTTTATGGCGGCTTTGCATGGCCTCGGCACCGGTATTCATCAGCATGAAGCAGCCAGTGCCATAGGTATTTTTGGCCATGCCGCGGTCCAGGCAGACCTGCCCGAAGGTCGCCGCCTGCTGGTCGCCTGCCATGCCGGCAATGGGGATGCGCGCGCCGAAAAGCCCCGGTGCCGTCTCGCCATAGACCTCGCTGTTGCTCCGCACCTGCGGCAGCAAGGCGCGCGGAATATCGAGCACGGTCAACAGCTCGTCGTCCCAGTCACCGGTATGAATATTGAACAAAAGGGTGCGGCTGGCATTGCTGGCGTCGGTGATATGCAGGGCGCCGCCTGTCAGGTTCCACACCAGCCAGCTATCGATGGTGCCGAAGGCCAGTTCGCCGCGCTCTGCCCTGCCCCGGGCCTCCGGCACATGATCGAGCAGCCATTTGATCTTGGTGCCGCTGAAATAGGCGTCGAGCAGCAGGCCGGTCTTTTGCTCGAACAAGGGTTCATGACCGGCCCTGATCAGGTCGTCGCAGATGGTCGCCGTGCGCCGGTCCTGCCAGACAATGGCGTTGTGGATCGGCCGGCCGGTGGCGCGCTCCCAGATGACGGTGGTTTCGCGCTGGTTGGTAATGCCGATGGCGGCGATATCGGAAGCACGCAGGCCGGCAGCCGTCAGCGCCTCCTGCGCAACCCCCATCTGGGTGCTCCAGATCTCGCGCGCATCGTGCTCTACCCAGCCGCCTTGCGGGAATATCTGACGAAATTCCTTCTGGGCGATTTTCAGGATATGGCCGCCGCCATCGACGATGATGGCCCGGCTGGTGGTCGTACCCTGATCGAGGGCCAGGACATACCGGCTCAATCCGCGACCTCTTCCTGCCAGACTTTCCGCGCCGCACCTTCCGGGTCATTTTCGACGCGGCAGGCGGTATTGATCAGCATGACCGGCCGGTCTGTTGTCGTGTAGCGCGGCCAGTCCGGCTGGCCTGGCGCCTGTGGCTTGCCAGTGCGGGCGAAGCTGGCCCAGAAAGCGCTCATGTTTCTGGAAGCTTCTGCCAGACCGGGCCCATTGCCCTCCAGGCCCGGCTGGTCGGTATTGAGGAACAAGGCGGCGATTTCGGTGGCGTGGCCAGCCCTAAGCGTCGCGGTCGTGCCGGCGATCGGAAAATTCGACGCGTAGTCATAGCGGTACTGATAGACCGGCGCGGCCTGCGCGGACTTGCGATCCGCCGTCATGACGGAATCCGCGCCGAACCAGCGCGCCGAGGCGATGGCGATATAAAGATCGGTCGGCGTCGCCTGCGGATAGGTGGTGCGATAGACGGTCAGCAGCTTATCGGCGTCACCGCCGAATTCCGTGACCAGACGCGCCTTCAGCCCCGCCTCATCGAGCGCGAAGGTATCGGGTCGCCCCATATTGAAGAAGGTCGCCTCGTCGCGGTTATGGCCGACGATCAGCGGCACATCAGCCATCAGGGGCGAGGCCACCGGATCGAACGGATCGGCCGGCAGGACCGTGCCGTCGACTACAGGCCCATAGCCGCCCGGCACCCAATAACCCGCCCTGTGCAGCCGGCCATCACGCGGTGCAGGCGGCGAACCATCCGACGGCAGGGTCATTGGTCCCCGCCCTTCTTCCGCCGCCAGTTGAACGGCCAAAATCTGTTCCGCCGGGATATCGGCCAGTTTGTACAGGTCGTTCTGTGAGATATTCAGCCCTTTAAGCACCCTGAGTGCCGTTTCGGTCGCCATCGCCCTGGGCATTCGGGTCAGGGCCGCGCCGCTCTGGATGCTGGCCTTGTGGAACAGACCCTTCGCCGCCGGCATAGCCAGGAGCGTACCGACCTTGAAGCCGCCGCCGGATTCGCCGAAGATCAGCACATTGTCCGGATCACCACCGAAGGCCGCGATATTCGCCTTCACCCAGCGCAGGCCGGCCACGATATCGAGCATCCCCTGGTTGCCGGAAGTGGCCCACTCTGCCCCGCCGATGTCGCCGAGATAGAGATAGCCCAGGAGCCCCAGCCGGTGATTGGTGGCCACGACCACCACATCGTACGTCGCCGCCAGCCGTGCGCCATCCTGCGCCGTCGAACCCGCCGAACCGGTAGCAAACCCGCCGCCGTGGCAATAGAACATGACCGGGCGCTTCTTGCCATCCCCTACCGCCGGGGTCCAGACATTCAGTACCAGGCAGTCCTCGGCATAGGCCGGCTCCTGTTCGCCATAGGTCGATTTCGGCTTTTGCAGCGCAGGCGCGCCCAGGCGTGTGGCATCACGCACGCCCGACCAAGGCACAACCGGCGGCGCCTCGCGGAAGCGCGCGGCGCCGCTCACCGAACCGGCATAGGGGATGCCCTTGAAGGCCAGGGCGCCCCGGCTGTGCCCGCCGCGAAGCCGGCCATCAGCGATCTCGACCACGACCTCCGGCCCGGTGGTTACCGTCGAACGAGAAACCGTCTCCGCCTTTACCGCAGCCGACAGACCGAATGCCCCTGCCGCCGCCATGCCGCTGCCCAATATCCGACGCCGGTTCCACATGAATCCCTCCTCCATATTCATTTTCCAGACTCATACCATGATGCCGAAAAGATGTCTGTTTCCTGATGTGGCCGGATCAGACCATTGGTGTTTTTATTCAGATAATTAAGGTAATTTTTTCTCTTATTTCACATTTAACCGTTAGATGAGAACCGAGGATACCGCGTCCAGGACGTCCCGCGGCATGAATCTTGCTCTTTCGGGCGACAATTTGGGCTGAATTTCAGGTGAAACGCGTAGATTAATGACCAAGGCCCATCATCGTCCCTTATCGGAACGCACCGCTCACGCCGGCATATGGACCGTTGGCGGCAAGCTGTTCGCCAAATCACTTGACTTCATTTCCCTGCTTGTCCTGGCCCGTTTCCTCGGCCCCGGTGAATTCGGCGTGGTCGCCATGGCGATGACCGCGGTGCAAATTGTCGAGGCCCTGTGTGAAATGCCGCTTGGCGCCGTCCTCATGAGCGTCGAGAAGCCGAGTGAAAGCATGTATGATACGGCATTCACCATGGCTGTCATCCGTTCCGTCGTGACCATCAGCGTACTGGCCGCCCTGTCTGTGCCGCTCTCGATCTTTTACCATGAGCCCCGTCTGATCGCGCTGCAATGTGCCCTGGCCTTCGCACCGGCCATGCGCGGCCTGGTCAGCCAGCGCCTGGTTGAATTCACGCGGGTGCTTGATTTCCGACGCGACGTCGCCCTGGAAGTCTTCGGCAAGATCGGCGCCCTCATCATAGCCACAACACTCGCCGTCACCACAGGCAGTTACTGGGCCATCGCCATCGGCACGATTTCAACAACCGCCGTCATGATGGCCGTTTCCTACCTGTTCGCGCCGCAACGTCTGCGGTTCACGCTGGTCCACTGGCGCATGTTCGCCGACATGGTCGGCTGGAACGCCGCCGGCCAAGTGGTTTCCGCCATCAACTGGCAAACCGACAAGGTCGTATTGCCGCGCTTTGTTGACACCATGACCTTCGGACGATTTACCTCCGCCGACAATCTGATCGCCGTCCCGGTGCAGGCGATTATTGTACCCATCTCTCGCCCCCTGTTTGCCGCCTTTATGTCGGTACGGGACACAGGCGGCATAGAGCGCATATATCTCAAGGCGTCGATCGGCATATTTTCACTGGTCGGTCCGATTCTAATGATGATCGCGTTCCTGTCGCATCCGATCATCCACCTGATTCTCGGCCCCCGGTGGGAAGAGACCGCAATCATACTGACCTGGCTGGCTTTCGCCGCCATCGCCCTGCTGCCCACCGTGGTCCTGCCATCCCTGGCCATGGCCATAAACAAAACCCGGATGGCTTTTATACGTAATCTGGCTGAATTTTCGGTCAAGGTTCCCCTGATTCTGATTGGGGCCTGGATGTTCCATCTTCAGGGCGTCCTGGTGGGTCACGCCATCTCGTCGGTGCTGGTTTTCTTTTCGTGTCTGGTCATCGTCAAAATTCTGATCGGCCTGCCGGTCAGGACGCAACTGATCAGCCTCTTGCGGCCGGCTGTCGCCATGGCGCCCGCCGGTCTTTTCCTCTATGTCATGGCAAAAGAGGTATTCGTCCCCGGCGACCCGCTTTTGTACACGGCTCTCAGCCTCGCCTGGGTCTGTGCGTCCGCGGAAATCATTTTCGTCACCACGAACCTGCTGCTTTGGAAGCTGGCCGGATGCCCGGAAGGCTGCGAAAGCCTCGCCATCAGAATTGTCAAGAAAACGCTGCGGATACGATAGAGCAAGGATCGGCAAGTGAAGTTCAGCATCATAATTGCGAATTACAATTACGAACGCTATGTCGGCAAAGCCATAGACAGCGCGCTTGCCGTGCGCTGGCCCGATGTCGAAGTCATCGTGGTCGATGACGGCTCCAAAGACCAGTCCAGGCAGGTGATCGCTGCCTATGGCGATCGCGTTATCCCCGTCTTTCAGGAAAATGCCGGCCAGCTCACCGCCTGCAATGTCGGCTATGCGAAGGCCACCGGCGACTGGATCATCTTTCTGGACGCTGATGACCTGATCGATCCTTCGATTGCCGAGGAAGTGGCACGCGTCGCCACGCCACGCACCAGCAAGGTACAGTTCCAGATGGAGCGTATTGACGGCGACGGTCAGCCGACCGGTTCGCGCTTCCCCATTTACGCCCCCCTGCCGACACCGGAAAAAGTCAAGGATTGGGCTATCCGCCTGTCAACCTATCCGACACCGCCCGGTTCGGGAAATGTGTATGCCCGCGCTTTCCTCGACCGGATTTTCCCGCTCGACAATGCCTGCGGTGACTTTTCGGATTCAGCCATGGTAACGGCGGCACCCTTTTTCGGCGATGTCGTGACAGTGGACAAGCCCCTTGTGAAATACCGCATTCATGGCGGCAATGACAGCAACCTGTTCGCCAAAGAGGGCCTGTTCGCGCGCGAAGTGGCCCGCGGTCACTCGAAATTCCTCTATGCGCAACGCATTGCCAAGGCAGCCGGCATCGACATCCCGGATGCCAACTTTCGCAGAAGCCTGCATGTCCTGCAGCATCGGATTCCTTCGGTGACGCTCAGCCCGAAGCTGCACCCCCTGCCCTGGGACAGCAAATACCAGCTTCTGAAGGACACGATCCGGTCGACCGTCGGCTTTGATGCCATGGCCCCCAAACGCAGACTGGTTCTGTTCGTCTGGAGCCTGCTGACGCTTTTGGCACCGAAGCCGATCGCCAGAAAACTGATCCAGAAGCGTTTCAGCCACTAGGGCATTTTTGTTTAACGCGCATCCCAAAAAGTGCGTCACACTTTTGGGATGCGCTAAATATCCGTTTCCGCCAGTGACAGCAGGGTCGCGTTGCCGCCGGCCGAAGTCGTGTCGGTCGAGATTGTCCGTTCGCTGACAAAGCGCATCAGGAAGTGCGGACCGCCCGCCTTGGGACCGGTGCCGGAAAGCCCCTCGCCGCCAAAGGGCTGGGAACCGACCACTGCGCCGATCATCGAGCGGTTGACATAGAGATTGCCGACGCGCGCCAGGTCGCTTACCGCGTCCGCCGTGGCCTTGATGCGCGAGTGCAGGCCCATGGTCAGGCCGTAGCCCTGGGCATTGATGCGGGCGACGACGTCCTCCAGTTCCCCGGCCTTCCAGGTGACGACGTGCAGCACCGGACCGAACCATTCCTGGGTCAGATCCTCGATCTTTTCCAGGCGGATCAGGGTCGGCGGCACGAACGTGCCGGAAAGGGCCGGCTTTTCCAGGGCATGAATCCAGTTGGCCTTCATCGACTGGCGATAGGCTTCCAGCTTGTCGCGCGCGCCGGCATCGATCACCGGGCCGACATCAGTGCGGATATCGGACGGATCACCGAGCACCAGCGTATCCATGGCGCCGGTCAGGAGACGGATCAGGCCATCGGCGATATCTTCCTGCACCACCAGCAGGCGCAGGGCCGAGCAGCGCTGGCCGGCGCTGCGGAAGGCCGAGGTGACCACATCGGCCACCACCTGTTCCGGCAGGGCCGAGGAATCGACGATCATGGCGTTCAGGCCGCCGGTTTCGGCGATCAGGGGCACGATCGGGCGGTTGTCGTCCTTCAGCAGGTTGCGCGCGATGGCGCGGGCGGTCGGCATGGAACCGGTAAAGGCCACGCCATTGACGCTGGTGTGCGAGATGATCGCGTCACCGACCTCGACGCCACCGGGCAGGAAGTGCAGGACTTCGGCCGGAATGCCGGCCTTGTGCGCCAGTTGAATCGCGCGGAAGGCAATCAGCGGGGTCTGCGGCGCGGGCTTGGCGACCACGGCATTGCCGGTGACCAGCGCGGCGGTGATCTGCCCGAGGAAGATGGCCAGCGGGAAGTTCCACGGCGAGATGCAGGCGAAGACGCCGCGGCCTACAAGGCGCAGTTCGTTGCGCTCGCCGGTCGGTCCCGGCAGGATTTCAGGCGCCAGAGAAGTGCGGGCCTGGTTGGCGTAATAACGGCAGAAATCGACCGCCTCGCGCACTTCGGCCACAGCGTCGCCCACGGTCTTGCCGGCTTCCTGAACGGCCAGGCGCAGCAGTTCTGGGCGGTTCTCTTCCAGCAGATCGGCCAGGCGCTCCAGACAGGCGGCACGGTCCTCGATCGGGCGCGCACTCCAGGCCGGTGCAGCGGCGGTCGCGGCGGCGATGGCGCGGCGGACATCATAGGCCACCGCCTCGATGACGCTGCCGACGGACGCGCCGGTAGCGGGATTGATCACCGCTTTCGCCGCGCCGGTCACAGGCTGGCCAGACACCAGCGCCGTTGCGGCGACCGCCTGCGACTTGCCCACCGCTTCCAGGACACTCTGCAGCGTGGCTTCATCGTTCAGGTCGATGCCGGCGGAATTGACACGACCGGGGAAGAGTTCGGCCGGCTTGCGGATGCCGGGATGCGGACGGCCTTCAACGGTGGCGATACGGGTTGCGGGGTCGGCCAAGAGCATGTCCTCGGTAATGGTCGCGTCGGCGAGTTGATGAACGAAAGAGCTGTTGGCGCCATTCTCAAGCAGGCGGCGCACGAGATAGGCGAGCAGTTCGCGGTGGCCGCCGACCGGGGCATAGGTGCGGCAGGCAAAGCCTTCTTCACGCACCAGGCGTTCATGCAGCCCCTCGCCCATGCCATGCAGGCGCTGGAACTCGAAATCGCGGCGCTTGCCGGCCCATTCGATCAGGGTGGCGACCGTCAGGGCATTGTGACCGGCAAAGGCCGGGTAGATATGTTTGGCGTCCAGCATATCGCGGGCGCAGGCCAGATAGGAAACGTCAGTCGCCGCCTTGCGGGTGAAGAGCGGATAATCGGTCAGGCCATCGACCTGGGCCTTCTTGATCTCGGAATCCCAGTAAGCCCCCTTGACCAGACGGACGAACAGCTTCCGACCGGTGGCGGCGCCCAGCGCCTCGGCCCAGCCGACCAGCGGCCGGCAGCGCTTGCCATAGGCCTGGATGGCCATGCCCAAGCCGTCCCAGCCCGAAAGCTGCGGATCGCGCGCCACGCCCTCGATTATATCGAGGGACATCATCAGGCGTTCGGTTTCCTCGGCATCGACCGTCAGGCCGATCCCCAGTCCGGCGGCCTTGCGCGACAGACCGATCATCATTTCGGTCAGTTCGGGCACGCAGGCTTTTGCGTTGGCGACTTCATAACGCGGGTGCAGGGCCGACAGCTTCACCGAAATATTGTGGCCCAGAACCTTCTTCGAGGCGCCAACCGCGGCGATAGCGTTTTCATAGGAGGCATAATAGGCGTGGGCGTCCTCCCAGGTGCGGGCGGATTCGCCCAGCATGTCGAAACTGGCGGTGAAACCCTTATTCTCCGGCTTGGCGGCGCGATCAAGCGCCTCTTCGATGTCGCGCCCCATGACGAAAACCGACCCCATCAGGCGCATGGCGGCGGCGACGCCGGCGCGGATGAACGGCTCGCCGGCGCGCGCCAGCAGGCCCTTCAGCACACCGCCCTCATCGGCCACCAGGGCGCGGGTCAGGACCAGGCCGAAGGTCGCCGAATTGACCAGTTTCGAGCCGGACTGGCCCGAATGCGCCTTCCAGTCGGCATCGCCCAGCTTATCCTTGATCAGCAGGTCGGCCGTGGTGGTATCCGGCACGCGCAGATAGGCTTCGGCGAGCGACAGCAAAGCCACGCCTTCCTGCGTATTCAGGCGATATTCCTGCAGGAAGCGGTTGATCCAGCCGGTCGATTGCGCGGCGCGCAGATCATTCAGGATCAGGCGAGCCTGATCGACAACACGGCCGCGGGTAGCGGCATCGAGCGTGGCCGCCGGCAACAGGCTCTTAAGCACTTCGGGTTCCGGCGCCCGTAGCAAGGCCACCATTTGCGAGCGGGAGAGTTCGAGCGCTTTAGACATGCCGCACCTTTATGGCTGATTATATCCATGGTATATGGCCAAATTTGCCGAATGTGCTTGGGATTTTGGAAAGCATATCCAAATATTATTTTTCATAAACAGCATATGTCCGAAGGAATTTATCATGCTTGATGAAATGGACCGCCGCATCCTGCGCGCCCTTCAGGCCGATGGCCGGATCACCAACCAGGCGCTGGCTGACCTGTGCCATATCTCACCCGCCGCCTGTTTCGAGCGCGTTAAGCGCCTGCGTAAGGACGGTTATATCCTCGGCACCATGGCGGTGCTCAATCCGGAAAAGCTCGATTGCGCCCTGATGATCTTCGTCGAGATCCTGCTCGACCGCACGACCGGCGGTCTGTTCGAGGAATTTGCCCGCGCCGTGAAACGCCGGCCGGAGATCATGGAATGCCATATGGTCGGCGGCGGCTTCGACTACCTGATCAAGGTGCGGGTGAAAGACATGGCGGCCTACCGGCATTTCCTCGGCACCACTTTGGTCGATATGCCAGGCGTGCGCGAAACCCGGACCTATGCCGTGCTGGAAGAGGTCAAGAACACCCAGGCCCTGCCGGTCTGAGGGCCTGCCGGACACGGATATATCAGTTTGCGCATCCGTCCTGTCCGGTTATGGATTGCGCATTGTAAAGGTCACATAATGCCCAAAACGCCGTCCTCTTCATCAAATCCGGCCGCCAGATCCTGGCACAGCTTTCTCAATCGTTTCAGCCTGCTGGATGATAAGGCCGATGACACGATGATCGACGAAAGCCTGCGCGCCGGCGTGGAACTGCGCGGGGCCACCCCGTGGATCCTGATGTTCGCCATTTTCGTCGCGTCGATCGGTCTGAACGTCAATTCGACCGCCGTGATTATCGGCGCCATGCTGATCTCGCCCCTGATGGGTCCGATCATGGGGATAGGCTATGGCATCGGCATCTATGATTTTGCCCTGATCCGCAAATCCGTCGGCAACCTGCTTATTGCCACCCTGATCAGCCTGTTGACCTCCACCATCTATTTCGCCCTGAGCCCGCTGACCGAGGCGCATTCCGAACTCCTGGCCCGCACCTCCCCCACCATCTGGGACGTGCTGATCGCGCTTTTCGGCGGCTTTGCCGGCATTATCGGCGTGACCCGGAAAGAAAAAACCAATGTCATTCCCGGCGTCGCCATCGCCACGGCGCTGATGCCGCCCCTCTGTACCGCCGGTTATGGCCTGGCCAATGGCAACTGGGCCTATTTCCTCGGCGCCTTCTACCTGTTTTCGATCAATTGCGTCTATATCGCCGCGGCCGCCGTTCTGGTAATCGGCCTGCTCAATCCACCGCACAAGCAATTTGTCGACCCCGTCGTGGAAACCCGCGTCAAGCGCGTCCTGTTCCTCGTGGTCCTGCTGACCGGCCTGCCCAGCCTGTACCTGGCCTATCGGCTGGTCGGCAACGAGGTCTTCCATAACAAGGCCAGCCAGTTTGTGCGCCAGGAGTTCAATTTCCCGAAATCACACGTCGTCGAGATCGGCATCACCCCCAAGAACAAGCATGTCGAGGTCACGTTGATCGGTGATCGTCTGTCGGCCAGGACGATCGAAACCATCCGCACGCACCTGCCGGCCACCGGGCTGAAAGGCGCGATCCTGACCGTTCACCAGGCCGGCGACGACAATATCGATATCAACACCCTACGTGACGGCATAGTGAAAGAGCTTTCCGGCAGTGAGCTGGCCCTGGCTTCGCGCGACCAGCAGATTGCCGATTTGCGCCGTCAGGTGACATGGAGCACGCAATCGGCGCAACTGACCGCCGAACTGAAGGCGCAGTATCCCGATTTGACCGATGTGATTATTGGTGAGGGCACAAGCGCCGCGCCAGCGAAAGAAAATGAGGCTGACGATGCCAGTTCTTCAGCGGCCGCCGGGCCTGAGGCGGAAACGGCTTCCGTGCCGATTCTGATTGCGCATTCCGCCAGACGCCTATCGCGCCAGGATATGAACCGTATCGAAACCTGGTTCCGGGTGCGTACCCGATCCGATGCCGCGCGCATCGCCATAGACTGAGCAAAAAAAAGCCGCGCTCTACGGCGCGGCCAGTTTACAGGGAGGAAACGCCCAGGAAGGGCATCAGCGCCAGGAAGGCACCGAACAATTGTATAATATGGTGCGATGCGGAAAATTTCAAGGCCGATTGTTACAGATTCAATCACATTGGATTTGCGATCCGCAACAATCGCAGAGATTGTGTGATTATCGCGGCCGCCTCAGTTCCCGACTGATGACCTGATCGAGGGTCTGGAGAAACTGCGAACGATCGGCGGCGGAAAACGGCGGCGGCCCGCCGGTAATGTCGCCGGTCGAGCGGATATGCTCCATCAGGGCGCGGCTGGCCAGGGCAGAACCGATCGAATCCGGTGTGAACGCCCGGCCATTGGGCGCGACGGCATGGCCCCCCTTCGCCAGAACGCGCGACGCCAGCGGAATATCGTTGGTGATGACCACATCACCGGCCACGACCTGCGCTACAATCCAGTCATCAGCCACATCCGGCCCCGCGTCGACAATCATACGCGTGATCAGCGGCGATCGGGGTATCTGGATGAAACTGTTCGACACCACTAAGGTCTTCAGGCCGTAACGGGCGGCCACCTTGTAGGTCTCATCCTTTACGGGGCAGGCGTCGGCATCGATGTAGAGCGTGATCGTCATGGCGCGTCGTACCAGATCACTCGTATGGTTGCAAAGCGGCAAGATATTCTTTCCCATTTGGCAACCTGCAAAGGTCACCCTAAGTCTCCGCAAACTCTCGCAATCAGGATATTTTCCTAGTTCATCTTCTGCCTAAAGACGAAACGAAAGAGAATTCGGCTCTTTTTCTGATATTCGTATTTATTGATTATCCCTGTCATCTGGAAGCGAGAGGGACAATGACCATAGAATACTGGCGTTTCGTGTAAGAGGCATTAGGTGAACATTCCCCCTTTTCTATTATTCACTTTGCTGACCCTTACAGCCTGTAGCGGCGGAAATGGGGGCACATCTCCCAGTCCAGCCAGTCCCAGCCCTCCGTCAGTCCCCACGCCTACTGAAGCCACCGCTGCCACTCTGGGGCCCTATGCGGTGGCCACCTATACCAGCGGCATTGCCAGCAGCAGCCAGTACAGGATGCCGAAAATCTGGTATCCTGCTAACGGGACAGCGCCTTATGCTTCGGTGGTGTTCATTGCCGGTTACGGCACCACCTACAGGGAGATGCCCACCCGGGCGCGCATCAACGGCCGGTCCTTTGTGGAAACCGACCTCACCCAATGGGCCGATTTTCTGGCCTCGCACGGCTTCGTGGTCATGTTCATCGATCCGAAGGATCTCAATACGCCTCCGGACATGCGCGCCTTCGCGCTGGACCGGGCCGTCGACGCCCTGGTAGCCGAAAATACACGTACTGCCAGCCCGCTGTTCGGCCGCCTCCAGGTCGATAAGATCGCGGTCATGGGCCATTCCTATGGCGGCGCCGGCGCAATACTGGCAACGGCTCTAGGCAATTCCCACATCGCGGCCGCCGTGGGCTTAAGCCCTGTATCGTCGAGCGACAACCCCTACGGCGGCGACAAGATACCGACCCTGGTGATATCGGCTGTGGCCGATCCATACCTGTCCAACTTCCCGCAGCAGTATGGCACCATTCCATCCACCACCACCAAACTGCTGGCGAACTTCAAGCAGAATACGGCGGAGTGGGAAAGTATGCACGCCATTGCCCTGACCCCGCTGGGCACCCACTCGACTGATCCGGAAGTGGCCCGTCTGGCGCTGTCTTTCCTGGAAGTCTATTTGCACGGTGATGCGCGCTACAAACCCTTCCTGGTGAATGACGCTGCCAACATGGCCAATTTCGATTACGTCAATCCGTAAGGGCTTCTCCTGAAAGACGGCCAAAGGGCTTGCGTCCTTCCGACAGCAGCAACAAACCACCCGTGCGGGAAAGCCCCCAGGCGATCAGTCCGAACCATACCAACCCGCCAAACAGCAGGTGTGACAGGAAGACGGATCGGTACATCGTTTCCAGGAACGGGTTAGAGAAAGACCAGGGCAAGTCGATAATAGGCGTGACCAGCGCAATGGCTGTCCATCCGGCCCAGCGGGCCGCCCCTGCCGAAAAGACAGACGGGCGTCCGGCCAGGAAGAAGGCCGTCGGCATGAGCAGCCACAGATAATAGTGAGACCATGTCAGCGGACTGGACACCAGGCACAGGCAGATAACGAGCAGATACTGCATGTCCCGGCGTTCGCCGGCAGTGACGGGGTCGGGAACAACGCCCGGCCGCCGCAGACAGGCCGCTGCCGCCAGCAAAATGGTCAGCACAGTAAATATCTGCGCCACGAGCTTTTGCCCGGAGGTCGGCACCTGCGAGTTCAGCCAGTCGCTCAACCGTGCATCGTGATGGAGACGCAGGATGAATGCCGGCACCGACTGGACATTGAAAGCGGCCAGCCAGCTATGGCTGTACTGCAAAATCGCGGTCTGAAACCAGTACAGGTTATAGGGCAGACCGAAGACGGCCAGTGACAGCAAGACCGTTACAATGCCCACCGATGCGAAACCGAGCAGACCACGCCAGTCGCGCCTGAAGAGGAAGAAGAAGCCAAACAAAGCCAGGGGCGGCTTTACAACCGCCGCCACGCCCAGCAGGACACCCGCCGATATTGGCTTTCCACTGCGCAGCCATACAAGTCCGCCCGCCAGCGCCGCCAAAATGAAGTAGCTCAGATTGCCCAGCTTTACGGCATGGATGAGCGGCCCATTGACCAGGAAGAGCCAGGCCAAAAGCCAGCGCTCCCTGAGTTCCAGTCGGGTCAGGCGAACCAGCAGGAACCAGGCCAGAACGGTCAGGCCAATGCCTGCGACCGTCAGGAGCGCGGTGGCGATGGATGGCGACAAAAGCGCGAATGGCGCCAGCAGATAGGCGAACACAGGGATATTGACGAAGCCCGACGTGCCCTTGCCGATAAGGTCATGAAGCGTGGCCCGGTCATTGTGCAGCACGGCCTGGCCGGCCAGATAATAGGCGTGGGTGAAATCCCAGGCTTCCGGCGGACAGCTCAGCTTCAGATTCAGAATCAGGAAAGCCGCCAAAGCGCCGCCGCCGAGCAGAAAGGCCCAGACAGGCATATCACGACCGGGCCGCAGACCTTTCGGCAATATGCCCTTTTTTGCCAGCCAGAAAATGGCAAGTCCCCCCATCAAGGTGGCGAGCATATCAAAGAGATAGGCAAGATAATGCACGGGCGAACAGACCTTTCGGAGACTTATTGATAAGGAACGCTATCGAATCGTGACTGGCTGCACAAGGCTTCTATAGCCCTTGCATCCACTTCCTGTGAAACGTGGTCAGGTAGCATACGGAATGATATAGAGCCCTGTTGTTCAATTTCAGGAATAGCCATGCCCGCCAAGCAAATAACGCGCCGTCATCTAATCAGCGCCGGGCTGACCGGCACTTTTTTTGTTGAATGGATGCTCACGCGTCGGAAAAAGGGGCGATGAAAACGCCGTCAGGAACGCCGCGGCCATGCCCGTGGACGATCTACTGATCACGCGGGACATCGCCTACGCTTCTGGTGAACGCCATGCCCTGGATATCTACGCACCGCGCGCGGCCGGCAAGGCCCGCCCTGTCGTAGTTTTCATTTACGGCGGCACATGGATTTCAGGCGCCAAGGCGGATTATGCGTGGGTCGGCATCGCCCTGGCGCGTCAGGGATATGTGGCCGTGGTTGCCGACTATCGCATTTATCCGAACGGCGCCTGGCCCGGCTTCATAGAAGATAATGCCGCCGCCGTTCGCTGGGCATTCGATCACGCCGCCGATTATAGTGGCGATCCGTCGAAACTGATATTGATGGGCCACTCAGCCGGGGCATTCAATGCCGCCAGCCTGGCCATTGACCGCCGCTGGCTGGGTAAGGTCGGCATGGACCCGCAACGCGATCTGAAAGCTGTGATCGGTCTTTCCGGTCCGTATGAGTTCATGCCGGATACATCCGAACTGAAGGTGATGTTCGGACCGAAACGCCAGTGGGATGATATTCATCCCATCACCCATGTGGATGGCCGGTCACCACCGATGCTGCTGATCACTGGCGACCGCGACGAGGCTATCGGCACATCGGAAAGCAAGCGGCTAGCCACCAGGCTTCGGGAAAAGGGAGTTAAGGTGACCTGGCTCAACTACCCCCTGCTCAATCACAACGGATCGGTACAGGCTCTTGCCCCGCCAAAGGGGGAACCGTCTCAGGTCATGACCGATATCAATAATTTTATCGCGGCGCACATCAAAACCCCGGACTAATTCAGGCGGCAATCAGCGGTCCGTCTTTCTCAGGCTGCCGGTTTGAAAGAAGCCCGCCCTTGCTCGCCAGCCACCAGGCAATCAGTCCGAACCAGATCAAACCGCCCCACAGCATATGCGACATGAAAAGCGACCTGTAGATATCCATCACCAGGGGATTTGATATCAGGGTGGGCCAGCCATTCAGCGGCGTGACGAAGATAATGGCTGTCCAGCCCGCCCATCGCGCGACAGGCGGCATGTCGCCCTGGGCATTGCGCTTCAGGAAGAAGGCTGTCGGCAGCAGCAACCAGGCGTAATAATGCGACCAGGCCAGCGGACTTGTCACGAGGCACAGGCTTATAAGCAACATGTATTGCAGGTCACGGCGTTCATCGGACAACGGTTCATCCTGCCTGCGTCTGTCGGCGGCAGGCTTCAGGCAGGCCAGCCCGGCCGCAAGGAAAAGCAGGGCCGTTATAACCTGGACAACCAGTTTCTGAATATGGGTCGGCGGCACCAGAATCCATTCGCTGATTTTCGCCTCGGCATTGAGTCTGAGCAAAAAGCTTGAAAAAGATTGAACGCTGAATGTCGGCAGCCAGTTCTGGCTATACAGGACGATGCAGTTGTTGAACCAGTCGAGATTTTCCTGCCAGCCGAACACAACAAGAGACAGGAGCGCCGTTACAATGCCCACAGCGGCAAAAGACAGACTGCCACGCCAGTCGCGCCGCAACAGAAAGAACAGGCCCATCAATATGAGGACAGGCTTGATCACAACCGCCAGGCCGATCAGCGCGCCGGCAGCGCCTGAGCGTCCGGCGCGTACAAGGAGAAGCCCGCCGGCCAGCGCCGCCAGGATGACATAGCTCAGATTGCCAAATTTTATGCCGGTCAAAAGCGGACCATTAGCGATAAACAACAGGGACAGCACCCAGCGCTCCCTGACCTCCAGCCGGGCGAGACGCACGAGAAGCAGCCAGGCAAACGCCGTAAACGCCAGTCCCGCCAGGGTAAACAATATGCCGGCGAGTTGGGCCGGGAATACGCCAAACGCCGCAAACAGATAGGCGACAATCGGAATATTGACAAAACCGCCGGTTGCCCCTTCGCGGATCAGAACCTGAAGCGCCGCCAGATCCCCGCGCACCACATCGCGGCCGGCGGCATAATAGGCGCGGGTGAAGTCCCAGAACCATTCGGGCGGACTGCTGAGTCGGAAGCCAACACATGTAAATACAGCCATCGCGGCGATTACGGCCGCGATCGTCCATGCGGGCATATGACCGTCGAATGAAAATGGTCCCGCCAGGCGCGGGTAACGAGATGCCAGGAAAATGCCCAGCACACCCGCGACCGTAATGAGAAAATGGACAAAAAAAACAATATTATGCACAGACCGGCGACTTCCTAAGATTGTGCTTCATATTTAAACATATTTAAACGCTATCCTATCGGCTATTGCAGTGCAAGGTTTCACGGCGCCTTTACGCAAGTCATGCGCGTCAGCCGTGTCTTTTTTTAATAATACCGGTGAAAATCATAGCTCCCGACCGGGGATTGTCAGCGCTCAGGCATCCGCTATAAGGGTTTTCGCAATTCCTGGGGTGGTGATTTTTGGACATGCTGAAAACCTGGCTGAAGCTTTTGTCAAAAAGCCTTTACCCTGCGGGCCTCGCCGCCTTTCTGATCCTTTGCGGGCTGTTGCTTTGCCTCGGGAGCGCCCTGCTGTTGCGAAAAGGGGTGCTATCGGCTGATCTTTTCCTGCCAGCGCTTCTGATCGCCTCAGGCGTGCAGATTTTTCGCCGCCGACGCTCCGCGCTTCACCTTTTTATTGCTTATTTTATACTCACCTGGGTCGCCGCCGTGGCCGAGGTTGGCCTTGACGGATGGTCCCTGCTCCCGCGCGTTGACCTGGCGTGCGGCATCCTGCCTTTCTTCTATTTGCCGATGATGCGCGACCACCTGCGCCCAAATCGGCTCAGCCAGTGGTGGGAGACCCTTCCCACTTACAGATGGATGGGCGGCCCTGCCGCCCTGGCGGTACTGGCCATAGCCGTGATTGCCGCCAATGCCCATGCCCCCAGGGCGCAAGCCATTGCTGCCCGCACCCCGGTCTCCGCTTCGGGTGACTGGCCTTCATTTGGTGGCGGACCTCTGGCGGACAAGTTTTCCCCCGTGTCGGACATTACCCCTCAGAATGCGCGAAAACTGAAAAAGCTCTGGGAGTTTGTCGAGCCGGCGCCGGTTTCCGACAGCAAGGGCCCGCGCAAGGATGAGGTGACCCCGCTTCAGGTCGGCGACAAGGTCTTCATCTGCCAGCCGGATAACCTGGTGCTGGCTCTCGATGCCGAAACAGGGCGCCAGGTCTGGCGTTACGATCCGCATACCGACCTGACAGCGACGGGCGCCAGCATCTGCCGCGGTCTGGCCTATCTGGAAGATACGCGCGATCCGACATGCCCGCACCGCCTCCTGATGGGCACTATGGATGCCCGGTTGATCGCCCTCAATGCGGATACCGGCCAGACCTGTGCGGGCTTCGGCAAGGGCGGGCAGGTCGACCTGACGGCTGGCCTCGGCGACGTCAAGAAGGGCTTTTACTATGTGACCTCCCCGCCCACCGTTGCGAATGGCGTCGCCGTGGTCGGCGCCCTGGTGCGGGATAATCACGAGGTGGGCGAGCCTTCCGGCGTGGTGCGCGCCTATGATGTCCGAACCGGTCAGCTTCGCTGGGCCTGGGATATGGGACGGACGGAGCCCCCCGCCAAACCACTTGCGGCGGACGATATCTACACCCGCGGCACGCCCAACGCCTGGTCTATTTTCAGCGCCGACCCGAAACTGGGCCTGGTCTATATCCCTATGGGCAACGCCACGCCTGATTTTGTCGGCCAGCATCGCAAGGCAGAATGGGAGCGCTATTCCTCGGCGCTCGTCGCGCTTGATTTGGCGACCGGCAAACCGCGCTGGGTCTTCCAGACCGTCCATCACGATCTGTGGGACTATGATCTTTCGGCGCAACCGATCCTGGCCGATATGCCGAATGCGGGGCAGACCCTGCCGGCCGTCATTGTCGCCACGAAAAGGGGCGATCTGTTCGTCCTTGACCGCCGCACCGGCCAGCCGATCACGCCTGTCGAGGAGCGTCCCGTTCCCGCAACGGACGTAGCCGGCGAATGGACGTCGAAGACGCAGCCTTTTTCCGTGGCCATGCCGTTTCTCGGCGGACCGCGCCTCAAAGACGTTGATATGTGGGGCGTAACCCCTTTCGATCGGCTGTTCTGCCGGCTCGCCTTCCAAAAACTACGGTATGACGGCGACTTCACACCGCCTTCCCTTAAGGGCTCCCTGATCTATCCCGGCATGGCCGGCGGCGTCGACTGGGGCGGCGTTTCCGTCGATCCCGGCCGCCACCTGCTTATTGTGCCAACCCTGCACATCGCCGATCGCCTGAAGCTGATCAAACAGACGAACGACGCAAACAGCGACAACCCGCAACTGGGCACCGCCTACAGCGCCGAACTGAACTATTTCATTACCCGGCTCGGCATACCCTGCCAGCGTCCGCCCTATGCCCGCCTGACCGCCATCGATCTGGTTTCAAAGCGCATCGCCTGGCAGCGCCCGCTCGGAACCGCCGAAGGCGTGGGCCCCTTCGGTATTGCCAGCCACCTGCCCTTCACACTGGGCGCGCCGCCGATTGTCGGCGGACCGATGACCACGGCCGGAGACGTGACCTTTATCGGCGCCGTCGGCGACCGGCGGTTGCGTGCCCTGAATAGCCTGACCGGCCATGAACTGTGGTCCACGCGCCTGCCGCAAGGCAACCAGGCCACGCCGATCACCTATCGCGCCCCGAAATCCGGACGGCAGGTCGTGCTGATTGTCTCCGGCGGCTGGGCGGATCTCGGCCAGGTGCGCCGCGTGCCGACGCACATTATTGCCTACGCTGTTGATAAATAGGTTTGAAATGACAAAAAAAGGTCAGGTTTTCGGTGACATTTACCGTTCTGTCCCGGAAGAATTGATGACCGGTATGCTGGTGCTCGAAGGCTATGCCAGCGAGACCGACCTTATGGCCGCCCGCAAACAGGCCATGGAAGCGCTGGACCGCGCCACAAGAGACGGGCTGGCCGCACGCATGGATGATACCGGACAGCGGCTGTACGATCCGGTCGAGGTTATTTCCCACCTGAAGACGGCCGGCCGGCAAGGCCGCGACGATTTCTGGCCCCAACGAATGATGCCGACCCTGCGGCAGTTTGTCGAAGACCTAGATCCGTCACCACAGGTTATCATGACCTACAGCCGGAGCTTCAACATGTCCGACTTTTCACCGGATAAATCCCTTCGCCTGCGAATGCCGCTGCCGCTGGCGGAGCGGTATAAGGCCGTCGACATTGAGACGCATCTTCCCGCGGAGGCCAGCCAGGAACGCAAAAGCGACGGCCGGCTGGAGGTGAAGGTCACGACCGCCTCGGCGCCGGAGATAAGTTGCGGCGTGACCCTGACGCTGGAAGCGCAGGCCCAGGACGCGTTGCCGCCACCCACTGACCGTGACCTGTATCTTCGCCCGAAGGAAGGGCTGGTTATGATTTCGGATCAGATCGCGGCCCTGGCGGAACGCCTGGCCGGTAATAACCAACCGGAAAGCGCCGTGCGCGCCTTTTGGAATTACGTCATGGACGAGTTCCAGTTCTGCCCGATACACTATGATCAGGTGTCCGCTGATGCCCCGCTCGACTGGGTGACGGAGAGCGGCATCTATGACTGCCAACTGGCCTCGGCTTTGTTTGTCGGCCTGTGCCGGGCCAGGGGCATCCCCGCGCGTCTCGTCGGCGGCAATTTTCTGTACCGCAACTCACCGACCAACCATTACTGGGCCGAGGCATGGCTCGACAACAGCGGCTGGACCCCCTTTGATTTCCTGAGCTGGGATCTGTCGAACGGCGGCGAAGATGCGACATGGCGTGACCATTTCTATGGCCGGACCGATGCCCGTCTGGTGACCGAATGCCTGCCGCAATCCTTCGTCGGCGCGATCGGTGTCGGCGTACCGCCGGCCTGGCACATTCTACGCACGAAGCGTGACGAAGGGGTCGATATCCAGCTCTTCGACCTGAACGGCACCTTCATCTACCGGGATACGGTGGCCATACGCTGAACCACCTGAGAACCGACAGGTGTTTTCGTCGTCAGGTTGTCTAAAAATGCGCACGGGACCGGTCCATATTAAGGCAAATTAAGTTCCTGATTATCGATTCGTTATTGATAAGCATTCATCCAAAAGTGGAAAATGTGCGGTATGCACATATAGCTCCTCCCCTTGAGTACCGGTATCAATGAATTTTAAGGCAATCACCGGTCGTATGACCGGCATTTATGATGACACTGTAAACAACAATGTCAGCGACAGGCTGTGGCATAAAATTGGTCGTGACGACACCGCCAAACCTGTTGTCATGGGCCGCGTCGATCTGCTGATCGCTGCGTGTTTCTGCCTTATTGCCATCTGCATTGCGGTCAGCGGATTTTCGCTGGCCAGCCACGAACCGGGCCTGCTGGAATACAAGAATATCTGGTTCCAGGCTGATATTGCCCGCGTCATCGATAACATGACGAACCGGGGCGGCAGTCACTGGCGCACGTCCGTGCATCCCATCACCTCGATCCTGCTTTACCCCATCGGCGGTCTGCTCACCACCCTGGGCTTGTCGCCCACCACGGCCGCCCGCATGGTCGTGGTGCTTTTTTGTGCATTGAATGGCGGGATGATTTTCCTTGTCCTGCGGCGCATCAGCCTTCCCCGCATCCCCGCCGCCGTTTTTGCCAGCCTTTTCCTCGGCAGCGCCGCTGTCATCTTCTGGAGCGCCGTCGTTGAGCTTTACCCCATCGCCTGCACCTCGCTCCTGATGGCGCTTTTTCTGATGGCGCCTGGCCACAAGAGCAGGCGTCGCTGGTGGATCATTGTCAGCGCCTTCACCCTGTCCATCACGGTGACAAACTGGGCGGCCGGCCTTATCGCCACCTTCGTGCGCTGGCGGTTGAAACCCTTCTTGCTGATCTCGGCTTCCGTCTTGGGCATTGTCCTGGCCTTGTCGATCACGCAGTTCTTCCTTTTCAAGGATGCGCGTATCTTTATCGACCCGCAGGGGTTGAAATGGGACGCGGTCAGCTTCTCCGAACCGGTCATGGAAAAGAGAGGGCAGTTGCACACCGGCTGGAACCCCGTCGGTAATGTGGCGGTCCTTTATACGGCCAGCGTCGTCGCGCCCCCCGCCAGGGCTGAAAATCAAGGGGGCGAACTGGTGGAGACAAACCAGTTCGGCAGGTTTAGCGACCACACTCCCGCCGGATTGATCGCCACGATTGCCTGGCTGGCACTGTTGGGCCTGGGCATCTGGGGCGCCATCCAGAACCGTCAGGCCCATACGTTTTCAATCGGCCTCGGGCTGATGCTCCTGGCCAATGGGCTGCTTCACAGTGTTTACGGCGAGGTGACATTTCTTTACGCCATGCACGTCATCCCCATGTTGACGGTCCTGGCGGCCATGTCCTGGTTCTCTCCCGCCAGATATGCCGGCGTGGCACTGGCCCTTGTCGTTATCGTGGCGGGGGGCGGAAACAATATTGTCCAGTTTCAGGACTCAGCCCGGCTCGCCGGCAAGATCGCCGTCATGCCGGGGGTCCAGCAGATACAAGGCACGGAAATTGCACATTAGAATGAAAAAGCCATAACAGTGTAACAGAATTTGACAGCCCAGCCGCGTTGCCTGACCGGGCGTCGACATATTGCAGCTTTCCCTTGTACCCGCTTAACGCTAGGCTGCAATATTATACAGACTTCAAAACCCCGACCGAGATTTGAAATGATATACGAACTACGCCTGCCCCTGATTATTCCCCAGATGACGGGCGCCACTGTTGAATGTCTCTATGCCGCCGAAGGCGAGGCCCTTAAGCTGGGTAGCAAGTTCATGGACCTGAGCATCGATCTCGGCAGCGCCTTCGCCCAGGAATGCCCGCCGGTTTCATATTATCGCCTGATCCTGCGCGAACCGGCCATTCTGCGTCAATTCAAGGCCAAACCGGGTGAATATTTTGAGCTCGATGCCCCGATTGCCCTCTTCAGCACAACGGCGGACGAACCGCTCGATCAGGCCCCGGCCCGCGCCGTGCGGGTAACAACCGCCGGCATCATCCATCACGAAGGCATGTGGACCGGAAACAACAGATGACCCTGGTGGCGCTGAAGCTGGGCCAGTTGAAGGCCGATGGTTATACGATCGTTCGGTCGAGCGTCCGCTGGCTGCGCGAAAGCGGTCAAATGTGCCTGGCCAACCAGCCCATCGCCTACTGCAACATTACCCTGGAGCCGACCGGCGCCCGCGTCACCGCGCCCTCGCCTTTCGCCGAAGAACAGGAGTTGCAGGTCGCTCTGGCGCCGCGGGTCAGCGGCATACTGAGCCTCGACCCAAAGGTTGCGCGCGGCGGCTATCTCAGCATTCGCAGCAGCGATCCCTGGGATGCCGATACGGTCATTGCGCATCTGGAAACCAATGAAAAAGCCGATGACGGCAGCGCCGATACCCTGAGGCACCTGATACTGGCCGGACGGCGCATGACGGGTCTGGCCGACACGCGGGCCGGCCTCCTGCCCGGCTGGCATGGTCGCAGCCGGGGCTGGTGGTCCGATGGTGTTGAAAGCCCCACCACCCTGCTGTGTCTCGGCGTCTGTGATGTATCGGGTGTTATTCAGGGCGAACAGTGCGCTTTCCTGGAAATGTTCGAGGCCAGGCGCGCCGCCTCGCAATTCGTGGTCGTGCCCGACCATCCCATTGCGCCGTGCCTGCCGATCCTGATCGACCAGCTAGAGCGCACGCCTGCGCAGTTTCAGGCCATTGCGGACGATGTCCATGCCTATTTCCGCGCCTTAAGCACGCCGCCATCGGCCGATGACTGGATGTTTATCGGCACCATGCTGTCCGTGATGCGGCACACGCCCATCAAGGATGAGTATTCCATCTTCACCTCAAATGGCATCCAGCGCACGGGCGCCGCGGATGCGGTTCTGGTGTCGCTGGCCGTTGAGCCCCAGTCGATACTGCGCCATCGCAAGCTTGGCTACTACATGCACGTCATGCGCCACTATCAGGCCGCCGCAGGCCCGGCCGTGCGCACCTGGCTGGCCACGGCGTTTGAACCCGTGAAGCGCCCGGTCGAGACGATCAAGCAGGATTACGAGCGCCTGATTGATGGCCTTCACCGCACGACGGGCGGCCACCTCATGGTGCTGAATCGCATGTCGACCTCGGGTTATGAGGATATTTCGAGCTATATGGGCTTCGATGCACCGCTCAGCGACACCCTGTCGAATATCGCCGCCAAGGAATGGAACCTGATGCTGACCGACATCGCCGAAACGCGCGATTTTTCGATCATCGACGTGGATGCCATGGCTGCCCAGCTTGGCGGAGCGCAGCATCTGCCGGACGGCATCCACCAGAGCGGCCTGATGCAGGTCGCCTTGCGGGAAAGCATCCTGCAGGGCCTGTCGGACCTGGAGCAGGCTAAGACGCCCGCTGCCGCCGTCAATTAAACTTACGAAGTAAAAAAGCCGGTCTGATCAGACCGGCTTTTTTACTCAGGTTACATCAAACTCAACCAGCAGATCTCCGGCTTCGGCGTCAAGCGCCGGCAGGGCCTCATCAGCCTCATCGCTGAACAGGGCCAGGCGCAGTCCGATTGCCTTCCAGTCGCCCGGATCGGCGAGTACGGCGCGCAACGTGCCTTTTTGACCCGCGCGCACCTCGACAATGGCCTTGTGCGTTTCCAGTTCCACGATCAGATCGCCCGGCTCGAAACTTGCGCCGGCCTCGCCGTGCCATTCCAGGATGCGGATTTCTTCAACGCCCGGAACGGCTGCGGGAACTGACAACTGATAGATCATTTTATTCTCCAAATGGGTATTTACCGGCAATCACTTGCCGAGAAGGTGACGAACGGCCTCTTCAACACGCGCCGCATTAGGTACACAAGCCGCTTCCAGCACCGGATTGGACGAGACCGGCGCACGCAGGGCGCCCACGCGGGTCCAGGGCCGGTAGCCAATCTTTTCAAACACCTGGCTGGCCACTTCAACCCCAACGCCGCAGGTGGTCTGACCTTCTTCGAGGGTCAGCAAACGGCCGGTACGCTCGACTGAAGCGGCAATGGTATTCAGATCAAGCGGCGCCAGGCTGCGCAGATCGACGACTTCGCAGGAAATGCCTTCCTTTTCAAGGTTCGCTGCCGCATCCAGCGCTATACGGACCATATAGCTATGGCAGGTGATGGTGACGTCGGCGCCTTCGCGGCGGATACAGGCTTCACCAAACGGCATGGCGGTTTCGGCCACCGGCACATCGCCCGGCGCGGGGAACAGCTTTTTGTGATCGACAAATACCACCGGCCCATCGCTGCGCAGGGCCGTCTTCATCAGGCCGTATGCGTCAGCCGGCGTCGAAGGCGCCACCACCGTAAGTCCCGGCACGCTCATCAGCCAGGCTTCGATGCACTGAGAGTGGGCCACGCCCTGCCCCTGAGCCCCGGCCGTGGTCTTGACCACCATCGGCGCGGTCAACCCGCCGGCGGTCTTGTAGCGCAGCTTGGCCGCATAGTTGATCAGCGCATCGAAGCCGATCATCAGGAAGTCCATATAGGTGATCACGACCAGGGGCCGGAAACCGGCCGCCGCTGCTCCGGCCGCGATCCCGACCGAGGCCGCCTCGGCCACTGGTGTATCCCTGACGCGCTGCGGGCCGAACTCCTTGAAAAGGCCGTCGAATTCGCGGTAGGAGCCGCCAAAGGATCCGACATCCTGGCCCAGGACAAACACCTTGTCGTCCCGCTTCATTTCCTCGCGGACCGCGCGCGCCACCGCCTCGCGGAAGAACATGCGTGTGGTCATCATCTTATCATCCAACATGCTGCAAGACCTCGGCAGCGTCAGGATAGGGCGAGGCTTCCGCGAACGCCATGGCTTCGGCGGCGCGCTGCAGGGCCTCCTCGCGCAGTTGCGTTGTCTTTGTGTCGTCAAGATGCCCGGTGGTTTGCAGATAGGCCACGTAGCGTTCGATCGGGCAACGCAGTTTGAGCGCCGCCAGTTCGTCGCGGCTGCGGGTTTCGCGCGCCGTGGTCGAATGGGAGCGCAGGCGGATAGAGGCGCATTCGAGGAAGGCCGGTCCCTTGCCCTGGCGGATATGATCCACCGCTTCCCTTGCGGCCTCCGCAACCACTTCGACATCGAGGCCGTCGACTGAACGCGTCCACAGCCCAAAGGTGGCGCCGATGTCCGAAATATTCTGCGCCGCCACCGCCGCCTCGCGCGGGGTGGAAACGGACAACTGGTTATTATTGCAGACAAACAAGAGCGGCAGGTTCCACAAAGCCGCCATGTTGAGGCTTTCGTACAGCCCACCCGCGCCCGATGCGCCGTCTCCGAACAGGATCACGACAATGCCCGGATCATTCGCCATCTGCCGGGCCAGCGCCACGCCGGCTGCGATGCTGATATTGCCGGCGACCACCGCATGCGAGCCAAAGAAGCCGGCGTCCGGATCGGACAGGTGCCCGCGGCCCGCACGGCCGCGATTGATGCCGCCGACCTTGGCCAGCAATTCTGCCATGAGATGCTCAGGCTTCACACCGCGCGCCAGGGCCGGACCAATGGAGCGACCACCGGTCAGAAGCTGGTCACCCGGCTGGAGCGCGGCGGCCAGCCCCACCGCCACGGCCTCTTCCCCTGACGACAGGAGCTGGAAGCCGTGATCCTTGCGCGCGGCCAAGCCATCCTCAAAGGCCCGAATAAGCAACATGCCCCGCAGGGCCTCAATCTGATCCATGACTAAGCGGCTCTCCTTCGGCCGATAAGACGCGCCATTCCAGCCGCGATAAGGGTAAAGCTCTCCTTCGCCCCCCGACGGCGCACGGCCATGATGAGTTTTTGCGATGCTTCGCCCAGGCCGATTTTTCGCTTCAGAACCTGATCGATCAGCCAGCGCACCTGGTCTTCCTGAACGGCATCGGTATTCGTCGAAACGCGCTGCCGGCGCCGGCCGCTGCCCATGCTCATCAGGTTGGCCGGCGTCAGAACGGCTTCCGGATGCACGGCCTGGTCATGCGCCCTGAGATAGGCAAGCGTCCGTTCCTGCGCTTCGAAGGGGATGTAAAGATCGAGGGCATTCGTCGCTATGCACATCGCCAAGGCCTGTCCGGCCACATCCGCCGCCAGCCTGCCCTGCAAACGGTAATTGGTTTCGAGTGCCATGCCGCCGATATCGGTGAGCACGCGATCGAGGTCGACAACAAATACGCCAAATTCACGCGACAACTCGGTGGCCAGAAGATTCAGCCGCCGGATGCGCGTCAACAGTTTGCCTTCCGGGTCTCCCCCCAATGGGATACAACGGAAAACAGTGGCCACCAGCACCGGGTCACCGCTTCCGGCAATGTCTGAAATCCACGCCGACAGTTCCGCCTGAACCTCAGCCCAGGGCGTATCGACAGAGGAGAGTTGTGTCGCCAGCGATACCAGCCGGATCGTTCCCGCCGGCACCTGAGACAGGTCAGCCGGTGCCGTCACCGCCGTGCAGGTCAGGCCAAAGGCTTCCACTTCGAGGGCCGCATTGAGCGCCCCTTCGGCGGAGGAAAGCGCCAGGCGCTCACCTTCCGTCACCCATGCGGCTAGTTGAATCCGTGTCATGCCTCGCCCGCCAGGCTTGACGCCATGGCCCTGTCGTTATTGACCTGGGCGGCAATATAGGCGGCACGAACCGTCTCACGTCCTTCCAGACCGGCACAGCTTGCGGCCGCCTGGGCCAGTTGCGGCAGGGACAGGATGCGCGCCGCCTCCGGCACCGAGTCCAGTTCGCTCAGGCTCTGCCAGAACAGGGGCATGAGCGCCACATCCGGCCGGGGGTGCGCCGCATAGAAGATGTCTTCCCATTCGAGGTCTTCCAGCGGATCACGCCAGCCGCTGCGGTGGGTCATGTGGTAGCTGCGCCCTTCGCAGGCGGTCATCGACATGCCCGACAGGCAAAGCCGCAAGGCCAGTTCCCGGTGTTCGTTGATGCTGATACTGGGATGAAAACCACCGGACGCAATGAAGGCGGCTCGGGAGAGAGACTGATTGGCGCCGGAAGCCGCCGTCCACAGGACACCGCAATCGACCGGCGCCCGCAGGGCCTCCATTTCGAGATCATAAAGGCGGCGCGGACCAAATCCGGGATAGATGCCCGGCTGGCCACGGCGGTCAATACCGGCAAAATCCGTCTCAATCTGCTCGCGGGTGACCAATGACCGCGATCGTTCCGAAGCCGACATGCGCGCGACGCGCTCTTCTTCCCCCGGCTTGGCCGTGCCCGCTTCCGGATCAAGGAAGGGCCGCGTACAGCGCAGGTGATAGGTTTCACCGCGCACAATGAGATTTGGCTTTTCCCTGTGACGGTCCATGTGCCGCGCCACGAAATCCGGCGCCGCCAGGGTGTCGCCGTCGAGGAATATCAGGATATCACCCGTCGCCTTTTCCGCGCCGGCATTCGCCGCCGCCGACCGGCCCGCCGGCTTCGCATGATGCACCACCTTCAGGTCCAGCCTGTCAGGTGCATCTGCCAGCACCTCCGATGTATGATCTGAAGAGCCGTCATTGACTACGACCACTTCAGCCGGCTCACTCTGACAGGCCAGTGAGGTCAGGGTCAACCGCAAACGATCGGCTTCATCCTTCGATCTGATGACTACACTCGCCTTCATACACCCGTCTCCTCATCATCAAATACGCCCAGGTCGTTGAGAATACGCACGACCTCTTCGGCAACCCGCCTGTATCCTTCCGCCGTCAGATGCATGGCATCCAGTTTCAGTGTGTCGGCGCCATGACGCGCCACGATCGCGTCCAGATCGACAATCGATATGCCGACGGCCTGCGACAGCTCTATGAGGGCCAGATTGAAACGCTTGATGCGGGTCGCATAGGTTTCGTCAAGCCCCAGATAGCAATGCACAAAGTCGCCGGGAATGACCGGCGACAGATTGTAAACCAGGATCGGCACGTCCCTGGTTTGCCGGATGCGCTCCACGATGGCCGCGAGGTTTTGCATCGTCTCCTCGACGCTCGCAGAGCCTGTCGATTCAAACTCACTGCGCAGCCACTCCCGGTCTTCGGCTGACCAGGTCGAGGCTTCCGCTGGGTAAAACAGGAAACCGTCGCGCTTGTGACGTACCAGCCGCGATGCCACATCCGGCAGGATGGACAGGATCACGGCATCTGATGGCGTCGTGAAAACATTCTGGCTGAACTGGCTGGCCAGCGGATAGGTGCCCAGCGGCAGATCGCGCACCGAAAGCTCAGGCGGCACCACGCCTTCCGCCGCCAGAAGCGCATCGAACCGGGTGAGCGTTTCGTGACGCAAACGCACCGTCAGTCCCGGATTGGTTTGCCGCAGGACGTCATTGATACCATTCCACAACAAATTACCACCAACGCGACACGAATGCAGCGAGTCATGGACGTCGACATTGCCTTTTGCAAAAAGGGTTATGCGCTTCACAAACAGCCCCTGGGAGTTGCCACATTTAAGCCTTAAAGCGTCAAAAATGCGAGAATAATTTTCAATTACGCGATACTATGTAAATATTTTCCCCTGACTTTGCACTTTTCTTGAGCCTCGTCAGCCGCCAGTTCGCGCCTTGTCCGACAGGGCCAGATACAGTTACCAAAATACCGGTGATGCTGATCAAATATCAGAGGTTTTCAATGACCATGCGGACGGTCAGTAAGACCCGCGCTGAGCCAGGATGCTGGGCACCGTAGCTATCAGAATATACAGATAGAGCGCCACATTACGACGGCGGCAGAACAGGCGGTCCATAGCCACGCGGCGATGATAGCTGACATTGTTACGGCCGGACACCTGCCACAGACCGGTAATGCCAGGCTTGACCGAAGCGTAGCGAACGAAGGTGCGACCGTACTTGCAGATTTCGTCCTGGACGATCGGACGCGGGCCCACCAGGCTCATATCCCCCTTAAGCACGTTCCAGAGCTGAGGGAATTCGTCCAGGCTGGTCTTGCGGATAAAACGGCCAAAACCGGTGATACGCGGATCATTCTTCAGCTTGTGGTCACGTATCCACTCCGCGCGCGCGGCAGCGTCGGTGGCCAGCAGGTTCTTGAGCCGGACCTCCGAGTCCGTCAACATGCTGCGAAACTTGAAGCAGGTAAAGTCCCGGCCGCCCAGGCCAACGCGCGTCTGGCCATAAAATACCGATCCGCCATCCTGGGCCTTGACCATCAGGCCGACCATAACAAGCACGGGCGCGAAGAAAATCAGCGCCAACAGGCTGATCACTATATCGAGAGCACGGATCAGCATATCGGACGACTGCCGGCGCACGGTCTGGAATACACGAAAGGACGAACGCGACCTTTCGATGATCGCATATTGCAAGGTCAGATCGGCATTGCCGTCAATCTGAACGCTCTGCCCCCTTACATAGTACATCAGGTTTTCCAATCGACTTTATCCGTCTGAAATTAAGCTTGTGTAACGTCATCGGAGTCAAGGTGCAAGTGATGCAGCATATAGGGTTTGCGCATTTTTTGCCACTGTTTGGCCTTTTTTGTCACAGCAAAAATAAAGGTATTTTTATACCACAAATTTCCACCTGACCCAAATGCCTTAACGCCACCTTTTATCCGTTTGCAAGACGATATGCACGAAACATGCCAACCTTACGACGGCAGCTTATATTACCCCATCCCATTTGTAGACACCCAGCATTCTGACCTTATCAGAATGTTTTCAGAAAAAACTCACAGCCCACAACATATATGAATAATCATGACGGCAACTACACCATATAGAAAACGAGTATTTGACACCTATTGCCCACGAGAGGACGCCTTCGTTTAACCTTATTAACCAAGTACTGAAAGCAAGTTTTAAGCATTAAATGCCATCTTTCAGGATATTGTAATGCCAGTGAGGGAAGAAGCCCATGCCGCGTTTGAAGGCAAAGCCTGAAATGGCACAGTTTCAGCCGGAAATACGGCCATCTGATACCGCCCCCGTGCGGCTGACGGAAGCCCATGCCGATATGACGGCGCATCAGTCCCCCGCCCTGGCCCTGCAGGCCTGCTTGGAACAGTCCTGGGATGCGCGGCACGAATCCGCCTCGCCTTCCGTCACCAAAATTCCTTTCGGCTGGACGCTCGCTGGCATGTCGATTATTTGCGCCGGCTTCTGGTACGTGCTCCTGCAACTCGTCTTCTGATCTCAGCCCGCGCCGAACGCGCGCGACGCTGCCGTGTTGGTGGCCATGGCAAAACCACTCCCCAGCAGCAAGACCACGAAAAGCGCCAGCGCCGGTTCCTGAAACGCGTAGTCGGTAAAGCCATGCAGCAGGAAAACCAGGTATCCTGCCAGTATGGCCCAGATACGCCCGCCCATCTGACTGCGGCGCCGCGCCGCTGAAATCATCGGCAGCAGAACAGCGAGATTTAGCGCCCCCAGCCCCGCCAGGCCGATAACGCCCGTTTCCTCGAACCACTGAAGGTAGACATTGTGGGTGGCGCGGATAACCGCCAGTTCGGAATAATCCTTCGCCGTCACGATATGACTGTTCACCGTATTGAACGATCCCAGGCCAGATCCAAGCCAGGGCTGCTGCATGGCAAAACTGAAATGGCTTTTGAGTATGGTTGCCCGCACCTGCGCGTCCCCGTCTATGCCGTTGAGACGCCCGATAAGGCTCGCCAATGGCGTAGCGAAGATAACAATCAAGACCATAACGATTGCTGCGCCAACGGCCGCCAGCTTCGGCAGGGACAGGTGATTGCGCAACAACAGGACTGACAGCAGTACCAAGCATACTATGGTGGATATAATGGCGCCGCGCGAAACCGTCAGCATCAGAGCGGCCAGGCTTACAGCGCAAACGCCCGCCATTATGGGATCGATGCGCTCCAGTATCTGCGCCTCCCGTCGGGTCAGGACGCGACTGATAATACGCCCCAGCGCCATGACACCCAGGGCACCGAACAGGGTGCCGGCACTGTTGGGAGAACTGAACGCCCCCGTCAGCCGTCCGGCGCCGAATTTAATAACGCCGTATATGCCCGCCGGATCGAGGATAAACATAATGAGGGAAGCCAAAGCCCAGATTCCACCCGCATAGAGCAGAGCATCAAACAGTCTCCTTGCCCCGTCGTCCGTCAGTGAGCAGCGCAGGCCCAGCATGAAGGCGCAAATGACCCCGCCAAGCTTTATGGCTTCCAGCCAGACCGCCGAGTGATCATAAACGGCGAAGGTTGCGGAAATAGTCACCCCCACGACAAAAACACCCAGGGAAATCAACAGGCTCCTGACAGCCTTACGCTGCACCAGCGCCGGGTTTTCCGCGACAGGCACGATAAATGCTATCGCGGCCAAAGCAGCGAAGACAGCCGTCAGCATCGTGGCCGCGGCGGGAAGATCAGAGCCGCGTATGGCAAAGGCCACCAGGACGACAGCCGAAACGATCGCCGGCCACAACCAGGCCGAATATCTTTGCCACCCCATGCGCTTTTTCCCTCACCCCGTATGCTTTTCTCATCTGCCAGCCCGCAACATAAAGGAGGTCGCAAGGCAGGGCGAGGCCCTTTTTTACCGAAATGGTAGCAAATAATAGACTAACGATATTTAAAGGGGTCTATGCCAAATATAGACATTATAAAATTACCCGTTTCCTCCATTTCAACTCCGCAAAACTGATGAACGCTGACAATATTTCCCCTGAAGACATAATCATGTACGCACGCACTGAACTTTCATCGGGGGGCGTCAAGCCAGAGGCAGTAACTAATCAGAAGCGCCCCCCCCGTAAAATCTATTTCAATGGCCGTTTCCTGACTGCTGTTCCGTCGGGTGTGCATCGCGTGGCTCAGGAAATGATTGTCGCGGTCGACAAACTCCTGATCGAAGACCCGACGCTCGCCGCTGCGTTTGACCTGACCCTGGTCACGCCCCCAAAGGTGCGCCACCGACCGGCGCTAGCCAGGGTTCGAAGCAAGATTGGTGGGCGGCTGAAAGGTGTCCTGTGGGAACAATTCGATTTGCCGCGTCTCACGGCCGATGGTTTGTGCGTCGGTTTCTGCAATGCGGGTCCGCTCATCAGGCGCAATGCCATGACCATGCTTCATGATACGCAGGTCTATTCCATGCCGGCCTCCTATTCCCTCGCCTTTCGCCTTTGGTATAAAATCGCCCTGCCCGTGATCGGCCACCACCACAAACATATCCTCACCGGCGCCGCCGCCGCCAGATCAGACCTTGTCCGCTATGGTGTAGCGCCAGCCGGGAAAATCAGCATAATTCCTCATGGCTGCGATCACATTCTGCGCATTACCCCGGACGAGACCGCGGTTGCGCGTCTTGGTCTCGACACCCGCCCCTACGTCCTCTCCCTGGCGAATACCCAGTTCCACAAGAACATAAGCATCCTCTTGAAAGCCTTCGCTGATCCCGTTTTGAAACAGGCCACCCTGGCGCTTTTCGGCGGCGCATCGGCGGCGGATTTCGAAGCCGCCGGTCACACGGTGCCCGAGAATGTCGTATTTCTCGGCCGTATATCAGATCCCGAACTGGTCGGCCTGATGAAAGGGGCGACGGCTTATGCCTGTCCATCCCTGACCGAGGGCTTTGGCCTCCCCCCCCTTGAAGCCATGCTGCACGGTTGTCCGGCCATTGTGGCTTGCGATTCCCTGCTGGAGGTCTGTGAAGATGCGGCGCTCGTTGCCGATCCGCATGACCCGGCGACCTGGGCCGCACAGATTTACCGCCTGATGACCGATGAGGATTTAAGAAACGACATGCGCGTCCGGGGAAAGGTCCAGGCCGGGAAATATACATGGCAGCGGGCGGCGCGCCGGCTTTTGCGGACGATCGCCGAAGTCGAAAACATGCCAGTGCCTGAGGCCCTGTTGCCTTAACCACTGCCGCACAATACAATTCACGCCTCGAAAGCGGAGATTATTTGAATGTTAATTTCAATCATATAATCAGCAAGTTATATATTTAAGGCCACTCACAAAGCGGACATACCCTATGGAAACCATCATTGTTCTGGGCGGCGCCGGCTATATTGGCAGCCAGGCTTGCAAAACATTGCATGAGGCCGGCATTCAGCCGGTAACCTATGACAATCTGTCCCTTGGTCACGAAGAATTTGTCAAATACGGGCCGCTGGTCAAGGGCGACCTGCTCGATACGACCCTGCTCAGCGACACCATTCGTCGGCATAATGCCAGTTGCGTCATGCACTTCGCCGCCCTGGCCAGCGTCGCGGATTCCGTAACGGACCCGGCCAGCTACTACCGCAACAATGTCACCGGCACCCTGTCCGTTCTGGAAGCCATGCGTGCGACAGACTGCCGTTCGCTGGTCTTCTCATCGACCTGCGCCATCTATGGACAGCCGGAAAGCGTACCGATCGCTGAAACCTGCGCCAAGAACCCGATCAATTCCTATGGCCGCAGCAAGTTGATCTGCGAACAGATGATGGGTGATTACAGCACCGCCTATGGCATTCGCTCGATCGCCCTGCGCTATTTCAACGCGGTAGGGGCTGATTTCGATGGTGAGATCGGTGAATTCCGCGACAATGAAACCCACATTATTCCACGCGCCCTGATGTATCTGCTGGGGCATCTCGACGAATTCGTCATCCATGGCAGCGATTTCCCGACACACGACGGCACGGCGATCCGCGACTATGTCCATGTGAAGGACCTGGCGGAGGCCCATATTTCGGCGGCACGACTCCTGGCGAATGGCCACCCTGGCGGCGCCTACAACCTGGGCCAGGGCACCGGTTATTCCGTGTTGCAGATCCTGTCGGCAATCGAGCGGATCACCGGCCGCAAGATGCCGGCCGTCACCGGCGGCCGCCGCCCTGGCGATCCGGCCATACTGGTGGCGCAGCCCGCGCTCGCCCGCGACGTTCTTGGCTTTGTGCCGCGCTATTCCTCTCTGGAGGATATAATCGGCACGGCATGGGCCTGGCATCAAAAGGCCCATCCGCAAAGGGACCGGCCGCTTTCGGCTGCCAGCGCCTGAAGTTTACTATCAACGCTAAACTGATATTTTTTGTGCTCCGGCATCAGCCAGAACGGCAGCGCCGTTCCTGTTCCGACCTTGCCAGGATACCAGGGCCGCGGCAAATATTGTGCCGAACAGGAAGGCATTTTTCAGGCCGAAATCCGCCGTCGTGCCCGCAAGTATGCCCGCGGTGAGCCCCGGCAGGAATGACCAGCGCAGACCGGAAACCAGCGCCGCATTGACCGTATCCCCCGGATAGGCGCGCCGAAGCATGGATTGCAGCACAAAGCCGTAATAGAGCAGCCCCCCCAAAAAGCCGGTGTTACTCAATACCGCGACCACCTCATTGGACGTGCGCGTACCGCCCATCCCGACGCCCAGTCCATAGGTGTCAAACAACGCCTTCCACGAGGTCGCCGTCCAGAAACTGCGCTCCTCGAAGGAAACCGTACGCGTCTTTTTAAGCACCATCTGGTCAAACAGCCGGAAAATCGGGTCGAAGACTTGTGGATGGATGACGAAAACCGCGAAAATCAGCGCCGCTACAACAAAAGCGGCCCAGAATTCCAGTTCCAGTTCACGCCCGGCACGGGTGCCGTGCCGGGCACTCTTGGCGCGCCATAAAAACTCCAACAGAGCAAAGACACAGAACACGACCAGAGCCACATAGGCCGAAGATGAGGTGGATAACCAGACGAACAGCAACAAAAGCGTTGCTACGACCGGAACCACTTTTTTCCTGTAGAAGGTATCGGTGATGGCATGGCGCAGAAAATACAACAATGTCAGCAACTGTGTACACAGGGCGCCATAGACGGACGATTCCGGCATGAGCCCAACAACCCGCCGGGTGCCGCCTTCAAGCGTCACATCGGTCATCAATACATAAGTGGCCGTGCGGAATGGCGCGAGCAACCAGCCCAGAGTGACGAAATGGCTGGCATAATCCAGTATGCCGGTAACGACCGCCACCACACCACCGATGCACAGGCCCTTGAGCGCATTCTGCTGTTGTTTTGGGTCAAGCATCAGACGCGCGAAGGTGACGACCGTAATGGCCGAAATGGTCAGGTACATGATCTGTGAAATATTCTGCGTCGTCGGCTCCAGGAGCTCGGACTGGAAGAACCGTGTCACCTTCATCGGAACGATCGTGATGGCGCCTGCGAAAAAGCGGGGGCTGAAGATCGTCACCAGGACGGCGACGGCCCAGAACAGCGTCAGCAACAGCAGACCGCGCGGCGACAGGATCGCGGAAGTCCCAAATTTGACCGCCTTGCCGGTCATGAAGGTACGCAGGAACAGGATGCAGGCAACGATCGGCGTGGGTGTGAGCGTCAGGCCCATGGTCATGCTTGGCGGGAAAACGGCAAAAGACCCAAAGGGCATGGTCGCAAAAAAGAGATAGATCAGGATCGACCGATTGCCGAACAGGCCCATCAGGGCCAGCCCCCAGAATATCGCTATCGGGATAAAATCCATCTGCCCTAAAATCCTTTATGATTCAGGCGAAAAACGATGGCGGCCGGACGCGGGAACCAAGTCGCTCTTCTGTCATGTTTTGGTGCGGGTGACAAGATCATGCCACGTCCGCCTGCGGCAGGCACGACGCAATGAAGGCTTGCAGCCGGCTCTTGAAAACATCGCGGTTCCAGTCCTGGGCGTGCCTGGCAATAACCGCCGGATCGAAATCATCCAGCCGCGCTTCGAACCGGTTTATGGCGTCAATCAGGCTGTCTGCCGTCTGCTCATTGAAGAATACGCCTGTCTTGCCCTCAACGACCGTTTCGACCGCTCCGCCTCTGCGATAAGCCACAACGGGACGACCACTGGCCATGACTTCCAGGGGCACGATGCCGAAATCTTCCAGGCCGGGGAAAACCAGCGCCCGACAATTGCGAAAATGGTGCGCCATGGTGGCATCATCGACCTTGTCGAGAAAGGTGATTGTCGGTCCCGCCAGGCGTTTCATTTCCTTTGTCGCGCCGGAGCCAATCACAACCAGGCGCCGGTTCAGGCGGGTGCAGGCTTCAATGGCCACATCTATGCGTTTATAAGGCGTAATCTGGCCAGCGCAGAGATAATAGTCTTCCGGCGTATCAGACGGCGTGAAACGGGACACATCGACCGGCGGATGGATCACCGTGGCCTCGCGCCGGTAGAACTTCTCTATGCGCTTGGCCACAAAAGCCGAATTGGCGATGAAGTGATCGACGCGTGCCGACGTGGTGACGTCCCACGCCCGCAGCCAGCTTGATGTCAGACGCATGGCCAGTCGCGCCAGCCAGCCGGACTTGCGGTAATATTGCGGATAAAGATCCCAGATATAGCGCATGGGAGAGTGGCAATAGCAGATATGCACGGCTTCCGGCGGCGGGATAATCCCTTTCGCGGGGCCCGCCTCGCTCGACAGGATCAGGTCGTAGCCCGTCAGGTCAAAGGCTTCCAGTGCCTGCGGCATAAGGGGCAGCATCTTCTGGTAGAAGCGGCGGCCACCGATTTTTTGCAGGAACGAGGTGGTAATCCTGTGCTTCAACAGGCGCGGTGAGAGCTTGTCAAGATCCACTACAAGCGTGAAGATATCCGCCTCAGGGTACAGTTCGCACAGGCATTCGAGTACCTTCTCGCCGCCCCTCATGCCGACCAGCCAATAGTGAACGATAGCGACTTTCATCCGGTTTTTTTGCCTTGCAACACCCATGATCCGCGCGATCAGGCGCAGGGGATCAGGTGGCTATTCCTGATAGTACTTCTTGTACTGATCGTAGTAATAGCCGCTGTCGCCGTAGCCATATTTGGCCTGTTCCTTGACATTGACCTGGGTCAGCACCACGCCGCAGACATGGGCGCCGGTTTCGGTGAGCAATTCCAGCGACGCCTGCGCGGCCTTGCGCTGCGTCTTGCGCCAGCGGACCAGCATGGCCACCACATCGGCTTTGCGGGCCAGAATGCGGGTATCGACCACGGCCAGCACCGGTGCCGTATCCAGGATCACCACATCGAAGCTGGCGCGCAGCTTGTCAAGCAACTGATCCATGGCTTCGGAACCAAACACATCCTTGGGCGTGTAGGCGCTCTCAACCAGTGGCAGATACAGCACATTGGTCAGGTCGTCCTTGATCAGGACATCTTTCAGTTCAGCCTTGCCGGCCAGGACTTCAAGCAGGCCCCCTTCAACCGGGCCAGTGATGTACTGATTGATCGAACGGCGGCGCAGATCGCAATCGACCACCACCACGGACTGACCGGACAAGGCCATGACGCGCGCCAGACAGACAGAGGTCGTCGTCTTGCCTTCGCCGGGCAGTGAAGAGGTCACCGCGATGACCTTTACGTCGTGCCCAATGCGGGAATAGATCAGGGCGGCGCGCATGATGCGGAAGCCTTCGGAAAAGACCGACAGGGGCTTGTCGACGACATATTGCGCCGGCGTGGCCTTCTGACCGCGCGTCAGGGTGGAGGCCAGATCGGCGACATTACCCAGGTGCGGCTGGCGCAGGATGGTTTCGACATCCGTGGCCGTCGTCAGCCCGCTGTCCAGAGCGCGGCGGATCAGCACGGACCCCGTGGCCGCTCCCAGAGCGCCTATGAAGGCCAGGGCCATCGAGAGAGGAATTTTAGGCGCGCTCGGTCCCGTCGGCAGGGCAGCGTTCGATACGATCCGGGCATCGGAGCGATCAATGCCTTCCTGCGATGAGGTTTGCTTGAAACGATCCAGATAGGATTGGTACAGGGTCGAAACCGCGTCGGCATTGCGCTGCAACTCATTCAGCTTGACCATGGCCTGATTGTTGCCGACCAGTTGCCCCCTCGCCTGCGCGACGCTGCCGGCAAGTGACGCCGTGCGCTGCCGTTGAATTTCGGCCTGGGCTTCCAGATTTGACATAATGCGCTGGATTTCGGCGCGGATCTGGGCGTCGATATCGTTAAGCTGGTCCTGCGCCTTGATGATGTCCGGGTGCTTGCTGCCGTAACGCGACTGCAGATCGGCCAGACGCTGGCTCACCGTCGTTCGCTGGGCGCGCAGGTTTTTGACCACGTCCGAATTGAGCGCTTCGCCGACATCTTCGCCGCCGGACCCCGCTGTCAACTGACGCCGGGCAACGGCCAGACGCGCCTCGCTTTCGGCCCGGTCAACCTTCACACCCGCCAATTGCTGGTCAAGTGTCGTAATCTGTTGCTGGCCAAGGGTGTTGTCAGGCGAGACCGCCAACAGATTGTGAGCGATCTTGTATTGCTGCACCGCCGTCTCGGCGGCTTCCACCTGGGTACGCAGGTCGCCCAGACGGCTGTTCAGCCAGTCATTGGCTTCCTTTGTGGCCTGGAACTTTGTCTCCAGTTGCTGAGACAGATAGAGACGCGCCCACTCATTGGCGATCCGTGCCGCCTTCTCCGGAGAAGTGGACGTAAAGGAAATAGTGATAATCCGGGTTGCTCCCGAACGCGCGACCGTCAGGTGCCCCAGTACATTATTCAGAACAGCCTCGTGCCGCCCCTGAGCCTCCAGAGGGGTCAGTCGGCGATTATCCGGTTTGTTCTTGATCAGGCCGAAAAAGTGGCTGCTGTTGAGCGCCGGATTGAACTCGGGATCCTGGTCCAGTTGCAGCGAGCGCAGAACCCGGTCGCCCAAGGCATTTGACTTGAGTATCTCGACCTCGGTATCGACCGTCACTGCATCGGGCGGCAGGTCCGACAGGACATCCTGGTTTGGCGTGGCATTCAGGGTGCGCGGGTCCATCATGACGCTGGCCGTGGCCGTGTATGTTGGCACCTGCATCAGCACCGGCACGATGATCAGCAGAAAGACGCACCCGAAAATGACCGCAAAGAACCGGCTGAAACGTCTGAAATCCGCTATAATGGCGGTCAGGTCGAGCGAAGGCAGCAGGCTGTCCGACCCATCGGCTTCAGGAGAGTGTTTATCCGAGATCATAAATTGTGCCAGCGTAAGATTGAATAGAAGCCCGGATTAATGCCTCCGGTCTCATGAGCTTAATACTGAAGCCCTAAAGAAACCCTCAATGCGTTATCCTTGTAACCCGGAATGGCGCCGTTTCCTTTGGATTTGTTCTCGCTGTGTGTGTAACCGCCCCGGATGACGACGTGACGATTGACCAGATATTTGGCGCCCAGCCACAGATTGGTCCGGTCATCGGTCCGGTCGACGCCGTTATATTCGTCGGTCGTATAACCATAGGACGCACTGAGCACCAGGGTACGGAGCAATTCGTAGTCCGCGCCGATTTGCGAAGCGGTCGATGTATAGCTGGAAGCGCCGAATTGCGGGGTTTCCTGGATCGTGCGGGCTGTATTCGCCCAGACGGTCAGCAACTGGGTGGGGAAATACTGGACATTCGCCGCAAACGACACGCCGTCCACCTTCGGGAACGCCGGATTGTCATAGGTCTGTTCCTGATAGCCGATCTGGGCCTCGCCCCGGATCAGGTTGGTCAGGTCGAAACTGGCGCCGACGGCGGCATCGTAACCATCCGAGTCACGGTTGATGGCCGCATCCTTATAATCACGCTTATTGCCAACCCAGATGGCGTAGATCGAGGTATCGGGGCTCAATGCGTAATCTGCCCGACCGGAATAGTTGACCTGAGTCAGGTCGCGGTCACCCTGCGGGATCACAACGCCACCAAGAGTGATGGCATCTTCATACTTCAGATCGGTCAGTACGACCTGGCCGACAAAGCGCAGGCGATTGCCTTCCGCCACAAAACCGGCGTTCGCCACAGTGGCCTTGTATTCGATCGGCTTGGCCAGGTTGGTGGCGACCGTCTGCGCCGACGGATCATAAAGGGCTTCGAAGGCGTCGCTGTAATTGATGCCGGCAAACAGATTGCTGCGGCCGTGAATATCGAGCCGGCCCGCCAGCGCGGCTTCCCAGCTCGTGGTATTCAGGTTGTCGTTATCCGCATAGTTCATGAAGGTCGACCGCAGCGAGGCGGTCATTTGATGGCGGCCCCAGTCGGAGGTAATCCGCACGCGCGGCGTGATGGCCGAATAGGTGTCAGAGACCTCATTGGCGGGCGCGTAATAGATATTGTCATTGCTGTTGACATCGACATCCAGAGACGGCGCCACATCGAACACACCCCAGCGCAGGCCACGCGGCTCATATTCAGGCGGAATGCGTTCGGTGACCGCGATATTGCGATCACGGGCAAAGTTGGAATCCTGAGCGTGCGCCGCATTAGCTGCAAGCAAGGCAACGGAAAGCACTACCAGCGATGTGCCGTATTTCATATTAATCCCCGTCATACTGACAAAGTCGTTGGAAAGAGCCCTGCGGACGCGGGCCTGAACTAAAAAACAAATATGCGCCGGATTAACCTGCGCGATAACCAGCTCCGGCCGGCGCACCCTTGGGCGCGATGGGCAGGTTGCCGCCATGATTGCGGCCATTGACCGCGCCGGGCGACGTCTGGTCGAACAGCTTTTCCAGGTCACCCTGAACACGCCCGAAAGCCGCTGCGACGTTCTTCGACAGGTTCGGCGTGTTGGAGGCGCGGGTCAGGGCCGTGGAAATGCTCAAGGTCGGCACACCGGCGGCTACCTGGGCTTTGATGTCGTTTTCGATGGCGACAACGATCAGCGCAACGACGTCTTCGGATACAGCCGCGTCGCGCGCCGTGGCGTGGGCGCTCTGCCCTGGCTGGGCGGCACCTTCGCCGGCCACTGCCGGTCCGTTACCCGTGACGCCCGCTATGGCGGCCGCATCGCTGCCCAGGGCCACGAAGGCGGCTTCTTCCGCCTGGTTGGCGGTAGAGACCAGCTTCATCGCCAGGGAAGACGATTCTTTTTCAACATTTGCAGGCACGACACCGGCTGGCGCGGCAATAGCGACGGCAGCGACCGACAGTCCAACGACAGCGCCAAGTCCCAGGATGATCTTTTTCATTGGCTTCAAGCCCCTCGGCGGCGAAAAGAATCTCTTTTTCGCACTTGCTAAAACGAAATCATAATACGGTTATCGATTCAAGCCCAATAGCCCAAACCGCTTTAGGTGCAAAGTGATTACACCTAAAGTGATACCTAAAAGTAACGTTCGGCGATGCGAATCGTATCGCCCGGCGCCACCATGGTCGCGGAGGTCAGAGGCACCTCCTCTTCGGTCGTTGCACCGGCGTGGCGGATAAAGACCTTTTTCTGATTGGCGCGGTAGGTATAGCCGGAGGCCAGGGCCACCGCGTTCACGACCGTAATACCGTTGCTGTAAGGATATTCGCCCGGCTTGACGACCTCCCCAAGGATGTAGAACGGCCGGAAAGTGAGCACCTCGATACTGACCCGCGGATCCTTGAGATAGCCTTCCTTGAAGGCAGTCTCCACATTGGCCTGCAATTGCGGCGCCGTCAGGCCGGCCGCACGGACGTCCCGAATCAGCGGCAGCGAAACAATGCCGTCCCCCGAAATCGTGAATTCGCCGCTCAGGTCAGGCTCACCGAAGACGATCAGCCGGATCTTGTCACCTGAACCAAGCCTGTATTCATAGCCGGCACTCGCCGTTGCCGCGGCCGGCACATCTGCGGGCGCCGCCACAACCTGCGCATTTGCCGCAACACCCGTGCCAAAAAGGATCACCGTCAGGAGCATCAGCCCCGTCAGTAACGTTCGAAAGCGATTGAATAATATCTGCAATCTGTCCACGTCTGCCTCAGGAATTAAAGAGGTTGTCTCAATTTACGCTTTTACGCCAGTTTACGCTTAAAATACACAGCACCCGCCCATATTGCCGAGGCCTCCCCTAAACCGTTGCAAAAGATATGCCAGAGCAAACGCCCTAGAAGCGAACCTGCATGATTCGGCGGGAGACATCTTTCAGCCGCACCGCTGTCAGGACGCCGGTGGCGTAGGCGCCGCTGTCGATTCCGATGCGCCAGCGCTTGTCCGCCGGCTCTTCCTCCGGTGTGTGGCCATGCACCACCACGAAGTCACATGCCTTTTCGGACGCCATGAACGCCCCCCTTACCCACAGGAAGGTTTCGGCGCCCTGCTCTTCCAGTGGCAAATCAGGCCGCACACCCGCATGGACAAAGACATAGTCATCCACTTTCAGCAGGTACTTCATATTCTTGAGCAGCGCCAGATGCGCTTCAGGCAGGGCGTCGGCAAACGCTTTGCGCGTTTCCTCCCACTGTGCCGGATCGGTACGCGACGCCGGCAGGGCCACACCATACGATCCCAAGGTGCTGCCGCCGCCATAATCCACCCAGGACGGCCCGTTCTGCGCCGTGTGCAGGAATTTCAGCAGGGCTTCCTCGTGATTGCCAAGCAGCACCTCGACATCACACCACGCCTCCTCCTGAAGCCTGAGTATGCGCGAGAGCACGCCCGCGGAATCCGGCCCCCGATCAACATAGTCCCCCAACAGAACGATCAGCGGGCGCTCCCCCTTCGCCATCTCATCACTGCGCACCTGTTCAATCATCCGTTCGAACAGGTCGAGACGACCGTGAACATCACCGATGGCATAGACCAGCCGCCCGATCCGCGATGCCGGCGGCTCAGGTTTTGGCTTCGACGTGCCGAAAAGAGACTTTAGCGCGGTCAGCATGAGTATGTGTGATGAATCCCGAAACCGTGAAACATCTTATTCTTTCGCACTGCCACACTCAAGGGCCTGCGGTGGTTTTTAACCTTTTGCACAACCGGTGTGGGAAAAAGTCCATACAGATCACAAAAGCGTGGGAACAGGGCGCCTTGCCGCCATTAAAAAACAGGCTTAATTATTGTAAACCATAGCTGTACATCAGTTATTGACGATACTTTTTAGCCTGAAATTGAATCTTGTTTGAGAGGATAACATAACCACAAAGAGGATGTGATGGTTATGACTCGTATTAACAAGTATGCAAAAAGCCATTTACTTGCATTCGCCACCATCACAGCCGCTCTGGGCGGCCTGTATGCCGGTACAGGGATAGCCGCTGACCGTTCTTCCCTCCAGGCAACCTTTCTGCCTGCCGGACGGCAGATCGCGGCCCCCACAGCCTTCCTGGAAATGTGCTCGCGTTCGCCGGAAGACTGCCAGCAGTCGGCGCAGCCAGAAGCGGCGCGCATTGTTTCCCTGGCCCGGCAGGCCATGGTCGAGAAATATGAGCTCGCCTTCACACACCAGATCAAGGACAGTGCGCAGGATCCCGTGCCCGGCGCCGTCACGCCCGCGCAATGGCCGCGCCTTGGCGCTAACCGCCAGGACAATGCCACGCCGGCCTCCGCCCCGGCCGCCGATTATGACCGGATCGACCTGGACAGCGACACCATGGCCACATTGAAGGCCGTTAATAATCGCGTCAACCGGACCCTCATCGCTGACACCGACGCCCGCGTCTACAATGTCAATGATTACTGGGACGCCCCGGCCCTGACTCCCGGCGCGCGCGGCGATTGCGAAGATTTCGCCCTGATCAAGCGCCGGCTGCTGATCGCGCAGGGTATACCGGCTGCCGCCCTCAGCCTGGCGATCGTCCGGACGCGCTTTAATGAAGATCACGCCGTGCTCGTGGTCGCTACGAAGCAGGGCGATTTCGTCCTCGACAACCTCGCCTACAGGGTCAGGCCCTGGCAAAAGACCGGCTATTACTGGGTATCGCGTCAGGCGCCAGGCGACGACCTGGCCTGGGTGTCGCTGGCCCCCGCCCCTGCCTCCACGCCTGCGCCCGCCATACATGTAGCCTACAATCGTTAAACCTGTTATTCCGGTTTCATGACCCAAACCCTGTTATGGACCCGATCCCTCAGATACGGCCCTCCCGGCGCGGCGCTGGCCATAGCCGTGCTCGGCACCGTGGCGGCCCTGCAGTTCGCCCTGCCGGATACCATGCCGGTTGTCCTGCCTTTTTCAGAGTCGCTCTACGCACGCACACTGGCCGCCACCGATAATGACCGGCGCATAGACCTGGCGAACAAAGCGGTAAACGCAGCGCCGGGACGCGCCGAAAACTGGCTGCTTTTGGCTTCCGCCTACCAGCAAAAGGACGCGGCACTTTCCGGACGCGTGCTGGACGCCCTGCGCCGTTCGTATGTAGCAGGCCCGCTGTCGCCGGACGCCCATGACTGGCGCCTGGCCTATGTTTTTTCCAACTGGAGCCTTATGCCAACCGATCTCAAAAGCTCCGCCATGGCCGAAGCGGAAGCCTACGCCACACGCTACGCCGGCTTCACATATATCAAGGAACTGGCGCCGACCCTGGCTGATAATGATGGCCGCATGGCCCTGGGGCTGGTCGCCCTGACCCACGACCGCGCCATGGACAGCGCCCGCCGCCTGGCCCAGTATCGCGCCATGCGTGAGAATACTCCTCAGTGATGTAGAGAGACCGCACCGTGCGGTCGCCTCAGAGCCCCCCAAAGCGCCCTGAGACGATAGCTCACTGCCTGCACCGCCCCCTATTCCCCCGGAATTCTGACGGCTCAGACAACATAGCTGCACGGAAGCCCGCTATTCGCAGGCCCGGCACCGGACAAATTCGTACCATCAAAGGTCGCGCCACAGTCCGGCAGCGGTATGGATACACTTAAAAAGTGCACTTATCAACACCAAGTGATAACGGTTTGTGTCTTTTTTTTGGGCTTGATTTACCCCTGCGCGCCTCGGCCAGGCACGGCGTTCAGCAGGCTTTGCAGGTGATCGAGATAATCATAAAAAGCATCCCGACCGGCGGCCGTCAGGCGGGCGATCGTGCGCGGCTTGCCGGCCGAGATGGTTTTATCTAGTTGGATATAGCCGGCGTCATCGAGCTTTTTCAGGTGTTGCGACAGATTGCCATCACTGATGCGGATTTCCCCGCGCAGGGTCACGAAGTCGGCCTTGCCGACCGTTGACAGGAAGGCCAGGATTGCCAGGCGGGCGCGGCCATGAATGACCTCTTCCAGGCTTTCGTGGGCAAACAGGCTCATATGGTCCTCATCTTGGGTTGGGCGCGCCGCTCGGCACGCAACAGAACAAGGCCGGGCGCCGTCATGAAGCAGACGGTGGCCGCGGCCATAACGATATAACGGTCGATCGGGCTATCAAGCACGAACATGGCCCCAGCGGTCAGCATCCAGCCGCCCGCCATACCCAGCAGCCATGACTGACTGCTCGATGTTGCCATCACCGCCAATACAAGGCTGAACACAATGGCCAGGAAGGCCATGGTGATATGCGGTTCGGAAACCCTGGTCCACTGGCTGCCGAGCAGGAAGACGGCGATACCGATGCCGGCGAATACCCAGGTCGTGGAAATCGCCTGGTTGCGCCAGGACCGGAAGGCATAGCCGCCGCGCCCAAAACGTGAAATCAGCAGCGCGCCCGGCACGCCAATGATCGCCGCGCCCCACCCAACCGGCAGCCCCGCCGGCAGCCAGTCGGCCGCCATCAGGGCTTTCAGAATATGGGTGACAGCCAGCACAATGCCCCACCAGGCCATGACCGACCCGCCCGCTGTCGCCAGCGCGTCCCCACGGCTGACAAGCTCGCGCAGGCTGTGCAGTTCCTCGCCGAGATAACCGGCCTCTTCAGGATCTAGGCGCGGCAACAGCGGGTTGCTTGTCTCTGATATGGAACGATGATCCGGCATGATCGGGGTTTACTCTTTCTTTCATGTCCAGATTAGGGCTTTTTTCCCTGAATACCAGCCCATTATAGCAAGAACGACATTATATAAGCCCCAATTCGGCCAAACCTGCCGCGCATGATCACAGGATGGAATCCCGGCTCACCGGCTTCCGGCCCGCAACGCCTTACGAGTCATACCATGGCCGCTTCCGCAAGCTTTGACGATTCCCTCGCTTTATCCCGTTTCGGCCTTGGCAGCGGTCCTGAAGGGTGCGATGCCATAGGCGGGCGCGCCCGCCAGATACTGGCCGATGAGATTCGCGCAGGAGGACCGCGCCTCGTAACCGAAGCGCCGCTTCCGGACACGCCTGAACTTCTGGCGCGTCAAAAGGCTTATTACGTGGCGGTCAAGGCTCGCGAAAAAGCGCCATCATCGATTGATGCGGCCGACACAGCACAGCCGCCGCTTATAGTACCGGCCAATGAAATATATATGCAGGAACTGGATGTGCGGTTCAACGGCGCATATCTGGCGCCAGATATCGGCTTTAATGAACGCATGGTCATGTTCTGGGCCAACCATTTCGCCGTCTCGACCGACAAGAATGGCAATATCGGTGTGACCGCCGGTGCTTTTGAACGTGAAGCGATACGTCCCAATATTTTCGGCCGCTTCAAAGACCTGCTGCTCTCGGTCGAAACGCATCCCTGCATGTTGATGTATCTCGACAATCAGGATTCCATCGGCCCGGATTCGGCCGGCGGCCGCAAAAGCCGCAAGGGCCTGAACGAAAATCTTGCCCGCGAAATCATGGAATTGCATATTCTGGGCGTCGGCAGTGGCTATACTCAGGCTGATGTGACCTCATTCGCCGCGGCGCTTACCGGCTGGACCTACACAATCACACCGGACGAACGCCCCAATGATCCGATGCCTCTCAGGGACGGCTTCAAATTCGCACCAGGAAACCACCAGCCGGGATCGCGCGAAGTTCTTGGCCGCACCTATAGAAATGATGGTTTCTTCCAGGCGACCGATATCATGCTGGACCTTGCTGAGCGGCCAGCCTGCGCCCGCTTCATCGCCCTGAAACTGGCCCAGCATTTCGTTTCCGACACGCCACCGCAAAGCCTGGTGGACCGGCTGACGGACGTATTTCAGCGGACCGACGGTGATCTTGGCCTCGTCAGTCACGCCCTGATCGAGTCACCGGAAGCCTGGACCCCGGCCTGTGACAAGATGCGGCTGCCCCAAGAATATCTCATAGCGATGATGCGTGCCACAGGCGTCTCTCTTGTCCCCATTTCCATAGATGCCGTGCTCGCTACACTGGGAGAACGCATGTGGCGTCCGGGCGGCCCCAACGGCTATTCCGACCGTTTCGACACCTGGGCCACGCCGCCGGGCCTGTTTGCGCGCATGGAAGCCGCCAATCGTATCGGCCGCGCCGTGAAGGAAAATGTCGATCCCCGGCTGTTCGCGCAGTCGCTTCTGGGGCCGCGCCTGTCTGAAACAACCCTCGCCGCCATCAGCCAGGCGGAAAATGCCCGCCAAGGCCTGAGCCTGACCTTTATGTCACCTGAATTCATGAGACGCTGACATGACACGCACTCTTTTTTCCCGCCGGCGGTTGCTGCAACTCGGTGCCGGCACCGCCTTCGCCGGCTTTATCCCGCGCCTGTCCAGCGCGGCCGGCACGCGTGACCCGCGCTTCATGACCATTGTGCTGCGCGGCGCCCTCGATGGACTGACCGCCGTGCCGCCGGTTGGCGATCCGTCCTATAATCACCTGCGCGGCGATCTGGCGCACAAGGTGGGCACACCTGTGCCACTCAGCGATATGTTCGGCCTGCATCCCGCCATGCCCAATCTCGCGCGTCAGTACAGGGCCGGACAGGCGCTGATTGTTCACGCCAGCGCCTCGCCTTACCGCGACCGCTCGCACTTCGACGGCCAGGATGTGCTTGAATCCGGCCAGCCAGGCCCCGGCCACAAGGATAGCGGCTGGCTCAACCGCCTGCTCCTGACGCAAGGCTCCGGGCAAAAAATCGCGCCCGATCGCGGACTGGCAATTGGCGCCATCACGCCGCTGATCCTGCGCGGACAGGCCGACTGCCTGGGCTGGACGCCAAGCACCCAGCCTTTGCGTGACGACGCACTGCCCGGCCGGGTGATGGCACTTTACAAGGCCAGCGATCCGAAACTGGCCGATATTTGCGCCACGGCTCTGCGCAGCCAGGCCATTGCCGGCGCGGCCGGTGACAACGCCAAAGGTAAGGCGGATCTCATGGTGGCCATGGCGCAGGGCGCGGCGCGGATGATGGCGCGCGACGACGGACCCAGAATCGGCGCAATGGCGATCGAAGGCTGGGACACGCACAGCAGTGAAATCTCCATCCTCGAAAAGCAACTCAGCGGCCTTGACCGGGCACTGGGGGCTTATGAGCAGACCCTGGGGCCGGTATGGAACGACACCGCCATACTGGTCATTACCGAATTCGGCCGCACCGCCGCCATCAACGGCACCAACGGCACCGATCACGGGACCGGAACAGTGGCCTTCCTGACCGGCGGCGCGGTCAAGGGCGGCCGGGTCATCGCCGACTGGCCAGGGCTAAAGACCAATCAGCTTTATCAGGCCCGCGACCTGGCGCCGACTACCGATATCCGCGCGGTCGCCAAGGGGGTCATGCAGGGCCTGTTCGATACACCCGTGTCAATCATGGGACAGGACATCTTCCCCGAATCGGCCGGTGTGGCGCCGATGCGTGACCTGATCGCCTGACCTCAATCGACGGCCCGAATCTCCAGCCGGCTGATCATGCCGGTAAAACGATCGTGGACGCGCAGCCGTACTTCCAGTCCGGCGGTATCTTCCGTCAACTCGAAATCGAGCGCCAGCTTTTCGGGTGACGCGCCGAACAGGCCCATGCGTATGGTTCTGGATGCCAGGACAACCTGTCCCGTTTCCACACAGGCATCCAGCGTGATCTTGCCGGCCGGTTTGCCTTCCAGAAAAAGCGTGGCCCGATAACGCCCGGCCGGCAGATCGGCATAGGGCCCCCAGAGCTGGTGGCCGCGCCCGGCCCGGTCGAAAGTCAGCCGGCCGTCAACTTTTTGACCGTCACGGGTCTGCAGGGCCGGATCATCGCCCGAATAGAGGCTTGGACTCCCGTCGTCCACCCAGGCTTCCCATACGCTGATATGACCGAGATCGGCAGAAGCGTGGCGCAGGCTTTTAAAGCCGCAATGGCGCAGGGCCTTGCGGAAATAGTCGCTGCGGAAGCCCAGTTCCAGCCAGCCGTGTTTGCGGATCGCCCACAGGGATTCGCCATCCATGCGCAGCCCCCACGGCACAGGGTAGTCATCCACGATCGGCTCAGCGGCAAAATAGATACGTCCTCCGGGCTTAAGCGCCCCTTTCAGCGCCCGCAGCAGGCGGATATGATCGTCACAATGATGGAAACATTCAAAGAAAACAATCGCATCAAACGGGTCCGTGATCGTTTCGGCCCACATGAAATCCGAATTGACCACGGTTACCGGCACGTCGGCCTCGGCGGCGCGCAGCCGGATCAGCTCGCAGAAATTGGCCTCCAGATCGACGGCCGTCACGTCAAGTCCCAGCCTGGCCATGGTGAGCGTGGTTTCACCCCAGCCTGGCCCGAATTCCAGCACCCGGTCGCCCGGCGAGACCTTAAGGGTGCGCAGCAGGTGGGCGATCGCGCCCAGATATCGACCGGCCGTACCTACGCTTTGGGTCGACCATGGAAACGGCCGTTTCGCCGCTGCCCTGGCATTGAAGGGTGTCGCTTCATTTTCCAGCCGATATGCCTTGCCGGAGACACCATTATAAAGCGCCATCTGGCGATCATGATAGGCTTCGCTCAGGGGGTCTGAGGGCAGGTCCGCCGCGAAATCCATACGAAAGGTCGTGAACACCTGACGCAGGGCATCATCCGATACGGCGCTGGCCGCATCGCATTCACGGATTTTCGCATCCAGGGCGGCGATATCACGCAAAACCTCCATGTCAGCCCGGCGTAAGTCTGGCCTTGGCGGCCTCAGCAGCTTTCTTGACATCCTGGGCGCGCGACAGAGGCGCGATCAGGATGCCGGCCTCGGTCGAGATCACCATGACATCGTTCATACCGATGACCGCCACGACCGGTCCGCCATCATTTCGGATCAGGCAGTTTTCGGATTCAATCAGTATGGCCTCGCCCTTGACGTGATTGGCGCTGTCATCTTTTTCGCCCAGTCGCCACAGTTCGGCGAAACCACCAACATCCGCCCAGCCGATATCACACGGAATAACCGCCGAACGCGACGTGTTTTCCATGACGGCATAATCGACGCTGATCGACGGCACCTGGCCAAAAGCGTCCTCATCGAGGCTGATGATCACGCCGTCACGATGGGCTTTCTTATAAGCATCGACGCAGGCGGCAAGCACTTCGGGGGCATATAGGCTCAGTTCCTCCAGCATGACCTGGGGCGAGAACAGGAAGATGCCGGCATTCCAGTCATGGCGTCCGCCTTCAACATAGCGCGTGGCTGTCTCCAGATTGGGCTTTTCCCAGAATTTTTTGATTTCAAAAATGCCTTCCGAAAGCGGCTCGCCACGTTCGATATAGCCAAAGCCGGTTTCCGGATGGGCCGGCGTAATGCCGAAGGTGACGATCCGGGACTTCGCGGTTTCGGACGCGGCAACCACCGCCGCGTGGAAGGCCTCCGGCTTGGTGATGACGTGATCCGCCGGCACCAGCAGCACCAGGGCCTCCGGATCGCCCTCCTGTCCACTCAACGCCGCCATGGCGGCGACGGCAGCGGTATTGCGGCCGAACGGTTCGAGAATCACACCTTGCGGCGCCTTGCCGATCGCCGCGAGTTGCGAGACGACGAGATCCTTGTGCCCGCGGCCGCAGATGGCGACCGGCGCCAGGTAGTCTTCCCCGACCAGACGCAGGGCGGTTTCCTGGATCATCGTATTCGGCGTGGCCAGGGCGTGAAACTGTTTGGGCGCCGAAGGCGTGGACAGGGGCCAGAGACGCGTTCCGGAACCGCCTGACATGATGACAGGTATAATCTTGTTTGACATTTTGATTTCGCCCTTGCCTCCCCGTGCGGAAGGTTCATGGTCTTCCATGACTTGCCGGAGAGTATTTTTTCGATGTCGTGGCCTCTGCGTACATATAAAGAGACGGTAGGTAAATATTCCCGTCCGTCAAACAGATAAGTATTTTTGAAATATTTAATTTGCCGGCTTTTTCAAACCCAACTGTATTTTTACGCGTTTTTGTTCTAACCCCGTGATCCACGATCCATCATCCTTGTGAGACCCGCTCCCATGCCGACACTCGCCCATGCCCTTGTCGAAAAACAGCAATCCCTGCGCCAATGGCTGTTCGATCACGCCCTGCCCCTGTGGTGGGATATCGGCGGCGACCGCGAAAAGGGCGGCTTCTATGAGAAGATCAATCTCGACGGCAAGCCGGACGATGTCGACCGCCGCACACGCGTGGCCGCGCGGCAGGTCTTTTCTTATGCCCTGGCCCGGCGCATGGGCTATCAGGGCGAGACCGACGCCCCCATCGACCAGGGCCTGAAGTGGCTGGCGGGTCCGGCGCACAATTCGGAAACCGGGATGCTTTACGCTACGCTGAAGCCGGACGGCACAGTGGTGCGCGGCGAATTCGACTTCTACGACCACGCCTTCGCCATGCTGGCCTATGCCTCGGCTTACCGCGTCCGCCCGGATGACAAATCGCTGGAAGCGGCGGGCGTCGCCATCCGTGACAGGATCATCGCGGATTACTCCCATCCCGTCCGCGGTTTCGAGGAAGCCAATCCCCGCACCCTGCCGCTCAAGGCCAATCCGCACATGCACATGTTCGAAGCCTGCCTGGCGTGGATCGAGGCCGGCGGCGACGACAAATGGCGCGACATCGCCGCCGAGATCGCCGACCTGTGCGTCGAAAAGTTCCTGCATCCGGAAACCGGCGCCCTGCGGGAATTCTTCGATGGCGACTGGAACGCCATGCCGGGCGAAGCCGGCCGGATTGTCGAGCCCGGCCACCAGTTCGAATGGGCCTGGCTGTTCCTGCGCTGGGCGGAAATGACCGATCAGGATCACTATATCAAGACTGCGCAGCGTCTGATCGATATCGCGGAGGTGGCGGGCACCGATCCGAAGCGCAATGTGACGATGTTCGAGCTGTGGGACGACTTCACCGTCAAGGATGCCAAGGCGCGCCTGTGGTCGCAGACTGAACGCATGAAGGCATTCACCGCCTTGTCGCAAGCGGCGAAAACGCCTGCGGAGAAGGAATCCGCCATTGCCAGCCTGATCCAGGCGACCTCCGGCCTGCAACTTTACCTCAGTACCGAGATCGAGGGATTATATCGAGATCGCATGAAGCCCGACGGGACGTTCGAGATCGAACCGGCGCCGGCCAGTTCGCTCTATCACATCATCTGCGCCATCGATGAGCTGACTTCGGTAAAGGTGTAAGAGGCTCAAGTTGGGGCTTTCCCCGGAAGCGCTTCCAATGTAGCGTCGGCGGCAATTATAAAACCGCTCCCGGAGGAAGCCCATGAAAGCCCGTCACACCCTTCTGACCGCGTCCCTGCTTGCCTGCGTATCTACCGCTGCCCTGGCTCAGGTTCAGCCCCCAAAACCAGCATGGATGGATACCTCAAAGCCCGCCGACCAGCGCGCCGCAGCGGCGGTCGCCGCCATGACGCTCGATGAAAAGCTCGGCCTTGTCATGGGCTATACCGACCCGGAACAACTGATGAAAGAGCCGGATGATATCGTCTCGCCCGCCATCAAGGCCGATGTAAAGGCCAACCATATCAAGGGTTCGGCCGGTTATATCGCCGGCATTCCCCGCCTCGGCATCCCGGCGCAATGGCAGACGGACGCCTCGATCGGCGTGCGCGTCAGTGGCATGGAGCGCACGGCCCTGCCCTCTTCGCTGGCCACCGCCGCTTCTTTCGATCCGAAGATCACCGAAATGGGCGGCGTGATGATCGCCACCGAGGCCCGCGCCTCCGGCTTCAACGTCTTCCTGGCCGGCGGCGGCAACCTGGCCCGCGAACCGCGCAATGGCCGTAATTTTGAATATACCGGCGAAGACCCGCTGCTGACCGGCCGCATGACCGGCGGCCTGATCAACGGCATCCAGTCGCAGCACATGGTTTCGACCATGAAGCACTGGGCGGTCAATGACCAGGAAAGCCAGCGCACCACGGTTGACGCCACCATCTCGAAGCCGGCCATGCGCCAATCGGACCTGCTGGCCTTCGAGATGATCTATGACCTGTCCAATCCCGGTTCGGTCATGTGTTCCTACAATCTCGTCAATGGCGACTGGGCCTGTGAAAACGATTATCTCAATAACCAGGTGCTTAAAGACGACTGGGGCTTCAAGGGCTATGTCATGTCCGACTGGGGCGCGGTTCACTCCTCGGCCAAGGCGGCCAAGGCCGGCCTGGACCAGTTCACCGGCTATCCGTGCTGCGGTCATCACGGCGCCTTCTTCTCGGCCAAGACGCTGAAAGCCGATATCGACAGCGGCGCTATCCCCATGTCGCGCATCGACGACATGGCCGAGCGCATCCTGTGGCCGCTGTTTGCCAAGGGCGTGGTCGATAACCCTGTAAAAGTCGGCCCGATCGATTTCGAAGCCGACGCCAATGTGTCGCAAAAGGCTGCCGAAGCCTCGCTGGTCCTGCTGAAGAACGAAGGTGACCTGTTGCCACTCAAGGCGAAATCCATCGCCATGATCGGCGGCCATGCCAACAAGGGCGTGATGGCCGGCGGCGGCTCTTCCGGCGTCACGCCGGTGGGCGGCAATGCTGTGCCCGGACTGGAACCGAAGAGCTGGCCGGGGCCGGTGGTTTTCATGCCGTCCTCGCCGGTCGAGGCGCTGAAGGCCGCCAAGCCTGAGGCTACCATCACCTATATCAGCGGTGATAATATCAAGAAGGCCGTCGCGCTGGCCAAGAAAAGCGAGGTCGCCGTCGTCTTCGTGACGCAATGGATGGGCGAAGGCATCGACAATCCGCTGGAACTGCCGGGCAACCAGGATGCCCTGGTCGCCGCCGTGGTCAAGGCCAATCCGAAGACCATCGTCGTGGTCGAATCGGGCGGCGCCATCCTGATGCCCTGGGCCGACAAGACGCCGGCCATTCTCGAAGCCTTTTACCCCGGCGCCCGCGGCGGGCAGGCCATCGCCAACATCCTGACCGGCATGGTCAATCCCTCCGGCCACCTGCCGATCAGTTTCCCGGCGTCGAATGCGCAACTGGCTCATGCCGAGATTCCCGGTTTTCATAAGCCGGACGGCATCAGGGTCGGGATCACCTATGACGAAGGCGCGGCCATCGGCTACAAGTGGTACGATGTAAAAGGCTTCAAGCCCCTCTTCGCCTTCGGGCACGGTCTCAGCTATACCACCTTTGCCACCTCGGCACCGGTCGCCACGGCGGATGGTCCTAATGACGTTTCGGTCGGCGGTTCGGTCACCAATACCGGCAAGACGGCCGGTGCGGCGGTGATGCAGGTCTATGTGTCGCCCGCCGACTGGCAAGCGGCTGGCTGGGAGGCCCCCAAGCGCCTCGTCGCCTTCCACAAGGTCGATCTCGCCCCCGGCCAGGGCCAGAACTTCACCGCCAAGGTCGATCCTAAGCTGCTCGCAACCTACGACGAAACCACCGATAGCTGGGTGGTCAAGGCCGGAGTCTATCACGTCCTTCTAGGCCAGGCGTCAGATAATCTGCCGCAGAGCGTAGACATCACCCTGCCCGAAAGCCGCTGGAGCGCGGTTCACTAACTGGCGCATTTGGAATTAATGCAATAATAACGAGCGTGCCAATGAAAAGGGCACGCTCGTGCCTTGTCAGCCGCGCGTTTTAGCGCCTACTATTCCCGTGCTTAAAAGCGTCTGCATTTTTGCCATCCCACGTTCAATATTCAGGAATTACCGTGCCCAATACCGTTATTCATCGCCCAGTGGACCGCAGAGTAAAAGAGTCCCTCTGGTTTGAACCTTACCGCACTAATGTCACCTCCGCGGGGGGGGAAGATGGTGTAGCCGCACGGATTTTCGAAATTATCGGCGTAAAAAACAAGGTGGTGGTTGATTTTGGCGCGGGCGACGGAAAACGCATCAGTAATTCCTACGATCTCGCAAATAACAAAAAATGGAGCGCGGTTCTCATCGAGCCCAGCAAGGCTTATGCCGCCCTTCATGAACTCTACCGTGAGCGGCCGGACGTATTTACCGTAGAGGACATTGTCGGCTTTTCGGATGAAAACAAGCTCGACGCGCATCTGGACCGTGCCCCCTTTACCGTTCCCGTCGATTTTGATTTTCTATCCATAGATATTGATGGCAATGATATCCACGTCTGGCGCGACTTGCAAAAGTACAAGCCCAGAGTGGTTTGCATAGAATTCAACCACGCCATCCCCAACGACGTATACCTGTTGCAGGAGAAAAACCTCAACCTGAACCTGGGTTCATCCCTGCTGGCAACCGTGGAAGCGGCTCAGGAAATGGGTTACGAACTCGTTGCCGTTACCGCGCCGAACGCTTTCTTTGTGCTCAAAGAGTTATATCCCCAATTCAATATTGCGGATAATTCCGTCGATGCGATGCATTACAATGCCTATAAGGAAACCAAGCTATGCCAGGGATATGACGGCACCCTTGTGCTTGCGGGCATGGCGAGGCACTGGTGGAAAGGGTTTGCGATCGAAGAAGATCGTTTGCAGGTTCTCCCTTCCAATATGCGGAAATGGAAATTCGATGGTTATTTGTGGCCAACAAAGGCTTTAAAATAGCGGGTCTTCATTCTATCAGTACGATTGGTCTGGGAAGCACTTAAGTACAATTGAAACCAGATTGACCGCGAATGCGGCTTGTGGGAACGTGGCATCAATAAAAATGCCACATGGCGCGGATAAACGGCCCGAAATGGACGGATATATCCCGCCAGATGTCATAAGAGACATCACCACAAGAAAGATGCCCGACATGACCAGACCCGCCTGGGCCCTGAGCGTCACCGATCTCTTTACCATCGGCATCGGCCCTTCCAGTTCGCATACGGTGGGGCCGATGCGGGCGGCGGTCCATTTCGCGGAACAGGCCGCCAGTTATGGCCAGCCATCGCGCGTCATCTGCAAGCTCTACGGCTCGCTGGCCCTGACCGGAAAGGGCCACGCCACCGATACCGCCATTCTGGTCGGCCTTTCCGGCTGGCTGCCCGACCGCATAGATCCGGAAGCCATTGCACCGCTGGTCACCGAAATCCGCGCCACGCACAGCCTGAAACTGGCGGGGCTTTATGACATTGTTTTCGATCCGGAAGCCGACCTGCAATTCATGATGGGCGAGTTTTTGCCCGAACATTCCAACGGCATGGTCTTCGAGGCCATCTATCCGCGCGGCAACCCCTTCACCGCCACCTATTTTTCCATCGGCGGCGGCGCGATTACCGGCGATACCGTGGTGGCCAATTCGAGCAATATCGCCCTGCCATATGCTTATGCTTCCGGCGCGGAATTGCTGGCCATCTGCGCTGCGGAAAACCTGTCGATCGCCGAGGTGGTGGCGCGCAACGAGCTGGCCTTTCGGACCGAGGCCGAGACCCACGCCTTCATCGACCAGGTGCGCGAGGCCATGATGGCCAGCATCAAACGCGGTGTGTCGCTCGAAGGCACCCTGCCCGGCGGGCTAAACGTCAAACGCCGCGCCAGGGCGATGAAGGAACGGCTGGAGGAACGCGGGCCGCGCATCGATCCGTCGCACATTTTCGAATGGGTCAGTCTGTACGCGTTGGCGGTCAATGAGGAAAACGCCGCCGGCGGACGGGTGGTGACGGCGCCGACCAATGGCGCGGCGGGGGTGCTGCCGGCGGTGATCAAATATTACGAGACCTTCGTGCCGGGGGCCACGAAAGAAGGCTCGCGCACCCTCTTGATGACGGCGGCGGCGATCGGCTTTCTTTACAAGACCAATGCTTCGATCTCGGCGGCGGAAATGGGCTGCCAGGGCGAGGTCGGGGTCGCCTGTTCCATGGCGGCAGCGGGGCTGTGCGCGGCGCTGGGCGGTATGCCCGGCCAGATCGAAAACGCCGCCGAAATCGGCATGGAGCACAATCTCGGCCTGACGTGTGACCCGATCGGCGGACTGGTGCAGGTGCCGTGCATCGAGCGCAATACCATGGGCGCCATCAAGGCGATCAACGCCACCTATCTGGCGCTGAATGGCGACGGCCACCACATCGTCTCGCTCGATGCGGTGATCGAGACGATGCGCCAGACCGGCGAGGACATGCGCGCCAAGTACAAGGAAACGAGCCTCGGTGGGCTTGCTGTGAATGTGGTGGAGTGCTGAGGTCTTAGGACGGATCGACATTTAGTCACCGTGGCCGACTTCAAGAAGGTCATCCACAGATTACGCAGATTACGCAGATTTTTCAGTGCCTTATAATGCACTTTACCGCGCAATGGAATTGAATTGGGCGCGAAGCGCCAATCCATCACGGGAATGTCTCCACTGAGATCGGACAGTCATCACTGAAAAATCTGCGTAATCTGCGGATCGCCTGTCAAAGCCTGCCAAAACCACTGCCCGAACCACTGAATGCCGATCTGTTCCAGGACAATTCGCTAGCCTGAGTTCGGCGGTGGATATTGAGGTGATGGTATTGACGCCGATTTCGCTTCACGTCTTTGCTGGGCCAGTTCGGCGCGGGCCGCTTCGAAAGCTTCGGTGTAATCGACATAGGTGACTTTCTGCCAGGACGGCACCTCAACCATGCCGGCCATTGCCGCAGGGCGTTCCGGAGCAGCGGGTTTTTGCGGATGGCTTTGCGTCGGAACGGCTTCCTGAACCGGCATTTGTGCGAGGGTTTGGGCCTCATCCCACCACTGTCCCAGACTTTGGCGGCGCTCTTCGCCCCATTTCAGCGTACCGGCCAGGGAGACCCGCGCCTTGATGGCCGCTTCCTCGTGAGCGGCGCGTTCGGCTTCGACTTTACGCGGCTCCGGCCTCTGGCGCTCGGCGCGGTCGCACCGGCTGTAGATGCGCTCGATCATGGCGGCGGTCCGCACGGCCTTCTCGACGCCCGGCAGGTCTTCGGGATCGTCCATAGCGGTGACTTTAAGCAGCATCCGGTCGGCAAAGGCGCGCAAAAGCTCGCGCCGTTCCTCCGGGGTCAGGTGTGCCTGTGCTGTACGGTCATCGAGAGACATCCGGATAGGATGCACCGGGAATTACGGGCGGGAATAGATTTTCAGAACCGATACGCAAGATTTCGGCAACTCGTATCCTGTCCCTGCAATTCCTAATTCTGTCACCGTATTCACAGGGTGCCTTGAGGCGCAGGCTTATCTGGCCCCGTCATATACTTGCTGGCGAGTTTTGAATATGGGTCGCGTGTCACCGCAACCACCCAGTTCGCGCATTGACGAAACTGGCCACCTATTATGTCGATTGCGAGCGCTTCTCTAAACTCTGATTTAAACCTAATTTCTTCGTAGGATCGTTGTTTGCCAGCAATTAAAAGGGTATTTGGCGTTAACGGCAATGTCATCCATTCTATTTTTCCATTCGTTCCACCCGCGAGAATTGGACGGTCGGCTAAAACAAGCTTCAGCTTCTCATTACTGAAGTCGAAAAGCCTCCATGATAAATCAGCAACATTTTGTCCAAACCCTTGTGCAGATTGAATTGCCGCCTCAAGAACAAGTGTCTTCGCATTTCCCTTTTTTATAGCATCCAAAAGCTCCAACGATGTGTGGGTTGCTGGGGCGTCGCCAGCCACAATGCGCTTCACCTCGTCTTGCCACTGGGCTTCGACAATTTTAGTCTTCGAATGAATCTTTTCTGGCCTACGGTTGGCGCACAGCATTATTGTCGAGGCAAACGCATGCCTTTCATCGGCAGAAAGGGAGTCCACGCCTTTTAACAACATTTTCTCACGGAGAGTCGCCGCTCGGCTCTCAAACTGTTGAAAAGTTTGCTCAAATAGAACCGGGTTTTGTGCGCCCTCTACCCTATACAGATTGAGTTCGTAACCGATTGCGGCGGGGCTTTTTTGTTTGGAAACTACCCGGTTTGGATAACGTATGAACGTAGCCATCTCGCCGTTTTCGTTGACCCATGGCTTCATCATGAATTGAGGGAGCCAATGGTGCTTTTTCGGTTCATTTTGAACAGCCATTAAACCTCCTGGCCACGGTTTCTAGTCTCAGCACGATATTGGACTACGGAATTGCAGTAACAGGATATCAATTACACGAGGATGGATACCTAAACTATAGTCCGTTCAGAAGGGCCGTAATATCCGGCTTGTGTCGCAGGGACTTATCAATCGCTTCCCGCCATTTTTCACCGGAATTGAGCGCCGTTTGCCAGGCGGATTGCAGGTCATAGGGGCGGTCTTCGGCCAGAACACGGATCAGGCTTTCCGCCTGAGCCAGGTCTTTTCTCGCCTTGCTTTCCTGCCCGCCCGTTCGCCGCTGCGCCACGATGAGTTTGTGGATAGCATAACGTTCGGGCCGGGGAATCTGCAAAAGAACGCCGCTGCGGTACAGACCGACGGCGGGGATCGGATCGGCGATCAGAAAATTGAGAAAGCTCAGGGCCTGAGCATAAACGCCCAGGGGTTCCAGAAAGACCGCCTCGTTGCCTTCCTTCATCAGGGGCACCAGAAAATCGATCCGGGCGCCGCCCCCCGGCATGTGCCAGCGGGTCGGGCGTCGGGCGTTCAGCCCCGGAATGGGCGTCAGGTTCAGCGCGCGAAATGTATCGGGCAAGTCCGGATCGACCTTATCCTCGATAACCAGTTTCAGGTTTTCGAAGGCGGCAATATCCAGGTCTTCGGTCACCGCCAGCGCATTATCGAGCCAGCCCCCCAGTTCAGCGCTCATCAGCCTGTAGGCGTGAGTCCCCACCAGGGTGCCGCCCAGCCGGAAGACACCCACGCGCGCCATGGCGTTCAGCACCTTGCCGCTTTCCCGATCCAGAGCCGGCAGGCCCGCCGCCCTGAGTTGCGCCACAAGGCTGGCGCATCGCTTGTTGAGCGCCTTTTGCGTCTCCAAATCAGCGACGGCTTTTTCAAGACGTGTCCGCAGATCGGGCGTGTCGCGGCCGAGATAGCGGTCAACCACGCGATCACCAATGCGCTGGCGGGCGTACCAATATGCGCCCTTGCCGCCGGTGTCTTTCAGGAATGGCGTGCCGCCAATTTCAGAAAGTGCCTGCTGGCGCAGGGTTTCGAGCAGATCCTGATAGGCAGTTTGAAGAGCCAGGGGAATGGAGCGCATTTTACCCTACAAAGATTATTTTCGTAGGGCATAACTCAATTACCCTACGAAAGCAAATTTTGTAGGGTAATTATTTCGCGCTCTTCCGCCCCTGCTCGAAGGCATAGCCCGTCTTCAACAGCGTCGCTTCGCTCCATTTGGGGCCGATAAAGCTGAGGCCCACCGGCAGGCCCTGGACCGCGCCCATCGGCACGGTCAGGTGGGGATAACCGGAGGTGGCCGGCAATTGCGTGGCCGAGGGGCCGGTGTACTGGTCGCCATAGACCAGATCGGACAGCCAGGCCGGGCCGTAGGTCGGGGCGATCAGGACCGTAACTTTATTCACCGCCAGCAGGCCGTCGATCCGCGCGGCCGAAGCGTTTCTGGCCAGATAGGCGGCGGAGACATAGGCCGGATCATCGAGCCCTTTGGTCTGTTCGGACTGCTCGAACAGTTCCTGCCCGAAGTAAGGCATTTCCTGCGCCGCATTGGCTTTATTGAAGGCGATGACATCGGCCAGGGTGCGCGTTTTCACTGCCGTGGGGGTCGAGGCCAGGTAGGCATTCAGGTCGGCCTTCAGTTCGGTCATCATGACGGTCATCTCGGCATCGCCCAGGCCCTTGACCGAGCTGTCCCTGATATCGACCATCACCGCGCCCTGATCTGTCAGTTTCTTGAGTGCGGCTTCAAAGACGGCGGTGGTCTTGGCGTCATTACCGACCTGATCGCGCAGCACGCCGATGCGCACGCCTTTCAGGCTGTAATCCGTTAGACCTGCCGTATAGTCGGTCTTATGGGCGTCGGCTTCGCTGGTTGCCTTATCGGCGGGGTCGCTGCCGGCCATGACGGTCAGCATGGCGGCGATATCGGCCACGGAATGGCCCATCGGTCCCGGCGTATCCTGGCTGTGCGAGATCGGCACCACATAGGTGCGCGAGACCAGCCCGACGGTCGGTTTCAGGCCGGCCAGGCCGTTCATCGACGACGGACAGGTGACGCTGCCATCGGTTTCGGTGCCGACCGCAAGCGGCGCCAGTCCGGCCGCCACGCCCGCGCCGGAACCGGAGGACGAGCCGCAGGCCGTGCGGGCATGATCGACCGCATTGGCCGTCAGGCCGCCAACGCCGCTCCAGCCGCTGACCGAACGGGTGGAGCGGATATTGGCCCATTCCGACAGATTGGCCTTGCCGAGGATGATGGCGCCGCCGGCACGAAGCCGGGCCACCACCGGCGCGTCGCGGTGGGTGATATTGGCGGCCAGGGCCAGGGAGCCGGCCGTGGTCGGCATGATATCCGCCGTCTCGATATTGTCCTTGATGAGGACGGGGATGCCCATCAGGGGGCCCAAGTCCTTGCCGGCCTTGCGGGCGTCGTCGGACTCTTTGGCCCGTTTCAGGGCATCGGGATTGACGGTGATAACGGCGTGGAGATCGCCATTCTTCGCCTTGATCTGGTCGAGCGCCGCCTGGGTGAGATCGACGGCGCTATATTTGCCGGCCCTGATGTGGGCCTGGATATCGGCGACGGGGGCTGTCAGGTCCGCTTTCGCCAGATCGTAGGCGGACGGCGCGCGACCGGGCATCTGGCAGGCGCTGAGCGCCAGAAGCATGGAAACACCAGCGATCAGATGACGAATGGACATAGGCGGCCTCCCCTGAGAAAGCGGAAGTTAGCTACAGATTTGCGAAGGTGACAAGTGAAACCGGATAACTGCCAGATGAGCAAATTCGGAATTGTTTTGATGACCTGCGGTATTTTCATGCTATCCAGACTTAAGCAAGGCCAGACAGGGACTACTGATTTATGACGACAGACCGCAAAGGGCTTAAACAGGTTCTCATTGACAAGATGGCCCGGATCATCGCCCCCCTGGTTGCGGATGCGCTTCTGCCGATACTGGCTGAGCGTGTTGCCGGTCTTGTCGATGCCCGTATCGATGGTGGCGCCAAACCGGCCCTGCCGCCGGTGGATGTTTTTCGCTCAGCGCCCGATGCGCCGTTCATGGCCTATTCGACCTGCACAGCGACGGACTTCCTCCATCCGGAATTTCAGCGACTGACCGACCTTATTGATCATCAGGTGTTTTATCATCGCAAGCTGTGGGAATTTATTTTCATTCTGCATCATGCTTTCCGGCTTGGCGCTGTGGGACCGGACAAACGCGCCCTGGGTTTCGGCGTCGGCACCGAGCCACTTCCGGCGGCCTTTGCCAGTGCCGGGACTCATGTCATGGCGACCGATGCGCCGCCGGAAATCGGTCTGAAAAATGGCTGGGCGGATCACCGGCAACTGGCTGAGGCCCTCAGCGCGATTCCCGAAGGGCGTATGGATCGCGCCGAATTCGAGCAACGTGTGCAGTTCGAGCATTGCGACATGAACGCCATTTCCCCTGCCCTCACCGGTTTTGATTTCTGCTGGTCCGCCTGCGCGCTCGAACACCTCGGCTCCATAGAAAAGGGCCTGGATTTCATTATCAACAGCGTTGAGAAAACCTTGAAGGTCGGCGGCGTGGCGGTCCATACGACCGAGTTCAACCTGAGTTCCAACAGCCAAACCCTCGACAATAACTGGACGGTTCTTTTTCGGCGTCGTGACCTGGATCAGCTTGCGGAAAAACTACGGGCACGCGGGCATTATGTCGAACCCTTCACGGTGGCGCCGGATACCATGCCCGTGGACCGATATATCGACGCGCCGCCCTATGGTGAGCCGCACCTCAAGCTGCTGCTTGAAAATTTTGTCACCACTTCGGCCGGTCTCGTGATACGCCGGGGACGATAATTCTTCCCGATTCCCGGAGTTTCCCTTGGACCTGAACCCGATCATGCTGGCCGCCGGCGCCGAAATCATGCGTATCTACGCCACCGATTTTGCCGTGGTCACGAAGGGCGACGCCTCGCCGGTGACCGAAGCCGACCAGAAGGCCGAGGCCATTATCCTGGCCGGCCTGAAGCATATCGCGCCCGGTATTCCGGTGATCGCCGAAGAGGAAGCCGCCGCGGGACGCTTCCCCACCACCGCCGGCACCTTCTTTCTGGTCGATCCGCTCGACGGCACCAAGGAATTCATCTCGAAAAACGGCGAGTTCACCGTCAATATCGCCCTGATCGAGGATGGCCGCCCAGTTCTGGGGGCCGTTTATGCACCGGCGCTGGGCAAGATCTGGTGGGGTTCAGTCGGCTTGAATGGTAAATCGGGGGGCGCCTTTATGGCCGAGGTCGCCAATGGCGCAATCGGTGAGGCGCGCCCCATAAGCGTGCGCCAGCCGGAAGGCGGTCTGATCGCGGTCGGTTCCCGTTCGCATGGCGGCGCGGAAACGCAGGCCTATCTCGAAGCCTATGCGGTTGCCGATTTTGTCGCGGCCGGGTCATCGCTGAAATTCTGCCTGATCGCCGAAGGCCGCGCCGATATTTATCCGCGCATGGGCCGCACCATGGAATGGGATACGGCGGCGGGTGACGCCGTCCTGCGCGCCGCCGGCGGGCGGGTCGAGACCCTCGACGGCCAGCCGCTCAAATACGGCAAACGGTTCCAGGATAATGACGGAGATTACGCCAATCCGCACTTTGTCGCCTTCGGCGCGGTGGAAACGCGGCTGGCCTAATCTATCAGCTTCTGCAAGTACCGGCCGTAATCGCTCCTATCCAGCCGGGTAATAAGGGCGGCCAACTGGGCATTGTCGATATAGCCGCGCCGCCAGGCCACCTCTTCCGGACAGGCGATTTTCATGCCCTGCCGTTTTTCCAGAACACGCACAAAATCGGCGGCATCCAGCAGACTGTCGGGCGTGCCGGTATCGAGCCAGGCATAGCCGCGACCGATCGGCTTCACGCGCAGTTCGCCGCGTTCCAGATAGGTGCGGTTGATATCGGTGATTTCCAGTTCGCCGCGCACCGAGGGCTTGAGATTGGCGGCGATATCTATGACCTGATGATCGTAGAAATAGAGGCCGGTCACCGCCCAGTTCGACCGCGGTTTCACCGGCTTTTCCTCGATGGATACGGCCTGGAAATTGGCGTCGAATTCGATCACGCCGTAGCGTTCCGGATCGGACACCTGATAGGCGAAGACGCTGGCGCCGGAGGTGATGGCGGCCGCTTCTTCCAGAAAGCCGGACAGCGACGGGCCGTAATAGATGTTATCGCCCAGGATCAGGCAGGACGGCTGGCCATCAACGAAATCGGCGCCGATAATATAGGCCTGGGCCAGGCCCTCCGGCGCCGGCTGTTCGGCGTAGGATAACTGAATACCCCACTGCTCGCCCGTGCCGAGGAGTTTCTGGAACTGCGGCAGATCATGGGGCGTCGAAATGATCAGGATATCGCGGATGCCGGACATCATCAGGGTCGACAGCGGATAATAGATCATCGGCTTGTCGTAGATCGGCATCATCTGCTTGGAGACGCCGAGTGTCATCGGATACAGGCGCGAACCGCTGCCGCCCGCCAATATTATGCCCTTCATAGGGAAATCCTCTGTCTCATCTGCCGGTTATTATCAGTTCATCGAGGCAGACGTCGAGCGAATCCTGCCAGGGCTCCAGACGCAGGCCAAAGACCTCATCCAGCTTGTCGCTGTTCAGGCGGGCATTTAACGGACGCTTCGCCGCCGTCGGATAGTCGGCCGTGGCGATGGGATTGACATGGACAGGCTTATGGCCGCGCGCTCCAGCGCCTTTGAAAATGGCTTTGGCAAAGTCGGCACGCGTCGCTTCCCCCTCCCCGGCGAGATGGAAGGTGCCGCGGATCGTCGGGTCAGGATCGATGACGACCTGTTGGGCAATGGCCAGCACGGCGCGCGCGGCCTCCGGCGCATAGGTCGGGCAACCAAGCTGGTCGGCCACGACGGTCACCTCGCCGCGTGTTTCGGAGAGGTGCAGCATCATTTTCACGAAGTTGCTGCCCAGTGACGAATAGACCCAGGAAATGCGTAGGATGACATGGTTATCCGTCGCGGCGCGGACCTGTTCCTCGCCCGACAGTTTGGTCCTGCCGTAGACGCTGATGGGCGCAGGCGTATCCAACTCGGTATACGGTTCATCCTTGTCACCGGAAAAGACGCAATCGGTCGAGAGGTGCAGGATGGGAATATCGAGTTCGGCCGCCAGCCGGGCCAGGACGCCGGGCGCATCGCCATTGACCGCCTGTGCCAGCTCGGGTTCGCTCTCGGCCTTGTCCACCGCCGTATAGGCCGCCGAGGAGATGATGACCTCGGGACGGATCTCCCGCACCGCTGTCTCGATCGTCTCCGGTTTCGACAGGTCGACATCGGGCCGGCCAATCCGCACGATCTCAAGCCCCAGCCGCTCGCCTTCGATCTGCAGGGCGGTATCGACCTGGCCATTTTTTCCGGTCACAAGAATACGCATCATCTAAGCTTTCACAATTCCCAGCCGTTCGCCGGCATAGACCTCGCCGCGCAGGGGGCGCCACCAGGCTTCATTATCGAGATACCAGCGTACCGTTTTCTCAATGCCGGTATCGAAGGTTTCCTGCGCCTGCCAGCCCAGTTCGGTTTCCAGCTTCGCGGCATCGATGGCGTAACGCCGGTCATGACCGGGACGGTCAGTGACGAAGGTAATCAAGCGGTCGTGCGGCGAGCTTTGCGGGCGCAGCCGATCCATAAGGGCGCAGATGCGCCGCACCACGTCGATATTGCGCCGCTCATTGCGGCCGCCGACATTATAGGTTTCGCCGAGGCGTCCCTTGGCGCAGATCAGATGCAAAGCTCGGGCATGGTCTTCCACATGCAGCCAGTCGCGGATGTTCGAGCCGTCGCCATAGACCGGCAGAGGCTGGCCTTCCATCGCATTGATGATGCTGAGGGGAATCAGCTTTTCCGGAAAGTGATAGGGACCATAATTGTTCGAGCAGTTCGAGACCAAGACCGGCAGGCCGTAAGTCCGGTGCCAGGCCTTGGCGAGATGATCGGCCGCTGCCTTGGAGGCGGCATAGGGCGAGGATGGATCATAGGGCGTGGTTTCCCCGAACAGGCCGCTTTCGCCAAGGCTGCCATAGACCTCGTCGGTCGAGACATGCAGGAAGCGGAAATCGGCTTTTGCCTCACCCTTCAGGCCGCTCCAGTAGTGACGCGCCGCCTCCAGCAAGACAAATGTGCCCATGACGTTGGTCTCGATGAAATCCTTCGCGCCGGTGATCGACCGATCCACATGGCTTTCCGCCGCCAGGTGCATGATATGATCAGGGCGGAAACCGGCAATAACCTGGCTGAGCTTCGGACCGTCGCAGATATCACCCTGGACGAACTGGTAATTATTGGCGCCGGCGATCGGCGCCAGCGATTCCAGATTACCGGCATAGGTCAGCTTGTCGAGATTGAGCACATCGGCGCCGACCTCACCGACCAGATACCTGACCAGGGCCGAACCGATAAAGCCGGCACCACCGGTGACGAGAATACGCATGATTGGGTTGTGCCTTTATGACTTAAGCGACGAAAGAGGCGGCTGGATTTTATCCTTAGCCGACAAAATCGCCGTGGCAATATCGGTGGGCCAGTTGATGCTGATGTCAGGGTCGTCAAAGGCAATCCCGGCATCATGAGGCGCGCTGTAAGGACAGGTCACCTTGTAGAAGACCTCCGTATCCGGTTCCAGCGTACAGAAACCATGCGCGAAGCCCGCCGGCACCCACAGTTGTTCTGCGCCCGCAGCGGTCAGGGTTTCGCCGATCCATTGGCCAAAGCTGGGCGAGTCAGGGCGAATATCCACCGCCACATCGAAGATCGCCCCTTTCAGGCAGCGCACCAGCTTGCCCTGGGCAAAGGGTTCGGTCTGGTAATGCAGGCCGCGGATGGTGCCGGTTTCGCGCGACAGGGACTGGTTGTCCTGAACGAACGTGACATCGGCAACATTTTCCCGAAACCAGCCGTCCTTGAAGGCTTCCATGAAGAAACCGCGCGCATCGCCAATCATCTTGGGCTGGATAAGAACCGGACCGGGTATGGCAAGCGTCTTGAACTGCATTATAGACCTTTAGTGCCGTTTATGCGCTCTGCGCAAGCTGGCTCCCTGTTCCTTACCCTAGCCACCGCATCTTAAGCCAGAGTTTAGACTTTGTGGTTTGTTCCCTGCAAAGAGTAAAGTTAGATAGGCCGCTCTGAATGACGAATGTGCCGAAGAGGCGCATGAAAAAGGTTTCTGTATGCCTGTTACGCCTGAACGAATGACTCATCTGAAGCGCCTGGAAGCCGAGGCGATCTTCATCATGCGCGAAGTGGCGGCCGAGTTCAAAAATCCGGTCATGCTCTATTCGATCGGCAAGGATTCGTCGGTCATGCTGCACCTGGCGCTCAAGGCCTTCTACCCGTCAAAGCCCCCCTTCCCCTTCATGCATGTCAACACGACGTGGAAGTTCGGCGAGATGATCAGGTTCCGCGACGAGACCGCGGCGCGCCTTGGGCTGAACCTGATCAGCCACACCAACCAGGAGGGCGTGGCCAATAATGTCAACCCGTTCGATCACGGCTCGAACGTCTTCACCAACATCATGAAGACCGACGCGCTGAAGCAGGCCCTCACCCTGCACGGCTTCGACGCGGCCTTCGGCGGCGCCCGCCGCGACGAGGAAAAGAGCCGCGCCAAGGAGCGCATCTTCTCCTTCCGCACCGCCAATCACGGTTGGGATCCGAAGAACCAGCGCCCGGAACTGTGGAACCTTTATAATGCCCGCGTGAAGCCGGGCGAATCGATCCGCGTCTTCCCGATCTCCAACTGGACCGAACTGGACATCTGGCAATATATCCTGATGGAGAACATTCCCATCGTCCCGCTATATTTCGCCAAGAAGCGCCCGGTGGTGCAGCGCGGCGGCCAGTGGATCATGGTCGATGACGACCGCCTGCCGCTCAACCCCGGCGAAGTGCCGGAAATGAAGTCCGTGCGCTTCCGCACCCTGGGGGATTACCCCTTGACCGCCGCCGTCGAATCCGAAGCCGCCACCCTGGAAGAGATTGTGGCCGAGATGCTGGTGGCCCGCACCTCCGAGCGCTCCGGCCGCCTGATCGATCACGATGAAGCCGGCTCGATGGAAAAGAAGAAGCGCGAGGGATACTTCTAAGATGAACGCGATCGCTATGGAAGACGCCCTGGATACCAAGGCACTGGTCGAATATCTGGCCACGCACGAGAAGAAAGACCTGCTGCGCTTCCTGACCTGCGGGTCGGTGGACGACGGCAAGTCGACCCTGATCGGCCGTCTGCTCTATGACACCAAGCTGATCTTCGAGGACCAGTTGGCCAGCATCGAGAAGGACTCGAAGAAGCACGGCACGGTGGGCGATGATATCGATCTGGCCCTGCTGGTCGATGGTTTGCAGGCGGAGCGCGAACAGGGCATCACCATCGATGTCGCCTACCGTTTCTTCACGACCGACAAGCGCAAGTTCATCGTGGCCGACACCCCCGGCCATGAGCAATATACGCGCAACATGGCGACCGGCGCCTCCAATTCGGATCTCGCCGTCATCCTGATCGATGCGCGCAAGGGCATATTGACTCAGACGCGCCGGCACTCGTTCATCGTGTCGCTGCTCGGCATCAAACATGTGGTGCTGGCGGTCAACAAGATCGACTTGATGGATTACAGCCAGGACGTCTTCAACGAGATTGTTGTCGATTACCAGGCGTTCGCTGCTGATTTCGGTTTCGAGACCCTGCAGGCCATTCCGATGTCCGCCCGCTATGGCGACAACGTTCTGGGCCGCAGCGACAAGATGCCGTGGTATCAGGGCCCGACGCTCGTTGAGCACCTGGAAACGGTGCAGATCGATCAGGACCAAAGCCAAAAGCCTTTCCGTTTGCAGGTCCAGTGGGTCAACCGTCCGGACCTCAATTTCCGCGGCTTCTCCGGCACCATCTCTTCGGGTACGGTCCGTCCGGGCGATGAGGTGCTGGTCGCCAAATCGGGTAAAAGCTCCAAGGTCAAGGCGATCGTCACCTATGACGGCGACCTGCCGGCCGCCGCTGCCGGCCAGGCCATTACGCTGACCCTGGAAGACGAAATCGATATCTCGCGCGGTGACGTGATCTCCGCAACGGACAATCGACCCGAAGTGTCCGATCAGTTCCAGGCCCGCCTGATCTGGATGAGTGAGCAGGAACTGATCCCCGGCCGCACCCTGCTGGTCAAGATCGGCGCGAAAACCGTTTCGGCGTCGGTGACCGAAATAAAGCACAAGACCGACGTCAATACCTTCGCCGATCTGGCCGCCAAGACGCTGAAGCTGAACGAAGTGGCGCTGGTCAATATCGCCTTGCAGGAACCCGTGGCGTTTGATCCGTATGCGGACAATCATGAAATGGGCGCCTTTATCGTCATCGACCGTGTGTCGAACCTGACGCTCGGCGCCGGCATGATCGAGCACGGCCTGCGGCGCGCCACCAATGTCCACTGGCAGGCGCTCGACGTCAACAAGGCGACCCGTGCGGCCGCCAAGGGCCAGAAACCGGCCGTGTTGTGGTTCACCGGGCTTTCCGGCGCCGGCAAATCGACCATCGCCAATCTGGTCGAGAAGAAACTGCTGTCGCTCAGCCACCATACCTATCTGCTCGATGGCGACAATGTCCGCCACGGCCTGAACAAGGATCTCGGCTTCACCGATGCCGACCGCGTGGAGAATATCCGCCGCGTCGCTGAGGTCTCGAAGTTGATGGTCGATGCCGGCCTGGTGACGCTGGTGTCGTTCATCTCGCCCTTCCGGGCCGAGCGCCAGATGGCGCGCGAACTGCTGGGCGACAACGAGTTCATCGAGATCTACGTTTCGACCCCGCTCGACGTGGTGGAAAAGCGCGACGTGAAGGGCCTCTATGCCAAGGCCCGCGCCGGTGAGATCAAAAACTTCACCGGTATCGACAGCCCGTATGAAGCGCCGGAAAGCCCGGAACTGACGCTCGACACCACGAGCCAGACGCCGGAGCAACTGGCGGAAAAAGTTGTCGCCTACATGCTGGCAAACGGCTTCCTGGGTGATGGCCTGGATTACGTGATCTAGGAACGGATGGCGAGAGCCTGAAGGGCTTTCGCCGCCGCACCAATATCCGCCTCGGCCCATTTTTGCGCCGTGTAATCTTCGTATATGCCCTGCGGGTCTTGCACGGGAACAAGGCAGGACTGCACCTGAACGACACCGGCGTCCGCCGCCAGTTCCGGCGCCAGGCCCCAGTCGGTCGTGATGACGCGGCGTCCGGATTGCAACGCTTCGGCCAGAGTCAGGCCGAAGCCTTCCGAGCGATGCAGGGACAGAAGCACATCGATCACCGCGTAGAAATCGCCAAGACCGATTTTGCGGTCACGCCCATCAAATAGCAGAATACGTGCGTCCGCCAGCGCCGCGGCCTTTAGCAGATCGTACCCAGCGGGGTAAAGCGCACAATCATGGCAGCGCAGGATCAGACGGGCCGCCTGATTTTTGGGAAATGCCGCCTGGAAGGCTTCAATAGCGCCCAGCGGGTTTTTGCGCCAGAACCCGGACGCCATCGAAAAGGTGAAGCCGGCAACAAATGCCTCCTTATCGATGCCCAGATAGGCGCGAGCTTTTGCGGCCTCCGCATCACTCACAGGCGCAAAAGGATCGGCATCAACCGCGTTGGGCACGATCCTTATTGGTCGCGCCTCGGGCATGACGGCTCTGATCGCGTCAGCCACGAAGGGCGTCGGCGCCCAGATGCCGTCGGCCCATTTCAGCGCCTTGCCCCAATCTGACGGAGCCTCCGCCAGTTCCCAGTGCCAGTAAGGAATAATGGCAGACCGGCTATAGGCCTCGCGTCCCAGCTTGCTCAGAAAGCGGTTAAACAGGGGCGGCGCGGCATGGATGATGATGTCGGTCGGAGCAAAATTCGCCATCTCCTTCAACCCGCCGGTATCGGTGCGCTCGATGTCTGTCACCAGCCGCAGGGCCTTGGCCATATCCATGCGGAAGACTGGAATACCCCTGGCTTCCATGTCCATCGCCATCAGGTCTGCGGCCCGTTGCAGGCCGCAGCGCACCGAAAAAAGACCGGCTATGGCGACGCGTTCACCGCGATACGCGCGCCGGGCCTTTACCGGTGCATAACGTATGTGCGGACTGCCGAAATGATAGTCATTCGAGAGGCCCAGAATGACATTGCGCAGACCTTTTGGCAAAAAGCGGGTAAAACCGGTTCCGAACACGGCTTATTCTTCAATCACGGTACGGTTCATTTCTCTTCACTCTTTCGAAATCCACCGCGCCAAGCCATTTTGAAGCTACACGCGTAGATTTGAGGTCCAGTCTTTTCTTCTTGCTTCCCAGGATAGCCAGCTTTTCGATACAAGGTTCCAACAATTGAGCGAGACGCCTGCGGTATACCCAGACAAGTTTCAAAGCGCCGCCTGAAACTTTGCTTCCCAGTCCACATAATTATCCATGGCGATCATATCTTCGCGGTTGTAATCACGGTACATGGCATAGCACCTACTGATAAACTCGGGCATTGACATATACGTTTCTGATTTAGGCACCTTCAACAGATCAACCGAATAGGGCAGGTTGAAGGTTTCAGATATATAAGGAAATACCGGAAATATCGCATGGGCCTGCATCCATTGAGGAAAACAGTCTGACGTCATCGAACTGGCCTTCAGGCCCAGATGCGACAAAATTTTCCGCGCGTAGATGAACATGAGGTGGGTAGTCGGATGATTTACCACAAAAAGAGGAAGGCGCTCGTAAAGCATCTCAACAAATTCATCGTAAAAGTGAATGTCTGCTTCATTACTTCGTTTTTGCAGTTCTGCCAGACTTGCAGACCAGACATTCAAATAACCAAATTTTTCAGCAAACTGGCTGTTTTCAATAAGATCAAATGCCGCTTTTTCGCCGAGACCGTGCAAAAAACTCATCAATACGGTGCGGCTGTGATAATCGGCCAGCGGACTTTGCAATCGCGGTTTCTTCCCGGTCAGGGTAACATCTGGATGTAATCCGCCAAAATAAACGTTTGTTAGTGTGAAGGCAGACTTGGCATTTTCCCTGATAGCATCCCCTCGTACAAAATCCTGGGGCCACCGGTCGGAAATTGGATAATAGAGAACAGTATCCGCTTCCCTTATTTTTTGCGTCACCTTCTCGCGGTCACTTTCACTGAGACGATTGACCTCGACCCAATCGAATTCTGCCGAAGGGCAAAGCGTATTACAAATGATGCTTAACGGTTTGGCGTGACAATTAGCGATTAAAAGAATTTTCATGATCATCTAAGGCTAAGTTTATGATTTAGCGCCGATTGTCGATACCATCATTTTCATCTCCTTCACCATATCCTGATGTGTCAGTATGGCGAGTGTATCTATTGGATCATAGGCGTATAGATGATCTTTTAGCAAGGCTGCGACATGGCGGCGGAAGGCCTGGCGCTGGTCGTCGAAACCTGAGCGCGCCAGGGCGGCGTTGACCGTATCGGCCAG
>NZ_JBQCHT010000034.1:0-260454 GCF_051954415.1 Asticcacaulis sp.
GCCCTTATTTTTAAAATGTTTTAAAAACAAAAACCAAACCAGAAACACCTCGGAAACCCGAAAGCTCCCTCAGCAGGAGCGGCGCTTCTAAAGGAAGTGTTCGCTCCGTGTCAACCGAGATTTTCTCTTTTTCAACAGCACCGTTTCCGGCCCCATCAGAAGCAGAGAAAACGCATCCCCAATGGACAATTCCGAAGAACAATCCCTGTCAGACATGCGAGACTTAGAAGAAGCGCTGTTCTAACTCCATTTCAAATTGGCATCAAGCGTTAATTGAATTTTTACAAACCCAAAATGAATCAACTAAACTGGCCAATTCCGCCTTCGTCGCAATCTGTAAAGGACCGTAACAGCGAGGCGCGGTATCTACAGATACGATCTCGGAGTCGCAACCCCCTAATGCGTACAAAGTGAGTCTTTTCCACACCTTGCGAAAGCGGCCGTCAAAACCACACTTCTATACGCAGATGAAAAACGACGCCCTAACCGGCTGTAATATAGGCTTTCAAGGTCTGGGCCTCATATTCTGTCGCCGCGATCTTGGCCTTGACCAGGTCACCAATCGAAACGATACCAACAAGCCGCTCGCCCTCCATGACCGGCAGATGGCGAATGCGACGGTCGGTCATATGGCCCAGCAGCGCATCTATGGTTTCGCCTGGGTCGGCCGAAAAGACTTCGCGCGTCATGATATTGCTGACCGGCTGGCCCAGGGACTGACCGCCCGACGTGGCGATGGCGCGGATGATATCGCGCTCAGACACAATGCCGACAACCCGATCCGAGCGATCCAGCACGACAAAGGCGCCGACCTTGCGGGTATAAAGGAGCGCCGCGACCGAGGCGAGGCTGTCATCAGGCGTGACCGTAAAGACTTCGCGGCCTTTTGTACTCAGCAACTGGTTTATGAGCATGAAAACCACCCTCCCCGGATGATAACTGGCATTTAGACGCCTTGTGGCGTTCGCGTTAAAGGGAGACTGAGGGTGCGCTCACCCTGTGGAAAATCAATTCAAATTTCTCGTGAAGAAGTGAGGATGAAACGCCTTGAGCCAGTGGCCGATCACCAGCACACCGAACAGATAGCCGGCGACATGCGCCTGCCAGGCAATGACCACGCCCTGTCCGCCGGGCAGAAATGGCAGCAGGGCCGTGGCCAGGTTGATGCCTATCCACACGGCACCGGAACTGAGCACGCGCGAATTGGTCAGCGGCACAATGCCGCCTGAAATGCCGCGTTGCCCGGCGATGCGGCTGGACGCGCCGATCAGGCCATAGATGGCGCCCGAAGCGCCGACGACCGGAACGCTCGAAGACAGGTTGAGCAGGCAGAAGCCAAGCCCCGCCGCCATCCCGCATAGAAAGAAAAAGGCAAAGAAGGACAGAGTGGCGCCAATGCCCTTGCCGAAGGCGCGAATGACCGGCGTAGCGAAGATCAGGCAGGCCGCCGCATTGAAAAGCACATGCGTCCAACTCCCATGAAGGAAGATATGCGTAAACAGCAGTTCGAAATTGCCCTGCCGCAGCAAAAGAGGCGTCAGACCAAAACTGGCGACCAGCAACGCATTGACATCAGGCCCGTTGGAAATCTGCAGGGCATAGCAGCCGATAATCAGCAAGGGCAAAACCACGGCCATCAGCGGCGCGTTAAAGGCGGGCTCCTTGCGGGGCGCCAGGTCAGGCCGTTCGGCGTCGTCTGTCATATTTCGGGACTTCTCGGCTAATACGCAATGAAAACGGTTCATTTTGGTTATATATGACCCTGCTTTTCCCCTTTTGACAGGGGTGCGGCGATCAGCCCGGCACCAAAAAACCCATAAAATTGAATTTAATGCGTCAATTCCGGAAAAAATACACCTAATTTTTAGGGTTCCCTCCCAAAGTGGCATCCGAATTGCTGGCCATGGCTGCGTCTGCGGCGATATCGCCTCAGGCCCGGAGCGCACGAATGACTATACTGAAGACCCTGCTCATAACCAGCGCGCTGGGTGCCGCCGCTCTTTCAGGCGCGGCTCAGGCCCAGAGCATGAGCACCAGTTCGGCCTCATTCCAGGCGGGCTATGGCCTCAGCCTGCACCAGATGCAAACGGCGGTCGATCCCTCGACCCGCGACGCCAATGGCAACCGCGTCCTGGTCGACGGTATGATCGTCACCGGCACCGACAACAGCGTCTATGCCTATTCAAAGACACTCGGCGCGGGCGATGCCTATTCCGGTGCCGGTGCGCTCGGCGGAGCGACGGCGATCGGCAACAGCCTCTCGGTCGTGGTCAACGGCAGCTACAACACAGTCATCGTACACAATAACCAAACCAACAACGGCAATGTCACCGCCAATGCCAACGGCTCAACGGCCACGGGCGCGAAGGGCACGGACATCACTGGGGATCTGCAATTCTAATGGCTCACATGACACACACGAAAACCGGCAAAAAGCTGGTCGCAACGATCGCCAGCCTGGCCGCCCTCAGCGTCGCCCTCACCGGCTGCATGACCACGCCGAGCGTCAACGCTTCCGGCAATTACAAAAACCCGATCGGCAAGGCGCCGGTCACCGCCAACCCGACGGCCTATTCGGATGCCCTGGTCTGCCTGGGTTCCTACGCCCGTTCGCACCGCCTGGCCTCGCCGCGTCTCGCCGTCGGCCGCATTTCAGATTACACCGGTCGCGCCTCTCTGGACGGCGGCCGAGAAATCACCCAGGGCGCCTCCCTGATGGCGATGACGGCGCTTGCCAAGGCCGGCGCCCGCCAGGTCGAGCGCTTCGATACCTCGGTCGGCGAACTGGAACTGAAATACGCCAACAACAAGCTGATCACCGATGACGCGGTCGCCAACCCGACCCGTCCGGCCGATTACCGCAAGATCATGGCCGGTCAGGTCGCTGGCTCCGACTTCTTCATCGTCGGCGGCATCACCGAACTGAACAACAATATCCGCTCGTCGGGCGTGGATGCCTATGCCGGCGACACCAAGGACACCGGCCTCAAGGGCATGGCCTATGGCCGCACCCTGGTGATGAACGTGGCGCTGGACCTGCGCCTCGTAGATACCCGCACCCTGGAGGTGGTCGATGTGATCTCCTACCAGAAGCAGATCGTCGGCAAGGAAGTGAAGGCCGGCGTATTCGACGTGCTGAACGGCAATATCTTCGATATCTCGGGCGGCCAGGGTGCGCTGGAGCCGATGCAACTGGCGGTCCGCGCCATGATCGAACGCGCCACGCTGGAATTCATGGCCAATCTCTATGGCGCGCCGGGCCCCGAGGTCTGCCTCGATCCGCAAAACGACTTTCTCTACAATGACACGCTGGGCGCCACGGGTGGCCTGACCCCGGCCTACGACAACCTGGAGACCAACAATGCCGGTACGCGCGCCGATCCTAACCGCTGGCAGAACGTTGCCGCCGGCGAGCCTCGTCATCCTGTGTCTGCTGACGGCGACAGCCGCTACTAGTCAGGAAATCCCCGACGGCCAGATCACCAGCGATCAGACGCAGAACAATCCGATCAGCGCCGTCCAGACCCTGAACGTCGAGCAGAATGACGGCCTGACCGAGGCCGACACCTCGGCGGCCGGCAACAATCTGCAGGTCGGCAATGTCGATTACGACGCCACGCTCTATTCGTTCCAGTTCAACAAGGGACGGATAACGGCCGAGACCCACATCAACGGCGTCAATACTGGCGATGAGGATACCTCGCTCGGCACACCAGTCTACGGCACCAGCCAGGCCATCGCCAACTATGCGGCGGGCGTGACCACAGGCGGTCACCTGACCGCCAGCACAAACCAGCAATCAACCGCCGATCAGGTCATCGCCACCACGGATGTCCAGGCGCCGAACAACGCCATATATGTCAGCGGCGAAGGCGACGCCACGACCGTGGTCAACCACACGGCCTATCAGGTCACCAATGGCCGCCTCGATTCGACCTCGGTGCAGTCATCGACCACCGCCGCCCACTCCAACACCTCGGCGACCGTGCATTACTCGCCCTCGCCCAACGCCTATAACGCCACCGCGACCAACAACTATTACGGCGCCTACAGCGATGACCGCGGCTCGCAGGAACATGACATCACGCAGACGCAGTCAGCCATGACCCAGGCGCGCGCTGAGGTCTATGCCGGCAATGTCTGGAACATGCAGGCCAATGCCGCGGCTACGGGCAATGATGTCAATATCCAGAATGCCGGCGGCTCGATGGTTATCACCAACACCCAGACCCAGGCGGGCGCCGTCCAGTCCCAGGCAGTGATCGAGGCCGACCAGTATGGCGCGGCCTATGCCACCGCCACCGGCATAGGCAACAGCATGGCGGCCGGCAATAACGACAAGTATGTCCGCATCGACAACAATCAGTTGTCTTCCGGCGGCGTCGATGTGCTGGCCTCATTTGACGGCACCACGGGCTGGGACGGCTATGTCACCGCCGATGCCACGGGCAACTCGGCCATCGGCTATGCCTGCGCGGAATGCAAGGCCGACATGGGCGTCGACAATACCCAGATCAACAATTCCGATGTCAACGCCACGGCGACCGCCACGATCGCCAAGGGCCGCACCATTGTTTCGACCGCCCGCGCGGTGGGCAACAGCGCGTCCTATTACGTCGGGAACTGATTCAACGATCATCTGAAATGAAAAGCGCGCCATCAGCCGATGGCGCGCTTAGTGTTTATACCCTCCTCTAAACGCATATCGCTTTCCCCCTCTCCCCATGAACATGGGGAGAGGACGAGAGACGAGCTTGCGAAGTCGATCGGGTGAGGGGCCGTGGCCGCATGAACGGATTAGGAGCCCCTCACCCGGTCACCTGCGCCGCGGAAGCGGCTTGCTTCCCGTCCTCTCCCCGCTGCGCAGGGAGAGGGGGGGAAAATCTCAACATGCGATGCCTCCACGTCCTGGAGGAGAGTATTAGATCCAATCCCACCTCTCACGGCACCGCCACCGACACCGTGCCGGTAAAGCCGCTGCTGTAATCGCCCGTGAGGCTGACCGTCGCGGCCGCCAGTTGTGCCGAGGTGTCATCACTGAAGACATTATCCGACGCGAAACTGATGGCCGTCAGATTACTGACGCTGGCGCTGTAACCGCTGGCATTGTTGTAGACCGTCTCGCAGGTCGAGCGATCAAAGGTCAGTTGGGTGATCTTTACGCTGTTATTGGCGGTCGTGGCGGTCGACAGGCTGGTATAGACCTCGACATGGATGTGCGGCATTCGTCCGCTGTAGCAGGCCGGGAAAATCGTGGTGAAAGTGACCTGGCCATTGGCGTCGGTCACCTGGACACCGCGCAGGTAATTCTGCGCCGTGACACCGGAAGAATAGAGCGAATAGAGGCCGGAGCGATCGCAATGCCATATATAGACGGCATAGCCTTCCAGCGGCGCACAGCCCAGGCTGTAGTCTTCCACCGTAATGGTCAGGGTCAGGGGCACGCCGGCCGCCGTACCGGAATAGCTGCCGAAGCTGGTTGTGATGTCGCTGCGCACCACGCCACTCTCCGTCAGCACATTGGCGATTGCGCCGCTCACCGAATTGGTGCCGTCCGCCGGATAGGGGCCGTTGGTTTCCGTGGCCGCCAGGGTGCATTCACCGCTGGCCGACGATGAAGACGAGGATGACGAGTAAGAACTGCCGGAACTGCCGGAAGCGGCGCTTGAAGTTGAAGATGACGAACTGGAGGCTGTGCTGGAGGTGCTGATAGTTGTACCGCCGGAACCACCGCCGCAGGCTGCCAGGGCGCTGGTGGAAAGAGCGGATGCGCCCAGGAACCACAGGGCTTTTCGACGCGACGGCAGGGCGGACAGGATCAGGTCTTCGAGGCTGCCCTCTTCCTTGTGAGCCGGTTCATGGATGTGATGGTCAGGCATGGTAACTCCCCGGAGTCATTGATGAAGTCCACAGACTTACCGGGGCAATGCGGCAAAAAGATCGAAGCTTTATTACGAGAAAAACACTGTTTTTCGAGGCCGACACATTGCCAGGTTGACAAATGCGCCTGACCGGCCTTCCCTTACCTTTATGACCTATCTCGACATTGCTTCGCGCGGTAAAAACAGCCTCTGGCGCTATATTGTCGCCTGGCCGCTCGCCTTGATCATATGGCTGATCCTGGTGGTCGCCATACTCCTGCCGCTCATACTGACGCACCTGATCACGACGGATCAGTTGCAGGCTGAAGGGGCCGGTGATCACCCGATCATGTTCTTCGCCTTGCAGGGCGTGATCTTCGCCGGCCTGATCGCCGGCTTCACACTGGCGGCCTTCCTGCTCCACCGCAAAACCTTCAAAGACCTGTGCGGCAACTGGGACTGGCGGCTGGTGCAAAACGGCGCGCTGGTCTGGCTGGTGGTTCTGATTCTCTCGACCGCCATCGACTGGGCGCTGGCGCCGAAGGGCTTTACCGGCACGATCGATACGCTCAACCCCGCCATCATCCTGACCACCATTGTCTGCCTGGCCATACAGACCTTCGCCGAGGAATTCATCTTTCGCGGCTACCTGACGCAAAGCCTGCTGTTGGCGACAAAACGCCCGATGGTCGCCGCCGCCATCGCCGCCGTCGCATTCGGTTCGCTGCACATCCCGAACGGCCTACCTCAGGCGGCGAACGCCACGGTGCTGGGCTTTGTTCTGTCACTGATCGCCATTCGCACGGGCGGCCTGGCCTTCGGCTGGGGACTGCATTTTGCCAACAACCTGTTCGGCGCCATTATCGTCGTGTCCGCCAATGATGTTTTCAAAGGCACACCGGCGATCATCACGCAAAATACGCCCGGCCTGATGTGGTGGGACACCGTCTTCGGCATCGCCATCATGGCGGTGCTGGCTCTTTTGGTCCTGAAGGACGGACGGTTTATCGGTTCGGCAGCTCAATATCCGAAATAATGCGCTCGCCGCCGGTACGGGACAATTGCACCACCACATCGACCAGCGACGCGGCATAGGACAGCGTCTCGGCGCGCGTCAGTTGCGTGCCCGACTGCATGACCATCAGCGCGATCTGCTCCAGCGCCCCCTTCGGCGTGTTGGCGTGAACCGTGGTGAAGGAACCGGGGTGGCCGGTATTGATGGCGCGCAGGAAGGTCACCGCCTCCTCACCGCGGATTTCACCAACGATGATCCGGTCCGGCCGCAGGCGAAGACTGGCCTGCAACAGGTCGTTGATCGTCACGCGCGCCTCGCCCATCTCGCCTTTCACCGCTACCAGCCGCAGGGAATTGGCGTGGTTGTCGGCGATTTCCGGCGTGTCCTCGACCAGGATGATGCGCTCATTCGCCGGAATGGTCTTCAGCAGGGCGTTGAGGAAGGTCGTCTTGCCGGAAGACGTGCCGCCGGAGATCAGAATGGTCTTGCGCGCCTGCACCGCCTCCTTCAGGAATTTGACCGGCTCCTTGCGGGCAAAAGCGAGATCGTCGCGTTTGCCCTTGTGGCCGGTATCGGGGATCGGGCCGCGATCATAGGCATCGAGCGACAGGTCGACCATGCGGTGGCGGCGGATGGCCAGGGCCCAGTGCTTCGCCGCCGGCGGACCGACAAGCTGCACCCGCTCGCCGGTCGGCAATGACGCCGCCAGCAGGGGATTTTCGCGGTTGATGCCCTGGTGCGCCACGCGGGCGATCTGCGCCGCCAGGCGGCTCAGAAGCAGGTCGTCGATCTCCGGATTTTCAATCCGCTGCATATGCGGCTGGCCGGATGCCTCGATCCAGATTTCACCCGGCTGGTTGACCAGGATTTCAGTGACATCATCGCGTTCGAGAAAGGGCAGGAACGGCCGCAGATAGGTGCGTAAGTATACGCCATCCAGTGCCACCACGCTGTCTTCGGCCACGGGCATTGTCCTATTGATTGAAATCGAGATCGCGGGCGGCGAAGACCTGGATCGGTGCGCCCTGCGGCACCTTGATCGTCGGCGGGATCTTGATGTCGTTACTCAGCGCCTCGCCGATCACGCCGGAGGCATCGCTGGAGGTGCCGATGACGATGGTAGACGAGCTTTTCCCGCTGGCTATGGTGGAAAGGCCATTGACGATCGACAAAAGCATGGACGAGCCGAAGCGCTTGGCAAAGTGGGTATCGACCTTGCCCGTGGCACCCGCCTGGCCGAGATCATCGGTCGCCGGCGAGGCCAGTTGCACCGACAGGCCGTCCGGGCGGATCAGACGATCCCAGATAATGAAGGCGCGCGTTTCGCCGCTGGTCAGGCCGGACTTATATTGCCCGATGAGGCGCGAACCGCGCGGGATCAGGATATTCGTGCCGTCGAAACTGCGGATATCGCGCGAAACGATGGCGCGCGTATAGCCCGGCAAGTCGGAGTTGATCGCCGTTTCCAGCACCGCCGGAATGACCGCGCCCTGCGGCACCACGCGCGAGGGATCGCCGATCTTCCACGCCTTCTGCGATACATTGGCCGTTTGGGCGGCAAGGAAGGCATCATTGGTGTTGGCGGGCTTGGCCGCCGCCGCCGCGGCCGCCTGCTGTTGCGCCGCCTGCTGGGAGGCGGGCACACTGTTGTCGATAATCAGGGCCGGCGCGCGCGCGCCGCCATCGACAACCGGTGCCGGTGCCTGAGGCTGCGCCACCTGAACCGGCGGCTGCACCAGCAGGGACTGCGGCTCAGGCGTCTCCACCGGATTAACCGAGGGATCGATCGGCGGCAGCACGGAAGGCTGCGGCGCGGGCCGCGTAGCCTGTGGCAGCGGGGCCGGCTGAGGCCGCGGCTTCTGGTCGGACAGGCCGGCCCAGGTCAGGGCGCCCAATGCCAGCACACCGATAACGCCCAGCGCCAGACCGACGCCATCGCCCATGCCCGACGCCTTCGCCACCTGCGGCATGGCCTGGACATTGGCGGCATCGAGTTCGTCGGCATCGATCTTCAGCCGGGGGTCATTGCCCGGCGGCAAGCGCGAGCCAGCATTTTTGCTTTCCGGCATTATTTCGCACTCCCGTTCTTGCCGCGCGGCTTGGGCGACAGGCTGTCCAGCCCCTGCACGGCATAGGTGTCGTTATAAAGCACCGTCTTCAATTCGCCACGGCGCAGGACAAAGGCCGGCGCCACCTGCTCGACGACGAAATAATCACCCCGCGAGGCATAGTTGACAATGCTCTCGGTATTGTCAGAATTCAGGGCATAAACCGCCGGCGCCGTCACGCCCGTGGCCCATTTCATATAGGTCGAGATGCCGTCATCGAACACCCGGATCGGTACCAGGTCGGCCGAACCGCTGAAAGTGTAAGCGGCATTACGCTTTTCCGGCACCGGCAGGAAGGCATTGGGGTCCGGCGGCGAGGCCGGATTGACCGGCGTGCCGCTGCTCTGGGCCGGCGGGTAGCGGAAACGCAGTTCGTAGGTGATGCGGCCATGCGCGCAGTCCGATTCCGAGGCGGTGCGCAGCTCAAAACTGTAGCTGCGCTTGTCGCTGACCACCGACATATTGGTGTAGCCCTTCGGCGCGATGGCCTTGACGAAGATCAGGTTGCCGCGCTTGTTGGGCGTCACCTGCCAGGCGGCGGAATCGCCAACCCCGACATTCTCAACGTGCTCATCGGAAGCGAGCGTGATCATGGTCTGGAAATTCTGGCAGCCTTCCAGCCTGACCACGGCCGCCGGATCGTAGTCGATCGTGCGCAGACGGCTGTCCGGCTCATAGCTTTGCGCCAGGACCTGTACGGGCAGCGCCGCCATTATCATCAAAAGGAATGCTTTTTTCATCATCGCTCAGTCCCTTTGGGGACGGTGGGAGTCGTCAGGTTGGGCGTGGTGGCCGGATTGCGAAAACGCTGACCCAGCCCCTGCACGCGGCTGAAGCGGTCGGCCGAGCCCTGGCGCGCCTGCGGATCGTAAAGACCGAGCATCTCGGAGCGGCTGACCGTCCCACCGGCCACGCCTGCTGCCACATCGGCACTGCGGCTGATCGCCGTCACCATCGGGTCGGTACGGGCATAGGCATCACCGGTCGGCATCACCATCCCGCCACGCGAGGCCGGGTTAGCCGATTGCCAGATTGCCGCCTGGGTGCTTTGCGCGGTCACGGCCGTCATCGGCAGATCACCCGCCGGCTTTTCACGGATCGCCGCCTGCCAGTCACGCACCAGCGAGGCCGCGACCCACATCAGGGTAAAGAGGAAGGCGCAATAGATCACCGATCCCATGAACAGGATGACCATGGGCTGCACCGAGGTCACCGCGGCGATCGGATCATTGCCAATGGCCTCGATCAGCGGCACGAACAGCATGAGCGCCGCCGTACCACCCAGTACCGTCAGCAGAGGTGCCAGGGCAAAAACGAGGGTTGTCCGCAGCCAGCCATTGAACAGGCCCCGCGTCTGCGGAAACAAAGCAAAGATGATGAAGATCGGCCCCAGGATCAGCAGCAGGTACAGCACCAGCCGGGTCAGGATCAGAACGCCGAGCGTCGAGACCAGCAGGCACAGGCCCGACAACCAGAACAGGGTCACCGGCATGGAATGCGGCAGGATCAGCACGGGTTGCGCCGAGGTCGTCGCCACATTGCCGATATTGCGGGCAGCGCTGCCATAGGCCGGATCGAGCCGCTTGGCGATATCGGCAAAATGGACGAACAAATTATCGAGGCTCTGGGCGAAGTTCATCACGGCGCTGCCACGCTGACCGAGCAGCGCCGCCGCCACCTCGTCCGGCCCCCCCATCATCAGGCCGTAAAAAACGGCATGGTAGGCCGGCCAGAACGACACGAAGGTCAGGACCAGCACCATGGTCATGATGCGCGGGCTCATCATCACCACGGTGAGGCGCGTCCGTCCGGTCAGGAAACCGTAGGCGATCAGGCCGACATAGATGATCAGCATGGCGGTCAGGGCATAGCCGAAGGCCCCGCCCGGTCCGAACAAACGGTTATAGCCCGTCTCCACCGCCGCATTGATGTGGCAGTCCATGGCATAGAGCGACCCCGACACCGAGGTTTCGCCGACCAGCGAGATGGCGGGGCAATAACCGATCTGCATCACGCCCGTCCCTTCTTTTTCGGCGCAGTATCTTCGGGCCACGCTGTGCCGGTCAGAGGCTGCCACCAGGCTTCCGGAGCATCACCATACTGGATGCGTAAGTCATCGAGATGACGCACACTGGCTTCACGGCCCGACAATACAGTCAGGATATCGGGCATGGATGACAGATCAAGCCGCGCCACTACTGAATGGTTGCCGTGCTTGACCAGGAAGGCGCGAGCGTGCGGCGGCAAAGCGCGGATCAAGTCGAGTTCGTGCTGAGTCAGGCCGAAGCCGTCGCAATAGTCTTCAGCCTGTGCGCGGGGGTTAGGCATGAAAATCTGCGTCGCCGCCTGCTCGATGATGGCCGATGAAATCCGGCTGTCCAGCGCATCACGCGCCGATTGTGTGCCGAAACCCAGGATGGCGTTGCGCTTGCGCAGGGTCTTCATCCAGTTGCGGATGGCGGCGGCGAACACTTCATCGTCGAGCGCCTTCCAGCCTTCATCAATGATAATGATCGTCGGCGTCCCGTCCAGACGCTCTTCCACGCGCTGGAACAGGTACATCATGCAGGGCGTGCGCAGGGTCGGGTCATTGAGCAGCAGGGTCATGTCGAAGCCCAGGGTGCGAGCCTCCATGTCCAGCTCATCCTCAGCATTGTCGAACAGCCACGCATGTTCACCTTCGCCAACCCAGGGATTTAATCTTGCCGCCAGATCGCCATGGGTTGGCCGAAGGACGCCGCCCAGCAGTTCGCGGAAGAAGCGCAGCCGGCGGTATTGCGGTTCCTGCTCGAAATTGGCGTCAACCGCTTCCGAAATAATCGCCTCTTCTTCCGAATTAAGCGGCTGGTCCGGGCGATGCAGCAGTTGCGCGATCAGCGAACGCAGGAAGGCGCGATTGCCGGGATTATCCGGCAGTTGCAGCGGATTGAAGCCGGTCGGCTCGCCGGGCCGCAAGGTGGCGTAATGCCCGCCAATGGCGCGGATGAAGATTTCCGCACCGCGGTCCTTGTCGAACAATACGGTGCGCGGCTTGAACTTCTGCGCCTGTGCCGCCAGGAAATTCAGCACCACCGTCTTGCCGGAACCCGATGGCCCGATAACAGTGAAGTTGCCGAGATCAGCCTTGTGGAAATTGAAATAGTAGGGTGTACCCGAAGAAGTCTCGAAGACGCTGACCGCCTGTCCCCAGTGATTGCCTTCCGGCTGGCCGATCGGGAAACCGTGCAGAGACGCAAAAGACGCATAGGCCGCCGTCGAGATCAGCGCCTTGCGGGCGATATAGGGCTCGTTGCCGGGAAACTGCGCCCAGAAGGCGGCTTCGAGATTGATATCCTCACGCACGGCCACGGCGCCCAGATCGGCCAGGGCCGCCAGGGTCTGTGCCACCGCCGGATCGAGCGCGTTCAGCGATTTGGCCCGAACCAGCACGCTCATATGGTGCTCGCCCAGCCCCATCGAGCCGGTGGCGAGATCGTCCTTGGCCGACATCAGCCCCTGGCGCAGCGACATCGCTTCCTCGTCGGCGGCCCGCATCCGGCGCAGGGCCAGATTGATGCGCTCAAGCCCGATCTGGCGATCGACGAAGGCGAAGCTCTCGGTCAGGGTCATCTCGAACGGCAGCCGCAATATGGCGTCGCACATGCCGGGCGTGGCGTGCGGCGGATAGTCCTTCAGCGACAGGATGGCCGAAAAATCCTTGCCGTCGCCAAGGCTCGACTGTTCCAGCGCTTCCAGACCGAAACTGACACGACGATAAGGGACATATTGCCCCAGATCGCTGGCCGGACGCAGCACCGGGCGCATCTCGCCATTATACAGCGCCGACAGCAGTTCCAGCGGCTCCGAACAGCGACCATTGGCCGTTTCATAGCCGCCGAGCACACGAGGTCCATAAGCCTGCAAGGCCGCCTGAAGCGCTTCAGTCGCCGCCTGCAATTCCTTGTGGTCGCGCGCCAGACCGGCGGCCTGGCTGTTTTCGCCCATGCCACGGCCGAACAGATTGGCCACGCTCTCGGCGAAGCCAACCTTGCCCTTGGGATTGCGCCTGACAATGGTGATGAACAGGTCGTTGACAAACAACTGCCGGCTGGACAGCCGGTCCTGCCACTTCTGCTGGATCAGGTTGCAGACCGGGTCATCGAAGCTCGATTGCAGCCCGACACTGACCCGCCGGCGGATGATATGATGATAGAGCACGAACCGCGACGAGCCGATCGCGCGCAGGGCGGCGGCGCGAATGATCTGGCGGTGGTTGACCTCATCGGTATCGGCCGTCTCGAAGGCGAACCCTTCGAGATAAAGCGACTGCATCAGCGAGCCATCGCGCAGCACGATGGTCCGGTCATCGAGCAGACGATCATAAGGCAAACGATCGCCGACGCGCTGTTCCCTGGCGAACCAACTGCCGAAACCACTCAAAGTCTTTGGACCGTCAGCCATACTGTTCTTTACGGATGGTAGGAATTACAACGCCAGAACCGGTAGTTCCGGACACGCGGGCAGCGCGACACCTTTGTCAGCCACAGATCGAAGATGCGCGGCTCACGCAGGCAGGCCAGGTAGCCGACGGCATGGACGCCCAAAGCGACCGCAAACGCCCAGAAGGAGCGCGTGATCAGGAAGGCTTCGGTCGTCACCACCGCATTGATGATGAAATAGCTGTAGGTGACGCCCGCGAACATCTGCGGCTGGGTCAGCGCCTTGAACACCGGAGACTTGATCAGATCAGACATCTATCAGTTCGCCACCGCCTGGATGCCGCCGACGATCGTGGCGGCGCCGAACAGGATGAAGCAGCCGACAATGACCGTGGCGCCGAAACGCCAGTTCATCCGTCCGGTCAGCATCATGAAGCCGACAGCGGCCACGGCGATGACGGCCACGGTGGTCGCCACCTTGCCCATCAGCGTGCCCTGAATCCAGTCAAGCGCGTTGGAGATCGGCGAGGAACCCTGGGGCACCATCTGGGCGTGCGCCTGGGTGGCGAACGCCATCAGAGATGCCGAAACGGCCATCAATGTATGCGAAAGATATTTCATGGACACCTACCCTTATCGACCCTTTATCGCTGCCCCGGCAAATTCGCCTGTCACGCGCCGAAAACGCCGCCAAAGTCACCAGACGGGCGTCACTCTTGCCCAGGATTGCATTGGAATCAAGGTTTTGTATGACTATAGCGTGCGTTTCCGCCGGCATATGGGGAAGCACATATCATAATAGCGCCGTTAGCATGGCGCGGCCATGTCCATGCGGACAAAATCACGCGGCAAAAGTAACCGTAACGCCTTTTTTCTTGAAATAGGACTGCATCAGCTTGCGCCCCTGACGGTTGTTCTGCGCCAGACGGGTCGGTTCCACCACGGCCTCCTTCAGCCCCTCGGCCGCCAGAGCGGCTTTCAGATCCCTGATCGCGGCGTCGAGTTCGAGATTGTCATTGGCGAGCGAGTCATAGATTTTTTCGAGGGCTTCGGCGGTGGTCACAGGGCAGTCTCCATTGAATGCCTCCGCTTAACAACCTCTCCCGCCAAGATCAAGTGATGTCGATCTTCAGCGCCGCCAGGATATCCTCACTGATCGTCTGTTCGGTCGTCAGGAAATCCGCCCACGGATCGCTTTTCACCTGCGCCAGGCGTTCGGTTATGGTGCCGATATTGTAATCGGACGGCTTGAGCTTTACCGACAGTTCGTCCCAGAACAGCGGCGTCGCCACGCCGGCGCCTTCGCGCGCCCTGACCGAATATGGCGCCACGGCGGTGGCGGTCAGGTCATTGCGCAGGTAATCGACAAAGATCTTGCCCTTGCGTGCCGCCTTACTGGCCGTGGCGATATATCGGTCGGGATGATCATGCGCCATGGATTGCGCAATGGCGCGGGTGAAGGGCTTGACCGTGGCCCAGGTGTGTTTCGGCGTCAGGGGCACCACCACATGCAATCCCTTACCACCGGTGGTCTTCAGGAAGGATTTGAGGCGGAATTCATCCAGCCGCGTCTTCACCTCCCGCACGCCTTCGATAACATTTTCCCAGGGCGTTTCGGGGTCGGGATCGAGGTCGAAAATGATCTGGTTGGGCTTGTCCGGCGCATCCGCCATGGCGCCCCACGGGTGGATTTCGATGACGCCCCACTGGATCATGGTGATCAGGCCGGCGCGGTCCCTGATCATGATATAGTCCTCGTCGCGGCCCTTCACCTTCACGCCGGTATCGTAGATGTGCTTCATCTCACCCTTGCCACCAGGACGCGGAATGTGACGCTGAAAAAAACAGGTATCGGAAAGGCCCTCCGGGCAGCGCAGCATCGAGATCGGCCGGTTGATGATATAGGGCAGCATGCGCTCGGCGATGCTGTCATAATATTCCGCCAGTTGCCGCTTGGTGACGCCCAGGGCCGGAAAGATCACCCGATCCGGATGCGAAATGCGAATGCCCGCCACCTCGGCATCTGCTGATTTGGATTTCGTCTTCGGTGCGGGCGGCGGATCGGCTTCCATGCTTTTCTTTGTAACATGCAATGCCCGGTCGCGCCCCACCTCTTGCGCCGGTTTGTCTTCGCGCAATCCCTGGAATGAGGGATGGCGCAGACGGCCATCATCGGTCCATTCGGTAAATTCGACCTCGCAGACCAGTTGCGGCGTCACATAATGCGCGCCCCGCCTGGCATCGGCGGGCAGCTTGTCATCATACGGACTTTTGACCACTTCCAGTTTGTCGAGTGCCTTGCGCAGGGCGACCGAGGTGTCCCGGTCGAAACCCGTGCCGCACTTGCCGGCATAGACGAACTTTTCTTCTTCATAATAGCCCAGCAGGATGGCGCCGATGCCGCGCTCGGCATGGGTCGGTTCGGAAAAGCCGCCGACGACGAATTCCTGGCGCTTATGGCACTTGACCTTGAGCCACGATTTCGCCCGGCCGCTGACATAGGGGGCATCGGCGCGCTTGCAGATCAGCCCCTCCATTTCCATGTCGCAGATCCTGTTGAGGAATCCCTTGTCCGCCTCAAAAAAATGCTCGCTGAAATTGATGCGGCCATCGAAATCCTTGCCTTTCAGCAATTCGGCCAGGCGCGCCTTGCGTTCTAACAAATGCAGGCCGCGCAAATCCTCGCCATCGAGATAGAGCAGGTCGAAGACATAATATTGCAGGTCGGCGCTTTTGCCTGCGGACAGGGCGTTCTTCAGTTCGGTGAAACTCGACCGCCCCTCAGTATTCAGCGCCACAACCTCGCCGTCGATAATGGCGGATTTGACGCTTAAGTCCGCCAGACGGTCGGCCAGGGCCTGGAATTTCGGCGTCCAGTCCAGCCCCTTTCGCGTCAGCATCCGCACGCTATTGCCTTCGATATAGGCAAAGGTGCGGTAGCCATCGAACTTGACCTCGTGCAGCCAGTCCTTACCCGTCGGGATGGCGTCGGCCAGAGTGGCCAGTTCGGGTTCGATAAATTTGAGCGCCGGCGCTTTGGATGCTTTTTTCGTCGGCGTGGTCTTTTCTGCGTGGCTGGATTTCCACACCCTGCCGCCGCACTCGGCGATTTCCTCCATCGTCCGCCCGCTGGCGATGCTGGTCATATTGTCGGTCAGGATATGGTCATCGTCATCTTCAACCACATGCTCATCATGATGCTTGATCAGCAGCCAGTTATTGCGGCCCTTATCCTGCGGGCGCGGCTTCATCCGAACCAGCACCCATTCGCCCTTGAGACGTTTGCCATTGAGACGGAATTTGAAATCGCCCTTTTTGAGCCCTTCGTGGGGATCGCCAATGGGCTCCCATGTCCCCTCATCCCATAGCATCACCGTGCCGCCGCCATACTGGCCTTTCGGGATCGTGCCCTCGAAGCGGCCATAATCGACCGGATGATCCTCGACCTCGACCGCCAGGCGCTTATCGGCCGGATCGAGGCTCGGTCCTTTCGTCACCGCCCAGGATTTCAATGTGCCATCGAGTTCGAGCCGGAAATCATAATGCAGCCGGGTCGCGGCATGTTTCTGGATCAGGTAGCGATGGCCGGCTTTTTTCCTGACGATGCCTTCCGGCTCGGCGGTGATCTTGAAATCGCGCTTCTGGCGATATTTTTCGAGATTGTCAGGCATCTACCCCGCCTTTCGGGTTGGCGTCTTTTTCGGCTTGTCCGATTTCGGCGGCGTGGCCTTGCGCGTGCGTGACCTGACCGGCGCTTTACGGGCCGGCTTCTCTTTGCCAACAGCCGGTTCGTCGCCATCCTTCTCGCGCAGGGACTGCCGCAACGCATCCATCAGATTGATCACCTTGGCGGTCGGCTTGTCTTCCATCACTTCGCGCGGTTCGCGGTGCTCGATGCGGGCATTGATCAGTTCCTGAAGCGCCTCGCGGTAATGGTCATGGAACTGGCCGGCATCGAAACGCCTGGTCTTGCGCTTAATCAGTTCCTGCGCCAGTTCGACCTCCTCGCTGTCTGGCTTGCGGTCGCGGATCTCGTCGAAATACGGGTCTTCCTCGCGCAGTTCCTCTTCATAACGCAGGGTCTCCAGCACCATGCCGCTGCCGAAGGGCCGGATGCGACAAAGGCGTTCGCGGCCGCCGATCGCCAGTTGCCCCACCGCCACCTTCTTCGCCGCGCGCAGGGCATCGCGGATCACCGCAAAGGTCAGGTCATTCCCCTTGCCATCGGGCGCAATGAAATAAGGCGTCTCGATATAGACGTCGTCGATCTCGTCGATACCGACAAATTCGGCGATATCCAGCACCTTGCTGGAGGGAATTTTCAGTTCCTTGATCTCCTCCGGCTCGATCAGGACATATTCGCCCTTTTCGACCTCATAGCCCTTCACCAGGTCATCACGATCAACCTGCTTGTCGCCGGCCATTAGGGCATGATGGACGCGCTCGCCGGTCGGCTTGTAGATTTCATGAAAGGCGATGGTGCGCTGGCGATTGACCGCCAGGTACATATTGACCGGCAGGGAGACCAGCGACAGGCGGATTGTGCCGCTCCAGTAGGGACGCAGGGCCATGAGAACGCTCCTTTGTGTCCGCCCAACCTATCCTTACGCAGGTAAGAATCGCAGGAGGAAAGCCGGGAACGCCCATAAAATTGCCGTTAGGCCCTGAGCGTGCGGTTGAAAAGGTCCAGCGTCCGCGTCCAGGCCAGCTTGGCCGCCTCGGCATTGTAGCGCGGCGTGGTGTCGTTGTTGAAACCGTGCTCGACACCATCATAAACAAAGGCATGGTAGCGGATAGCGGCCGCCTTGAGCGCCGCCTCGTAGGCCGGCCATTGCGCATTGACCCGGTCGTCATTACCGGCAAAGTGCAGCAGCAGTTCGGCCTTGATATCAGGCGCGGCCTCCAGCGGCGGCGGCGCGCCATAAAACGGCACTGCCGATTTCAGTTCCGGGATGCGGGTGGCCAGCAGGTTGGCAATGCCGCCGCCGTAGCAGAAGCCAACCGCGCCCAGCGCGCCATTGCCGCCGTCGACCTTCAGGGCATATCCGGCCGCCGCAACGAAATCCTCGCGCGTCTTCGCCTGATCGAGCCTGGCGAAGGCTTCGCGCGCCTTGTCCTCGTCGCCCGGATAGCCGCCCAGCGGCGTCAGGGCATCGGGCGCAATGGCGATAAAGTTATCGAGCGCCAGACGGCGGGCGATATCCTCGATATGCGGGTTAAGGCCGCGGTTTTCATGCACCACCAGCACCACCGGCAGAGGCTTATCCGCCTTAACCGGTCTTGCCACATAGGCTTTGATCGTGCCGTAACCGTTGGGGGAATCAATTTCGACCCATTCGGTCTTGATGCGCGCATCATCCGGTTTGACCTGCTGGGCGCGGGCGAAGTCAGGCGACAGGGCCGTAAGCGTCGCCGCCGCCCCGGCGGCGCCTGCCGTATAGCGGGCACTGCGATTGAGGAAGGTGCGCCGGTCGATCAGGCCATGCACATACTTATCGAACAGTTTCAGGACTTCCGGCCTGAAATCGCTCGCCTGCGGCATATCGGATTTGGTCATGGTGGCTCCTGTGATATTGCCCCGGGCCGGGCGATACCATGCCACGGGATTTACGCCCCGCCTATAAAATTCCGCGCATCTTCCCATCGCTTTCCGCTGGCGCCTCGCGGCAGCGTATGGACATGAAAACCGCCGCCCTCCTCGATATCGATTTTACCGACTGCGAAGCCCAGGCCCGTGCGCAGGGCCTGCGCTATGTCAGCGACAGCAAGCCCGGTTTTACCCGCAAGCGCTACGGCAAGCAGTTCCATTTCTTCGATACTAGGGGCGAGCGCATCCGCGATGAGGCGGTCATCGCCCGCATCCGCAAGCTGGCCATTCCCCCGGCCTATACGAAGGTCTGGATCTGCCCCCATGCCAATGGTCATATCCAGGCGACCGGCCTCGATGCCAGGGGGCGCAAACAGTACCGTTACCATCCCGACTGGCGATCTATCAGGGACAGCTCGAAATTCAGCCATATCCTGGCCTTCGGCGAGTTCCTGCCGAAGCTCCGCGCCGTCACGGCCGAGCATATGGCGCAGCGCGGCCTGACGCGCGACAACGTGCTGGCCACGGTCGTGACCCTGCTCGAAAAGACCCTGATCCGCGTCGGCAACGGCGAGTATGCCAAACATAACAAGTCCTACGGCCTGACCACCCTGCGCCATCAGCATGTCGATGTCAGCGGCCATACCATTCGCTTTCAGTTCACCGGCAAGTCCGGCAAGGCATGGAACCTGAAACTGACGGATCGCCGCATTGCCCGCGTGGTGCGCGCCTGCGCCGATATCGACGGTCAGGAACTGTTCAAATATATCGATGACGGCGGCGTGGTGCGCGATGTCACCTCCGGCGACGTCAACGCCTACCTCAAATCGATCACCGGCGAGGCTTTCACCGCCAAGGATTTCCGTACCTGGACCGGCACGGTTCTGGCCGCCATGGCGCTGCAGGACTATGCCGTATACGATACCCAGGCACAGGCGAAAAAGAATGTGGTCGCCGCCATCGAGCATGTGGCGAAAAAGCTTGGCAATACGCCGACCGTCTGCCGCAAGTCATATATCCATCCGCAGATTATCGATGCCTATCTCGACGGCAGCCTGATCGAACAGATCACCGGCGAAATCGATAAGACGCTCCAGGCGCAGTATGAACAACTGACGCCGGAGGAGATTCTGGTTCTGGCTTTCCTCAAGCAGCGGCTCGCGTAATCGCTATTTGACGCGGAGCCACGGAGCGCCCCATAACGGATGCACACAACAGGAGCGCTTCTCATGACCGATATTTCCGTCGCCGTTATCGTCGGCAGCCTGCGCAAGGATTCGATCAATCGCAAGGTGGCCCAGGCCGTGACGCGGCTAAATGCGCCGGGTCTGACTTTTTCATTCGTCGAGATCGGCGACCTACCGCTTTATAATGCCGATTTCGAAGCCGCACCGCCGTCGGCCGTGGCGTCATTCCGCCAGCAGATCGCCGCAGCCCAGGCGTTTCTGTTTGTTTCGCCGGAATATAACCGCTCGGTCCCCGGCGTGCTGAAAAATGCCATCGATATCGCCTCGAAACCCAATGACCACAACGGCTGGGGCAACAAGCCCGGCGGCGTGTTCGGCGCCACGCCCGGCGCCATTGGCACCGCGGTCATGCAGTCGCACCTGCGCACCGTCATGGGCGGGGTCGGGGTCACGGTCTTTTCCGGCCCGGAAATCTATCTGACGGTGAAAGACGGCTTCTTTACGGAGAGCGGCGACTTCAATGACAGTACGCAAAAATTCCTGCAGGGCTGGATGGACGGCTATGCAGCGTTTGTGAAGAAGATCGTGGCCTGAAAAAAAACGCCCGCTTTCCAGCGGGCGTTTTTTAAACCTCGGTGCTTACCGGCACATGGGCCCAGAACTCGATCTCGACCGTAGCGTCATAGGCCAGGTTGGTGACACCGAAAGCCGTGCGCACCGGCAGTTGCGCCGGGTGGAAGTAGGGCTTGTAGAGGCGGTTGAACTCGCCCCACTTGGTGATGTCGGTCAGCATGACCGTGGCCTTGAAGATATGCTCCAGGCCCAGGCCGTATTTCTTCAGGATATCCGCCGTATTGCTCATGATGAATTTGACTTCGTTCTCGAAGCCCTCGGCCAGCTTGCCGTTTTCATCGAGCCCGATCATGGCGGACAGATAAAGCACCTGACCCACCTGGACGGCCTCCGAAAAGGGCGAACGCGGATGCGGATGCAGAAAATAGGTGATGCCATCGGCCGGAATGGGGTTGATGACGGGGCGGTCGGCTACATTGCTCATGACGTGGTTTTAGCGATCTTTGAGGAGCGGGAAAAGCGGGTTTTGTGCAAATTTTCGTGCGCGGCCTAAGGTCGGTCGCCGATCTTCTTCGCCTGTCCGGCGGACCACATGTAGAGGGCGACTATGATGACCAGGCCGATGCCCAGCGCCAGCCCCATGCCGAGGGCTTCGGGCGTCGGGGTCGGCATGGCAATGATATCCGGGTTCTTGGTGCCGGCGATCAGGCCGGCATAGACCACATTGAACAGGCTCTCGCCGACGATAAAGCCGGACGCCACCAGCACACCCAGGCGATCGGCGATGTCGTTCGTTTTCATCCGGGCAATCAGCTTGACGAAGATCCAGCCGGCCACCGCGCCGACCACGACCGGCGCCGTCACCGAGGCCGGCAGGTAGATGGCCAGGCCGACGCCGAGCGGGGGCAGGCTGAACTTGCCGGCGGACGACAGGCGCAGACCTTCATCAATGGCGATCAGCAGGATGCCGACCACGCAGCCGATGCCGAGATAGCCCAGCGGCAGATGGCCGCCTATGGCGCCCTTGGCCAGGGTCGAGATCAGCACGGCCTGTGGCGCATTGAGCGTGCCGCCGGCCACATCAATGGCGTGGAAATTCGGATCGCCGGGAAAACCCCAGACATTATTGAGCAGGTTCAGCACCACCGGCACGACGCAGGCGCCGGCCAGCACGCCGATGATCAGGCCGACCTGCTGCTTCCACGGCGTGGCGTCGACCAGTTGGCCGGTCTTGAGGTCCTGCAAATTGTCGTTGCCGATCACCGCCACGGCCAGCACCACGGTGGTCACCATCAGGGTAAAGGCGATCAGCGCCGTTTCCACATTCGGGCCGGTGAACTTGTAACCGATCATGCCGATGATGACGGCGGCGCCCAGCACGGTCAGGATGGCGATGCCGGAGACCGGTGAGTTGGACGAGCCGATCAGCCCGGCCATATAGCCGCAAACCGCCGCCGCCAGCAGGCCCGCCACGATGATGTAAAGCACACCGGCAATCACCAGCGGCAGGGCCAGATCCGTAAGCGGACCACCGGAGAGGAAACCGAACAAAAGCCAGCCTGCCGGCACCATGGAGAGCATTATGACGAGACCGACGATCCACACCGGCAGGTCATGCTCGGAGCGCGGCAGGTCCATCGTGCCGGCCTTGCGGGCGCGGCCGGCTTCGAGCGCCGACATCAAACCGCCCCACACCGGCACGATCAGCTTGCCGATCGTCCAGATGGCGGCCATGCCGATGGCGCCGGCACCGATAAAGCGAATCTGGTCCGCCCGCACCTGTTCGGCATAATCCGCCACCGAAAGCGCCGGATCCGGATGGGCCGCCACGAGGTGCAGTGGCCAGAAACTATCAATCTGATAGGTGGAAAGCACCGGCACACCGACGCCCCAGGCAAGGAACAGGCCGAAGAACATGGCGATGCCGACCGTGATGCCCATCAGGTGGCCTGCGCCAACCAGGGCCAGCGAGGAAGACCCGGCCATGCCGGACACACCCGTGGTCTTGCCGACCTTGAAATAGGTTGAAATTTCCGCCGCCAGAAACTTGGACGCCGCCCCGGCCGCGTAAAGCGCCGAGGTGATTGAGCCCAGAAGCACAGCCCACAGACCGGCCGAGCCTTCCGCCGCACCCTCGCGCGATGAGGTGCCGACCCGCAGGACTTCCGCCGCCGCCACACCTTCCGGATAGGGCAGGGTCGATTGCGACACCAGCGCCCGGCGCAGCGGCATGGTGTACATCACCCCCAGCACGCCGCCGATGGCGCAGGCGCCGAAGGTAATGAAGAACGGTACGTGCTGCCACCAGCCAATGATGATCAGGCCCGGCAGGACAAAGATCACCGAGGCCAGGGTACCCGCCGCCGAGGCAATGGTCTGGACGATATTGTTTTCCTGAATGGTCGCCGTCTTGGCGAACCGCAGCAGGGCCATGGAGATCACTGCCGCCGGAATCGAGGTGGCGAAGGTCAGGCCGACCTTGAGGCCGAGATAGACCTGGGCGGCGGTAAAGATCAGGGTGATCAGCACACCGAGGATAATCCCGCGAACGGTGATTTCCTTCGGATGTGTGGCGGCGGGGGTTGTCATGGCATTCTCCGGTCCCAGGCTTTTTGGCGATAGTGCCCAAAAGCGCGGCGAACACAAGCTTTAGATACAGATTCAACTAAATGCGGCTTAAGGAAACCGTCAGGGCACGGGCGGAAGATGAAAGGAAACCGCAAGCCGCGGCCCTGACCAGTCGCCTATATCCCGAAAATCGAGGGCGCACTGAATTCTTACAGCCGGACGGTTAATCTCTCTCATGACAAGGCGAGGCGGAGCCTTACAGACCTATGGCACAGAGATTAAACATGTTGGACGCAACCCACCCCGGCAGCTATTCGATTTACTGGAACCCGCCGGCCCCTCGCAAACCGGCCCGTGTGCCGGCCTATATAAATGCCCTGACCGTCAGCCTGGCCCTCTTTGCCACAACCCTGATCGGCAGCGGCGTAGCCGTGGCCAGCCAACTGGAAAAACTGCCGACGCCGGATCAGATCGCCGTCATTCCGCCGGGCGCCGAGGGCATGAATGTCTATCCGGTCGTCGAGACCGCCGATGTCTGGCTGGCCCCGCAAGCGGCCCACTAATCAGGAAATCGCGCCCGTATCGGCACTGGCCTGATCGTCGTCCATCAACAGGCTGTCGCACGTCGAATGATATTCATCGAGATTGCCCTGGCCGCTCGAAATGGCGGCCGCCAAAGCCTTGTCGACCCGCGCGATATCATCGTCTGCCGTAGCCTCGTCGCTCTGGCTGGCTTCAATATAGATGGACCGCGCCAGATCGCGGGCATCGGCGGCATCATCCGCCAGCGGACCGGAAGGCTGCTTTGCCAGTACCAGGTCATAGGTCGCCACGCACACCAGCGCCATATTGGCGACATCTGCGTCACTGGGCGCATCTGCAGCAGGATCAGCAGGGGCTGCCGCCGGTGCCTCCTGCGCCAACGTGGCATTGGCGCTCAGCAGGGCAAGCCCCAGCCACCCAACTGATCCGGTCCTGATCATACGCATCATACTTACACCGGGACTCACCCGCTCCTTTAAAGGCATCACGCCCGCGCACAGGGTAAGGCATAATCGGGAATTCCCGCAAGGGTGTGTCTTGCGCCGGTAAAACAATTGCGCCTAGCCCTACTGGCCCACTTCAGAAAAGGCCGCATCGCAATTGGCCCGCAGTTCTTTGAGGCCGGGTTGCGGATTGCGGGCCATGCGTTCCGTCAGCCTGTTGCGCATATCAGTTATATCCTGATTGACCCGCTCCGGCGACAGCCCCGTCGATTGCCGGTAATAGTCGACGGTGCTGGCGCCGCGCACCATGGCCTGGCTGAGGTCATCGCCTTTGGCCGTATCCGCCGCCATCAGATAAACCGCCGCGCACCCTTTTGCGAACTCTTCCAGTTCCTGCTTCGATGACTGCGGGACAGGTGCCGGCGAAACGGCCGTCTGCGCCTGGGCACTGCCAGCCACCAGCATCATCCCCACCACGAAACGCCGGAACATCAAAAAAGCCTCCCGCAATCCGGCGGGAGGCTTGAAAATGACCGGCCGCCATGGGGCAGCGTATCAATATTATCTGTTTTTCGCTACCACCACTTCGACGGTTTGGCTGAAAAATCCGCAGCCTTTTCCAGCACCGAGGCGATGTTCAGTACCGTGCCTTCGTCCAGCGCCTTGCCGATAACCTGCAAACCGAGCGGGAGGCCCTGGCTATCCAGTCCCGCCGGCACCGACAGACCCGGCAGGCCGGCCAGGTTGGTGGTGACGGTAAAGACGTCATTCAGGTACATCTGCACCGGATCGGCGGCCTTGGCCTGGTCGCCCAGCTCGAAGGCGGCTGACGGCGTGGCCGGGGTCAGGATAACGTCGCAAGCTTCGAAAGCTTTCGTGAAATCCTCGGCGATGCGACGGCGGACCTTCAGCGCCTTGACATAGTAGGCATCATAGAAGCCAGCCGACAGCACATAGGTGCCGATCATGATGCGGCGCTTGACCTCCCTGCCGAATCCCTCCGAACGCGACAGTTCGTAGACATCTGTCAGCGACTGCGCCGCATCGGTGCGGTGACCGAAGCGCATACCGTCATAACGGGCGAGGTTGGACGAGGCTTCCGCCGGCGCGATGATGTAGTAGCACGGCAGGGCGTATTTGGTATGCGGCAGGGAGATGCGGACAATCTCGGCGCCGGCATCCTTCAGCCAGGCAATGCCCTGTTCCCACAGGGCGTCGATCTCGGCAGGGATGCCGTCGAGGCGGTACTCATCGGGGATGCCGATACGCAGGCCCTTTACCGACTTGCCGATAAAGGACGAGAAGTCCGGGATGGCCAGGTCGAGCGAAGTCGAATCCTTCACATCATGCGAGCACATGGCCTGCAGCATAAGGGCGGCGTCTTCGACATTCTTGGTGATCGGGCCGGCCTGGTCGAGCGACGAGGCGAAGGCCACCATGCCATAGCGCGAGCAGCGGCCATAGGTCGGCTTGATGCCCACAGTGCCGGTAAAGGCGGCGGGCTGGCGGATCGAGCCGCCGGTATCGGATGCCGTGGCGGCCAGGCACAGATCGGCGGCGACGGCCGAGGCCGAACCACCGGAAGAGCCGCCCGGCGTCAGCTCGGCATTGCTGCCCCGCGATTTCCACGGATTGACGACATTGCCCCACTTCGAGGTCTCGTTCGACGACCCCATGGCGAATTCGTCCATGTTCAGCTTGCCGAGCATGACAGCGCCCTGGTCCCACAGGTTCTGTGTCACGGTCGATTCGTAGGTCGGCACGAAGTTTTCCAGAATGCCCGAACAGGCCGTGGTGCGGACACCGGCGGTGCAATAGAGATCCTTGATGCCGAGCGGCGCGCCTTCCAGGGCTCCTCCCTCGCCTTTCGCCAGTTTGGCATCGGACTCGGCCGCCTGGGCTCGCGCCTTGTCGAAGGTGGTTTCGACATAGGCATTGAGCGCCGGATTGGCGGTCTCAATGGCGCCGATAAAGGCTTCGGTCAGTTCGGTGGAGGAAAAGGTCTTCGCCTTCAGGCCGTCAATCGCGGCCTTCAGCGTCAGTTTCGTGAGTTCAGACATCTATTCAACCACCTTCGGCACGATGAAGAAGCCGTCGACGGTCTTCGGGGCATTGGCAACAATTTCGCGCACCTTGTCACCATCGGTGACAACGTCCTCGCGCATCGGCTGCGGCATTTCGATAGCCGTGGTCATCGGCTCGACGCCACTGACATCGACTTCGTTCAACTGCTCGATCCAGCCGAGAATACCATTCAACTCGCCAGCGAGCGATTGCAGGCGCTCATCGCTTTCCCGCAGGCGGGAGAGCGACGCCACTTTCTTGACGGTTGCCACATCGATGGCCATGACCAGACTCCTTAATTCTCTAAGGCAGTCCGGTTAAAGGCTGAGGACGGATTTGGCAAGAGGGGCCGCGTTCAAAAGCCCCTCTGCCTCATTCTCACCACTTCGGGCTGTTCGCGCCCGCCTTACTGATCCAATCCCGAAACGATAAGCGCCGGCCTGTCGCCACCAGTTGTGTTGCGCGCGATCAGTTCAACGCGAGGCCGCTTGCTCACACTGTTAAGCAAAGGCTTGTCCACCTGGCTTACGGCGGAATTTACCGCGTCGTCCTGGCACGCCTTGTCCGCCATCTGGGTCAGCGGGTCATAGAATTCGCTGGCGCAGACATCATAGGCGGCCGCGGTGAGCTTGGCATAGAAGAACCGCACCTGCTTCACGTCCTGAAAATTCACGCCCCTGGCAGAAACGGTCCGTTGTGCGGTGACAAGGGTCTGCGCATAAACACTTCCGGTCGTCAGGGCGGCGGCGGAAAGCAAGGCAGCATAAAACATCGATCTACGCATGATCTTTTCCTCTCCAATTTTAGTGGATACGCAACTGTGAATGCACGCGGTTTACGCGCATTCACAGTAAATGGAAATACAATTATTATGAATTTTTTGACACTTATTAAAATCATACCTGGATATTAAAATATCAAATGAAACAACAGGTAATATTACCCTTTAATTGTAACAATTATATTTAATAAAGACGTCTTCATAGAAACGATTACACAAGAAACATCAATGCTTCCTCTGCGTAATGTCTGCCAGGACCATCTGAGGGGCACCCGGCGTATAAAGCGCGGTCAATTCAGGCTTGTTCAGTTGCTGCAAGGCGCCCTGCATGGCCTCGTCCTCGCAGGCGCGGTCATCGGCGATCCGCCAGGACGGCCCCTCACCGCCTTCCGTCTGGCAGACATACTGAACCACCTTGTAAAGACGAGCATAGACCGCTTTCGTTTCGGCCGGATCGTCAAGCTGACGCGTCGGGAAAGTGACATCGACCTTAGTGGTGCCCGGTTCCTGGGCAAAAGCGGCCGGGGCGGCGGTCAGGCCCGACAGGAGGGCCAGAGTCAAAGCAATACGAAACATGGGACTTGTCCTTTCCGTTTTAGTTACGGCGCGTGGAGACGCTGCGCTCGGCATAGGCCGGGGCATGATCCGAATGACCGTGAAGCGCGCTCAGTTGCGGGGCGTCGATCTGCCTGACGGCATCAGAGACGGCCTCGCGTTCGCAGGCGGCATCGGCCATGGTGGTCATCGGATCGGAAACCTCGCTGGTGCAGACCTGTTGGGCAGCCGCATTGAGCTTGGCATAGAAGCCGCGGGTTTCGCGGGCATTGTTGAAGTCGACATGCCTGGCGGAGACATGGACCTGAGCGGCCTGGCGTTCCTGGGCGTTGGCAGCGCCGGCAGACAGGGCGGCGAATGACAGGGCGGCGGCGATAAAGATCGAACGAGACATGATGAATTTCCTTTTTGCGATTTAAGCAGATGCTGAATGAATACTCAGAAGAACTGGAGACACATCTACGCTCGTCAAAATGAAATTGAAACATGAATATTATTAAATCGGATCAATGTATTACATGAATTTCATTAATTACATTGCGGTAATTTATTACATAGATTTAATATTCAAATTCCATCGAATATTTGCACATCGAAACCATTTCAACAGCAACCATCAGACCGGGATTGACTCGGACCTTCATAGACGCCAAAGCAGGGTCATGGCTGTTATCGACATTACCGAACTGGCGGGGGCGCTTGCCCCGCGCCGCGCCCTGCTGGGGCTGGACCTGGGGGAGAAGACCATCGGCGTTGCCGTGTCGGATATTTCCCTGACCATCGCCTCGCCTCTGGAACTGATCAGGAAGTCGAAGTTCACGCTGGAGGCCGAGCGCCTGTTCAAACTGATGGCCCTGCGCGAAGCCGATGGCCTGGTGATCGGCCTGCCCGTCAACATGGACGGCACTGAGGGACCGCGCTGCCAGTCGTGCCGCGCCTTTGCGCGAAATATCCTGCGCCTGCGCGATATGCCAATCGCTTTCTGGGATGAGCGCTGGTCGTCTTCGGTGATGAACCGCTTCCTGATCGAGGAAGCCGACCTGACCCGCGCCAAGCGCGCCGAGGTCATCGACCGCTCCGCCGCCGCCTATATATTGCAGGGTGCGCTTGATCGCATGAAAGACGTGGCGAATGGCTAGGCTCTTCAAGCAAGATACCCCACCACCATCTTCGCTGCGCTCGATGGTCCCCCTCCCCGGCATAGCCGGGGAGGTACAAGAAAGGTGCCTCGCCTTATACCTCCCCAACTTGTTGGGGAGGGGAACCGCGCCTGAAAGGCGTGGTGGTGGGGTTTCTTGCTTCCTTCCTCAAATTACGCCATGAGCTGGGTCACAATACTCAACGGCATCGTGCCTGTATTCCTGTTAATCGCCCTCGGCTACAGCCTCAAGAAATCCGGCTTCCTGCCGCTCAATGTCTGGCCGCCGATCGAAAAATTCGCCGTCTACGTCCTCTATCCGGGCTTTCTGATCCCGGCCATCTGGCACGCCAACCTGTCCGGCTTCTCCACCGGCCCGATTACCATTGGCGTCGTCGGCTCGGTCATCATCGGCGCGGCCTTCGGCTTTGCGCTCAGGCCGTTCCTGAAACTCTCCGGGCCCACCTTCACCAGCGTCTTCCAGGGCCTGATCCGTTTCAATTCCTTTGTCTTCGTGCCTGTGGCGGCTTCGATCTTCGGGCCGGATGCCAATAGCCTCTCCGCCGTGGCCATCAGCGCACTTATTCCCGCCAGCAACATGATCAGCATACTGGTGCTGGCGCGCTGGGGTGAACCGGAAGGCGGGATACCCGAGCGCACACCGGTGTGGTTCGTCAAAACCCTGCTAACCAATCCGATTTTTGCCTCCTGCCTGATCGGATTGTTTCTTAATTTCCTGCAGGTGCCGGATATCACCTTCGCCGAAAAGGCGCTGAACATGCTGGGCGAGGCCGCCATCCCCACCGGCCTGATCCTGGCTGGCGCGGGCTTAAGCTTCGGTTATGTCTGGCGTCGGCCGGTCCTGGTCGGGCTGGTGTCGCTGTTCAAGATACTCGTCATGCCAATCCTGGCCTGGTCGATCTGCTGGACGCTGGGCGGCGACCGCATGGCGCAAGGGATTGCCCTGGCTTGCGGCGCGGCGCCTTGCGCAGCCGCGGCCTATGTTCAGGCGCGTCATATGGGTGGCGACGCGACCCTGATGGCAGGTATCGTGGCCCTGACCACGACCCTGAGCGCCGTCACCATGCCGTTGCTGTTGTGGCTGTTTCATCTGGTTTAACTTCTCCTCCCCTGCAAAGCGGGAACTTCGTTCCGAGGGAGGTGGCAGCGCGAAGCCCGCAGGGCTGGTGTCGCTGACGGAGGGGGCAATGCCACCGTCTGTTAGCCCCCTCCACCACTTCGTGGTCCCCCTCCCCCGCTTTGCAGGGGAGGAGAAGGCTAGCCCGCCCCCTCTTTCATCCACTGATCCATCTGCTTTCCACCGATCAGGTCCGACACATAGCCAAACGACTCATCCTGCGCGGCATTGACAAAAGCCGTCATGGCCGCCGAATGCAGCCAGCTCCCCAACGATACCCGCCGCACGCCCAGTTCCGCCAGTTCGCAGACCGACAATGGCTTGGCGCCCAATCCACCCAGCACATTGACCGGCCGATCGACGCTGCGGCAGACCGTGCCAATCTCCTCGGCGGTGGAAATGCCCGGCGCATAGAGCACATCGGCGCCCGCTTCCTGATAGGCTTGCAAACGCGCAATGGTATCGGCCAGATCAGCGCGGCCATGCAGGTAGTTCTCGCAGCGCGCCACCAGCATAAATTTGAACGGCAGGGCCTTCGCTGCTTCCGCCGCCGCCCGGATACGGTCCGCCGCCTCGGCGACCCCATAGATCCCCCGCTCGTCGCCCGTGGCGTCCTCGATCGAGCCGCCGACCAGTCCCGCCTGGCTTCCTAAGCGAATCGTCTCGGCGCAATCTTCCGGACGATGCCCGAATCCGTTTTCCAGATCGGCTGCCAGCGGCAGGTCGGTGGCCGCCGCCATATCTCGCACATGCTCAAGCACATGATCCCGCCCCGCCTGGTAATCACTGACGCCCAGCGAGCGCGCATAGCCGGCGCTGGTCGTGGTCAGCGCCCGAAAGCCCAGTCCGGCCAGCAAACGCGCCGTCCCGCGATCCCACGGATTGGGGATGACGAAACAGCCACGCTCATGCAGGCGCGCGAAATCCGCCGCCTTTTCCGTCTGTGTCTTCATAAATATGTCGCCCTTGTCTCTTGTGCTTTTCGGCATTCTCCGCCAAAACGCGGCAAAGCCCATTCCTGCTTATAGTGACAACCGTGCCGGCCATTTCTGTCAGCATGTCCCTTGGCAGGCATATAAAGACGCCACGATGACAGATGTAAATGACCTGATCCGGACACGGCTTCACGCCTTCCCCAAGCGCCATTTCCTCGGCGCGCAGGATCTCGATCCGCCCGATATCGCCAACCTGCTCGACCTGGCGGATGTGTTCGTCGATCTCAACCGGCAATCGACCAAGAAGCTGGATATCCTGCGCGGCCGCACCCTGGTCAATATGTTCTTCGAGAACTCGACCCGCACGCAATCTAGCTTCGAGCTGGCCGGCAAGCGTCTCGGCGCCGATACCATCAATATGAGCATGAAGACCTCGTCGGTCGCCAAGGGAGAAACCCTGATCGATACGGCCGTCACCCTCAACGCCATGAAGCCTGACCTGCTGGTGGTGCGCCATTCGGCCTCTGGCGCCGCGGCTCTGCTGGCGCAAAAGGTCGGCTGCTCAGTGGTCAATGCCGGCGACGGCCAGCACCAGCACCCTACCCAGGCCCTGCTCGACATGCTGTCCATCCGCCGCGCCTTCGGTCATGTCGACGGCCTGACCATTGCGATTTGCGGCGATGTCACCCATTCCCGCGTGGCGCGCTCCAATGTCATCCTGCTCAATGCCATGGGCGCGAATGTCCGTCTGGTTGGGCCGCCGACGCTGATTCCAGGTGATGCCGACCAGTGGGGCACCGAGGTCTATCACGACATGCGCGAAGGCATTGCCGGCGCCGATGTGGTGATGATGCTGCGCCTCCAGCTCGAGCGCATGGATGGCGCCTTTATCCCCTCCGCCCGCGAATATTATCGCTTCTTCGGCCTCGATCGTGAAAAGCTGGCCGTGGCCGCGAAGAATGTACGTGTCATGCACCCCGGCCCGATGAACCGCGGCATCGAGATCGATTCGGAAATCGCCGATGACCTTTCTGTCTCCCTTATTCAGGATCAGGTCGAAATGGGTGTGGCCGCCCGCATGGCTGTGCTGGCGTCGCTCGCCGCCCGTCTGGAGAACGACCGATGAGCGGCATCGTCCTTAATCTCCTCCCTAGCGAAGCTGGGGAGGTGGCATTTGCGCAGCATATGACGGAGGGGCGCCCCTCCACCACTTCGTGGTCCCCCTCCCCACTGCATAGGGAGGAGAAAGAAATTTAATGACCAAAGAAACCTGCGCCATTGCCTTCGTCAATGCCCGCCTGATCGATCCGGCCACCGAATATGACGGCCCCGGCTCGGTCATCGTCGCCGATGGCGTCATCGCCGATGTCATTCTCGGCCATGGCGCCATCACAGGCCATCCCGGCATCCAGGTCATCGATTGCGACGAAAACGCCCTCCTCCCCGGCCTGATCGACATGCGCGTCAAGACCGGCGAGCCCGGCCACGAACCCGCCGAGACGCTGAAATCCGCCAGCCTGGCCGCCGCCGCCGGTGGCGTCACCTCCTTCGTCGTCCAGCCCGATACCGATCCGTGCATTGACGAGCCGGCCATGGCCGACTTTATCCTCAGGCGAGCGCGCGACATCGAACTGGTCCACGTCTATCCGGCCGGCGCCGCCACCAAAAAGCTTGAAGGCAGGCAGATGGCGGAAATCGGCCTGATGGCCGAGGCCGGCGCGCTCTATTTCACCAATGCCGACGAACCGATCGTCAATTCCAAGATCTTCAGCCGCGTGCTGAACTATGCCAATGGGTTCAACGCCCTGATCGCCCATCGGCCGAAGGAGCCGTGGCTTTCCGAAGGCGCCGTCGCCACCTCCGGCGAAATGGCGGCGCGCATGGGGCTTTCCGGCGTTTCGCCGCTGGCTGAGCGCATCATGATCGAACGCGACTTAGGGCTGGCCGAAATGACCGGCGCGCGCTTTCTGGTCGATCTGATCTCGACCCGTGAGGCGCTCGGCTCGCTGGAACGCGCCAAGGCCAAGGGGCTGGAGGTCTTCGCCTCGGCCTCGATCAACCACCTGATGTTCAACGAAATCGACATCGGCGACTACCGCACCTTCTTCCGCCTCGATCCGCCCCTGCGCGCCGAACGCGACCGCCTGGCCCTGATCGACGCCGTCTCGACCGGTGTGATCGATGTCATCGTCTCCAACCACACGCCGGAACCGGCCGAGCACAAGCGTCTGCCGTTCTCGGAAGCCACGCCCGGCGCGCTCGGCCTGCAAACCCTGCTGGCGGCGCTGATCGGCCTGCACCACGAGAACGATATTCCGCTGATAGATCTGCTGCGTACGGTCACGCAAAACCCGGCGCAACTGCTGGGTCTCGAAGCTGGCCGCATCGCCAGGGGCGCCCCTGCCGACCTGATCCTGGTCGATATCGACTCGCCGTTTGCCTTGCGCGAAAAAGACATACTGTCGAAATCGAAGAACTCGCCCTTTGAAAATCGCACCTTACAGGGCAAGGTGCTGAAAACCCTGGTGGACGGCCGTATCGTCTACGAGAACTAACACACCGCCCTTCCTTCCCCCTCTCCCTTTACAAGGGGAGAGGGGCTTTTCTCTGGCTTCCAAGCCGCCCCTCACCCGGCCTGTCGGCCACCCTCTCCCCGCAAGCAGGGAGAGGGGGAATAACTGGAAACGCCATGTCCACCCTGCCCGATATCGCTATCTATGCACTCGCCCTGATCGGCGGTTATCTGCTCGGTTCGATCCCCTTCGGCTATATCTCTGCGAAAGCCGCCGGCATCGATATCCGCACCGTGGGCTCCGGCAATATCGGCGCCACCAACGTCTTGCGCACCGGCCGCAAGGACCTGGCCGCCATCACCTTTATCGGCGATACCGGAAAGGGCGCTCTGGCCGTCGGACTGGCCTTTGTCCTGCTGCTGCAAACCGACATTGAAACCCGCCGGACCGCCATGGCCTTGGCCGGCGCTGCCGCATTCCTCGGCCATCTGTTTCGGGTGTGGTTGAAATTCAAGGGCGGCAAGGGCGTGGCTACCTTCTTCGGCACCCTGTTCGCCGCCTGCTGGCCGATGGGCCTGATCGCCGCGGCCCTGTGGCTGCTGACCGCCTTTATCTTCCGGATATCATCGCTCGGCGCCCTGGTCGCTGCGGCCCTAGTCGTGCCGGTGGCCTTCCTGCTGCATGTCGCGCCCTACCCGTTCCTCGGCATGGCGTTGTTTATGGCGGTGCTGATCTATATCCGCCACCATGAAAACATCCGCCGCCTGCTCAAGGGCGAGGAACCAAAGATCGGCAAGAAAAAAGAATAATCTCCTCCCCATTTCTTAAATGGGGAGGTGGCGCAAAGCGCCGGAGGGGCGCGACACTGACATATGACCAGACCACCGGCAAAATACGACCTGGCTCGCAAACTGCGACAGCAAATGTCGCCAGCCGAAACGCGCATATGGGTTCGCTTGCGTAATCGTGAAACACTCGGTTTCAATGTGCGCCGATCCTATGCTTTCGGACCGTACATCCTTGATTTTTATTGCGATGATGCAAAGCTCTGCATCGAAGTCGATGGTGCTCAGCACACATTTGACGAGGCGCGGCTTTATGATGAAAAACGGGACGCTTACCTGAAGGCGCATGGAATTGAAACGCTGCGCATTCCCGCCATTCAGGTTATGGAAGATCCGGACGGCGCCTCGCAATATATAGCAGCCGAAATTCGCGTGAGGCTAACGGCGCTGTAGCGCCCCTCCGTCATTTGCTTCGCAAATGCCACCTCCCCATCGAGATGGGGAGGAGATGCTTCTTAAGCTATCAGCCGGCCATTATCCTTGATCGTCCGCATGGCCAGGGTCGTGGTGAAGCGCTCGACGCCCGGCAATCGCCACAGGGTCTGGCGCAGGAAATCGTCAAGCGCCGCCATCGATGGCATGATCACCTGCATCAGGTAGTCTGTTGCGCCGACCGTGGCATGACAGCTCAAAACCGAGGGATGCGCCGCCACGGCCTGCTCGAACGCTTCGTGCCGGTCGAACGCCACCGTCACCTGCACGAAGGCCAGAGTCGACAAACCCAGCGCGGCCGGATCGAGATCGGCACGGTAGCCGCGAATAACGCCGGACGCCTCCAACGCCTGCACTCGCTTCCAGCACGGCGATTTTGACAGGCCGGTACGTTCGCCCAGTTCGGCAAAGGACAGCCGGCCATCGGCTTCCAGTTCGCGCAATATGGCTTCGTCAAAACGATCCATTCGTTTCTCCAGGTACAAATATTTCGACAAATCGTTTCCTTTGTAGCGCAAATTATAAGCACAATAGAAACAATGTTCAGCGAAAAGCGCGCTAGGCTCGCCCCAAAAGGGAGTCACGCCATGAACCGCCAGTCCTACATCGATCAGCTATCCGCGCCCGCGAAACTCGATTACGAGCTCTATCTCAAAACCGATGCCCTGCTGACCTGCCAGAAACCATCCGCCGCGATGGTCAATGCCGATGAACTGCAATTCCAGATCGTCCACCAGGTCGAGGAATTGTGGATGAAGCTGATGGTCCACACCCTGCTCGATATCGATGATCACCTGCGCGACGGCCATGTCCACAAGGCCGTGACCCTGTTTTCCCGCTGCAATATGATCATCCGGCTGATGAGCGAGCAACTCGACCTGCTGGAAACCATGTCGCCGCACGATTACCAGCAGATCCGCCTGCAACTGGGCAATGGTTCCGGTCAGGAATCGCCCGGCTTCCGCACCCTGATGAAGATGCCGCCGGAGCTTTGGGAGACCTATGAGGCCCGCTATCTCACCGGACGCGGCCTGACCGTGCGCGATATCTACGACACGAAATATGCCCATGACGACGCCTATGTGCTGGCCGAATGCCTGATCGAATTCGATGAGCGCATGGGCAAGTTCCGCTCCAACCATATCTTCCTCATCCAGCGTTCCATCGGCATGGGCGCGGCCTCGCTGAAAGGCCGGCCGGTCGAACTGCTCGATGCCGGCGCGCGTCATCGCTTCTTCCCCGAACTATGGGCCGTGCGCCACGAGATGACCGATGCCTGGGGCGGCGCCTATGGCAAGGTCCGGCCCTCACTGAGTGCCGCTGAATGAGGGATATGTTTGAAAAGCCACCCGGTGGTCCCTATTTGCTCAGCCATTCGGCGGGCCTGCTGCCAAAAGCGGCGCGCGGTGATTTCGAGACACATTTCTTTACCCCCTGGACCGCGAACCCCGGCGAAAGCTGGCCCTTATGGATTGATGCCATCGACAATTTCCGCACGGCTTTGGCCGGCCTGCTCGGCGGGCGGATGGCGGATTACTGTCCGCAACCCAATGTTTCGGCGGCCTTGTTCGCCCTTCTCTCCGGCTTGTCTCTGGAAAAGGGCCGCGACCGGATCGTCATGTCGGTGCAGGCTTTTCCGTCATTGGGATTCGTGGCGCAACAGGCCGAACGGCTGGGCTTTCGTTTTGAGATTCTGGAAGGCGACCCTGCCGATATCGCCACCTGGGAAGCGGCGATGGCTCCCGATGTCGCGGTCATCGTGGCCATGCACGTCCATTCCAATACGAGCGTCGTATCTCCGGTGGCGGAAATCGCTTCCCTGGCCCGTGCGCGCGGCATTTTCAGCATTGTCGACGTGGCGCAATCGGCAGGCATATTATCGATCGATGCCATGGCCTGGCAAGCCGATGCCCTGATCGGTTCGTGCCTGAAATGGCTGTGCGGCGGACCGGGCGCCGGTTTTTTATGGTGTCCGCATGACCTGAAGCCGCTGAATGTCGGCTGGTTTTCGCACGAGAATCCGTTCGAATTTAATATCCGCGATTTCCGTTATGCGCCGGATGCCCGCCGGTTCTGGGGTGGCACACCGTCGGTCGCGCCCTATGTGCTGGCCACCACCGGCATTCGGACAATCAGCGATATCGGCGTGGAGACGATCCTCAGGCACAACCGCGCCCTGATCGCACAGATCGATCCGCCGGATCGTTCAGGCAAAGGCGGCACCCTGTGCTACAAACCAATGGATATCGAAAAAACGATGACCGCCCTGACCGCCGCCGGTTGCCGCTTCGACCGTCGCGGCGAGACCTTGCGCCTCTCATTCCATATCTACAACACGGAACAGGACGCCGATATCGTTGCGAGGTGTTTGGCCTAAAAAATCTCCCCCTCTTGGAGGGGGAGAGCAAGGATTACTTTACGCCCCCAGCAGGCGTTCCAGCCGGGCCGCCGCGTCGGTTATGGCGAAGGCCGCCTTGCGCTCCATTTCATGCGCACCGGCATTCATGCGGGCATTGGCCGAATTGGCCTCGTCCAGTTGCAGGCGCAAATCCTGCATTTCATCGATCATCAAAAGCGCCGCCATGAGGAACAGCCGCACCTCCCCAATCGAACCGACATCCGACACCACCATCTCGACATGCTCGTCGAACTTGCGCGCCAGTTCCTGCACACGGCCTTCCTGGCCATCGGCGCAACCGACCGTATAAGGCTTGTTATTGACGCGGACCGTGACCTCTCCCATCAGGCGGCTCCACTGACAAGCTGGCGGATATTGGCGGCGGCAGCGCCCAGGGCGGCATGGGCGGCGGAAGCGGCGGCGGCCAGTTCGGCATTGGAGGTGCGCGCCTCTTCCAGTTCGGCCAGCACCCGCTCATATTCGTCATTGGTGCCGGAGCCGGTAAATTCCGGCAGGGGCTCTCCGGATTGCAGCGCCCGAACGCGGGCTTCCAGGGCCTCCAGCGCCCGGTCCAGTCGATCGACGGCGACATTCAGGCTGCCGCCAGCCGGATGACTCTGAGAATGCTCCATAACCGTTCTCCTCCGATATGCGCCGTGCGCCCTCCGATTCGTCCGTTTCCGGACCAAAACCGGTAAGAATCGCGCGCAAAACGCATTAAATTCTACACTTAGCCGTCAAGTTCGGCTAAAGGCACGGCCAACAACGTACCTCGTTAACACTTTAATAGAGACTCACCCATGTCCACAAGCGCTGTTGCAGCCGCTCCCACAACAAAGCCCTCCGGTGTCCTGATGGCAGACGCTATCCGCGTCCTGTCGATGGAGGCGGTGCATAATGCCAAATCAGGCCACCAGGGGATGCCGATGGGCATGGCCGATGTCGCCACTGTGCTCTGGACCAGGTTCCTGAAGTACGATCCGAAGCAGCCCGACTGGGCCGACCGCGATCGTTTCGTGCTCTCCGCCGGCCACGGCTCGATGCTGCTCTATTCGCTGCTCCACCTGACCGGCTTCAAGTCGGTCTCGATGAAGGACATCGAGAATTTCCGCCAGTGGGGCTCCACCACCGCCGGTCACCCGGAATATGGTCATACCGCCGGTGTCGAATGCACCACCGGCCCGCTCGGCCAGGGCCTCGCCACCGCCGTCGGCATGGCCATGGCCGAACGCCACCTCAACGCCCGCTTCGGTGACGATCTTGTCAACCACAAGACCTGGGTGATCGCCGGTGACGGCTGCCTGATGGAAGGCGTGTCGCACGAAGCCATCTCGCTGGCCGGCCGCCTCAAGCTGAAGAACCTGATCGTCCTGTTCGACGACAACAATGTCACCATCGATGGTTACGCCACCGTGGCCGAAACCGGCGACCAGCTCGCCCGCTTCAAGGCCGCCGGCTGGGCCGTCAAGGCCGTCGACGGTCACGATCACTCGAAGATCGCCGCCGCCCTGCGCTGGGCCACCCAACAGCAGAAGCCGGTCATGATCGCCTGCAGGACCGCCGTTTCGCGCCGCGCCGGCGCCAAGGAAGGCGACAAGCACGGCCACGGCTACAACCTGATGGACGATGAAATCAAGGCCGCTCGTGAGCACATGGACTGGCTGGCCGCGCCCTTCACCCTGCCGGAAAATATCAGCAAGGCCTGGCTCTCGGCTGGCCGTAAGGGCACGAAGGTCCGTAAGGACTGGGAGGCCCGCGCCAAGGCGCATCCGAAGGGCGCCGAACTCGCCACCGCCATGAAGGGCGAATTGCCCGCCAATGCGTTTGAAGCGCTCGATGCCCACATCGCCGATGCCATCGCCACCAAGCCGGCCGACGCCACCCGCTCCTGCTCCGGCAAGGCGCTGGCAACCCTGACGCCAACCATCGACTCCATGATCGGCGGCTCGGCCGACCTCACCGGCTCGGTCAATACGCTGGTGAAAGGCATGACCGCCTTTGACGAACCCGACTATGCCGGCCGCTACGTCCACTATGGCGTGCGCGAATTCGGCATGGCCGCGGCGATGAACGGCATGGCCCTGCATGGCGGTATCCTGCCCTATGCCGGCACCTTCTTCGTGTTTTCGGACTACAGTCGTCCGGCCATCCGCCTCGGCGCGCTGATGGGCGCCAAGGTCGTTCACGTCATGACGCACGATTCGATCGGCGTCGGCGAAGACGGTCCGACCCACCAGCCGGTCGAGCACCTGGCCTCCTATCGCGCCATGCCCGGCCTGCACGTCTTCCGCCCGGCCGACATGGTCGAGGCCGCCGAATGCTGGAAGGCCGCCATCCAGGCCAAGGGCCCATCCATGCTGGTTCTGTCGCGCCAGAAGGTGCCGGCGGTGCGCACACAAGCGGGCGATCTCTCCGCCAAGGGGGCCTACGAACTGGTCGCCGCTTCCGGTGACGCCAGGGCCACCATATTCGCCTCCGGCACGGAAGTCTCGATCGCCGTCGCCGCGCAGAAGCAACTCGAAGCCGATGGCATCCCGACCCGCGTCGTCTCGACCCCTTCGTGGGATGTGTTTGATGCGCAACCGGCCGCCTATCAGGCGCAGGTCATCGGCAAGGCGCCCGTTCGTATCGCCGTCGAAGCCGCCGCCCGCTTCGGCTGGGAACGCTTCATCGGTGAAGACGGCCTGTTTGTCGGCATGTCGAGCTTCGGCGCCTCCGCCCCGGCCGATCGCCTCTATAAGGAGTTCGGCATTACGGCTGAAAACGTGGTCGCCAAGGTCAAGGCAGCGCTGTAACGAGCACCGAATTTAAAATAAAAAAGGCCCGCCTGGTAACAGGCGGGCTTTTTTATTATTCACTTTCCATATGGCGCCGATTGATACCCTCCGAAACAGGGCGACCAGCCGTGTTTCGGCAAGCGCGACCGCGCGCCGCGCACGTTTGCGCGTAATCTCTTATGTAAAAAAGTAAAGAGCCGTGACAGCGGCGGCTGTCACGGCTCCGATCTGTCATGTCCGCTCCGGGGAGATACGGACAGTACAGAAGCTGGTCAAAACTTCGATCTGGATCGAAGTTCTGATTTTTGCTTGTCGCACTTTTTAATCCGAAAAGTGTAAGGCACTTTTCTGAAAGTGCTTAGCGTCCCTGCTGGGGCGCCATATCCGGACGGTGATGTCGCCAGCCCTTATGGCCCTGCGACAGTTCCGTGGCATCAAGGAAGCCATCATGGTTGGCGTCGGCCTTGTCGAAGCGGGCTTTCGCCATGGCTTCGCTTTCGGCCCACGACACCTTGCCGTCCTTGTCGGTATCGATGCGGGCGAGCATTTTGGCCTGGCGTTCGGCGCGATGCGCCTGCCAGCCGGCCTTGAGTTCGTCCTTCGTTACCTTGCCGTCTTTATTGGCGTCGATCTCGTCAAAAGCCTTGGCGAGGCGACCTTTAGCTTCGCTCTTGTCGAGCGCGCCGTCCTTGTTAACATCGAGTGCATCAAAGCGTTGGCCGTGATGCTTATGGTTAGTCGTATCCGTAGCGGTCTGGGCCAACGCGCCGCCCACAAGGGCCGCGCCAAGCGCCATGATAGAAACAAACGTCAGTGTACGTGACATGAGTTGAGTTCCTGAGTGGATAGAACGAACAGTCCCCATTCGTGCCGTTATCCAGTCAAACGGAAGCGGTGATATTTTCCGTCGCAAAAATTTTCGCGGAATTTTTTCATAAAAAAAAGACCGGAGCTTTCGCCCCGGTCAGATGTGCCATCCACGGCATTTCTTCAGCTCAAGCCGCATGGCTCGCGCCATCAGGCGCGGCGCGCGGTCGCGCTTGCCGAAGGGCGTAGAATGCCCTTCGGAGTATTTGGAAGCTACTTCTCCGGCGGTGGCGGACCGTCACCATCCGGCCCACCTTCCGGCGGCGGTGGGGGCGCCTTCAATTCGTTTTCGTCGAGATAACCGTCCTTGTTGGCATCCATCCGGGCAAAATGCGCTTTCATCGGCGCGCTGAATTCCTCGAGACTGATCCTGCCATCCTTGTCGGTATCAAGCCGCTTCAGGTCCGGCCCATGGAAAGGCATGGCCCCCTCCCGGCCATGCGGACCGCCATGTTCGCGGCCGCGCCAGTGATCGCCATCGGGTCTTTTCGGACGGAAAGCGTCGAATTCGGCCTGACTGATCACACCGTCCTTATTGGTATCGATATCGCTGAAGGCCGGCCTTGCCGGGCCATCGGTGGTTTGGGCATCCGTTCCGTCCGCCAGGGCCGGCAGGGCGCATATGCCGGCGAGTGCCAGGGACAGACCCACCCAGTGAGCAGGCTTTAACATGCTGTTTATCCTCGTCATTTCATAAAAGAGCGACACATCAGACGCGCTCTGTGGATCATCAGGATGCGCCCGTCATATTGCCCGCTGATGTCAGGCCGATCTCGGAATCGGGCCAAAATAAGATTTATTATGACAGCGGCGACATCGGAAAGCCGTAAGCCTGCGTCATTGCGGACACAGTTATTTCCCTTATCAGCGCCCGCAATCACGAGTATCGTCGCCATGTCATCAGCCGTACAGTCCGTCATGTCCCAAACCGTCACCGCTGCCCCCACGCGCATCCTTGTCGTCGATGATGACGCTGACCTGCGCGAACTGATCAGCGGCTTCCTCAGCCAGAACGGCTTCGATGTCCAGACGGCGGCGCAGGGACGCGACATGGAAAAGATCCTGGCGCGCGGCGACATCCAACTGATCGTGCTCGATTACATGATGCCCGGCGAGGACGGTCTCTCGATCTGCAAGCGGATCAATGAACAGGGCGGCCCGCCGGTCATCATGCTGTCGGCGCGCGGCGAGGAAATCGACCGCATTGTCGGCCTCGAACTGGGCGCTGATGACTACATGGCCAAGCCGTTCCATCCGCGCGAACTGCTGGCCCGCATCCGCGCTGTCATGCGCCGCCGCGAAGCCCGTAACGGGAATGGGGAAAAGTCACCGATCACGCATTTCTTCAACTGGCAGCTCGACAATATCAAGCGCACCCTTGTCCGCCCCGACGGCATACAGGTGGCGCTTTCCAATGCCGAATTCGAACTGCTGCGCGTCTTCCTCGATCGCCCCGGCCGCGCCCTTTCCCGTGACCAGATCCTCGATTACCTGCACGGCCCCAATACCGACAGCTTCGACCGCGCCATCGACGTGCAGATTTCCCGCCTGCGCAAGAAACTGAGCGATGACGCCAATGAAGACATAATTCGCACTATCCGCGGCATCGGCTACATGTTCAAACCGCTGAAGTAACCCCTGAAATAACCGGAGCCGCCTTGAGTTCGCCGTCCGCCGCCCCTTCGCATAAACAGCTTATCTCCCTGCCGATATTCTGGCAGGTGATGGGCCTTTCAATGGCCGTGCTGGTGCTGGCCCTGGTCATCCCCGTGCTCGTGGTACTCAAGGCGCCAGAACCGCCGCCCTCGGGCTACAGCCTGGCTGAGGTTGTCACCGCGTTCAAGACCGGCGAGGTCCGCCTGCAGAACGGTCACCGGCTGAAGGCTGTGACCGTCTCCGCGCGCCCGGCCTTTATCGACAAGATGCCGCAGGCAACCGACGCCCGCGCCCTGCGGACCTATAATTTCCAGGCCGGTATCGCCCAGAAACTGGCGGCGGAACTGCATGTGCCAGCGGATACGGTCTTCGTGCACGTCCAGCCGCATCGCCGCTTCGATGGCGGCCCAAGAACCTTCGCGTTTCAGCGGGATAACCCGCGTGATAACTTCACTGGCGGCGGTCCGACCGTCATGACGTCACAGGCGCCGCCGAATGACTTCCCGCGCCCGGACCAGGCACCGGATGTACGCGAGGGGCCGGCCAGCGATATGCCGCCCGCCGATCGCACCTTCAATCCGAGCTTTGGCGGCAACCGCGTGGTGACCTTCAACGGTGAGACGCGTGCCGATATCTTCTACCCCGCCTTCAGCGCCGCCTGGCAACTCAAGGACGGCACCTGGCGGGTCATCACCCCGCCCAGGGAATTGATCGCCCCGTGGCAGGAGCGGCTGCTGCTCGGCTTCGTCCTGACCGCCCTGCTGATCCTGCCGCTCGCCTGGTGGCTGTCGCAGCGGCTTTCCCGGCCGATCATCGCCTTTTCCGAAGCTGCCTCCAAGCTGAGCGTGGAAGACAATGCGCCGCCGGTGCTTTCCGTTGGCCCGCGCGAGGTCCGCGCCGCCGCCGAGGTGCTCAATGACATGCAGGCGCGCATCCGCAAGCAGGTAGAAAGCCGCACCATGCTGATGGCCGCCATCGCTCATGACCTCAAGACGCCGCTGGCCCGGATGCGTCTGCGCATCGAGGATGTGCCCGCCCCCTTGCGCGAAAAGCTGAATAACGACATCGCCCACATGGACGGCCTGATCCGCAGCGCCATGAGCTTCACCAGCGCCCACAAGATGAACGAGACCCTGCGGCCGCTGGATTTCTCGGCCCTGGTCGATTCCCTGAGTGACGACCTGTGCGCCGTTTGCGATATGGACCCGGCGCGGATCGAGGACAATATCATGGTCAGGGGCGATGCCGTGGCGCTCAAGCGCATCCTGATCAACCTGGTTGAAAACGCTGGTCGCTATGCCGGCGGCTGCCGCATCGAACTGGCACGGCGCGGCGCGAAGGCGGAACTGCGCGTCATCGATAACGGCCCGGGCCTGCCGCCCGAGGCCCTGGAAACCGTCTTCGAACCTTTCTACCGGCTGGAATCGTCGCGCAACCGCGATACCGGCGGCACGGGCCTGGGCCTTTCTGTGGCGCGCGCCCTGACCGAAGCGCAAGGCGGGACGCTGACCGCCGTAAACCGCTATGAGGGCACCGACATCGCCGGCCTCGAACTGTTGATGGTCCTGCCGATACTGGCGCGATAAATCGTTTCAAATCCGACTATAAAAATGCCGGTGAATTCCAGGATTATAAGGCTCCGGACTGGAATCGCGGTGATAACGTTACCATATACCGATCAGCGCGAAATAAGGCTTGACTTCAAAGCCTTGAGGTTAAAAAACCACCGCGCAATTACAGCGATTGGTGCTGCTATCTCATAAAAGGATTTCCCCATGGCTTTACGTGTCGCCATCAACGGTTTTGGCCGCATCGGCCGTCTGGTTCTGCGCTCGATCATCGAGCACAACCGCACGGACATCGAAGTGGTTGCGATCAACGACCTGGGCCCGGTGGAAACCAATGCGCACCTGCTGCGCTATGACTCAATCCACGGCCGGTTTCCGGCCAAGGTCGCCGTGGAAGGCGACAGCCTGGTCATCACCGCCAACGGCAAGACCTACGCGCCGATCAAGGTGACGGCGATCAAGAACCCGGCCGAACTGCCGCACAAGGATCTGAAGGTCGATATCGCCTTTGAATGCACCGGCATCTTCACCGCGCGCGACAAGGCCGCTGCCCACCTGGAAGCCGGCGCCAAGCGCGTCATTGTCTCGGCCCCGGCCGACGGCGCCGACAAGACGATCGTCTACGGCGTCAACCACGACGTCCTGACCAAGGACGACCTGGTCATCTCCAACGCCTCCTGCACCACCAACTGTCTGGCCCCGGTCGCCAAGGTGCTGCATGACCTGTGCGGCATCGTCAACGGCTACATGACGACGATCCACTCTTACACTAACGATCAGCCGTCGCTCGACCAGATGCACAAGGATCTGTATCGCGCCCGCGCCGCGGCGCTTTCCATGATCCCGACCTCGACCGGCGCCGCCAAGGCTGTCGGCCTCGTCCTGCCGGAACTGAAGGGCAAGCTGGACGGTTCCTCGATCCGCGTGCCTACCCCCAATGTCTCGGCCGTCGACCTGGTGTTCAACGCCGGCCGCGACGTGACGAAGGACGAGATCAATGCCGCCATCAAGGCCGCCGCCGACGGCCCGATGAAGGGCGTTCTGGCCTATACCGACGAGCCGCTGGTCTCCCACGACTTCAACCACGAGCCCGCCTCCTCCACCTTCGCCCTGGCCCAGACCCAGGTCATCGAAGGCAAGCTGGTGCGCATCCTGAGCTGGTATGACAACGAGTGGGGCTTCTCGTCGCGCATGGCCGACACGGCCGTCGCCTTCGGCAAGTTCCTGTAAGCTTTAGATAAGTCGGAATTTCACCCCGCCGGATCGCTCCGGCGGGGTTTTTTCTTGTCCGAAAATCGCGGCGCAAGGGTAGTTTTCATCAAAAACCATGTTATGGTTAATGCGATCGTTGGGCCGTGTATTGGAGGGGAATGCCATGACCGAGGGACCGGTTTGCAGACGGCAGTTCATCCACTTGCCTTATCTTACAGGCCCTGTATTCGCGGGCCTTTTCACCCTTCCACTAAGCTATATTTACGTTCAGTCACTTATTCCTGAAGTCAGACGCACTCTGATCGCCATATCCCTTTTCACACTGGCGTTGAGCGTGGCTATTCACTTTTGGCGTATGCATGAAAATGCGAAAAATGCGCCCAATTGCATAACTATGCCGACTGTTTTCACGGTGATTTTGCTTCAAATCTTGCTGTTTCTGTCCGTCTCCTTGCCGATATGGCACATTTACAACCCGCATTTTCCTCGCTAGGGCTTGAATCCCCCCGCGCCCGGTCCTAAAGCCTTGGCACACACAAGCGGGAGCCCACCATATGCCTTTCAAGACCCTCGACGACCTTACCGCCCCCCTCGGATTAACTGCCGTCGTGCGCGTTGATTTCAACGTACCTATGGAAAATGGGCGTGTCACTGATGACACACGTTTGCGCGTGGCATTGCCTACTATCCGTAAGCTTCAGTCGCTAGGCGCAGAAGGGGTTGTCCTGCTGGCGCACTTTGATCGCCCGAAGGGTAGGCGTGTCGCGGAGATGAGTCTGAAACCTATCGTCGAGCCGCTTTCCGCTTTGTTAGGACAGTCCGTTGGTTTTGCAGAAGATACACCGGACCATCCCGCCTATCTTGATGCCGAAAACCTCAGCGGGGGTGCCGTTTTACTGGTCGAAAATACACGTTTCCATGCAGGCGAAGAAACTAACGATCCCAAGGTGGCTGAGCATTTTGCGCAACTCGGCGATATTTATGTCAATGACGCCTTCTCCGCCGCCCACCGCGCCCATGCCTCGACCGAAGGCGTGGCGCACATCCTGCCCGCCTATGCCGGGGAATCGATGCGCCGCGAACTGACCGCGCTCGATGCCGCCCTGGGCAATCCGCAGCGCCCCACCCTCGGCATTGTCGGCGGCTCCAAGGTCTCGACCAAGCTCGACCTGCTGAAAAATCTGGTCAGCAAGCTCGATTACCTCGCTATCGGCGGTGGCATGGCCAATACCTTCCTGTTCGCGCAAGGTTATGATGTCGGCGGTAGCCTGTGCGAAAAGGATCTGAAGGACACCGCCCTTGAGATCATGGCTGCGGCGGCCCAAGCCGATTGCCGCCTTCTGCTGCCGCTCGATGTGGTGGTGGCCCAGGAATTCAAAGCCAATGCTGCCAACCGTACCGAGGACATCGGCGCACCGCTCACTGATGCAGACAAGATTTTCGACGCCGGCCCCAGGACGGTCGATGAGCTGTGCAAGATCATGGCCTCAGCCAAGACCCTGATCTGGAACGGCCCGCTTGGTGTGTTTGAATTGCCACCGTTCGACGCCGCAACCGTCGCTGCCGCGAAATTTGCTGCGCAGCAAACCAAATCAGGTAAGCTGGTAGCCGTGGCCGGTGGCGGCGATACCGTTGCCGCGCTGAACCACGCGGGCGTGGCCGACGACATGACGTTTGTCTCGACCGCCGGCGGCGCCTTCCTGGAATGGATGGAGGGCAAGGTTCTGCCAGGCGTCGCCGCGCTGGAAGCGTAATCTGGAACAGTAATTGCAGGGTTACTGGCCTATTTAAAATTTATGTCCGGACGGTTCAAAACAGGTCAAAGACCACCCCGTCCGGACAGTTTACCGCCCCGCCACAGGGCCTTTACTACTCACCACAGGTATCGTAGCCGCTGTGGTGAGTCGAAAATGACTGGCTTCCGAGCCTCGCAGCGGAGCGTACTCAAGTACGTGAGCAGAGAAGCGCAGGAAGACGGGCATTTGCAGACCACCACAGCGGCTACGAAAAAGGGAAAATAATGGCTCGCATCAGCTTACGACAACTCCTCGATCACGCCGCCGAAAACAATTACGGCGTGCCGGGCTTCAACATCAACAATATGGAACAGGGCATCGCCATCATGGAGGCGGCGCGCAAAACCGCGTCCCCGGTGATCCTCCAGGCTTCGCGCGGCGCCCGCGCCTACGCCAACGACCTGATGCTGAAGCGCATCATCAATGCGCTGGCCGAAATCTACCCGGAAGTGCCGTTGTGTATGCACCAGGACCACGGCAATTCTCTGGGCACCTGCGCCTCAGCCATCCAGCACGGCTTTACCTCGGTGATGATGGACGGCTCCCTGAAGGCCGACGCCAAGACTCCCGCCGATTACGAATACAATGTCGATATCACCCGCAAGGTGGTCGAGATGGCCCATGCCTGCGGCGTCTCGGTCGAAGGCGAACTGGGCGTGCTGGGCTCGCTGGAAACCGGCATGGGCGAGGCCGAGGATGGCCACGGTGCCGAGGGTGTCCTGTCGCATGACCAGCTCCTGACCGACCCCGACCAAGCCGTCGATTTCGTCGCCAAAACCGGCGTCGATGCGCTCGCCATCGCCATGGGCACCTCGCACGGCGCCTACAAATTCACGCGCAAGCCGGATGGCGAAGTGCTGGCCATGCACGTCATCGAGGCCATCCATAAGCGCCTGCCCAATACCCACCTCGTCATGCACGGTTCATCGTCCGTGCCGCAGGAATTGCAGGACGAGATCAATGCCTATGGCGGCGCCATTCCGCAGACCTGGGGCGTGCCGGTCGAGGAACTGCAAAAGGCCATCAAGATGGGCGTACGCAAGATCAATATCGATACCGACCTGCGCCTGGCCATCACCGCCGGCATCCGCAAGACTATGGCCGAAAACCCCGCCGGCTTCGATCCGCGCAGCTATTTCAAGCCGGCCTACGCCCTGATGCAAAAAGTCTGCGAAGACCGTTTTGAGCAGTTCGGCACCGCCGGCAATGCCCCTAAGATCAAGCCGGTTTCGCTGCAGAATATGGTGCAGTTCTATCTGTAAAGTCTGCTTGCCTTAAGCACACGAAAGGCCACTGCTCGCGGTGGCCTTTTTGATTTAAAACGCTACCTAACACCATGCCCTGGAATAATATTCCATATGCTCCATCTATATCGACACGATGAAGCATAGTCCTTACAGTCATTATAGAGTCTACTGCACGCAAGAGGTATTTCCAAATCCTGCTTATGTCTTTCACGAGAACCAAAATTCCCACCCGTCAAGCATTGATAATATAATTTGAAGTGGTTGAGGAACATAGCTTCATCAAACAGCTTGTTTTGCTCTCGGCTAGCTGCTTTTATAGCGGCATAAATCTCGCTACGCAAATTTACCAAAGCAACGTGATCAGCGGCTTGGTATTGTTCACTAGTCCAATACCTCAGACCCAAGTCATCTGCGCGCTTCAGCAGCGTCAAAATCTCATCGATCTGTTTGTTGTATTGATCCGCGCGCCTTTTTCTACTTTCGATCCAACTTGATTGAAAGGCAGAGGATAAGGCGCCAAACAAGGCTCCTGCTGCTCCCCCTACCGTGGCTGCGAGGGAAGCGTCACTCATGCGGGACGACGCTCTCGTCCATCGGCATCATTAATATATTGCCAGATATCTGAAATATAATATTCAAATCCCGGTTTTGTTTGGATTAATTCCAATTTTTGTTGGAGTTCCCTTGCACTGAAACCACTGCTTCTTACCAGACCGCCAAAACATTCTTCTAAAAAAGAAGAGCCGTAACCGAATACCGTATCAATCACCAAACGAACTTTGTCGTTCGCTCTAAGTGCAGGAACCAAATAATCGTCGCGGAATTCCTGGCCGGAATAAGGGCCATCAAGCTTAACCCGCCCGCCAGGAAAACGGGAAAAATCGTTTCCAACGTCGATCGTTTTCTCGGACATATCAATTACCGGACTCATAGATTTCCCATGTGATCAGAGTGCCACCTATATCGTGCTTGTAAAGGCGTTTAGCAACACTGCCGTCACCGCAGTCGTAAACATAGCTGCCCCTGCCGCTGTCAACGCGCAAAGAGCCTCTCGGAAATTTATCTACCAGATTTCGCATTTCCTTTAACCCCTTTCCTCGATTTTTTTCACCGGTGGCAGACCTCGGTACGTTAAAGGCAGCCTCAATTGCGTCCGCGTCCGAAAATAGTTTGTCCGAAAATAACACTTTTAGTGTCTCAAGGGGCAGACGTCTCAAAGTTGACGGAATACCTTGACCATGGTCGTAGACGATAATGGTAAAACGTCGAAGTTCAACATTATATGATGCTAGAAACCACCACCTATCCCTAATTGTGTCCGGTATTGGAAGGCTCATATCATTATAAGCCCATTGCCTGACATTGGTGATAGCTTCGCTAACCGCTCCGACTAAATTTGGATTTGACCTGACAAACTCTTTGATTGAATCGACTTCAGAAATAAGGCTTTTGAGTGCTTTCTCCATATCGACTTCGGTGGCCGAGCGAATGAGGATACGCTTTAGTGCCTTTTCTGTTCGCTTCCGCGTTACAAGTGCCTGCTTGGCGATGTCTTTTTTCATAAAAATGTCGAAGGCTTCTATTTTTCCCTTAGTAACAACAGACAACCCCAAGATGCAACACCAAGCTTATATAGCCCACTACGAAAAAGTGGTCCGCAGCTCTGATCCTTTGCTTTGCTCGACACTCTAATTCGTATATATAAGTTATATACCGGAGCGTCCCCATGTCCAAGCAAACCCTCTTCACCATGAAGCTTGAGCCCGACTTACATGCGGCTTTCAAGGCCGAGGCTGAGGCAGCGCATCGTTCAGCCTCGCAGGTGGTGCGCGAAATGATGCGCGACTTCGTGACCAAGCAGCGTGAAGCCCGCGATTATGAGGCTTTTCTTCAGCAGAAGGTCAGGGCCGCAAGAGGATCGCTTGCCTCCGGCGAGGGGCTTTCGCACGAAGCCGTGGAGGCCGCCATGGCGGCCAGACGCCGGCAGCTTACGGATGAACGGTGAAACTGGTCTGGGCGCCTGAGGCGCTGGATGACCGTCTCAATATTTTCGATTTTATCGCCGCTGACAGTCCACGCGCGGCTGTGGCCATGGACGAATTGTTTGAGCGCGCTGCAAAAGGTCTGCTCGACTTCCCTCAACAGGGCCGTCCCGGTCTGGTGACGGGAACACGAGAGCTTATTCCCCATGAACACTACCGCCTGATTTACGAAATTCAGGCGGACGAGATTTGGGTACTCGCCCTGGTCAGCACATGGCGGCGATGGCCGCCGGCCTGAATCTATCCCCTCGCGCTTTTCTCGGTGCATTCTGTAGCGATGGCTTTGGATGACCAGACAGCACAGCAACACCTGCCCCCGGAAGAGCGGCGCGGGCTTTTGCGCGCCTTTGCCGACCGGATGCTGTTGAAGATCACCGCCATGGACGATCCCGAAGACCTGCCGGGCGTCGAGCGCGCCGTGCGCGTGGCGGCCGTTATCGAGCGCCTTTACAACCGCTGCGACCGCGCTGAACGCCAGCGCGACCACACACCCGATCCGCGTAAAGCCGAGGCCGAACGCGCCACGCATGAGGAAGCCGCCATCAAGGCCCGCGTCTCCCTGGCCGGTACACTGAAATGGGGCGAAGAGCGCCGCCGTGATCTGGGCCAATGGTGGGACGCTGCTCAAGACATTGGCCAAAATATCGCACAGACCGCACCAGCCTCCCACGCGCCGCTGGCCCATAAGGCCGCGCCCGCCGGTGGCCCCAAGGTTACCTATGTCGATTACACCGAGGCTTTCGAAGCGGCGCGCGCCGAAATGGCCCTGAAAAAAGCCGCCCAATCACCAATCAAACCCGCGCAAAAGCCTCCGCCCCCCATCTGACGTGAACCGAACCCAGCCCGCTTGCCGCGCCTTTCGGACAGGCGTACACTCCGGCAAAAGTTCCGCACTCCCTTTTTGGCGCAGAAACGAAGTGGTCCATTCACAAGGAGCACAGTCATGCGTCAACCCGATCCTCAAAAACTCGATGCACTGGTCGGCCGGATGGTCGGCGAGCTGGGCGCCGCCGTCACCGGCGCCACTGTTCTGCTGGGCGACCAGCTCGGCATCTACAAGGCCATGGCCGATGGTGTGCCCGTCACGCCCGAAAGCCTGGCGCGCAAGACCGGCTACAAGGAGCGCTACCTGCGCGAATGGCTCTCCGCCCAGGCCGCGGCCGAATATATCGATTATAACGACGAAGACGGCACTTTCAGCCTGTCGCCGGAACAGGCCATGGCCTTCGCGGAAGAGGACAGCCCGGCCTTTTTCGGCGGCGCCTTTGAAATCATGCAGTCCATCTGGCTCGATGAACCCAAGATCGCCGAAGCCTTCCGCACCGGCGCCGGCGTCGGCTGGCATGACCACAGCCAGTGCCTCTTCCGCGGCACCGAGCGCTTCTTCCGGCCCGGCTATAATGCCCACCTGATCGAGGAATGGATACCGGCGATCGACGGCCTGAAAGACAAGCTCGAGCATGGCGCCAGGGTGGCCGATGTCGGCTGCGGCCACGGCGCCTCCACCATACTGATGGCCAAGGCGTTTCCGACCGCAAAACTAACCGGCTTCGATTACCACGGCCCCTCCATCGAACGCGCCAGGGCCGCCGCGAAAGAGGCCGGGGTCGATGACCGCGTCACGTTCGAACAGGCATCGGCCAAGGACTTCCCGGCCCGTGACTACGACCTGGTCGCCATGTTCGACTGCCTGCACGATATGGGTGATCCGGTCGGTGCTGGAAAGCATGTCAGGGAAACCCTGGCGCCCGACGGCACCTGGATGATTGTCGAGCCCTTCGCCCACGATACGCTGAAGGAAAACCTCAATCCGGTCGGCCGCATCTTCTACGGCGCCTCCACCATGGTCTGCACGCCGGCCTCGCTGTCGCAGGAAGTCGGCCTCGGCCTGGGAGCACAGGCCGGGGAAATCCGGCTGCGCAAGGTGGCGATGGACGCCGGTTTCTCGCACTTCCGCCGCGCCACAGAAACGCCGTTCAACATGGTTTTCGACGTGCGCGCCTGACGTACCGATTGACTCCGGAGGCTCTATGGGATTTAGCAGGCAGGAGTTTTCCATAGGCCCCTCCCGTGCAGCTTCAGTTCAAACGCCGCTTTTCCATGGCCCATCGCCTGCGCTTCGATGCCAATTCGAAGTGCCTGACGCCGCATGGCCATAATGAATTCGTCGTTGTCAGCCTGCAGGCGAAGGATGCCGGCGCCATGCGCTGGGGTAATGCCAACTATGCCGCCAGCTTCGCCGACCTGAAGCGCCATTGGCACCGCTTTGTCGATGACAGCCTGGACCATGCCTTCCAGCTTGGCCATGACGACCCGATGATCGGCTATTTCCGCCAGCACGAGCCGGAATTGCTGCCGCGCCTGCTGGTCATTGAAGGCGACCCAACCACCGAGGCGGTGGCGGCGGCGCTCTATATGAAGCTGAACGCCATATTGGCCGCGCACCTGCCCGATTTCGAGTGCGTGCGCTTTGAGATCGAGGAAACCCCGACCAACAGCGTGGCGCTTGGGCCCGCCGATATCGCCGCCTGTCCGATCCGGCTGGCCGAGTGGTGCCACCGCGCCGATATGAGCCTGAATGATCTATTATCCCCTGAAGCCTGGGATTGCTTAGCATGAGCCTGACCTCCCGCCGTGTCTTCGTCAAAGGTCTGCGCGTCGAGGCCGCCATCGGCATCTATGATCACGAACATGGCCGCACCCAGCCGCTGATTATCGACGCCGTGTTCGATCTCGACCTGCACGCCATCCACGGCCTGAAGGACACGCTGAATTACGAACTGGTCGGCCAAATTGCGCGTGAATTCATCGACCGCGGCCATATCAAGCTGGTCGAGACCCTGGCCGAGGACATGGCGCGCACGCTTGTGGCCCTGCCGCACGTCCGCCGCGTCGAGGTCTCGGTGATCAAACCGGAAGCCCTGGACGATGCCGACCAGGCCGGCGTCTGCGTGGTGTTTGAGCCTTAACGGCCCGCAGCCGCCGGCATCAGGGCGGGGCATGATTTCGTCGTCGCCAACTGCTGCAAGCGCTCGTTTCGGGCCAACAATGCCTTGACTTCGACCTTTTGCGTGTCCGACAGATCCAGGAACAGAGGGGAAACCAACAATATGCCAATATTGTTGCCGACCTTGTCGGCTGACTCCCCCGTCAACTCAACCCTACGCTTCAGATTATTGTCGTATTCCGCCTTCAGATGATCACAGGTCAGGCTGGAATCGATATCCCTTACCAGTTGGACGGGCTGAGCGATGCGCCCGCCACAGTCCGTCAGCAGCAATAATACCATAACGACAGTTAGTCGCTTCATAACATTCCCCCCAAAGTCACGCCGGATATAATATGTCGACGTCCTCGCTTCTAAACGCAAAGAACCCGGTTGACAATAACCGGAGGTAGTGGAATGTAGTATTTTGTTACCTATAGACCTTTGGGGGGACATCATGAAAAAATTTCTCGGCGCGGCTGCGGCGTGCCTTATCCTTTCGGGCTGCGCGTCGGCATCCAACCCAGGCGCCATGGCCGTGGCCGTCACGCAGCAAAGCCTGATCGACAGCACGTCCTCACTCAATCACGCCATTGCCGCCCCGACCGTGACCGGCGGCAAGACAACCAATCCGATGTGGGTATCCAACGTTTCGAACGAGGATTTCGCCGAGGCCCTGCGCCAAAGCCTGGCGGCTAATACCATGCTGGCCACCGAAAACGCCCGCTTCAATCTTTCGGCACAGCTTGTCCAGCTCAAGCAGCCGATGATGGGCCTGGATATGACCGTCACGGCAACCGTGAAATATACCCTCACAGATACTGCCGGAAACGTGGTCTGGACCAAGGATATCGCCACCCCCTACACCGCCAAGATGAGCGACGCCTTTATGGGGGTGAAGCGCCTGCAACTGGCTAACGAAGGCGCAATCAAGGCCAATATCGAGCAACTCGTCACCGATCTGATCGCCGAAAGCAAGACCAACAGCCATATGGCTGCCCTCAACTAAGCTGTTGCGGCATGGCTCCGGCCTGAGATAGGCTGGAGCCATGCACTATAAAGACCACCTGCGCCTGATGGCGACCTATAGCAGCGTCATGAACCAGCGTCTGATGGATGTCATTGCGCCATTGCCGGATGCCGAACTGCTGGCGCCGCGCGGGGCCTTTTTCGACTCAATCCTCGGTACGCTGAACCATCTGATCGTTGCCGACCTGATGTGGCTCAATCGGTTCCGGCCTCAGCCCTATGGCGAGGTACTGGCGCCGCTCGATGCCCTGCCGAAACCGAAGGTGCTGGCCGACCTGCTCTACCCGACCCTCGCCGAGCTGAAGCCGGTGCGCGAGACCCTGGACGATCTCTACATCCGCTTCATCGATCAGTTGAGCGATGCCGATATCGCCGCGCCGCTCAGCTATCGCAACAGCAGCGGCCAGCCCTTCACGAAAACGGCCGGCCTGCTTCTCAGCCACGTCTTCAACCACCAGACCCACCACCGCGGCCAGATCACCACCCTGCTCAGCCAGATAGGCCTGGATATCGGCGTCACCGACCTGGCGCCGCTGGTGCCGAACATCGAGATTTGAATATTGCATTGCGGGATGATGCCAGCCGTACTAGGCTCCGAGGAAAGCCAGCCGGATAGATCGCCATGACCGCCAAGCCCCCTGCCGAGACGACCCTGAGCGGCCTGAAAGCCTTTCTGGCCGATCCGCGCCTGACCGCCTATCTCAACTATCTGTTGATCCTGTTCACGATCATGACCTTTGGTCTGACCGCACTGTTGGCCATGCTGGTGGCCAATTTCGCCGAGGATAAGGCGCCGGACTGGATCAGGAGCCATTACGAATTCCAGAAGCGCACCTTCTGGTACGGCATAGGCCCGGTCCTGCTGAACGCGGTGACCTATACCTTCGTGCAGAAGAACCATATCACCGCACCGGCGATCACGACTATAATGCTGCTGTTGCTGCTGTTCTGCCTGGGCTATACGGTCGGGCGCGCGGTGATGGGGTTCAACCACCTGCTGCATCAGCGTCCGATCCCCAACCCGAAAGCCTGGCTGGCGTAAAACCTTAATCCACCACATCCGGCGGAGGGGCTTCCGACGCCGGAGCTTTCGCACCACCGCGATCGACGCCGGCCATGCCGAAGAGGTTCATCTTGACGCCATCATTGATGACGTCACCCGGTTTCTGATCGGCGGCACAGGCGCCCAGACGCTTCGAGTTGACCACATAGTTGGTGACCCGGTTCATCTGGCTGCCGCCCGTCGTTTGCGAACGGACAGTCATGTCATAATGGCTGTTGAAATCACCGGTGACTGAACCGGAATATTCGGTCACCACGCCGGCGCCCATGGCGCATTCGGCCAGCACGCCCCAATTGCCCTCGCCTTGCGGACTAAAGGTCTTGGTGGTGCAGGTATCGCCGGACAGATCAGTGCCAAGGACGCCCAAGTGCTGGTCGGTGACAGCATCGATACAGATTTTGAGAACCTGCGGTTTTTCCGGGCTGCCTTCTTCCGAAACGGTCGTCTGCCACAGGCCGGGTTTGCGTGCCGGGGGAGGCGGCGGCGGTTTTGGAGCGGCCACCGGTGCCGGTGCCACCACGGGCGGCGGCGGTGTTTCCGATTTCTTGTGACAACCTGACAGCACGGCCGCGCCCGCCAGCAGGAAGAGACGGCTCATAACGCCTGTATTGACCTGGAACATGTTCCGCTTTCCCGTCCGTCTCGCATGATCGCGCATCGCAATCGTTTCCGCGGGCACGGAACATCAGGTTTCCGCCCGCGGAAGGAGAAAGACTATGGGAAAATAATCCCCGGCACCAGTCTAATAAACGGTGCCAGGGGAATTTTATTCGATGCTTAGCGCTTCTTCTAGCGCTTTCGGGAAATGACCTGGAGCGTCTGCAGTGTACGCGGCAGTTCATCGGCCAAACGCCGGCAGATTTCGCGGGCGCCGATCGAATAGACCTCGCCGCCATCGGCGATTTCGAGCGCCGCCTTGGCGGTGGCGTCGAGCAGGACTTCAAACTCGGCGATCTGTTCGCGGGCCAGCGCGCGCGCTTCTTCCTGCAGACGCCGGACACGCTGGGTGCGGGTTTCACGGACCTGCGCCACGTCTTCGGGAAAATTGGCCTTGTGGGTGACCGGCGTAGGCAAACTCATCACCTTATCGCCATCAATCATCTGACCGAGGGCGATTTCTTTCGGCGCCGGATTTGCCCCTAAAGCGACCTCCTTGGAGACCGGCGGCACCACATTCAATCTAGTCCTACGCATCTCATTAACCCCATTTGACAAACGCAACACGAGTCAGTGTTTAAAGACAACCATATGTCTCAAGCGTCAGGCTGTGCAAGAAGAATGCCAGCCCGAACCGTCCAATATTGCACCAGTCACACCGGCACACTCTGGCAGCCCACATTGAAGGGTCTCTCGAAATCAAATAAAAATCCAGTGGGAATATGGCATGAATGCGTCAAAAGCACATGATTTGTCCACAGGCGTTGCTCTTATATAACGCTATTCAGACCGGACGTTTCCACACTTCCGGGATGAACGAATTACGCGTTATCCAGCATGTCTTTTGCGAATTCCAGATCGAGCGTCTTGAGCCGCTTGATCTCGTCACGCAGCCGCGCCGCGGTCTCGAATTCGAGATTGCCGGCGGCCTCGCGCATCTTCGCTTCAAGGTCACGCAGCGTCGCCTGGAAGTTGGAGCCGAGGAAGGGTTTGGCGTCCTTTTCCGCCACGCCCATGGGCACCTGGACACGATCGGACTTTTCATATGGGCTGTCGAGAATATCGGCGATGCCGCGCTTGACCGATTCCGGCGTGATGCCATGCTCGGCATTATAGGCGAGTTGCTTTTCGCGGCGGCGATTAGTTTCAGCCAGTGCGCGCTCCATCGAGCCCGTCATCTTGTCGGCATAGAGGATGACGCGGCCATCGACATTGCGCGCCGCCCGTCCGATGGTCTGGATCAGCGAGGTTTCCGAGCGCAGGAAGCCTTCCTTGTCGGCGTCGAGAATGGCGACGAAACCGCATTCCGGAATATCTAGCCCTTCGCGCAGCAGGTTGATGCCGACCAGCACATCGAAGGCGCCCAGGCGCAGGTCGCGGATGATCTCGATGCGCTCCAGGGTATCGATGTCGGAGTGCATATAGCGGACGCGAATGCCCTGCTCGTGCATGTAGTCGGTCAGGTTCTCGGCCATCTTCTTGGTCAGAACGGTCACCAGGCTGCGATAGCCTTGTTTGGCCACCTCGCGCACCTCGGCGATGACGTCATCGACCTGGCTGAAATTGTCCTTGTGGACCGGGCGGATCTCGACCGGCGGATCGATCAGGCCGGTAGGCCGGATCACCTGTTCGGCGAAGACGCCCTGGGTGCGCTCCATCTCCCATTTGCCGGGCGTGGCCGACACATAGATGGATTGCGGTCGCATGGCATCCCATTCCTCAAACTTGAGGGGGCGATTATCCATGCACGACGGCAGGCGGAAGCCATACTCCGCCAGGATCGACTTACGCGCGAAGTCGCCGCGATACATGCCGCCGATCTGCGACACCGAGACATGGCTTTCATCGACGAACAGCAGGGCATTTTCCGGCATATATTCGAAGAAGGTCGGCGGCGGCTCGCCCGGCCCGCGTCCGGTCAGGTAACGGCTGTAGTTTTCGATGCCGGCGCAGGCGCCGGTCGCCTCGATCATCTCCAGATCGAAGGTGGTGCGCTGTTCCAGGCGCTGCGCTTCCAGCAGCTTGCCCTCGCCGTGCAACTGCTCCAGCCGCTGCTTCAGTTCGGCCTTGATACGGCTGACCGCCTGATTGAGCGTCGGGCGCGGGGTGACATAGTGGCTGGCGGCATAGACGCGGACCTCCTTCAAATCCTGCATCTTCTTGCCGGTCAGGGGATCGAATTCCTGGATGCTCTCGATCTCATCGCCGAACATGTTGATGCGCCAGGCGCGATCCTCATAGTGGGCGGGGAAGATTTCGATGACATCGCCGCGCCGGCGGAAGGTGCCGCGCTCGAACGCCTGGTCGTTGCGCTTGTATTGCAGGGCCACCAGGTCGGCGCGGAGTTGGCCTTCATCGATCGTCTGGCCGACCGTCAGGTCGAAGGTCATGGCGGTATAGGTCTCGACCGAGCCGATACCGTAGATGCAGGAGACCGAAGCCACCACGATCACATCGTCGCGTTCCAGAATGGCACGCGTAGCCGAGTGGCGCATCCGGTCGATCTGCTCGTTGATCGAGGAATCCTTCTCAATGAAGGTATCGGTACGCGGCACATAGGCTTCCGGCTGGTAATAATCATAGTAGGAGACGAAATACTCGACCGCATTATCCGGGAAGAACGCCTTGAATTCGGAATAGAGCTGGGCGGCCAATGTCTTGTTGTGCGCCATGATCAGGGCCGGCCGCTGGGTCTGTTCGATGATCTTGGCCATGGTGAAGGTCTTGCCGGAGCCGGTCACGCCCAGCAGCACCTGATCGTGCTCGTGAGCATTGATACCTTCCATCAGGTCGGCAATGGCGGTCGGCTGGTCGCCGGCCGGCTCATAGGGCGCGGCCAGGCGGAATTTCCGGCCGCCTTCCGATTTTTCCGGCCGTTCCGGCTTATGCGGCACCCAGGTCACGGGCGTTTGGGCGAAATCGGCAACAAAGGCGCCGGAATTATCGGAAAAACCGGGAGTTTGGGGAGAACGGCTCATGAACGTAACATAAGGGGAGACAAAAAAAATGAAAGGGGCGCATAAAAGTTTTGCGGCGCGTCAAACGCCCTGCTGATAACGATGTTTTGCCATATCAAGGCGTCAAAACTTGTCAGCGGAGTCATCATACAGGCGGCATTTTTTCTGGGATTCCAGCCGGTTATTTTCGCAGCCCATCTTTACGCGGACGGAAAGACGCCCGAAAATCTGTTAAGGCGGGGTTTTAATGTTTCGTTAAATTAAGCTTTTCTGAATATGAATTTGACTATAAAGCAATTCCAAATAATAAAGATTTCATATTACCGATAATCTATCGGAAAACTACTTGGCTTTTCCTGTCAATAAAAAGATTTTAAGCTGCAATCAATTCGCATGATTTTCTTATAACCGCCAAAGCATAACTGTCGCCCCTCAAGCATCCGCACAAAGCGAACACATTTCCGCCACAATTGCCTCCTAGATAGCGGCCTGCCCAGCGGGTCCTATCTGTCCTGCTGGCGTGAGTCTTTGGTCTGTTAATTGCATTGAGTAAGCGTGCATTCCTAACACCACAGGGCTTTCCCGGAGGGCACGTAACGCCCTTGTCACAGAGGACCAGATAGTCTTGATACCCATTTCGATTGCGCGCTATCGTATGCGCGCCCTCATGGCAGCGAGTGCAGTGGGCCTCCTGGTTGGCGCGTCGGTCGGCGCCGCCTGCCTGGGCAGCCACCTGGCACACGACGGCAGCGCGCCCAAGGACGCTGCCCGCCTGATGATGGCGGCACGCGATGGCAAGCTCGATATGCAGACGCTCGATGCGGCCGGAAAGGTCGATCAGAGCGCGCTCAATATCGCCATGCGCTTTTCGCAATATGCCGGCACGGGCACCGATAACAGCCTGCTCGCCCAGAACCTGACCGCCATGCGCATATCCGACGATGCCCGCAACCAGCGCGATCTCCCTGACGCCAAAATCGTCCTGGCCAGCAATATCGCCCCCGCTGCGCCCCTGGATGCCCCGACGGTGAGCGCACCCGCCATCCGTGCCGCAGCGGCCATGAAATTCAAGAACGCCAACCGCAGCGATTCCGATTGCCTGACCCAGGCCGTCTATTATGAGGCGCGCGGCGAAGGCGTTGACGGTATGCGCGCCGTTGCCCAGGTCATCCTGAACCGTGTCCGCCACCCCGCCTACCCCAAAACCATCTGCGGTGTCGTCTATCAGGGTGCTTACCAGCGCACCTCCTGCCAGTTCAGCTTCGTCTGCAACGGCGCCATGGGCGCGCCAGTGGAAAGCTGGGCCTGGCGCCGCGCCAAGACGGTGGCTGACGCCGCACTCAATGGCTATGTCATGACCTCGGTCGGCACCTCGACCAGCTTCCACACCACCGGCGTCAAGCCGGGCTGGGGCAGCACCATGGAACGCGTGGCCCAGATCGGCTCGCATATCTTCTATCAGTTCCGCGGTCGTGGTTCACGCATCGCCAATACGCTCGATGCCGTCCGGCCTTCGGATGCGCCAGCAACAGCCGCAGAAACGCCGCAGGCCAACGCCAAGACCCAGGCACTCGACAGCCAGACCGTGGCCATGCTGAACGCTCAGTCCCTGAATACATCCGCCAAGGCTCAGGCCGATGCCGCCCAGAAGCCGGTGCAGGTTTCGGCGCAGATCCATGGCAAGTCGGCCCAGGAGATCATCGCCGAGGTCGCCAACACCAAGACGCCCACGCCGACAGCTCCCGCCAAGAGCCCCGCAAAGGAAACTGGCCAGTAAAAAAACACTCCAATCTATCCGAAAAGCGCGCCAATCAGAGCGGTTGGCGCGCTTTTTTGTCTTTTCTGTGTTCCCGGACAGGCTGTTAGGATTTCAACAACCTTAATCTGACAGGTTGACGCAAAGGCTCATCTTAACCATGAGTCGCGGTCGGCGTTTGCGCGCCTGTATGCGATGAATGGATGAGACAGTCTGAAAGAAATTCAACGCCTTAATCCTATTCAAAGTTTGTCAGGGGCCAAAAATGACGAAACCCAGTACCGCTAATTCCACCGGCGGATTCAAGCTCTCGAACCTGTCGTTTACCGTAAAATTCATGGCGCCGGCCGCGGTTGCCACCGCCCTGATGGCCGTGCTGGCCTTCGGCGCCATCTATGTCATGAACGGCCAGGGCAAGACCATCGACGACATCAATAACCGCGCCCTGCCGCAGGTTGTCGAACTGGGTGACATCAAGTCCTCGATCAAGGAAGCCAACGGCCAGCTCTATAATGCCCTGACCAAGAAGGCTACCGACCCGACGGCAAATGCCTCGGCCACCGTTACCAAGGTCACCGAGGATCTCGGCAAAATCGAAACCCGCGTCAAGGCTGATGGCGGCAAGGCCACCGATCCGGCGCAGAAGAAGCTGTTGGCCGACCTGGCCAAGGAAGTGAAGACCTACAAGGAAGCCGTCGAATTTGCCGGCTCTGTCATGGATGTCGATTTCGCCTCGGTCGGTCCGATGATGTCTCAGTTCGATGACGGCTACGCCAAGATGTCGGATATCAGCGATCAGTTGATCAAGGCCAATGTCGCCGCCGCCACCAAGGCCGCCACGGACGCCAAGGCCGCCCAGACTGCGGGCATCAGCTTCCTGACCATCTTCGCCGTCATCATGGCCTGCGTCTCCGGCGCCATCGCCTTCGTTTTCTCGCGCGTCACCGTCACCGGCATCAACCGCATCGCCAAGACCACTGAGGAACTGGCCAACGGCAATCTGAATGTTGACATTTCCGCCCTTGCCCGCCGCGACGAACTTAAGTCGGTCGTCGACAGCCTCAACGTCTTCAAGTCGAACGCCGAGGAAAAGGAACGCCTGATGGCCATCGAGGCCGCCACCTCCAAGACACGCGAGGAACGCGCCCGCCAGATGGCTGAACTGGCCGAACGCTTCCGCCACGAAGCCCAGGACATGCTCGACGCGCTCAGCAATGCCGCCTCCGACCTCGACGCCAACGGTCGCACCCTGCTGACCATCGCCCAGGAAAACGAGCGCCGCTCGCAGGACGCCGTCGGATCGATCCGCAACTCGGCCGATAACGTCCAGAACGTCGCCTCGGCCACCACGGAGCTGTCGGCCTCGATCGGCGTCATCGGCGACCAGGCCGTCCGCTCGGTTGAAATCGCCGCTGAAGCCGTTTCGGAAGCCGACCGCACCAACGATTCCATGGCCGAGCTCAGCCGCGCCGCCGACCAGATCGGCGAAGTGGTCGACCTGATTAATGCCATCGCCCAGCAAACTAATCTGCTGGCCCTGAACGCCACGATCGAGTCCGCCCGTGCGGGCGAAGCCGGCAAGGGCTTCGCGGTCGTCGCCTCGGAAGTGAAGTCGCTGGCCCAGCAAACCGCCAAGGCCACCGACGAGATCCGCGAGCGCATCAAGGATATCCAGGCCGCCGCGCAGAACGGCGTCAACGCCATCAAGGGCATCGGCGAGACGATCAAGCACATGAACGAGATCGCCTCGTCCATCGCCGACTCGGTCCACCAGCAGGGCGACGCCACCAACGAAATCGCCCGCAACGTCAACGAAGCCTCGGACGGCACCTCGATGGCCTCGTCCTCGGTCTCGCAGCTTTCCGCTTCCGCCGCCGATACCGAAAAGGCCTCCACGGAAATGCTGGGCGCCGCCAACCAACTGACCCAGCGCACCGAAGCCATGAGCGAGAATATCCGCCGCTTCCTGGCGGAACTGACCGCTGCCTAAACCGCTCCAAAGCCTGCATGGCCCGCAGGCTAGGCGCTGAAAAATAAGACGGAGACACTGAAAAGTGTCTCCGTTTTTTATGAAATTTTAACCATATTGCGATGCGGGACGATTCACGCGATATTAAACCTTCGGTCGTATACAGATGGCACGGGCCTGACAGAACCTCCTCCTGGCCCTTCAGAACCCTGTTGTAAAAACCTGCGTGAAAGTTGCAAAATGCAAACCTCGACCTCCAAGGCCCTCCTGGCCGGCGCCCTCGCTCTCTCCTTCGCCCTCGTCACCACCCAAGCCTTCGCGGACTGCGATGAAGGCCAGGAAACCATGGTCGGCAAGGCCATCGCCACCGCCGCCAGCGCCAAGATCGCCCCGGTCGTGCCGACGCAGACCAAGAAGATGATCAACCTCGAAACCTGCGACGCCGCCGGTGGCGCCCTGGTTTCGGAATTCAAGTTCAACGTCATCGGTTCGGACGGCCTGTACTGGGTCACCGGCACCGCCAAGGTTTCCGGCGGCCAGGTCGCCGACATGAAGTTCAGCGGCCTGAGCCCGAACCTGGCGGCCGCCTCGACCAAGGCCGGCGTCAAGCTTGCCGCCAACTAAGCACAAGTAAGAAGGCTCCAGCCTTCATATTTGCAGAGATGAAAAAGATGCGGATTCATTTCCGCATCTTTTTTTTGTGCCTTTTGGGCCGCCCGCCATTAACTCTTGACCTGTTGGCCTCAAGGCATAGCGGCCACTGCCGTTAAACTTCCTTAAGAAAGCCTTTCCGTCTGATTTAACTGAATGTTTTCCTCTCTCGTATAACATTGGTCTTACCCTGAAGAACCTCAAGGAGAGAAACAAAATGATAAAGAAGACCCTTTTCGCTGCCGCTGCCATCCTGACCCTTTCGGCCGCCGCCGCCCACGCCTCCCCCTGCTCGGATGACCAGGAAGCCACCGCCGGTATGCTGGCTGCCGGCGTCGCCAAGACCGCCGTATCCAAGGTCGTCGCCGTCACCGGCAAGCAGATGGTCAACATCGAATCCTGCGAATTCCGCGCCGGCAGCTACCAGGTCGATTACAAGTATAATTTCCTGGCCGCCGACGGCCTCTACTGGGTTGAACTGTCGGCTAAGTTCGGTGCCGACGGGTCGGGCGCCACCACGAAGGTCAACAAGTCCAGCCCGAACATGGCCGCCGCCGAGGCCAAGGCCGGCGTCAAACTGGCCGCCAACTAAAACCTGGCCAAACGGCCTGAAGACTTTCCGACTTAAGACAAAACCCCTCGTGATGGCTCACGAGGGGTGTTGCATTTCAGACCCGATAAAAGGCGTATCGCCTTTCACCTACTTCCGATTGATCGGCTTAAAGTCCTGCGGGCGACTGACGGCGCGAGATTCCTTGCTGCGCGGACTGCCGAAAAGCCCGCCGAACAGGGCGAAGGAAGTCATGGCGTGTTGCTTCTTGTCTTGGTCTTGCATGATTGCGTCTCCTTTTCCAAATGCATGAATGGACCAGAAGACGCGGCGCAGCTCGCAGGGGTTTTCACCCTCTCAGTCGTCGTCGCGTCGTGAGTTAACTATGTCAGAAAATTATCGCATTGCAAGAACTAATCCGAACACGGAGCAAATTATTTTTACATATTTACATATCTTATTGTTTTTAAAAGTTTTAACTTTGCTTCAGGTAACCAAAATTCATACATTTTAACGGAAATGCTCTTTTCGTTTGATTCATCATAAAGCAACCCTCTTCGGATAGGATGCACACAGGGTCAAAACGACTCTCCGGCCGTTGCAGGCCGGAATGGCGCGGAGTGTCAGTTTCATGTTCAAGTCAGCGATCGTTTTGGGCAGCGCCGTCTTCTGCGCCGTCCTGGCCGGCACGGGGGTTTTGTCGCTCGGCCAACATACGCCGCAAGCCGATTTCACCGCGACCGAAGCCGCCAGCTCTATTGAAACGAACACAACCATCAATACGCATGTGACCGCCATTCCAAAGGCAAAGGATGGCCATTTCTGGGCCAATGCGACGGTCAATACCCGCGCCGTGCGCTTTTTAGTTGATACCGGCGCCACGGTCGTGGCCCTTACTCCGGCCGACGCCCAGCGTCTGGGCTTTGATTCCCAGAGCCTAGTCTATGATCGTGAGGTCACCACCGCCAATGGCAAGACCTATGCCGCAACGGTCAATCTCAGCGTGGTCGGGATTGGTCAGAGCACGGTGCGTAATGTCGACGCCATGGTCGTCAAGGACGGACTAACGACCTCCCTGCTCGGCATGAGCTATCTCGGCCGGCTGTCACGCTTTGAAGCGACGCCGTCCAGTCTTATCCTGCATCCCTGATCTGTTCGTAAGCTTCGCGGCGCGCTTCGACGGCCGCCAGGGCGTCGCGCACCGCGGCGATCGCCCGGTCCAGCACCTCAAGCCCCGCTCCCGGCGCGATCGAATCGACCGTCATGATGCGGCGGAAGGCCCTTGCGCCCGGCAGGCCATGCATGACGCCCAGCATATGGCGCGTCATGTGCGACAGCGGCACGCCGATCGCCAGTTGCCCGGCCATGTAAGGACGGTAAGCTTCCAGGGCCTCGAAGGGGCCAATATCGGCTTCGGCGTCGAAGAACAGACGATCCACCTGCCCCAGCAATGCCGGCTCATGATAGGCCGCGCGGCCGAGCATGACACCGTCAACGCCTTGGGCCAGATGCGCCTGCGCTTCTTCCAGGGTACCGATACCGCCATTGATGGCGATGGTCAGGTGCGGCTTGGCGCGCTTCAGTTCATAGACCAGCTCATAATCGAGCGGCGGCACATCGCGGTTTTCCTTGGGTGACAGGCCCTTGAGCCAGGCCTTGCGCGCGTGGACGGCGAATGAGTTCACGCCAACCTTTTCACACGCCTCCACCAGGGCAAACAGGCTGTCGCGCGGTGCCTGATCATCGACGCCAATGCGGCATTTGACGGTCGCGGGCAGGTCCGTCGCCTCGATCATGGCCTGCATACAATCGGCCACCAGTTGCGGCTCGCGCATCAGACAGGCGCCGAAAGCCCCGGACTGCACCCGGTCCGACGGACAGCCGCAATTGAGATTGACCTCATCATAGCCCCAGTCCTCGGCGATTTTCGCGCACCTCGCCAGCTCATCCGGCTCGGAACCACCAAGCTGTAAAGCCACGGGATGCTCAACTTCACTGTAGCCCAGCAAGCGCTCGCGGTCCCCATGGATCACCGCCTTGGTGGTGACCATTTCCGTATAGAGCAATGCCTGACGCGTCAGGGTGCGATGGAAGGCCCGGCAATGCCGGTCCGTCCAGTCCATCATGGGCGCCACGGAAAATCGGTAAGATTTGTTTTTTATGATTTTATCTTTTTTATCTGACATTTGTAAACTTATCAACAGAATTATTCACACCCATTTTGACCCATTTTCGCTCGTTTTTTAAGGTCGAGTACATCATATATAGACTTTTTGGCTCAATGATGTACCGATATTTGAGCCATGATGTACCGGTCCATGTAGCCTAAAAACGACGAGAATGAAATGGGAACCATTCAAACACGCAATCGAAAGGATGGCACCAAGAGTTATCAGGCTCAGTTGGTGATCAAACGCGACGGCCAGATCATGCTGCGTGAGCAGAAGACTTTTGACCGCAAGCAAGCCGCTGCCGCATGGCTTGAGCGCCGGGAGACCGAGCTCAATCGACCTGGCGGCGTTGCACGGGGCAAGGGTTCGGACCCATTCCTAGGCCAGGCTATCGACCGCTATATTGATGAATCGCTGAAAGCCATCGGGCGAACGAAGGCGCAGGTACTTCGTGCGATTAAGGACTGTGACATCGCCACGAAGCGATGCAGCGAGATCCATAGTTCAGATTTGGTGTCTTTAGCTCGACAGCTCTCACGCACCCGCACGCCGCAGACCGTCGGCAATTATATGTCTCACCTTGGAGCCATATTCTCTATCGCGCGCGCCGCATGGGATTACCCTCTCGACCCTATGACTATGAAAGATGCCCACATCGTATGCAAGCGTATGGGGCTGACAGGTAAAAGCAGGGAGCGCGACCGTCGCCCAACCATAGCCGAACTTAATCTCATAATGACGCATTACCAGGACCGCGAGAAGCGCCGGCCGTCCATGGCTCCGATGACCAAGATCATCCTCTTTGCCATTTTCTCAACGCGACGTCAGGAAGAGATCGTGACGATCCGATGGGCGGACCTCGACGAAACCCACAACCGCGTCCTGGTCCGAGATATGAAAAACCCAGGCGAAAAGATCGGCAACAATGTCTGGTGTGACCTGACGCCCGAAGCCATGAGGGTCGTCAAATCCATGGCGCGCACGGGCGAGCGCATTTTCCCTTTTACCACCGATGCGCTCTCGGCGTCTTTCACGCGGACCTGCCAGTTTCTCGGCATAAAAGACCTCCACTTCCACGACCTTCGGCATGATGGGGTCTCCAGGCTATTCGAAATGGGGAACAGCATCCCTCACGTCGCGGCAAACAGCGGACACCGGTCCTGGCAAAGTTTGAAACGTTACACCCACATCCGACAGGCTGGCGACAAATATGCAGGATGGAAATGGCTGGAGCGGATTTGCAATCAAGGTTCAGCCGATGACGATGTGACATGCGATTACTGAATTGGGGCTAAGAAATCCAACCCAACATCCGACGCGATGGGCCTATTTGTCTCTGCGTTCGTTAAGCGGATCTGCCCGAGACACCGTGATGTGTTGGAAAGCACGTGGCCGAAATGAATAAAATGGAGATGGTTAGTTCACGGGCAATATGATCCGATTAGCCCCCTAGGTTGCTCCTCTGGCCCTCTGAATTGCTTGTAAAGGCCTTCTTGCCAGCTCGAAGGTGTCGATTACCACTGCGTTCATTCCAACATGTAGTAAATCGAGGCATCTGCTACGATTCCAAAGCGGATGGACAACGACTGCCACCGTTCCCCCGCCATCAGACAAAGAAAAGGTTGGAATATCCGGCCTTCCATTGACGTGCGAGACTACGTTTCCCGGAATAAACGTGCTTGTCTGCATGGCCAGTGCCTGCGCAGTTCGGGGCCAATCGGACAATTCGAAAAAAGAACTCCAATTTCCATCCAACCCGCATTGATGGTCGGCGTCTGCCATCGCTCGAAGATATGAAAGACCAAGCCTCCAATCGAGCAATCCATGGAAGTTCCGGTTGTTGTAACGCTGGAGGCACCGATAGCAAGATGCCCCGCATTTCCCGACATGGCCGTCGACCGACAACATGCTTCGAGGCCAGGCCGTGGTTTCGTCCAAGATGCTGTCGATCAATCGCGATAATGGGAGCGAGCTGTTGCTCAGCAGGCGGCGGCAAAAGCCCGAGCCGTTCGGAAGCGCGTCCGCAATCTGCAAGTATGGTAGAACTGCCCCCGCCCGGTTTTGCACGGTGTTCGGGGCGAGAGAGTCGAACTCTTCGGGAGCGATATCGAGATCCAACGCCGCCCTTTGGATGAGAATTTCCGTTGCCGATATCGCCGCCGCCCTGACGCTGGTTTTGTCGGGGCTGCGACGCCCGAGAGAAAGCCCTACATCCATATCAGTCAGCCGCAGGTTTTCGTTGACCCGGCCGGGACCGACTTGCAGGGAATTGGTGATTTTCGGCGAGACGAGCCAACCCTTCGATGAGGCCGTATCGCTACGGAAACGGTTCTCCACATCGTCGCGCAGTACTTCGGAGCTGATCGCTTGGTCGGACAACCTCAACACAGGCTTGTTTTTGAACCAACCTATCCTAAGGGCGTGATTATCGAAGGCAGTTTGAACCTCGAAACCGCTGAATCCCAGGTCCTCCCTGAAACCGGGATTGACCACGAATATCTCCGAACGTTCGGCGAATTTGACTTCAAGGTTCCGGTCGGTTTTCTCGTCATCAGGCTTCCCTAGGCTGGCCAGAACTATCCTTTGCCCGACCTTCGCCTGTACGCTTTCGTCGGTCGGCCGGAAGTCCGTGCGATAGCTGGCCGGCGTCAAGCATTGCTGCGGTTCGTCTTCCAAGGTAGAGCCGCACGCGGAACATTCCGCCGCCACCGCGGCGTTTTTCGACCAGGTGCCGCAAACGCTACAGAACCTTAGGAAAAAGCCTTCCTTCAGCCAGGAATTGAAGGGGGCCAGAGGGAAATCGAGGTCGTCCTTGAAGGCATCCGGAGCCTTCAAGGTCCCTGTGAACCCGACGCACTTGTGGCGTAGCTTCTCGCGAGTTCGGACGTTGCCAGGCGCGAAATCGAAGATCGCCATGTCCTGGTCGCGATCGATCGTGTCCCATTCGGCCTCGTCGTTCTTTTTCTCCAGGCCAAGGTAGAGATCTCGCGATCTGGTCGGCATGCCGAAAACAGGAAACAACCCTCGTTCGGCCAACGCCGACGCGATCCCGATCTGCAGGCTACCATATTCCGTTTCGAGCCCGTCGATTTCGAGGATTACGTTTTCGACGGATACTGCCGTGCGAAGCTCTTCTGCGTCGCAGGCCGCCGCGGATGCCAGGATATTCACGAACGAAGTCCGCTCGGGAAGCGTAGCTTGGAGTGCTGCCCGCAGTTCGTCTCGCCAACTCGCGCCGGGACGGAAATATTCGTCGCAGTAAAGGAACTCGCCGTGGATGTCGCCGGGGATCATCTGATCTCCAGCCCACGCGGCGCTGTGCTGTTCCCTCAAAATCCGAAAAGCCTCGACCAGCCAGAACTTCCTCAGCAGGCGCGAAGGGATGTCGATCAGACCGGTGGTTATAAAGGGAGGCGGTGGCGCCGACCCGGTTATCTCGATCGGATGATGAAAGTAATGGATGTCATGGCTTTTGCTCCGGCAAACGGTGAGTACAGCCGAGAACGCTTGACCGCGCCGGCCCGCCCGGCCGACACGTTGCTGATAGTTGAAGCGTTGCGGCGGCATGTTACCTTGATAGACCGCTTGCAACGATCCGATGTCGACGCCGACTTCCATTGTCGTGGTCACGGACAACAGATCGGCCGTGTCGAACAACTTTCTCGCGGCGAACGTCTCGTCGTTTTCCCCGTCTTCTCTGACGAATACGCCTTTGAACTGTTGAAGTCGTTCCGCGGGGTCGCGTGTCTGCCCTGTAAGCTCCTCGCACTTCAATCTAAACGGGCTCTCGCCCTGCTGGATCGAACGCATAACACGACGACCAAGGAAGTTGGTCTGCGATATTTGGCCCGCCGTTTGCGCCTCGCTCTCGGCGAGATCCTCTCCGCAGCGCGTGCACCGGCCGAAGCCTCGGTGCAAATGGACTCGAGCACACTTTTTGCACCTCAGCGTCCGCGTATCGGCCGAGGAGGTGCGGAAAAACAAACGCGTAATATCGATCGATCCGTCGCCTCGGTCCTGCTTCAGGTCGTTCCGTAGCGTCGCCAGGAAAGCGGTGCACTCGTCGGCAGCGCGCGGGCCGAATATCCGGTCGAGCAGGCGTGCAAGTTTGTTGTCGCCACGGCCCCGCATCGATTGAGCGTCGCTCCAGACGGTGGAGGCATCTTCCTGGAACTGGTTCGGCGTGATGCGGTAGAAGTCGGAGAAAATCCGCAGCCAGGCGTCGTTTCTCGACTTTTCCGGCGTGTAGGCTTCCTGTCCGTAGAAACTCGGCCAGCCCAAACCTGTTTCCTCGAGCGCGAAATAGGTTTTACTGAAGAGGAGATCCGTCGCCTCGGGCGGCTGTTCGTCATTGATCCGATCTTTCGCTCTCTTCAATAGAGCTAAGTTTTGCTCGGTCTCGTCGGTTTTCCACCGATACTGCCCGTCGGGCAGCTTCTCGAAAAACCAATACCAGGGGCGGCCTCTAATTCGGGAGAGCCATGTGTCTACGCCCTCCACGGGCGTCGAGCCCAGGCTTAGAAGCTCCGAAAGAATAGGCCTGACGGATTCCGCCGTCTGTCCACGCATGAATTCGAACAGGCTTTCCAAGGGTACGCTGACGGGATGACCGTGAGCGTCCTTAAGTTTTTTCAACCTTTCAAGCCGGATTGCGAGGTCGGTCACACCGTTGCCCTCCCCGCCCATAAGCATGTCCATCATTTTTTTGCTGATGGCAGCCATCTCCTTTTCGTCGTCTTCGGTAAAGGTTTGATTGGCCGCGATGTGCGTGGCCGCGCCGATGAGTATTTCGCGCCGGAGGTCTCGCTGATGCTGGACCTCTACGTCGATCGCCAAATTGGCGGCGTCTTCACGACTATCGGAAAACGCCACCAACTTTCCGTCTCCACCCTGGGCCTTCAGCGACGCCACGAGTTCCGTCGCCAATAGCTGAGACGTTTTGGCGAAACCGGTCCGGAAGCTTCGGATCGGCGACTTCCGACCATCCCTTTTTGCCGAATTGGCGGCTCTGAATCGGCCGGAATAGTCGGTTCCGCAGCTGGCGCAGCAATAAGGAACTGCCGTCCCGTCGTCGCTTGAGGATCGGTTGTGGAAATCGGTCCTGCCGTTCCAATCCAATAGGTAACCTGGAACAAATCCCACGTCTTCGTCCTCTTGAACGACGCCCGTAGAGGGGTTCAAAAAGCTTTGAAGCCAGCGGTACGGCGATCCGGGTTTGATCTCGGTTTCCGGCGCCGTCCTTCCTGGCCAAAACAGCGCGAACTCCTCAAAGCTCGCATCTTCGAACCGGATCGAAGCCGCGCTCTCGGGTAACCTTTCCAAATCTTGGGGCGCCGGGAGCAGCGAAATACGCTTCCCGCCGGCTTTGCTGGCGTCGCCACGTTTGCCCCCGACGAAGAGTTCTCCGCAAGCTTCGCAGTACAGCAATTCGAAAAGTCGCCGCCGCGTGATCCCCGACGAGTCGACCTCTTCGTGATCCTGACCACGCTCGATGCCGGGATCGCCCCAGGCAAGTTGCCCATCTGCGTCGACAAAGACCGCCGCAAAGAGGCCTTCGACGTTTCTGACGAAGCAATGCATCCTAAAGCCTGGCAGTCGGGTTACCACGTCCTGACTTGGCCGCCAGGCTTGCGGCAATACCGTCGACGGCAGGTCGGGAATGGCTCGGAGAGCCAGCAATCCGCGGGCGATGTCGGCGTCGCCTTTCCCGTACAATTTCTCGGAAATTTCGAGCGTGCCCCGAGGGCTTTTCCCGTTGGGCGCGCCCACCTTCTGAAGGGCGAAATCGATCATTCTCGCTGCGACGGCCGTCGCCTGCTCCAAAGCTTCTTTCTCTGGACGGATTTCGTTGCCGGGGATGGATCGGGCGGCCGACACAAACTTGCTCAAAAGGGCTTCCGGCCTTCCGTCACGGTCGAAGGACGCTAATGCATTTGAAAGATCGCGCAGCGAATCGGCACTCGGCATTTCATCTGGAATTTCCACCTGCACAGGACGTCCGGGCACGACACTATCTTTCCAAGTCTTGTGCTGGTCCGCGGCCCCTGCAGTGCCACCGGGCCCGAACATATCCATAAGGTACTTCACGCTCGTCGGCGCATTCGCGTCGTCTACCGGAAGCGATGCCGACGACGCTAAGATGCGCAGCTTATGGGCGTTGGCAGGCGTGGTAAGTCCAAGTTTTTCGATCAGGATACGGATCAAGCCGGCCATTTCGGCGCCGGCAGACCCCCTGATAAGGTGCAATTCGTCTAGAACGAGGTAGAACCGGGCCTCGGGGTCGCTTTCGAGCCAATCCTTCGTCTGGCGAAGGATCGGATCGTCCACTTCTCTTACCAGCATCGCATTGAGGATCGACTGGTTGGTGACGAGGATGTCGGGTGGACTGGCCTGCATATCCCATCTTGAGACGAGCTCGCCGCCGTCGGTCGTGGGGAACACGTATCTAAGCTCGGGATCGTTTCCGTCCTGGACGAGCCGCTGTTGCACGGCGCGGATACGCTGAAGTTGTTTTTTGAGTTCGGCGCGCGAATTTTGAGACCGCTTTTTCCATGCCGGATCGTTGCTCATCCGTGGATGCATATGGAAGCCGGTGACGGGTGTCTTGCCGGTGTAGCGCCCGAAGAAAATTCTGTTACCGTTGAAATGCCGGTCCATGACCGAGCGCGCATCCGGGGAGTCCAGCGCTTTTCGAAGTCGAACCATCTGGTCTTCGACCAATGCGTTCAATGGATAAAGTATGAGGGCACGAACGGCTTGACGCCGGCCCGGACCTTCATTGCGACGATGAAGCCTGAAGCTGTTGCCCGCGTTCAGCCAGTCGTCATCGTACGGGGCAGACGGGGCGGGCCAGGACGCGGCTTCCTTGGCAAGATGCGCTAAGATCGGCAAAAGAAACGATTCGGTCTTACCCGAGCCGGTACCTGAAGCGACGATACCTGGGGTGCCGTCGGCGGTTCCGCGTCTCAACATTTCGATCTGATGTTCGTAGGGGCGATAGGCCCCGACATACCCCGGCTGTTTGCGGTCGCGATCGAACAATCCCGAAAGCGCCAGTTCAACGAAGGCCGTCCGCTGGGCGGGTGTGAAATTCGGGAGCGTTTTTTCCTTGTCTTCGATTAGCCCTTCCAACCCGTGGAGCCACGTCTCGTATCGGGGAACCGCCTCGAACAGAGGGTCGAGCGCGAGTTGGCCGGCGGACGCGAGCAAGCTTCGCCTCGCCGACGCGACTTTGGGATCTTTGATCCGATACGCGGTGTCGAGGTACGCAAGAAACTGATCGATCATTCTATCGAAGCCGCCGACAGGGTCGAACATCGTCACGCTCCTTTGGTTTGAAACATCTGTGTGCGGGCGTGCCGCGTGCTGAGAGAGGTGCCGCATGCCAGAGACCTTCGCCGCCCGTGGATTCATCGAATTCGCCAACGCCTCCCACGCCGTGGCCACCAAGGAAGCGCTTGCCGATCTACTAATTGCGACTTACCGGAAACTGGGCTTCGCCTACGTCAACATCTCTATGATGCGTGACTACGACCTTCCGAGCGAAATCCTGAAGTTTGCCTGGGCCTCGACCTATCCCGACGATTGGATCGCCTATTACATGACGCGCGATTGCCTGCGCTTCGACCCGGTCGCCCTGTCAGCCCGTGGCGACATAGGCCCTTTCTTCTGGGCAGATCTCAGAAGTCATTTCGCCTTGTCGCCCCTGCAGGTCAACTTCCTGGACATGGCCGAGGAGGCGGGCCTTTATAACGGCATCGGCCTGCCTTTCGTCGGGTCGCGGTCGCGGCAGGGCGGCGTCGCCCTGGCGACGCTCACGCCCACAACCGAACACTGCCGCGACCTCGACGTCCTCTGGTCGATCTCCAACCTCTTCTACAAGCGGTTGTCCGACCTTGTGGCCGGACCGCAGTTGGCGGTACTGCGCCCGATCGACCTGACCTCGCGCGAACTCGACATCCTCAACCTGTCCGTCCGCGGCCAATCCGACCGAGAGGTGGCGGCGGGCCTGGACATCACCGAGAACACCGTCAACAGCCACTTCCGGAAGATCTTTCGGCGCCTTGGCGTCAACAACCGGGTCCAGGCCTTCGTCAAGGCGGCGCGCCAGGGGATTATCGACTTGCCTAACCCGAGCGGGTGATATCGATTCAATTCAACCTATGATGAGCTTAAACCCTTCACTTTGGAGGGTATTATGCTATCGATCATTTCGTACAAGTCCATCTCGACGTCGGCCGATCTCTTCTTCGGGCAGCACCGCCTTCGCCACCAGGAATTCATCGAGCGGCAGAGCTACTCGGTGAAGGTCTTCGACGGGATGGAATTCGACGAATACGACACCCTGGCCTCCCTATATCTCGTCTACTGCGAGGATGGAAAGACCGTACTCGGGTGTAGTCGCCTAACGCCTATTCACCTCGGTTGCATGCTTAAAGATCACTTTTCCTACCTCGTCGATGACCCGTCCATCTACGCCGGTGCCAATACCTGGGAGGGGACGCGCTTCTGCATCGACAGCCGCCTGCCCGCCGACAAGCGTCTGCACATTCTCCGGCAAATCTCCGTCGGCTACCTGGAATGCGCCCTGCATTTCGGCTGGGAGCGCATCATCGGACTCATGCCGACCCTCATCCTGCGATCGGTCTTCGAGCGCAACGGCATCAACCTCACTCGCCTGGGCAAGCCGCAGGCGATCGGTGACCATTCCAAGATCCAGGCGGCCTGTATCGACGTCAGCCTGGACCAGTATCAACGCGCCTGTGTGTCGACCGGAACTTACAGTCCCCTTGGCCTGGTTGGGGCAGAGGAGACGATGAGGCATGTCGCCTGAAGACGAGTTCGCGTTCGAGAAACTGGCAAAAGCCGAGAGAGTCATAAAGGCCCTTGATGTCCTGGCGAAGGAATGCGCGGGCGAAGGCCTCGATGCGTTCGCCGACCGGATCAAGGACTGCGTCGTCCTGTGCCAGAACGACTATGTGACCCTTCATAGGACACTTTATCAACAAAATGCTGGAAGGCCCCCCAAGCCGCCCGGCACCAAGCACTGACGCCGGCCTTTCTAATTCTACGCCAGGCTTTCTAATCCTACGCCCCCCACGCAGGTGCCCTTGCGCGACAGGTCCTGGGGGTCAAGCTATCCCCGTGAAAGGGGAATGCCATGTCCGCGACTAAACTGCTATGGGGCCAGATCCTTGCTGTCCTGCTGACGGCCTTCGTGGCAATCTGGGTCGCGACGGAATGGACCGCCTGGCGGCTGGCCTTCCAGTCGGAACTCGGCACGCCTTGGTTCCGTTTTGCCGGAGTGGGGATCTACCACCCCTATGACTTCTTTCTGTGGTGGTATCATTTCGACGCCTATGCCCCTGCGATCTTCATGGACGGCGCCTATATCGCCGCCAGCGGCGGAATGCTGGCCGTCGTCGTCGCCATCTCGATTTCGATCTGGCGAGCGCGTGAAACAAAAGTTGCGAGCACCTTCGGCTCCGCCGAATGGGCCGGTCCGCAGGCTATCCGCGAGGCAGGACTCCTCGGCGCGGACGGCGTCATGCTCGGAAAATTCGACAACGACTACCTGCGCCACGACGGCCCGGAGCACGTGCTCTGCTTTGCCCCGACCCGGAGCGGCAAGGGCGTCGGTCTCGTCGTTCCCACCCTCCTGACCTGGCCGGGCAGTTGCATCGTCCACGACATCAAGGGCGAGAACTGGCACTTGGCAGCGGGCTTCCGGAGCCGCCATGGCAAGGTCCTGCGGTTCGATCCCACCGATATCAGGTCCGCCGCCTACAACCCCCTCCTCGAAATCCGACAGGGCGAATGGGAGGTCCGCGATGTCCAGAATGTCGCCGATGTTCTGGTCGATCCCGAAGGCAGCCTGGAACGGCGCTCGCATTGGGAAAAGACCAGCCACAGCCTGCTGGTCGGCGCCATCCTGCACGTGCTCTACGCCGAGGCCGACAAGACCCTGGCGGGCGTCGCCAACTTCCTGTCCGATCCGAAGCGGTCGCTGTCGGCGACCATGGCCGCGATGATGACCACGCCCCATCTCGGCGAGGCAGGGCCGCACCCGGTCATCGCCTCGGCCGCGCGGGAACTGCTCAACAAGTCGGAGAACGAACGGTCGGGCGTCCTCAGCACCGCCATGTCGTTCCTCGGTCTTTACCGCGATCCGGTCGTCGCCGCCGTAACGAGCCGGTGCGATTGGCGCATCGCGGATCTGGTCGACGACACGGAACCGGTCTCCCTTTTCCTCGTGGTGCCGCCGTCGGATATCAGCCGCACGAAGCCGCTGATCCGCCTTATGCTCAACCAGATCGGCCGACGACTAACCGAGGACCTGGTCGCACCGAAAAGGCATCGCCTGTTGCTCATGCTTGACGAGTTTCCAGCGCTCGGGCGGTTGGACTTCTTTGAAAGTGCCCTGGCTTTCATGGCCGGCTACAATATCAAGGCCTTCCTGATCGCCCAGAGCCTGAACCAGATCGAGAAGGCCTACGGCAGCAACAACGCAATCCTAGACAACTGCCACGTCAGGGTGTCGTTCGCCACCAACGACGAACGTACGGCCAAGCGGGTCTCGGATGCTCTGGGCACGGCGACCGAATTGCGGGCCATGAAGAACTATGCCGGACATCGTCTCAGTCCCTGGCTCGGCCACGTCATGGTCTCGCGCTCGGAAACACCACGTCCGCTCCTGACGCCCGGCGAAGTCATGCAATTGCCGCCGGCCGACGAAATCGTGATGGTGGCCGGCATCCCGCCCATCCGCGCAAAGAAGGCGCGGTACTACACCGACAAGCGTTTCATGGAGCGCGTCCTGCCGCCTCCAATCACGATTAAATTGCCGCCTCCACGCCAGGACGAATGGTCCAGTCGAGCAGCGATCGAACCCTTGGCGTCGATGGCCATGCCAGCGGCGGCGCGCCCGGACGGTGGCTCGATCGCCGGCCCGGAACGGCGCAAGGTGCCCGAGCTGACGCCGCCACCGAAACCGAAAACGCCCGAAACCATGCCGCTCGATTTCGGGCCGGCGAGTTCAGAACTCGAAGACCGGGTCAAGCGCCTCCAGGGCCAGCAACGCGCGCAACATCAGACAGCCCGGCAGGCAAGCCTCGACCCGAATGACGGCATCGACCTGTGAGGACACCATGAAAAAGATACGCATGACGGTCTATCTCGACCCCAGGACCTACGACCAACTCCGTGCCTATGCCGGATCGCGGCGGCAACCCCTGTCGATCATGGCCGAGGCAGCCGTGGCGGCCTTTGTCGATCCGGAGCAGAAGGAAGCCGGAACCACCCGGCGGTTGGGGCGGATCGAGCGCCAACTCGAGCGCTTGGCACGGGACACCAATATCTCGGTCGAGGCCTTCATGGTCTATGTCTGGTTATGGCTAGGCGCCAATCCGCCCTTGCCCGAACAGGTCGCCGCCGCCGCCCGTGCATCGGCGACGGAACGCTACGACCAGTTCATGGAAACCCTGGGGCAAAGGCTGGCAGCGAATACGAAGACCATATCGCGTCTCGAAGGGGGCGATAAGGTTGCACATTGACAGCAAGGCATTACCCATTTCCCGGCCTCATTCCATGCCGCCACTCGGGCTGGGTCTTGGCTGCAACCTTATTTATTTGGCCAAGGATATACCTAGGGTATATCCACGAGGAGTTTTTCAAGGCTAGGCGCGCCTTCAGACTGGCCTTACATCGAAAAATGTGCTACGGATATACCATGAGTGTATCTGGAAGCGAAAAACTAAGGCTGCTGCTAAGCCAGTGGGAGCCGCGAACCATAGAGACAACCGCGCACCTGAAGGCGCTCGGGATAACGCCCCAGCATGCCCAGAAATATGTTGCCAGCCACTGGCTCGAACGCGTGGGCCCAGGCGCCTTCAAGCGTCCAAACGAGACGCTGGCCTGGACAGGCGCCCTCCACAGCCTCCAAAAGCAACTTGGCTTGCAGGTGCATGTAGGTGGTCCCACAGCCCTGGAGGCGGACGGCTTCAATCACTATGTCCGCATAGGGGCCAACACGGCCTATCTCTATTCGAGTCCGGCCGTTTCCCTGCCAGCATGGTTCACGTCGCGGGACCTGCGCGATTCCGTCGTCCACGTCCAGACTAAGTTGCTACCGGCAGAACTTGGCCTGACGGACACGCCGCTGGATGGGTTTACCCTGACCGGGTCCACGCCGGAGCGCGCAATCCTGGAACTCCTGTATCTGGCACCCCAGCGTTTCGACCTGGTCGAAGCTTTTCAAATCCTCGAAGGCCTGCGAACGCTTCGACCCAAGCTGATGCAATCTCTGCTGGAAGCCTGCACCTCCATCAAGGTCGTGCGTCTCTTCCTCTATATGGCGGAAAGGGCCCAACTGCCGGTCATGTCTCATCTGGACCCAAGCCAGGTGAACCTCGGTTCCGGCGACCGTACCTTGGCCGATGGCGGCGCCTATGTCGCAAAATACCAGTTGATCCTGCCAAGGGAGTTGGTCGCCGATGGACATTAGGCCCCAGTACCAGGACCAGGTGAAACTGCTGCTCGATATCCTGCCTTTCGTCGCGGAGGAACCGTGCTTCGCCCTCAAAGGCGGGACGGCGATCAACCTCTTCGAATGGGACCTGCCGCGCCTGTCCGTCGACATCGACCTGACCTACGTGCCGACGCAGGGCCGCGACGAAGCCTTGGCCACGATTTCGGAAGCCCTTGGCCGCCTCAAGGTTCGGATCGAAGATAAGTTGAAGCCGACGCGCGTTACGCTCGTCCCCCAGAAGGATGGCCTGGAGGCCAAGTTGCACTGCCAGCGGCTTCGCACCCAGATCAAGGTCGAGGTCAACCCCGTTCTCCGCGGCCATCTCCTGCCAGTGCGTTCGATGGCCTGTTCCGAAAGAGTGCAGGACATGTTCGGTCGGTTCGTCGAGACACCGGTCATCAGCCGGGGTGAATTGTTCGGTGGCAAGCTGTGCGCAGCCATGGACCGCCAGCATCCCCGCGACCTTTTCGACGTCAAGCACCTTCTCGACCTGGAAGCGCCGCTGCCCAACGATATCAAGCTCGGAATGATCGCAGGCCTGGTGAGCCATGGCCGGCCCATAGCCGAATTGATAAAACCGCGCATAAAGGACAGGGAACAAAGCTTCACCTCGGAATTCGAAGGCATGTCGTTCGAACCCTTCACTTACGCCGACCACCAGGAGACATTCGAGCGGTTAAGTACTGCGGTCCAGGCTTCACTCGGAGATGCCGACCGGGCATTCCTGCTCAGCTTTGAAACCGGCGATCCGGACTGGAACTTGTTTCCTTTCGAAAGCCTACAAACCCTGGCCGGTCCGCAATGGAAACTGCGCAATTTGCGCTATCTTCGAGATACCGCACACCAGCGTCATGCCGACGGAGTCAAGACGCTGAAGGAGGTGCTTTATCCCGCCGCGAACGAAACGAGAGCCGAAATCGACGCGAAACCCTAAAATTTGATAAGCACGATAACCTAAAATTTGATTCACAGCACAGACGATCAAGCGACGCGCGCTGCCCAAGCTCAATAGTCCGACGGTTTGCTGAGATCAGCGAGTTCGAGAGCAAGCCTGAAAGGCAGAGCGGCCCCGCTGCCACGTTCAGCCATAATGCCGAAGGCCGGCGAGTCTCCCCCATGGTTCGTTGCAGCAGCAAAGCCCAGTGCGAGCAGATCAAAATCGATCATTTCAGCGGGCTGCTGCACGCGAGACCAATGAAACTCATCGGTGCGGGCGGCTTCAATCAAGTCGCGGCGCTGGATCGCCATTCCAGTAAGGCTATCAATAGCCTTGCTGTCAAAATCACCCGTAATCAGTGCATTCAGAACCTTCAGATATTGTGCGAGAGGTGTGCCCGCAGCGCCCAACGGCAAAGTACGGTAGGAAAAAAGTCTGTCCTGCACAAAATACCTGACTTCTGAACCAGTGCCGGACTTTTCCGGGGCGGCCTGAGCCAGACTCAGTAACTGACGTGGTGTCCCCGCAGATGCGATGGCAAATCGTGGCAGTTCTGCAGACGTCCCCCCGTCAGTACCGTGCGGGGTAACCATGGCGCGCTGCATCCAGTCATTAAACCATGATCCAGTTATTTTCTGACCGGAAAGACGCATGAGGAACTGGCCGTAGAAAAGTCCAAGTTGAAGGAGCGCTTCGCCGGCTTCACGAAACATGTCCCGCGCCTCAACAATTTTCCCGAGCAGGAGTGCGATAGAAGCCGCATCGCGCCTGAGTGTAGCAGCACAGGCCCGATGCATATCTGAACGGTCAGGTGTTTGACCGACCAATGCCGCCTTATCCTGTGCCTGTGCACGGATTGTCAGGAACTTAAATCGTTGAGCAAGACGGTCCGGATCAAGACCAAGTTCATCTGCGTGACCAGGCATTAAAACAACTCCCTTGCATTCAGAAGGGGTGTCGGCGCTACGAAACGTGAATTATTGCAAACATCAACAGGCGTATCCTGATGGCCCGTCACAGACAGATCCCACCACTCAACTTTTTCAATCTGATTGGCAGGTATATTGATCTTGGCCGTAATCTCGCCCTCCAGTTGGAAAGGTGACCAGCGATGATAAACATTGAGATCACGAATGCTCTCACCCACGGCGCTCAGCTCGACAGCCGGATTTAAACCGACCGGCAGCCAGCCATAGAACAAAGCCCCCGGATGTCTTCCATCCTCAGTGGCAAACGCGAGTGCCGTGTCAATCGCCGAATAAACATTGTTGCGCCCCAACAGGGCATCCCTTTCCACACAACCTGATGCGACAGAAATGAATGGCGATAGCGAACCAAAACTGGCGTAGTCGTGGACATGCCGGTTGAGATTATCGCTTGTCAGAACTGCTTCAATTTCCGGCGGAGATATCCTGTTACCCGGCTTATTACGCCACCAGTTGGAAACTATGCCGTGCCCAGCCAGGATCAGTCCTTTAGCGTCCGCCCAGGTGAAGACACCCTGACCGCCGGGGCCTGCGCTCGAAATGCCCTTCACAAACCACTGGATATACATTGTCTCACCCTCGCTTCCGGGCCAGCAGGTCCAGAACCAGATGGACCAGTTCATCTGGCCGGTCGGTAATTCCAAAAGTACCTTCCGGCAGCGTCTTCTCCGCTTTGACAGTATAAATAATGACCGGCGGTGATTTCGGATTGCGGGCAAGCTCCTTCGCAAAGTCTGTCCCGGCTGTACTCTCCTCGCCACGGCCTATATCCGAAAGGATCAGGTCATAGCGCGCCCGGCTAAGCATGGCTTTCGCTTCTTCGGTCGAAGTTGTCGTATCGACCTCGCCACCCACTTCCTCAAACAATGCTATCTCACTTGCATTGTTATCAGGATTGTCGTCAATCCACAGAATTCTTGCCCGACTAATCAGATATGCACACTTGACCAGACGTCGGGCAGCCCTCCCAATGGCGATAGCTGGCACTGCTTCCTGACGTTTCTCTGCGGCTTCCCTCAGAGCCTGTCGAAGCTCGACCTCTACGTCGCCAATCTTCACTTTCTGAAGCCTGTCCAGAAAATGAAGGATGCGGTCCCGGCCGATCCACCTCAGAAAAAATACGATGAAAAGAAGCCAGATTACGTGCGGTGTAATCGCTCCTATCGTCTCCCAAGGGATTCCAGCCTTCTCAGAGACCTCCCCCGCCGAAACTAATACATTCATCCGATATACATCCCACGTCCGCGCCGCAAGGGTTCGCGCACCGGATATTAGACACACCTGACATCCCCTCGACAGCCTGACACTACTCTTATATTTTGAACAATCAATGGTTGTTGTTGCGATTTGCTGTGAGGAAATCAATTGGAAGATGTTCAAGCAATGCTAAAGGAATACGCGAGGCACCAGCACAATCTGGACCATGAGGCGGAACTGCCATTCCGCTTGGGACCGGGCCTTGCATACACTCGCGCGCTCAAGATCCTTCAAGAAGCCCGCGTATCTCCCTCTGCCATGAAAGCCGCGACCGCGAAGGAAAAGGAAGGCTGCCCAATCTGTGACGCCGGCAGACACTTTAATACGTTGTCGCCTCGCTCCGAACGACCGTCGTTCATTCGCGTACTCGCCCCGGGATTCCCGCGATAACGCTTTGGACGCAGTCGCTTTACTATGGTCCGAACAGACCCGTATGGTCTCCGAGCCGAAGTTATCTTGTCAGAGACGGCCTATCCATTTTTTTCTATTCCTACGACATGGTACGACGGCGTCGAATTCCTGTTGCGCCCCGTAAAATCCTGGCTTTCTTACTAGACCCCATGAGTTTTCGCATGAATTCACGGGGCCGCCATGTCGCTTCACGCACAACCAGATCCTGCCACCCTCCGCTACACGCGGATGCTGCGGAGCGCCTTCGGCGGCCATATCACGGCCCTGCTGGCCGATGACGGCGTCGTCGAAGTCATGCTCAATCCCGACGGCCGCATCTGGGTCGATCGCCTGAGCACCGGGCTCGCCGATACCGGAGAGCGGCTGACCGCCGAGGACGGCGAACGCATCATCCGATTGGTCGCCCACCATGTTGGTTCCGAAGTCCACGCCACCTCGCCACGCCTGTCTGCCGAGTTGCCGGACACCGGCGAGCGCTTCGAGGGCCTCCTGCCGCCGCTCGTGGCCGGTCCGTCCTTCTCCATCCGCAAGCCCGCTTCGATGGTCTTCTCGCTCGACGACTATGTCACCGCCGGCATCATGTCCGGGGTCGAGGCGGATGCCCTACGCGGGGCCGTTGCCCAGCGCCTCAATATCATCGTCGCCGGCGCCACCTCCTCGGGCAAGACCACCCTGACCAATGCCCTGTTGGCGGAGGTCGCCCGCACCGACGACCGCGTGGTGATGCTGGAAGACACCCGCGAACTGCAATGCGCCGCGCCCAATGTCGTGAGCCTGCGCACCAAGGACGGCGTGGCCACCCTCTCAGATCTCGTGCGCTCCGCCCTCCGCCTGCGCCCCGACCGTATCCTGGTCGGCGAGGTCCGCGGCGCCGAAGCCATCGATCTCCTCAAGGCCTGGGGCACCGGGCATCCCGGCGGCGTCGGCACCCTGCATGCCGGCTCCGCCATAGGCGCGCTCCTGCGCCTGGAACAACTGATCCAAGAAGCCGTCGTCACCGTGCCGCGGCCCCTGATCGCTGAAACCATCGACCTGGTCGTGGTCCTCCACGGACGCGGTGCCCATCGCCGCGTCGCCGAATTGATGCGCGTCACCGGCCTCGCCGCCGACGGCCAGTACCAACTCACTCCCTTCACCCTCAACTGACTTCTCCTCCTGAAAGGACCTCCGATGACCCTCCGCTCGCGCCTGCGCGCCCTCCCCTTTCTCGTCCTGGCCGGATTGGCCACCCTCAGCGCCTCGCCGGCCCTGGCCTCCGGCTCGGGCATGCCATGGGAAACGCCCCTGCAATCCATCTTGTCCTCGATCGAAGGGCCGGTCGCCAAGATCATCGCCGTGATCATCATCATCGTCACCGGACTGACCCTGGCATTCGGCGATACGTCGGGCGGCTTCAAGCGCCTGATCCAGATCGTCTTCGGCCTGTCGATCGCTTTCGCGGCTTCCTCCTTCTTCCTCACTTTCTTCTCGTTCGGCGGCGGGGCGCTTCTCTGATGGCGTTCGACCCCGAGCCCGGCACCGGAGTGCCTCCCGGGTACGCCGCCCCCGTCCACCGCTCCCTCACCGACCCCATCCTGATGGCCGGCGCGCCCCGAGCCGTGGCCATCGTCAACGGGACACTGGCGGCAGCGCTTGGCCTGGGCCTGCGGTTGTGGGTGGCCGGCCTGGTGATCGGGCTCATCGGCCATACCCTTGCCGTCTGGGCGGCGCGCCACGATCCCGACTTCCTCGACGTGGCGCGCCGTCATCTCCGCCTGCCCTCCCATTTCGACGCCTGAGATAAACCATGATGAACCTTGCCGAATACCGGAAACGTCCGGCGGTCCTTTCGGACTACCTGCCCTGGGCCGCTCTGGTCGCCCCCGGTATCGTCCTCAACAAGGACGGGTCCTTCCAAAGAACCGCGAAATTCCGCGGCCCCGACCTCGATAGTTCCGTGCCCGCCGAACTGTCGGCCATTAGCCAACGGCTTTCCAGCGCCTTCCGCCGCCTGGGCGAACGCTGGACGGTCTTCATCGAAGCCCAGCGCCTGCCGGCCCAGTCCTATCCGCTGTCGACCTTCACCGATCCGGCCTCCGCTTTGGTCGAGGCTGAACGCCGGGCCGACTTCGAAGCGGAAGGTGCCCACTTCGAGTCCGCCTACTACCTCACCTTCTCCTACCTGCCGCCGGAGGACACAACCTCGGCATCCGAGGCCTGGCTCTTCGAGGGCACGGGCACCAATGTCCGCCAAGCCTGGGATTTGGTCGACACGTTCCGCGACCAGTCTGACCGCGTCCTCAACCAGTTCGAGGGCTTCATGCCGGACTGCCGCTGGCTCGACGATCCCGAGACTCTAACCTACCTGCACTCGACTGTTTCGACGCGGCGCCATGTCGTGGCCGTCCCGCATACCCCTATGCACCTGGACGCGCTACTGGCCGACGAGCCGTTGACCGGCGGCCTGGCCCCCATTCTCGGCGCCTCGCACCTGCGGGTGCTGACGATCAGCGCGTTTCCGGCCGCCACGATTCCGGGAATCCTGGATGACCTGAACCGGCTCGGCTTCGCTTATCGCTGGTCGACCCGCGCGCTCCTGATGGACAAGACCCGGGCCCAGGGCGTGCTCGGCAAGATCCGCCGGCAATGGTTCGCCAAGCGAAAATCCCTGGGGGCCATCCTGAAGGAGGTGATGACCAACGAACAATCCGCTTTGGTCGACAATGACGCATCCAACAAAGCCGCCGATGCCGATGAGGCTCTGCAGGAACTCGGCGCCGACTATGCCGGCTATGCCTGGGTAACCGCCTCCATCGTGGTGCGGGACGAGGATGCCTCGGTCGCCGACGAGAAGCTCCGCCTGTGCGAGAAAGTCATCCAGTCGCGCGACTTCACCTGCATCAATGAGAGGCTGAACGCAGTCGACGCCTGGCTCGGCACCCTGCCTGGCCAAGTCTACGCCAATGTCCGGCGGCCACCGATCTCGACCCTGAACCTCGCCCATATGATGCCGGCCTCTGCTGTCTGGGCCGGTCCCGATCGCAACCGTCACCTCGACGGCCCGCCCCTGCTGCTCGCCAAGACCGAGGGTACGACACCCTTCCGTCTTTCCCTGCACGTCGGCGATGTCGGCCACACCCTGGTCGTCGGCCCGACCGGCGCCGGCAAGTCCGTGCTGCTGGCCCTCCTGGCGCTGCAGTTTCGCCGCTATGCCGGCGCGCGCATCCTGGCCTTCGACTTCGGTCGTTCCCTGCGCGCCGCCTGCTTTGCCATGGCTGGCGACTGGCATGATCTCGGCGATACAGACAGCGATCGCGTTCACCTTCAACCGCTTCGCCATATCGATGACATGGCCGAACGGTCCTGGGCGGCGGAATGGATCGAAGCGATCCTCGTCCACGAAGGCGTAGTGGCGACGCCGGCCGTCCGCGAACACGTCTGGTCAGCCCTCAATGTACTGGCCTCCGGCCCGTCGGGCGAGCGCACCGTGACCGGCCTCTGCGTCATGTTGCAGTCGCTCGCCCTCAAACAGGCGCTGCAGCCCTATTGCGCCGGTGGCGCGCACAGCGCGCTCCTCGACGCCGAGGTGGAGACCATCGCCCTGTCGGACGTCTCCGTGTTCGAGACACAAGGCCTGGTCGGCACCTCCGCCGCCCCCGCCGTCCTGTCCTATCTCTTCCATCGCATCGAAGGGGAGTTGGACGGCCGGCCGACCCTGATCCTGATCGACGAAGGCTGGCTGGCCCTGGATGACGAGGGCTTTGCCCAGCAACTGAAGCGCTGGCTGAAGACTTTGCGCAAGCACAATGCCAGCGTCATCTTCGCCACCCAGAGCCTGGCCGATATCGGGGCAAGCGCCATTGCCACAGCCCTGATCGAGAGTTGCCCCTCACGCCTCTTCCTGCCCAACGCCAATGCCCTGGAACCCCAGATCGCCGACATCTACCAGCGCTTCGGCCTCAATGGCCGCCAGGTCCAGTTGATCGCCCGCGCCATGCCGAAGCGCGACTACTACCTGCAATCCCCGCGCGGCAACCGGATGTTCGAACTGGGGCTGGGGCAGGTCGCGCTGGCGCTCTGCGCCACCTCTTCCCCCCAGGACCAGACGGCGATCGACCGCCTCTTCGATTCCGAAAACCCGGAAGCCTTCCTCGCCAACTGGCTCAGCCACAAGGGCGTCGCCTGGGCGGCAGACCTCGTTTCCATACAAGCCGAAGGACACACTCATGACCTTACCTGACCGACGCTCCACCCTCCGCCTGCTGCTTGGCGCCGTCACAGCCGTTGGGGCCGCGTCTGCCGTGCCGGCCCGTGCCCAGTTGGCCGTCTTCGACCCGACCAACTATGCGCAGAATGTCCTCCAGGCCGCCCGCGCCCTGCAACAGGTCAACAACCAGATCACGTCCCTCCAGCATGAGGCCCAGTCCCTGATCAACGAGGCGCGCAACCTGACGAGCCTGCCCGTGTCCGTGCTCAACCAAATCCAGCAGACGGTCAACCGGACCCGCGCCCTCATCCAGCAAGCCCAGAACATCGCCTACGATGTCGGCCAGGTCGACCACGCGTTCCAGTCCCTGTACGGCAGCGTGTCGATGAGCGCGTCCGACGCGTCGCTCGTGACCGACGCGCAGAGCCGCTGGCGCAACACCGTCGCCGGCCTGCAGGATGCCATGCGCACCCAAGCGACGGTGCTCGGCAACACTAGCACCTACCAGGCACAGGTCTCGACCCTGGTCACTGCCAGCCAGGGCGCCGATGGCGCGCTAGCCGCCACCCAGGCCGGCAACCAACTGCTGGCCCTCCAGGCCCAGCAACTCAGCGACCTAACCGCACTCCTGGCTTCGCAGGCCCGGGCACAGGACCTCAAGGCTGCCGAAGACGCCACCGCCGCGGCTCAAGGAGCCGAACAGCGCCGCCGTTTCCTGCAAGGCAAGACCGGCTACCAGCCGGGCAACGCCCAGATGTTCTACGGGCACTGACCATGAACAATACCGGCGTCATCGACCATTTCCTGGAGGTCTTCACCCGCTATATCGACAGCGGGTTCGGCCTCCTGCACGGCGACGTCGCCTTCGTCGCCACCACCCTGATCGTCATCGACGTGACCCTGGCCGCCCTCTTCTGGACCTTCGATGGCGGCGGTGATTCCGAGATCATCAGCCGCCTGATCAAGAAGACCCTGTTCGTCGGCGCCTTCGCCTACCTGATCGGCAACTGGAACGGCTTGGCGGCCATCGTCTTCAATTCGTTCGCCGGCCTCGGCCTCAAGGCATCAGGCACGGGCTTTACCGTCGCCGACATGATGCGTCCCGGGAAGCTGGCGCAGACCGGCCTCGATGCCGGTGCGCCCCTGTTGTCCGCAGCCTCCGACCTCATGAACGTCACGGATTTCCTGCACAACCTCCTCCAGATCGCCTGCCTCGGTCTCGCCTGGCTGCTCGTCGTGCTGGCCTTCTTCATCTTGGCCATCCAGATGTTCGTCGTGCTCATCGAGTTCAAGCTGACGACATTGGCTGGCTTCATCCTCATCCCCTTCGGGCTTTTCGGCAAGACCGCCTTCATGGCCGAAAAGGTCCTCGGCAACGTGGTGTCGTCGGGCATCAAGGTCCTCGTCCTGGCCGTCATCACCGGCATCGGCTCGACCCTGTTCAGCACCCTGGTGCAGGACTTCAGTGCCGCCCAGCCGACGATCGAGGACGCTATGTCCGTCGTGCTCGCCGCCCTCACCCTCCTGGGCCTCGGCATCTTCGGCCCGTCCGTCGCCAACGGCCTGGTTTCCGGCGGCCCGCAAATGGGTGCGGGTTCCGCCGTGGGCGCAACGCTCGCCGCCGGCGGTGCCTTGGCCGGTGGCCTGATGGGTGCCGGAATGGCCGCACGCGGTTTGTCGGCCCTGACAGGCGGCGCCATGACTGCCGCGCATTCCGGCGCGTCCATGGCGGGTGCGGCCTCCACCGCCTATTCGCTCGGCGCCATGGGCAAACAGGGCGCTTCGGCCGTAGCGGGCGGTATCGCTAATGTCGCCAAGGCGGCCACGGCGCCCATGAACCGTGCCGCCCAGGCCACGGCCAGCGCCTTCAAGGACAGCTACCAGTCGGGTGTCCGCGGCGCATTTGCCGCGACCGGCGGCGGCTCCACCGAGGGGACCGTCAATGCGTCATCCGCTGGTCCTGTCGCCTCTTCCACTCCTGTTCCGGCCTGGGCCAGCGATCTCAAGCGCAACCAGTCCCTTCACAATGCCGTCGGCACCGCCGTCCACGTCGTGGGCCAAGGCGACGCGGCCGGTGGCGGCCACGCCGTCGATCTCAAGGAAAGCCAATAACCATGCTCAAGCGCGCTTCCACCTCCTACGGGCAGACGCCAGAACCCGAAACCCCCTACCAGCGCGCCGCCAAGGCCTGGGACGACCGTATCGGATCGGCCCGAGTCCAGGCGCGGAACTGGCGGCTGATGGCCTTCGGATGCCTCATCCTGGCCGGCGGCTTCGCCGCTGCCCTCACCTGGCAATCGACGCGTGGGACCATCGTGCCCTGGATCGTCGAGGTCGACAGGCTCGGCCAGACCCAAGCCGTTGCCCCGGCCACCGCCGGCTACCGCCCCAACGACGCCCAGGTCGCCTACCAATTGGCCGAGTTCATCTCGGAGGTCCGCGCCATCCCAAACGATCCCGTCGTGGTGCGGCAGAACTGGCTGAAGGCCTATGACTTCACCACCGACAAGGGCGCGCTGGCGCTCAATGGCTACGCCCAGGCTAGCGACCCGTTCGCAAAGGTCGGCCAGACCCAGGTCGCCGTAGAGGTCCTGAGCGTCATCCGCGCCTCCCCTGACAGTTTCCGCATCACCTGGCTGGAACGCGGCTACACGAACGGGCAACTCGTGACTACCCAGCGCTGGTCGGCCATCGCCTCCCTCGTCATCGATCCGCCGCACGACCCCGAGCGGCTGCGCCGGAACCCGCTCGGCATCTATGTCAACGCCATCAACTGGTCCCAGGAGTTCACCCAATCATGACCCGCAAATCCCTAACCGTCGCAGGCCTGATCCTGGCCACCCTGGTCACCGCGACCGCATCGAAGGCCGCGCCGCGTCCCTACCGTTCGCTGCGCCATGCGCCGCCGGCGCCATCGGCGGCCGACGACGTGCAGAAGGCCAATGCCGCCGCCCGCGTCATGCCGTCGCCGTCCACCTTCGCCAATGCCGAACAGGTCTATGCATTCATGCCGGGCGCGCTCTACCAAGTCTACACGAGCGTGGGCAAGGTCACCGACATCGCCCTGCAAACCGGCGAACGCCTTGTCGGCACGGGGCCGGTCGCCGCCGGCGATACTGCCCGCTGGGTCATCGGCACCACCGAAAGCGGCGCCGGAGACACCCGGCAGGTCCATATCCTGGTCAAGCCGACGCTGCCGACGCTCTCTACCAATCTGGTCATCAATTCTGACAGGCGCACCTATCACATCGAACTTCAGGCCCTACCCGCCACCTACATGGCTTCTGTCTCGTGGCGCTATCCGCAGGACGAACTGGTGGCGATCGCGCAGGCCGCCGACAAGGCACGGGCGCAGGCGCCGATAGCATCCGGCATCGACCCGGCGCGCCTCAACTTCAACTACCGTCTCGACGGCGACAACGTGTCCTGGAAGCCGCTCCGCGTCTTCGACGACGGCGAGAAGGTCTATATTGAGATGTCGCCTGCGACCGCCGGCACCGACCTGCCACCCCTGTTCCTGATAGGCGTCGACGGCAAGGCCGAACTGGTCAATTATCGCGTCCAGAACCAGTTCCTTGTCGTTGACCGCCTCCTTGACCGTGCCGAGCTGCGCCTCGGCGACAAAGGCCACCAGAAGGTGGTACGTATTCGCCGCGTCGGGGGACAGACATCGTGAGCACGCCAACCGATCAAGGCGATCCCGCCGCAGCCATGCGCCTGCGCGCCCAGCCGAAGCCGGTCCTGCGCCTGTCGCGCAAGGTCCTGGTCGGCGGCGGCGCCGTTGCAGCCCTCGCGATTGGGGTGGCGTTGGCTTTCGCCATGTCGCCCGCCAAGCCCAAGGCGGCGACAGACCAAAACGCCGACACCGCGCCCGTACGCACGCCCTCGGCCGGCGAAGCCCTGGCCGGCCTGCCCAAGGACTACACGGGCGTGCCGAAACTCGGACCGCCTTTGCCGGGTGACCTCGGACGCCCTCTTCTGGCCGCCAGCCAGGCGACAGGAGTTGTCGTGCCAGTCGTAGGCGCCGAACCGGTTCCGGCTTCTGCCGGCCCGGGAAATGCGGCTTCCTCGCAAGCGGGCCAACAGGCCGAACAGGCAAGGATCGCCGCGCGCACGAGCCAGGTGTTTTTCGGACAGGCCGGTGGCCATGGCGGCGACGTAGCGACGGTTTCCACAACGGCCCCTTCGCCGCCACTCGGAACCTGGCCCTTGCCGGGACAGCCAGATGCCGTCAAGTCCGACGCCGAGAAGAAGACGGCCTATCTGGACCGCACGCCGGACAGCCAAGTCACCAGTGACGCACGCTTGGTCGATCCCATCTCGCCCTATACCCTGCTGACCGGCAGTGTCGTGCCGGCCGCCCTGATCACCGGCCTGCGGTCGGACATCCCGGGGCAGGTCCTCGCCCAGGTGACCCAGGATGTGCACGACTCCCTGACGGGCCGTTATATCCTGATCCCAAAGGGATCGCGCCTGATTGGACAGTACGACAACTCGATCAGTTTCGGCCAGTCGCGCATTCTCCTGGTCTGGTCGCGCCTGATCCTGCCTAACGGGAAATCCCTCGTTCTGGACAAGGCCTCTGCAGCCGACGCGCGCGGCTTTGCCGGCCTCGCCGACAGCGTCGACAATCATTGGGCCGCCGTCGTCAACGCCGCCGCTCTCTCCACCCTGCTCGGCATGGGGGCCCAGACCGGCGATACCCAGTCCGACAGTGACTTGGTCCGTGCGCTGCGCGACGGCGCCGCTGACAGCATCAATCGCGCCGGCCAGCGCATCGTCGAACGGCAACTCGACGTCCAGCCGACCATCACCATCCGCGCCGGCATGCCCGTCCGCGTCATCCTGTCCCGTGACCTCATCCTGGAACCCTATGGAGACCCACCATGGCCAAACTAAAACTCGGCCCCCTGCTCGACGACAAGCCGGTCAAGGTGACGGCCGACCTGCCCGCCGAGGTCCATCGCGACCTCCTCGCCTACGCTGACGCCCTCTCCAAGGAAACCGGGCATGCCGTCGGGGATCCGGCGAGGCTCATTCCGGTCATGGTCGAACGCTTTATGGCGTCCGACCGGGCCTTCACCAAGTCGTCACGGCGGCCGATGGCCTGAAGGAGGCATCCATGAACACCGCATTCCTGCTGCTGGCCCAATACGATGGAAGAGCCGTGATCCCGATCGAGATGGTGTGCCGGGATTATTTCAGCCACCTGACGCCGGTGAAGCTCATCGCCAAGATATCGAGCGGCGACATCGCCATCCCGCTGGTGCGCATCGAGGGCAGCCAGAAGTGCGCCAAAGGTGTCCATCTCCAGGACCTCGCCTCCTATCTCGATGCACGGACGGAGGCCGCGCGGAAGGAGATGAAAGCCCTGTTTTCGACCGATGGCTATCGCCACCATTAAAGGCGCCGATCATGACTGTCCGTTTCAGTCCACCGTCACCCGCACGGGTGATATGCAGAACGGGGAATCCGTGATCTTCTTAAGCAATTGGAGGCCTGAATGGACGACCGGACTGCCGCATATGCCCTATACAGCCAGATCAAGCGAAAGATCGATCACCTCATCGATGGTAAGCCGAACGCCCTTATCAATGCGGCGCTATCGGAAATCATGGTCGATGTCGCCTTGAGCGGCCAGGTAGGCAAGTCACGGGCGGACGCCATGGAGATGCTTGGCACAACAATGACATTGGCCAGCAGGCAGGCCCGTCAATAGTTTGGGCCAGGTCTTCATTAACGATCCGGGGTCATCGTCCGCGCCTTTTGGGCAAGGAATTGCCTTCCTCTTCGATAGCTTCGCATCGACATAAGGCCTCTGCCGATTACTGTCTCTGGTGTACAGCCTTCCAAATTTCCTTGGCGGCATCGAGATTCGGCCAGGTGGAACCGTCGATCGAAGACCTGGGTGACGAAGCGGTCGTCCAGGACGCCTGAGGCCGCACCCGCATATGCCGCATGGCGCCTCAATCTTCCTCGGAGAGCGCCCGTACGAGGTCGAGGATCTTGCGCCGGTGCTTGGCAGACCTGATCCTGGGGAAGGCCTCGGCCAGTTCGATGCCTTCCGTTGTCATCAGGAAGCCGCGGACGAATTGCTCCGACGCGCTTTCGCTGAACCCGTCGGGCGCCTGTCCGTCGCCGTAACCTTCGAAGAAATAGGCTATGGGCACTTTGAGCGCACTCGAGATTTGATAAAGCTTCGACGCGCTGATGCGGTTCGAGCCCCGCTCGTACTTTTGGACCTGCTGGAAGGTGAGATCGAGATGATCTCCTAATCCTTCCTGGCTAAGGCCAAGGAACTTCCGCCGCATGCGAACACGGCCGCCTACATGCAGGTCGACCGGATTGGGGGCTTTGTCGTCAAACGCCATGTTTTGCTCACCATCTTAAAGGGCACCTAGACCTGTCCAATGAGCAACCTGAAACGGTACATCGAGGAGCCAATATTACGCCTGGGTGCAAAAAATGTACCGTGAAAAGGCGATAGTGCCCACAGCGGCTTGTACGGTCGCCAAGCCGATATCATCGCCCCCCGGTGCCCAGCGACTGGCGCATCCCGGTCTCCCATTGCGCCTCCATCGCGGACGCTACATCAACAAAACTCGGATCGTCACTGGCATAGGCCCGCAAGTCTCTGCGCGCTTCCGACACAGCGGTTCCGACGCGGTCCATGATCTTTGCGACTTCCTTGGGCGAAAGGCCGCAGCGCACGGTGCCGAGTCTGGTCAATTGCTTCAGATCCGGCCAATTCGGCGTACCGTCCAGCGTAAGGGCCATCGTGTCCTTCGGCAGATAGACCGTCGTCGTCACGATGTCATAGACGTCCGCCAACCTCGCCTCGCCCTCGACCTTGTCATAGGTCAAGGCGAAGTTCTTCAGGTGCGCATCGCCATTGCGCACGACGGCGTTGAGAACGAACAAGGTGAACAGCTTTTCGAGTTCGGTGCGCTGCGCTTCGGCAGGAACGAAATCCTTGAGCCGCTTGAAGACCGCCGTCTCGTAGCCGCCCTCATATTTCTTCTCGGTTCCCTTGCCATTCAGGACGCAAAAGTCCTCTATGCCCATATAGCTGCCGTCCGCGCGCAGGTCGAATCGATCCACGACCAGGGCCGACGCGTCTTCGGAAAGGCGACGGCGGGGCACTTTCAAGCCTGCCTTTTCTGCCGCAAGCAAACAGAAATATTCGTTCGCGGCCAGATGCGGATATTCTTTCGGATCCCAGAACTTCACGATGTGGGTCGCGCCCTGGACACTCTGCGACTTTCGTCCGTCCAGGACCTGGGCCGCCTTTTCGTCGCGGATCATGACCTTGGGCTGGACGCCGGCGATTCCCGAATAGGCGGCGAACCGGTCCATCATGTAGTCGAACAACTCGCCGTCGCGCCGACGCTTCAGCACGTCGTCGACGGATTGGAAAGGAACCTGATCATCGAGGGCCGCATCCGGCGCCGTATATCTCAACCGGCCGATTTGGGAGCGTCCGACGATGCTGAGGAGATCCAGGCTGTCGAATGTGCCCGTAGCCTTGGCAAAAGCCAGTCGCAGCTTTTCCTTCAGATATCCTTCGGGCAGGTTCATCTCGAAAATTGGGTGGATGCCGAATTTCTGATCCCAACTGGCCAGGCGGACCGGCATGGTCAATGAAACGGCCCTGGCCGGTGGCGCCTCCGCAGCATAGGCAAACGCAGCGCCATTGGCGCCATGCCGGTCCAGCAAACCCGCATTCAGCGCATCGCTCCAGACGCGGATCATTGCCCGCCCTCCCCCTGCAGGTCTTCCAAGGTCGGCCGTCCAGCGTTCGCTTCGGTCAGATTGAGATCGAGTTTCAGCACCGCCAGGATGCCCATGAGTTTGTTGAACCCCAGTTCTCTCTGGACCCCCGTCTCGAGTGCAGTGATGGTCGCGCGGCTGACACGGGCACGATTGGCCAGTTGCGCTTGCGTCAGGTCGCCCTGCCGCCGCCGCTCGGCTATTGTCTTGCCTATGGTTTCGAGATCCATGACCATGTCCAATATGTTAGGCACAAATTACATTTACTCGCTTTGTGCCTAACATATAAGGCATTGCCAAAATGTCAAATTTATTAGGTAATGACAGTCCAGTCTATCGAAATGACTAATATGTTTTGCATTTCGATGTCTTCGGAGCAGTGGCGGACTTGAACACCCAATGGACTTTCCGCCTGCATCCGCGCCTGTCGTCGCGGCGCCGGCGAGCCACATGACGTCCGCGTGGCGGTGATCCTGATCAAAACAGGACTCTTCTTGCCCCCAAAGGTGCGCGAGAGACAAGTCCACCTAATATGCCATCGACCGCTTGCGTTATACCCCCGGCGGGTATATATACCCCTCACGGGTATATGAGGTTATAATGCAAGTTCCTTCCGCCGAGACCAAACATCCTTCGCACGTCGAGCAGACGCCGCGCCTGAACCGCGCCATCGGCCAGCTTGAAGGCGTCAAGCGCATGATCGCCAAGGGTGAATACTGCGTGGACATCATGACGCAGCTACGTGCCGCACGCAGCGCGCTCAAAACGATCGAGCTGAGTGTACTTGAAACCCATATGCGCTCCTGCCTGTCCCGCACCAGTTGCTGCGACGACGAGAAACTGCGCGATCAGCAGGTGGGCGAAATCCTGACGCTCCTTAAGAAATACGAATAGGTCGAGCCAATGACGATGGAACCGAAGACGCCTGCCCATACCGGTGAGGCGAAGGCCGCGTGCTGCCATAATCATGACGGTCATCACCAGCAACCAGAAGGCTCGGGCAAGGTCTACACCTGCCCGATGCACCCCGACGTCCGACAGGATGGCCCGGGGAAATGCCCGATCTGCCATATGAACCTTGTGCCCGCCGACGACGCGGCAACGGCCTTACCGGATTCCAGGGATACCGCCTCCGCGGACGCCGGCCATTCGTGCAGCCATGCTTCAGGACAAGGTGAGATGGCCGGTCATAGCCACCATGGCCGCGCTAACGGCAGACCCGTTGGATCGCCAGCGCCACAGCCCAAGGCCGGCGAAAAGGTCATCTATACCTGCCCGATGCACCCGGAAATCCGTCAGGAAGGCCCAGGCAGTTGTCCGATCTGCGGCATGGCCCTCGAACCCGAGGTCGTCACGCTCGATGAGACCGAGAACCACGAGTTGAAGGATATGACGCGGCGCATGTGGATCGCCGCCGCGCTCAGCCTGCCCGTCGCCGTCCTCGCCATGGGCGCTCATTTCGGACTGTCGCGTCTGGTTCCGGACACTGTCTCGATTTGGGTGCAACTGCTGCTGTCGACACCCGCCGTCCTGTGGTGCGGCTGGCCGTTCATCGAACGGGGCTGGCAATCGCTTCAGACCCGCAATCCCAACATGTTCACCCTGATCGCGCTGGGCGTGCTGGTGGCCTGGTCCTATTCCGTGGTCGCGACGCTCCTGCCTGATGCCTTTCCGCACATGAGCGGCATGGGGCCGGACGTCTATTTCGAGGCGGCCGCCGTCATCACGACGCTGGCCTTGCTGGGCCAGGTGCTGGAACTGAAGGCGCGGTCGCAGACCGGCGACGCCATACGCGCCCTGCTGCGCCTGGCGCCCGCCACCGCACACCGGCTCCATGGCGACCAGGAAGAGACGGTCCCGCTCGAAAAGGTCGTGGCCGGCGACCTGTTACGTGTGCGTCCCGGAGAAAAGATTCCGACCGACGGCGAGGTCGTCGAAGGATCGAGCCACGTCGACGAATCGATGATCACGGGCGAGCCGATGCCGGTTAAGAAAGTCGCTGGCGACAAGGTTACCGGCGCCACGGTCAACCAGTCCGGCAGCTTCGTCATGAAAGCCACCCGAGTGGGGAATGACACGCTGCTGGCGCAGATCGTCGCCCGCGTCGGCCAGGCCCAGAGGTCTCGCGCACCGGTCCAGCGCGTCGCCGATATCGTCTCCGGCTATTTCGTTCCGGCCGTCGTGCTGGCGGCGGTCGTGACCTTCACCGCCTGGATGGTCTGGGGGCCGGAGCCCAGGCTCGGCCACGCCATCCTGGCCGCCGTCGCCGTACTGATCATCGCCTGTCCATGTGCACTCGGCCTCGCCACGCCGATGTCGATCATGGCGGGCACCGGCCGCGCCGCGCGCGCCGGCATCCTGGTCCGCGACGCCGCCGTGCTGGAGGCTTTCAAGGGCGTCGATACGCTCGTGCTCGACAAGACCGGCACGCTCACCGAGGGCAAACCAAAACTGATCGACGTCCAGACGGTTGCCGAATTCGATACCGGCCGCCTCCTGTCCCTGGCAGCCTCACTGGAGGCCGCAAGCGAACATCCGATCGCGCGTGCCATCGTCGATGGCGCCAAGGAAGAAGGCGTCGCGCTACTGCCGGTCTCCGACTTCGACTCGCCTATTGGCAAGGGCGTGACCGGCACGGTCGACGGCGTCGAAGTCAAGCTCGGCAATGCCACCCTGCTCGGCGATGCGGCCGAACTGGAAGCCTTGGCCGCGCCTTTGCGCGAGAAGGGACAGACGGTCGTTTATGCCTTCATAGGTGGCAAGCCCGCCGGTGTCATCTCTGTCGCCGATCCGGTTAAACCGTCTACGGCCGATGCCTTGAAGGTGCTGAGGGCCGATGGCCTGAAACTCGTCATGCTCACAGGCGACCACGCCGAGACCGCGCGGGCCGTCGCCCAAGCCCTGGGTATCGACGAGGTCAAGGCGAACGTCCTGCCGAACCAGAAGGCCGAGGTCGTCGAAACCCTGATCCGTGCCGGACGCAAGGTCGCCATGGCCGGAGACGGCGTCAACGACGCGCCGGCGCTTGCCGCCGCCACGGTCGGCATCGCCATGGGCAACGGCACCGATATCGCCATGGAAAGCGCGGGCATCACCCTGATCAAGGGCGATCTCGATGGCATCGTCAAGGCAAGGAATTTGAGCAAGGCGGTGATGACGAACATCAAGCAGAACCTCGTATTCGCCTTCGGATATAACCTTATCGGTGTCCCCCTGGCCGCGGGCGTGCTCTATCCCGCCTTCGGACTGCTGCTGTCGCCCATCGTCGCGTCCTTGGCTATGGCCTTGTCGTCGGTTAGCGTCATCGGCAACAGCCTGCGTATTCGCTCCGTGCGTCTTTAGGTCTTGCTGGATTTACCCCACCGGGGTATGCTGGTGGGACTCAAGGTCACATTTCCTTTTAACCCCTGTCTGGTTATATCGCCGTGATGGCAAAGCTCTGGACCCGCATTGTGATGGCGCTGATATTCGTCTTCGTGACGGTATCGTCGCCCCTGCATGCCCAGGCCATGCCCGCACATCCCGTAAAGGCGGCCGCCACGATGGCGATGGACGGGATGAGTGAAGATTGCGCCAAGGCGATGGCCGCCCAATCCGCCAAGGCCATGACCGAAAAGCACAGGTCGAGTGGCCATTCCGGCGGGTGCTGTGCCGATGGCTGCAACTGCCCCTTGAGCCACTGCCCAGCGACGCCGCCGATGCTGGCCGCAGTAATTGCAGCGCCTTTGCACGTCGACTCTACGATAGTTGGCGACCATGAGGGCCAGACACTCGTGTCCTTTCATGCGGACACATTGATCCGACCGCCCAAAGCCTGATCCTTAACCGCAGATCGTGAGCGGGCGCGGCTGCGCCCGCGTTCCTCTGTTTTTCTCCAGGATCAAAGCAATGAAACACCTTCCTTACTGGGTGTTCGCCATGACGACGGTAGCGGCCGCGCCGCTGCTCGCCCATGCCGAAACCCGCGAATATAATCTCACTATAGGCAGCCGGCCCATATCGGTCGGCGGGCATATGACGCCCAAGATCACCATCAACGGCACGATGCCCGGGCCCATCCTGCGTTTCGCCGAAGGCGACGACGCGGTCGTCCATGTCACCAACACGCTGAAGGCTGACACCTCGATCCACTGGCACGGCATGGTCGTGCCGGGCAGCCAGGACGGCGTTCCCGGCTTCAACGGGTTCGACGGCATCAAGCCCGGCCAGACCTTCACCTATCGTTTCCATATCAAGCAGTCGGGTACCTACTGGTACCACGCCCACTCGATCGGCCAGGAACAGGACGGCCTGTTGGGCGGGCTGGTCATCGATCCGGCTGCTGGATCGAAGGACGCCGCGATGACGGTTCCGGCCGACAAGGACTACGTCATCATCCTGTCGGATGAGTCGCCCGAGACCGCAGCGCAGATCCAGGCCCATCTCAAGGGCAATGCCGACTACTACCAGTATCACCGGCGAACCGTCGGCGACTATTTCCATGACGTGAAAACCATGGGCTTCGCCAAGGCAACCCAGATGGCCGGCATGTGGGGAAAGATGAACATGCGCCCCACGGATCTCGCCGATGTCGAAGGCTATACCTTTGAGATCAACGGTCTGTCGCCTCAGGAGAACTGGACCGGTCTCTTCAAGCCCGGTGAAAAGGTCAAGCTGCGCTTCATCAATGCCGGCGCCATGACCATGTTCGATGTCCGCATCCCGGGCCTGAAGATGACGGTTGTCGCCGCCGACGGCCAGCCGGTCGAGCCTGTGACGGTCGACGAATTCCGCATGGGTAACGCCGAAACCTACGACGTCATTGTCGAACCGACCGAAGACAAGGCCTACACGATCGCCGCCGAAAGCCTCGACCGTACAGGCTTCGCGCTGGGCACCCTTGCCCCGCGCGAAGGCATGCGGGGCGACGTGCCGGCGCAGCGTCCACGCGCCATCCTCACCATGTCCGATATGAACATGGCGAAGATGATGAAGGACGATCCGAACATGGACATGTCCCTGATGGATCAGCCGTCCGGCTGGTCCGACGCTCACGCTCCGGCCGGCACCAAAATCCTGGCGTACAGCGATCTGAAGTATGCTGGGGAGCAAGCCGACGCCCGGGAGCCGACGCGCGACATCAAGGTCGTGCTCGACGGCAATATGGAGCGCTACGTCTGGACGATGAACGGCAAGACCTTCGATCCGGCCGAGGGCATTCACGTCGCCTATAATGAGCGTGTCCGCCTGACCTACGTCAACGACAGCATGATGGCGCACCCGATGCACCTGCACGGCATGTTCGTGCAACTCGAGAACGGCCAGCCCGTGGACAAGATGCCGAACAAGCATACGGTCATCGTGCCGCCCGGGCAGACCGTCTCGGTCCTCCTGACGGCGGATAACGAAGGCACTTGGGCCTTCCACTGCCACCTCATGAACCACATGATCTCGGGCATGATGACCGATTTGGTCGTCGAAGAGCCAGGTGCGCCGCCGCCGGCCTCGCCGCCGCACGATACGATGCCCGGCATGGACATGCCCGGGACGAGCATGCCGGGAATGAAGATGGACAAGCCGCAACAGCCGCCGGCTGGCGCGAGCAACGACGCTATGCCGGGAATGACCATGTCCGCCCCGGATGCCGCTGGCCCATCGAACGGGCCGAAGGCGACGGGATCCGTTTCGTCCGACGCGATGCCCGGTATGGATATGAAAGGTGATGATACGACCGCGAACACCAGCGCAAAGGATCATGATCAGCACGACAGCCACGGTCCGAGCATGAACGGAATGGACATGGGGGCCAGTTCCGGTGCGCAGCCAGCGCATCCGAAAAAATCACCTCCGAAGCCCAAGAAGACAGCGCCCGCCAAACCCGCCGCAAAGCACGACATGTCGATGCCCGGAATGGACATGAGCCATATGGACATGGGCCAGACGAATACCGGAAAGGATCAGGGTCATGCGCACTAGAACCGAATGGGCACTCTCTGGAGCCGCACTCGTCTTCGGACTGGCGCTTGCCGGCACCGCTTACGCCGACCAGCCACCGGCGATGGACACGATGGCCGACATGCACAAGGCCGCGACCTATCACAATTTCATCCTGGAGACCGATCTGTCCCGCAGCCACGGCATCGATACCGGAGCATGGGATTTCGACGGCTGGCGCGGTGGCGATATCAACCGGCTCTGGCTGAAAAGCGAGGGCGAGGTCACCGACGGCAAGATCGCCCATGCCGAAGCCTGGGCGATGTACGGACGCAATATCGCTCCCTATTGGGACGCACAGGCCGGTATCCGCTACGACCTCAAACCCGACGTTCCGGGCGGCAAGGCGCACACCTACCTGGTCGGTGGCATTACAGGCCTTGCACCCTACTGGTTCGAGACGGAGGCCCATCTGTTCGTCCGCGACGATGGCGCCGTGAGCGCCCGCCTGCGCCAGGAGAATGAGTGGCTGCTGACGCAGCGGCTGATCCTGAAGCCACGCCTGGAGGTCAACTTCAATACCCGCACGGATCCTATCGCAGGTCTTGGCACCGGCATCACCGATGCGAGCCTCGGCCTCCAGGCCCGCTACGAATTCCGCCGGGAGTTCGCGCCCTATATCGACGTGACCTATCGCCAGACATATGGCGCCACGGCTGACTATGCCCGCGCTCGCGGGGAAAAGCCGGATGAAACGCGCGTCAGCGCCGGCATCCGGTGGATGTTCTAAACAACCCTCAACAGGAGACTATCATCATGAAAACCCTCATTCGTACCCTCGCCGCCGCCGCCATCCTCGCCATGCCGCTGGCGGCCACCGACGCGCTCGCCCATGCCCATCTGCTGAAGTCGATGCCCGCCGAAGGGGCCGTGACCGCCTCGCCCCAGATGATCATGCTGACCTTCAGCGAAAAGCTGACGGACAAGATGTCCGGGTTCGAAGTGGTCAAGGCCGACGGCACCAAGGTCGATGTCCAGGTCGCGATTGCTGACGGCGGCAAGGTCCTGCACGCCATGCCGTCGAAGCCGCTGGCGCCCGGCGCCTACAAGGTCAACTGGGTGGCCGTCACCGATGACGGTCACCGCATGACCGGCACCGTCACCTTCACGGTGAAGTAGGAATCATGCCGATGGACTGGGCAAGCCTGATCGCGGCCGACCTGGCGCGCCTCCTGCAATATGGAGGCGCCGTCATCCTCTTCGGAACCGCCTTGTTCACCCTGATCAGCCTGCCCCGTTCGGGCGAGGCTTCGGCCGGCCAACTGGACTGGCCGGGCCCGCTCTTCCTCGGCGCCGCGATCGCCTTGCTCGCCGGCGCCATCCTTTCGCTGCTGGCGCAGTCGGCGACCATGAACGGACTGCCGCTGGCGAAGCTCGACCTGCCCGCCATCCAAACCGTGCTATTCGACACCCGCTGGAGTCACGCCATCGCCGTGCGCATCGGCCTGGGCGTCCTGGCCTCGCTCGTCGCCTTGCGCCGTCCCGGAAACCTGTCGTTCGCCTTCCATTACCTGGTGGGGCTCCTGGCGCTGGCAAGTTTCGCCTTCACCGGCCACGGTGCCGCCGACGACGGCACGGCCGGTACCGTCCACCTCGTCAACGACATGATCCATTCTATAGCCGCGGGCGTCTGGCTGGGCGCCCTGGCCGGATTTTACGCGCTTCTGAGGCGTCCCACGGCCGTCGTCGAACCCCACCGCAGCGCCATGGCCAAGGCCCTGGCGGATTTCGCAACGACCGGCACACTCATGGTCGCCCTGCTCGTGATCACGGGCCTGGTCAACAGCTACTTCCTGGTCGGCCTGGGCGGTCTGCCACGACTGCTGACCTCCGCCTACGGCAATCTCCTGGCGCTGAAAATTGCCCTTTTCGCCGCGATGCTCGCCTTGGCCGCCAAGAACCGCTTCAGCCTGACGCCGGCCCTCAAAAATGCGACGAACCCCGCCGCTCAGGCCGGCGCCGTCTCGGCCCTGCGCCGGAGCTTGACCATCGAATCCGTCGCGGGAGTGGCCATCCTCCTGCTCGTCGCGGTCTTCGGCATGCTGGAACCGCCTGGCGCCTCATGACCGCTCTCCGCACCCGCCTTACCCGCCGGTTCTTAGGGAAGCGCCCTGGGCCCAATTCTTGCACTTTCGCTCACGAAGCGAAACGACCTCTCGCATTTGACGTATTCTGGGACACGCCATGCCGCAAAACCTGAAGCCCTTGACGGCCCTGCGCATCTTCGCCGCCATCTGGGTGGTGAGCTATCATTTCTGGCCTGACCTCGGTTCGGCCATGCCGGCCTTCGTCAGCAAGGGATATCTCGGCGTCGAACTGTTCTTCGTCCTGTCCGGCTTCATCCTGAGCCATGTCTACCTTGAGCGCTTCCGCGAACGCCGCTTCAGCTACCGGGAATTCCTGTGGGCGCGGCTGGCGCGTATCTATCCGCTGCACCTCGCCATCATGGCGGGCCTGGCGGCCCTCATCCTGTTCCTGTCCCTTGTCGGTGTCCATGCCGGCGACAAACTCATCGTCTGGTCGTCATTGCCCGCGCACCTGACCCTGACTCAAGCCTGGGGCTTGGCCCCGCACGGCGGCTGGAACCATCCGTCGTGGTCGATCTCGGCGGAGTGGTTCGCCTATCTGACCTTTCCCGCCTTCGCCCTTGCCGCCGGTGCACTTTGGAACCGCCCTCGCCTGGCGATCGGGCTCGCGGCCGCTTTGCTGGTTGGACTCTACATCGTGTTTCCGCGTGTTGCCGGCTTCGGCCTCACCAGCGCAACCATCTTCTGGGGCGCCCTGCGCATCGTACCGTGCTTCGCGCTGGGTTGCGCACTCTGGCTCGCCTGGCGTGCGGACGTCCTGAAGACGAAAGCGCAAACCCTGATCCTCGCAGGTGCCTCAGTTCTTGGCCTCGTCGCCTCCACCTCCTTTGGCCTGCCCGATTATGTCTCGGTCGCTGCATGCGCCGGCCTCATCCTTGGGCTCGGCGCCGCCGCCCGCCACGGCGCGACGATTCTGTCGCACAGCGCCCTCGTCTATCTCGGCGAGGTCAGCTTTGCGGTCTACATGGTGTGCATCCCGTGGCAGCTCGTGATCGGCGAGGGGCTGCAGAAGTTTGCGCATATGGCTCCAGGCCATATGCCGCTCCCTGTCTGGCTGGCCATGTTTACCGGCGTCGTTCCCGCCGCCATGGTGATGCATCACCTCGTTGAACGCCCGGCGCGGGACTGGATGCGCCGCCTGACCGCCGGCCGGGGTAAACGCCTCGATGTCAACAAGCGCCTGCGCTGGCCGTCCGGCCCGTCATCGAAGGCCGCGGTTTCCGACTGAGCGCTCAGCGGTCGCGGCCATCTGTCGGCGGACGCAGGTCCGGGGACTGGGAGGACGGCGGATGTTGTTTGAGGTCCTTGATAAGGCCGTTCATTTCCTTGATCTCACGAACCTGGGCATCGATGATGCCGTCGGCGAGCTTGCGCACGCGGGGGTCCTTGATGTGTGCGCGTTCGCTGGTCATGATGGCGATCGAGTGATGCGGGATCATGGCCTGCATGTAACCGACATCGCCCACCGTCGCCTGGCTTCTCACCAGCCATAAGGCAGCAATGAAGGCGATCGCGCCTCCCGCGATAATGGCCGCGTTCGCTTTCTTATTTTTGTACATAGGCCACATGAACAGCATCATAACGACGGCCATCGCCGCGCCCATCAGGACCGCCATCCATAGGCGGGTCTGGCTGAATTCGACATCGCCGAGGACATAGGTATTGAGGAACATCAGGCCGTACATGACGACGGTAGATATTCCGATCATTACGCCGAACCGGCGGTAAGACATCTCCATGTCGATCTCCATTCCCTAAGGATATGGAAATACCGCTATGCCTACTCGTGTAAGTATTCACTTCGGATATGTCTGTTTGCTGTATGAATATGGTCAGTATCAAGGGGGCGGTCAGGCCGAACATACAGATGGGTGAATTTATCCGGCTCCTAAACTTCGGCCGACTGGCGCTCTTTCCTTGCGGTTTCCCATATCTCCTTGGCCGCGTCGAGGTTCATCCACGCAATGCCAAAACCAACGACAAGGTCGGGCCAGGCCGAGTGCCAGACTAGGGTTACCGCTCCGGCAAGCATGATCGCTACATTGGCGATGGCGTCGTTCCGCGCCGACAGAAAAGCCGCCTTTGTCAGGCTGCCTTTATGGTGCCTGAAACGCGCCAGAAGGAAAGCGCAGCCCAGGTTTACAGCGAGGGCCCCGAGTCCAGTCGCCGAAAGAAGCCAGGGCTCAGGCGGTGCGAAAGTGTGGAACTTCTGCCATGCGGTCCAAATAAAAGCGGTGGCCGGAAGGAGCAAGATCAAGGCCATCGCCATGCCGGCCCGTGCCCTGAGACGCTCAGACCAACCCATCGCGACGGCGATCAAGACATTAACCGCCGCGTCCTCGAAAAAATCGACACTATCGGCGAACAGCGATACGGACCCGATATGCCGAGCGACGGTGAACTCGATGCAAAAATAGACGAGGTTAGCGGCCGCCACTACTGCCACGGCCCTGCGGAGGGCTGCGTTCTCCGCGACATCGTCGTTGCTTTGAGCCATCAGATGATCGCCCGAAGGCCGGTCCAGCCAACGTAAAGCGCGACAAACGCAATCAAAACGCCAGACAGATATGGAGCGCGGTTCGCGAGTTTTCCGAACCCTTTGAAGCGTTTGGACATGTGCCGAACGCTGACAGCCGCCAATACGCCTGACGCCACCATAGTCATCGCCAAGCCGATGCTGAAACACAGCACCAGGGTGGCGCCGAGCGCGATCCGTTTGAGCTGCAAACAGAGAAGCAAGACGGTTATCGAGGCCGGACAAGGGATCAATCCGCCGGTCAGTCCAAACATGATGATCTGCGGGGTCGTGACTGCGCGGCCTGCAAAGCGGCGTTCGATATCCTCGGCATGCTCGCGTTCGTGTGCATCCGCATATCCCTCAGCACCGGCGAATCCGGCCGTAACACCACTTGGTTTATATGCGTGGTCAAGATCATGGTCGTGTTCAGCAAAGGTCAGGGCATAGCTATGGCTGTGTCCGACATGGCCAAGCACGAGCCGCGCCGAAAAGGCATGCGGCTCAGGAATGTCGTCGATCGACTCCAGAAAGCCATGCTTCTGAACGAAGGTGAAAACCTGTGCCCTTCCGTCTGGACGCACCGTCTCGACCTGGACCTCGTCGGCTCGCCATGAATCCCCGGCCTCGCGGTAAAGTCGAAATCTCGGCGGCTGGCCTTCTTCGAAGATCTCCAACCTTACCCGCCCATGACCGGTCTCTATCCGTCGTGTCTCGTCATGTCCGTGGCTATGGTGGTGACCATGACCGTGATGATGGTGATGCCCTTTATCGATACGGCTGGACGACCATGTGCGCCAGATCATCCAAATCGCGACGCCGAGCATGATGACCGCTGACGCGACCTGAAAATAGGGTTCGATAGCCTCGCTGTTCCAAGCCTGGCCCATATAGAGGCCGCCGAGCGCAATCAACCAGACGATGGCGGTATGCGAAACCGTCGCGGAGAGCCCCAACAGCACTGCCTGCCAAATCGTTCCACGAACCGCGACGATGAAGGCGGCCATCATAGTCTTGGAATGTCCGGGCTCGAGACCATGCAGCGCTCCGAGCAGAATTGCAGAAGGAATGAACAGCCACGCATTACCTGCGCCTTGCTGCAGCAGATGGGCAAAATCGTTCACGGCTTATTTCTTCACATAGGTGTGGATGACATCGATCAGCGCTTCTTGCGCGTCGGCATCGAGCGCGCCCGGATGCTTGAGATGATCGACCAGATGGTAACGAATATGGTGTTCGATGACCTCTCCCATCAGGCCGGAAATCGCGCCACGGGCGCCGGCGATCAGATGCATGATCTTCTCGCTGTCGGCCTCGGCCTCGAACGCCCGTTCAATAGCCTCGACCTGCCCTCTGATCCTACGGACCCGAGCGAGCATCTTCTGTTTTTCGGATTCAGCGTGTGACATAGTTTGATAAATAGGATAGCCCCCTACCCTATATCAATTTGTTTGATCGTTACGCCAGCTTCCCGACCCTTCGTTTCCCTGCCACGGAAGAAATTACGTTATTAAACCAATCAAAAAGATTTGAAACATAGTAACACTAGCCCGAATGTCGAAACATATTCGTCCAATTTATAGTTTTGTTACTGGTCTTCGCCTATGTTCGTGTGTATTCAAAAGGCTCCCACTGCCTACCGGATCAACGCTTTTGTTCAGGCTGATAACCATCTTTGCCAACATCTGCCACGTGCGAAACGCGCTAGGTGTTCTGTGCGCTATGTTTGGCCTGATGATTTCAATGGCACCCCAAGCGGAAGCGTTTATCGCCCTTCAGCATGAAGCCGCTGGCGAAGTGATGGTCGCAGACGGTGGATGGGCCGACACATGTACTACCAAGACGGTCTGCAATTCAACCGACGTCGAGAGTGGCTTGGCGCATGATAGCATACCGGTTCCGCATCATCATCATTGCGGTGGATGCTTCCAGATGGGAGCGGTCGACAACTATCTGAACATTGCTTTCCCCTCGACGTTTTCCGCGCGCCTTGCGCGTCCAGGTAACGGTCCTCAGCTTGAGCAAGCCGGACCCTCGGATATTGAACAGCCTCCACGAGGCTGAGTGCGCCTGCGTCACCTGGTGACGCGATGAATCCGCACATTTTTCTCAATATCCAGAGGATCTAATGACATTCATGTCCCCAAAGCCGCTCATGGCAGCGGTGGCGGTGGCTTGTCTGTGGGGGCTGTGTTTTAACACGGCGCTCGCCGACACGGCACCGCCGTATAAAGAGTTGCTTGCTCAATCCGCCAACGCCCCTCGTCTGCGCGAAGCCAGCGCCAACGTCGATCAGGCCAACCACCTCCTGACCCAGGCACGGGCGCGGCCAAATCCGTCTTTAAACCTGCAATCGGAAAACTTCGGCGGCCGAGCCTCCTACCGCGACTTCAGGTCGGCCGAGACGACTTTCTCAATCGACCAAACGCTTGAACTGGGCGGAAAGCGATCTGCCCGAATTCAGGCAGGACGTGCGGGTGTTGGCGCCGCGCAAGCCCAGAAGTCCCAGACAGTCGCCGACTACGGTTACGACCTGGCGCTTGCCTATATTCAGGCTGAAGCCGCCGATAAAAGACTTACGCTCGCGACGGACGCCCTCACCCTGACGGAAGAGGACGACCGCCGCGTTACGGCCCTGGTCGATGCGGGCAAGGAAGCGCAATTGCGGCAGGCTCAGGCCCGAGCGGCGACCGAAGCCGCGCGCGCCGAAGTCGACGAAGCCAAGGCTGCGCGTGCCGAAGCCTTCGCCAGGCTCACGGCGATTTCTGGTTCGCCTGTGCCTTTCACGTCGGTTTCGCAAGACATTCTTGCACATGCCGATGTCAATGAAACGCCTCCGGACGTGGACCCGCTGAAGACCCCGTCCTATCTGGCGGCAAAAGCTGACGTCGACAGCGCTCAGGCCCAGATCAACGTCCAAAAAAGCCTGGGCGTTCCGGACGCAACGGTATCCTTAGGCGTCCGCAGACTTCAGGCCGATCGCACGAGCGCACTGGTGGGCGGCGTCAGCATGCCGTTCCCCGTTTTCGATCGCAATCGCGGCAATATCGCCGCCGCAGGGTCGCAACGCGACGCCGCACTGGCCCGACTTGAGCAGGCCCGCCTCGACGCGATCTCGGAAACGAGTTCCGCGATGGCATCCCTATTCGCCGCGCGTACGCACGTCACCGCGACACGCAATGCGCAGGCCACTGCCGAGGAAGCCTACCGGCTGACACGGATTGGCTACGAAAGCGGCAAGATTCCCCTTTCTGAAGTCCTCAACGCCCGCCGCGCCCTGACCGATGCCAGGTCGCAAGCCCTCGACGCTCGCGTCGAACGCCTTAACGCCGAAGCGACGCTCGATCGTCTGCAGGGCGTCGCCCCGTTCGGAGATCTCTGATGCGCAACGAAACCTTCCCGAAGAAAACGACCAACAAAGGTCTGTATGGCGGCGTTGCCGCAGCCGTGATCGTCGCCGCCTTGCTCGGTTTCGGCATCGCCAAGATGACCTCGCCGGCCACGCCAAAACCAGCCGCCGAAGAAGCCGCCGAACCTGCCGCTCCAAAAGCGCTCACGGTTAAGGCAGAGACGATCCAGCAAGCTGGCATCCTCGTCCAGACCGTCGACGCCGGAGGTTTGTCCTCCGAAATCCTGGCCCAGGGGTCCGTCATGTCGGCGCCGTCGGGCCAGGCGGTCATGACAGCCCGCGCCGGCGGCACGGTTACGCAAATATTCAAGCGTCTCGGAGACCCGGTCAAAGCAGGCGAGAGCCTTGCACTGGTTAGCAGCAATGACGCTGCCCAGATCGCCGCCGATCGGCGCTCAGCCGCCGCCAAGGCGACCCTCGCGCAGCAGACCCTCGCCCGCGAAAAGTCTCTGTTCGAGCAAGGCATCACGCCAAAGGCCGAATATGAGCAGGCTGTTGCCGAAGCCGCCGCCGCTCAGGCCGACCAAAGCCGGGCCAATATCGCCGCCAGCAATGCCGGCGTGACCTCGGATGGACGCGGTACGCGTGTGATCAGCCCGATCTCTGGCCGTATCACCGCCGCGACGGCAAGCCTGGGCGCTTTTGTCCAGCCTGAAACCGAACTGTTCCGAGTCTCCGATCCAGCCAAGACCCAGGTCGAAGCTGCGATCAGCGCCGTGGACGCGCCTCGCGTCGCGCCGGGCGACCGCGTCTCGATCGACATGGGTGACGGCCAGACCGTCGAAGGCCGGGTGCGATCGGTTACTCCGGCGCTGGACGCGGCAACGCGTACGGCCACGGCAGTGATCGACGCGCCGGGCGCCCAGCTCGTTCCGGGCCGCAGCGTGCGCGTGCGCATGTTCCTTTCCGGCGCCGCCACCGGCGGCACCTCGGCGATCGTCGTGCCGGAAGAGTCTGTTCAGTCCGTGGACGGCAAGGACGTGGTCTTCGTTCGTACGAAGGACGGCTTCAGGCCTCAGGCGGTCATTACTGGCCAGCGTAGCGGCGGCCGGATTGAGATCGTCTCGGGCCTGCCTTCCGGCTCGGCCATCGCCACGAAGAACGCCTTCCTCCTGAAGGCCGAAATCAGCAAGAGCGCAGAGGAGGAATAGGATGATCGGCAATCTCATCAACCTGTCCGTCCGCGCGCGATGGCTGGTTCTTATCCTGACGGTGCTGATCGGCGCCTTCGGGGCATGGCAGCTCACGAAGCTACCGATCGACGCCGTGCCCGACATCACAAACCGCCAGGTCCAGATCAATACGGTCAGCTCCGGCCTGTCGCCGATCGAAATGGAGAAGCGGGTCACCTTCCCGGTGGAAACGGCCCTGGCCGGTATCCCTGGGCTGGAAACCACCCGTTCCTTGTCGCGTAACGGCTTTTCCCAGGTTACCGCCGTGTTTTCGGACAAGACGGACCTGTACTTCGCCCGCCAGCAGGTCAGCGAACGCCTGACCCAGGCCCGCGACAGCCTCCCGGACGGGGTCCAACCGTCCATCGGACCGGTCACCACGGGGCTCGGCGAAGTCTACATGTATTCCGTCGACTTCACGAACCCCGGCGGCAAAGGCGCCAAGGTCGTCGATGGCCAGCCCGGCTGGCAGTCCGACGGGTCCTTCCTGACACCGGAAGGCGACCGTTTGACAACCGATGTGGCGCGCGCCGCTTATCTGCGAACGGTCCAGCAATGGATCATCGCGCCCCAGCTTCGGACCGTTCAGGGCGTGGCCGGGGTCGACTCCATCGGCGGCTACGAAAAGCAGTTCGTCGTCGAGCCCGATCCGGCGCGCATGACGGCGCTGGGTATCTCCTATTCGGAGTTGGCCAAGGCACTTGAGGCTTCGAACCTCTCGGCAGGCGCCAATTATCTCAACCGCGGCGGCGAGGCCTTCCTAGTCCGCGCCGACGCCCGTATCCGCTCCCAAGAGGAAATCTCGTCCGCCATCGTCGCCACCCGCAACGGCGTCGGTATCCCGGTCCGTGATATCGCCAATGTCTCGGTCGGCGGAGACCTTCGCACCGGCGCGGCCAGCATGAACGGCCACGAAGTCGTTGTCGGCACCACCTTGATGCTGATCGGCGAGAACAGCCGTTCAGTCGCCAAGGCGGTCGGTGAGCGTCTGGACAACGTCAAGAAGTCCCTCCCCGCCGGCATCTCGATCACGACGACCCTCGACCGTTCCAAGCTGGTCAATGCGACGGTTTCGACGGTCGAGCGCAACCTGGTCGAAGGCGCCATCCTCGTCGCCGCAGCCCTTTTCCTGCTGCTGGGCAACTGGCGGGCTTCGCTGATCGCCGTGCTCATCATCCCGTTCTCGTTCCTGATGATGGCCAGCGGCATGAACTATTTCAAGGTGCCAGGCAACCTGATGAGCCTGGGCGCCCTGGACTTCGGCCTGATCGTCGACGGCAGTGTCATCATCATCGAAAACTGTCTGCGGCGATTGGCGGAACGACAGCACCATGAAGGCCGCCTGCTGACGTTGAAGGAACGACTGGAAGAAACCATGGCGGCCGGTCAGGAAATGATCAAGCCGACCATCTTCGGCCAGGCCATCATCTTCCTCGTCTTCGCCCCCCTCTTCACCTTCTCGGGCGTCGAGGGCAAGACCTTCTCGCCGATGGCCATCACCATCATGCTGGCTCTGGCAGCCGCCTTCGTGCTGTCGTTGACCTTCGTGCCGGCTGTCGTCGCCATCCTCATCCGGGGTAAGGTTGCCGAGAAAGACGTCTGGCTTATCCGCAAGACCAAGTCCGTCTACGAGCCTTTCCTCAAGATGGCGGTCGCCAAGCCCTGGCGGTTCATCGCCGGCGGTGCGGCCGTGTTTATCCTGTCCGCCGTCGTTTACACGACGCTCGGTCAGGAATTCATCCCGCAGCTCGACGAGAAGAACGTCGCCCTGTCATCGTCGCGAGTACCATCTACTTCGCTAGAACAGTCGCTCAAGATGCAGCTCGATGTCGAAAAGGCCGTTACGGCCTTGCCGGAAGTCGAACTGATGTTCTCGAAGACCGGTACGGCCGAGGTCGCCACCGACCCCATGCCGCCCAACGTCTCGGACGGCTTCGTCATCCTAAAGGAAAAGGACAAGTGGCCCAAGGGCGTCGAGAACAAGTCTGAGGTGGTCGAGCAGATCGAGAAGGCTGCGAACGCTCAGCTCGGCAATGCCTACGAGCTTAGCCAGCCGATCCAGCTTCGCTTCAACGAACTGATTGCCGGCGTGCGCGGCGACGTCGCCATCAAGCTCTACGGCGACGACCTCGACAAGATGTCGGCCTCGGCCGCGAAGATCGTTTCGGTCTTGCAGTCGATCCCTGGCGCTGCCGACGTCAAGGCCGAACAGACCGGCGGTTCGCCGACGCTCGATGTTAAGTTCGACCGGGCGGCCATAGCGCAATACGGCTTGTCCGTTGAGGACGTCGCCGACACTGTCTCGGCCGCCATGGGCGGGCGTGAGGCTGGCCTCGTGTTCGAAGGCGACCGTCGCTTCCCGATAATGGTCCGGGTTCCTCAACAGACCCGGAACAATCTCGACGAACTGATGGCCCTACCGATTGTCCTTCCAGAGGGCAAGGGCACTATCCCCTTGAGCCAGGTGGCGCGCTTCAGCTTCACGGACGGTCTCAACCAGATCTCCCGCGAAAACGGCAAGCGCCGCGTCGTCATCCAGGCCAACGTGCGTGGTCGTGACGTCGGTTCATTCGTCGCCGAGGCAATGCCGAAGGTCGAAGCCGTGCAAATCCCTGCCGGCTCCTACCTCGAATGGGGCGGCCAGTTCCAGAATCTGAAGGCGGCTTCCGACCGCCTGATGCTGGTCGTGCCGATCTGCTTCCTGGCAATCTTTGGCCTCCTCTACCTGGCGCTTGGCAGCTTCGGACGTGCGATCGCGGTCTTCGCGGCGGTGCCGCTCGGCCTCGCCGGCGGGGTCTTCACCCTGGCGGCAACCGGCATCGCGTTCTCAGTGTCGGCGGCAGTCGGCTTCATCTGTTTGTCAGGTGTGGCGGTGCTCAACGGCCTCGTCGTCATGAGCAACATCCGAAGCCACATCGAGAGTGGCGTGGAACTGAAAACGGCCATCATCAACGGCATGTTCGAGCGGGTCCGCCCGGTCATCATGACCGGCCTGGTCCCGGCCATCGGCTTCATCCCGATGGCCTTGGCCCACGGTACCGGCGCCGAAGTTCAGAAGCCGCTGGCGACCGTCGTCATCGGCGGCCTCGTCGGCGCGACGTTCCTGACCCTTCTGGTTCTTCCGGCGATATCTGCCGTTGTCCTTGGCGCGATGCAAAAGAAGCGCACCAAGTCGGCCGCAGCGGCGCCCACCGAAGTGACCCCCCCCGCATAAGCCACAAGATCTCGGCGCCGTGATGCGCGCCGAGACACCTACAGGAGTGAAATCCATGGACACCAGCAAACTGCTGAGACTCTACACCAGTGAAAACGCCTATTCTGGCTCCACCAAGGTCTTCCAACTGATCTGCGAACGCGCCAGGGACCAAGGCATTGCCGGCGCCACGGTACTCGATGCCCGCCTCGGGTTTGGCCGAACCGCTCACCTGCGCACCAGGCACATCCTGGAAGACGAACGTTCTGTCGTTATCGAAATGATCGACGAGTACGAAAAACTCCAGGCGTTCGTGAACAGTTTGGAAGACATCAACGGCATCGCCCTCATCACCATGGAGGCGATTGCAATCTTAAGGGTGGGTGACAGATGACCCGGCGCCCCCTTCCTTTTGTCGCTGGGTTGGCGGCGATGACGGTGGCGCTTCAAGCATGCGCCACCGTCCCCACGGGTCCGTTTCCGGGTCAAAGCGTCCAGGACCCGAAAGCCCGCAGAACCTTGAGCTTTCGTTGCCAAGCCGAAGCGATCTGGCCTGCACATCAGAACGCGGACTATCGCAACGGCGGCGCCCGCCGCCGCTCCCAGATCGACAACGACCCCGGCGCCGAAGTCAGGGAGATGCGACAGCTCTGCTGGCAGATGGCTAAAGCGAACGACGCAACCGCGCCCGCTCTCATGCAGCAATGCACCGAACGACTGGCGGCGATCTCCCGCAAGTACGGTACGGCCGCCGCCGACCACATCACCCGGCAACGCAATATCTGCCAAAGCCTTACCGGGCAGGCCAGTCCCATTTAACCGGCCTGATCCAGGCAGGTCCTACGACATCGAGGAGTTTACACCGTGGCTCACACTCACGACCATTCCGATCCCAAACACTCGCATCCCCACGACCACGGGCATTCGCATGGTCCAAGTGGTCATAGCCAAACGCCCAGGGATTTCGGCTTCGCGTTCCTGGTAGGCATTCTCCTCAACTCGCTCTTCATCGGCGGAGAAGTCCTGTACGGATTGAAGGCGAATTCGTTGTCGTTGCTCGCCGATGCCGGACACAACGCCTCGGATGTCCTCGGACTGTTCGTCGCGTGGGGCGCCACCATCCTCGCGAAACGCCAGCCTTCGGGAAAATACACCTACGGTTTGCGCAGCGCCTCCATTGTCGCTGCCCTTGCCAACGCGGTTTTCCTCCTCGTGGCGGTTGGCGGTGTTGCCTGGGAGGCCATTCTACGCTTCGAGAACCCTGAGCCTTCGGCCGGCGTCACGGTTATGATCGTCGCCGGGATCGGCATCCTCGTCAACGGCTTCACCGCCCTCCTGTTCATGAGCGGGTCGAAAGGCGACCTCAACGTCCGTGGCGCATTCCTCCACCTCGCCTCGGACGCAGCCGTTTCGGCCGGGGTCGTTATCTCAGGAGCCGTCATGCTCGCTACAGGCTGGCTCTGGCTCGACCCGGTTGTTAGCCTTGTGATCGCTGTCATCATCATGCTCGGCACGTGGGGACTTCTGAAGGATTCCATGAATCTGTCCCTTCACGCCGTTCCGACCGGCGTCGATACGAACAAGGTCCGGAAATTTCTACAAGGTCAGGAAGGCGTCAGCAGCGTTCATGACCTTCACATCTGGGGGCTCAGCACGACTGACACCGCCCTGACCGCGCATATGGTCATGCCAGGCGGACACCCCGGCGACGCCTTCCTTCGTCACCTCGCCCACGAGTTGGAAGAAGACTTCGCCATAAACCACGCAACTGTCCAGATCGAACTGGGGGACACGGGTGATCAATGTGCACTCGAACCGGACACGCGCTTGTAGCACCGACCGGGCGGTGGAGAACCGGCGTCTACTCGAATTCCACGACAGATAATAGCGTCCGAAAATCCGGACGGCCTGATCTCAATCGAAAGTCTATGTCATGGCACACGATCCATTCTGCCCTCCGGACGAGGACAAGAAATTCAAGAAGACCCCTGCGGGAAAGCACGAGGTGCACCCGGAACACCAGCACGAAGACGATGAACTCGAAGGCCTGCACGGGCACGATCACGAGGAGGAAGAAGGTCCGATCTGGAAGACCGCCAAGGCGCGCCTGACGCTGCTTTGTGCCGCTGCTTTCGGAATTGCCTACTTGATCGCCAAGCTATTTCCCCAGACCGCGCCCTGGGGCTACATCGTAGCGATGCTGGTCGGCCTGGTCCCCATCGCCGGGCGCGCCTTCAAGGGCATGACCAAGGGATACCCCTTTACCATCGAAACCTTGATGACGGTCGCCGCGATCGGCGCAATCGTCATCAATGCAGCGGAAGAGGCGGCAGTAGTTATCGTCCTTTTCTTGGTCGGCGAGCTGCTCGAAGGCTTTGCCGCCGGTCGGGCGCGCGCCAGCATCAAGGCGCTGGCCACACTCGTTCCCAAGGAAGCCACGGTCGAGAGAGACGGAAAGCCGGTCAAGGTCGAGGCGTCGGAGCTGAAGCTCGATGACATCGTGATAGTCCGCCCTGGCGATCGCATCCCGGCCGACGGCCAGATCATCGAAGGCGAAAGTGCGATCGACGAAGCCCCGGTAACGGGTGAGTCCGTTCCAAAAAAGAAGGGCGTCGGCGATCAGGTCTACGCGGGCACCATAAATGACGAAGGGGTCCTGAAGGTCCGCATTACGGCAACCGCCGAGGACAACACGATCGCGCGGGTGATCAAGCTCGTTGAAGAGGCCCAGGAGTCCAAGGCCCCCACCGAACGCTTCATCGACCAGTTCGCCAAATATTACACACCTGGCGTGATGGTCTTCGCAGCGATGGTAACGGTGATACCGCCGCTCGCCATGGGCGCCCCCTGGTCGCAATGGGTCTACAAGGGCCTCGCCGTCCTTCTCATCGGCTGCCCCTGTGCGCTTGTCATCTCCACACCGGCAGCGATCGCCGCAGCGCTGTCCGCCGGCGCGAAGCGCGGGCTCCTGATGAAGGGTGGCGCCGTGCTCGAAACCTTCCGAAAGGTTTCATTCGTCGCGATGGACAAAACTGGCACGCTGACCGAGGGCAAGCCCAAGGTGACCGATATCATCGGCAAGGGCATAGACGACGTCGAGCTTCTGAAGCTGGCTGCCGCCCTGGAGTCCGGTTCGAGCCATCCTCTGGCGGTTGCTATCCTGAACGAGGCCAAATCACGAAGTATCGCACACGGGTCGGCTCAGGACGCCAAGGCCATGGGCGGAAAGGGAGTGGTTGGCAAGGTCGACGGCAAGGAAGTGGCATTGTTCTCCCCGAAGGCCGTAGAAGAGAAGGTCAGGCTGGCCCCCGAAGACAAGGAACAAATCGAGAAATTGAACGACGACAGCAAGACGGTTTCGGTCGTGCTGGTAGACGGTGAGATCGTCGGATACTTGGCCATTCGAGACGAGCCGCGTGAAGACGCGATGGCGGGTCTGGACGCGCTTAAGGACCTCGGCATCAAAACTTTGATGCTGACGGGGGACAATAAGCGCACCGGCACTGCGATAGCACAACAACTCGGCATGGATGCCCGCACCGAACTTTTACCGGAAGACAAGCAAGCCATCGTCAAGGAGTTGAAGGAAAAGGGCGAAGTCGTCGCCAAGGTCGGGGACGGAATTAACGACGCACCCGCGCTTGCTGCAGCCGACATCGGGATTGCCATGGGTGGCGGCACAGATGTCGCGCTGGAGACGGCCGACGCCGCTATTCTGCACGGCCGGGTCAAAGACATTGCCGACATGATCCGACTGTCGAAGTCCGCCATGAGCAATATCACGCAAAACATCACGATAGCCCTTGGCCTGAAAGCCGTTTTCCTGGTGACAACGATCATCGGCATCACCGGATTGTGGCCGGCGATCCTGGCGGATACGGGCGCAACAGTGCTCGTCACTCTGAATGCCATGAGGCTGCTGGCCTGGAAAGGATCGGGAAATGCCGAACTCTAGTCCGGCCACGCCCTTATCTAGTGCCGCATTCCGTCTGCAAGGGTTTCACGCGGATTTACGCCCGTTCGTTCCGATTTGCTCCGATTTGCGATGTACTTTCGCCAAATCGGAGATATAATTGTTTTGATTGGCATTTTTGATCGAGAGGTACAGCATTTAGTACATCATAAAATTTATCCACAGACTTATATATCTGTTTTTTAATTATATTTTCTGAAAGTCCGTCCAGTCCATCATGGGGGCGACAGAAAATTTATCTGGATTATCCAATTGATTTAACAGCACAATTTAGGTGATGGTCAAATTTGGCAAACTGATAACATAAAATGCGCAATATCCGAATTTAAATATCATGCAATATTTCAATGCGTTGTGGCTTTTACGGGACGCGATGATTTTCCACCAGATATGCGAAAGCCATCTGATCCAGTTCAGTGAAGTACCGTATTGATGTCCTTCACCGAGCAGAAAAGCGAGGCATGATACCTCTGTTCAATCAGGCGCGCGGCAGGGATTTACGCGTCCAGATGTGGCTGTCATGGCCTGGAAGGTGCGACAACGGACAAACGCCACGGTTCACTATTCCGCCACAGCCACGATATAGGAAAGGCTGTGGCTCTGCCTCTGCACAAGTCCATTGACAGCGCTTAGCTCCACCGCTTGCGTGTCTGGATCTGCCGTAAAACGGAAGCGCTGATCGCTGCCGCGCGGCAAGGACCACGCGCCAAATCCCTGATCCATGACGATCTGCATCTCGCGCCCCTGCGCGGTCCGGAAAAGCATGTAACGGCCATGCGGAACTCTTTGCAACTCCACCGTAAGATCGATACCCAGCCGCCGGGCATAAGCCGTGAGCCCTTCCGCGGCAGCCTCTCCGTTGCTCCATGCATGGGTAATCAGCCAGGGGGAGCCGCGGTCACTCACGGGTACGTCGGTCTTAAGTGTCACCGGGATCTTTGTGCCATTGATATCCTGCAAGGCCGCGACCGTATCCAGGAACAACCGTCCAACCATGGGACTGCGGACATAGGGATCGTAATAGGTCAGTTCTGTGATATTGCCCACCACGGTTACACCGCAGGCTTTGAACTGATCGAGCATATGTCGCGCCATGACCTTTCCCCAGCGGTCGATCATCTGATCCAGTTCAGCGGTTATCGTTTTGAACCGGGCACCTGGCTTGGGCAGCAGTGTATTGAGCACAACCGGCATGGCATCCACCTGCACAGCCAGGGTACCGCAAATGACAGGCGCATTGGGCGCCTGCCCCCAATAGGCGCTGATTTCGACCGCCTGGGCCTCGCGGCAGGCCCAGACCTGGCGGCTGGAAGGCCCCTCCACCACAGCCAGTACCGCGACGCCCTCCAGTGGCGAAGGGCCGCTCGCCAGCGAGATGTTCGATCTGAGCACAAAATCCCTCAGCGTCATGCGACTGGCGACATCCAGGGACTTCAGCCAATCGGGCGGCGCGACCAGGGTGACGGGATAGCCCCTGCGACTCCAGATTGCCAGATCGGATGCCGCCACCCACGCATTCAGTCCGGTCAGATCCGCGTCAGGCGGCAGGTAAACATAAAGACGCCGCGCCTGTGTCTCTGCCCTTAATGCGCGGTCGATTTCATTAAGAACGGATATCGACAACCGGGCATTCGGCACCAGCCGGTCTTCCGGTGCCAATTCCGCCTTATGCAGCAGATAAGCCCGAAGGTAATCCAGAGCTTCGACGCGATCGAGCGCATCTTCACGATCCGGTGCATCCGAGGTCAGCACACAGGCGGCACACGCTTTTACACACCCAGGCGTCCGGCAGTCGAGTATATCTTCGCACCCCTTCAGAACGGATTCGAGATAGTCCTCGATTGATACGGCGAAACCTGCACCACCCGCCGCCTTATCGAACAACAGCAGCGAGGGAGAAACAGCGGCATAGGGCCCAGGCATCATGCGCGTGGCAAACCCCATCTCGTCGGCCTCGATACCTAATTGTCGCGCCAGGCTTTCACGCAAGGCAATGGCCAGGGCATTGGCCGCGCCTTCGCTCATTGTCCGGGCAAGCTGCAACTCGACGACATCCGTGGTGATCTCATGTCCCAGCGCAATGTGACGTTTTATCTTCCAGGCATTGTCATTGCCCAGGCAGCGATCGTGGCTTTCGGTGCGTCCCCAGCGCAGCGGCCTGTGCTCCAGTAAGGGCTGGTGATCGCTGCCTTCCGGCGGTTCGGCTTCCGCCCGTCCGCAATGCAGGCAAAGGGCGTATTTATTCCCTTCCGGACCATGGTTGGCATAGAAGACGCGACCGGTGCGCGACTGACGCATCCGCCCGGTATCCGGCCACGGCAGGGCCCGCCATGGCGCATCGCGCGTGGACACCTCCGGAGGCCGTGCCGGCACATAGCTGATCGTATCCGTGTCTGCATGGTAATTTTCGCGTGGATCGACGGTAAAGCCCGCCGGGCGCAAAAACTCCGTCTGATCCAGGTTTGTCGATCCGCAGGCGGTACAGACATCGGGAAAGCGTTTGGTTGAATCGCTGGCGCCGCAATCGCCGCAGTGCCAGTGAATGCCGAGCGATTGCACCTCGCTCACCTTTTCCTCGGATGCCGGACGTTTCCAGTTGAGCGTGACGCCGGCGCTGCGATGCACCAACCCGTCCAGCACGATTTCGGAACCCGGTGCGTAATCACGAATGGCCAGATCCAGCGAACGTTGCGGCCCGACAGCCCGAAACGACCGCCGACCATCTGTCGCCTCCGGCGAATGCGGCGGCTTTTTCGGGATAAAGGTCACCACATGGTTTGGAAAGCCATGCCCCGGAAGAAAGCCGCGATCCGCCAGGGCACTCAACAGGAAGTCGTCGCAAAGCCGGCTCAGTTCCACGCCCATGCGTGACTGTCTGGCCGCCCCGCCTTCTTCCCTGGCCAGATCCTGAAATCCCTGCCACTCCCGAACAAATCGCGCCTCTACCTCATCGATAGCGGCTTTCGCATCGTCCAGAAGCCCGGTCTCGCCTTCGAGTACGGACCGCGCCACCAGCCCCTGGAGCGCCTCCATATGACGGTTGCGCGTATCAGGCAGCTCCAGCCATTCGCTGAAGCGGCCTACGGGACGCTCCTCCCGCTTCACCCGCGCTTCGCCAATCTGCGGCGCGCAGCCCATGAAGGCCCCGATCTTCATGCGCAGGGCATCACCTGCACGCTCAATCAGGAAGGCGCGCAGAAGACAGGCATTGACGTGCCTTTGCACGATCGGGCGGCTGGACAAGGCTACCTTCGGCGGCGCCATGCCGCGGTCCAGATATTTCAGGGGCGCTGAAAACGCTTCACGATCGAGCGGCCGATCCTTGCAATAGGTGAAAGCCAGAGACATGGCCTGCCCGCGACGACCGGCGCGGCCAACACGCTGACGGTAGTTGGCGATCGAAGGCGGAACATTGGTCATCATCACGGTGGATACCGACCCGATGTCGACCCCCATTTCCATGGTCGTCGAACAGTTGAGTATATTGATCTGGCCGTCCTTGAAGTCTTCTTCGTAACGGCGCAAGACCTTTGACGGCTGCTGCGCCGAATGCTCGGCCGAGCGGGCGTATTGCGCAAAGTGCGCCACACGATCGGTAATATTATTCCACTGCCCACCCTCCCGCAGGGTCTGGATGACAGCATCGGCGGACAACCAGTCGCGGATGGCGTCCGACGCCTCTGCTTCGCTGAATTGCCCGAGTTTCGGCATGGGGTGTGAAGGCATATCCACGGCATCCACCTTGAGCTTTTCCACTTTCGCATCGCCCTGGCCATAGGGCGTCAGGCCGAAAGGTGCGACATCAAGCAGGCGTCGGGTTTCCGGGCAGATACAGGCTTTTGTGACCGGCGCAACAAAAGCCTTTGTGAAATCGAGTCCCCGGCGATCCGGATTGCTGCTAAGCAGCATGGAGATGCGATCCCACGCCGCACGCAGACAATCATCCAGGTCATCACGGTCGCCCGTATTGGTCAGATCAAGCCCCAGTCCGCGCACCAGCATCGCCACGGGACCAGATCGGTTGCCTTTCTGACGGTGAGCGACAGGCCATTTTATGCGCGAGGTGCCGTCAAAACTCTGTCCTGGAGGCAAAAGCCCTTTCAGATATCCGGGCCTTGGCGGTTGCCCCTGCCGCGGCAAAAGCCAGTTACGATGCACATCTGCGAAATCGACACAGCGGTTGTTTCGCACGAAATGAGTCACAATCGCGGAGAGATAATTTTTCCAATCCTGTAGCGACTTTCCATGTCTTAGGAAGACATCCGGCACATGGCCGCACTCATCGATGATCGGGAAACGCAGGCGCGCCAGCCCCAGGGTTTCCACGGAGTTGGCGTGACGGGGACGGCGGGCCAGTTCTCGCAAGATGAGAAATTCTGCCAAACGACGCGGCTGGTTATAATCCGCCTCACGCCCGCCCCATACTTCGGCGATCCATTGGTGCGTCTCGATGCGCTCCGACAGCCTGTCTATCAAATCGTTCCAGGCTATCCCCTGAGTGTTCGCTTGCGTCAGACCAGCCAGCTTGCGCTGTAAGTCTTCGATCATCGCCAGCACCGGTGGAGGTGGCACAGGCACCGTTGCCAAAGCCGCCAACTGGCTGCGTATGTTTTCGGCCTCCGGCGTACTGGCCTGGGTTGCCGTCAGGGAATGCTGTACGCTGTGATAGATGAAGGAACGCACGAAGTTTCGCTCGGCTTCGGCTTGCATCCGGGCCGACATGCGCGCGGTTCCCTGGCGGCTGTCGGTAAAAGACAGCAGCCCACGCCCGCCGTATGGCGCCGAGTTGTCCGTCACTTTCGGGGCCACACCGTCGAGCAGCAGTGGCGCGGCATTACCGATCATGAAGGGCGCGCCGAAACGCAGAGGCCGGATAACGGCGCCGTTGCGGGGATTCGCCCCGCAGCATGGGCAATGGACGTCACCGTCGTTACGCAGTTCCACCCGGAAGGTCCGGATGCCCTCACCCGGCTGACCGACAATACATCCGGTGGCCAGATCGACGTGCTCTATACGCGCTGCCGCGCTGGGCTTGGCCGACATAAGATAGTGCTGACGTGAGGTAACCGGTTCATTCTCAGGCACCTCACCCGGGGACGCTTCATCATCGTCCGCCTCATCAACATCACGGGCCGCCTCCGCCGCGAACTCATCACGGCTCTCCGGGCGGCCGGGCGACACAAGCCGCCCCTGGCGACCTTCCACCGCCGTCAGCATGGGCGTACCACAATCGATACAGCTCAATATCTCCAGAGTTGGCGACCGACAGTCGGGGCATTGATCAGCGCGTTCGCTGAACAGGCGACCAAACGGCCAATCAGGAATGGACGGTCCGCAATCCGGGTTCAGGCAGGCCCATATCCCCGGCACCGAGCGTTCAAAGGCATGGATGCGCAGCGGCAATAATCGCTCGCTTTCACCCGTTGCGGGATGGCTGCGCGCGGCGCGTGAAAGCTGCGCAATAAAATCCTCCGTCTCAGTGCCATAACGCCGGGCCAGGGGCTCAAATGCCGACAAAGGCCGCGCAGCCTTGAGCAACCCTTCGACCAAAGACCAGATATCGGGGTCACTGCCCAGGCCGTCATAAAGTGCCTGCGGCGTCCGGGATGCCAGGTCGGTCAGTCCTCCGCCCCCCAACGGACGACCCGGCAGTTGACGGCCACCTTCGATGACATGAACCTGATCGTCACCTATGCCGCCGATCTCCGCCAGAAACGCCTTCAGCCGCTGAAGCGTATCCACGCCTTCCCCGATGGTGGCCGAGGTCGCCACGAAATGCACCTCCTCCGGCCTGACGTCAAACGCCAGCAGCACCCGACGCAGCAGGAGCGCGATTTCAGCCGCCGCCGCCCCGACGAACGAATGCGCCTCATCGAGGACGATCCATTTCAGCTTGCCCCTGGATTTTTCGATTATCGGCTGATCTTCAATGCGAGCCAGCATATATTCCAGCATGGTGATATTGGTCACCAGTACGGGCGGCGGGGTTTCGCGCAGGGTTTTGCGGTCGGGAACCCGCTCAGGCTCCGCCTGCAGGTTTGACCGACGCAAATCGGCCTTCAGGTCATTGTCCATGTCGCCATTGTACAGGGCATACCGCACCTTGCCATTCAGGGGTCGGGTCCATGCGGACAGACGCAGCCTCTGGCTCTCGATCAGGGCATTGAGTGGATACAGCATCAGCGCCTGCACCCCCTCCAAAGGCGCATTCTGCGCCTGCGCCTGTCGCGTCAGGTCGCTGAGAATGGGAAACAGGAAGCACTCGGTCTTGCCCGAGCCGGTGCCGGACGTCACCAGTACGGATTGCGGCTTTTTGTGATCGCTTAATGTGCGCCAGGCTTCATATTGGTGCCGGAAGGGGCGGCGTTGCCCCGGAAAGCGATATTCATCCTTTTCATCAAGACCCGATACGATCTCTACGAAACGCGGGTGGAGCACATCCGCCGGCACTTCGGCCAGTGTATTTTCCGCCGGTATGTAGGGATGCGCCGCCTCCAGGACCGGCTCCGACATCAGGCGGCCATGGGCGCCGCGAGCCCCTGAGAACAAGGCGCGCAACTCGGCCTTCAGACCGGCGTGGCTAAGGCCTGATTGCGCGATAATCGCTTCGGCCCCACGTTGATTGATGTCTTCAAGTGTCGAAAAAGGCGTCATCTGAATCACCTGTAAAGATTGAAAAAGGCCGCATAGGCCTGCGAAACATAGTCCGGCGCATCCCGCAGAACGCGCCGCAGCAAAAGCGCCTGAGCCGGGGTGATACGAAGCTTTCCCAGAGCACTGGCGGCCAGGACACCGGGGGCACAGAGCCCGCCCCAGTCTTCCAGGCTGAAACGCTCAAGGTCTTTCGGTATGTCGAGCCCCGCCTCGGCCAGTGCTTTTGGCAAGGCCGTCAGACGCAGTTCAGCCGGGTCGGGATGCTCACTGAATCGTGCGATATAGCCGCTGGCTAATGTCCTGATATCCAGCCGCGCCGGCACTGGGGTGAAGGGTATGCTAATATGGTTCAGTGTAGCGGACAGGGCCGGATCACATGCAACGACCCGATCCGCCGCCCCCCGCATCTGATCTTTGACAAGGGTCAGCCGCATCACCGGTTCGACTGCGGAAAGATCATCCAGCCACCGGCCGGCCTCGGCATGAAAGGCGGATCGCCAGGCTTCCACCGGCAAAGCCAGCCACAGAAACGGCAATTCGTTCTGCAGCCTCCATACCGCCTCGGCGCCGACTGAATCCCGTGAATGAACAAGCACTCTCGTGAGCGCTTCCGGCACCTGCCCCAGCAGTTTCAGGGCATCAAAAGCCATAGCCGGCACGCCTTTCAGCGCGGCGATATGAACATTAAAATACTCCAGATCAGCAAAATCAGCCGCCGGGGACGCAAAGCCCCGCATCACCGCACGCAGGGCCTCTTGCCGCCGGTCAAACTGGCTTTCAGTCAGCGCAGTACGCAAATGGCCGGCGGCAGGCGGCAGGTCACCTGCGCCGCTTACGGCCAACGGACGTGACAGAATATCCGGCCCGTCGCGCAGATAGACGAGCGTTGGCCCGGCGCAGGCGTCTGGCAGGATAAACCCGCCTTCTACCGGCGTCAGGGCATATTCATACCTGGGCTGGCAAACCATACGGGCGACGGGTATGCCCGCGGCCGGCAAAACGAGGGGCTTTGCCGCCTCAGGCCGCGGGTATCGATAGCGCTGCACCACCACCGGCGGTCGCGTGTCGCCGACGAATATAAGCCTGACCTGCGCGTCCTGATCGGCCGCGGCCACCAGCATTTCTTCAATGACGCCCCTGAGACTGCCAAGCGGGTATTCGTCACTGAAGTTGAGATTGAATGCCTCGCCCCTTCCCATGCTGGTCGTCGTTATCTGAAGGCGCGCCTTTCCCTGCGACACGAGCCGGGCGCCGCGCAGCTTCGCCAGGTCCAGCATCGCGCCGGGCGGCACAGCGCGCCCATCCCCTCCGATGATCATCGCCTCGCGGGCCTTGACCGGCATAATGATCGGAATGGCCGGCCCCTGCGCGGGCCGAAGCTTCATCCGCACGCGAAAAAACGGCCGCTCATGAAAACACAGGCGTGACTGCGCCGGTGTCAAAGGCTCCAGGTCAAGGCCCGGCTCATCGACGATCAACGACCAGCCCGGCACCCCGTCGAATACCACCAGGGCGTCAGTTTGAGTCTGCAGGGCCGCCCCCATCTTCGCGTCCGGCGGCAGGAGGCAGACGCACTGCTTTTCTATCTGGATGCCCGCCTGCGGATCGCGCCAGGATATCTCAACCAGACCTTCGCACCTCAGATCGTGGGCCAGCGGCTGCCATCGCTCACCCGGCCGGCGCCAGAAGATTTCACCTGATTTTACCGCCCGTTCGCGCCCGTGCGTTTCAATCCTCACTTTCAGAGGCGAATGGGCAAAGGCGATCCGGCTGTCCGCCGCTTCGATATGCGGGCTGATCGCCGGAATGATCAGGCGCTCTTCGCGCGCCGTACTGTCCGGTTCAATCCGGAATCGCGTTTCATCATCTTCCGGCGTAACATAGGCGACGGCGTCCAGCCGGTACAATGTCCCTGGCCGGCGAAGCGGGAACGCCGCGATGGGTGTCACCCCGGCGCCTTCGACCTGCCATTCGTCCGGTGCCCAGACATACAGCGTCTTCGCCGCTGAGCTGTAGGAGCCGCGCGCCTTGAGCACCAGCACGTCCGGCGTCTCACCGCGCCCTTCCCCGGCTTCGAAGACGCACAAATCCGAATTCAGCGCTTCGCCGCCGGGCCATGTCCAGGCGGTGCTTGCACCGCCCTCCACCAGATTGACCGCCACGGCCTGGCTGAATTCAAACCCCGGCAACGGATGCAGCAATTTCAGACGCGGCCTGATGCGCCAGGTGGCCTGCTCGCCGTCGGGCGGGTAGGCCACGGCGAAATCGCCCGGCACCAGGTCCGCCAGCCGCCCCGAAGGCACGATCTCCACGCGCCCCGCCGCCGAAAGGTGGGGGAACCTGTGCCTGGAAATTTCCCCGTCCGCCGCCAGGTGCAGGGCCTGCCGCCAGGTTCCCTCCTTGAACACCAGCAGCCGGCGCGCCGATACGCCCGCCGTATAGGGCGCCGTCAGTTTTTCACGCATCAGGCCGCTGAGCAGGCGGGTCAGGCCGCTGTCCTGCCCGGCCGGCACATGGATCGGCAGATCGCGCCGCCATTCCGGATGCAGGCCGTCCAGATAAACGACCGGATCGATCCCCCGCCGCGCCTCTTCAACCTGGCGCCGCCAATAGAGCAGCCGTTCGCACAGTTCGGCGCATTGCCGGATGAAGTCCTCATGGCGGTAGCTCGGCGGCAGGCCCTCGCGGTTTTCCCAGGCGACCGCCGCCAGGTGCTCCGGCGTGGCATCCTGCAGGCCGCTGCGCATGACCAGCCGCAGATAACCGCCGAGGGAGGCGCTGCTGTCTTCCAGCACCACATTGGCCGGAATGCCGCCTTCCAGCGACAGGGTAATAATAAATTCCCGGCTGCCATCCGAAGCGATCAGCAGGTCGCGCTTCCAGTATTGCAAGCCTTTCAGGGTCAGGCTGCGCTTGGCATTATCGTCAATAACGCCCAGGACGCCGGGCGCGACGTCATCCCAGCGCCGGAAGAGCGAGACGGCCTCCCGGCGGAACCATTCGGCCGCGAACAGCACGAACAGGCGCGCCGCGTGGTCTTCCTGCGCCTGCAGGCGCTTGCGGCCGTCGAAACTGGCCAGCACCTTCGCGGCGGTGGCATATTCCTCATCGCTGAGGCGATAGCGGTGCAGGGCGCGGCCATCGGGCCGGCTCAGCGTCCGCGTCAGCAGGAACTGCCGCAGCCAGGTCTCCGCCGGCGTCGTGACGCCCCGCGTCAGCCGCCGGATGGCGCCGACCACCTCTATCTGGAGATCGAGCGCCGCTTCGCTTTTGCGGTGGGTCAGCACCTGGTTGAGCGCCTTCAGCCGCGCCAGGTCATCGCCGGATTGGTCATATTTTACCCTTAGCTGGGCATCGGTCAGCGTCCTGAATTCATCGAACATTTTATCCTCCCCACCCCGGATACTCCCGAACCTTCTATACCCCAGGTTACAATATGCTTAAAATGCCCAGATAACGCGATCCCTGATTGACATCTTCTCAAATACGTATAAAAATTATACCCGTCAAGTTAATATACGTATTTTTCGAGGAGCACCGGATGGAGCCGGGTCAGTCATTACGGCGCTGGGGCGCGGAGCAGCGCATGGAGTTCATCGAATTCCGGCTGTTCTGGGAAGGCGGTATAAACCGCAGCGACCTGATCGATTTCTTCGGCGTTTCGGTGCCGCAGGCGTCGGGCGACCTCAGCGCCTACCGCGAGATGGCGGGCGATAACTTGGTCTATGACGCCAGCCGCAAGCGCTACATGGCCAGCGAAACCTTCGCGCCGAAACTCTACCGGCCCAATGCCGACCGTTACCTGGCGCAGATGAAGGGCCTCGCCGACGGCATACTGGAGGCCGGCGACACCTGGTTCCGCACCCTGCCCGAGGCCGCTGCCCTGCCGCTGCCGCATCGTCGGATCGATCCGTTCGCACTGCGGCGTTTGCTGGCGGCGATGCGCGCCGGCCAGTCGATCGAAATCTTTTATCACTCCATGAATCCGGCCGAAGCGGAACCGGTGTGGCGGCGGATCACGCCCCACGCCTTCGGCCATGACGGCCTGCGCTGGCACGTCCGGGCGCTGTGCCACCGCGATGGCCGCTACAAGGATTTCATCCTGTCGCGCTGCCGCGACCTGCGCGCCGAGGGCGACGGTATGGGGACGCCGCGGGATGATGCCCTGTGGCATGAGATTTTCACCGTCGAACTTATCCCCAACCCCGGCCTGACGCCCGGCCAGCAGGCGACCATTGCGCTTGACTACGGGATGACGAACGGCAAGGTATGCGTCCCGGTTCGCCGCGCCCTGCTCTACTATTTCGAGAAACGGCTGAGGCTGGACGTGGCGCCGGGGCAGGACAGCCTGCGGGAACGGCCCGTCGTCGTCGCCAATGCGGCCGACTTCGCAAACGCCCTCCCCAAGGCCGGGTAAGCCTCATGTCAAGTATCGGGAAAGAACAGCAATGATTACCGGCGAGATCAAGACCCAGGTCGATCAGATATGGAATGCCTTCTGGTCGGGCGGGGTATCCAATCCCCTGTCGGTCATCGAGCAGATCACCTACCTCCTGTTCATCAAGCGGCTGGACGAACTGCAAAACGTCGAGGAAACCAAGGCGCAGATGCTGGGCATTCCGGTCGAGCGCCGCATCTTTCCCGAAGGCAATGACGATCAGGGCCGGCCCTACAAGGATTTGCGCTGGTCCGAGTTCCGCAATTTCGAGCCGCGCGACATGATGGACGTGGTGGCCGACCGTGTCTTCCCATTCCTGCGCGAACTGGGCGCCGAAGGCTCCAGCTACGGCCAGCATATGAAGGATGCCCGCCTGGGCTTTTCCAATGCCGCCCTGCTGGACAAGGCCGTCCAGATGATCGACAAGATCGAGATGGGCAGCCGCGACACCAAGGGCGACCTCTACGAATACATGCTGGGCAAGATCGCCAGCGCCGGCACCAACGGCCAGTTCCGCACGCCGCGCCATATCATCGACATGATGGTCGAGCTGACGAAGCCAACCCCCGCCGATGTCATCTGCGATCCGGCGGCGGGCACCTGCGGCTTCCTGGTGGCGGCGGGCGAATATCTGCGCGCCAATCATCCGGACCTCTTCCGCAACGAAAAGATGCGCGAACATTTTCACACCGGCATGTTCCACGGCTTCGATTTCGACCCCACCATGCTGCGCATCGGCGCCATGAACCTGACCCTGCACGGCGTCGAAAATCCCGATGTCAGCTACCGCGACAGCCTGGCCCAGGAACATGACGGCGACGCCGGAACCTATTCGCTGATCCTGGCCAATCCGCCCTTTGCCGGCTCGCTCGATTACGAGGTGACGGCCAGGGACCTGCAGGCCATCGTCAAGACGAAAAAGACCGAACTGCTGTTCCTGGCCCTGTTCCTGCGCCTGCTGAAAACCGGCGGCCGCGCGGCGGTGATCGTGCCGGATGGCGTGCTGTTTGGCTCAAGCAAGGCGCACCAGACGATCCGCAGGATGCTGGTGGAAGACCACAAGCTCGATGCCGTGGTCAAGCTGCCTTCGGGCGTCTTCCGGCCCTATGCCGGGGTCTCGACCGCCATACTGATCTTCACCAGGACCGGGGTCGGCGGCACCGACAGCGTATGGTTCTACGATGTCCAGGCCGACGGCCTGTCGCTGGATGACAAGCGCAGCCCGCTGCTGCCGGATGACAAACAGGGGCCGAAAGCGACCCTGACCGCCGAAGAGCACGCGAAGAACAACCTGCCCGATGTGGTGGCGCGCTGGGCACAAAAGGACGGGAGCGAGCGCGAGCGTCCGCGCACGGCGCAAAGCTTCTGCGTTCCCAGGGCCGAGATCGCCGCCACCGGTACCTATGACCTGTCGCTCAACCGCTACAAGCAGGTCGAGCACGCAGAACAGGTGCATGAAACGCCCCAGGCCATCATCGCCGAACTGAAAGCGCTGGAAGCCGAGATCAGCGACGGCCTGGCCAAGCTTGAGGCGATGCTGGGATGAGTGTACTGGGTGAGGTTGCTGAAGTTATTATGGGGCAAGCGCCTGACGGCGAATCCTATAATTTTGCGAACGATGGGTTGCCTTTAATCGCGGGCGCCGGCGATTTTGGAGAGTTTGCTCCCGAAGCAAAGAAATACACGACCAGCCCGACCAAAATTTCAGAACCGGGCGATATTATACTCAGTATTCGCGCTACAATTGGCACCAAGGTAGTTGGCGACAAGACTTATTGCTTGGGACGCGGTGTTGCCGGGGTGCGTGCTAAAAAACATCTGGATCACCGCTATCTTTGGCACTGGTTGAGTCATATTGAACCTGTACTAGCAGCAAAGGGTAAAGGCGCAACATTCCCTCAGGTTTCACGATCTGACATCACTTCATTACAAATTTCGCTGCCGCCGCTGGACGAGCAGAAGCGGATTGCGGCGATCCTCGATCAGGCCGACAGCCTGCGCCGTCTGCGCCAGCGCAGCCTCGACCGCCTCAACACCCTCAGCCAGGCCATTTTCTATGAAATGTTTGGCGATCCCACATTACAGAGCAACACTTTGCAAGCTGTGAGGCTAAGCGACGTATGTAAGATTTCTTCGGGTTCTACACCATCTAGGGGGGAAGAGGGATATTATGGCGGGACAACTCCTTGGGTAAAAACTGGTGAAGTCAAAGGGGAAATAATTTACGATACGGAAGAACATGTTACGGAATTAGGTATCAAAGCTTCGCGGCTAAAAATTTACCCGAAAAACTCTATACTGCTTGCGATGTATGGCCAGGGGAAAACTCGAGGGAACGTCGCCCTTTTGGGATGCCCTGCTACAACAAATCAGGCTTGCGCAGTATTACAGGCAAAATCCGCTGTTATTCCAAGATTTTTGTTTGAGCAACTGAAAATATTGTACGAAGTTATCCGCCAAGGCGGACGGGGCGGCAATCAACCAAACTTAAACGGCGACTTGGTGGGTAAAGTTGAAATTATTTTGCCTGAAATCAAATCTCAAATGGCTTACGTAGAGCGCATCGAAACATTGTCTGAAGAGATGGAAAAAACATCTAAAAGTATGTCAAACTTGTATACTCTCTTCGCCTCACTTCAACATCGTGCGTTCCGGGGGGAACTGTAACCTACGGGATCAGGCGTGACCGATCATGCCGCGCTGCCTGGGCGCGGATATCCTCGAACAGGGGGCGCGAGTCCGACAACGGAAAAACCCGCGCCTCCGCATCCGCCAGGCTTTGCGCGATGACATCCAGAAGGCCGGCGTTCGGCGGCAGGTCGGCGACGACAATCAGGCGCTTGTCGCTGTGCGCCTTGAGAAGCTGCGCCTGCCCGGCGATGCGGCTGACGGCGTTCAGTTCCTGCCGTGGTGAGATCCGCACGGCTTCGATCAGGTTATAGCGGCCATTCTGATAGCCATAATCGGCGCGCAGGGGCTGTAGCAAACCGGGCAGGGCGACCGGTTCGGGCTTGCGGTCCACCAGGTCCAGAACGCCCTGCGCCTTGAACAGATCGGCCAGCTTGCGCTGCGCGCTCTTGCGGCGCGCCTGCGGCTCATCGTCCACCAGTTCGGCGAACAGGCGTCGCGCATCGGCATCGATATCTTCAACCGCGATCGGCAGGAATGGCAGGAGACGGAACAGGTTGGCGCGCGAACCGGCAAAGGCCGTCAGGCGCTCAAGCGACGGCGCCTCCTGGAATTCAAACTCCAGCCGATTGCGGAACGATGCCGCCATCAGGTTGAAATCGTGGGCGTTCTGGTCATCGAACAGCTTTTTGATGCGATGCGCATGGTCGCTCATCAGAACGCGCATCTGCCGGGCCTGCGGCCGGACGATGACGACGCCGGCATTGACGTACTCAAAGCTGGAAGGGCGGGCGCTGAACTGCACGACGCTGTAAAAGCCGCTTTTATCCGACATCCTTTCCTCCTTCCCACATCTCGCGCTGATAGATAATCTTGTCTTCAATGGTGCCGGCGACGTAACGGGCGCGCCTGAAAATCAGGTTTCGCCACGAGTGCTTCAACCGGGCGGTCACGCCCCAGTCCGGCGGGACCGCATCCAATAGGCTTTGAACCTGTCCTTCGTCAACCTGACCGAGGCGATCCGTCGCCGCTTTAATGGCCGCCTGCGTCATGTATGGTCTGAAGGCTGGAAAGAAACCGTAAACGCCATCGGCCTCGATCAATGCCTCGTCTTCCAATCCTTCATAGCCGGCATTGGAAAAGGCATGAGTATGATCGAAAACAATCAGGTCATATTTAAGGCTGCCGCCACTTTCCCGGCTGCGTGCGAACATGAGATTGTCGAGGTTCGCGGGCTTGTCGTCCAGAGAAGCTTCCGGCGGACAGCGGTCTTCGTTGCGTATCCAGGTGTCGAAAACGACGAGACGCGCGATATCTTCCGGCCGGGCCAGCTTGCCGAGAAAGGCGCCCTGGCCATCATAGGTGGCGGCGCGCAGGTAACCAGACAGGAAGGCCGGACCGTTTTCGATCGCGAAGTGTGGAGACCATTCGCGCGGCACGTCGCGCAAAGGCATCAGGGCAAAGTCGGGCGTTTTCAGGCCGAACCAGCGTGCCAGTTCCGTACCGACCAGTTCAAATGCCAGGGCCTCCGGTCCCATCGGATTGCCCATTGCTTTCATGATCGCTTCACCGCGATCGGTCACGACATGCAGGGGTTTTGTGCTGTTGGGCAGGGCTTCAACCACGCGAAGCAGCTTTTCCGGCTGCCACGTCCGGCCACAATCCATCATCAAAGCTCATGTCCCCCATAAAACTCTTGATTGAGCCGGAAACCTCGGTGACAAGGAATACAATTATTATGACACCAGGGGAATCTTTGTCCATGTCGCAGTTCGCCTTCCTTGCGCCGGAATTCGCCGCGGTCCATGACCATGCGCGCAAGGCCGAGGCGGCGGCGCTGAACGATCCGCGCGCCGCCTGTTTCTACGGGCGGCTGGCGCTGGAAACCGCCATCAAGTGGCTCTATGACCACGACCGGACGCTCAGGAAACCCTATGAAGAGACGCTGGCCGCGCTGATCCACGAGCCGAGCTTCCGCGCCCTGGCCGGCGACGGGCTGGTCACCAAGGCCAAGCTGATCAAGGACTTAGGGAATCGCGCCGTGCATGATACGCGGCCGGTGAACGGACAGAGCGCCATCACCGTCCTGCGCGAGTTGTTTCATGTCAGCTACTGGCTGGTCCATACCTATGCCAGGGGCGAAAAACCGGCGGCCTCTTTGAGCTTTTCGGCCGATGCCCTGCCGCGCACGGCGCAGGTTGATCCGCTGAAACTGGGCCAGCTCCAGGAAGCGGCGCGGCGCTATATGGAGCAGGTGGAGGCGCGGCAAAAGGCCGAGGCGGAAGCCCTGAAATCGGAGGATGCACGCGCCGAACTGGAAGCCGAGATCAGGCGACTGCAGGCCGAGGTGGCCGCCACCAAGGCCGCCAACCAGGCCCGGCCCGATGCGCACGACTATAACGAAGCCCAGACGCGCGACGCCTATATCGATCTTTTGCTGAGCGAGGCCGGTTGGCCGCTGGCCGAGGGGCGCGACCGGGAATATCCGGTCAGGGGGATACCCAGCGCCTCCGGTGATGGCTTTGCCGATTATGTTTTGTGGGGCGATGATCACAAGCCGCTGGCGGTGATAGAGGCCAAGCGCACCCGGAAAGACCCGCGCGCCGGCCAGCAGCAGGCGAAGCTCTATGCCGACGCGCTGGAAGCCGAATTCGGCGTGCGGCCGGTGATCTTCTACACCAATGGCTACGACACCTGGCTGTGGGACGACCTCAATCATCCGCCGCGCCGCGTGCAGGGCTTCCTGAAAAAGGACGAACTGGCGCTGATGCACCAGCGCCGCACCAGCCGCAAGCCGCTGGCCTCGGTGGCGATCGATGGCGCCATCGCCGGACGTTATTACCAGACGCGCGCCATCCAGCGCGTGGGCGAGGCGTTCGAGCGCGACCACCAGCGCAAGGCCCTGCTGGTCATGGCCACGGGCACGGGCAAGACGCGCACGGTCATTGCCCTGGTCGATCAGTTGATGCGCGCCAACCGGGTCAAGCGCGCGCTTTTCCTGGCCGATCGCGTGGCGCTGGTCAATCAGGCGGTGGGCGCCTTCAAGACGCACCTGCCGCATACCTCGCCGGTCAACCTGATCACCGACAAGCAGGCCGAGGGGCGGATCTATTTCTCGACCTATCCCACCATGATGGGCCTGATCGACGAGATGCAGAACGGCATCCGGCGCTTCGGGCCGGGGCATTTCGACCTGATCGTCATCGATGAGGCGCACCGCTCGGTCTATCAGAAATACCGCGCCATTTTCGACTATTTCGACGGGCTGCTGGTGGGGCTGACGGCGACGCCGCGCGATGAGATCGACCGCGACACCTATTCGCTTTTCCAGCTTCAAAGCGGCGTGCCGACCGATGCCTACGACCTGGAACAGGCGGTCAGCGACGGGTTCCTGGTGCCGCCGAAGGCTATTTCGGTGCCGCTGCGCTTCCAGCGTCACGGCATCCGCTACGACGACCTTTCCGAGGCCGAAAAGGAACAGTGGGATCTGCTGGAATGGGACGAGGACGGCACTATTCCCACCGATGTCAACGCCTCCGATATCAATAAGTGGCTGTTCAATACCGATACGGTCGACAAGGTGCTGGCGCACCTGATGACCCACGGCCTGAAGGTCGAGGGCGGCGACCGGCTGGGCAAGACCATCATCTTCGCCAAGAACAGCGCCCACGCCGCCTTTATCGTCGAGCGCTTCGATGCCAACTATCCGCATCTGAAGGGCGAATTCGCCCGGCTGATCGACTATTCCGTTTCCTACGCGCAGAGCCTGATCGACGACTTTTCCAATCCGGCCAGGGCGCCGCAGATCGCCGTGTCGGTCGATATGCTGGATACCGGGATCGATGTGCCGGAGGTGGTCAATCTCGTCTTCTTCAAGATCGTGCGCTCGAAGACCAAGTTCTGGCAGATGATCGGCCGGGGCACGCGCCTGCGGCCGGACCTCTTCGGTCCCGGCCAGGACAAGGCGCAGTTCCTGATCTTCGATTTCTGCCAGAATTTCGAGTTCTTCAACCAGAATCCGGAATATACCGAGGGCGGCGTCACCGCCTCGCTGGGACAGCGGCTTTTCACGGCGCGGGTGGACCTGATCGGGCTTTTGGACCGCCTGCCGGATGGCGATGACAGCCTGCGGCAACTGCGCGCCGATACGCAGGCGCGCCTTCACGCCGAGGTGGCCGGCATGAACCGCGACAACTTCCTCGTCCGGCCGAAATGGCGGCATGTCGAGCGCTTCCAGGCCGCCGACGCCTGGGAGACAATCGACGAGGACGCGCGGCACATTCTGAGCGATGAGATCGCCGGCCTGCCCTCGGCCTTTGAGGATGACGACCTGGGGGCGAAACAGTTCGATTATCTGGTGCTGTCGGCGCAACTGGCCCTGCTGCGCCAGGAGGCGGCGTTCGCCCGCTGCCAGGAGCGCATCCGATCGCTGGCCGGCCAACTGGAAAGCCTGAGCAATATCCCCATGGTACAGGCGGAACTGCACCTGATCATGGAGGTGCAGACCGATGACTACTGGCGCGATGTCACGCCGGCCATGCTCGAACAGGTGCGGCGCCGGCTGCGGCTGCTGATCAAGCTGATCGAGGGCAAGGCGCGGGCCATCATCTACACCGATTTCGAGGACGAGATCGGCGAAGGCGAGGAGATCGCCCTCCCGGTCGAGGTCGGGACGGACAAGGAGCGTTTCCAGCGCAAGGTGCGCCACTTCCTGAAGGACCATGCCGACCACATCACCATCCTGAAACTGCGCCGCAACGAGCAACTGACCGCGCAGGATGTGACAGAACTGGAACGGATCCTGCTGGAGCAGGCGGCCTTATCCAGCGCCGATCTGCAACAGGTGAAGGCCGAGGGCGGCCTCGGCCTGTTTATTCGCTCGCTGGTGGGGCTGGACCGGGAGGCGGCGAAGCAGGCGTTTGCCACCTTCATCGCCAGCCGGGCGCTGAATGCCGACCAGATCGAATTTCTCGACCTGATCATCAATCACCTCACCGCGGAGGGCGTGATGGAGGCCCGCCGTCTCTATGAAAGCCCGTTCACCGATATGGACGACCAGGGGGTCAGCGGGCTTTTCCAGAGCGCCGATGTGATAGCGCTCATCCACCTGCTGGAAGAGGTCAAGGCCAAGGCCGCTGCTTAGGCGATGACGCGGGTAAGATCAGAAATTACGCAACTGAATATCCAGGCCTTTACCGGCGAGTCCCGCCAGGTCGGGACGCCGGGATGGTGCGGATAGGTTGCCAAGCGTCGGCCCCATCCGGAAATTTTGCAGGGCAAATGTCCCGCGAAAACCGATGTCCTCCAGAAGGCCGATCATCGCCTCTATATCGGCGCGATCGAGCAGGTCGGCGTGGATCGTGGTCCGCACTTCCTTATTCGTCGGCGCTGCCGCCACAAGCCTGAGCGAGTGCAGAAAATCAGCCCATTTGGTCATGCCGGTTATCGACTCGAACTTCGTTTGCGGCGCTTTGAAATCCAGGGCGATAAAATCGACCAGACCGTCATCCAGAAGTCGCTCCAGCATGGCGGGGCTGGTGCCGTTGGTGTCGATCTTGACCTTATACCCCATGTCTTTCAGATATCGCGCCAACTGCGGCAATGCCGGGGACAGCGTACATTCCCCGCCTGACAGGACGACGCCTTCCAGCCGGTCCCGGCGCGAGGCCAGGAACCGCTGGATTTTCTCCGCCGGCAACCTGGCCAGCGTGCCCCTTACCAGTTCCGGGTTATGGCAATAGCCGCACGCCATATTGCAGCCGGAAAACCACAGGATGCAGGCCGTATGCCCCGGATAGTCCTGGAAGGTGAAAGGCGTCAGACCGGTGATGGGCAGTTTGCGCCACATGGCCTTAGCCGGCCGCCTCGCCGCGGAAGAGCGGCAGGTTTGACGCCCCTTCCCTGAAATGCAGCCGTTCCTTGTGCTCGCCCTTCTTGCCGAGATTGAAACTGGCGACCGGCCGGTGATAGCCCATCACCCGTGTCCAGACGAGCGTTTCCTTATGGCAGGTCGGGCAATGCGGCTGTTCGCCGGCGAGGTAGCCGTGGGTTTCGCAGACCGAAAAGACCGGCGTGATGGTGATATAGGGCAGCCGGTAATTCTCGATCACCTTGCGCACCAGGCGCTTGCACGCCTCGCCCGACGAGATGCGCTCGCTCATATAGAGGTGCAGCACCGTCCCGCCGGTATATCTGCATTGCAGGTCGTCCTGCAAATCGAGGGCTTCATACGGGTCTTCGGTGAACCCGACCGGCAACTGGCTGGAATTGGTGTAATAGATGTTGTCATCGAAGCCGGCCTGGAGGATGCCTGGGTAATATTTTGCATCCTCCTTGGCAAAGCGGTAGGTCGTGCCTTCCGCCGGCGTGGCCTCCAGATTGTAGAGGTGGCCGGTCTCTTCCTGATACAGCTTCAGGCGGGCACGCATCACGTCGAGAATGTCCCGGCACAGGGCAATGCCGCGCGGATCGGTAACATCATAGGCGTCGCCGGTGAAATTCCGCACCATCTCGGTCATGCCGTTGACGCCGATCGTGCTGAAATGATTGCGGAAATGCGGCAGGTAACGGCGCGTATAGGGGTAAAGGCCGCGATCATACATCTCCTGCACGAAGACCCGTTTCTTTTCCAGCGAGGCCCGCGCCAGGTCCATCAGCCTGTCGATTTCGGCCAGCAGGCCGGGCCTGTCGCCTTTGAACCGATATCCGAGACGCGCCATGTTCAGGGTCACCACCCCGATGGAGCCGGTCATCTCGGCGGATCCGAACAGGCCATTGCCACGCTTTTGCAGTTCGCGCAGGTCCAGTTGCAGCCGGCAGCACATGCTGCGCACGGCATGGGGCGCATAGGCGTCCGGATTGGGTTCGCGCTCGCCCTCGGCATTCAGCCGGTACTGGCTGCCGATGAAATTCTGGAAATAGGAACTGCCAATCTTGGCGGTATTTTCAAACAGGGCTGCCGCCACCGGGCTGTCCCAGTTGAAATCCTCCATGACATTTACGGTCGGGATCGGAAAGGTGAAGGGCTGACCCCGCGCATCTCCCTCGGTCATCACCTCATAATAGGCGATGACAATCTGCTCCATTTCGGGCTGGAAATGGATATAGGTCATGTCTTCGAGCGCCGCCGCGCCCCGGCGCCTGGCCTCGGCCAGAAGGTCCGGGTCTTCGATGCCCTTGAACAGGTGGAGCGTATCGGCTGTCGGGAAGTTGTCGCGCAGGTCCGGCGGCACGGTGATATCCAGGGTGATATTGGTGAAGGGACTTTGCCCCCAGCGCGCCGGCACATTCAGATTATAGACAAAGCTCCGGATGGCCTTCTTGATGTCATTGAACGACAGGCGATCCTTGAAGACATAAGGCGCCAGATAGGTATCGAACGAGCTGAACGCCTGGGCGCCGGCCCATTCGGATTGCAGGATGCCGAGGAAGTTGGCCATCTGGCCCAGCGCTTCGCGGAAATGCCGCGGCGCCCGGCTGGCAACCTTGCCCGGAACGCCATTGAAGCCCTCATCAAGCAGGGCGCGCAGGCTCCAGCCGGCGCAATAACCGGTCAGGCAGTCCAGATCATGAATGTGCAGGTCGGCGCGGCGGTGGGCCTGGGCTTCTTCGGGGCCATAGACATGATCCAGCCAGTAATTGGCAATGATCTTCCCCGCCGCATTATTGATCAGGCCGGCATTGCTGTAGGCGGTATTGGCATTGGCGTTTACCCGCCAGTCCTGCCGCAGGATATATTCCTCGACCGTCTGTTTGCAGTCGACGAGACCTTCGGGGATGCCCGATCCCGAGCGGGGGGAAAACAGGAAATCAAGGGGGCGCAGGACGCTTTCGCCGTCAGCCATGGAAACCTCCAGAATCAAAATATGGACGCAATGTTTGCGATAGCCACCATATATTGATGCGGATGCCCGGCATTGATCCCTGTCAAACAGGGAAATGACATTCTCGGGTGCCGCTGCAAAAGCGCGCAGTCCAGTCGGGCAATTGTCCCGTTTCATCCGGCAAAAAAGTGCCCGCCTGAAAGCGGGCACTGTCACGACATAGAGGATGGGACCGGTTTCAGGCGGCTTCTTTCCGGGAAAGCCCGACGATTTCGAGATCGTGCTCCGGATAAGGGGCGATCACCTGGGCGGCGGGGGCTACGCCTTTCAGCTCGTTTGAAAAGCCATGATTGACGTCACGATGGTGGGCCTCATCGGCACGCACCAGCAGCACAACGTCCCGCAGGGTGGCATTGGCCGGCATCTTCCAGTAGCGCAGGGCGATCGCCGGCGCCGGCACATTGGCGCTGCGCCCTTCATCGATCTCCGCCAGATAATGGGTATAGCTGATGACCGCTTCCTCCTCGAAATAGCCGACGACGCGGTGTGCGGTTTTCGCAGAGACGAGGTACAGAAGGAAGAAGGCGACGTAGAAGACCCATTGAACGGCGATGATGACAAAGCGCTCGAACAGGGTCGGCCGGGCGATCTCCACGAAGGTCATCAGGTGCATACGTTCGTTTTCGGCCTCCTCCATCAGGGTCCGGATCCAGCCATTGTCATCGGTCATGCGGCGCAGGCACTTCAGGTGATTGATCGTGGCGCCCACCATGCCGGGCACCGCCGCCACCGTTTCGAGCACCACGGCGCGATGGCCATAGCGCTTTGCGAAAAAGGTATCGGCGCAAAAACGCAGCAGCTTGGTGAAGCCCAGGGCGAAGTGATCGGAAAAGCCACGGGGCTGATGGTGGACAGAAAGGTCGATGAAAGGTTCGTTCGTCATGTCAAACTCCTGAATAACATGACGTTTGTATAGAGGCTGCCGAACCGCCGCGCATTGACATTACAGATACGCGGCCGGCAAGATCGTCAATCCAAAGATCGCATTTCTTGACGCCGGAATTGATATTTATCAATTATTTGACGCCCTAAACCCGGAAGCGCCTGCTTTGCCGGCAATCAGCATAAAACCCTGTGCCGCGCCAGGTTTGGCTCGATCACTTGCCGGGCTGCGCAGGCTTGATATTCGTCAAATCTGGCGCTGATCACAAAACGGCACCCGACATATGTCAATCACCCGCCCCAAATGCCTGTGCGGCCGGCTTGATCCTCTTTAATGCCGGCCTGTCAAAACAGGCCATATTGCGGGCATCTCGCCGCGCGGCACACGGGCTGCCTGCACATCACACTTTTTTGGAACGCCATGATCGATATTCTGTTTTTTGGCCGCATGGCGGACCTCATGCGGAAACGACGCGCACGCCTCGACCTGACCGATGCCCGCGGCACCCTCTTCCGGCTTCGGGAAGAGATTTTTCAGGATTTGGTGGACAATGGCCGGATCACGCCCGGCCTGATCCGCATGAGCGTCAACCAGGTGGTGACGCACAGTGATCAGCCTCTGTCCGATGGCGACGAGGTTGCCTTCTTTTCGGTATTCTCTGGCGGCTGAGGCGTGCTTTAAGGCGCCGTCATCATGTCCGCCGACGCCGTACTGGCTCTCCTGGAGGGGCGCGGCGTTCTGGGGCCGGCAATGCCGGGATCCCTCAGCAGGCCATCCCGCGCCGACCACATAGCCCCGTCAATCTTGAGGCTGCCCACTGCCAGACGCGCCTCGACCAGCGGATGTTCAGCCAGGTTGCGGACCTGTATTCGGACATTCAACTCGCAAAGGGTCTGGATCTGCGCCTCCTCGCTGACGATCTCGTCAAGCTGGCGCCGGTGCTGCCGGAACAGGCTGCGGATGGGGCTGATCCAGTAGTCGGCCGCGCCCAGCGCCTTGCCGCGCAGGACATGCCTAAGGCAATGGCAGCCATAGTGGCCGCACACGACAATGCGCTCGATCTGAAGGCTGTCAATCGCATAGGCGAGCGTTGCCAGCAGGTTTGCATCCTGCGCCGAAACCTGATTGCCGAGATTTCGGTGGACCAGGCAGCCCTCCTTGCCGAAGGGAGCTATTTCCAGTGATGAATGCGGATTATCGCTGCAACCGATCCATAAGATGCGCGGATCAGGTGTCTTGCCGATGCCGGTGAAAACGTGCGGGTCCGCCTGGGTCTGTTCGGCGACCCAGGCCAGGTTTTTCCTGAAGATCGGGCTGCTCATTCCTTTTCCCCGTCGAGAAGACGCCCGCGACGCGCGGCCAGGCGCGCGCTCAGGGCCTGAAGGTCGCAAGCTTGCAGGCGCAGCCGCGCTATCGGCAGGATGACGGCATTTTCCAGCGCGATATGCTTACGCTCATGCACCGCGAATTCGGTCAGAAGCGTTCGCAGGCCCGCATTCAGGGCCGGAGATTTCCGCTCTGACCGCGCCCTGACCAGGGCCGCCAGGAGGGTGGAAACCCGGTCGCCATCCGACTGGTGTTCGCCGCTCAGCACACCGAGCACATGTTCGAGATCATCATCGGGCACCGCGCGCCGGCGAAGCAGCGGAAACAGGTCCTCCTCCTCATCCAGCACATGCAGCGGCATGTCATGTTCCAGAAAAGCGATGACCTCGTTCATGCCCTCTTCGTTATAAGCCGCCGCTGTCGCCAGACTGTCGATAAGCCGGCACAATTGCCGGTGACGGTAATGTTCGGCGAACAGCCAGTTCAGCGGCTCGTGAATCAAGGAGTCCGGCAGCTTTTCGATTTCCGTTTCCTGAGCGTCCATAACTGTGTCTCCAGATAATTAGCAGCCAGAGCCATAATTCATCAGGCTTTCCTGATGAGAGAGAAGGTCTTCCTGACCGGCGTCAGGCGCTTTTTCAGAACGCAGGTCACGCTGGCCAGCAGGGGGTCTTCCGCGCCCTGGGCGGCCGATACGAGCTGGGTAAAGGACTCGTCATCGGCATTATCCAGGAAATCGCGCACCTCATGCCGGACAAAGTCGGCAACGGAGGCGCCCTTGAGATCGGCGGCGGCCGCCACCTTGTCCGCCAGTTCCGGGTCGACAGCGGCCAGCCACGGCGCGATCCGCCCGGCAAGGGTGTCGTCATCGATCATGGCGCCCAGGGAAAGGCTTGGCCGTTGGACCTCACCGGCATCACCCATGCGCAGGGCGATACCCTGGCTGCGGGCCGCCTCGACAAGCGTCTCGACGTATCGGGCCGATGCGGCGATCCACGCGCGGCTTTCCAGATGCATCCGGATACGGTCCCGCACGGCTTCATAGGGCAGCCGCTGGCGCGCCACCCGGCGGTCCAGCCGCAGGATATGCCAGCCGAAACGCGAGGCGACCGGTTCGGGATAGATGGCGCCAGCGGGCATGGACAGCAGGGTTTCCTCGACCTCAGCCACCAGGTCGCCGATCTGCAACTGGCCCAGCGAACCGCCGACCTCGGCCGAGGGGCACTGCGACAGCGCCCTGGCCAGGCCTTCAAACGCAGTGGGTTCGCCCAGAAGCTGCTTCACCAGGTCGAATGCCACATCGCGCGCCGATTCCTGGATGAGGATGTGCGAGGCTTCGTAAAGTTCGGGCGTGAAGAAGTGCTGGGGCCCGGCGTCGAAGAAGCGCCGGCATTCCGCCTCCGTCGGCGCGGCCGGGCTCAGCTCGCGGGCAAAGAGCTGACGGATCAGCGCCTCCTCGGCGGTTTCCATCCGGCCGCTGTCATCGCTTTCCGGCGCCGGTTCAAGTCCCAGTGCCGAAGCCCGGTTGAGCAGCAGCGCCTTGACGGCCAGGGCATGGGCCGCCTGTTTGTGCGCCTCGGCCGAGGTCGGAGCGGGATGGTTCGGCATCTCGTCGCGGATCAGCTTTTCGGGGATTTCCACTCCGTCTATGACAAAAACGTCCATAAGCCTATCTCCGCTTGGGTTGCGTCATGTCGCGGCGGGTGCGCACGAGTTGCCAGCCGCGGCGGTTGAGATACCAGACCGGGGCCGACAGCATGTGGACCAGGCGGGTGAACGGGAAGACCAGCAGGATGGTCATGCCGAGCAGCAGATGCGCCTTGAAGACCAATGACACATCGCGGACATTGGCCGCGGCGCCGCTCTGGAAGCTGAATATGCCCTGCGCCCAGGTCATGAACTTCACCATTTCGCCGCCGTCGAGATGCTGGGCGGACACCGGGATAGTGGCCAGGCCGAGGCAAAGCTGAACGGTCAGAAGCGCCAGTATGGCGATATCCGCAAAACTCGATGTCTTGCGGATGCGGGCGTCAAACAGGCGCCGATGCAGCAGCAGAAGCGCGCCCATCAGTCCGAACACGCCCGCAATGCCGCCGACGATCATGGCCAGCAATTGCTTGGCCATGTGCGGCACGCCGAAATATTCAAAAACGGCAATCGGCGTCAGCAGGCCAACCAGATGACCGAAGAAAATGACCAGTATGCCGAGATGGAAGAGCACCGATCCGGCGACGAGCTGCTTGCGGCGCAGAAGCTGAGACGAGCCAGAACGCCAGGTATATTGTTCACGGTCGAAGCGCAGGATCGAGCCCAGAGCCAGCACCGACAGGGCGATATAGGGATAGACCCCGAACAGGAGGTTATTGACGGTTTCCATGATCACTCTCCTCTGGCGATAGCGGGTTTAGGGGGGACGCGCATGGCCTCAACCAGCGCTTCGGCCTTGGGACAGCCGGCCTCGCCCGGTCCGAAGGTTACCGCGCTTTCTTCCCAGGTTTTGTCGAGCGCTTCGAGATCGTCGGGGTCCTGTTCCGGTTCCGCCAGCAGGGCGGCCACCACGCCAGCCTCGGCGCGGACACCGGCCAGGGCCACAAGACTGTCGAAAACCGCCTGATAACGGCTGTCGCGCTTCTTCAGCCGGGCCGCCATGGCTTCGAGCACATGCACGGCCTCCACCAGGAAGGACGCCGCCTCGGCCTGGGGCAGGATCGACAGGAACTCCAGGAAGACCGGCAGAAAGTCAGGCAGTTCATTAGCGTCGAGCTCAAGCCCCCGGCTGCGGTACAGCTCAAGCAGGGCCACAATCGCCTGGCCGCGTTCGCGGCTTTCGCCGTGGACATGCTCATAGAGGTTGAGGGACAGGGAGCGCGTTCTGTCGAAGATATCGATATAGCGCTCCTGCAGGTCGTAAAGGTCGTCCGCCGCGATTTCGGCGATCAGGGCGTCAACCGCCTTTCGGTTTGCCGCCGGCAGGAGATTTTCCTCGCGCAATGCCAGCGAGACGGCATCGACGGTCTCCTTGACCGCCGGTGTCGGGTAGGACAGCAGGCAGGCCAGTCCTCGGTAGGTAAGGGCCATGGCTTACGCCTCCTTCGCAGTGGGCACGGCGGCCGGTTTCTTGATCTTGCCGAACAGGCCGAACTCGGTCTGGCCGCCGGAACAGCCATTGCCAAAGGTGAAGCCGCACGACCCGCGCAGGTCATAGGCATCTTCCGCCGCCTCGCGGTGCGTGGTCGGGATGACAAAGCGATCCTCGTAATTGGCGATCGCCATGATCCTGTACATATCCTCGACCTGGGCGACCGAGAGCCCGACCTTTTCGACCAGGGGCGCGTCGATGCGGCCTTCTATCGTCTTGGTGCGCATATAGCAGCGCATGGTCATCATGCGTTGCAGGCCGGTGATCACCGGCGCCTCGACACCGGCCGTCAGCAGGTTGGCCAGGTATTTCGCCGGGATGCGCAGCGAATGGACATCCGGCATTTCGCCGTCCATTTCCAGCGCGCCCGCCGAGGCCGCCGACTGAATCGGCGACAGGGGCGGCACATACCAGACCATCGGCAGGGTGCGGTATTCCGGGTGCAGCGGGAAGGCGATCTTCCAGTCCATCGCCATCTTGTAGACCGGGCTGTGACGCGCCGCCTCCAGCCAGGCTTCGGGGATGCCGTCGAGGCGCGCCTGGGCGATCACCTTCGGGTCATGCGGATCGAGGAAGACATCGAGCTGGGCCTGGTAAAGGTCTTCATCCGGCACCGAGGCCGCCGCTTCGATACGGTCGGCGTCATAGAGCAGGACGCCGAGATAGCGGATGCGGCCGACGCAGGTTTCCGAGCAGACGGTCGGCAGGCCGACCTCGATGCGCGGGAAGCAGAAGGTGCATTTCTCCGATTTGCCGGAACTCCAGTTGTAATAGATCTTCTTGTACGGGCAGGCCGAAACGCACATGCGCCAGCCGCGGCACTTGTCCTGGTCGATCAGGACGATGCCGTCTTCCTCACGCTTGTAGATGGCGCCTGACGGGCACGCCGCGACGCAGGCGGGATTGAGGCAGTGCTCGCACAGGCGCGGCAGGTACATCATGAAGGTGTTCTCGAATTCGCCGTACATGGCCTTTTCGATGCCTTCGAAATTGTAGTCCTTCGAGCGCTTGGAAAATTCGCCGCCGAGGATTTCCTCCCAGTTCGGGCCGCGCTCGATCTTCTCCATGCGTTCGCCGGTGATCTTCGAACGCGGACGCGCTGTCGGGAACGCCTTCAGTTCAGGCGCCGTTTGTAAGTGGCCGTAATCGAAATCGAACGGCTCGTAATAGTCGTCGATTTCCGGCAGGTCGGGGTTGGCGAATATCTTCGACAGGATGCGCCATTTGGCGCCCATGCGCGGCTCGATCCTGCCATTGGCCTTACGTACCCAACCGCCGTTCCACTTCTTCTGGTTCTCCCACTCTTTGGGATAACCGACGCCGGGCTTGGTTTCGACATTGTTGAACCAGGCGTATTCGACGCCTTCGCGGTTGGTCCAGACGTTCTTGCACGTCACGGAACAGGTATGACAGCCGATGCACTTGTCGAGATTGAGCACCATGCCGATCTGGGCGCGTATCTTCATTGACCGGCCTCCTTCTTGCTGAGTTTCTTTTCGAGCCAGTCGACTTTCTTCATCTTGCGCACGACGACGCATTCGTCGCGGTTGGAACCGACCGTGCCGTAATAGTTGAAGCCGTAGGCGAGTTGGGCATAACCGCCGATCATGTGGGTTGGCTTGGGCACCACGCGCGTGACCGAATTGTGGATGCCGCCGCGCTGTCCGGTGATCTCCGATCCCGGTGTGTTCACGATCTTCTCCTGGGCATGGTACATGAAGATCGTGCCTTCAAGCATCCGCTGCGAGACGACCGCCCGCGCGGTCAGCGCCCCATTGGCATTGAACACCTCCACCCAGTCATTGTCCTCGATCCCGACCTTGCGGGCGTCGGTTTCCGACAGCCAGACGACCGGGCCGCCCCGGTTGAGGGTCAGCATCATCAGGTTGTCGGAATAGGTCGAGTGAATGCCCCATTTCTGGTGCGGCGTAATGAAGTTGAGGACGATTTCCGCTTCGCCATTGCTTTTCTCGCCCTTGACCCAGGTCGTTTTCAGGTCGACCGGCGGCTTGTAGACGCTTAAGGACTCGCCGAAGGCCCGCATCCACAGATGGTCCTGGTAGAGTTGCTGGCGGCCGGTCAGGGTCCGCCATGGGATCAGTTCATGGACATTGGTATAGCCGGCATTGTAGCAGACATGCTCGCTTTCGATGCCCGACCAGGTGGGCGACGAAATGATCTTGCGCGGCTGGGCCACGATATCGCGGAAGCGGATCTTTTCGTCCTCCTTCGGCAGGGCCAGGTGATCGTGCTTGCGGCCGGTCTGCTTTTCGAGCGCCCGCCACGACTTCACCGCAACCTCACCGTTGGTTTCCGGGGCCAGCATCATGATCGCCTCGGCGGCATCGATATCGGTTTCGATGCGCGCCAGCCCTTCGCTGATGCCCGCTTCCGTCACCCGGCCATTGAGATCCTTCAGTGCATGAACCTCGTGTTCGGTGTTCCAGCCGATGCCCTTGCCGCCATTGCCGGTCTTTTCCAGCAGGGGGCCAAGCGAGGTGAAGCGCTTGTAGAGATTGGGATAGTCACGCTCGACGACCGTGACCTGCGACATGGTCTTGCCGGGGACGGGCTCACATTCGCCCTTATACCAATCCCTTACGTCGAACGGCTGGGCCATTTCGCCGGCCGTATCGTGCTGGATCGGCGTCAGGACCACATCCTTTTCCACGCCCAGCACCTCGGGGGCCACAGCCGAAAAGGTCTTCGCCAGGCCCTTGAAGATCGCCCAGTCGGAGCGTGCTTCCCACGCCGGATCGACCGCCGCCGTCAGCGGGTGGATGAAGGGGTGCATGTCCGAGGTATTGAGGTCGTGCTTTTCATACCAGGTCGCCGTCGGCAGGACGACATCGGAATAGACCGCCGTGGTCGACATGCGGAAATCGAGGGTCACGAGCAGGTCAAGCTTTCCCTCCGGCGCATGATCGTGCCAGACGACATCCTTCGGCTTCTGCTTGCCGGTCTGGCCCAGATCCTTGCCCTGTACGCCATGGCTGGCGCCCAGCAGGTGCTTGAGGAAATATTCATGCCCCTTGCCCGATGATCCCAGCAGGTTCGAGCGCCAGACAAACATGTTGCGCGGCCAGTTGACCGGATTGTCCGGGTCCATGCAGCTCAGTTTCAGCGAGCGGTCCTTCAGCGAACTGGCGACATAGTCCTTCGCATCGATGCCAGCCTCGGCGGCCTGTCTGGCGATCTCCAGCGAATTGGTTTCCAGGGCCGGGGCCGAAGGCAGCCAGCCCATGCGCTCGGCGCGGACATTGTAATCGATCAGCGAGACGTTCCAGTCGCCTTCCGGCGCGGTCGGCGACAGGAGTTCGCTGGTCGATACGGTTTCATAACGCCACTGATCGGTGTGGGCATAGAAGTAGGAGGTGCCGTTCTGCTGGCGCGGCGGCTTTGCCCAGTCGGTGGCGAAGGCGATCGGCGCCCAGCCGGTTTGCGGCCGCAGCTTTTCCTGGCCGACATAATGCGCCCAGCCGCCGCCGGACTGCCCCACGCAGCCGCACATGACCAGCATGTTGATGACGGCGCGATAGTTCATGTCCATGTGGAACCAGTGGTTCATCGCCGCGCCGATAATGACCATGGACCTGCCGTTGGTCTTTTCGGCATTGGTGGCGAAACCGCGCGCCACGGCGATGATCTTGTCACGCGACACCGTGGTAATCTTTTCGGCCCAGGCCGGCGAATAGGGCTGCGGGTCGTCGAAATCCGTCGGCATGTAGTCGCCGCCGAAGCCCTGGTCGACGCCGTAATTGGCGAGGAACAGGTCGTAGACGCTGGCGACGATCGCCTCGCCTTCCTTCAGTTGCATCCGCTTGACCGGCACGTTGCGCACCAGCACATCCGGGTGATCGGTCGAGGCGAAACCATTGCTGGCCGAATTGGCGAAATACGGGAAGCCGACACCGGCAACCTCATCGTGCGCGCCCTTCAGGCCCAAACGCAGGCGGGTTTCAGCACCGTTTGCGGCCTTTTCTTCGAGGTTCCACTTGCCATCCTCGCCCCAGCGGAAGCCGATCGAGCCCAGCGGCACCACGACCTGCCCGGTCGTTTCATCGATAGCGACCGTCTTCCAGTCGGGGTTGTTGGCTTCGGCCATGTCACCGATAAAATCGGCGGCGCGCAGCAGGCGTTCCGGGATCAGGTAACCATCCTTCTTCACCAGGCGGACCAGCATCGGCAAGTCGGAATATTTGCGCAGGTAATTGCGGAAATACGGCACCTGGCGATCCTGATGGAACTCTTTCAGGATGACGTGACCGAAGGCCATGCCGAGCGCCGCGTCCGTGCCCTGCTTGACCGCCAGCCAGATGTCGCCGAACTTCGACGCCTCCGAATAGTCGGGGCAGATGACCGCCGACTTCACGCCCTTGTAGCGGGCCTCGGTGTAGAAATGGGCATCGGGCGTGCGGGTCTGCGGCACGTTCGAACCCCACAGCAGCAGGAAACCGGAATTATACCAGTCGGCCGATTCCGGCACGTCGGTCTGTTCACCCCAGGTCTGCGGCGAGGACGGCGGCAGATCGCAATACCAGTCATAGAAGGAGCCGCAGACCCCGCCCAGCAGTTGCAGATAGCGGGCGCCGGCGGCATAGGAGACCATCGACATGGCCGGGATCGGCGAGAAGCCGAACACGCGGTCGGGGCCGTAGCGCTTCACCGTATAGGCATTGGCGGCCGCAATGATCTCGTTGACCTCATCCCAGTTGGCCCGCACAAAACCGCCGGCGCCGCGCATCTTCGTATAGCTGTCGCGTTTCTTCGGGTCGCGCTGGATCGATTCCCAGGCGGCGACCGGCGCCAGCTTCGCCCTCGCCTCACGCCACAGCTTCAGCAACCGCGAGCGGACGAGCGGGTATTTCACGCGGTTGGCCGAATAGAGATACCAGCTATAGCTGGCGCCGCGCGCGCAGCCGCGCGGTTCGTGGTTCGGCAGGTCCGGCCGGGTGCGCGGATAATCGGTCTGCTGCGTCTCCCAGGTGACGATCCCGCCCTTGACGTAGATCTTCCACGAACACGAACCGGTGCAATTCACGCCGTGGGTGGAACGCACGATCTTGTCGTGGCGCCAGCGGTCGCGGTAGGCTTCCTCCCAGGTGCGGTCGTCATCGTTAAGGACGCCGTGCCCGCTGGAGAACAGTTCGGTCTTGCGTTTGAAAAAGGCGAGACGGTCAAGAGTATGTGACATGGTTTATTCCGCCGCTTTGAGGGTGGTGGGAGACTGGGCTCCACTGAGGATGGAACCCTTGCGCACATAGGTGGCCCAGTTCAGGACCGCGCAGGTGATGTAGAAGGTCAGGAAGACGACCAGGGCCGTGTTGGCGTTGCCGGTATCTTTCAGCGACTGGCCGAACGCCATCGGGATGAATACGCCGCCAAAGGCACCGAAGGCCGAGGTGAAGCCGACAATGGCCGCGCTTTCCATTTCAGCCGACTGGAGGCGTTCGGCCGGTGTCGCGGCCGGCATCAGGCGGGCCATGCTGGCGCGTACAATCGCCGGGATCATCTGGAAGGTCGAGGCGTTACCGACGCCGGTCCAGAAAAAGAGCCACATGAAGCTGGCGAAAAATATCTGGAAGTTCGCCGGCCCGCCAAAGGCGCCCACGCCCCTGAGCGTACAGACAACGCCCAGGATCAGCGCGCCAAAAGTGACCTGGGTCACATTCTGGCCGCCCCACCGGTCGGATATCCAGCCGGTCAGGGCGCGCGACAAGGCGCCGACAAGGGGCCCCAGGAAGGCGATCTTCAGCACCAGCACATCCGGAAACAGGGTCTTGGCCAGGAGCGGAAAGGCCGCCGAAAAGCCGATGAAGGATCCGAACGTGCCAAGGTAGAGCCAGCACATGATCCAGTTGTGGCGGCGGCGGAAAACGACCGACTGAGCCTTGAACGATGCCTTCGCGGTGGAGATGTCGTTCATGCCGAACCATGCGGCGGCCGCGGCGGCGAGGATAAACGGCACCCAGATAAAGGCGGCGTTTTGCAGGTAAAGCTGGCTGGCCACGCCCTTGTCATGGATGGTGAGGCCGGCGCCGAAGACCGGGGCGAAAAGACCGCTGGTTATGATCACCGGCACGACGAACTGCATGAGGCTGACGCCGAGATTGCCGAACCCGGCATTGATCGCCAGCGCGTTACCCTTCTGCGCCTTCGGGAAGAAGAAGCCGATATTGCTCATTGAGGAGGCAAAATTGCCGCCGCCGAACCCGCACAGCAGGGCGAGAAGGACAAACATCGCATACGGCGTTTCCGGGTGCTGGACGGCGAGGCCGATCCCCACCGCCGGCACGGCCAGCGACAGGGTGGTCAGCACCGTCCACAGCCGCCCGCCCAGGATCGGCACGATAAAGCTGTAGAAGATGCGCAGCGTGGCGCCGGAAAGCGCCGGCAGGGCGGTCAGCCAGAACAACTGGTCGGTCGTGAAACGGAACCCGACGAGCTTCAGCTTGGCCACGACCATGGACCAGACCATCCAGACGGCAAAAGCCAGGGTCAGGTTGGGCACGGAGATCCACAGGTTGCGCGCCGCGATGCTGCGGCCCTTGCCTTGCCAGTAGTCCGGATCTTCGGGCTTCCAGTCGGTGAGCAGATGATTTGCCATTGAGTGTCTCCTTAAGACTTGGCGGCGGGCGCCTGGCCCATGCCGACCAGTTCAGGCAGTTCGGGGAGTGTGGACATGCCGGGAAAACGGGCCTGCTCCATGCGGCGGATGGCGAAGTGCATCCACAGAAGCGCCGAGCCGACCAGGACGAAGAGCAGCATGAAGCAACTCGTCCAGATACCGGTAATGTCGTTGAGGAAACCGAAGGTAATCGGCAGGATGAAGCCGCCAAGACCACCCACCATGCCGACCACGCCGCCGACGGCGCCGACGCGATCGGGGTAATAGACAGGAATGTGTTTGTAGACCGCGGCCTTGCCCAGGCTCATGAAGAAGCCGAGCACGAAAATGATCATCGTGAACGGCACCAGCCCGGTCGCTATCCGGAAGCTGATGGGGCCCTTTACGCCATCCACCACATAGCTGGCCGACGGATAGGCGAGCAGGAAGCAGCAGATGAGGCTGACTCCGAAGGTCAGATACATGACCTTGCGCGCGCCGATCCGGTCAGCCAGCCAGCCGCCGACAGCCCGGAACAGGGACGCCGGAATGGAATAGGCTGCTGCGAACAGGCCCGCCGTCCGGACATCCAGGCAGTAAACACCGACCAGGTAATGCGGCAGCCACAGAGCGAGCGAAACGAAGCCGCCGAACACAAAGAAATAGTAGAGGGCAAAGCGCCACACCTGCAGGTTCCGCAACGGCGCGAGCTGGGTCTGCATAGGCACGGCCTTCACGCCGCTTTTCCGCCGCGACACCAGGTCCGGGTCATCCTTGGTGGTAAAGAAGAAGACGAGCGCCATGACGAAGAGTCCCAGGGCCCAGAACTGCGCGACGGCGGTCCAGCCCAGGGCCACCATCACCATCGGCGCGACGATCTTGGTGAAGGCCGAGCCGATATTGCCGGCGCCGAAGATGCCGAGAACCGTGCCCTGCCGGCTTTTCGGATAGAAACGCGAAACATAGGCCACACCGACGGCGAACGATCCGCCGGAAATACCCACGCCCAGAGCGGCCAGCAGAAATTGCGGATAGGTGTGGGCAAAGGACAGAAGATAGGTGGCGGCCGCAGCGGCCAGCATGACCAGCAGGTTGACGACTCGGCCGCCAAACTGGTCGGTCCAGACGCCGAGGAACAGCCTGACCAGCGAGCCGGTCAGGATCGGCGTGCCGGCCAGCAAACCGAATTCAGCATCGTTCAGATGCAGGTCAGCCTTGATCTGGATGCCGATGATGGCAAAGATCGTCCAGACCGCAAAACAGGCCGTGAATGAGAGGGTACTCACCCAGAGTGCGGCAAAGGCGCCCGGTGCGGGTTTGTCGGAATCGGAAACCATACATCTACCCCTGAAGACAGACCAAATAGTGTTGTCACGGCAGGAATACGGGAGGGAAAGCAGAATTCACTTGATGATTATCAAGTTTTAAAACCATGTCTGTCAGGCGGAAACTATAATCACCCACAGACCAATACTCATTTGCCTTGTTTAAACAGTTTAATTGCTATTTTTGTTTCGGTTGATTGACAATTATCAACCCAATGCCATCACCAGGCGACTATTCAAAGGGCAGTAAACCGCACAGTGAAACTTGCGATTTCGGCTTGACATTTATCAATTGCGGCAGCAATGCTGAGTTGAACTCCCCAGCTAAAACGAGTCAGTCCCGCCAATGAGAGATGTCGATCTTAACCGCATTCGCGGCCTGCAATTATTCGCCGGCATGAGTGACGCCCGGTTCACGGACGCGACGGGCGGCGCCTTCCTACAGAACTTTCCGGCCAATGCCACGCTGCTCTATGAGGGCGATCCGGTCGATTTCCTCTATATTCTGCTGGAGGGTACGGTTGAACTGCAGGGCACCTGGAAGGACAAGGAAAGCACGCTTGCGATTCTCAGGCCCGTTTCGACCTTCATCCTGGCGGCCGTGGTGCTGGACGCCAATGCCCTGATGTCGGCCCGCACGCTGGAAAAGTCGCAGATACTGATGCTGTCGGCCGAGTCGCTGCGGCGCGCGATGAATGAAGATCCCGCTTTCGCCGTGGCGGTCGCCCAGGAAGTCTCCGGCTGCTATCGCGGCCTGGTCCGTTCCATCAAGAACCAGAAGCTGCGCAGCGGCGCCGAGCGGCTGGCCAATTATCTGCTGACGCTTCAGGTGCGCCAGGGTGGCGTGGAAACGGTCACCCTGCCTTATGAAAAGCGCACCCTCGCCTCGCTGCTGGGCATGACGGCCGAAAACCTCTCGCGCGCCTTCGCCACCCTGTCGGATTACGGCGTCGAAGTGCAGGGCGCCGAAGTCAGACTGGCCCGGCCGGTGCCGCTCAGGCGTCTGGCGGCGCCCAGCCCGCTGCTTGACAATCACATGCCGCCCGGCCAGGGCACGACCGGCAAGGCCGCCAAGGAGATGTGGCCGCCTTCTGAGCGGTCATGCAGCGCCGAAAGAAGCTAACCCCCTAGTTCCGCCAGATGCCGGAGGTCGCCAGGCAGGTTGTCGTTCAGCCTGTGGCCGGCCGGTTTGCCGGTCAGGGCGCCGGATATCCGCTCAATGAGCGCAGGCCGGTCATCCGCCCGTTGCAGCAGGTCACGCAGATCGCAGCCCCCTTCCCCGAAGAGGCACAGGCGCAGCTTGCCGCGGGCCGTTACCCGCAGCCGGTTACAGCCGTCGCAGAAGCCAGCGGCATAGGGCGCGATCAAGCCGATGCGGCCCGCATAGTCGGGATGGGCATATTCATTCGCCGGCCCGCCATCCTTCAGTTTGGGCTGCAATTGCCAGCCTGACGCCTCAAGCCAGTCCGTAACGACGCTGCCCCTGACGTGATTGGCGGCAAAATAATCGGCATTATCGCCCGTACGCATCAGTTCGATGAAACGCACAGCGATCGGCCTGTGACGAACGAATTCCGCCCAGACATTAAGGCCGGCCTCGGCCGTACTCTTAAGCAAGACCGCGTTGAGTTTTATCGAGGCGAATTCCAGGCCGAGCGCCCTGTCAATCCCCACCAGAACGGCTGGAAGCCTGTCATGCCCCGTAATCTGTTGAAACCGCTCGCGGTCCAGCGAATCGACGCTGACATTCAGATGGCTGAGCCCGGCATTGCGCCACTGCGTCACCCGGCGATCCAGGTTCCAGCCATTGGTGGTCAGGGCGATCTTCGTGATACCATTCACCGCCGCCAGATGCGCGATGATCTCGGCCAGGTCAGGCCGAACACTGGGCTCTCCCCCGGTCAGGCGAATTTTCGACACGCCGACCTCGGCGAATGCGGCGGCCAGGTTTGCTGTTTCAGCGGGGGTCAGGAAGCTGAGCGGCCCGGTTTTCTTCCACCCGTCCGGCAGGCAATAGGTGCAGCGGAAATTGCAGACCTCTGTGACGGAGAGCCGCACATAGGAGAAGCGGCGACCAAACCCGTCAGACAGATTGCGAGCCTCGAAGGCCATGAAAACTCCCTCGCAAAACAAAGAGCGGCAGGTCACCCCGCCGCTCTGACCGGTGCATTCAGGCGAATGTCCGTGATCTGCCGCGACGCAGTGGCGAAGGGGAACGCGCCACCGGTGCGGCGTCACAGACCTTAAGGCCGGCACCCGGCCGCGTCATTGACAGGTCCGTCGGGCCGGCTTGACATTCATCAATTCAAACCCGCAGGCGGGCCGTAACCAGCCTGGGTCCATAGACCAGGACGAACCCGCCGAACGCCGCCATCCACAGTATGGCCGAGAGGATCAGGCCGGACATATAGACTTGAGGCATCAGGGCCGCCCCCACCCGCACCAGGGCCGCCGCATTGACCAGAAGGTAGATGATGAGCGTTCCGCGACCAGCCGTCAAAGGTCGCCCGGTGTGTCCGAGGCTGGACCGCGTCATGACGGCCAGGGTCATCACGCCGATGGCGCCGGCGGTCAGTGCGTGCAGCCCCGCCTGCATCGGCACCGCGCCCGGCGGATTGACCGCCTGCCCCAGCGCCGCCAGGCCCAGCAAGACCAGGCCGATGACCAGCCAGGCGTAACCGACATGCAGGATCCACAAAAGCGGTTCCTTGTGCGTGGCCAGCCCCCGCCACCGGCTGAGGCGCCAGCCATTGAGTCCGCCCGCCGCCAGGAGCGCTCCGCCGCTCCATATCGAGGCGGGTACGACGGCCCAACCCAGCAAAGCCACTGCCGTCATGACCATGACGAGCAGATCCCGGCGGTTGAAAGCCGGTGGCATGAGGGCCATGCCGGCCTTTTTCAGCCAGTTGGTGGTGAAACTCGGAATGATGCGGCCGCCGATCAGCGCAACCAGGGTCAGAATAACCCCAAGCGCCAGGCGGATCGTCACCTGCGTCTCACCGATGTGGAAGGCTATATTGGCCAGGGCCAGCAGCGACACCATGACCGCGACCGGCAGGTTACGCCAGTTCTTCCCGGTCAGTATCTCGCGCCAGATCACCACGGCAAACACGCACAGGAAGGCACAATCGGCAAGCGCTGCCGTCAGGCCGTCATGGGCCGGGGACAACATGGCCATCCGGCCGATGGCCCACAGCCCGAAAAGCAGGGCCAGCGGGATGCCCGTAACCGGCAGCCTGCCCGTCCAGTTCGGCACAGCGGTCAGCAGGAAACCGGCAATGATGCCGCCGATATAGCCAAACAGCATCTCATGGGCGTGCCAGGCCACATCGATCCGCAAAGCAACCCTCTGGCCACCGGAATATATCCATATCCACAGCGGCACCATGAGCGCCGACCATGCGGCCGCGAACAGATAGAAGGGCCTGAAGCCCGCGCTGAACAGGGACAGTCCCCTGAAGGCTCTCATTTGTTGCGCAGTCGTCGCCATGACGCAAACTCCGGGTTTTCATTCATAATAATGCCTATCACTCGCAGTCAACAGGTGACAGAGTGTCACGCGCTTCGAGCGGCCTGACTGCCCGGCTTCCCGAACAGATAACCGGAAACGAGGGGCCCCGGCAGCGCCAGCGCCTTCAGGCGGGCATTCAGTTCGCTGACCTCCATGGCGTTCGAGGCAAAGGCATCGAACAGTCGGGCGACCGCGATCATATCCATGGAATGCGGGCTGAGCCTCAGGGTCGTCACGCCGGCCGCCGTCAGCCTGTCGATGGAAACGCCCGGCACATGGACGCCGTTCGACAGGGTCTGGATGCCGTTGATGGCCAGGAAATCCTGGCCTTCGACGGTCTGGACGGATCGTCCGTCCGGGTCGCGGTCACAGACGAACTGACAGGCGTCCTTATGCAGATTGTGGGCACGTGCGTGATAGCACCGCCCGGAAAGCGCCAGCGGCAGCCGCCCAAAGGCATGGATTTCAATGGGCAGGTCCGGGACGCTTTTGTGAATGGCGCCGATGGCATCGAGCGACAGTTCTATATTGGCGCACAGCCGGATACACCCCATCGCCACAAGCTGCCTCGCCGCCAGTTCGTTATAAACATTGAGAAACGGCCCCGCGACGAAGGGCCGCCGGCCGCGCCTCAGGAGGACCGACATGTCATTGACCTCGATCTCGTCTTCGACGGCGGCCAGGGCACCCGACATGGACTGTTCCCGCTCGGTTGCCGGCAAGGCCAGGCTGGAAAAGACCACGGTCTTGCCGGCGCCGATCAGGCGCTCGGCGGCACGCGCCAGGACGGGCCCGAGAAACGGTATCCTCTTGGAGCATACGATTTCCCCCAGATAGATGCGATCGAACGGGCTTTCATCGGCTATGCGCGCGTAAAAAGCCTCCGTTACTTCAGGAGACCAGTTGAATAGCAAGGGGCCCAGGCTCAGTTTTGCTACCGCCATGATTTTCTGTACGCTCCAGACGTTTCCTTTCGCCCCTCGGCGAGATCGGCCAGCATATCGGCATAGGGCGTGGTCGGCCGGCCCGCTTCGAGGGCGTCTATCGCCTGCCTGAACGCCTGCGCCACGCGCGATACATATGCCTTCCCCCGTTGCCGCCCTTCGACCTTGACGGCGGTGACGCCGGCGCGCTTCAGGCCCGCCAGCATATCCATGGCATTGAGGCTGACCGGGTCTTCAAACAGATAGGCGGGCGTATCGTCTATGACAAAACGGCCCTTGCACAGGGTGGGATATCCGGCCGGTTCGCCCGGCGCGTGGCGGTCAATGGCGAAATCGCCCAGCCGAGCCGTCGTCACGCCCTGGGATTCAACAAAGCGGACGGAATCAGGCGGCGAACATACACCTGTCAGATTGGGCGATCCCGGCGCGGCGTAGGACGACAGCGCGCAGCGGCCCTCGGCCATGACGCACAGGCCGCCATAAACGAACGCCTCGACTTCCACATCGACCGCTCGGGTCAGGCGCGTAACCTCCTCAGCGCTGAGCACGCGCGGCAGCACCACACGCTTGACGCCAAAGGTCTCGGCATAGAAGGCGATTGCCTGGGGTGTGCCCGCTGCGGCCTGGACGGAGAGATGAAGCCGCAAATCCGGCCAGACCGAATGCGCATAGGCGAGGACGCCCACGTCGGCGGCGATGACCGTATCCACCCCGGACCGCGCCGCGCAGTCAACGGCCCTTTGCCATGCCCCCGTATCGCCGGCCCTGGCAAAGGTATTGATGGCCAGCAGGAGCTTGCCGCCCTTTTCGTGTGTCCAGTTGACGGCCGCCGCCAGTTCGGCGGCATCCAGGTTCAGGCCGGGAAAGTTCCGGGCATTGGTCTCGTCGCGCAGGCCGCAATAAACACTGTCGGCGCCGCCTTCGATGGCCGCGCGCAGCATGGGCGCCGATCCGGCGGGGCATACCAGCTCCAGCTTCCGTTTAGGCGGCGCCATGGCGCGCCCCGAAAGGCAATCCGGCGACCAACCTATTGAAGGCGGGTTTCAGTCTGGCCGGCAGTCCCAGAATATCTCCCGGTCCCAGTTCGGCGGCCTCCAGGGCATTGTGCAGCGCCAGCGCCGCCTCGGTTGCGCCGTCCATTTTTATATCGCCGCCGAAGAAGCTGGAATCCGCGTCAATCGTTCCGTCGAACAGGCCAAGGAGCGTCTTGAGATTTCCGCTGATCCTGACGGAATAATCCTTGTCCGCCTGCACCGTGACGATTTCGACAACGCCCTGCCGCGCCAATGGCTTCAGCCTGAAGGCAAAGGGCATATCCCTCGGCGTGATCAGGAAGACGGCATTCTGGAAGCGGCCAAGTTTTTGAAAGACATCAGGCCGTTCCCTGACCACCCGCCTGAGTGATGTCGTCAGAAGGGCATTGAGCGGCAGGGCTGCCGTTTTAAAAAGCCAGAGCGGGGGGACTGGCAAGGCCAGGAACGAGCCGAGGAATTTGGGACGCATAAGACTGGCGACTTTCCGCAGGTGAATGCCGCAGGCTTCGCAATATTGCCGCGGCAACGGCAAGCTTTGCCGACATGCCGCACCCCCGAAGTTTATCAAGCGGATGCCTGAAAAGCCTTGGGTGGCGGATTGACAGCCTTTAATGCCCCCATGCGCCGGGGCGGCTATGGACATCCGAGTGAAGGAGTTTCGATATGACCATGCCAGATACCCTAGTCCCGGATACATTAGTCCCGGACGCATTAGTCAAAGACATCGCCGTGGCAGTGCCAGGCGCCACCGCCGTCTTCCGGCGTTACAAGATAGATTTCTGCTGCAAGGGCGGTGTGCCCCTCAGCGAGGCCGCGGCCACCCGCGGCGTCGACCTGGCGCTTGTACTTAGTGATCTTTCGGCCCTCAAGGGGGATGAAACCGAAGCGCCGGATGCGACGGAAGCGCTTATCCCGTACATCATAGAGCGATACCACGAGGTTCACCGCGCCGAGTTTCCCGAAGCGATCCGAATGGCGCGCCGCGTCGAGGCCGTCCACCGCGACAGCCCTGACTGTCCGCACGGGCTCGGCGATCTTCTGGCCATCATGGCCCATGAACTGGACGAACACCAGGTCATCGAGGAGCAGATGCTCTTCCCCGCCATGCTGGGCGGCCAGTACGACCTGACCCATCCGGTGGCGCGCATGATGAGCGATCACGAAGATCTCGGCGAGCAGCTCGAAACCCTGGCGCGGCTGACCACGGATTTTGTGCCGCCCCACGGCGCCTGCACGACCTGGCGCGCGCTCTATGCCGCCTGCCAGAAACTGGATACGGATTTGCGCGTCCACATGCATCTCGAAAACAACATCCTGTTCCCCCGCTTCGCGGACCCGTCCCTCGTGACAGCCTGAGGCAGCGCCATGGCCGGTATCAATCCAGACCTCCCCTTTTATCCCCTCAATGTGGCCGTCCTGACGATTTCGGACACCCGCGACATGACAACAGACACCTCCGGCGCCCTGCTGGCGGAACGTCTGGTCGCGGCCGGCCACACCCTGTCAGACCGCGTCATCGTGGCGGATGATGTCGATGCCATCCGTGGCCAGATCGGCCAATGGGTGGCCGATGACGGTGTCGACGTCGTCCTGACGACCGGCGGCACGGGTTTCGCCCCGCGCGACGTGACCCCGGAGGCCATCCGCCCCCTTTTCCGGCGTGAAATGGAAGGCTTCGGCGTGGTGTTTCACCATGCCAGCCTGACGACCGTCGGCGTGGCAACGCTCCAGTCGCGCGCCTTCGCCGGCCAGGCGGGAGATACCTTCATCTTCTGCCTGCCCGGCTCGACCGGCGCCTGCCGGGACGGCTGGGACCTGGTGCTGGCCATGGAGCTCGACAGCCGCTTCCGCCCCTGTTCCTTGGTCGGCCAGATACCGCGCTATCGCGGGATTTGTCCGTAAGTACCCGCAAGGGACTTGTTCTTTAGCATACATCCATATGGCTCACGCCAATCCGTGCGTATCCAGGATGGCCGCGCAGGTTGATTTCAGCAGGGCGGCGACCTCCGAAGGTGTCCGGCTCTCGATCAGGATGCGGAACATCGGCATACTGGTGGCGCCGAACAACAGGTCGGTGGCGTCGGTCCTGGCCTTGTCCTCGCCGCTCATGCGCGCCAGCAAATTGGCGAACAGCAAACGGCGGCGTTCATTGCGGGCATTGATCGCCTCGGCAAATTCAGGATCTAGCCCGGCGGCGCTGTGCAGCTTGGTGAACCCCGGATGGCTGCCCCAGAATTCGCACATCAGGTCGATACAGGCAAAAAGCGCCGCCCTGGGATCGGGTAATTGCATCAGTTCCCGCAGCCGCATAAGACCGCCCTTTTCGGCATTGGCGTCAAACACGGCTTCCAGCAGGCCCCGCCGCGAACCGAACTGCTTGTAGACCGTCAGGCGCGTGACCCCCGCCGCCTTGGCGACCGCCTCCATGGAGACCATGGCCGGGCCGTCGTTCAGCAACTTACTGGCGGCTGCAATCACCGCCTCGCGCTTTTTCGCGGCGGCCGCCTCGCGCTTGGCGCTGACATAAGGACGGGACTCGGCAGGAATGGCACGCATAGGACAAGACTTCAGATTATTTCCATAAGTTTGCCATGCAAAATCCAATTGGCCTAGCAATTAGACTTCCGATTTTGGCAATCCGACCTGCAAACTCAGGTAATGAGCAAGGTCTCATCACTGACAATCACCCATTTGTCGCCTTTCCGTTCGAGAGTGTGGCGCATCCGCGACCTGAAAAAAGGAGCCACGAAGTTTTCTTCTTCAATCTCCGCCAGTCCATCAGACTTAAATATTGGACGGGTAAAACTCATAGAACTGTATCCGGAGCTTGCCGCTTCTTCCGTCTGGGGAGCTGGGGCATAGACAGCCAGATGTGCCTTTAGAAATGCCGAACCACAGTCCAAAGGGGGGCGTGGATCAGCATCATAGACACCCAGTACGGGCCAGACATTTGAGTTTTCTGCATTCGGGTGTGACGAGATTATCGCCAGAACGATATCGCACTCTTGCTGTGTCGCCGCTGTAACGGTTTCAATATCGCCTGGAATTTCTGCGGGCGCTGTATTGTTAGACAAGAAGGCGGCAAGGATAAGCCATTTGTGCATGAAAGTCTCCCTGCCGAAGACGTATCACGCCGGGCGCGGGCTGGCGAGCGCCGTGTAGAGTTCCGGGCGGCGATCGCGGAAGAATCCCCAGGCGGCGCGGTGGGTATTGAGATAATCGAGATCGAACGACGCCACCAGCACGCCTTCTTCCCCTGCGCCGAATTCCGCCACCTTGTCGCCGCGGTGATTGGCAATGAAGCTGTGGCCGTAGAAGGTCTGGCCGGCACCATTTTGCGGGGAGATCAGGCTTTCGGTGCCGATGCGGTTGGAGGCAATCACCGGCATAACATTGGCCACGGCATGGCCCTGCATGATGCGCTGCCAGGGCGCGGCGGTATCCAGTTCGGCATCATGCGGTTCGGAGCCGATGGCAGTGGGATACATCAGGATTTCCGCGCCCAACAGGGCCATGGCGCGCGCCGCTTCCGGATACCACTGGTCCCAGCAGATGCCGACGCCGACTCTCGCATATTTCGTATCCCACACCTTGAAGCCGGTATCGCCGGGGCGGAAATAGTATTTTTCCTGATAGCCGGGGCCATCGGGGATATGGCTCTTGCGATAGACGCCCAGCAGGTCTCCGCCGGCATCAATCATGACCAGCGAATTGAAATAGTGCGGGCCTTCCTTTTCATAGATCGAGGTCGGGATAACGACATTCAGTTCGGCCGCCAGCTTTTGCATGGACAGAACGCAGGGGTGTTCGCGCCAAGGAAAGGCGGTGGCGAACCAGCGCTCTTCCTGGGAGACGCAGAAATATTCGCCCTGGAACAGTTCGGAGGGCAGGATGACCTGGGCGCCTTTCGCGGCGGCTTCACGCACGAAGGCTTCGGTTTTGGCGATATTGGCGGCCATATCGGGACCGTACGAGGTCTGGATAGCGGCGACGGAAACGGTACGGGTCATGGACTTCTCCAATTCCAAAATTCATAAATTGAATTTTGGCAAGGCCAAGTGGCCGCCGCGCACGTTTGCGCGTAAAGCCATGCGGCGTTTGAGCTCTAAGAATAGCTTACTAAAGCTACGCTTTGATAAGCGGAACTTGCTGGCTGATACAGTGGAACGAACCGCCGCCGGTCAGGATGGCGCGCGACGACAGGCCCAGCACCTGGCGTTCGGGGAAGAGGCTTTGCAGGGCCTCCACCGCCAGTTCGCCGGGGCGTTCCTTGTAGATCGGCACCACCACACAATCATTGGCGATCAGGAAGTTCATATGGGAGGCCGGCACGATTTCGCCATCCTCATCCAGCACTTCGCCGGGTGACGGTATGCGTACCACCTGGATCGGCTGGCCACGCGAGTCATGCTGGGAGGAAAGCAGTTTTGCCGTGGCGTCATAGACATCGGCATTGGGGTCTTCGCGGCCGAACGCCACCGGACAGGCCACCACGCCCGGCGCCACGAAACGCGCCAGGTTATCGACATGGCCGTCAGTGTGATCGTTCAGCAGGCCGTCGTCGAGCCAGATGACCTTGCGGATGCCAAGCGCCTGAAACAGGGCCTTTTCGGCCAGGGACTGGGTCCAGCCGGGGTTGCGGTTCGGATTAAGCAGGCACTGGCGCGTGGTGAGGGCCGTGCCGTGGCCGTCATGATCGAGCGCGCCGCCTTCAAGGATGAAGTCCTGCAATTCCTGCGGAAATCCATCGGCGGTGCTGATCTGGAGCGCCACCTCATCGTCATGCTTCAGGTGGTATTTGCCGCCCCAGCCGTTGTTCTGGAAGCTGACCGGCAGGGCCTGGTGCAGGTCGTCATCATCGGCATCATCGCTGACATAGATCGGGCCGGTATCGCGGAACCAGATATCGCCGAAGCGGCCATCTATGATTTCAAGCTTGCTCAGGTCACCGAGCAGTTCCTCGGCTGCGGCGCGGGCCTCCGGCCCCATGACCATCAGCTTGACATGCTCGTCGCCCAGTTCGCACAGGGCGCGCACCAGCGCCGCCACCTCGGCCTGCGCCGGGATCAGGTCTTCCTGCCACAGGTTTTCATGGCTGGGAAAGCCCACCCACATCGCCTTGTGCGCTTCCCATTCCGCCGGAACACATCGTGTCATTCTGGATATCCCAAACTGCAATCCGATAAGGTGGGCACCACTTTTCGGATAAATTGCGCGACAAAGCAAAAACCCGACTGGCCTCTACGGTAACCATTCCGCTGCGGCGCCGACCAATAGTCTGGCCTATTAGCACAGCCCTTCCCGATTTGGCCACCGCCCGCACAAAAAAACGGCCCCCGCAAGGAGGGCCGTTTCTCTGTTTCTCAAGACAATAATCTTTAGAAAGCGGTGTGCAGCGATAGCATGACGGTGCGCGGCGCGCCGACATTGAACGATGGCTTGTTCGAGGCCGCAACCGTGCTGCTGATCGAGCCGAAATAATATTCGTCGGCCAGGTTGATCACGTTAAGCTGTGCATAGGTGCCTTGCTTGAGGAAGGCCAGGCCCGGCAGATCCCAGCGCACCGAACCGTTCCACACCGTATATTCCGGTGTTTCCAGGTCGTTCAGGTCGGTGGCGAAGCGCTTGCCGACATATTTGCCGCTCAGATTAAAGGTGAAGTCGCTGAGCTTGTAGGTCATGCCCAGGGTCGCCATCCAATCCGGTACTTCCGGCAGGGCCTTGCCCTTGGTGTTGACCGTCGCCGTAGCCCCCGACGCGTAATCGCTGAGGATCTCGGTGTCGGTATAGGTCAGGCCGCCGAAAAGCGACAGGCTGGAGGTCGGGGCCCAGGCCGCCGAAGCTTCGAAGCCCTTCAGATCGACGTTGCCCACGTTACGGTCGAAGTAGCTATCCGAGTCCGGATCATAGGACGACACGATGCGGTTTTCGTACTTCTGCGCCCAAACGTCTGCCGTGGCGGTGAAGGTCGGAGACGTGAAGCGGTAGCCGAGTTCGATCGTCTTGTTGGTTTCCGGCAGCGGATTGGCCGGCTTGACCTCGCCGTTCAGGAATACGACGGCGTAATAGTTGTCGGTGCGCGGCGCCGAAAGGGCTTCCGAGTAATTGACATAGACCTGGTTGGCGTCGGTGATCTTGTAGGTCAGGCCGAGGCTGGGCAGGGTCTTCGAGAAATCGACCGTGGTGTGGTAGGGCTTGATATAGTCGACGCCGTTGAAGGTAGCCGTGCCGTCGCCATTGTCGACCGCCGGGGCCGTCGTGGTACAGAACGGCGCATAGGAGCCCGCACCATCCTCCGGCGAGTAGCAGTACTGGTTCAGGTCACGTTCCATCTTCTGCTGCTTGATGCCGAGCGAGACGAAGAGCTTGTCTTCGAGGAAGCTGCCACGATATTCGATGAAGAAGGTATCGACATTGGCCAGCGAAAAGCGATAGCGACGCTCATGGACCGAACCGTCCTTACCTATAATGCGCAGGCTTTCGTCTTCGCGGCCACCGAACGGATCGATATAACGGCCGTCTGCATTCAGCAGAGTGCTTTCGCCGGACTGGCGGGTACGGCCTCGGTCGAACGAGGCACCAAAGCGGAGCACATCGCCGCGATCGAAGGTATAGACGCCAGTCGAGGTCAGCGAATAACGGTTGGTGACGGTCGTATTCGGGTTATAGATGCTCACGCTGGTGTCAGTGGCATCACCATCGCCGTTGATATCGACGCCGGCGAGTTCCGAATAATAGTAGGTGTGCCCGGAAACCGACATCTTGCCATCGACTTCGCTGATACCGCCCGTGCCACCACCGTTGGCCATGACGTATTGATAGGTCGGGTCAACCGTGAAGAAGAAGTGGTCGTTGATCACCCATTTCGAATAGCCGCGGATATTGCCGGTATTTGAAGGGTTAACGTTATTGGCACCAGCGCTGTTGTAATACTTGCCATTCTTGGCGAAGTTCGACAGCGATTGCCCAAAGATGAAGCGGTTGCGGTTTTCGTTATAGTTGCCGCGCACGCCGAAATAGCTGCCATTGGCCAGTGGTTGGTAGATGTTGAAGTTGTATTGCTGCTTCTTCAGCTTGCCATTGTCCGGACTTTCGATCGTGAAGGTGTCGTAGTTCTGGTTAGACGCCGCAAAAAGGGCTCTAGTGCCGAAGGGACCGAAGGCACCGGTGTTCACCATCACGAATTGACGGTTATAGTTGAAGCTGCCGGTCGAGATCGTGGCCTCAACGCCAAAGTCATCCGATGGCTTGCGGGTGGTGTAGCTGACCGTACCACCGGAAGCCGAGGCGGTCATGGAGTCCACATCGGTCGCGCCTGTGATGACGGTGGCCGACTGGATCAGTTCCGGATCGAGTTGCTGGTTGGTGTAGATGGCGTAGTTGCCGGCATCGTTGAGTTGCACGCCGTCCATGGTCAGAGACACGCGCGAACCGTCCAGGCCGCGCAGACGGATATTGCCGCCGGATGAGCCGTAAGGGTCGTTATTGGTGAAGTTATAGCCAGGCGCCAGGTTGAGGGTTTCGGCGATCGTCTGGCCGGCGGATTGCGCACCGATATAGGACTGATCGATGGCGGTCTTGGTCTTGGTGCCGGTTTCCTTGTTGATCGGGCCAAGACCTTTTCTCGCGCCCTTGACAACGACAACTTCGACTTCCTCGGTGGCGGTCGATTGCGCCAGGGCGGCAGAGGCCACAAACAGGCCCGTCAGGGCCGTGCCGGCCAGGATGATGGATTTGGTGAATTTCATCGGGAGTATCCCCTCTCCGGGTTAAAGAACAAAGCAATTCCGATCCCGTGAGAGCGCAGTTCCCCGTCGCGCAAGGCGGCGGTTTTCACCGTCCTGCACGCTGCTGCCTTCTGCGGATCGTTTTTGCTGCCTGTCCTTTTAGAGGCGTCTATGTCGCTTTTTTTACAAGACGCGCGAACCTTTTGTGACAGTCGTCACTGTTGCAACCATTGTTGTTTCACGGTCACAGGTTACTTTACGTTAGGCTCTGGAAAGAGACAAAGCGAGGAGGCAAAGAAAAAGCCCGGCCTGATTGCTCAGGCCGGGCTTTATCTTGTTTTCGACTTTACGTCGCGTTCTGAAATTAGAACGTGATGTCGATGGTCGAACGACGGTTCAGCGGTTCCTTTACGCCGTCGCCGGTGGCGACAGCCGGGGCCGATTCACCCTTCCAGTCGACAGCCAGCTTGGAGCCGTCAACGCCGAGGCCAGCGAGGGCATCAGCAACGGTCTTGGCGCGGCGTTCCGACAGCTTGATGTTGTAAGCGGCCGAACCGGAAGTATCCGTGTGACCGACAACCACGATGCGGGCGGCGTTACCGGCCTTGGCGTAGTCAGCGGCAGCCGAGACAACCGATTGCGCGTCAGCGGTCAGGTCCGACTTGTCGAATTCGAAGTACACGATGAACTCGCGGGCTTCATAGACAGGAGCGGCAACCGGCGGCGGCGGAGGCGGAGGAGGCGCTTCAACTGGCGGCGGGGGCGGCGGGGGCGGAGGCGGAGGCGGCGGAGGCGGAGGCGTAACGCCGAAGGCCCAGCGCAGACCGACCGTCAGAGTTTGGTCGCTGAACTTGCCGGTGAAGGTTTCCGGGTCTTCCCAGCCACCGTTCGGCTCGATACCGGCATTGAACTTGGCCTTGCCGGCGTCCAGGTAACGATAGGTGACGTCGAGGCTCAGGCGATCCGAGAGCGCCCAGGCCACACCGGCCAGCAGTTGGTAAGCCCCAACCGTGTCCTTGCCAACCATGCTCAGGTCGGAAACCGTACCAGCCGGGCTGGTGGACAGTTGACCGAGCATCTTCGCCTTCACGCTGTCGAGACCGACACCGGCGCCGACGAACGGATGGAACTGCGACTCAGGCAGGAAGTCATAGTACAGGTTGACCATGACGGTGGTTTGCTCGAAGGAGCCCTTCGGCGAACCGCAGGGATCGCCGGCAGCGCGGATCACGCCGGTGGTGCAGATCGCGGTGTCAACCAGAGCGGCCGAACCCGGATAGGTGCGCGGGAAGCCAACAGCCGAGCTGATGTCGCCGGGGCGATAGCCGCCTTCGAATTCAACGCGCCAGTTGGGGCTGTAACGATAGCCGAGACGGGCAAAGCCAGCCCAGTCATCGTCGGTCGCCACGTCGTAGACATAGGCGCCACCGTCAGGCATGGCGCCTTGCGAACGAGCCTTGTAGTCCGACTTCCAGTTATAACCCAGGTCAGCGGCTGCATACCAGCCGTTAGCCTGTTCAGCAGAAGCGGAACCCGCTACTGCCATCGCAGCGAGAGCAGCGCTCGCCAGCAGAATGTGTTTCATGTTATTGCCCTCTCATGGCCATCCAACGAACAGCCGATCATCTCGACTGAAACCTTAGTACGACGCTTCATAACTTTACCAGCCCGTTTTGCATAGCACCCAAATGCAACTTTGGTTAAATTCGTGCTGTTTTTTAGCCTCTTTGGCGATAACTGACACCAGAAAGACACGCTTATCCGAGTGAAGCCGTACAATGCCCCATATAGGTCAAACTTGACCGTTAAAAAGCTATAGCGCCCCACAAACGCATTATAAAAATATCATAAAGAATATAAAAGGGCTTGCGGTTTGCACGGGCTTTCAGTAGAGACACGCCCTCTGATCGACCCAGGCAGCTCAGGCAGCTCAGAATCAGGCGCAAGAAACCCTTTGTCTTAAATGGTTTTTTTGCGCAATTCCCCCTTAAGGAGAGGTGGCAGAGTGGTCGAATGTACCGCACTCGAAATGCGGCGTAGGTGCAAGCCTACCGTGGGTTCGAATCCCACCCTCTCCGCCATACCACAGCAAAACGGCTCCCCGGACCATGGGGAGCCGTTTTGCTGTGGTATTTTAGCCGCTCCAAATAAGGTCAGCCGCAGGACATAATGCGCAGGTCAATCCCCTTTGCGTTAACGCCTCCGCTTTTCCGAATTACGAATCACCACCACCCGTTACCGCATTCAGATGGTCGCACAATGATCCCACATTGCGTTGTTTTTGAAAATTTATCGCGCCGCAACATATGCACCTGCGAATCAAAAGCGCCCATCCACAAGCCAGAAAGTCGCCGCCCCCTTCGTTAAAGATGCCACTTCAGCGCGATCTGGAGCTGGGTCTGGGCTTGCTTCGCCGCAAGCGCCTGGGTTTGCCGTGCCGGGCGGTCACTGATCACATGCAGGGCCTCGATGCCCAGATCAAAATAGTCACTGACCGGTTTCATCCATGCCAAAGTGGCGCTGTAGCCGGTTTCACTGTTATCATCCACCGCCCGCCGCAAATGATCTTTCACGGCGAAATAATCCACCCGTCCGGTCAATCGCGCGCCGTCGTCACACCTATGCGACATCAGCAGATACGCCGACTCGAAACCGGTATCGACCACGCGATGCCCCTGCCCCACCGGCCAGCCGGTGGCGGTCTGCCCGGTCATGTACTGGCTGAGCCATTCATCTTTCGCGGTCGTACGCAAGGCCAGACCAAGATTATAGAAGCGCGTCGCCCAGCCCCACTGGCCATTGCGCAGGGCCATCGGATCGCCCTGATTGTCGTAGACTTCGAAATTGACCGCCACCGGCGCCGGCGGGCGCCAGTCCAGCCGGGCATAATAGCCCAGCCGGCCGTCCAGTTCGACCATAGGCTTGCTGACCGCCGCCTGGTTGTCGTCGAATATCCGATACCAGCCCTGGTTTTCACCCTCGGGCAGTTTCAGCCGGGTGTTTTCGGCCGAGGACATATCGTGCAGCGCCCAGCCGCGCCAGCTCAGCAGCGTGCCCGCCGTATCGTCCCGTGTGAACCCGCCCAGGGTCAGCCCCAGCCTGTGACCGGCGAAGGTTTGCTGCGTATTGACCTCCAGCCCGCGCACCAGCACTTCCTCGCCGATCCACGAATTGATGGCCGAAGGCGTCAGGCTGCGCGGCGTCGTCCAGCCCGTGCCGTCGTGTTCCATGGAGACCGGCGGGAAAATCTGGCCGAGCCGCAGACCAAAGCGAAAACCGGACTTCGGCACCGGCTTCCATTGCAGATAGGCTTCCTCGACGCCGACCGGGACTTCGGCGTCGGAGACGCCCTGAAGCAGGACATAGCCGGAAAAGGTATCGGTCAGTTGCGGTTTCCACAGCACCGCCGCCTGGGCGACATCAGCCGCTGTTTCGTTACCATGCCTGAGCTTGCCGAAGCCGCCGTCAAGCCAGCCGCGTTCGCCGTTCGCCTGGCTGAGGCGCAGGTCGATCCAGGCGGTATAGTTGGCAGGGTCAAAGAGGCTGGTTTCCGCATGGGCCGTGGTGACGTGCGCCGTGCCTGCCAGCAGCAGGAGGGAGGCCAGGGCCGGCGCCATTCTTCCCCGGAATGCCTTCATGCGGTCAGACCGCCTTTCGATTGCGATAGGTTGGCATTTGCGTCTTCGTCTCCGACATACCGCTGAAATCGTTCAGGAAGAGAATCAGGTCACCGAAGGGCATGGGCTTGCCGATCCCGTAGCCCTGGGCGATATCGCAGCCCATGGATTGCAGCAGGGTAAAGGCCGCCGCCGTTTCCACGCCTTCGGCTGTCACCTTCATGCCGAGACCATGGGCCAGATCGATCGCCGAGCGCACCAGCAGGGCGTCGCGCTGGCCGCTTTCGATCTCCATGATGAACGAGCGGTCGATCTTCAGTTCGTGCGCCGGGATCTGCTTGAGATAGGCCAGCGACGACAGGCCGGTGCCGAAATCATCGATGGAGATTTCCAGCCCGCGATCGACAAAGGTATTGATCGCCGCCAGGCCGATCCGCGGATCCTCGATGACCGCCGTTTCGGTGATTTCAAGGCATATCTGGCCCACCGCCTGGTCGCATATAGTGAGCGCATGGGCATTATAGGCTTCGTCGCTGAGCAGGCGGCCGGAATAATTGATGCTGATATCGAGGTCGAAACCGGCCGATTTCAGGCGCCCCTGGTCGGCGATGCAGGTGTGCAGAACCTGGGTGGTCAGGTCGCGGATGGCGCCGGTTTCCTCGGCGATCTGCACGAAGCGCTGCGGCGAGACGTAGCCCCGTTCGGCATGGTTCCAGCGCACCAGCGCCTCCACCGAGATGATCCGGCTTTCCCGATAGCTGAACTTGGGCTGATACCAGACCTGCAGGGCCTTGCTGGCCAGGGCGGCGTAGAGCTGGTCGGTCAGCAGCAGGGTATCGGCCAGCTCGGAATAGATGCGCGGGTCGAACAGGGCGATCCGTGTCTTGGCGGCGCGGGCCTGGTCAAGCGCGATCAGGGCGCGCTCGATCATTTCATCGGGCGTCGGGCGGGCATTGGCCATATGGTAGACACCCAGGCTGACCATGACGTCGAGGCTCTGGTCCTCGGTGACCTTAATGCGCTTGTCGAGGCGGGCGGCGATGGCGCGGGCCAGCGGCAGGGCCTGGTCGACCTCGCACGGGTGGAGGCACAGACCGAGCGTATCGGCCGACAGGCGGGCGATATAGGCATTGGCGAAAATGCGGACCAGAATGTCCTGCAAACGGGCGATCAGCGTATGGGCGTAGGACACGCCCCACACGGCGCGGATATGGGCGTAGCGGTCAATGCCGATACAGACGACCACCACACCGCTGTCGATGCCCTTGTCACGCAAACCGGCAATGTGATCCTCGAAGGCCGAGCGGTTCGGCAGGCCCGTGGCCATGTCGCTCTTGGCCAAAAGGGTGATATCGCGCTCACGGTCCTCAATCGAAATCGCCATGTCGTTGAAGGCGGAGGCCAGGTCGGCCATTTCATCCTGGGTGGTGATCCGAACCTGGCCGGGCCGGCCGTCACGCAGGGCGAAAGCGGCATCCTTCAGCGCCAGGATCGGGCGGGTCAGGTTGCGCGCCAGGTAGAGGCTGGCGGCCACCACCATGCACAGGCCGAACAGGCCGATACCCAGCAGCGCGGTCAGCAGGGGCTGATAGGATTTCAGCGCCGCGCTCAAGGGATAGCTGAGCAGCAGTACGCTCTTCTGCTGGCTGTCAAGATTCGGCAGGGGCGTGGCGACGGCGATCATGGTGCCGCGGCTGGAATGGACCATGCTGGCAGCTTTGGTTTGCAGGCTCTTGTCGATGAAGAAGCTGAGTGAACTCGGCTTGTAGTCACGGGTCTGTTCCTGCGGCCCCAGCCACAGGCCGCCGCGCGTCTGGGTCAGGATGCCGGCCTTGATGGGAATCGATGACAGTCCCTGCAGGTTCTGCATTTCGTTGTCGTCGAGCCGCTGGGCGAAAACAACCCAGCCGAGGCGATCCGGGGCCATGACGGGTGCCGCCACGGCCTGATAGGGATGCGTGTCTATGGCGATGATACCATTAATGGCGCCAAACTCGTCCTTGCGGCTCAGGGCCTCGGCCAGGGTCTGGCCCAGGGAGCCCCGTTCGCCCGCCATCGGCTGGCCGTCACGGCCTATGATCAGGCCGGTTTCGATATTCAGCCGTCCCTGGAGATTGTCGAAGGCCGATTCGACCGTGGCCGTGTCGTGCGTCGCCAGGGCGGATTTGAAGCCGAAATCACGCGACAGCAGGACGGCATTGGTTTGCAGGGCGTCCGATTTCAGGGTCCAGATACGCTTGAACACACTGGCCGATGCCTGCAATTCCTTCTGGACCGACGCCCGCGCGTAGGAAACCACCGCCATATAGCTGGCCAGCGCGATCAGCAGCAGGGCCAGGGCGAAAAGCCCGCCGAACATCACGGCCAACCGGGTACTGAGGCGTTTGAAAATAAGCATAATCTAGTACTGGCCCGCCGTTGGCGCGACCTGGCGCACCTTGATACTGAAGGTCTGGACAGCGTTCGCCTTGCCGACCGTCATATTTTTTGCTGTTTGCCGCTCAGGCGCTTCCTGGTTCGGTTGCCAGACAGCCAGACTGCCGGCGCCTTCCGGCACGCTCAGGGTGACGCGGCCATCAGCGCCGGTCGTGGCATAATAGGGCGTATCGACCACGCGGATATAGGCGCTCATCGAATCGTGGATATTGCAGCCGAGCGCCACCGTGCCCGGATGGTCGAATTTCATCGTGCGGCTCTTGCCCTTGCCATAGAGGGGAAACTGAAAGGGCTGGGCCGGCGAAAAGGAATAGACATGGTGATTGACGCGATCCATGTTCGGAAAGGCCACCGTGGCGCCGGTCGGCACGGCCAGCACATATGGGGTGAACTGCACGTTCTTCTGCGCCATGACAAAGGCCCGGCCCTTTTCCGCGGCCGGTATGACGGCACCACCGGCCGGCGTCCAGGTCACCACGGCAAAGGCGACCGGCCGGCCCGACGTGTTGTTGACCGCAACGGCCAGGTCCGCGGCCATGGCGGCGGTGCCAGGCGCGAACAGAAGGACAGCCAGGACAGGAAATACATATTTCATGCGCCCGGATTATCACAACAGTTATAAAACTCGGTTAAGCGCGTATTTAAATTAAAAGTAATGAAAACCGGTTTGAGACGGTAAACTGTACCTTTGCAAAAACTGCCGAAGTATAGAATTTTCAATAGAGGAGGGCGTGCATGAGCATTATGAGATTGAATGAATTCAAAGCCTTGCCGGGAAAATTCGAGGCGCTGGTCGGCCTGTTCGAGAAGATAGTGGCGCAGATTCGCACAGTAGAAGGCAATGAGCGCTGCGAACTTTACCTTAAGGTTGCGGACGGTATTGATGAAGACGATAAGTTGATTGTTCTGGAAGTCTGGAAGAATATTGCAGCGCACAAGAACGCCGTTTCGGCAATCGATCCGAAACAGTTCGAGGCGGTCATGGCCCTGCTCAGCGAACGGCCTTCGGGGCAGTATTATACGGCGACCGAGCGTTAAGCCCTTCCCCCGGCTTCGTGCAGATTCTATAGGAAACGATCACCTATCGAAGAGTTTCCCATGGCCAGTTTCGCTAGCGACAATACCGCCCCCGTCCATCCGAAAGTGATGCAGGCCCTCATCAACGCCAATAGCGGCTATATGCCGGCCTATGGCAATGATCCGGTCACCGAAAAATTGCAGGAAACGGTACGCCTGACCTTCGGCGCACCACAGGCCCGGCTGTTCCCGGTATTCAACGGCTCAGCCTGTAACGGCCTGGCTCTGGCGCGGATGATCCGGCCTTATGAGTCGATCCTGGCGCACCGTCAGAGCCACATCAATAACGATGAATGCGGCCTGCCGGAGTTCTTCACCGGCGGCAGGATCATTGGTCTCGACGGCGATCATGCCAAATTGACCGTGGCCTCGATCGGCGACCTGATCGAGCGCACGCTCGAACACGCGCCGCATACCTCACGGCCAAAAGTGATCAGCCTGACGCAATCCACCGAACTGGGCACGGTCTATTCGCTGACCGAACTGAAAGCCCTGTCTGATTTCGCAAAGGCGCATGGCCTTTACATCCATATGGATGGCGCCCGCCTGGCCAATGCCGTGGCCTCGCTTGGCTGCACACCGGCGGAGGTGGTGGCCGGGGTCGATATCCTGTCCTTCGGCGGCACCAAGAATGGCGCCATGCTGGCAGAGGCGGCGATCATTTTCAATCCGGAACTGGTCGCCGATTTCGCCTATATCCACAAGCGCGCCGGGCAATTGCCATCCAAGGCGCGTTATGTCTCGGCGCAGTTACAGGCCCTGCTGGAAAGCGACCTATGGCTCGATCTTGGGCGTCATGCCAATGCGATGGCCAAGGCCCTGCGAGACGGCCTGATCGACCGCGCGGGCGTCGGTCTGCTGCATCCGGTCGAGGCCAACGAACTGTTCGTGACCCTGCCAAAATCAACCGCCGACCATTTATTCGCCAAAGGACATCGCTTCTATAACTGGCCGAACGAAGGCCCCGACGCCTATCGCCTCGTCACCAGCTTCGTCACCACCGAAGACGATGTAAAATCCTTCCTCAACGACTGCTAACCTCTTATACCTCCCCATCTTTGATGGGGAGGGGGACCGCGCCGCCCTTGCGGCGGGGTGGTGGGGTTTCTTACTTTTTAACGCGCACAAATACCATGTCCAAAACCACGCCCGGCACCCTGATGCTGACCAAGCTCGGCATCGCCTTCGACCTGCACCCTTACGCCTACGATCCGGACGCACCGCGCGTCGGATTACAGGCGGCCGAAGCGCTGGGTGTCGATCCATCACAGACCTTCAAAACCCTGATGGCCGAGGTGGATGGCAAGCCGGTCTGCGTGGTGGTGCCGTCGGATTGCGAGGTCAGCATGAAGAAGATGGCTGCCGCCTTCCATGGCAAGTCCGGCCACATGATGAAGGTGCCCGACGCCGAACGCCTGACTGGCTACAAGGTCGGCGGCATCTCGCCCTTCGGCCAGCGTAAAAAAACGCCGACCGTGATCGATGAAACCGCGCAACTGTTCGACACGATCTATATCAATGCCGGTCAGCGCGGACTGTTGCTGAGCATCTTACCAGACGATGCAGCGCGATCGCTGGATGCGCCATTTGCCGATTTGACGGCATAACTTTCTCCTCCCCATTTCTTAAATGGGGAGGAGAAGTAAGCCTAACTTCCGCCGAACCAGTTATAACCCAGATCTTCCCAATAGCCGCCGGGATAGACATTGGTGACGAAGATCTCGACAATATGCTTCGGGTTCTTGTAGCCGAGCTTGGTCGGCATCCGCAGCTTCATCGGAAAGCCGTATTTCGCCGGCAGCAACTGGCCGTCAAAGGTAAAGGCCAGCAGGGTCTGGCTGTGCAGGGCGGTTGGCATGTCGATGCTCGTGAAATAGCCATCAGCGCACTTGAACCCGACATATTTGCAGGTGGTATCGGCCCCTACCCGCTTCAAAAATTCGGAAAACACCACCCCGCCCCAGCGACCGATGGCGCTCCAACCCTCAACACAGATATGGCGCGTGATCTGCTCAGTGTGCGGCAGGGCATAGAGCTGCGGCAAATCCCACGGCCGGCGATCGGCGATCTTGCCCGAAAGCTGAAGCCGGAAGCTGCCGGGATCGACCACCGGCGCCTTGTCGACGCTGTAGAAGGCGTTGAACGGAAACGGTTGCTTTATATCCGCTTCAGTATAGGTCGGGGCCAGGTTATTCGGGTTGAAGATCACGCCTTGCGCGCCGTCATTAAAGCGCGACACCGCCTTCAAAATCTCTTTGACCGAGCCATAGTGATTGAGCGCAATACCGGTGGCCAGCGAAAGCCCGCCGAGCGTCAATACGTTGCCGAGCAAACGGCGTTTGGCGGGGTCTTTCAGCAGGCCATTGGCCTCCTTCAGAATGGCGTCTTCGTCTTTTTTGATTTCCGGGTCCATATCAGCGCCCCCACAACATGGCTTTGATTGTCTTAGGCACCAGCAGGGCCATGACCACATGAACGACGATAAAGGCGACGATCGCCGCCATGGCATAGAAATGGATGTAGCGCGCCACCTCATAGCCGCCGAGCAGGACACGCAGCCAGCCGAACTGAACCGACTTCCACAGCACCAGGCCGGAGGCGATCAGCACCACCAGATCGGCCATGGCGAACAGATAGGCCAGTTTCTGGATGGTATTGTACTGGCGGATATCGGCATGACTCAAATGACCCTTCAGGAATGCCTTGATATCGCTCCATAATCCCCGCGGCGTCAGTGGGAGGAATTGCCGGCCGCGCTTTGAAACCACAAACAGGACCGCATACAGGATGGCGCTGACGAACAACACCCAGATGGCGGCGAAGTGCCACTGGATCGCCCCGCCCAGCCAGCCGCCCAGTGTCCATTTCGCCGGGAACAGCCGTTCGTGAGTGAAGGGCACATTGAGGTGCAAAAAACGCGTGGCGTTATAGATGCGCCAGCCGCTCATGATCAGGATCACCACCGCGGCCGCATTGGCCCAGTGGATAATCCGCAACCACAACGGATGGATACTGGTCCGGTCATCATCCATGCGCGCCTCCCTGTCTTGCCTCAGCTTAACATGTATACGGCATGACACCAAAACAGGTTACAGGCAGGATGAAATATTGACTCGTCGACGCGCATATGTTGACGTGAACGGAAACAAAGGATTACGCATGGCCGGCCTGGATATCCGTCGCTTCAAGAAGATCAACTGGTATCCGCCGCTGATCGGCGCCGGTATCCGGGTCATTGAAACAGCGCCGGATTTCACCGCCATCACAGTCGAGATGAAGCTGCGCTGGTGGAACCGCAATGTCGTCGGCACCCAGTTCGGCGGGTCGCTCTACATGATGTGCGATCCGTTCTTCATGGCCATACTGATGACGAAACTCGGCCGTGACTATATCGTCTGGGACAAGGCGGCCTCGATCCGCTTCCTCAAGCCGGGCCGAAAGACGGTGCGCGCGCATTTCCATATCCCGCCTGCGGAAATCGCCCGCGTGAAACAGGCAGCCGATACATACGGCAAGTGCGAACCGGAATATGAGGTCGATGTGGTCGATAGCGACGGCGTCATCGTGGCGAAGGTCCACAAGACGCTCTATGTCCGCCGCAAGGACTTCAACCGCACCACTTAAGGCAGCTTCATGCCACGCATAACCGCCGGGCGGCGGCCGACTTCGGCCAGCCAATTGGTGATGAACGGACGCGCCTGGATCAGCGGCTCGACATGATCGGGCACGCGCGTGCGGTACTGCTGGAGCCACGGATAGATGGCGATATCGGCGATGGAATATTCCGCGCCGCCGACATGCTGCGATTCACTCAGGCGCTTTTCCAGCACGTTGAACAGACGCTCCACCTCGGCGGCATAGCGATTGACGCCGGTGGGAGTCTGCCCCTTGTCCGACACCACAAACCAGCCAAGCTGGCCCATCATCGGGCCTAAGCCGCCCATCTGCCACATCAGCCACTGGATCACCGTATAGCGCTCATGCGGCAGGGTCGGCAGGAAACGGCCATACTTATCCGCCAGATAGATCAGGATGGCGCCCGATTCAAACAGGCTCAGCGGCCCGCCATCGGCCGCGTCATCAACGATCGCCGGTATCTTGTTATTGGGCGAGATGGCGAGGAATTCGGGTTTGAACTGCTCGTCCTTGCCGATATTGACCGGGTGGCTTTCGTAAGGAACACCCAGTTCCTCCAGCATGATGGTGGCCTTGCGACCGTTCGGCGTGCCCCAGGCATAGAGATGTATCATGGTCCGTTCCTCTCAATAATTACCGTATAAGATGGGCGCCGGTATGGCCTGTGCAAGCCTAGCCGGGCTTAAAAACCATCAGCCAGAAGATGGCCACCACCGCCGGAAAGGCCAGTGATCCCAGCCCGATCCACCAGGCATTCAGCCGCCAGTAGGCCGCCGGCAAATCGGTCCCGCCGGCGAGCGCTTCGGCCGCCAGCCGCTTCATGCGGATCTGCATCCATACAACTGGCAGCCAGCAGGCGCCGGCGAAGACATAGAGCGCAAGGGCGGCGGCCAGCCAACTGCTTTCCATTGTAACGCCGGTAAGGTGCATCAGCATCAGGCCACTCAGGGGCTGAAAAAAGACGGCCGGCGTGGTGAAGCACCAATCGGCGATTACCACCGCGCGCGTGGCAAAGGCAATGGCGCGGACATCCTTGCCGAGATTGGCCATCAGCATGAAGAAAGCCGTGCCGATACCGGTGCCGAACAGCACGGTCGATGACAGGATATGCAGCCATTTGACGCAGAGATAAAGCATTGCCGTCGATACGCCCTGTGGTAAGATTTTGCGAACCAGAACTTAGGCCCCCCATGCCAGCGCCGCAATCACAACCTGATGAAATCTGGCTGGTCTATGACGGTGATTGTCCGTTCTGTTCGGCTTCAGCGCGTATGGTGCGCATCAAACAGGCGGTGGGCCGGCTTCATATTCTTAATGCACGGGAGGCCGCCGATCATCCGTTGATGTCCGAGATCGCCGCACAACAGCTTGATCTTAACCAGGGCATCGTCGTCAGGTTTCAGGACCGCCTCTATCATGGCCGTGACGCCCTGCACCTGCTGGCACTGATCGGCTCGGAAACGGGCTGGTTGAACCGGCTGAATGTAGCGTTGTTCCGCAACAAAAGAACGGTTGATTTCGCCTATCCTTTCCTTAGAGGCGTGCGCAATCTGGCGCTGAAGACGCTGGGGAAAAAGCCGATATGACCGAACCCATCTTTGCCGATATCTTCGCCGAACAGTGGGATATATTGCCGCCGGCGCTGAAAGCCCATTACGCCAACCGGCCATTTTCACATGATCGCGTCACCGTGTCCGGCCAACTGACCATTCGCATGGGCCCCTTGCTGCGACTGGCTTCACCGCTGCTGAAGGCCCTGAACATGCTGACGCCCTGGTCTGGCGAAGATGTGCCCTGCACGGTCACCTTTCTGAGCGAGCCGGACAGCCGCGCCTTTATCTTCGAGCGACGGTTCCATTTTCCGGGCCGTGCGCCATACGTTTTTCGCTCGAAAATGATCCCGCAGGGACCGCATGAAGTGATCGAATATATGGCCGGCGGTATCGGCTGGCACTGCGGTTATATGTATGAGAACGACCGGGTATTGTTACAGCATCTCGGCTATGTCTGGCGGGTTTTCGGCGCCGATGTGCCTCTGTCATGGCTCGGTGAATGTCTGCTTGGCCGGGGGGATGCGTTTGAAGAAGCCACGGGAGAAGACCGTTTCCGGATGCGCATGACACTTTCCGGGGGGCTGTTCGGCCGTCTGACCGAATACAGCTATGAAGGCGAGTTTACCGTGACGGAAATCGCCTGTGGCTGATGATATCCTGATCCTGGGCGGTTATGGCAATTTCGGCAAGCGCATAGCCCGCGCCCTCTCCCGGCACGGCCTGCCCCTGGTTATTGCCGGGCGCGATCTCTTTAAAGCCGAAGCCTTGTGCCGGGAACTGCCGAATGCACGACCGCTGCGGCTGGATATTCACGCGGGACTGTCCAAGGTTTTGGCGGCGGAAAAGCCGTCGGTTGTCGTCCATACCAGCGGGCCGTTCCAGGGCAGCGACTATGCCGTGGCTCGGGCCTGCATCGCCGCCGGCATCCATTATATCGATCTGGCCGATGGCCGGGATTTTGTCGGTGAATTCAGCCAACTCGACCGTGAGGCGAAGGCGGCCGGCGTCACGGTAATCAGCGGCGCCAGCACCGTGCCGGGCCTGTCATCCGCCGTGGTCGAGAATCTGAAATCCGCTTTCGCCCGCATGGATGCGCTCGATTTCGGCATTTCACCCGGCCAGAAGGCCGAGCGCGGCCTGGCCACCACGCGCGGTATACTGAGCTATGTCGGCAAGGCCCTGCGGCCTTTTGCCGGACACCCAAAGCCCTATGGCTGGCAGGATTCGCACCGCCAAACCTATCCGGTGATGGGCAAGCGCTGGCTGGCCAATTGCGATATCCCCGATCTCGATTTGTTGCCGGCCGCTTATGGCTTCACATCGGTCCGTTTTGGCGCCGGGCTGGAACTAGGCGTCCTTCATTTCGGCCTCTGGAGCTTGTCATGGCTGGTACGCGCCCGCTTCCCCCTCAAACTGCCGACGATGGCCAAACCCCTTCTGGCCGCCAGCGACGCATTCAATTTTATGGGCAGCGATATCGGCGGGATGCACGTCACGATCAGCGGCATCGATCACACCGGCGCGACGCTTACCCGTTCGTGGTTTATCGTGGCGAAATCGGGCGACGGCCCACAAATCCCCTGCGTGCCAGCCATACTACTGGCGAAGCGTCTGCATGAAAAAGACCCCGCGCTTGCGCACGGGGCCTTGCCTTGCGTCGGTCTGGTCAGGCTCGAAGATTATCTGAGCGAACTCCGGCGCTTCGATATCAAGACCTTTGAGGCTTAACCGCCGAGGAAGTCGCTCTTGCCGAGCGGCACGCCGGAATGACGCAGGATGGCGTAGGCCGTGGTCACATGGAAGAACATGTTGGGTATGGCGAAACCGGTCAGGTAACTCAGGCCGGTGAATTCCATGGTACGGCTGGGGAATTTCAGCACGACTTCGCGCGTCTCCGAACCGGCAAAACCCTTGGCATCAACCGATTTGACGAAATCGATCGTCTTTTGCAAACGCCCGTGCAGTTCGGCGAAGCTCGCCTCGTCATCGGCATAGGACGGATTTTCAACACCGCCGAGACGCGCCGCCACGCCCTTGGCCGTATCGCTCACCAGTTGGATCTGCTTCGAGAAGGGCAGCATGTCGAGTGCCAGTCGCGCATTCAGCACGGTGGCGTCCTTGATGTTCTTTTCCGCCGCCCAGGCCTCGGCCTTGCCAAGAATGGCCTTTAGGTTGGTGAGCGCATTGAGCACCACCGGCACGGACGCCTTGTACATATCGATTTGAACCGCCTCAGACATATTACCCTCTCAGTTTGTCAGTCAGGAGCCCCGCATATGGGGTCAGTTGGCCGCCTTGGAAGGTCTGGTCTGCGCAATATATTCAAGTTCGCCCTGGGCAGTCTCGTTATCCGGTTCCAGCTTCAGGGACTCCTTGTAAGCGGCCTCGGCCTCGTCCCAGCGTTCCAGTTCGACCAGCACATAGCCGCGCTTACGCAGGGCATTGGCCATCATTTCATCCGGCAGGTCGGGGTTGCGCGCCAGATAGGCGTCAAGCTGGGCCAGAGCTTCCGGGCTGCGGTGCAGCGCCGCCAGGGCCAGAGTGTCTTCGAGGATCAGGGAATGGTAATTCGGGTCGTTCTTCAGCCCTTGGGCATAGGCGTCATGCGCCGACTGGAAATCCTTGTCCTCGAAATAAATCCAGCCGACGACGAAGCCCAGCAGTGGATAGGGCAGAGCTTCCCGCTGCTCGACCTTCGTGGCGCCGAACTCTTTTTCATGTCCCTGGATCATGGCCGAAAGGGTCATAAAATCACTTAGCTCATCCGAATAGACAATGACGCTGTCGCCGCAGTGTTCGGGATGGGAGACCACATCCGGCGCATGGCCAAGCGCTGTTTTCAGATCGGGCAGCATGGCGTTCAGCTTGTCGATATCATGCGCCTGCATGAGATCGAGCGCCGACATCGCCAGGGCCATATCGGCCTTTTCCTGCGCGGCATCATGGGTGCGGCAGTCGACGATCTGTACATCAGGCAGGCGCGGCGCGGCCTCATCCGCCAAGGCCGGCGAGGCCACGAAAAAGACAGCCGCCAAAAGACCCGCAACACGTATCGTCATGATGAATATCCCCCTGCTGTGCCCCGCAAGCAGACCACACTTTCCGTCCCCAGGCAATTCCCGTTTCGGGTCATCCGCCGCCGCAATTACGCCGTATAACCGGGTGATGAATTTCGCTCGAATTATGCCGGGGGCCACTTGAAATTCATAACGGTAACTACTATTGTTACGTTTCTGATTTTGTTTCACCTCCGTAAGAGAGTTCCCATGACCAAGTTCGCTATCAAGTCCCTTTTCGCCGCCTCCGTCTTCGCCCTGGTGGCGTCTACCTCGACCTTCGCCGCCGATACCTACAAGCTCGACGCCGGCCACACCTCGGTGACCTTCCAGTATACCCATTTCGGTTTCTCGCACCCGACCGGCAAGTTCATGAATGCCGTTGGCTCCGTCACGCTCGATGACGCCACCCCCGCCAACAGCTCGGTCGAGGTCTCGTTCGACATCAACGGTCTCAATACCGGCGTGGCCGCGCTTGACACCCACCTCAAAAGCGCCGACTTCTTCGATGCCGCCAAGTTCCCGACCGCCACCTTCAAAAGCACCAAGGTTGTCCAGACCAGCGCCACCACGGCTGACGTGACCGGCGACCTGACCATCCACGGCGTCACCAAACCGGTGATCCTGAAGGTGACGCTCAACAAGAAGGACGTCCATCCGATGATGAAGAAGGTCGATGCCGGCTTCACCGCCACGGGCACGATCAACCGTTCGGACTTCGGCATGGGCAACTATGTGCCGGCCGTCAGCGACCAGGTTGACCTCTATATCGAAGCGGAAGCCATCGCTCAGTAAGGGAAGGGGGTTCGAATGTTCAGGTTAGCTACATTCTGCGTGGCTTTCGGTCTCATGGCCGCGCCGGCATTTGCCGCTGAAACCCTTACGTTCGAACCCGACCACACTTCGGTCGTCTTCCAGTATCCTCACTTTGGGATGTCGCACCCCTCAGGCAAGATCATGGGTGCCACCGGCACGCTTGTGCTCGACCGCGATGCCCCGGCCAACAGCACGGTCGATATCACGCTCGACATGAAAACCCTGACGACCGCCCTCCCCGATTTCGATACCCTGCTCAAAGGCGAAAAGTACTTCGATATCGCGCAGTTCCCGACCGCGACCTTCAAAAGCACGCAGGTGGAGATAACCGGCGAAAACACCGCTAATGTCACCGGCGACCTGACCATACACGGCATCACGCAGAGTGAAGTCCTGGCCGTCACCTTCAATAAAAAAGCCTTCAATCCCGCTCTGTTCAAGACCGGCTACGGCTTTTCCGCCACCGCGCATCTGAGCCGCAAAGCCTTCGGACTGGGTAATCTGGAGCCGATCGTCGGCGATGAAATAGACCTCATTATAGAGGCCGAGGCATATTAGCCGCTAAGGCGCGCTTTGTACTTTCCAAACCGGATCAGGTTTGGGGACAGGAGACTTCACCATGACCAGAACCCCGACCGTCTATATCCCCCACGGCGGCGGACCGTGCTTTTTCATGGAGTGGAACCCCGCCGGCATATGGGACGAAATGGGCGCTTACCTGAAGCGCCTGCGCGCCGATGTCGGGGAAAAGCCGAAAGCCCTGCTGATCGTTTCGGCCCACTGGGAAACGCCGGAATTTACCGTCATGACCAAGCCGGCGCCCGGCATGTTCTTCGACTATTACGGCTTTCCGCCGCATACCTACGAACTGAACTATCCGGCGCGCGGCTCGGAAGCCGTAGCGGCGCGCGTCCAGGCCCTGGCTGCCGAGGCCGGCATTGCCGTGGTGGCCGACAGCGAACGCGATTTCGACCACGGGGCCTTTATCCCCATGCTGATGGCCTGGCCCGATGCCGATATCCCGACCCTGCAACTGTCGCTGAAACAGGGTTTGAGCCCGCAGGAGCATATCGCTCTGGGCAAGGCTCTGGCCCCCTTGCGTGACGAAGGCGTGCTGATTATCGGTTCGGGGATGAGCTTCCATTCGATCCCGCGCCTGATGGGCCGTGGCTCCGGAAGCGGCCCGGCCTCCCATGCTTTTGATGACTGGCTGACCCGGACGGTAGCCGGCGATATCAATGGCCTGAATGACTGGGCCAGCGCCCCCGGCGCTCATGAGTGCCATCCGCGCGAAGAACACCTGATCCCGCTGATGGTGGTAGCGGGTGCGGCGGAGGGCGATACCGGACGCCGGACCTATCACGAGGATAGCCTCGGCAATACCGGCATCGCCATCAGCGCGTTTCAGTTCGGATGAATGAAAATAACCCTCCCGTCCAAGAGGGGAGGTGTCGAGCAACGCGCGGACCGCAGGTCGCAGCGCGTCGAGACGGAGGGGTAAAGCCACGCACAACAAACGCCGGTTGTTACCCCTCCACCGCTTCGCGGTCCCCCTCCCCTCCAAGAGGGGAGGATTTTTATCTACAGTCCGTCGAATAGCGCCGTCGAGAGATAGCGCTCGGCGAAGGACGGGATGATCGCCACGATCGTCTTGCCGGCATATTCCTCCTTTGCCGCCAGGCGGAAGGCGACTTCCAGCGCGGCGCCAGAGGAAATACCGACCGGCAGGCCCTCGACCTGAGCCGACTTGCGCGCCATGGCGAAGGCGGCGTCATTGGAAACCGTTTCCACGCCATCGATGATGCCGCGATCGAGAATGCCGGGAACGAAGCCGGCGCCGATGCCCTGGATCTTGTGCGGACCCGGTTCGCCGCCCGAGAGGATTGGCGAGGCTTCGGGCTCGATGGCAATCATCTTCACCGACGGTTTCTTCTTTTTCAGTGTATGGCCGATGCCGCTGATCGAACCGCCGGTGCCGACGCCGGAGACCACTACATCGACCGCGCCATCGGTATCATTCCAGATTTCCTCGGCCGTCGAAATTTCGTGAATATAGGGATTAGCCTCGTTCTCGAACTGCTGAGGAATGACCGCGCCCGGCGTCGCTTCCAGCAACTCCTGCGCCCGGTTCATGGCGCCGCGCATCCCCTTTTCGGCCGGCGTCAGTTCGAGCTTGGCGCCCAGCAGCAGCAGCATCTTGCGGCGCTCAATCGACATCGATTCCGGCATACACAGGATAACCTTGTAACCCTTGGCGGCGGCTACGAAAGCCAGCGCAATGCCGGTATTTCCGGAGGTCGGCTCGATGATGGTGCCGCCCGGCTTCAGCTTGCCTGAGGCTTCCAGTGCCGCGATCATCGAGATGCCGATCCGGTCCTTGACCGAGGCCATCGGGTTGAAGAATTCGAGCTTGGCCAGCACGGTCGCCTTGGCGCCATAGGCTTCCGAGAGGCGCGGCAGGCGGACGAGCGGCGTATCGCCCATGGTGTCGAGAATCGAATCAAAGATCTTGCCGCGGCCCTTGCGGGCGAGTTTGGATTGTGCGTCGGCCATGTGGGGTCTCCAGTTGTGGACTTTGTGGCAGGTTGTTACGTGTGAAATCCGGGGAACTATAAAGGATTTGCGATCCGCGGCCCAGGCGCCCGTGCGCTTTGTAAACCGGTCGTTAAACTTTATGAAAACATCTTAGCGCTTCCCGCCTTCAAGTTTAAGGCAAATCACCTCACACTTCGGATCAGCCAACCTAAACTGACCAGCAGGACTTCAAGATGAGCATGGATGATCTGTCAACACCGAACCTGACCCGCAGCGCCAGCGAACCGCCCGCGCATGTGGAGACCGCGCCGGCTGTTGGCGAAGCCCCCGCTGACGAAATACAGGCGACGGAAGGCTTCGAACTTAGCCCGCACGACCTGGCCACGCAACTGGTCGGCAAGCTGTGTCATGATTTCATTTCGCCCGCCGGCGCCATCATGTCGGGCCTCGACCTGCTGGAAGATCCCTCCGCCCAGGACATGAAACAGGAGGCGCTCAACCTGATCGCCGCTTCCGCCAAGAAGATGGTGACCCTGGTGCATTTCGCTCGCGTGGCCTTCGGGGCTGCCAGCACATCGGAAGCCTTCAGCGGCGCCCAGCTTGAGAAAATCCTCGGCGATGTGTTTTCGACCATGCGCGCCGAACTCGATTTCGCCATCCCGGCCGATACCCTGTTCCAGAAACCGGCTGCCCGCGCCCTGCTCAATCTCGGCCTGCTCGCCGGCAATTCGCTGCCGACCGGCGGCAAGGCGACCTTGACCGCCGTGACCGATGACAATGGCCTGACCCTGACCGCCGACGCCGCCGGTCCGCGCGCCCGCCTCAAGGCCGAAGCCGTCGAGGGCCTCAAGGGCCTGCCGCTGGGCGACGGCCTGAACGGCCAGTGGATTCAGCCGCACTGGCTGTGGTCGACCGTGCATGAAGCCGGCGGCACGCTCGACTTCTCGGTCGAGCCCGATCATCTGGTGCTGACGGTGAAACTGCCGGATTAAACGATCTCCTCCCTACGCTTGCGTGGGGAGGTGGCAGCGCCCAGTTCTTTGGGCGAAGGCCGAAGGGCTGGTGTTGCTGACGGAGGGGTGCCCCTCCACCACTGCGTAGTCCCCCTCCCCATTAAAGAAATGGGGAGGAGAGAGACAGCCAAGCTAATTCGAGCCCACCAGCACGACACCAACCAATATGGCGACATAGTGCAGGACCGCGCCGGTCAGGACATGGCCATGCCAGATGGCGCGGCGGAACTTCAGCTTTTTCATGGCGTAGAAGATGGTGCCGACGCTGTAGGCCACGCCGCCGAGCGCCAGCAGGATCATGGCTGGCAGCGGCACTTCGCGCACCATCGGCTTGATGGCGATGACCACCAGCCAGCCGAGAATAAGATAGAGCGCGATCCAGAACCCTTTGCCAAGGCCCGGCAGAAGCAGCTTGGCCAGAATGCCCAGCGCCGCCAATGACCAGACGCCCACGCTCATCCACAGGGCCCAGCCGCCTTTCAGCGCCTGGGTGGTGAAGGGCGTATAGCTGGCGGCGATCATCAGGAAGATGCCGGCATGATCGAGCCGGCGCAGGAAGGGCTGCCAGCGCGGTACGGCGAAATTATAGGCGGTGGAAAAGGCCAGCATGGCAATCATGCCGATGGCATAGATGGTGATGGCCGCCACCTTGCCGAGCAGGCCGTGGCTGACCGCCAGTCCCAAGGCCACGCCCCCGCCAAACAGGGCAAAGGCCAGGGCCACGATATGCACGATCAGGTCAGCATGGCGTGCCCAGCGCGTGGGGTAGTGTGACAGCTTTTCAGTGAATTGCTCTATGGTCATGTCTGTAGTCTAGGCCTCGAAAGGCGGCCTTCCCAATCACGATTTTGCGTTTGCGAAGACTGTAAAAATCTTACGTTTACGTAAGAGGTAAATCCGGCAAAGTAAAGGTCAAGACTCTTCAAGACAGATTACCGGTTCTTACGCTTGTTTCGGTAACTGCCATGGTTATATATCGCGGCAGACGCTTCCCCTCGTCGTGAAAGTTCCCCCATGACCGCTTCCAAACCCCTTACGCCTGGCCTCGTTGGTCTGTTCGCGCTGGCCTGCGGCGTCATCGTCGGCAATCTCTATTACGGGCAGCCGATCATCGCCCTGATCGCGCCGGATGTCGGGCTATCGAAAGAGACGGCGTCCCTGATCGTTTCCCTGACCCAGATCGGCTATGGTCTGGGCCTTTTGTTTATCGTGCCGCTGGCTGACCGCACCGAAAACCGCCGCCTGACCCTGATTCTGTTGGCGGCGGCGTTCCTGAGCCTGCTTCTGGCGGCCATCGCCACCAGTGGCGCCCTGTTCCTGATCGTGTCGCTTTTGATTGGCCTCGCTACCGTGGCGGTGCAGGTGCTGATCCCTCTGGCGGCGCACATGGCAACGGATGAAAACCGCGGCCGGGTGGTCGGCAATATCATGGGCGGACTGGTGCTCGGCATCCTGCTGTCGCGGCCGCTGTCGAGCCTGATCGCCGATCATTTCGGTTGGCGCGCCGTCTATTTCACCGCCGCTGGCTTCATGATCCTTATGGGCGGGCTTCTGGCCTTTACCTTGCCGTCGCGCCAGCCTGAGCATAAGGTCACCTATGTTCGGCTGATCCACTCCCTGACCGTGCTGTGGCGCGCGCATCCGGCCCTGCGACTGCGCACACTATTTCAAGCCTGCATGTTCTGCGCCTTTTCCTTGTTCTGGACGGTGGCGCCGCTCGAACTGGCCAGCCGCTTTCACCTGTCGCAGAGCCAGATCGCCCTGTTCGCCCTGGTGGGGGCTACCGGTGCCCTGGCCGCCCCCTTAAGCGGCCGACTGGCTGATGCGGGGCACACGGTGAAGGCCACCTTCGGCGCGCTGGTCGTGGGGGCAGCCGCCATGCTGATCACGCTTTTGCCCGCCATGCGTGGCGTGATCGTGCTGGCCCTGCTCGGCGTAGTACTCGATTTCTGCGTCCAGATGAACATGGTGCAGGGCCAGCGCGCCATCTATGCGCTCGATCCCTTAAGCCGCGGCCGCGTCAACGGCATCTATATGGCGGGCATCTTCACCGGCGGTGCGATTGGCTCAGCGGTGGCCAGCACGCTGTATGAAACCGGCGGCTGGGAATATGTCGCCCTGGCCGGCGGTCTGGCTCCGCTGCAGGCACTGGGCGTTTTTGTGACGAATTATAAGAAGGCCTAATCTCCTCCCCATCATGATGGGGAGGTGGCATTTGCGCAGCAAATGACGGAGGGGCGCCCCTCCACCGCTTCGCGGTCCCCCTCCCCACTTCGTAGGGAGGAGATTTTTTTGTTACACCACCTCATCCGGCGCTAATGCACACGGGTGCGCGCCATCGCTCATTTCGATCTGGATGGTGGTGTGGATAATGCCGTGGTGGTGCTCCAGTTCCTCAGCCACCTCATGCAGGAAGGCGTCGCCCGGATGCCCCCCCGGCATGGTCAGGTGCGCCGTCAGGGCCACCTCGGTCGTGCTCATGCCCCAGATATGCAGGTCATGGACATCGGTGACGCCCGGCTGCTCCGCGAGGAAGGTCTTGACCTTGCCAAAGTCAATATGCGGCGGCACGCCCTGCAAAGACAGACGCACGGAATCGCGCAACAGGCCCCAGGTGCCCCAGACGATGACGGCCGAAACAACGATGCTGAGCAGCGGGTCGAGCCAGGCCCAGCCGGTCAACAGCAGGACCAGACCGGCCACCACCACCGCCGCCGAGACCACCGCATCGGCCGCTAGGTGCGCGAAAGCCGCCTTGATGTTCAGATCGCTTTGCCCTTGCGCGAACAGCCAGGCGGTAAAGCCATTGACCAGGATGCCGGCGCCGGCCACCCACATGACGAGATCACCCTGCACCGCCTCATGCGATGAAAAGCGCTGCACGGCTTCCCACACAATACCGCCCACCGCCACCATCAGCAGGATGGCGTTGAAAAGCGCCGCCATGATCGAGGCGCCGCGATAGCCGTAGGTGAAGCCGGCCACCGGCTTCTTCTTGGCCAGCCACCACGCCGCCCAGCTCAGGATCAGCGAAATCACATCGCTGAAATTATGGCCGGCATCGGCCAGCAGGGCCAGTGAATTGGCCTTCAGGCCGTAGATGATCTCGGCCAGGATAAAGGCAGCATTGAGCGCCGCCGCCCACAGGAAACGCGTGCCGAAGTCAGTCGGGGCATGGGAATGGCCGTGTCCTCCATGTCCGCCATGCGCGTGGCCGTGGTCATGAGAATGGGCGTGGTGATCGTGGGCCATGGGCGGGTCTCGGCTGTAACTATACCGCCAGCTTAGAAGTCTTGCGCGGCCAAGACCAGTGGCACGCAAAAATAAATATCCAAATCAACACGTTAGAATATTATAACATCACATTTGACGGACTATTCCGGCTGTGCGATTGCTGCGGGCGTATAACAGGGACACCGCCATGCTTCACACCACCCGCCGCGCCGCGCTTTTCAGCCTCGCCCTGCTGGCGGCCATGCCCGCCCTGCCGACTATGGCGAAGGATCATGCGGCTAAATGGATTCCCACCTGGTATGCCTCGCCAGAGCCCTCCGGTGTCGACGCGAAAATCAGTGACAAGACCCTGCGCCAGATTGTGCGGATCAGCGCCGGCGGCACATCGGTGCGGCTGCGCCTCTCCAATACCTATGGCGCCGCCCCGCTGAAACTGGAGGATATCCATGTGGCGAAGCGCCTCACCAGCAGCCGTATCGATCCGGCCACGGACAGTGCCGTCACCTTCAACGGCCGCGCCAATGTCACCATCGCGCCCGGTGCCTATGTGCTCAGCGATCCCCTGCCGATGACGTTGGCCGCCGACAGCGATCTGGCGATCAGTCTTTATGTGCCTGAAGAAACCCCACTGGTGACGGTTCACGATATCCAGCGCGGCGTGCTTTATGTCGCCGATGGCCGTGCCAGCAGCGCGCCTGAGATACCGGAGGCGAAGACCGATATCGGCATTGGCAATGCCTTCCCCTGCCTGGCCGAGGTCGAGGTCTCCGGCTCGCCGGCGAAGGCCGCGCTGATCACCTTTGGCGACTCGATCACCGATGGCTACGGCATTACCCCCGACCAGGGCCGCACCTGGCCTGAGCTTTTGAGCCGCCGCCTGCACGAGGCAGGCATCAGGCTCAGCGTCGTCAATGCCGGTTTGAGCGGCAACCGCCTGCTGCATCACGGCCAGTGGGCGCGCTTCGGCGAGGGCGGGCTGTCGCGCTTCGACCGTGATGTGCTGGCCCAGCCGAACGCTGGCGCGGCCATTGTGCTGATCGGCATCAACGACCTGGGCCATGCGCAAGGGCCCGGTTCGGACGGTTACGTCTCGGCCGATGATCTGATCGACGGCCTGAGCCAGACGGCGGCGCGCGCCCACGAACGCGGCCTGAAAATCTATGCCGCCACCCTGACACCTTTCCGCGATACGGTTTTCGAAGGCTATTTCTCCGAGGAGAAGGAAGCCTCGCGCCAGGCAATCAATGCCTGGATACGGAAACAAACCGTCTTCGATGGCGTGATCGATTTCGACAAGGCGGTGGAAGACCCTGCCGCGCCGGGTCATCTGCGGACCGAATACGATGTCGGCGATCACCTGCATCCAAATGATGCCGGTGCGGCGGCCATGGCGGCGGCCATTCCGCTCGGCCTGTTCAAATGACCGCCTGGAAAGACCGTCGGATACTGGACTTACTGGGGATCGGCCTGCCGATCATCCAGGCGCCGATGGCCGGCGCCAATGGCGCGGAGATGGCGATTGCGGTCAGTCAGGCCGGCGGTCTGGGCTCCCTGCCCTGCGCGTTGTTATCGCCCGAACAGGTGCGCGAGGCGGTGCAGCATATCCGGACGCAAACCGCCGCCCCGTTCAACCTGAACTTCTTTTGCCATGCCGCGCCAGATCCGGACGATCCGGCCGTGAAAGCCCGACTGGCGGCCTGGCGGCGGCACCTGACGCCCTATTATGAAGAGGCCGGCCTGTCCGCCGATACGCCGGCGCCGCAGTCAGGACGCGCACCGTTCGATAATGCCTGGTGTCGCGCGGTCGAGGATATCCGGCCACCCGTGGTCAGCTTCCATTTCGGCCTGCCGGCCCCGGACCTGCTGGCTCGCGTGAAAGCCACCGGCGCCAAAATCCTGTCCTCGGCCACCACGGTTGCCGAGGCACGCTGGATTGAGACGCGGGGCGTGGATGCGGTCATCGCCATGGGCGCCGAAGCCGGCGGCCACCGGGCGTCTTTTCTGCAAATGGACATGTCGCGGCAGGTCGGTACTTTCGCGCTGGTGCCGCAGATCGCGGATGCCGTATCCGTGCCGGTCATTGCCGCCGGTGGTATTGCCGATGGCCGGGGCGTGGCCGCCGCGCTTGTGCTGGGGGCTTCGGCGGTTCAGGTCGGCACGGCCTATCTGCTGACCAGGGAAGCGACGATCAGCGACACCCATCGCGCGGCGCTTATGAGCGCCACGGACGACGGCACGCAGATCACCAATATCTTCACCGGGCGCCCGGCGCGCGGCATCAGCAACCGCGCCATGCGGGAACTTGGCCCGCTGTCGGACCTGGCGCCGGATTTTCCCCTGGCCGGCGGGGCACTTGCCCCGTTGAAAGCCAGCGCATCACTGAATGGTGCCGCCGAATTCAGCAATCTGTGGGCTGGACAATCCGCGGCATTGGCCAGACCTACCGACGCGGCCACCCTGACCAAGGCACTGGCGGCGGAGGTATTGGCGCGATAACAATAACGGATTACGATAGAAAGAGCCCCCACCACCCCGCTCTTCGAGCGCGGTCCCCCTCCCCGACAGGCGGGGAGGTACAAGAATGGCCTTAGGCGGCCATGCGGTGCCAGACCTCGTTATCGACCTTGCGGGTGTCGAGTTGGCCTATCTTCTGTTGTGCGAACATCAGTTCCATCGCCATCTCGTTCAGCGACTTGAAGCTGGCATCCACGCTTTCCAGCCCGCCGCCGGTTGAGGTGACGAAAAACTGGGCCGCATTGATGCGCGGCATCTTCAGGTGGATCAGGTAGGCCAGTCTGCGGGCGCGTTCGGGATTATTGCGGTGCGCCTGGACATCCTCGGTGAACATTTCCTTGCCCAGTTGCGCGATGTAATCGGCACTGAGCGCGGAAAAGCGATCGGCGTCCAGCGGCTGCATCATGCGCGTGGCGTCGATATCGAGGATGAGGTCATTCAGTAAAAAATACAAAACGCTACCTGTACTTGGTTGTGGTCGATGCTCACCCTAACCCAGAGGTTTTGTTATTCCGTTGAAAGACAAGGTAAATCAGCGATTCATCATATCCTCGACCTTCTCGGTCAGGAAATGGCGGCCCTCCGGATCCTCGATTTCGACTACCCAGATATCGGGATCATACCGGGCCTGCCGCGCGATCCAGGCATCGAGATCGGCCTCGTCCTTCGTCTCGACCGGGCGCATCCACACGCTTTCCTCACCTTTCTGGGCCTCGCGCAGCACATAGGTGTCGCGCGTCCGCAGGTTCAGCACCTTGACCAGCACGGCACCGAACGACTTCTCCCCCCGCCGCGCAATAAAGGCGAAACTGCCCGCCTGCTCGACCCGGCGCGTAAGCGCGCTCACCCAGAGATCGCTTGATAGTAACATTTGGCTAACCCTGATTGGAAACGCCGTCTAAAGCCTGATGGTCTATAAAGGATGAAAAGACATTCCTGACAGTCCCTGTAAAGCCGTTTTATGAACCTCCGTCCTTATGTCAAAAAGCTTGTGCTTGCGGCCACTGCTGCCACAGCCTGCATAACGGCGCCTCTCGTGGCCCAGACGGCGGACGACTATACCCTGCCGGTGGTCAAGCGGTACTTCATGGTGCAGGCCGATGCGCGCTGCCACCTGCTCGATGGCCCGACCAGCCAGGCGCTGAAGGCCGGATATCTGCAAGCCCGGAACGACGCCCTGCGCGCCGGCCTCAGCATGGCCTATCTGGCGCCCTGGCTGGAAAAGGCCAAGGCCGCGGCAGATCAATCCGATTGCGCCGCGCCGTCACTGATGGCCGAGGTCAATACCGCCGAGGGCGGCTTCCGCCGCTTCATGGCCGTGCCGCATCTCGAACTGGCCTCCGGCCGCACCGAATGGCGCGCCAACCGCGCCTATGGCGACGACCAGGTGTGGCGGCTGGTGCAGTATCAAAACAGCGACCAGGCCGATATGGCCTTTGGTCTTTATGGCGGACTGCACCAGAACCGGTTCAGCCTGATGGCAAGGTTCAAAGACGGGACACGGCCCTACAGCGCCCGCCTGCTGGTGCGCAATACCGATATCCTGACATCGGGCCTGATCAACCGCGCCCCGTATGGACTCAGCGACAGCCTGCCCATCGGCTTTTCCGATTACAGTTCACTGAGCTTCATGGCCAGCGGCATCAGTGATATCGCCATCGACCTGCGCCCTGCCGTGAGGACCAATATCGCCGGCTTCACCCTGACCGGCGCCTATGCCGGCACGCAGGCACCGGAAGCCGCCCAGCGTTTCGATTTTCCGAGCCGCGCCTGGCTGGCGATCGCCAAACTCGATCCGCGCGAAGATATCGTGGTCGAGTTTTCGACCGATAAGGGCCCGCTCTATGCCCGCTTCGAGGTCGGCGATTTTATCACCGGCCTGAGCTATGTCGCCCTGCCGGCGCCCTATACACACAACCAGGTCAATACGCGCCTCTGATTTGGCTTGACTCATTCATAGCCAAATAGCTATACGTCAATCCATAGCCATTGAGGTATGAATTGACACCCTCGCCCGACATTCTGTTCCGGACCCTGGCCGACCCGACACGGCGCGCGATCTTCGAGCGCCTGTGCCGAGACGGTGAAACGACGGTCGGCGGCCTGACCGAGCAGGCCGGCGTTTCCCAGCCCGTTGTTTCCAAACATCTCGGCCTGCTGAAAGAAGCCGGCCTGGTGCGCGGTCGCGTCGATGGCCGCCAAACCCATTACAGTGCCCGGATCGGCGCGCTGTCTCCGCTGATGGAGTGGACCAGCCAGATGGCCGGCTTCTGGGAAAGCCGCTTCGATGATCTTGAAAACCTGCTGAACAGGATGGACCAATGAATATCCCAAAAAACTGGAGTGCATGGATACGTCAGAGCCACCGCTGGGTATCGATCGTTTTCACCCTGCTGGTCACCGGCAACTTCGTAGCGATGGGGCTGAAGCATCCCATGACCTGGCTGACCTATGCGCCGCTGCCACCGCTTTTTTATCTGTTGTTCACCGGCCTTTACATGTTCGCTTTGCCTTATATTAGGCCACGCGCGCCAAAAAACGCTATTGCCGGGAACTAATAATGTCAGACGCGCCACGCCTGCTTTCGGGCGGCAATCCGCAGATCAGTAAGGGCGAAGGCGATGCGCCGGTGCAAGCCTATATCTCCGCCATGCCCGGCTGGAAAAGCGAGGTCGGAAAGCGGCTGGACGCCCTGATCGAGCGCACGATCCCCGATGTGCGTAAGGCGGTCAAATGGAATTCGCCCTTTTACGGCACGTCGGAAAAGGGCTGGTTTCTCAGCCTTCACTGCTTCACGAACTATATCAAGATCGCCTTTTTCAATGGCGCGCATCTCGATCCCCTGCCGCCCGGCGCCTCTAAACAAAAAGAGGTTCGGTATCTCGATATACGAGAGACTGACGCCATGGATGAGGCGCAACTGGCTGACTGGATCAGGCAGGCCAGCCACTTACCCGGCCAGAAACTATAAGGAAACGTCCATGAAAAAACCGCTGAAGAGCACCGCCGGCATTCCCGCCGCGCAACTGATCGACGAAAACATCGCCGAATACCCGGACTGGCGCGGCGATACCCTGGCCACCTTGCGCCGGCTGATAAAAGAGGCCGATCCGGAGATGGTCGAGGAATGGAAATGGAATATTCCGGTCTGGTCGCATGACGGCATCATCTGCACCGGCGAAACTTACAAGGCCGCCGTCAAGACGACCTTCGCCAAGGGGGCATCGCTGGCTGATGCGGAGGGCCTGTTCAATTCCAGCCTGGAGGGCGCCACCCGCCGCGCCATCGACTTCCGCGAAGGCGACGCCATCAATGAAGCGGCCTTCAAGGCGCTGGTTCGTGCCGCCGTTGACCTGAATGCCAGCAAACTCAAGAAGGGCAAAGCCTGATGACCGCTGTCGAAACCCGTTCCGTCGTCGTCGAGCGTGACTTTCCGCATTCGCCGGAAAAGCTGTGGCGCGCCCTGACCCAGCCGCACCTGATGGAAGACTGGCTGATGAAAAATAATTTCCACCCGGTGGTCGGCCATAAATTCAACCTGCGCGGCGACTGGGGCGGCGTACTGGATTGCGAAGTGCTCACCATCGAGCCAGGCAAGACCCTGGCCTATAGCTGGGACTTCGCCAACGAAAATCCGGCTTTTGATCTGAAAAGCGTGGTCACCTTCACCCTGACGCCGACCGATACGGGAACGCATCTGCGCGTGGAACAGGCCGGTTTCCGTCCGGACCAGAAGCAGGCTTTCGGCGGCGCCCAACATGGCTGGCAGGGTTTCCTGGGCAAGCTGGAAACAGTCGTTTCTGAGCTAGACTAGCTCTTCGGCGGGCGGATCACGAAGTCGCTGAACCGGCTTAAAGACTCCGGCGTGTGGCTGATGTCCTCCAGCGGATTATGTATCGCATACCTGGTGGCGTTTTGGGCCGCCCGCGCGAAGGCTTCCAGCGACTGAACCGCGCCTTGCGGTTCCGGCTGGACGGATCGGTTATTAACCGGCATGGGCATGGGCAATTCGGGCTGCTCGTCTGCCTGCACCACCGGCAGGGATACCGTCACGGTCGTGCCTTCGCCCAGGGTGCTGGAAAGCGTCAGGCTGCCACCCAGCAGGTGCGCCATGGCCTTGACGATCGACAGGCCGAGCCCCGTGCCCATGGCCCTCTGTTCCGCCGGCCCGGACTGTTCGTAGGGCTGGCCGATCCGGTTCAGGTCTTCGGCCGAAATACCGATGCCGGTATCGGTAATGATGATATCGACTACGTCTTCCCGCTGGCTGAGACCGAGCCGTACATCCCCGCCCTGCGGTGTGAATTTCACCGCGTTCGACAGCAGGTTCAGGCAAATCTGCTTGATGGCGCGCTTGTCGGCGCTGACCAGAAGCGGCATTTCCGGCATCTGGCTGATGATATCTATCGCCTTTTCATGCGCCTGGCCGCGGATCAGACGCAGCGCTGCCGAAACGGGCTCACGGATATCGAAACTTTCCAATGCCAGTTCATATTTCTGCGCCTCGATCTTCGACATATCGAGCACGTCATTGATCATGTCGAGCACATGCTGGCCGGATTCCCAGATCAGTTGCGCATATTCGGCATATTTCGGCGGCAATTCGCCGAACATCTTCAGGCGCATGATATCCGAAAAGCCGATCACGGCATTGAGCGGTGTGCGCAGTTCGTGGCTCATACTGGCCAGGAACTGCGTCTTGCCCTTGTTCAGGTTTTCGGCCTCGATGCGCGCCGCCTCCAGCGAGGCTTCATGGGCATGTGACAGCGAGGCGTCGTGCATGACGCCGTAGACGCGGCCATCCAGCCCCCGACGCAGCGACAGGAGCACATAATGATCCATGGCGGCGTGGGGCGTAAAACCGACATCGGCTCGTCCTTCCATTACGGCGGTTTCGATCGCGGCCTTGACCGCCATACGGTCCGGCACATGCGCCGAAGCCGGCAGGCCCAGTTGCAGCAGCGCCTTGAGGTCCAGCCCCGCCGGCGCCTCGCCATAGGCCGCCACCACCCGGCCGTCGCCATCGAGACAGATCAGCAGGCCGGGCTGCTCCGTCAGGAGTTTCAGCAGGCGGTCGCGGGCCTCCTCGGCCTCGCTGGCGCGCTCGGAGCGCATCCGCAGGGCCGGCAAAACCGCCAGTCCCAGCCCGGCGACAATCGAGACATTGGCGATGACCGACAACCAGAAACCTTCCTGTTCGTCGGGCAGTTTGATACCGTGCCACACGCTGATCATGATGCCGAACAGGGTGACGCCGAAAGCCAGGGAGGCCCCAAGCGTGATAAGGGTACGCTGGTTAAGCACCACGGCCGCCAGCAGCGGCAGGGTACACCATACGGCCAATGGCCCGGATATACCCCCGGTAAAGGCCACGGCCAGCAGGGCGCCGACCGCCCAGACCCACATCAGGGCCTGGCGCATGAACTGGCTGTCACGGCTGAGCAGGATCACACAGGCTGCGCCGGGCACGGTGATGACCACCAGCGCCGCGATCACCAGAGGCGAGGCCGGCAGCAGCAGCAGGCCCATCAGCCCGAAGAGCGTGTAGCCCGCCCAGCACAGGTGCCAGACTACGACGCTTAACCGCAGACCGGGCAGGCGTCCGCCTTCAGCGGCATTCGGGCCCTCATCCTGAAAGTAGGCTTTAAGCGACACGCCTGCGTATTTCCCTAAAGACGAACAAAAACATCCCGGCCTATATAATAAGCATCTGAATTTTAGCCAGAAATGTGACATTGCCCACGGATATCCCTCACAGCGGGAGATTCCGGGCGTCCCATATTACAAAACCGGGTCTTTTTAACTATGGCACGGGTCGGGGTAACCGATGTTTAATACCCCCTGCCTAGATTGACATTTTGTGCCGCGCGTCCTGACCACCGCGCCGCCTTCAGGGTGTTGTATGTCTTTCCCGCAGCCGGCAGAAGCGCCAAACTGGCCCCTGGAGGCCGCCCGCGACGCGGCGGCGGAAGCGGCGGCGAAGACATCCGGCCAGGATGATTTCGGCAGGCGCGCCTTCCTTCGCATGGTCAGCCACGAACTGCGCACCCCGCTCAACAGCATTATCGGCTTTTCCGACATCCTGAACCAGGAGCTCTACGGCCCCCTCGGTTCGCCGCAATATGTCGAATATGCCGGCATTATTCGTGACAGCGGCAAGAAACTCCTGAGCCTGTTCAATAATGTGCTCGATATCGTCCGCCTCGAAGGCGGCGGCGGTCTGGCGCCGATGAACGAGCCGGTTCTGCCGATCATCGAGGAAGCCATCGCCAAGCTCCGCCCCCAGGCCACGGCGGGCAGCGTCACCCTCTATAACCGTGTTGCTGACGAAGACCTGCACGCCTGGCTGGACCCGCGCGGACTGGCCTCGTGCCTCGATCATCTGCTTCGCAATGCCATCGAATTCAGCCCGGCCGGTGAGATTGTCGAAATCAATGCCCGCCAGGCGGACGGCCATGTCATCCTCACCGTCTTCAATCGCGGCAACGCCCCCGACCAGGGGGAGGTCGAGCGGCTGATGAAACCCTTCGAGCAGGGCGAGAACGCCGAGAACCGCCGCCATGAAGGCGCCGGCCTGGGCTGGGCCGTCGTCCGGCTCAATGCCGAGGCCATGGGCGGCGCCTTCGGCGTTGTATCGCGCAAGGGCGAGGCACTGAAAGCGATAATCCGCCTGAAGGCGATTTAAAGCCGATCGAACCTCATCCGGGACTATTGCAACTTCACGCCTTGATCCTGATGCCCTAAGCCGACATATAGACGAAAGTCCACCACGAGCGCCCCTATGTCAGAATTCCAAGCCCGCCTGAATGATCTGCTCGACGAATTCGAACTGTTCGATGACTGGGAGGAACGTTACCGGTATATCATCGACCTCGGCAAGGATCTGGCGCCGCTGAAGCCGGAAGAAAAGACCGAGGCCACCAAGGTTCTGGGCTGCGCTTCGCAGGTCTGGCTGGTGATGGATAAAGGCCCGGAAGGAATCCTGCGCTTTCGTGGTGAGTCCGACGCCTTTATCGTCAAGGGACTGATCGCTGTGCTGATCCGCCTGCTCGACGGCCTGGCCTACAGCGAAATACAGGATTTCTCCATCCGTGACACGCTGGCGAAACTGGGCTTGAACGAAGCGCTTTCGTCTCAGCGCACCAACGGCCTGATGTCTATGGTCGAGCGCCTGAAAAAGGCGACGGCCTGAGCCGTAACCTTTCTCTGCATCCTCAACTCAGACCACCATTTCCATCAGGTTGGTGCTGAGCAGCTTGACATCAAACGGGTCCGGCGCGCTCTTCAGGCATTTTTCCAGGTGTTCCAGCCGGATATCGAAGGCCCGGTCATCACGCAAATCCTCCACCAGGCGGCAGGCATAACCGGCCGTCGTGCGATCGCGACCGAAAGCCGCGCCGATACGTGCCAGCGGCCATTCAAAACTGACATAGGCCAGGTACATGGCCACCTGCCGCGCCCGCGCCGCACGGGCCTGGCCACGGGTCGCGCTGCGGATCTGGTCCGCCGGAACGCCTGTCGCCAGCGCCACAAGGTCCATGACAAACAGGGCACGCGCCACATCGCGCCGCAAGCCATCGCCGCGCCCCTGCGCCCGGCTGTCACGCATAAAATTATCCGCTGTATTTTGTGCCTTTATCATCTGAACTCCCATCGCCTGTGAGCCGTGTGTAACCCACGGACAAAATCATAGGCGCGCCCCAGGAAGAGAGGATAACTTTCCTATCCAAAAACGTGAATAGGTATAATTTCCTTTTTAAAACACGTTAATGGTGTTATTTTTGTTTAAATTTATCAAAAGTTGCATCCGCCACTTGTCCAAAAAAAGGGCATAGATGATTTAAACGTTCAGGGATAAAGGGATGAAGCACGGCCCGTCGACTGTTTCCGTCAGGATATGTGCCCGCCGAACAGGCTTACGAAGCGGACCTTATGCCCGACTGCACCAGATCGACCTTGCCGATCAGGGCGTCATGGCCCAGGATCATATCGACATTGACGCCATCGGATGCCAGGGGCAGACGCAGCCAGAACAGGCTGAGTCCCTTGGCGCCGCGCCAGGCCATGGAATGCAGGCCGACATTGGGCTTGCCGGTCTCGACGACAAAGGTGAGGTGTTCGGCCCAGTATTGCGCTTCCGGTTCGGTATAGATGCTGTCGAGCCGCTTGCCGGTGATTTCCTCGCCATAGGCCGCAAAAAGCTCAGTGCCGGCCAGGCGCTGGCGAAAGACTTCGGGATTGTTTTCAGGATTGGGGGACAGCACATCGATCAGGCTGATAGTCGGCAGGCGGCGCTTGATCGCCACCGGATCGAGGTCTTGCCGCGAGGGCAGCCTGCCGCACCGGCGCAGACTCTTCCAGTAACGAAAGATATCTTCGTGCGAGCGCAGGGCCGCCAACATATCCGAAGCTAAACCAGCCATAAGTAAAAGTTTGTCTGCCCCTTCGCTAAACCCCGTTCCACTGGAAAAACCAAGGATAAGGTCTTCGCATACACACCTACAAAATGGAACAAGACGCGAACACTTGAATCAAGTCTGTATAAAACAGTCCATGCCCGCGAATCACCCAAATTCACCTTCTCTTAACTGGTGAATCCTTGGCAAGCAAAAAAGGGTTAACGCAGACTTTATCCAGAACGCGCTAATCCGCAGTTTCATGGGGATTAACAGGCATCGGCTAAGATATACGGACCTTTGCGGGGGCTTCCCCAGCGTCAAACTTTGGTCAATTGAGTCATATTGGCCACACGAATATACTGCCGCCGCTCTGTATAAAAATGCGATCCGTATGATGATCTGGAAATAAAAAGCCCCGGCTTATGCAGCCGGGGCCTTTGGTAATCTGAGTGAAGCACAAGCTTATGCCTTGCTGGCGCGGCCCTTGCGGGTGACCTGGCGGCCGCCCTGGCCCAGGCCCATCTGTTTGGCCAGGTCCGAACGCGCCTTGGCGTAGTTCGGCGCGACCATCGGATAATCCTTCGGCAGGTTCCACTTGGCGCGATAGTCTTCCGGGCTCATGCCGTACTTGGTGCGCAGGTGGCGCTTCAGCGACTTGAACTTGCGGCCGTCTTCGAGACAGACAATAAAATCGGAAGAAATTGACTTCTTGACTGAAACAGCCGGCTCCTTGGGCGCTTCGACCTTGGTTTCTTCGCCGGAAGAAATAGAGTTGAGCGCAGCATAAACGCTTTGGATCAGCGAGGGCAGTTCGCTGGCCGGCACGGAATTATTACCGACAAAGGCAGAAACGATATCCGCCGTCATGTCCAGGGTGTCCGTCTTGCTTTCCATTATATTGTCCTTTGCACTTTGTGGACTTTACCTATGACAGCAGACTGCAATATTCAAGCCTTATCGTCAAAAAAAACGCACAGACCACAGATGTGAGTGATGAATTACTTGATATACGCCAATTAAAGACAGTTCAGACCTGTTTAGGCGAATCACTGACTGCGTCTATATCCGGAATGCGCCGTCACTCAGCTTTTTAAATCTTGGGCAAAGGCAAGCATGGGCGCTCAAGCAGCGGAGGGGCCGGCCATCCGGCGGTAGCGCGATCAAAAAGCCATGCGGACTATCGTCACCCTTTTAAATCTTGCGCAAAGGCCAGCATGGCCGCGCGTTGCGGCACGCTCAGCGAGTCAAGATCAACATCCTCGCCGTTGGAGATCGCCCGCAGCATGACATGGGTCAGGGCCGAGGAGAGCGACCAGTTCCAGTAACGCAGCACGGTCTGGGCGCGATCGACCGCCAGGATATCATAGGTGATCAGCACTTCGGCCAGGTGCGGGTGCATCAGCCCCTCAGGTGTGCGCAGGGGCCGGCGCAGCGCCTTCCACAGGGCCTTGAGCGCCTTTTTCGACAGGCCGGTCGCCTTGCACAGCACGGCCAGCCCTTCGCCGCCGCGGTCGCGCATCAGCTTGGCGCCGGTGGCCGGTTTGATGCCCGACATGTAGGAGATTTCCTCGGCCATATGACGTGTCATGCCCAGGCGCGCGGCCTCGGCAATGGCGGCCTCCAGCGAGGTATAGGGGCTTTTCTCCAGCGCCTCGCGGTTGCGCTGACGGCGTTCGATGAATTGCAGCGCCTTGCGCGCCAGCGGATCCTGCCATTTCTCGACGGCCATCATGGCGAAGACATCCGAGGCCATGTCCTGCATGATTTCGCGGTTGACGCCGAACCGGGTCAGGATCAGGCGCCGGGAATCGGCTTCTGCCCACCAGAACAGGACATAGGCCGAAGAGGGCCGCAGTTCGGTGCGCTTCATGATCAGCGGAATGAGCTGCGGATGAGTCTGGCTCATGGCCACCGCCGCTTCCAGCGCCGGCTGAGACAGACGGGCCCGCTGGTTTTTCAGCAGGGTCTCGATGACCGGAATATTTTCGGTATCGACCAGGTATTCGCACAGAATGCTCGACAGTTCCTTGCGCGTGGCCAGAAGCATATGATGATGGTGATTGCCGAATTTCGCGCAGTAATAAAGGTCTGCGTCGCTTAAGGATTCGCAGTCCTCGATCAGCGCGCGCGCCACCTCGGCATCGTCGGTGATCAGCATCCGGATCAGCGAATTGGGGATTTCGCCCAGAATACTGACGCGTTTGGCGACCCGTATCCGCTCATGCAGGACCGATTCCCGCAGCATCTCGACCAGCAGGTCGGCGGTGACCGCGCGTTCAAAGGCGTTGATTCGGCTTTCGGGCAGGCAGACCACATCGGCCAGGCGCTTCAAAAGGACATGCCGGGCCTGGTTTTTCGGCGGTGGCGCCTCGGCGATGATATCGTCGAAAATCTGGTCCAGTTCCGAGCCTTGCGCCCCTTCAATGCCTTCGCCCGCCGCGAAATCATCGGTTTCGGCAGGGGAATCGATACGGGCGGGGGAACTGACCATGCCGGCATCATCGCCTGCATCCGTTAATCTTTTGTATAAGATCGGTTTTGGCTAAAAATCGTTGCCATTTGGCAGGAAAACCCTCTGGAGATTTTACGACCATTGCGACATTTTCTGCGCATTGTCAGCGCTCAGAGATCACGGAAGGTGCTCCCATGCCAAACGCCCCATACGAACTGCATATCGGCAACAAGAACTATTCCTCGTGGTCGCTGCGCCCCTGGGTATTGCTGAAGGCGCTGGATATTCCCTTCACCGAGCACCAGCATTACTTCACGCCCGACAACAGTGCCTTCAAGTCCTTCTCACCCACCGCCCTGGTGCCGGCCCTGATCGACGGCAAGCAGACGATCTGGGACTCGCTGGCGATCGCCGAACACGTCTATGAAGACTATCCTGCCGTATGGCCCGCCAACCGCGAGGCGCGCAGCTTCGCCCGCTCGGCTGCGGCGGAAATGCACTCCGGTTTCAGCGCCCTGCGCAGCCTGTGCTCGATGAATATCGGTATCCGAGTCAAGATGTTCGACACGCCGCCGCCCCTGATCCGCGACCTGGCCCGCATAGATGACATCTGGCGCTATGGCTTCACGAATTTCGGCGGCCCGTATATTGCCGGCAGCACCTTCACGGCGGTGGACGCCTTCTATGCGCCGGTCGTCTTCCGCATCCAGACCTATGGCGTGGGCTTCGATCTCAGCAAAGAAGCGCGAGCCTATGTCGATTTCATGCTGCAACACCCCGCCATGAAAGACTGGTACGAAGCCGGCATCGCTGAAACCGAACGCGACGCCCCGCACGAGGCCGAAATCGCCGCGGTGGGCGAGGTGATCGCCGATTATCGCGCGAAATAACCTCCAAAATTCGGTTTCGAATTTTGGCAAGCGCAAGCGCGTGCCGTCGCTTATGCGGCGTATCTCTAAAAAAACTTGATTGGAACGTCCGACAGGACGGCTGATCAAGCCGCCTTTACGTCCGAGAAAAAGGTCTCGATTTCGCTGCGCATGTCCGCTGAAGCGGCCAGCAAGGTGTCGGACATGGTCTTGAGCTGTGCCGATACCGCTTCCGATTTGTCGGCCGTCGCGTGGACGGTCTCTATGCTTTCCGTGACACGCGAGGTGCCGCGGGCTGCCCGGTGGGTATTGTCGGCGATATCGCGCGTCGACATGCCCTGCTGCTCCACCGCACTGGCGATAGATGCCGTGGCATCGCAGATGCTGTTGATCGTCCCCAGAATGGCGGAGATCGATTCAACGGTCACCTCGGTGGAATGGCGGATATCGCTGACGGATGCCTCAATCTCATCGGTCGCCTTGGCTGTCTGCGCCGCCAGCGTCTTGACCTCGGTGGCCACAACGGCAAAGCCCTTTCCCGCTTCTCCCGCCCTTGCGGCTTCAATCGTGGCGTTCAATGCCAGCAGGTTGGTCTGGCTGGCAATGGCGCGGATCAATTCGATAACATCGCCGATCTTCTGCGCCGCCAGGGACAATTGCGCCACGTTCTGCTGGGTGCTGACCGCTTCGCGCGCCGCAACCTGCGCCACTTCGGCGGAATGATGGACCTGCGACTGAATTTCACGCACCGAAGCCGCCAGTTCCTCGGCACCGGAGGCGACCGTCTCGACACTGTGCGAGGTGGCACGGGCCTCTTCGACTACCGATTGCGCGACATGCGTGGTGTCGTGGACAGCCTGAGACAGGATGTCTGCCGTATTCGCCAGATGTTCGGAATCGCTGCGCAGGCCCTGGATGCGTCTCTGCATACGAGCAATGAAGGCTTCCGACAATGTATTCTGGCGGGCGTGTTCCAACGCTTCATGTTCGCGGGCGGCAATCTGTTGTTGTGTCAGATTTTGCGCGGCTTCCTCGGCGGCCTGGGCGGCGGCCAGGGCGTCATCGGTGGACTGGAAACGGATTTCGAGATTGCGCACCACCCAGATCAGCACACCAGTCTGGAGGACAAGCACAACGGCGTGCAGCAAGACTCGTGAAATTTCGCTGCTGGCGCTGGGGAAAACGGCCGCGGGCAGAAGATAGTTCAGCGCCAGGTGATGCACCGCCACCACGCCGGCAAAAGCCACCAGTGCCCGCCATTCGCACCAGCCGGCAATCAGCGCCAGGGCGGCAAAGAAATACATGTGCATGTCGATCTGGAATGGATGCCCCTGGAAGGCGAACACCAGAAGGCAGATCAGTCCGGCCAGCGCCATGGAGGTGATCACCCGTGTATTGACGCCGGCCCGATGGCGCAGCCAGTAGAAGGTCGCTCCTGCGGCCAGGATGACCGCCCCGCCTGTGGCGACGGCGGCATTGGCGTGATGCAGGCTCAAGGCCGCAGCCGTAATGAGTGCGACATTGAACCAGATAAAGCCGATCAGAAACGTGCCGAAGCGGCGGCGCAGATCATACAGACCCTGCATGTTCAACCCTTTTTGAAACAACCGGCCATGACGCCCGGATTAAAGACAATGAGCGCGCCGGCCTTGTATAGTCGGGCGGAAAAATTGACGTCATGATTTGCCACCGGACGGGCCAGCAGAATGAACGGCCAGCGACCGCTGTCGACCACCAGGCCGTCAGCCCGCGCCACAGCGTTACCTGCCGCCGCACGACCGGCGAAGGGCGACACAAGGACGGCCACATCGGAATCGGCGCGCGGCATGAAATAGGCAGCCAGGATGACAAGGGTCAAAATGAGGCCGTAAACAAACGGCGCACCATATCCACCGGCAGAGTGACTTCCCTCGACATGGAACCGGCTCATTTTTATGCGACTCGACCGTTTTTAAAACAGACTGCCGTTATCTCAAGCTCACCTTAATGGCTGGTTACTGACCGCGGCCCGCCGCGATGGTATAGCCTGCAAAAATATTGTGCATTTTAAGCTGCCGAAGAGCGTAATTACCCCTGCCTCTTTCCGGTGATTAAGTGGGTTTTGTTGTTTCCGGCATCAATTCCCCTCGCAAGCGCAATATAAAGCGCCTATAGGCTGCGCCATGTCGTCCGTAACCGCTGAAACCAGGAAGCCCCACTTCGCCGAATTTGTCGCGCTCATCGCCTCCCTGATGGCGCTGGGGGCGCTCGGCATCGATTCCATGCTGCCGGCCCTGCCGGTCATCGGCGCCGATCTGCATGTGACGATCGAGAACCATCTGCAATGGATCGTCTCGATCTATTTCCTCGGCATGGGACTGGGTCAACTGTGCTTCGGGGTGCTCTCCGACTGGCTGGGCCGCAAGCGCGTCCTGATCGCCGGGGTGATGGTCTATGTCATCTTCGGCCTGATAGCCGCCACCAGCCAGAACTTCGCCTTCCTGCTGGTTTTACGCCTCTTCCAGGGCTTCGCTGTCGCCACCACCGGTGTGGTGACGCGCTCGATCATCCGCGATCTTTACAGCGGCCCGCAAATGGCCAAGGTCCTGTCTATCAGCTTTGTCGTCTTCCTGCTGGTGCCGATCCTGGCGCCGAGCCTGGGCCAGCTTGTGCTTCTGGTCTGGCCGTGGCGCGCCATCTTCCTGATCATGGCCGGCCTGGGCGCCGCTACCGCCCTCTGGGCCTGGATACGCTTGCCGGAAACCCTGAACCCGGACAATCGCCACCGCCCCGACCTGGCGCATCTGAAACGGGTCGGCTTCTTTGTCATCACCGAGCCTGGCTCGATCTTCTATTCGCTGGCTATCATGACCCTGATAGGGGGATTGCTGGCCTATGTCTCGCTGATGCCGCAGATCTTCGCCGAAGTGTTTCACAAACCGCACCTGATGGCCGGCATTTTCGCCGCCTGCGCCGGCACCATGGGGGCGGCCTCGGCGCTTAACGCCTCATTGGTCGAGCGGCTCGGCACCAAGCGTATTTCGCATACGGCCCTGACCGGTTATCTGGTGGTCACGGCCATTCACCTGGCCTGGGCGTGGAGCGGCCGCGAAACCATCCTCAGCTTCACCCTGCTGCAGGCCCTGACCATGGGCCTGATGTCGCTGTCGACCTCCAACTTCTCGGCCGTGGCCATGGAAAAGGTCGGGCATGTGGCCGGCACCGCCGCGTCGCTGCAAGGCGTGATCACCACGGTGGGCGGTGCTTTCGTCTCCGGCTTTATTGGTGCAGGCTGGACCGGCCATATCTACTGGCTGCCCCTGGCGGCACTGATCTGCGGCGTGCTGGCCTTCATCCTGATCGCCATTGCCGAAAATGGCCGCCTGTACAAAAACCAGTAATGCCACAAATGACTTGCCTGAAACACCATTCGGGCATATACCTTGCATGACAAAGTAATTGGTCATGAAAGACTCAAGTGCCGCCCGCCGCTGACAAGACACCGGAAAGCCGCCGCACCCAGATGTACAAGGGCGTGCTCGAACTGGCCCTGATGCGCCTGTTGCAGGATGGCGCGCAATACGGCCTGAAAATTCTCGATGGCCTGCATGAGGAAGCCGGTCTCGACCTGTCGGAAGGTACGCTTTACCCGCTGCTGCACCGTTTGGAAAAAGCGGGCCTGATCAAATCGGAATGGCGCCATGAGGCCGAGGCCAGTCATCCGCGCAAATATTACGGCCTGACGCCGGCAGGGGCGACGGAACTAAAGGCCCAGGGCGATATCTGGCTGGAAATGACCGAACGCCTGAATGCCTTTCTGAAGAGGGGAAACTGAAATGGGTGCGCAGGACGAAACCGACATCAATACCTGGCTGGGCTATCTCGAACAGGTGCTGGCCCCTCTGCCCGCATCAGAACGCGAGGATATCGTTTTCGAGGCACGCGCCCATCTGGAGGAGCGCGTCGCCGCCGGCCTAAGCGCCACATCCGCCCTGGCAGGTTTCGGCAAGGCCGAACACTATGCCCGCGCCTTTCTCGACGATCACGCCCTGACCCAGGCGCTGGACAGCCGCCGCGCCCTGACAATGGCCAAAACCCTTTTTGGCGTAGCCGGGCAAAGCCTGATCGCCACGCTGGGCCTGATTGCCTTCCTGGTATTCGGCGCCACCACGATCGGCGCCATCGCCTGCCTGCTGCTCAAATTCGCCCGGCCGGAACTGATCGATCTCTGGCCCGGCTCAGAGCGTCTGGGAAACTGGGCCTATCCGGCACTGGTCGCTGTCGCGGTCATCGATGCCTGGCTGGCACGGTTCAGCCTGGTCCTGGCGCTCAAGGGTCTCAAGGGACGCCCTGACCGGGAATAGAAGCATCGACCCCATGGACAACCCCCGATTAATTTGGTACACGCCGAAATATATCGGGAGGGGAATGTCCATGAAAAAGAGACTATCGCTGGTCAGTGCCGTTATGACCCTGGTTTTTGCCGTGCCCGCCTTCGCGGAAGAGCCTGCCGGCGACTGGGGCGGGCTGCTGATGGGGCAATTACACATCATCGTTCACGTCAAAAAGGACGATCAGAGCCAGTACAGCGCCACCCTGGAAAGTCCGGATCAGGGCACGTTCGTCTTGCCGGCCGATACAGTGACGGCTGCGCCGGATCACCTCGCTTTCGCCATCAGCAGGATCAATGGCAGCTATGACGGCCAGTGGGACGAGACGAAACAGGCCTGGGTCGGCACCTGGACGCAAGGGCAACCCATGCCGCTGCTACTGAAGCGGCTGGTCGACGGCAAGGTGGTCGCCGATGCGCCGAAACGTCCGCAGGAAGACGCCATCACGGCCGGTCCCCGCCCCTACACGGTTTCGGAAGTCGCTTTTGACAGCGTAGCCGGCGTCAAACTGGCCGGCACGTTCAGCGTGCCGGAGGGACATGGCCCCTTCCCCGCCGTCGTGCTGATCGCCGGCTCCGGACCGCAGACGCGTGTCGAAAACGTCTTCGGCCACAAGGTGTTTCTGGTGCTGGCCGATGCGCTCAATCGCGCCGGCATCGCCGTGCTGCGCTATGACAAGCGCGGCATTGGCCAATCCACCGGCGACTATGCGACGGCAACAACGACGGATTTCACCACCGACGCCATCGCCGCCGTGAACTGGCTGAAGGCACGCCCGGAGGTCGATAAGGCGCATGTCGGCCTCATTGGCCATTCCGAAGGCGGGCTGATCGCACCCGCCGTGGCTGTGAGCGATCCATCGGTCGGCTTTATCGTCCTGATGGCCGGTCCCGGCCTGCCCGGCGATCAGATCCTGCTGTTGCAGCAGGCCGCCATCGCCCGCGCTGCCGGACAGCCGGAAGCCAACATCGCCGGCGCCCAAAAGTTCAACAAGGCGGCCTTTGACATGATCAAATCGGCGCAGAGCCTGGATGACGCGAAAACAAAAGCCGCCGCCATGGCTGCCGATCTGGTCGCCGGCGGACAGATGACGCAGGCCCAGGCCGATGCGGCCTTCGCCAGGGTCACAACACCCTGGTTTTACGAATTCATCCGCTCTGATCCCCGGCCCATGCTGGAAAAGATCAGGGTGCCGGTACTGGCAATCAATGGCGCGCTCGACACGCAGGTGCCGCCGAAAGAAGACCTGACGGCGATCCGCGACGCATTAAAAAATAACCCGGACACCACCGTCACCGAACTGCCCGGTCTCAATCATATCTTCCAGACCGCCACAACCGGTGCGCCTTCGGAATATGAAGGCATCGAGGAAACCATGGCGCCGACAGCGCTGAAAGCCATCACTGACTGGGTGAAGGCGCATACCCGCTAGGCTTTTTCAGCTCCGTTTCCAGCCACTCCATATCTTCGTCGCTCAGGCCGAAATGATGGCCGGCCTCGTGGACAAGAATATGGCTGACAAGATCAGTGAGTGTGACGCCGCCGTCCGCCCATTCATCGAGGATCGCTCGCCGGAACAGGCGGATCATCGGCGGCAGGTCGCCGGTCATGGCCTCAAGTTCCGCCGGACGGCCGGTATAGAGCCCGGTTAGTTCGTAAAGGTCTTCGATTTCGAGCTGGTCGAGGAGGTCTTGGGACGGAAAGTCCTCGACGATCAGCACAACGTCTTTCAGATAGCCCGCAAACGGTTCGGGCAGCCGCGCGAGGGCTGCCCTGGCGATCATTTCGACATCATCCAGCGTTGGCGCGAAACCGTACTCGCTCATAATGTCCTCCGTAAAATTGTGATAGGCGAGCCGAATAGCCGGAGGCTAGCGCCGCCCGTATTTAAATACGGGCCAGCGACGCCGACGCACTAGGCGGCCGCCTTGCGCAATTTTACCCTTCGATGTCTTCGGGCAGGCCGACAACATGGAAACCGGCATCGACGTGAACCACTTCGCCGGTGGTCGAGAAACCGAGATCCGAGGTCAGCCAGAGCGCCGCGCCGGCTACGCCTTCCATCGAGGTTTCCTGCTTCATCAGCGAAAACTGACCCGACTTGGCGTGCAGGCCACGACCGCCGGAGATACCGGCCAGCGACAGAGTGCGCATGGCGCCGGCTGAGATGGCGTTGGCGCGGATGCCCTTGGGGCCGAGGTCGCGGGCGATATAGCGGGTCGAGGCTTCCAGCGCCGCCTTGGCCACGCCCATAGTATTGTAATTCGGGATAACGCGCTCGGCGCCGAGATAGGTCAGCGTCACCAGCGAGCCGCCATTCGGCATCAGTTCGGCGGCGCGACGCGATACATCGACGAACGAGAAGGCCGAGACATTTAACGCCAGCAGGAAGCCTTCGCGCGTGGTGTTTTCGACGAACGAACCCTGCAGTTCGTTCTTGTTGGCGAAAGCAACCGAATGGATGACGAAGTCGATCTCGCCATAGACGTCTTTCAGCTTGGCGAAGGCGGCGTCCATCGATTCGTCCGAGGTGACGTCGCACTCGATCAGGTGCTTGACGCCGATCGATTCCGCCAGCGGGCCGACGCGGCGCAGCAGGCTTTCACCCATATAGGAGAAGGCCATATCGGCGCCCTGAGCGGCCAGTTGCGAGGCTATGCCCCAGGCGATGGACTTGTCATTGGCCACGCCCATGACCAGGCCCTTCTTGCCCTTCATCAGGTCGCCCTTGGGGAAGTTCCATTCGTCAGCCATGAGGTCGTCCTTAGAGATCAGTTTGAGATAAGATGATGCTGCCGTTGGTGCCGCCAAAGCCGAACGAGTTCGACATGATCGTGCCGATCGGACCGTCATGGCGTTTGCGCAGGATGTTCATGCCGTCAAAGGCCGGATCGAGATTTTCGATATGGGCGCTCTCGGCGGCGAAACCGTTCTGCATCATCAGCAGGCAGTAGATGGCTTCCTGCGCACCGGCAGCCCCCAGCGAGTGGCCCGTCAGCGACTTGGTGGAGGAAATCATCGGGCTGTTGGCGCCGAAAACATCGCGCACCGCGCCCATCTCCTTTTCGTCGCCCACCGGCGTCGAGGTGCCGTGCGGGTTGAGGTAGTCGATCTTGCGGCCCTTGGCATCGGCCAGGGCGATCTTCATGCAGCGCGCCGCCCCCTCACCGGAAGGGGCGACCATGTCGTACCCATCCGAGTTGGCGGCGTAACCGACCACTTCGGCGATGATATTGGCGCCGCGGGCTTTCGCGCGTTCATATTCTTCCAGAACCACCATGCCGGCGCCGCCGGCGATGACGAAGCCGTCGCGGTCGCGGTCATAGGCGCGCGAAGCGATAGCCGGGCGGTCGTTGAAATTGGACGACATGGCGCCCATGGCGTCGAACATGTCGCTAAGCGTCCAGTCGAGTTCCTCGGTGCCGCCGGCGAACATCACATCCTGCTTGCCCATGATGATCTGCTCGGCCGCAGCACCGATACAGTGGACGGACGTGGCGCAGGCCGAACTGATCGAATAGTTGATGCCGCGAATCTCGAACCAGGTCGCCAGAACGGCCGAAGGGCCAGACGACATGGCCTTCGGCACGGCGAATGGCCCGATGCGCTTGGGCGAGGTCTTTTCGCGCGTTACATCCGCCGCCGCCACGATGGCGCTGGTGGAGGGACCACCGGCGCCAAAGATGATGCCGGTACGCTCGTTGGAAATGTCATTCTTTTCCAGGCCCGACGAGGCGATCGCCTGCTCCATGGCGATATGGCCATAGGCCAGGCCGGGCGACAGGAAGCGCGCGGCGCGGCGGTCGATCAGGGCCTGCCAGTCATCAACCTTTGGCGGGGCGTGGACCTGGCACTTGAAGCCCAGGCGCGCATAATCTTCAGCGGCAACAATGCCGGAGCGTGCCTCTTTCAGCGACTGCGTGACCTCATCGGCGCCCAGGCCAATGGAAGACACAATCCCCAGCCCTGTAATCACGACTCTACGCATGTAATATCCTACCTGTTAGTCCTGCAGCAATACGTACGGCCTCTTGTGCGTGAGGCTCAACCCAGTTCCTTGGCATCGAACAGGCCAACGCGCAGACCCGATGCCTGGTAGATAAGCTTGCCATCGGCTTCGACAACCCCGTCGCCGATACCCATGATCAGTTTGCCCGACATGACGCGCTTCATATCGATCTTGTAGGTCACTTTCTTGACATCCGGCGTCACCTGGCCGGTGAACTTGACCTCACCGACGCCGAGCGCACGGCCGCGACCCGGATTGCCCTTCCAGCCGAGGAAGAAGCCGACGAGTTGCCACATGGCGTCCAGGCCCAGGCAGCCCGGCATGACCGGATCACCGATGAAGTGGCAGGCGAAGAACCACAGGTCCGGATTGATGTCGAGTTCGGCCTCGATATAGCCCTTGCCGAAAGCGCCGCCGGTTTCGCTGATCTGGACGATGCGGTCAAACATCAGCATCGGCGGGGCGGGAAGCTGAGCATTGCCCGGACCGAACATATCACCGCGCCCGCAGGACAGCAGGTCTTCATACGAAAAGGAGGAAGGGCGTTCGGTCATCAGTTAAAGGGCTCCGCAGCATCGACCTGACCAATCCGCCATCGCCAATGCGTGTAACATTAAAAAATGATGCGTTACATGATGCGGCGCGCCGGCTCAACCCTTTTGAGGGAATTACGAACGGTTACCGGGCAATTTAATCGGGTATCTAACGCGCCGCGAAGGGATCCGGCCGCTTGCAGACAGCGGCGGTTTGCGTGCCCCACAGGGATTGTTCGGGCACCCAGCCGGTCTGGCCGGCGGCGGAAATGCGGCACCAGCCTTTTTTGCACTTGTCGAGGGAAGCCAGCGCCCGTGGCTTCAGTATGGCCTTGATGTCGGCCTTTTCGTCCGGGCTTTGCCGCATCTGAAGCTTCTGCCCGGCCGGACTGAGCACGGTTTTCTGCGCCTGAAGCATGGTGCGGCTGACCCATGCGACGCCGCCATCCGGATCGCAGACCAGGCGCCAGTCGCGCGTTTCGGAAATGATCTGCACCGGCAATTGCGCCTGACGATAGGTCCATACGACGCGATTATCCTTGCTGGGGCCATTGCGGGCATAGACCTCGTTACGACGCAGCATGGCCCAGCGCGGCACCTGCAGGCCGGAGGGCGTGTCGAAAGCCTGGTCCCCGGCATGAACCGGTTCGCTCACCATGCCTGTGCCCAAAGCCGCAACCGCCGCCCACATAAGCACGCGCCGCCGCCAAAACGCTTGAAAAGGCCGGGAGAAAACGTTTATGTCGGGAAAACCTGTGAACACGGACGGACGCATATCTGACTGAGTTTATGGGGGTGGGATGGTTTCACGGCCTGGCCGGAGATATCAGACCCGCATGATTGCCCCGAAGGGTTCAGATTTGGTTAACCGAATATGAATTCGCCGGGCAAACAGATAACATACGCGGGCATCCAAGCCCGGCGGCGGCACAGGGTTTCGGGAAAGAATTCTGCGGCGCCGACGATAACCTGAAACGAATAAAGGCATTTATGAGCGCTGCAAAACTCAAGGTCGTCCTTACCATCAAGCTGCCTGACGCGGTCGAAACGCGGATGCGCGAGCTGTTCAATACCACATTATGGCTGCACATGACCCCCATGCCGCCGGAACAGATTCTGGAGGCCGCCAAAGATACCGATGTGCTGGTCACCTCAATCAATGACCGGATCGATGCCGACTTCTTCGCCCATTGCGGCGACCGCCTCAAGATGATCGCCAATTTCGGTGTCGGCCACGAGCATATCGACATCCGCGCCGCCACCGAACGCGGCATCATGGTCACCAACACGCCGGGCGTGCTGACCGAAGATACCGCCGAAATGACCATGGGCCTGATCATGGCCGTGTCGCGCCGCTTCGTCGAAGGGGCCGAACTGGTGCAGAAGGGCGAGTTCTCCGCCTGGTCGCCCACCTTCATGCTCGGCCGCCGCATCTTCGGCAAGCGCCTCGGCATTGTCGGCATGGGCCGTATCGGCCAGGCCCTGGCCCGCCGCGCCCGCGCCTTCGGCATGAGCGTGCATTATCATAACCGCAAGCCGGTCTCGGCGCGCATCTCTGATGAACTGGGCGCCACCTACTGGGACGATCTCGACCAGATGCTGGCGCGCATGGATGTTATCTCGATCAATGCCCCCGGCGGCGAGGGCACAAAGCACCTGCTCAGCGCCGAACGCCTGGCGAAGCTCCAGCCGCACGCTATCCTGGTCAATACGGCGCGCGGCCAGATAGTCGACGAACAGGCACTGGCCGCCATGCTGCGCGCCAAGCTGATCGCCGGCGTGGGGCTTGATGTCTATGAGCGCGAACCGGCAATCAATCCGGAACTGATCGGCCTGCCCAATGCGGTCCTGCTGCCGCACATGGCGTCTTCCACCATCGAGGCGCGTCAGGACATGGGCGATAGGGTGATCCTCAACATCAAGACGCACCAGGATGGCCACCGCCCCCCCGACCGCGTTATCCCGGCTATGCTGTAAACTTCGCAAAAGTTTTTCACAGGATTCCGCAAAAAGGCGCTTGCAATGAAAACGGCCTTCCGTCTATAAGGCCGCTCTCCCGGCGAGACACGGTCTTCGGACACGGACTTGCCAACGGATAAGCGGGCGTAGCTCAGCGGTAGAGCGCGACCTTGCCAAGGTCGATGTCGAGAGTTCGATCCTCTTCGCCCGCTCCAATCCTTTTCTGTTTACAATCAAACGGTTGTCTTCAGAAAAGGATTGGCATTATCCAACCCCATTGACGTTGGGGAAGCAAGGGGGAAGCACTGGAAAAGCCCAAAAATTTGCAGTCAGTTTTATCCGAATGCGCCGTATATGGTGCGATTTCGATAGATTGTTGTCGACACCCGGTTGAACAAATGCAGAACGCATGTAAGTGTGCTCTTAGGCTTCTCGCTTTCAACTGGGACTATATCCATGCACTCGTCCTGCTTTTCGTCCCATGCCGGGCGCATGTACGGTTTCGGGGCGGAATGCTCCGTTCCGAACTCGGCAAAGTGCGCGTAGAATTGTCTTTCGAGAGGCCCGACAAAGACCTCTGAAAATGTCGCCGGGTTCTGCTTGCGCGCCTCGCGCATGGCCGCTACCGCCACCTGCTTGTTCGCAGTCTCCCGCATCGTCTTGTTGTAGGCGATCTTGCCCGCGTCGTAGTTCTTCGGCTTCTTCGTCGTGACGCTGATGCCAAGCTTCAGGTCGCCACTTAGGACCGGTGCCTTTTCCTGCGCAGCGACCTTCATCGGTTCCGCAGCGGCCTTGAGCGTCCGGCGTGTCGCACCCTTGGCCATCGACTTCGACAGAAGGCTAAGGTTCTTTTCAAGTTCCCTCAGTCCTTTGACCTCAACCGTGCGCTTAGGCATGTGCCGGGCCATCGGCGCGGGCCGTGGCGCTGAATTCCAGCCCTTCGCGCCGGCCGATTTCCTTGGGTGGCGCGACAATCTCGAAGGTGCGGCCTTCGTACAGGATCTGCGCTGTGGCACCGACGCGAGCGACGCGGGCAGAATAGCGAACCTGAAACCTGTGGGTGATGACGGCCTCAGCCTGAGCTGCCCTCATGCGTTCGCCATCGCTGACGGGCGTCACCGCTGCCCATACCGGGCCAATGGGGTAATCCTTCATCTGGGCATCGCCAAAGCCATCGGTGGTCCCCGGTGCCTTCACCACGAAGGTGATACGACGATCAAGCTTGCCCGCCATCATTGCGACTGCACCCATTTGCGGGTCGGGGCGCCGAACAGCGCCCTTGTCCATCCCGACATTGAACGAATATTGGCATCCTCTGACTTCGCTTGTTCAAAGCCGGGGCGGTACAGGTTCGGATCAGACCAGTTGCCGGGCCAATGGATATGTCCGGCCTCTGATTCCATCGGTACTCCGCACAGGATAGCGCCCGTAGCACCCAGGGCCTGGAGAGCGACTTGCGCCATGTAGAGGCCAGAAGACCCGTTCCACGTCTGCGATACGACCTCACCGGGGCTGTTGCAGCGCCGGGCCTGACCGAAGACACGGTAATCGGTATTGCGCCCCGCCTCGGCACGCTCTGCCATCCACGGGCGCAGGCGTTCAGGGTGAAGACTGACCCATGCGTCGATGCGCCCGTCATACTGAATGCCGGAATAATTGCAGGCGACCACGATATGGCGGGTGTCACCGATCAGCTTTTGAGCGCGGGCCAGGTCGTCCCACACTGAGGGCGCACCACCGAGGCAGAGGGCAATCAAGGTCACACCCTGATCTGCTTGTAGGGCCAGAGCAGGCGCTCAACGGTCGGCAAGACACTGAATGACTGAGCCGTTGAAGCTACCGGCCTGATAGGACTTGAAGCGGTCGGATTCGACAAGTTGCGCACCGTATGAGCGGACTTCCTCGCCATCGGCGCCGGGCTTGCGGGCCATCTTCTGTTCGATTTCCGCAAGCTGTTCCTTGATGGTGTTGATGTCCAGCAGCGCCTTGTCGGCTACGGCCTTGGTTTCGGTCGTCAGCGTGCCGTTCTTTTCGGCTTCGCTCAGCGCTTTTTGGGCGATTTCCTGAACCTGTTCCTGCTTCTGGTTGAAGTCCTTCTTGATGTCTTCCGCCAGTTTTTCGATTTGATCTGTCATGATTTTACCTTGTGATGCGCCCGCTGAGGGCAGGGTTAGCCGCGTAGGGCCTGTAGAAATTTGAGGGGGTCATTCGTCTCGGCCCCAGGATCGCCCTGGCGGAAAGCGCCCTTGCCCAGCGAGACGAACGCGGTAGCGAGGGAGTCAGGAAACCCACCATCACGGAGGTGTTTCTCGATTAGGGAAAGCGATGGCTGTTCGCCTCGCTCAAAGATTTCGCGCAACTCTTCGACCGCCTTAAAGCCGGTGATGAGCGACTTCTGGTTCATCGGAATGGTGACCAGACTGATTTCGTGAAGCATGATTTCGGCCAGGTGGCGCGCCTTGCCGACCACCTTTTCCTTGACGGCGTTGAAGCCGATCGACAGGCCACCGATGGCGCCATCCTTTACCAGCCCGTGCGCTTCCTTGCCGGCGCGTGTGGACATGGAGAACCTGCCCTTGACGAATAGACCTTCTGGCTTTTCTTCAAACGAATTCCACACGCCTGCGGGGCGCTTCTGATCGTGGAACATCAGCATGGGTACGGACTTGCGACCGCTCAGAGACTTGGCAAGAGCGCCCGGAAGGATGATGTCACCACCCAGGTCAAGGTTGCCGTACCCGGCCGCAAGGCCCTCGACATAGCCGTCATCGTCCAGCGCCTTGGTCTCAAGGCTGAAGTCAAGCTCGTTCATAGTGATATTCCTACTTCTCGTCGTCCAGCGGAGGACCGCCGTTGTGTCCCATTTGGGTAAGCGGAACGTCCTGCATTTGAACGCGGATGATGTCACCGCCCTCCACAGGCGGCAGGTTCTCAAGTGCCCTGCACTCATTTCTGGTCATGATGCCGCTGCGGATCATGATCTCGTAGAAGGCGGCCCGTGCCGCGCTGTCACCGCGCAGCAGCCCCTCGATATTGAACTCTACGGTCACGCCCTGGGCGCGATCCTCTGCTGTGAGCAACTGCTGTTTAATCGCTTGTTCGATGCGCACCAGACGCACACGGAGCGCGAATTTATAATAAGCGCTGATTACCTCCTGAACGCCGGTTCCCCAGCTGCTCGTCTTCTCACCGCGCCCGATCATGATGGGTGGAACGCCGTAAATGCTGCAAATTTCCCCGACGCTGAAGTCGCGCGATTGGAGCATTTGCGCGTCTTCGGGCGAGAAGGACAGATTGTGCGGGATCATCCCCCCTTCGAGCAGCAGGGGACGGCCGGCGTTCATCACGCCTTGGTGGCGAACGGCAAGGCCCTCTTCAATTTCTTCCCGCTTGTCTCCCAGAATTTTGTCGGTAGTCAGAGCAAGTGAAGGGCGGGCGCCGTTCCTGAAGTGCGATGTTGCGGCGGTATTGACGGCCGTGGCGAGCGCGTAGACCGGCCGGCAATATTGCAACGGCGACATGCCGCCAAGCGGCGTCGAGCCGAAGCCCCTAACATGGAAAACGTTCTCTTGCGGCTCGTCGTAAGACTTTCCATCCTGATTCCACTGATAGCGGATCGATCCGGAGCTTGTGCGGGTGACGAGCGGATTACAGAACGGGAGAAGCGCGCTCACGCGCTTGCCTGTCATTTCCTTTCGGGCGAACATGCTCCCGCGAAGTTCAAGGCCAATCTGCCCTCCCTCCCAGAAGTCGATTGCTGTCTGATCGTAGTTAGGACTGTCATGCAGCAAGCGATACAGGGGATGGTCCCTTGCAGGCTGGCGCTTACCGTCGCTATCGGTGCGATAGACCATCAGTGGCAACGAGCCGACAGTCCCCGCGTTGAGATTTACGCACGCCCATGCGGACGAGAGGGCAAGCACAGACCTTTCATTGACGGGGGCGTCACAGTCGTTGCGGCTAAAACCTACAGTGACCGTTGAAACGCCAGGCGTAGTCACCGGCGGTGGTGCCGATTTCTTTTGGAGAGAGGCCAGAAAGCCGTTGAAAATATTCATGCCTTCTTTCCAAAGCTGGAGAGGTACGCGAAATATTCATCCATTCCAGCCTCCTCTTTCGCTGTGTATGTTGCGGCGCCAACCGCCATGGCGAGGGTTACAAGCCCATCGATCCGGCCGCGTGAGCGGGCCTTGTCGAAAGCCCGGTTCTTCTGTCCATCTTCGATAACGAGCGCGTTGCCGGCGCACATGTAGGTAACCGGCGACATATCGACGGTGATGTTTTTGGTCAGGATCGCGTCTTCAAGCCGCTCAATCGAGCGCGGCATACAAAGCTGACGGTCCTCGAAAACGATGCGTGTCCCCTGGGCATGAGAGACGAGCTTGAGGCCCGTTCCCTCATCCTTGCCGACACCCTCCCACTTCCAGACCGGGAAGCCGATCTGCTCACAGGCGGACATGAAATCCGCGATGCCAGCCGGGTCGAAAGCCAGAAACTTCACGTCATGAACGGCGCAAATATCTGCAATCTGAGCAGCGATAAACGTCTTGTCGATGACAGCCCCGTTGACCGCTGTCAGGTCTACGGCTGGATCATCAACCCACTCTTCGTAGGGCGCGCCATCCTTTCGGGCGCGGTCAGCCAGGCCGTCTTTTGTGGTCCAGTACCAAGTCTTGGCGTAGAGCCGCCCATCTTTCAGCCAGACGGCAGTCAGGGCGGTCAGGTCGTTCTTTTTCGACAGGTCAAGAGACAGCCAGCAGGGGCAACCCTTGAAGTCGTCCGGATTGAACTCGCCCTGGACCTCTACCCAGGCCGCTTCATCAATCCAGAAATCCACCGCGCCGGTCGGGATGCCGAAATAAAGCCGCTTGACCGACATGGCCTTTGACAGCATCACCCGTGCGGTGTTGACCTCGCCCCGGATATTCTCAATCGGGAAGGTCACACCAAGAGCAGGCAAGGACTTTGCCCAGGCCGCTTCGTTCTCGAATATGGTTTCCCGATCAGCCTTATCGACGCGGGCGATGAATACAAAGGCCTCGTCGTCGCTAACCTCACCCTTTGCGACCTTCTGGTAAAACTCGCTGTACTGCGTGCCGACAATTTGGGTCGATGCCGGCGTATTCGTGCCCAGCAGCATCATGGCATCACCGGGCGCCTTAGCAATCGCGGCCTGCCAGGTCTCGATAGATGAACTCGACTTGAATTCGTGTATCTCGTCTGCCAGCACCGCGACGGGGCGCGGGCCAGACACCTCTTCACCGTTTGCAAGAGACTGAAAGATCGATCCGGATTCCGGGTGCTCAATTTTCCAGCAATTGTCCAGTTCGCCGCGCAAAACCACGTCGCCGCGACTCTCAAGCGTCTCCCTGGCCTCCTCGTAAACGTCCTCTTGCCCCGGAATTTGCGCCCTGCACATGGCCGCCGCATCCCGAAACAGCACGTTTGCGGTCGCCCGGTTTTGTCCGATCGAATAAACCTGGGCACGTTTCACGCCATGCCAGCCCATCAGGTACAGCCCGATGGCCGCCATCAGCGGTGATTTCGCCTGGCCCTTGCCTGTTTCAAGCCAGCCACGACGGAACCTGAGCCGCCCGCTTGCTGTTTTCCAGCCGAACAAAGACCCGACCGTGAAGGCGTGCCAGGGCAGCGGGTGGAAAGGCTGCCCTTCGCTGGCACCCGCCGTGATACTCAGAACGGCTGGAAAGAAACCCATGTCGTCTTGCCGGCTCCCGGAGGTCCACACACCAACATGACGGGAATAGCCGATGGCTCCACCCTGAACGGTATACTGAACGCGGGCCTTTGATTGGGCCTGTTCCAAGGGTGCGCAGTATCAACCGGCCTGCCCTTGTTATCGCTGCCCGGCTCATAGCCCAGCGCCTCAATCTTTTGCTTACGGCTTGAGTGACAACGCCATGGGGCGGCGTCACACAGGGACTGCAATTCACCCTCGTAGAACAGACGCTCGTCACCCCTGTGTGGGATGATGTGGTCAGCTACCGTTGCCGCGGTGATCCTGCCCGCTGCCTTGCACATGCGGCATAGTGGCTCTTTGGCCAACTGGGTCAGACGCCGGCCGCTTGGTCCCTTCCATGCCGCGCTGTTGTAGAGGTAACGATAGGCCTGCGCTTCTGCTGACCGATAGCCGAAGCTGTTAGTCAAGTGACTGGCTCAGAAAATGTTGTCTTCGGCATGCTAACTACCCATATTGGGATGACAGAACAGGGAGAGCGACGTTGCCATTTTCTAGTTTATTCACACCTAAAGAATTCCGAGATGTACAACAGGGGGAGCTATTCGATTTTAAAACGCATACAGGCGTGGCTACCGGCATAGCCATAGAAGCACCCGATCAAGCAATCGTAGTTGCCGTGCTGAAGCACGCAGAGAACAGGGCGCCCCACTACGTCTCGTTGCCACGAAGCGGATTGGTTGTCGCATCTTACGGCAGTGCTTGGAAAATGAGACCTCTATCTCAGCACCTAGATTCCCACAAATCCGGGTACGTGAAAGAAATATCGGGCTGTGTAGCCGTGGGCGTGATGGGGCCCATCATGTTCTTGAGGTCGGTCACTAATGACCAGAACGACATTTGGATCAATATCGATGAGTGTGCAATCATATCTGAATCAACACAGAGCGCGGTATTCGTTGATAACTGGGAAGTGTCTGTCGATGCCCCTGGCGGGCTATTTGCCGACCGTCACGTCTTGGTCAAATATTCCAAGCCAGAATAGAATAAAGGCCCGCCGGTTTCCCGATGGGCCTATTTTTGTGCCGCCTCTTGCGACTATGACGAAAATCACATTATTCGCGGTCTACGTCAATAGCCGTACATCTCTTTCATGCGGGCAAAATGCACCCGCAGATTTTCCAGCGAGGTCATGACGATGGCAGCCAGAACCTTGGCCTCTCGGTCTGAATTCGTGTCGACGCTACGACAGTAGACGCGGCGCACGATAGTCCTTAGTCAGGTTCAGAAATAAAAGTTATCAAAATGATGGAAAAGTTTTATTCGGATATGCGTAATGTGTATATGACACATTATGCAAAACGCAATCATACAAAAAGATTGCCAAAGAAAAAGATACTTGAATTTTATAAAACGTATTGCAAAAAAGACGATATTCCACATGGAATGATGGGGCTTGCAATTGATTATATTTCGACGGAAATGGCAATAAGACGTTTCAAGCGTCAATCAGACGAAAACAAGATTAAGTGGATACTTGTAGATGGGGAGCCTGTTCATGAGAAGGGAACTTTATTTGCATTAAAAGTCCTGGGCATCCCTCAGATGAATTAAATTTGCCCGCCCGACGCCATTCTGAATAATTAAATTCTATGGAAATGGCGTGATAAATAGATGTGGAGGCGCGTTAAGGACAGTCCTGTAAAGCCGGGTTCAAGACCGGACATTCTGGACGCTTCGCCAAGCCTGCCTCCATTCTTTACATAGCTTCCTTATTCAAGGGTCGGCGGGAACATGACCGCACCATCAGCCGAAGCAGCGACCCGAATTGCGAAGGGGGTTAAAAACATCGCAATCAAAGATCGTTTCGCGTGGTTTTCAGAGTTCCACGCACCGACTTCACCATTGCCGAAAATGCGTAATCGGACCTCATGAAGAGTCATCCGGGCAACCCCAAGGAACTGGAAGATGGTGAAGGCTTCTCAGCAATGAGATAACCGAGAGTTCGCAAGAACATTGGACCGGAAGGACAAGGGCACGGGTCTCCCCCTTGTGATGATGTTGGCGCACAGCACCTCCGGACGTTTCCTGACATGATGGTGAAAGCCAATCTGCCCATTCCAACCCCCGCTTCACGGAAATAGCACCCGCCAGACCGGCAGGAGACATGCGTTCCGTGCGGCGGGGGGATTAAAAACCCCTGACAATCCGATGAAACTGCCGATGAACAGGTCTTTTGAAAAAGCTTTGAAATGACGAAAAGCAATGCCAAGCAAAAGGCGAGCAGACTTGCACGTAAGCCAGTTTGCGAAGTGTCATTCTCGGAACAGTGATACGCAGTGAGGTATTTCGAAGAGAAGTGAGTCGCTTACGAAGAAAAAGATTTAGCTGACTCGTGTTTATCATTGAGAGCAGATGACTGCTGTGAGTACGCTTAAATCCTTTTGAACTATTTTGTATTCTGATCACAATCTCGAATCATACTATATTGAAGCATGAAATCAACTTATTACGTCCAAAAACTACATCGTGTCGGGCGGCGCATAGGACACCGTGCATTCATAATTATCATTGAAGAATGCCTCAACACCACGACCGATAATGAGTTGATGCACCCGCTGCGCACCCCCGGCATGAACGAGTGTTAACTCAACAAAACGGTCATGAAAGTCGTCGTCGCGTGATCGCCTCAATCTTCTTTTCAGAGTCAGAGCAGGCCTCCCTCCCGACATTTGGGCCGAAAATAACTCCCCAAACTTTCTACGCGCATATTGCTCCAAGGCGTCTAACTCGATCTTCAGCCCGCGCCCATACTGATCCGTGAAGGTGTGATTAAATTCATCGCGCTTGAGGATTGCCCGCAACTCTTTTGGTACAACTTTACGCACCTTAAAGACACCGTTTGGCTTTTGCCCGAAGCCTTCGGGCCACCTATTCCTTTTCATCCGGCACCTTCATTTGTATCGACTTTGTATCGAATATTTGTACCGGCACAAAAATTATCCCTTACAAATCAATAAAATATTAAATCCATTACATAATATTTTTTCTGATCAAGTCCCTCTTCGCCCGCTCCAATCCTTCTCGGATTGACTTTCAAAAGCAGCCTTCGGGCTGCTTTTTTGCTTTTGGATCACAGCGCCTGTAAACAGACCGGCCCACCTGCACAGCCTTGCGGCGGCACGGCATCGGGCGCCGGGCATAATGTCCGGCCATTACGCGCCAGGCATTTACCCAGATCGGCCACTGCCTCATATAGCGGCTCAGGCCGGCCCTTTCCCATCAGCCAGCGCGCGTGCGCCAGGCAACGCGCTTCATCACCGCTTTGCGCGGCTGCAAATAGCGCCAGAAGGCTCAGTTCATCATGCGTCATATGGACATGCCCCGGCCGGGCCAGGATGATCGGCCGCGTGCCCTTCGCCAGGGCCAGCAAGACCCGCTCGAACGCCTTGGCGCCCGCCTCGACATGCGGACCAAAGGCATGGCTGAATTCGCGGTGGATCATGCGGCATTCCGGCGCACAGGCAACCGCCGTCCGCATCACCCAGACGATGAAATGCCCGGCATAGCCGAGATTGCGAATATCGTTTGGCAAGGTTTCCGGTGATGGAGTTTCCGCTACAGACATGGCTCGACTCAAGAATTATATTGCGAATAATTCTCATTAGCATTATGATGGTGCTATAGCAAGCATTGGAAAGGCAGCGCATCATGACCTGCACATTTACCGAACCCACCCTGGATGATCTGCTGGCCGATCCTGTGGTTCATCTGGTCATCAGAGCGGACGGCCTGAGCCGCACCCTTGTCAGGGAATGGATGTAGACGATCCGGCAGACGCGGGCAAGAGGGCCTAGACCCAGTGAACGTCGCGCTTAGCCGCCTGCAGATAGAATACAGCATTGAGCGCGGCGATGCGCTTCTTGATATCGTTAGTCAGCACAGCCAGGCCGGGGCCAGAAAGCCGGCGCTGCAACGACATATCCATGAAGTGATTGAAGGCGCCCAGCTCCGCCGGCAGGCTTGAGGCATAATGCGATCCGACCAGTTGCTTGATGGCCGCGAAAATGACTTCCGGCTCAGCCACCCTCTGTTCGATACGTTTCATCAGACGGTCGACTTCCCGATCCAGATCCATAGCGCGCTCCAGGGTCGCGGGCTTGAAACGCATACGCGTCTTCAAACCGGGCAACCGGTTAAAAATGTCAACATGGGGATGCAAAAACACAGGAGCGAAACCACTGGTCCCGGGCCGCTCGTTACTATGGAGACGAAGCTATCAGCCGGAGGCGAAATGTAAACCCCGGAAGAGGGTAAACGCTAAATTTACCCATATTATTCGCTTCAAAAACCTATTTTACAACGTATATTTTAAATATATATAATTCATAAGTTTAAATATATCCATTATGCGAAATATAAATCCATTTCGCAATTTGTATATTTGATGCGAATTTCAGCTAAAACCCATGATTTATATATAGTTATTATATTTACTATTACATGACAATTTCCATAATACTTATGGAGACGGCATGATATCGGAAATTATAAAACAATGGATCGCCGATTGTCGCGGCAATGTCGCCATTATTGCCACCTTGACGACCATTCCGCTGATGTTTGCCGCCTTCGGCATCATTGAACTGAGCAGCGTTTCCACGGAACGGGCCAGTCTTCAGGAGGCCGTCGACGCCGGTGCGCTGGCCGGCGCCGGGCGCCTCTCCATGGCCAATACCGCCGCGCAAACGCCGATCGACACCGCGATTACCGTGGCGCAACAAAGCGCTGCCCGGTCCCGCCTCCGTTCCAGGGCCACTTTCAGTGCCGCCATTGACGGAAAGGCCAGCGCCATAACCGTGACGGCGGCAGCCGACCACAAGGCGCTGATCGGCTTTCTTGGCTTCGGCGACACCACACTCACCGCCAGGGCCACCGCCGAAAATCTGGGCTCCGTGCCTCTGTGCGTCCTCCAGACGGGCGCGGGCGGCATTACCCTTGAAAATACCGCCCGCATTCGCGCCACCGGCTGCGCAATCCACGCCAATCAAAATATCAGGGTCAAGAGCTCGGCCATGATCCAGGCGGAACGGACACAGGCCGTCGGGACGGTCGAGGGGCCGGTCTCACCGGCGGGCAATGGCGGCGCCCTGCCCATTTCCGACCCGTTTGCGGCCCTCTCCCTCACCCCGCCGCAGGATTGCGTCGGCAAGCCGGAACGGATCACCCAGAAAAAGGGCGAAACCCTGATCCTGCCGCCCGGCGTCCATTGCGAGCACTACATGATCGACAAGGATGCGACCCTGATCCTGCAACCCGGCGATCATTACTTCATGGACGACCTGGAGGCGCACGAAAACGCCGTCATCAAGGGCGACGACGTAGCGCTGATCTTCGGTTCGACCAAGAAGATCAATTTTGCCGACAGGGCCACGGTCCAGTTGAGCGCCCGCAAGAGCGGTCCCTTCGCCGGTTTCCTCATCATCACCACCCGCGATAACCATCAGGTCTTCAGCATCGCATCGGACAATGTCAGCAAGCTGCTCGGCACGATCTATATTCCCGACGCCGAACTGAATATTGCCACAACTGGCAATGTGGCCCAGGATTCCGCCTGGAGCATCATCGTGGCCGATACCCTGACCCTGACGAAAAATCCGGTCCTGGTCATCAATAACGGCTATGCCGGTTCCTCGGTACCCGTGCCTCAGGGCGTTGGGCCGGGCTACAGCGCGCCAGTGCTCAGCCATTAGAGCGTTTACACATCTGATTGGTTTAGATCGGCGCTCTAATTTTATGTTTTAACGCACTTTTTGGCCCTAAAAGTGCGTCACACTTTTCGGAAAGTGCTCCAGACTTCCCACCCGGTTGCATCTTGACTTTCAACCGCGCGCCGTAGTCTACGCATGATCATGTCCGCCATCCTGAAATCCGAAAAATTCCTTATCCTCGGCACGCTGATCGCCGGCGCCGCTTTCCTTAGCGAACACCTGATCCTCGAAAGCGGTCAGACGGCATCGCTGATCGCCGGGCTCTGCCTGATCGCCGTCATCATCATGGTGTCGCTGCGCGTGGCACACCATGCCGAGGTTCTGGCCGAAAAGGTGGGAGAGCCGTACGGCACCATGATCCTGACGCTTTCGGCCGTGCTGGTCGAGGTCATCATCCTGATCATGATGCTGAGCCACACCTCATCGCCGACGCTTGCGCGCGACACCATCTATTCCGCCGTCATGATCGACATGAACGGCATACTGGGCCTGGCGGCGATCCTTGGCGGCCTGCGTCATGGCGAACAGCCCTATAATGTCGATTCCGGCAATACCTACATCGTCATGATCCTGACCGGCATGGGCATTTCCATGGTGGTACCGGAGTTCATTCCCTCGCATCACTGGCAGGTGTTTTCGGTCTTCACCATTTGCAGCATGTTGCTGCTCTACGGCATTTTCCTGCGTCTCCAGACCACGCGCCACAGCTATTTCTTCAGCTACACCTATGCCGAGACCGGCGATACGGAGCATAAGCACCACGGCAGTACGGCCGGCTCGGTTACCGCCCTCGTCATCGGCGTCGTGCTGATCGGCATACTGGCCGAGGTCATGGCGAAAACCATGGACCGCGGCCTGACCGGCACCGGGGTGCCGCCGATCGTCGCCGCCATACTGGTGGCCGCCATTTCCGCCAGTCCGGAAATCCTTACCGCCCTGCGCGCCGCGCTCGCCAACCGGATGCAGCCCGTGGTCAATATCGCGCTTGGCGCCTCGCTTTCCACCGTCATCCTGACCGTGCCGGTGATCGAGATCATGGCCCTGGTCACCGGCCATCCGGTGCAGATGGCGCTCAGTGCGCCGCAGACTGTCATGACCGTGCTCACCCTGATCGTGGCCGCCATCAACCTGCATGACGGCGAAACCAACGCCATAGAAGGCGCCACGCACTTCGTCCTGTTCGCCACCTTCGTCATGCTGGCGGTGATGGGGCTGTAGCCAATTCGCCCACGAGGCTTGCGCGCGCTGATGACGTTCTCCCGCCAGGGGCGCGGCGGGTTAAATCCCTGCAATTCAAGATGATTTCACTTGCATCCGGCTCAGGTACGGTTTTTGCTGGCTCTGGGGCAACCGGGCGGACTCTGTCACAAAATGACGCAGCCGGCGGTCTGGTTTTGCATAGGGTTCGGGTATGTTGTTGCAAAGTGAGCATGATCTGATTGCGCTGCTCGGCGTGGCCGCCTTCATCCTGCTTGCCCTGGCCATTGTCGGCGGCGTCATCGCCTCGCTGAAGTCCTTCCAGGTCCGCCAGTTCCAGGATCTTTTGTTCAAGGCCGAACGCAAGATCGATAACCTGGAACGCCGCATGTTCAATGTGCTGAACGCCGTGCCCGTGGCCCTGGTCGAAACCGACAACACCGGCAAGTTCACCTTCGCCAACCGGGCGGCGCACCAGCTTCTCGGCCGCAAGGATTCCGAACTGCTGGGCCTGCGCTTCCATTCCGCCACCTGGGGCATCACCTATCCTGACGGCCGCATGATTCCGGCCGATCTGCTGCCGATCGCCCGCACCCTGCGCGGCCAGACGGTCAAGGGTTTCCAGCATCTGCTGGTCAATCACGGCAGCCGCGAAAAGGTGCTTGTCAGCGTCACCTCCATGCCGATCATGAACGGCGCCGGAGAGGTCATCGGCTCCACGGCCGCCATGGTCGAACTGGAAACCTCGTCCGGCGAAGGCATCGACGATTTGAACGGCCTGTGGCGCGGCCACTGGTTCGCCTCGGCCACCGTGCCCTTCTGGGGACTCGATTCCAAGGGCCAGGTCATCGACATCAACAATGCCGCGCTCGACGCGTTCGAGATGACGCGCGAACAGGCGCTTGGCCAGAACTGGACGCAGTTCTTCGTGGCGGACAGCGATTTCCAGAAGGCCATCGACTATCTCGGCGACCGTCTGGACGAAACCTCGCCCCACAGCCAGACATCGATGCAACTGACGCTCAAGGCGCCGAACGGCGATAGCCAGCCCTGCGTCGTCACGGCCTGGGTGGTGCGGACCCACGAAGGCGGCGAAAGCGGCCTGACCGTCACCGCTCTGCCTTCCGGTATCCTGCCTGCCGCGGCGCCTGTTACCGCTCCCGCCAATGAGGCGCACGAAATCGCAACTCAGGAACTGGCCGACCATCGCCTGGCCGAACAGGCCCGCGCCGCGCTCGGCGTCGGCACCTGGCAGTATGATGCGGACGCCGATACCATTGTCGAAGACGCCGGCATGATGGCGCTGATCGGCCGCGACTATCCCGGCGGCCCGACCCTGATTTCCGATGCCGACCAGGCCGTGGCCGATACCGCCTTCGGCCAACTGATGAGCGGCGAAAGCGACCATCTGGCGCTCGATATCAAGGTCACCCGCCCGGATGGCGGCGAGCGATGGATCGCGCTTGAAGGCCAGGCGAAGACCATTGACGGCCAGCGACACATCTACGGTGTCGCCTTCGACTGCACAGCCTGGAAGAGCCAGCAGGCCGAGCCGGAGCCGGTCGTTCAGACAACCGGGATCAGCGAAGCCGAGTTGGAAGACGCCCTATCCGAGGCACGCGAAACGGCGCGCGAAAGCGCACTGGCCGAGGCTCGCACTGCTCATGAAGCCGAACTGGAAGCCGTCAGGATCGAGGCGGCGCTGGAACGTGAGAGCGCCATCACCGAAGCCGCCGCCGTGGCCCGTGAAGAGGCTTTATCAGAAATGCAGTCGCCCTATGACTGGCATACCCCAACCGTCGCCCCCCTGCCCGACCCGGTGATCGTCCACGAACCCGATCCGCTGGTCTTGGCCGAAAATGAGAGCCTGAAGGCGCAGATCGCGGAGACTGAAAAGCGTCACGATGCCCTTCAGGCGCAACTCGATATGCTGCTGGCCACCAGGCCGGACGAAGAGGGCCGCATCGCCGAAATGAGCGCTGAACTCTCGATGGCCCGCGCCGTTCAGGCCGCGCTCGAAACCGAACTGGACGCCCTGCGTAATACGCCTGTCATCGAGCCCGATTACAGTGCTCATGATGCGCGCATCCGCGCCCTGCAGGCGGAACTGGAAACGGCCGAAGCGGATAAGGCCGATCTGGACCGGCGCTTGCGCGAGCTGGCCGAAACGCCTGCGCCGGAACCGGATTACAGCGAACACGAAGCCCGCATCACCGCGCTGGAAGACCGCCTGAAAACGGCGCAAGTTCGCCATGACGACCTGGCCCAGCGCTATCATGTCCTTTCCAACGCCCCCGCACAGGAACCGGACTACCGGATGCATGAAGCTCGCATCACCGGCCTGAAGAACGCACTCGATCAGGCCGCTGCCCGTCATGCTGAACTTCAGGCTGCCCATAAGGCACTGCTTGAAAAGCCGGCGCCTGAACCCGATGCCTCCGAATGGGAAGCGAAGGTAAAGGCCGCGCAGTTCGAGGTCACCAAGTGGCAGGCCGCCTATCATGACGCCCAGGCCCGCCTGGAGCAGGCGAATACGGCAAAGGCGTCCGCCACCGATCAGGGCGCGCTGGAAAAGGCGCAGGCGCAACTGTCTGAAATGCAGGCCCAGCTTGATAAACTGCACGAAGCCCTCGGTCACGCCCAGCGTTATGAGACGGTCGGCCGCCTGACCAGCGATGTGGCGCAGGATTTCGCCCAGATGCTGGGCGTCATTAATGGCGCGCTGGAAGTCATGGCCCGCCAGCCGGAAAGCCCGGAAAACATCCGCCGCCTGTCGGAAGCCGCGCTCACCGCCGGCAAGCGCGGTGAGCGCCTGACCCGCCAGTTGCAGGCTTTCCAGTCGGAAGACTACTAAATTCGGTAGCCTCTGGCCGCTTTTGTAAAGTAAGATACCCCACCACCACGCCTCAAAGGAGGCGCGGTCCCCCTCCCCAACACGTTGGGGAGGTAAAGGAAAGTCTGTGCTTGTTATCATACCTCCCCGGCTGTGCCGGGGAGGGGGACCGCGAGCCGGCTCTTCTGAAGACACGCAAAGGAAGGCTCGTGGTGGTGGGGTTTCTTGCTTTCTCGGATGCACATGGCACGGTTCGGTTTCAAGGCAGAGGATTTGCGGCTGTGGGCGCTGGTGACGGCGACCGTGCGACCGCACAAGCCGTTTAAAAAGCCGGAACCTGAACCGCAGACCGAAACCATTAAGATCGCCGATATGCCTGGCGAGATGACCGCCGCCAAGCCTGCGCCGGCACCTCTGACGCCCTTCAAGATCGGTCAGTCGCTGAAACCCGTCAGCGGCTTCAAGATCACCCGCGCCGCCGATCACGCGCCCGATCCGATCGAGCCGAAACGCAAGCGCCGCATCACCCGCGAACGCGATCCGATCGAGGCCCGTCTCGACCTGCACGGCATGACCGCCTTCGCCGCCGAGGCGCGCCTGAAGGCATTCGTACAGCAGGCCTATGCCAATGATTACCGTGCGGTCCTGGTCATCACCGGCAAGGGCGTGGCCGAAAATGGCATACTGAAACGCCATGCGCCGGAATGGCTGGCCGATTCGGCGCTGTCGCATATCATCGCTGGCATTTCACAGGCCCATGCCCGCCACGGCGGCACCGGTGCGCTTTATGTTGCGCTGAAACGGAGGAGTTGATGGCCGACAATTTGATTTCTACGAAATGTGCAGAACCTCATCACCATCTGATCTTACAAACAGAAGAAACAGGAGCCTATCTCTTCATTTTCGAACGAGCAGACTCGCCATTTCCCGAAAAGGACTATTGGTTCGAAACCAAGGCAGAAGCGATGACGACCGCCCAAAATGACTTTGGAGCCATTGATTGGGAACCAACTTCCCGCCGTTATTAAATCAGTCCCTTTTCCATCGCCAGTTGCTTGAGCGATACCTGCGCGCGCGGGCCATAATGGCCGATTACTTCCGATGCTGCCAGGGAGCCCAGTTCGGCGCAGGTGGTGACATGCAGCCCCTGTGTCAGACCGAACAGCACGCCCGCTGCGTAACTGTCGCCCGCGCCAGTGGTATCGACCACCTTGGCGCACGGGGCGGCCTTGATGATGTGCGTGTCGTCCAGCTTGGCCACCACAGAGCCTTCTTCCGAACGGGTGACAAAGGCCAGGTCGGTCTTGCTGCGTAAGTAACGCAGGGCCTTGAAGAAATCATCGGTCTGGAACAGGGCCAGCAGTTCGTTTTCATTGGCGAAGACGATATCGATATGGCGGTCGATAAAGGCCAGCAGGTCTTCACGCCAGCGATTGACCACGAAGCCATCCGACAGGGTGATGGCCGTCTTGCGGCCGGCAGCGCGCGCCACCTGCGACGCCTTGGCGAAGGTTTCGCGGCCCGACGGGGTATCAAAGAGATAGCCTTCAAGATAGGTGATCTGAGAAGCCCGGATGATCTCCTCATCCAGATCCTGCGGGCTGACCAAGGCGGCGGCGCCCAGGAAGGTCGCCATCGTGCGCTGGCCATCGGGCGTGACATTGATCAGGCAACGACCGGTCGGGGTCGGGTCGTCGTGCAGGACCGGTGTGCGGAATTCGACGCCCATCTTGCGCAGGTCGCGGGCGAAAAACTCCCCCATGGCGTCGTGCGCCACCTTGCCGACATAGGCGCATTTGGCGCCAAAGGAGGCCGCGCCGGAAATGGTATTGCCGGCCGAACCGCCCGAGGCCATTTCGCTTTCCGCCATCGCTTCCGAAAGGCTGAGCGCGCGATGGCTGTCGATCAGGGTCATCGCGCCCTTGTGCAGGTCATGCTTCGTCAGGAAGGCATCATCGGAAGGAGCGAGCACATCGACAATGGCGTGTCCAACGGCGGTGATGTCATATTCGACGGTCATGGGCAGGGCCTCAAATTTCAGTTGATATGGCGTAACCTAATGATCAATAAAGAGTCCATGAGCAAGCGTATTCTGATCCTGACCCCCAATCCAGACCATCCGTCGCACCATGGCCGCTGGCCCTATGTGCTCGATGCCTACCGCGAGGCCCTCAGCGGCATCGACGCGGAAATCTTCGACCAGCCGTGGTCGGAGCCGATCGCCGAGGATTACGACCTGATCCTGCCGCTGGTCGCCTGGGGCTATCACAATGCGCCCAACAGCTTTATCGGCGCCATGACCGCTATGGGAGCCGCCGAACGCCGCGTCTTCAATCCGCCGGAAATCGTGTCGTGGAATGTCGACAAGCGCTATCTGCGCGATCTGGCCGAGGCCGGCGTGCGCATCATCCCGACGCTATTTACCGAAAGCGTAACGGACGAAGACGTGGCGCGCGCCCGCGCTGATTTCGGCCAGAAGGCACTGGTGCTCAAGCCCGCCATTTCCGCCGGCGCGAAAAACACCCTGATCTGGGAAGGCGATATCCTCCCCTGCGCAGCGGGGGAGGGGGACCACGAAGTGGTGGAGGGGGCTATCACCACAACCACGCCGCCCATCGGCCCGGCCATGATCCAGCCCTTCATGCCAGCCATCCAGTCGGAAGGCGAATGGTCCCTGCTCTATTTCGTCGGCCAGCTTTCCCATGCTGTGCTCAAGACGCCAAAGTCGGGCGATTTCCGCTCCCAGCCCGATTACGACGCCCACCTGCGCGTCCTGACACCACCACCGGAAGCCCTGGCCCTGGCGCAATCGGCCATTGATTTCATCGGCCGCGATCGCCTGCTCTATGCCCGCGTCGATATGGTGCGCGCGCCTGATGGCGGCTTCTGCCTGATGGAACTGGAACTGATCGAGCCCGACCTCTACCTGACCTACCATCCCGAAGCGTCCAGGCGCTTCAAGGATGCGGTCGAGGCGGCGATGATGGTTTGCGGTTGCACAAGTTCCGACCATGTTCATTGAAACCGACCGCCTGATCCTCAAGCCGCTGGCGGCCAGCGATCTCGATGCGCAGCACGCCCTGTGGTCTCAGGAACCAGTCTACCGCCATATCACCGGGAAGCCGATGGACCGCGAGACCGTCTGGCTGCGGTTGCTGCGCGATATCGGTCACTGGCAGATTTTCGGCTTCGGCACCTGGTCGGTGCGCCTGAAAGATAAGGACCAGCATATCGGCGTCATGGGCATTTTCGACTTCAAGCGCGAGATTGATCCGCCGCTGGATGCCTTAGAGACCGGTTGGGTGTTCGACAGTGCCTTCCACGGCCAGGGCTATGCCTCCGAAGCGCTGAAGGCCGCGCTTCTCCATACCGACAATGTGCTGAACCTGACGAAAACCCAGTGCATCATCGCGCCCGAAAATGCTGCCTCGCTGAAACTGGCCCTGCGCCATGGCTATAAGCCCCTGCGCGAGACCCTGTTCCACGATGAGCCGACGTTTATTTTGGAACGAATAATTTCAACCGATTGACGATTTTTTTATAAAGATTTAGTGAAAAATATTGACTAAATTATTGATTCGTATATATTTTTATTATGGACGCAACATACAATTTAAATGGTGGCTTTAAACCCACTATAAAGCGATTAGCTGATCTAGACGGCCCAGACTTTTTCCCTACTCCAACTTGGGCAACCGAAGCTTTGATTGATAACGAGCTTTTAGCTGGAGAAATTTGGGAACCGGCTTGTGGTAATGGCGCTATGTCAAAAGTATTGGAAAAAACATCCAATAGCGTAGTAAGTACAGATTTATACGATCGCGGATTTGGAGAATCTGGCATTGACTTTCTTTTACAGAGTCGGAAATCGCAAAATATTATAACCAATCCGCCATATAATTCTGCAGAAGGTTTTGTGAAAACCGGTCTGAAATTAGCAGAAAAAAAATTTGCTCTTCTGTTACGGCTCGCCTTTCTAGAAGGCGCAAACAGAAACAAAACGATATTCGCTCACTCTCCTCCTAGCAGAGTTTGGGTATTTAGTGAGCGAATAACGTTTTATCCGGCAGGAGTTGAAAAGCAAGGGAGTGGCACTACAGCTTACGCTTGGTTCGTTTGGGATAAATCTGCTCAAAGTGGAACAGAGTTAAAATGGTTCAAGCCAGGCTATAAAGCTGCTTTTAAATAACGTTCTTAATAAACTGACGACCGGTATCAGTAATTTGAATGCCTTTCGCATCCTTAATATAAACGGCCAGCCCTAAACTAAACATCGTATTTGAACCAGAACGATGCGACACAAGGTTCCTTACTTTTTGAGAAAATTTTGTATCGTGCCGACCTGCTAAAATCTTATTGTCTTCTCCAGTTGGATGAACAATATCTTCAAGACGAACAATCAAATCAGAGGTGGGAATAAACCCATTTGGCATTTCTGATGCTGCACAAAGGGCTGGAATCATTAGCTTTCGTTCACTAATTGGCATGCTACTCATATCCCTTTCCTAATTAGGGTTTTGTTAACACCTTGGAAATAAGGCGGTGCCAACACATTTCAAGTAGCATAGTTATAAATTTTTAGACCAGCGGCGTGAAATCGACGCCGACCTTGGGGCACAAATCCCGCACGATGCAGATGTCGCACTTCGGTTTACGCGCCACGCAGACATAACGGCCGTGCAGGATCAGCCAGTGATGCGCGCGGGTCAGCCAGTGCTTCGGAATGACCTGCATCAACTGCTTTTCAACCTTGTCCGGCGTATTGGCCGCGGCATCGACCAGGCCCAGCCGATGCGAAACGCGATAGACATGGGTATCCACGGCGATGGCCGGTTCGATATCCATCTCGTTGAGCACCACGCTGGCCGTCTTGTTCCCCACCCCTGGCAAACTGACCAGTGCCTCGCGGTTCATCGGCACCTGCCCGTCGTACCGGTCGAGCAGAATACGGCACATGGCCATGACGTTCTTCGCCTTGTTGCGGTAAAGTCCGATCGAGCTGATCATCCGCATCAGCTTTTCCTCGCCGAGTGCCAGCATGTCGGCCGGATTGTCGGCAATGGCGAAGAGCGGCCCGGTCGCCTTGTTGACCGAGACGTCCGTGGCTTGTGCCGAAAGCGCTACTGCCGTCACCAGAGTAAAGGCGTTTGAATAGTTCAGTTCGGTCTTTGGCTCCGGCTTGTCCTGCTCGAACCGCTCGAACAACTGGCGGATCAGTTCAGGATCGACCTTGCGGCGCCCAGAAACTTTAGACTTTGCGGCTTTAGGCTTGGTGGTTTTCATCGGCGCGCTTCAACAGTAGATGTGAGTGTCTTATGCCCGATTCTCCGGAAAGCCCGAAATGACCGCCATCCTGTTCGTCTGCCTTGGCAATATCTGTCGTTCTCCCCTGGCAGAAGGAGTCTTCCGGCATCAGGTGAGGCAGGCGCGGATGTCGGATCGCTTCACCATCGATTCCGCCGGCTGCGGCGGCTGGCATAGCGGCGAACGGCCGGACAGGCGCTCGATCGCTGTGGCGCAGGCCCACGGCATCGATATTTCCGACCAGCGGGCACGGCAGATCCATATCGACGATTTCGATCGCTTCGACCTGATTCTGGGCCTCGACCGCGATAATGTCCGCCACGTCACCGCCATGCAACCGCAAGGCTCGCCGGCGAAAGTGGCACTTTACCTTGAAGAAGCGCTGGGCCTGACAAAGAATGTGCCCGATCCCTATTATGGCGGCGCGGCGGATTTCGAAGCGGTTTACCGGCTGTGCGGAAAGGCCAGTGCGGGCTTGCTGGAAACCTACAGAATATAGCGGCTCAGATCCGCGTCTGTGGCGATATCGCCCAGGCGCTTTTTGACGTAATCGGCATCGATCGTCACCGTCTGGCCGTGCATATCGGATGCGGTGAAGGAAACATCCTCCATCACCTTCTCGATCACGGTCTGCAAACGCCGCGCGCCGATATTCTCCACCTTGGCATTGACCGTGGCCGCCGCCTCGGCCATGACCGCGATGGCGCTGTCATCGAACACCAGGGTGACACCTTCGGTGGCCATCAGCGCCTGGTTCTGTTTGATCAGGTTGGCTTCAGGTTCGCTTAAAATTCGGCGGAAATCCTCCTGGGTCAGGGCCTTCAGTTCGACGCGGATCGGCAGGCGGCCCTGCAATTCCGGCAGCAGGTCGGACGGCTTGGCGACGTGGAAAGCGCCCGAGGCAATGAAGAGGATATGATCGGTCTTGACCGGGCCATACTTGGTCGAAACGGTCGTGCCTTCGATCAGCGGCAGCAGGTCGCGTTGCACGCCTTCGCGCGACACATCCGCACCACCGCGCTCCGAGCGCGAAGCCACCTTGTCGATTTCGTCGAGAAATACGATGCCTTCATTCTCGGCCAGTTTCAGCGCTTCATTGGCGACCGATTCCTGATCGAGCAGCTTGTCGGATTCCTCGGCGATCAACGGCGACAGAGCCTCCTTCACCGTGGTTTTGACCGTCTTCTTGCGTCCGCCCATAGCCTTCGACAGCATGTCGCTTAGGTTGAACGCGCCCGCCTGCTGGCCGGGGATTTCCATGATCCCGACCGGGGCGCTGTCAGCCAAAGAAATCTCGATTTCCTTGTCATCCAGCTCATTATTGCGCAGCTTTTTGCGGAACGAGTCGCGCGTCGCTGCGGCAGCGCTTTCGCCCACCAGCGCATCGATCAGGCGCTCTTCAGCGTTGTGTTCGGCCTTGGCGCGCACGCCAGCGCGGTTCTTGTCCTTGACCATGATCATGGCCGCTTCCACCAGGTCGCGCACAATCTGATCGACATCGCGGCCGACATAGCCGACCTCGGTAAACTTGGTCGCTTCCACCTTGATGAAGGGCGCCTGGGCCAGCCTGGCCAGGCGGCGGGCGATCTCGGTCTTGCCAACGCCCGTTGGCCCGATCATCAGGATGTTTTTGGGCGTGATCTCATCGCGGATCGATTCGTCGGTCGCCTTGCGCCGCCAGCGGTTGCGCAGGGCCACGGCGACGGCCTTCTTGGCGTCGTGATGCCCGATGATATGGCGGTCGAGTTCGGAAACGATTTCGCGGGGAGAAAAGGTGGTCATCTTTAGGCACTCAGTCTGGGGGATCTGGACATCAGGGTGACGCCATCCCGTGTTTCATAAATTTCAAAGCCGGCCTTACGGAAAGCCGATATGGCGCGGTCGTTCGAACTGGCCGGATCGATCACCAGCCGGGTTGCGCCCCTCGCCAGAAGGTCGTCGCTGAACTGGCGCAGGATCTGCGGGCCAAGCCCTTCGCCGGTCAGAGATACATCACCGATAAACAGATCGATACCCAAGGCGCCTTCCGGCTGATCCGGGCCGCAGGCGTAATGCTGAATATAGCCGATCGGACGCCTGTTTAGTTCGATGATAAAGGCCGCGCCATCATCCGAACCGATCAGGTCCAGCGCGGTCTCGACCTCATCCTCCGGCGTCGAGCCATCTTCCGTCCAGAATGGCTGGACATGCGGGGACGACATCCAGATCAGCAGAATACCGGCGTCGCTATCCTTGAGGGGCCGGAAGACTATCAAGAGTGCCGCCCTCCAAGAAAGAAAAGGGAAGCCACAGATGACGCAGATGGACACAGATAAGAGGGGCGCTTCGCGCCAATCAAACCTGGGATGAAGAAATGATCCTGAAAAGGAAACTCCAAGGGTGGCCGCACATCATCTGTGCCCATCTGTGTCATCTGTGGCTAATCCTTAGCTTTCCAGCATCTCGATGGTCAGATGGTCATTGGTATAAACACATATCGACGACGCGATCTTCATGGCCTTGCGTGCGATAACCTCGGCGTCGGGCTCGTAATCCAGCAGGGCGCGGGCGGCGGAAAGCGCATAAACGCCGCCCGAACCGATGGCCGCCACGCCGTCTTCCGGCTCCAGCACATCGCCAACGCCGGTAATGGTCAGGACGGTATGCTGATCGGCCACCAGCAACATGGCTTCCAGCCGGCGCAGATAGCGGTCGGTCCGCCAGTCCTTGGCGAGATCGACGCAGGCGCGCGCCAATTGGTCCGGATACATTTCCAGCTTGGCTTCGAGCCGCTCCAGCAGGGTAAAGGCGTCGGCCGTAGCGCCGGCGAACCCAGCGATGACCTGGCCGCCCTGTAGCGTACGCACCTTGCGCGCCCCGCCCTTGACGATGGTCGGCCCCATCGAGACCTGACCGTCACCGGCGATGACCGTCTTGTTATTCTTGCGCACGGCCACGATGGTGGTGCCGTGCCAGTTCGGAAAGTTTGAGTCTGTCATGACGCGTTAATTGGCGCTTTTGGCAGGGGCTTTCAAGGGGCCTTGCGACGAAAGCGCTGCGACACATCCTCCCAGATCGGGCCGATGGCGATAATGGCCAGCAAAAGCGAAAACGGCAGGACGGTAATGAAACCGGCCCATTTGAACACCAGCGCCCCTGTGATCCCGCCCAGCAGGAAACCTGTCAGCAGGCGGGAGAGCAGGATCACCTTTTTCAGGTGAAAGCGCGCTTCCGTATGGGTGGTGCGCTCGAACAGGAACCGTCCGCATTCGATGCCGAGATCGGTGACGATGCCGGTGACATGGGTCGTGCGGATTTCGGCATGCGAAATTTTGGTGATCAGGCTGTTTTGCAGGCCCATGGTGAAGCATAGAAGCGCTACCGTCACCTCCACATCCCACGCCAGAAGCCCGAACAGAAGCAGCAGGGCCGCCTCCAGCATCAGAGTCAGCGCGAATTCGCTTTGCAATCCCTTTCGACGCGCCCAGTTGATCAGCAGGCTGGAGGTAACGGCGCCCGCAAAGAAGGAAATAACGGAAAGGACCGAAATCAGCGCTGCCGCCCACCTGTGCAGCACAAGGAAATCGGCAATGGACGACACGATGCCGCTCATGTGCGAAGTATAGTAACCGACCGCGAGAAAACCGCCGGCATTGATGGCGCCAGCCACGAAGGCCAGGATCGTGCCCAGCCATTCATCGCCCGCTTCCGTGCGGTGCCTGCCGCTCATCTGGCGCAATGCCGGAACCATGAGAAATAACCCTGCAAACAATGGGGAAAGTATCTGCGCCATCGGTAAATAATTTGATGTGGCTCCGCAAGCCGTCAGCGCCTATATGAAGGCCATGCTGACAGACGATGAAATCGACCGCTATGCCCGCCACCTGGTGCTGAAGGAGATCGGCGGCCAGGGCCAGATGAAGCTTAAAGCCGCCAAAGTGGCTCTGGTCGGTATGGGCGGCATCGGCTCACCGGCGGCACTCTATCTGGCGGCGGCGGGCATCGGCACACTCGGCCTGATCGACGATGATGCGGTGTCGTTAAGCAATCTGCAAAGGCAGGTCTTGTTCGGCTCGAAGGATATCGGCGCCCACAAGGCCGAGGCGGCCGCCACGCATCTCAGCAATCTCAATCCGCATTGTGAGTGTCGCATCCATCGCCTGAGGCTGAATGAGAATAATGCCGCCGATGTGCTGGGCCGCTATGATATCGTGCTCGATGGCTGTGATAATTTCGAGACCCGCCTGCTGGTCAATCGCGTCTGTCATGCGCTAAAAAAGCCGCTGGTATCGGCGGCGCTGGGGCGTTTCAGCGGGCAACTGGCGACCTTTGACGGCTCGCCCTGCTACCAATGCCTGGTGCCGGAAATCCCACCCGATGCCGAGACGTGCGAACGGGTCGGTGTGGTCGGCGCCCTGGCGGGGATCATGGGGACCATGGCGGCGCTGGAAACGATCAAGGTCGTTACCGGAGCGGGTGAGACATTGCGCGGAAAGCTGCTGATATTTGATGGCATGGATATGACCTCGCGGATTGTGAAACTGGCCGCCGATCCGGCGTGCCCGGTGTGTGGAAGCAAGTAATATACCCCACCACCGCATCTAGGCAGCAGGCTGCCGTCGTGCGGTCCCATGGCTTGCGAAAGCTATACTTTCGCTAGCGCCAAACCCCGGCATAGCCGGGGAGGTATAAAGTTTCTTTTCTTATACCTCCCCATCTCCGATGGGGGGGGACCGCGAGCCTCTTGGCTCGTGGTGGTGGGGTTTCTTGTTTTTCAAAATTGTGTCATAGGAAACCAAATTATAACATTCGGGAACGAAACGCACAGGCCAACCGCTTTGATGGATGCCGCCTGATGACGACCACCGCCGCCAGCCAGCCGCTCGATAAGGACGGCAAGGACGCCCTCTACCCCACCGTGAAACATACGGTGCTGGAGGATGCCTACGCCTTCGCCATCGGTTGTTCCTTTATCGCGCTGGGCATCGTCATGCTGCACACGGCCGGCCTGACCACCGGCGGCGTGGCAGGTATCGCGCTTCTGGTGTCTTATGTCGCTCCGCTGCCGGTCGGCCTGCTGTTCATACTGATCAATATCCCGTTCTTCCTGTTCGCCTGGCCGGCCATGGGCAAGCGCTTCATGATCAAGACGGTGATCGTCAACCTCGCCATCATGGGCATGTCGAACTACGCGCCCTACGCCTTCAAGCTGGAAAGCCTGAACCCGCTGTTCGCCGCGCTTTTCGGCGGCACGATCATCGGCATGGGCATACTGGCCCTGGCGCGACATGGTGCCGGCGCCGGCGGCACCGGCGTGCTGGCGCTTTATCTTCAGAAGACGAAGAACATCAATGCCGGCAAGACGCAGCTCGCCTGCGACGCCCTGATCATGGCGGCGTCAATCCTGATCCTCAATCCGCACCAGTTGCTGTTTTCGGTGATTTCGGCGGCCGCCATGAGCGGAGTCATGGTCGGCTTCCATAAGCCGGAACGCTATCTGGGGCGGTAAATTACTTACTCGCCGCGTCGCTCAGCATTTTCAGCAGCCGGGCCTGGTCCATATAGCCGACCATGCCGACCAGCGCGCCCTGAACGCCCGGATCACCCGCCAGATCCTGCATGGCCGACTGCCCCAGATCGCTCAGCGCGGTTTCGATCGCCTTGACGCCATCGGTCCGGATGGCGGCCGTGGTCTCTGTCGGGCAGTTTTCGATCAGCAGGCGGGAAAACAGCGCGCCGCCGGCCTTGTCGACCTGAGCCATCTGCGCATCTGAGAGAGAGGCCAGGTCGGACACGCCTTCGTGCTTCGAAATGGCGGCGAAGGCCCAGCGGGTCAGGACGAGCTTGTCCTGCGGAGTCGAGGAGCGGATCAGGCAGGCCGACAGGGCGTCGGTTTCCGGACTGGCCAGGGCCTGCGAGGCCACGGGCAGACTAAGGGACAAGGCCAGGGCGAAACCGAGCGTTTTAATTGAAAGGGTCATGCGGTCCTCGAATATGTTGGCGGCAGCTTACGACGGCCACCATAACCGCGCAATTAGACATTTCGCGGGCTTTCCTGTATAGGGTCCGCCAATCCCGCAAATACGTTCCTCTGAAAGCCGCATATCTTGGCCCATACGCTCGACCTGTCCGTTAAATCTGTCTCTTCACCGCTGGTGAACATCACCGGCCTGACGCGTGAGGGCCTGATGCAGGCGCTGGTGGATTCCGGCGTGGTCGAGGCCCGCAAGGCCAAGATGCGGATGCAGCAGATCTGGCGCTGGGTGCATCACTACGGCTTCACCGATTTTGACCTGATGACCGATATCGCCAAGGACCAGCGCGCCGGGCTCAAGGAAAAGTTCAGCCTCGCCCGCCCGGAAATCATCGAGCGCCAGATCAGTCAGGACGGCACGCGCAAATACCTGATCCGCATGGCGCCCGGCATTGAGGTCGAGAGCGTCTATATCCCTTCGGTCGGCCGCGCCGGCGCGCTGTGCGTCTCCTCACAGGTCGGCTGTACGCTCAACTGCTCCTTCTGCCACACCGGCACGCAAAAGCTGGTGCGCAACCTGACCACGGCCGAGATCGTCGCCCAGGTCCAGGTGGCGCGCGACGACCTCGGCGAATGGCCCTCCCCCAAGGAAGACCGCCAGCTCTCCAACATCGTCTTCATGGGCATGGGTGAACCGCTCTATAATCTTGATAATGTCGCTGCCGCCATCGACATCATTTCCGACGGCGAGGGCATCGCCATTTCGCGCCGCCGCATCACGGTCTCGACCTCCGGCGTGGTGCCGGAACTGGAAGCGCTCGGCAACCGCACCCAGGCCATGCTGGCCATTTCGCTGCACGCCACCAATGACCCCTTGCGCGATGTACTGGTGCCGCTCAACAAGAAGTACAATATCGCCGAACTGATGGCGGCCATCCGCGCCTATCCGGGCCTATCCAATGCCCGCCGTGTGACGTTTGAATATGTCATGCTCAAGGGCATCAATGACTCGCCCGATGAAGCCCGTGCCCTGCTGCGCCTGCTGAAAGGCATTCCGGCCAAGATCAACCTGATCCCCTTCAATCCCTGGCCGGGCACCGACTATCAGTGCTCAAGCTGGAGCGCGATCGAAGCCTTCGCCGCCATACTTAACAAGGCCGGCTATGCCTCGCCAATCCGCACCCCGCGCGGCCGCGATATCCTGGCCGCCTGCGGACAGTTGAAGTCGGAATCCGAAAAGAAGCGCGCCTCGGTGATCCGCCGTGAACAGCGCGAGGAGGCTGCTTCAAATCAGGACACCCTGCCGGCCGGCGAAAGCCTGCCCTTCGCAGCCCTGGCCGGCGGCATGATCGATTAAGCCTTTGCGTTATATGGATATGCGCGGCGTCATATAAAATTTATCCACAGGCGTAACACTGGGCCTTGATCTTGCAGGGAACTTACCCCTAGAGTGCGGCGGGCCGTTACATGGGTAACTTCAGATGTAACGGGCGCGCAGAGACCAGCGTGTAGGGGACCAGAATGACGCCTGACAATTTCAATCTCAACTTCCTGTCGCCAGACGTTTTGCGGCCGGAAATTCAGGCTTTCGCGTCCGGCTTTCCCATCACCCTGCTGCACGCCGGCGTAACCCTGCTCATGCTGCTGATCGGCGCCACCATCTATTCACTGTTGACCCCCTACAAGGAAATCCACCAGATCCGCGAAGGCAATTCCGCCGCGGCCGTGGCTTTCGGCGGCGTCATCATCGGCCTGGCCATTCCACTGGCCGCCTCCATGGCCGCCTCGACAAGCGTACGCGATATCGTGCTGTGGGGCGGCGCCACTATTCTTCTGCAACTGTTCGTCTTCCGCCTGGTCGACTTCCTGCTGGCCGGCCTGCCCAACCGCATCAATGAGGGCGAGGTGTCCGCCGCCGTGCTGCTGGTTTCAGCCAAGCTGGCCGCCGCTCTCGTCCTCGCCGCCGCTGTCGCCGCATAAAGGGCGCGGGCCATGAAATTCGACTGGCTTCTCTACGCCGCCGCCCTCACCGCCCTCGTGACGGTGACCGGGAGCTGGCACGAGGTCTCCGACGCCCCGCCCGCGCCACCACCACCGGGCATCGGCGAAATGTCCCTTTTCGCCACCTACACGCCGTTTACCGCCTCCTCGATCATCAACCTGCCGGTCGACGACCGCAAGATCATGACCGGCACCGCCTTCTCGATCTCGAAAACCGGCGAATGGATCGTGGCCGAAAAGAGCGTCGGCAAATGCACCCATCCCTTCCTCAATATCGGCGGCAACCTGGCCGTTCCCTTCCGGACTCGCCCCATACCCGGCCATGAGGGCTATCTGATCGCCATGACCGATGGCGGCGGGCGCCCGCTTTCCATGGCGGACCCGGCCAATGTCAAGCCGGGCATCCGCGCCTTCATGCCGGGCTATCCCGGCGGCACGGTGGGGGAAGCGACCGCGCGCCTGATCGGCCGCACCATGATGAAACATTCCAAGCGTTTCGAGGGCAGCGAACCCGTCCTGGCCTGGGCCAAGGCCGGCCAGACCTATGAACTGAAAAGCGATCTCAACCAGTTGGTCGGCGGACCGGCGCTCAATGACAATTCGCATGTCATGGGCATCACCCTGAAGGAAAACCCGCGCCGCGGACGCATCTATACTTCGGTGCCGGAAACCGTGACCGCGATTGCCAGCCTGGCCGACCGCAAACCGGACTACGACTCCGAGGCCACGATCACCAAGCGCAATTATGGCATTGTGTCGGATACTCTGCGCCGCGAATACCGCGTGGCCCAGGTCGGCTGCATCATCGCATAACCAGCCACAGGCTGGACGGAAGTTTTGCGCACGGTCCTGACAGATTTGCGTTTGGGAATAGTTAAAACAGGGCATGACCGATACCGCTAATCCCCTTGATCCGCAGCACCTCGCCCATCTGGCCGAGCGCGATCCGCGCCTCAAACCCCTGACCGAGCATTTTTCGCATATCCAGCACCGCCGGCGCCCCGGCGGTTTCCCGGCCCTGCTTGGCCTGATCGTCGAACAGCAGCTATCAGTCAAGGCGGCGGACACCATTTTCGGACGGGTACGTGAGGGGCTTGGCGATCTCACCCCGCAGGCCCTGCTGGCACATGATGAAGACCTTTTGCGCGGTTATGGACTCTCTCGCCCCAAGATCGCCTATGCCCGCGCTCTGGCTCAGGCTTTTCACACCGGCGGTTTCGATACGGAGGCGCTGGAAGCCCTCGATATCGAAGAGGCCGCCACGCGGCTGGTGGCCCTGAAAGGTATCGGCCGCTGGACAGCCGAGGTCTATCTGATGTTCTCGGAAGGCCGGCTCGACCTGTTTCCGGTCGGCGATGTGGCGCTACGCGAGGCAGTGGGCTGGCTGGACAGCCTGCCGGAGCGCCCGAACGAAGCCTATTGCGCCGAGCGCGCGCTCGACTGGGCGCCCTACCGCACCATCGCTGCCCACCTGCTCTGGGCGTGGTATGGCGCGGTCAAGCGTGGGGAAATGCTGCGGTAAAATCGTCGTGAATTGACAGAGCGCCAAATGAAGCGCCTGGTCGAGCCATCCGAAAAACGAAGGAGCCTCTGTTATGAGCCTGCTGAACGATTTGATGGGCGCCGCCTCCGGCGCCGGTGGTTTCGATATTGAGAAACTGTCCGGCCAGCTCGGTAATGGCGGACTGGAGGGCCTGGTCGCCAAATTTGAAAAGGGCGGCATGGGCGAAGTCGTGCAATCTTGGATCGGCGCGGGCAGCAACCTGCCGATTTCCGCCGAGCAGATTCAAGCGGTCTTGGGGTCCGAACAAGTGGCCGGACTGGCAAAATCCATGGGAATTGACAGTTCACAACTCGCCCATGCCCTGCCGGGCCTGATTGATCACCTCACGCCCGGCGGACAAATACCGCAGGGTGGCATTGGCGATATCCTGGGTCAGGCCATGGGCAAGGGCGGATTCGGCGATATACTCGGCGGCCTGCTGAAAGCCTAGCGCAACGGCCGGACCTTGTTTTCCGGCGTCACCTCGACATCCGGCTTGATGGCGTGATCATTGGCGTCCTTCGGGGCATGGAACTTGTGGCCGCCATCGGGATGGAAATATTCCTTGTCCTCGCCGGCCTGGTTTAGTTCATTGGGCGAAAAATTTTTTTTGCCAAAGCGGTCGTCTTCCGGCTTGTGGGTCTTGTCCCTGACATCGGGTGTCATGACGCGTCTCCTTATATTATAAGAAGACAAGTTTATGCCCGACACCATAAGAACAGCGTTGTGACTTTATGTGGTGATCATAAAGGCCGCGTAAGCGAGCTAACTAAAGTTCTTCAGTTCCGGCCACAGCTTCACAATATCGACCTTCAGACCCTGGCACCAGGCGATGGTTTTGCCGTTTTCATAGGCCATGGCGTCGGGCGAATAGGTCTCGCCCAGGATCACGGTTTTCTGACAATATGGCTCCAGACGATCCGGATTGTTCTGTACCACCAGCAGGTTCAGCGGGTTCTGACCGCGCAGTCCCCACAGGTAATACTGATTATGACCGCTAAGCGCCGGCGGCAGGCCATAGGCCTTACCGTAGACATCCAGAGCGGCCGCCTCGCCATAGTTTTCCACCTTAATACCGGTACGGGCGCGCTCAGAGGCGGGTATCTTCTGCCAGGCGGCACCGACCTGATCCGTGTAATCGTGCCAGCCCAGTTGATCGGCGAATACCTGCGGCAACAGCGTGCCCTTGAAGCTTTTCTCCTGCTGTTGCGGCTTGAATGGCGAGTGCTCGACGTAGGTTCGCAGCCCCTCAACCGACAGAACCGGCAAGGCCATGGGCGATATCGCCACCGACAGGGCAATAGCCAGCCCGCCCCAAAGGGCCAGACCGATCCGGGCGCGGGCCTTCTCGAACCAATGCGCCCAGGCGACAGCGCCGATGACGAACACGGTGGGATAGGTGGCGGCGATATAATAGTCCTTGCCGTGCATCAGAAGCGTCAGAACAAAACTGGCCAGGAAAGCGATCGCCAGGAATCGGACGGGTTTGAGGAACGAGATAACGAAAGGCGCGATCACCCCGGCGATCCAGACGGGCGCCAGCAGTGGATTCATCACCAGAATCTGGTTGATCACAAAGCTGACCGGCGAAATGTCGCTATTCTTGCCCCGCGCGGCGGCAGCCAGTTCAAGGAACGGCCAACCATGCGTTGCCTGCCAGAGGATCGACGGCAGGCCGATAGCCACGGCGATCGCCGTCCCCACCCACAGCATCCGGTCGCGGAAAATTCGCCGCTCCGGCGTTGCCGCAAGGCCGATGACCAGGCTGATCGCCCAAACATAAAGCGCGTACTTGGCCTCGAAATCGATCCCCGCCACCACGCCGCACCACAGGAGCGCCGAGCGATCGCCGTCACGGGTTGCTTTTACCAGCAGATAGGGGATGAGTGTCCAGGCCAGTGGATCAAACACCGTCGTGTTGAAGACGGCCACAATGCCCATCAGCATCGGGGCAATTGTGACACATACCCCGGCGCTTATGGCCGCGAAGGTGCCGCCACCGAGCAGCCGGGCAAACCGGACGGCCAGCCAGACCAGGGCACCGGCGGCCAGGGTGGCCGGCAACCGCAACATCCAGGCATTGTGCCCCAGGGCATAGAAGCCGGCGGAAAGCAGCGGGATCAGCGGTGGCTGATCGACATAGCCAAAGGCCGGGTGGCGTCCGCAGACTATGAAATAGAGTTCGTCACGAAACACATCATAGCGGCCCGCGCAGGCCGCGTGCAGCACAAAGGCCAGCGCGGCCAGCCCCAGCGCGACATAATCCGCCGACCATTTGACCTGCGCTTTCACCATGACACCACCCTCCGAAAAACGGACCCTATCGCGGTTTTCGGGTCTGGTCACCGATCATATGCGTCAGGCTTTCAGTCCCTTAGCGCCTTCGATCAGATCGGCCACCACCGACGGATCGGCGAGGGTGGAGATATCGCCCAACTGGTCCGGCTGCCCTTCGGCGATCTTGCGCAGGATTCGGCGCATGATCTTGCCCGAACGCGTCTTCGGCAGGCCCGGCGCCCACTGGATGACATCCGGCGAAGCCAGCGGCCCGATTTCCTGGCGCACATGGTCGCGCAAGGCTTTTTTCAGAGTTTCGCTGGGCTCGGTTCCCGCCGTCAGCGTGACATAGCACCAGATGCCCTGGCCCTTGATATCGTGCGGGAAGCCGACCACGGCGGCCTCGGCCACGGCGCTGTGCGACACCAGGGCGCTTTCGATTTCGGCCGTGCCCAGACGGTGGCCGGACACATTCAGCACGTCATCGACGCGGCCGGTGATCCAGTAATAACCGTCCTCGTCACGCCGGCAGCCATCGCCGGTAAAGTACTTGCCGGGATAGGTCGAAAAATAGGTATCGAGGAAGCGCTGATGATCGCCATAAACGCTGCGCATCTGGCCGGGCCATGAGTCGCTGAGGCACAGATTGCCCTCAACCGCACCTTCCAGCACCTTGCCTTCGGCATCGACCAGGCAGGCCACGACGCCCGGCAGCGGCCTGGTGGCCGAACCAGGTTTCAGCGGCGTGGCGCCCGGCACCGGTGTGATCAGGTGACCGCCGGTCTCGGTCTGCCACCAGGTATCGACGATCGGGCAATTGCCATTGCCGACGACGCGGTGATACCACAGCCAGGCTTCCGGATTGATCGGTTCACCGACCGTGCCAAGCACGCGCAACGAGGCGCGCGAGGTCGAGGTCACCGGCTCGTTGCCAAAGCGCATCAGGGCGCGGATGGCGGTTGGGGCAGTATAGAAGATATTGACCTTGTGCTTGTCGACCACGTTCCAGAAGCGCGAATTGTCCGGATAGTTGGGCACGCCCTCGAACATCAGCGAGGTGGCGCCATTGGCCAGCGGGCCATAGACGACATAGGAATGGCCTGTCACCCAGCCGATATCGGCGGTGCACCAATAGATGTCGCCATCCTGATAATCGAAGGCGGTCTTGTGGGTATAGGCCGCCCAGGCGAGATAGCCGCCGGTGGTATGCAGCACACCCTTGGGCTTGCCGGTCGAACCGGAGGTATAGAGGATGAACAGCGGGTCTTCGGCATTCATCGGCTCCGGCGCGCAGTCGTCGGAAATGCCTTCCAGCGCTTCCGGCACGCTGACATCGCGGCCACCATGCTTCAGATAGTGGGCTTTCGTGTGCTCAACCACCAGCACGGTCTGGACATTGGGGCATTGCAGCAGGGCCAGGTCAACATTGGCCTTGAGCGGAATGATCTTGCCCCCGCGCAGGCCCTCATTGGCGGTGACGACGACATCCGAGCGGCAATCCTGGATACGGCTGGCGATGCTGTCCGGCGAGAAGCCGCCGAAGACGATATTATGCACGGCGCCGATGCGCGTGCAGGCCAGCATGAAATAGGCCGCTTCCGGCACCATCGGCAGGTAGAGCGTGACACGGTCGCCCTTTTTCACACCATACTTTTTCAGCAGATTGGCGCGCTTATTCACTTCCTTCGCCAACTGGTTATAGGTGACGGTGTAGGAAACGGACGGATCGTCGCCCTCAAAGATCAGCGCCACCTGCTCGCCACGCGTCGCCAGGTGGCGGTCGATGCAGTTCACCGAGACATTGAGCACGCCATCGTAAAACCAGCGGATGCGGAAGTCCTCTCGGTTGAACGACACGTCCTTGACCTGGGTGTAGGGCTGCATCCAGGACAGGGCATCACCGAGCGTGCGCCAATGCGCATCCGGATCGGTTTCGAACAGCTTGTGCTGCGCAGCCAGCCCGTCAGCCGTCAGGGTCTTCGGGCGAATGAAATCGGCCGGCACGCGGAACAGGGTCTCGTCACTCATCTGGGTATTTCCTGGGTATCTGCGGAGTATTTTTTCGTTGGTGCGAACTTATGCCGCGCGGTTTACGGAGTCCATAAGACCAATGCGAAAAAACCCACCACGGACGGGTTTTGTCCTTCAAGCGATGCAGAATGCGACAGCAATGGTTGCCTATGCCCCTTCCGGATGCGTATGGTCGCAGTAGTTGAAACGTCGGAGTTCGCCATGCTGCTGCATATGTCCACCTGGAAAGAGATCGACGAGCGCCTGAAATCCTCGCGCACCGTCATTATCCCCATCGGCTCCAACGAGCAGCACGGCCCGATGGGCCTGCTCGGCACCGACTGGCTGTGCCCCGAAATCATCGCCCAGGCCGCTGAAAAGGAAGGCGATCTTTTGATCGCCCCCACCTTCAATATCGGCATGGCCCAGCATCACCTGGGCTTTTCCGGCACCATATCCTTGCGCCCCACCACCTTCATGGCGGCCATCGAGGACTGGGTGGACTCGCTGGCCCGACATGGCTTTGACCGCATCTATTTTCTCAATGGCCACGGCGGCAATATCGCCACCATCGAGGCCACCTTTTCGCAGATCTATTCGCACTATTCCTATGCGGCCGAGCCCTGCCCGTTCATCCTGAAACTGCGCAACTGGTGGGATCTGCCAGGCATTGCCAGCCTGTGCGCCCGGCTCTATCCGCAGGGGCACGGCAGCCACGCCACGCCCTCGGAAATCGCCGTTACCTTCGCCGCCTATCCCGACTTCGTGAAGTCAGCGGCCATGGAACCGCAGATCGCGCCCAATGGCCCGATCCGCGACGCGCTCGATTACCGCGACCGCTTCCCCGACGGCCGCATCGGCTCGGATTCGTCCCTGGCCACAGTTTCGGATGGCGAACAAGTCATCGCCACCGCGATCAAGGGCCTGCTCGACGATGTGGCCAAATTCCAGGCGGAATAGATCTTAAGAAGAGTGTTGCTTAGGTGACTCGAATTTGTAAAAATTTGCGCCTCTGCGCCCAAACCAGACGTTACCCGTATCCATAAGAGCGCTCCTGCGCTCCGGTTTATCTTGACGCGTTCACTATAATTCGTCTTCTTTCCGGATGGCTAAATTAGCGCGCAGTCCCTTTCTCTATATTGATCCCGAGAGCGAAGTGACGCTTCAGGATCAGTTACGTAAGCAATTGACGCTGGCAGCCATAGCTGGGGCTTTCACGCCGGGGAAGCGTCTGCCGTCTTCACGCGCTCTGGCATCGCAACTGGGTCTATCCCGAAATACCGTGCTCCTGGCGTATCAGAAGCTGATCGATGAGGGCCTGTTTATCAGCCGCGAGCGCAGTGGTCTTTACATTAATCCGGTCCTTTTGAAAGGTCGGGTGACTGCCGATCAGGTGGTGGGCCTGACACGAACGAATTCTTCTCATGCGGACGAAAAAATGGCCCGGCGTTCGGTGTGGTCAAGCCGCTTCAAAAACCGCACCACCGTGGAACAACAGGGGGCACGGCGGTTGCCGCATTGGCGCCAATATCCCTATCCCTTTATCGACGGCCTTTTTGATGAATCGCTGTTCCCGGTTCACGAATGGCGGGATTCGATGAGAAGCGCTCTGGCGGTAACCGAGATCAATGCCTGGTCAGTCGATGCCGGCGATGCCGATGACGCCATGCTGATCGAGGAAATCCGCACCAAAGTATTGTCACGACGCGGCATTTCCGCACGGGCGGATGAAGTACTCATCACACTGGGATCCCAGCAGTCTCTTAGCCTGCTGATGCAGATGCTTGTCGACAGAAGCGTCACCGTTGCGGTCGAGGAACCCGGCTACCCCGATCTGCGTCGTCTCATCACGCAAAATCGCGGCCGCATACACCACCAGAAAGTCGATGATCAGGGACTAATCGTCGACGAAGGCTTATTTTCAGGCCAGATCCTCTGCGTCACGCCAAGCCACCAATATCCCACCGGCGCGCCCCTTTCACTGGAGCGCCGCCATGCCCTGCTGCAGTCCGCGGAGGCAAACGATCAGATTATAATTGAAGACGATTACGCCAGCGAAACCGACTATCTGGAGACAACTCTCCCCTCCCTTTACAGCCTGGATCAAGGACAAAGGGTCGTATATGTCGCCGGCCTGTCCAAGGTTTTGTCGCCCGGCTTACGGCTGGGTTTCATGGTGGCCGCGCCGGAAGTCATAGCCCAAGCAAGGGCTTTGCGGCGCTTGCTCATACGTCATCCCCCGATGAATATTCAACGTGCCGCCGCCCACTTTCTGGCCATGGGGCACTACGATTCCCTCATGATACGCGTCGGCAAGCTGTTCCGCGAACGCCGCACGGCGCTCCGTGACGCCCTGAACCACTATATGCGCGACCTGGCGACAATCATGCCCCTGCACGGCGGCACTACCTATTGGGTGCAGGGACCGCCCGAACTGGACGTTCAAAAACTGATTGAGCTGGCGGAACAAAAAGGCGTGCTGATCGAAAGCGCCGCTCATTACTATGCATCAGATGCCCCCCAGAACGAATTCCTGGTCGGCGTCACCTCGTTGTCGTTGGAACGCATACGGCAGGGCGTGGCTATCCTGCGTGATTGCATTCGTCAGTTGCTTGGCCACCCGGCCCTGCCCCTTGAAACCGGCCAGGTACTGACGACAGATGCGGATATACGCCTGGCTTTGAGTGGCAGCAGTTTTCTCTACCGGACAGTCTACAGTGATCCATGCACGATCGATCTTCTGCCGGATGGACGCATGATTGGCCGTGCCGGCTATGCCAACGAAGACTGCGATACCGGCCACTGGTGGATTGAAGACGGCAGGTGGTGTCGTCAGTGGAAAAGCTGGGCCTACGGCGAGATCAGTTGCTATCACATCCTTATTGATGACAGGCGCATATATTGGCTCGATGAGGCGAATCTGATTGTCGATTCCGCCATTTATATCCAGCCCTCTGAGGCCGGCCTCGGCGCTTAGGGCCAGTTGCGGCAAACAAACACCTCCGCCTTAAAACTGGACTCATCGATCACCCCAAACTGGCGCTACCGCGGCCGTCACAAGACCGTCACTCTCCTGCGTACAAACAGGAGTTTTCATGCGTTCTTTCGCCATCGCCGCCTTGCAACTTTCGCTCAACAAGGGTGACAATTCCGCCGTCATCGAGAAAGAGGTGCGGCTGGTCAAAACGCGTTTTCCATGGATCGACATGGTCGTGGTTGGCGAACTCGCCATGTTTGGCGCCAATACCGCCCAGGCGGAAACCCTGCCGGGCCCCACGGAAGACCGCATGGTCGATCTTGCACGGGAACTCGACATCTGGCTGGTCCCGGGATCAATCTACGAGAAATCCGGAGCCCTGGTCTACAATACCGCCTCCGTGATCAACCCGAAGGGTGAGATCGTCGCCCGGTACCGCAAAATCTTCCCTTTCCTGCCCTATGAGACCGGCGTCGAGGCGGGGTCGGAATTTGTTGTCTTTGACGTACCGGAAGTCGGCCGTTTCGGCATCTCAATCTGCTACGACATGTGGTTTGCCGAGACGACGCGTTCGCTCGTCTGGATGGGCGCCGAGGTCATCCTTCACCCCACCATGACCAATACCATAGATCGTGAAGCCGAACTCGCCATTGCGCGCGCATCCGCGATCACCAATCAATGCTACTTTATCGACATTAATGTAGCCGGAGAACTGGGCGTTGGCCTGTCCTGCGCCTATGGCCCCGGCGGCGAGCTAATCCATCAGGCAGGGACTGGGCGTGAGATCATGGCGTTTGAGCTGGATCTGGATCACGTCCGGCGTGTCCGCGAACGCGGCTGGCACGGCCTGGGGCAACCGCTCAAGAGCTTTCGTGACAGCGACGCACGCTTCCCGCCTTACGAGGGAAACCGCAGCATTCCCGAAGCCCTCATGGCCTTGGGGTCGCTCGAAAAACCCCAGGGCCGGAAATCCACCAGAAAGCCTAAGACGGATGAACCGTCCAACAAGAACTAGACAGACGCATACATCAACACGACATTCATTCAGGGGATCGATATGACAAAGTTTACGCTTCAGCAGACAACCGCACTGACCACCCTCATGGCCGCAGCTTTTCTAACCACGGCTTTGACGGCCTCCGTCTCACCCGCCTTTGCCCAGGATGGGGCGAACGATTCTACCGAGGTGATCGTGACCGCGACCCGCCGCAGCCAGAAACAACTGAGCGTGCCTTACAATATTTCCGCCGTTTCGGGCGATGCCATAGAAGCCGCCAAGGTGGCCGACAATGCCGAACTGCTGCGTTCAGTACCTGGCGTGTCGCTGGTCGACCGCGGTTATCGCAACCAGGGCGTCCAGAACAGCGTCGTCATCCGCGGTCTCAATACCGACAGCGCCGCGCTGGGCGATTATGTTGTCTCGGCCGTCTCGCCTGTCTCAACCTATGTCAACGACACGCCTTTGTTCGCCAACTTTCTGCTGCGCGACCTCGATCGCGGCGAGATCCTGCGCGGACCGCAGGGCACGCTCTACGGTTCGGGTTCGCTCGGCGGCACCATTCGCTACATTACCAAGGCGCCGAAGCTGGGCGTCACCGAAGGCAAGCTCGGCACCGGCGTCTCGACCACCGATGGTTCCGGCGGTCTGAGCTATTCCTTCGACGGCGTGCTCAATGTGCCGCTCGGCGACACCCTGGCCCTGCGTGCCAATGTCAGTCGCCTCGATCTCGCCGGCCTGACCGACTATGTCAACCTCTACAAGCTCGACGCCAACGGCATTCCGGAAGCCCCCAACGGCGTCAATGACAACGCCGCCAGTTATTACAGCAAAAAGGACGCCGACACGGTCGGCGTCTGGTACGGCCGCGCTGCCCTGCTGTTCAAGCCGAACGACGTTTTCGACGCCACCTTGACCTATGCCGAGCAGTCGGACAAGGTTGGTGGTCGCCGGCAGATGACGGTGGGCCAGGATGGTTACGGCCGAGAGTACCAGAAGTACGAGAACGGGTCAGTGCAGTTGGAGCCGTCGACACGCAAAGTCGAGATGACCGCGCTGGAAGCCAATATCGACCTCGGTTTCGCCACCCTGACCTCCTCGACTGCCTATACCAACCACGAGGGCGAGAGCGTCTCGGAAAACACCGGCTTCTACGCCAAGGCGGGCTTCCTGGGCTTCTATTACAACTATCCGCGTCCCATGGCCTCAGCCGTTCGCGGCTACCAGGACAAGTCGCTGGTCGAGGAACTGCGTCTGGTCTCAGCAGCCGGGGGCACCTTCGACTGGGTAGCTGGCGCCTTTTACAAGCGTGAGGAACTGCAAGCGACTCAGGAAAGCTACCTCCGCGGTTTCGCCCGCTGGTACGGGAACCCGTCGATCGTCGCCACCGACCAGGACTTTGCCTACGACCGTCAGGAAACCTTCACCGACAGGGCTATCTTCGGCGGCCAATGCGGCCCCACGTCTCAAGGCGGCTCAGGCCGGCATTTCGCAGGCCGAAGGTTTGGCCCGCCAGGCCGGTGCCCGCCTCAATCCGATCGTCTCGATCGAGAGCGAGAACTTCAGCGGCAATGGCCCTTACAAGGGCACGCAACTGACTGAAACTATGGCATCCGTCGGACAGACACTTGAACTCGGTGGCAAACGCAGCGCCCGCATCAATGCTGGTCGTGCCGGCGTCGAGCTCTCGCGCGCCCGCGCTCGCCAGACCGAAGGGGACTTTGCGTTCGATCTGGCCGAGGCTTATGGCGCAGCGGAGGTCGCGGACCTGCGCGTGCAACTGGCAACCGAGGCCTTATCACTGGCTGAAGATGATGCCCGCGTCGCCCATGCCCTGGTCAAGGCCGGGAAGGAAGCCGATCTGCGCAGCCTACAGGCCCAGACAGCGATAGAGACCGCACGCGCCGAACTTGGTGAAGCGCAAGCCGCCCGCGATACCGCCTTCTCCAAGCTGACGGCGATAGTCGATTCTCCGGTCGCCTTCTCCTCTATCCCGGACAGCCTGCTGGCCCACGCCGACACGGCTGAGACCATTCCGGTGGTAGATCCGCTGGCCTCGCCGGCCTATCTCGTGGCCCTGGCTGAACGGGAAGAAGTAGCCAGACGGGTCAAGGTTGAGCAGACGCGCGCGACACCAGACGTTACCCTGTCTCTGGGCGTGCGTAAGTTCCAGGCGGACGATGCCCAGGCGCTTGTCGGCGGCGTGTCCGTCCCGTTTCCGGTCTTCGACCGTAACAAGGGCAATATCGCCGCCGTCAGCAGCGAACTCATCGCTGCCGAGCAAAATCTCAATATCGCTCGCCTCGACGCCCAGGCCGACATTCAGTCGGCTTCGGCGCGCCTGAAAGCGTCCTTCGCTCGCATTAAGTCCGCTCAGGACAGTGAACGCACCGCCCAGGAAGCCTATCGCCTCACGCGTATCGGCTACGAGTCCGGCAAGCTGCCGCTCAGCGAAGTGCTGATTGCCCGCCGCACCCTTACCGAGGCCCGCGCCCAGGCGCTTACCGCCCGCCAGGACCGGCTCAATGCCGAAGCCGAACTCGCCCACTTGGCCGGCACCACGCCATTCGGAGACCTGTAATGCGCCCCGACTTTATCCAAAAAAAGAAATCCAATGCCGCGCTCTACGGTGGCGTCGCTGCCGCGGTCATCGTTGCGGCCCTGCTGGGTTTTGGTATCGCCAAGATGACTTCGGGCCCCGCTGCTCTAAAGGCGGAAGATGCTAAAGAAGCCGTCGAAGCGCCCAAGACTTTGACACTGACACCGCAAGCCATCCAGGCCGCCGGCATTGCCCTCGAAACGGTTAAAGGTGGCGGACTGTCATCAGAAATCCTGGCGCAAGGCTCTGTTGTTTCCAGTCCCGCCGGGCAAGCTGTCATGACGGCCCGCACCGGCGGCACCGTCCTGCAAATCTTCAAGCGCCTGGGCGATCCGGTGAAGGCCGGCGAAACCCTGGCTCTGGTCAGCAGCAATGACGCCGCGCAGATCGCTGCCGATCGCCGGGCCGCCGCCGCCCGCGCCACGCTGGCCCAGCAAACCCTGACCCGCGAGAAGTCCCTCTTCGACCAGGGCATCACGCCGCGTGCCGAGTATGAACGTGCGTCTGCCGAAGCCGAGGCGGCCAAAGCCGATGCCGCCCGCGCCAGCATCGCCGCCAGCAATGCCGGCGTGACCTCGGACGGGCGCGGCACGGCCGTCGTCTCGCCTATCAGTGGCCGCGTAACGGCATCTACGGCCAGCCTTGGTGCGTTCGTTCAGCCGGAGACTGAGTTGTTCAGGGTTTCCGATCCGGCAAAGACCGAAATCCAGGTGTCTATCAGTGCCATGGATGCCGGCCGTGTCTCCCCTGGTGATCGCGCTTCGCTCGATTTGGGCGACGGTCAAACGGTCGAAGGTACGGTCCGTTCCGTAACGCCTGCGCTCGACGCCCAAACACGTACCGCCACAGCCGTTATCGATGCCCCGTCTTCGGGCCTTGTGCCCGGCCGCAGTGTACGTGTCCGTCTGTTCGTTTCCGGCTCTACCGGAAATCCCGGCGCCATCGTTGTCCCGGAAGAGGCCGTGCAATCCGTTGAGGGCAAGGACGTTGTCTTTGTGCGCACGGCTGAAGGCTTCAAGCCTCTGTCAGTCGTGACAGGCCAACGCAGCGCCGGCCGCATCGAGATCACTTCGGGCCTCGCCTCGGGAACGACGATAGCGACGAAGAACGCCTTTCTCCTGAAGGCCGAAATCAGCAAAAGCGCTGAGGAGGAATAGGGATGATCGGGAACCTTATCAATCTCTCCGTTCGAGCGCGATGGCTGGTCCTCGTCCTCGTGCTGCTCGTCGGCGGTTTCGGCGCCTGGCAACTGATGAAGCTGCCCATCGACGCCGTCCCTGACATCACCAACCGTCAGGTCCAGATCAACTCGGTTGATCCCGGTTTGTCGCCGGTCGAAATGGAAAAGCGGGTCACCTTCCCCGTAGAAACGGCCCTGGCCGGCATCCCCGGTCTGGAAACCACCCGCTCGATTTCGCGTAACGGCTTCAGCCAGGTCACGGCGATTTTCTCCAACAAGACAGACCTCTATTTCGCTCGCCAGCAGGTCAGCGAACGTTTGGCCCAGGCCCGCGACAGCTTGCCTTCTGACGTGCAGCCGGCCATCGGTCCGGTCACAACTGGCCTCGGCGAAGTCTACATGTACGCGGTCGACTTCACCAATCCCGGCGGCAAGGGCGCCAAGATCAAGGACGGCGAACCCGGCTGGCAATCGGACGGCGCCTTCCTGACCCCCGAAGGCGAGCGCCTGACGACTGATGTTGCGCGAGCGGCTTATCTGCGCACTGTCCAGCAATGGATCATCGCCCCGCAACTGCGCACGGTGAAGGGTGTGGCCGGCATCGACTCGATCGGCGGTTACGAGAAGCAGTTCGTCGTCGAGCCTGATCCGGCGCGTATGACGGCCCTGGGCATTTCATACACCGAACTGGCAAAGGCGCTTGAAGCCTCGAACACGGCGGCCGGCGCCAACTATCTCAACCGTGGCGGCGAAGCCTTCCTGGTTCGCGCGGATGCCCGCATCCGGTCGCTGGATGACATCGCTTCCGCCAAGGTCGCCAGCCGCAATGGTGTCGGTATCGCGGTCCGCGACGTGGCAAACGTCACCATCGGTGGCGATCTCCGCACGGGCGCCGCCAGCATGAACGGCCACGAAGTCGTGGTCGGCACCACCCTGATGCTGATCGGGGAGAATAGCCGTACCGTCGCCAAGGCGGTCGGTGAACGTCTGGAAGCCGTCAAGAAATCTCTGCCCGCAGGCATTTCTCTGACGACCACGCTCGACCGTTCCAAGCTGGTCAATGCGACCGTCGCGACCGTCGAGCGTAACCTGACCGAAGGCGCCATCCTGGTGGCCGCCGCCTTGTTCTTGCTGCTGGGTAATTGGCGGGCGTCCCTGATCGCCGTCCTGATCATTCCCTTCTCCTTCCTTATGATGGCGACGGGGATGAATGTCCTGAAGGTGCCGGGCAATCTGATGAGTCTCGGGGCGCTCGACTTCGGCCTGATCGTTGACGGCAGCGTAATCATCATCGAAAATGCCTTAAGGCGCCTAGCCGAGCGCCAGCATCACGAGGGCCGTCTGCTGACGCTCAAAGAGCGCCTGGAAGAAACCATGGCGGCCGCGCAGGAGATGATCAAACCGACCATCTTCGGCCAGGCCATCATCTTCCTCGTCTTCGCCCCGTTGTTTGCCTTCTCGGGCGTCGAAGCCAAGACCTTTGCACCGATGGCCATCACCATCATGCTGGCCCTGGGCGCCGCCTTCATCCTGTCGCTTACCTTTGTGCCCGCTCTGATCGCTCTGCTGATCCGTGGCAAGGTGGCGGAAAAGGATGTTTGGCTGATTGCCAGGACTAAGACGCTCTACGCGCCCTTGCTCAACATGGCCGTGGCAAAGCCCTGGCGCTTCATCGCCGGCGGTGCGGCCATCTTCATCGCCTCAGGCCTGGTCTATACGACCCTCGGCCAGGAGTTCATCCCGCAACTGGATGAAAAGAACATGGCGCTGGCCTCATCGCGCGTTCCTTCGACCTCGCTGGAGCAATCCCTCAAGATGCAGTTGGGTGTAGAGAAAGCTGTCGCCGCGCTTCCTGAAGTCGAACTGATGTTCTCGAAGACTGGTACGGCAGAGGTCGCCACCGACCCGATGCCGCCCAATCTCTCCGACGGGTTTGTCATTTTGAAGCCGTCCGAAGAGTGGCCGAAGGATGTGAAATCCAAGGCCGATGTCGTGGCCAAGATTGAAGCCGCTGCGAACGGCCAGATCGGCAACGCCTATGAACTGAGCCAGCCGATCCAGCTGCGTTTCAACGAACTGATCGCTGGTGTGCGGGGTGACGTCGCCATCAAACTCTATGGTGACGACCTCGACAAGATGTCGGCATCCGCCAACAAGATCGTGGCGGTTTTGCAGTCCATACCCGGCGCTGCGGATGTTAAGGCCGAACAGACTGGTGGCGCCCCGACCCTCGACGTACAGTTCGACCGGGCGGCTATCGCCCAGTACGGCCTGTCCGTCGAAGACGTCGCCGACACGGTGGCGGCGGCTATGGGCGGCCGTGAAGCTGGCGTCGTCTTCGAAGGCGATCGCCGCTTCCCGATCGTGGTCCGTGTGCCGCAGCAGACACGAGAAAACCTGGATGAGTTGATGGCCTTGCCCGTCGTGCTCCCAGAAGGCAAGGGCAGCATCCCACTCAGCCACGTGGCGCGCTTTACTTTCACGGATGGTCTTAATCAGATTTCGCGTGAAAACGGCAAACGCCGCGTCGTCATCCAGGCCAATGTCCGTGGCCGAGATGTGGGCTCGTTCGTCGCCGAAGCCCAATCCAAGGTCGAAGCCGTTGCCATCCCAGCCGGTTCTTACCTGGAATGGGGCGGTCAGTTCCAGAACCTGAAGGCAGCTGGCGATCGCCTGATGCTCGTGGTTCCGATCTGCTTCGCGGCCATCTTCGCCCTGCTCTATCTGGCGCTGGGCAGCTTCGGACGTGCCATCGCCGTCTTCGCGGCCGTGCCTCTGGGTCTGGCCGGCGGGGTGTTTACCCTCGCTGCTACGGGTATCGCCTTCTCGGTCTCCGCCGCTGTTGGTTTTATCTGTTTGTCCGGCGTGGCCGTCCTCAACGGTCTCGTTGTGATGAGCAATATCCGAAGCCATACGGAAAACGGCGCCGACCTGAAGTCCGCTATTGTCAACGGCATGTTTGAACGGGTTCGCCCGGTCATTATGACGGGCCTGGTGCCCGCCATCGGCTTTATTCCGATGGCCCTGGCTCACGGTACCGGCGCTGAGGTCCAGAAGCCGCTGGCCACTGTCGTCATCGGCGGGCTGGTAGGCGCCACCTTCCTGACACTCCTCGTCTTGCCAGCGATCTCGGCCGTCATTCTGGAGGCGACGCAGAAGAAGCGCGCCCAGAATGACACGACCTCCGCTGCCGAGGTGAAACACCACGCCTAGTAAAACTACCCCTGCGCGCCGCAGCGTTGCGCAGGGGGCTCCGCCAAAAAATAACTTGAATCAGTCTGTTCGCAGCCCCTGTGGCGCCGATGTTCTGCAAAGGGAGCAGCCAATCCACCCCATTACAGCCATTTGATTCGATTTCTGTCCTAGAGCTGCTGCCTGATAGAGCAGCGGAGATCAGCTCCAGGGGCATGATACTCTGCCTTTCTTCACCCCAAATAAGGAATTATCCGTAGCTGTCCAGTTGAGTTCGCCTCTCAATTTGTGGGCCATCGCTTCCGCTAAGGCCATTTCGTCCGCAGTCATGCCATTCGCTAGGTTTTGAACGGGAGCTTACCTTTAGCGTTCGAACGGTAATGGGATAAACCTCGTTAACCCTCCCCCTTAACCTGAACTCAACCCGAAGATGCGATTTGTTGGCCGACCGTCATAGGGGGGAGCGCCTTGAACTCGGCAGCAAAAGAGCAAAATTTATCGACCGAGCGAAAGCGGCGTGAAATCGCAATCGATGAGGCTTCGATTGAGTTTCTCGGTCGGGCGGCCCGCAGTGTACCGATGCCCGAAGACAGTCTGACTCAAAGTCCGGTTCGTGACCTTACGTCGGCTATCCACGACCTGGTAAATAAACTTCGCGATCTGAACTTGGAAAGGCTTTTCCGGTCCCAAGGGCCGCTCAGCCAGCTGACCGGGGCAGACATCGAGGCAAAGATGCGTTTCGATCTTGATGTGCGGCAAGTGTCCGCAGATGTCCGCGAATTACAGGCCAAGGCCTTCCAGGCAAATCGCCTTCGTAATGACTTGCGTCAAACGCTGGAGGCCATCAAAGGCGAGCAAGGACGGCTTCGCCGGATCATCGGCGCTTCTCGACGGGCGATCGATGCCGATCCTGGCGCCGATCCTTTTCTTCTTGAACGTTTTCAGCGGCGTCTGGCCAATTTGCAGACACTCGAAGCTTCCAACGAAGTTACCAGCGCTCAAATCGCGCTCGCAGACGTCAATATGACCGCGCTGATCGATCGCGTAACCGATGTCACCACATCGCCCGAAACCCGTGGGCTGTCATTTCGTCACCTGTGAAGCCAAGGCGTCTCAGACCCGCGTTGACCGTGTTTTCGGACATTGGGTTTAGCGGAGAACGAATTGAAGAAAACACGTAAGGCCCGCGAATGGAAAAGAGCTTCGCCTCGTCAAAAAGAGCCAGAGCCTGACGCGAGAGAGGAACTGCGTGTTCCTGCCTCGCCTTCATTTTATCAGCGGGTATGCGCCAGACCTTTGCCGCCATGTCGAGTTCTGACCATTCAGCTCGGCGAAGCTCGCCAGGGCGAACGAACAAGAGCGCCGAGAGTTGCAAGGCGATGCGCGTCAAGGGGTGTCCTTCGTACCCGTCGATGGCACGTAGCATTTCGCCCGCCTTCGAGGGTTCGAGGATGGCGGCATGATGCCTCTGTTTGCGCTTGGCCAAAGCGCCCCGCAAATCGCGGGTTGGGTCTGACGCCACGAACTGATTGGCCACAGCGTACCGAAAGACCTGGCCGATAAATTGAAGTGTTCGGTGTGCCTTCTCGTCGTTCTTCGATGCTTCGAATGGGCGCACAGCGTTTAGGACTTCATACGGTTAAATTTCAGCAATTGGCCTGTGGCCCAAACTCTTCTCAATAATCCGGGTGAACCACTCACGCTTCTGAACGGTAGCTTCTGCCAGTCCGTCGCGTTGGTTTTTGGCGATATAGGCTTTGGCTACATGATCGAAAGTGTTGGCGGCACTTATCTTGGCGGTATGCTTATCGACGCGCTTTTGTTCAGCGGGGTCCACGCCGTTAGAAAGCTGACGCCGGGCTTTGTCCCGCCGTTCTCTCACCTGCTTGAGGCTAACCTCTGGATAAGCGCCGAGAGAGAGCTTTTTTTTCTGCACCCGCTTTATTTCTAAATTTCAGCTTCCACAGTCGCCCACCCGTGGGTGTCACGAGAAGATAGAGCCCTTCTCGTCGGCGAGCTTATAGGGCTTTGCCATTGGCTTGGCATTACGCAACGCGATATCAGTGAGTGCCATTTGGGGGCCTTTCATTTTCGCAATTTGCGAAGGCCCCCACGGAAGCCCCCAAAGCCACCAAAATGCTGGCGGACGAGGGCGGACGCTAGAGCGGTATGAGTTTTAGCTGAATCGGGATTCCCAAATCAGCGATATTTTGATTCACTACCTTCAGCCGTTTTTTGCTGGAGGCAGTGATGGGTCGTCCTTTGTCCATGGACCTGCGTGAGCGCGCGGTAGCGCG